>NZ_CM149588.1:1822500-3888044 GCF_056156265.1 Flavobacterium sp. TS_SC_5 | reverse complement strand
GGGATTTTTTGTTTTATAGTGGTGAGACTTGTTTAGAGCTATTAATTAATAATTAATCCTTTTACTTTTTAATTCTTATTTGCATCGCATAATTATAAGGATCAAGTGGTGTAAATGATATTTTGTCCTGTTTCACAAATTCAAAATAGCTGTATATTTTTTCTTTTGTAAATCTTTGCGACCAAAATCTTTCTTTTGTAGCCGTAAAGCTATCTTTAGCATCAGTTATTACAGTCATTCCCATTCTTTTATAAGAGAGTTCTTGTTTTTTTCTTGTATTCTCATTGTCAATATAGCAAGCTCCAATTAAAATTTCTCCATTAGCATGTAACATTTCATAGGCAAAGGTGAAAATAGTATCAAATTTTTCATTTTTTGATAAATCGATTTTTTCTGTCAATGAATTATAATTTTCAAAAGGGAAGTTTTCAGGATAAAAATTTCCTGCAGTAAACCAAGTTGTAATAATTAAATCATACTGCTTTAGTAATTGATTTAATTTTACAGCATCTAAAAAATAAACTGTCACTTTATTTTCAATTTTTAATTTATTTACTGTGTTACGGGATAAATTAACACATATTTCGGCATTGTCAGTACCATCATATGATTCAATCATGTCCCACATTTCGGGAATTGCACTTAAATGTTTTACTATTCGAGCATTACCAATTCCTATATCTAATATGGTTATCGGACTTCCTTTTTTAAGGTATATTTCTGCAATTACTTTTTTTAGTTTTATGAATTCAGCCCATTGTGCCTGTAATAATTCTTCTGATAAATAATTTTCATCGAATGATTTTTGAGAAGTATTGGTATTGTCATACATTTCCATGATTACTTTATTTAGAAACCTATTCAAATTTAGTCATTCATTTGTAAATGAAAGAAAATATATTCTTGCAAATTTTAATTAACTATTGCGTAAATATTTTTTAATTAAGTTAAGAATGGATTAAATTATTATCCTTAGGTCTTTGTTCGGAGTTTGATTAAACTTTAAGTTGTATTTTTGTTTTAAATATATAAATATAATATGAAAAGAATTATTTTGTTTTTGACATTTTTTATGTCTTTAAACTCTCAAGCTCAGCAACGCCCAAAATTAGTGGTAGGTATAGTGGTAGACCAAATGAAAATGGAGTATTTATATCGTTTTTCAGATGATTTTTCTGCGAATGGCTTTAAAAGATTAATGAATAATGGATATACTTTTCATAATATGCATTATAATTTTGTACCAACTTATACAGCTCCCGGCCATGCAAGTATTTATACTGGAACGACTCCATCAACTCATGGAATAGTAGGAAATGATTGGTTTAATAAAGCAACAGGAAAAGATATGTATTGTACCGATGATGCTTCTGTAAAAACAGTCGGTGATGGTACAGAAAAAGAGGGAGCAATGTCCCCGAAAAACTTGCTAAGTACCACCATTACAGATGAGTTGCGAATGGCGACAAATTTTAAAGGGAAAGTAATTGGGATGAGTATTAAAGATCGTGGAGCAATTTTACCGGCTGGTCATTTTGCTAATTGGGCATTTTGGTACAGTAAAACTGGAGCTTTTATCTCAAGCACTTTTTATGGTCCTACATTACCTAATTGGGTAACCGAATTTAACCAAGAAAAACGATACCTAAATTATATTAATAAAGGTTGGGATTTATTGATGCCGATAGCCACTTACAACGAAAGTCTTCCTGATGATAATCCGTATGAAGGAAAATTAGATAAAGCTAACGCGCCTGTTTTTCCATATGATTTAAGTAAAATATATAAAGAAAAAGGAGCCGATGTTTTAAGAACTACACCTTTTGGGAATGATATCTTGGCAGAATTAGCTATGAAAGCTATAGAAAAAGAAGAATTAGGTAAAGATGATATTACTGATTTTCTTACCGTAAGTTTTTCTTCTACTGATTATGTAGGACATACTTTTGGACCTCGTTCTATGGAGTTACAGGATACTTATTTGCGTTTAGATCAAACGATAGCTCAGTTTTTAAACTATTTAGACAAGACCGTTGGTAAGGATAATTACTTGCTTTTTCTAACTGCTGATCACGCTGGTGCTGAAAATCCAAATTATCTAAAAGATAATAAATACAATGTAAAAAATATTCCATCGAAAGACATTGTTGCGGCATTAAAAAAACATTCTAATGAAACCTTTGGTTCAGATTTGATATTAGATTATTCTAACTTTAATATTTTCTTCAACAAAGAAACTATTAAACAAAGAGGTTTAGAATTAACTAAAGTAAAACAAAGTTTTAAGGACTTTTTGATGACACAAGAACAAGTTAAAAGAGTCTATACTGAAGAGGAAATTTTAGCATCTTCTGGCGACGATTATTTTTTAAGTTTTATTGCAAAGGGTTATGATCCTAAACAAAATGGAGATATTGTAATCCTTGATAAAACGGGTTATATGGAATATCAAGCGACAGGAACTACACATGGTTCACCTAATAGCTATGATACACACGTTCCGCTACTTTTTTATGGATGGCAAGTTCCAAAAGGAGAATTGCATACTAAAAAATACATTACTCAAATAGCACCGACGCTTTCTCAAATGTTGAAAATTCCATTTCCTAATGGAACAGAATCTGAAGTTTTGGAAACGCTTTTGGAAAAAAAATAAAAGATTTAAAATCTTTTTAGATGAAAAAAAACTCCTCTCTTTTTAATAAGATTGGAGTTTTTTAATTTTATGGTTGTTTCTAAAATTTATTTTCTACTTCAGCAGCCTCTAGCATTAAATAATGTAAGTCGGTGTTTTTTATGAAAGGTTTTAGTAAATCACTTCCGGGTCCGTACATGGCTAACTCACTATAATCTGCAGAGTGATCCATACTGATCCAACCTACTGAATTGTGTTTCTTTTGAATTTCAGCCAGTACTTTGAAAGGTAAATGTTTTGGATTATAGAGCCCTTCCTCTAATTTTATATTCGAATAAAAATTCAAAATTTCTTTTGCCTCATCTTCTTTTAAAATAGTTTTATTGGCATATTCAATTCTTTCAATTACTTGTGATACAGATGTTTCTGGACCAATTCCGTTTAAAATCCAATCGTTAGTTTGTGTGTAATTTTGGATCGAATCAAAATTTTCATTGGCATCTTTTCCATAGATAATTCCCGGATTTGCATTCCCATGATCTGTGGTGATAATAACCAACGTGTTTTTATCTTTTTCCGCAAAATCAATAGCAACTTTTATGGCTTCATCGTGAGCTACTTGGTCATAAAGTAATCCAGTTATGTCATTTCCATGTGCTGCCCAGTCTACTTTTCCTGCTTCAACTTGCAGTACAAAACCATTAGGATGATCTTTCATTTTAGCAATGGCACGTTCCGTCATTTCAGCTAGAGTTGGAATAGTTCCAGTAAGTTCTTTACTGCTTTCTCTGTCTTTAGAATAGGGTAGACCATCATTATGAAACACACCAAGTATTGGTTTACTGTTATCACAGGCCAACATTTCACTTTTATTTTTTACAACAGAAAATCCATTTTTTGAAAATTCTTGGTACATATCACGTTTGTCTTTACGGCTTTCAGAGGAGAAATAGTTACTTCCGCCACCCATCATGATATCAAACTTCAAGTCAAGATACATTTCAGCAATACTTTCCTGACTGTTTCTACTTTTTGAAGCAATACAAAAACCCGCAGGTGTGGCGTGTGTGATAGGAACAGTCGTAACACATCCTGCCATTTTTCCTGCTTTTTTGAATTTTTGCCATATTGGAATGTATTCCTCTCCGTTTACACCAACATTTAAAGAGCCATTTTTGACACGAAACCCACTTCCCCAAGAAGAACTTGCTGCAGCGGAATCTGTAACAATTGATGATGCTGATGCCATGTCCATCAATGCTCGTGTCACTTTGTTGTCTTTATACAATTGGATCCAATTACTCCCTATACCTGTTTTTCTATTCAAATAGATGTCAGCCATATTTAGTGTACCAATGCTCATTCCGTCACTAACGATTACAATTATATTTTTTGCTTTTTTATTTTTTTTTAAAGTGTCAAAATCTAACTCGTTCGCATTACCTTCAAAGGGATTTAAGAGTGAAGCACCAATAGCAAATAAAGAACCGTTCTTGAAAAATTTCCGTCTATTCATTCGTTTGAGTTTTTTTGTAAGAATTTCAAAAGTAAAGAAACTCTTTCACTGAATATGTTAAGGATTGATTATTTTTTGGAAAAAAAAATATTATAAAGAGATTGGTTGTGGTATCTAATAAATAATCCCATTTACGGTCGCAAATGGGATTATTTAGTTTATTCTGTTGTTACAGCAACTGGTAGCGGAATTTGATTTTTAAGAATATCTTCAAAGGTTTCATGTGCTCTGATTAAATGCCCTTCCCCGTTCATCCATAAAACTTCGGCGGGCTTGTATCTCGAGTTGTAGTTTGAAGCCATGGAGAAACAATACGCCCCTGCATTTCTAAAAGATAATATGTCTCCTTCTTTTATTTCTGCAATTTTTCTGTTATTAGCAAAAGTATCAGTTTCGCAAATGTATCCTACTACGGAGTAAAAGCGTTCTTTCCCTTTTGGATGAGAAATATTTTCGATATGATGTTGTGAACCATAAAACATTGGTCTAATCAAATGATTAAAACCACTGTCTATTCCCGCAAAAACTGTTGAAGTTGTTTGTTTAACGACATTTACTTTAGCCAAAAAGAAACCTGCTTCACTTACTAAAAATTTCCCAGGTTCAAATATCAAGGTTAATTCTTTTCCATATTCGGTACAAAAAGCATTGAATCTTTTTGATAGTTTTTTACCTAATTCTTCAATGTCAGTTTCGATATCGTCTTTTTTATAAGGCACTTTAAATCCACTTCCGAAGTCTAGGAATTCAAGGTTTTTGAAGTTTCTGGCGGCATCAAATAATATTTCTGCTGCATACAAAAACACTTCGATATCCAAAATATCAGAACCTGTGTGCATGTGAATACCCACAATGTTCATTTTTGTATTTTCAACAATACGAACTAAATGAGGCAATTGGTGTACCGAAATACCAAATTTACTATCGATATGACCAACAGATATATTTGCATTTCCACCAGCCATTACGTGCGGATTTATTCGGATGCATACAGGAACATTTGGATGTTTTGTTCCAAATTGCTCTAATATGGATAAATTATCAATATTAATTTGAACTCCCATTGCTGAAACTTCTTCAATTTCTTCAAGAGAAACACCATTTGGAGTATAAAATATTTTTTCTGGTTCAAACCCGGCATGAAGTCCTAATAGTACTTCTTGAATGGAAACCGTATCTAATCCTGAACCCATTTCTTTCAATAACTGAAGTATAGCAACATTCGACAAAGCCTTCATTGCATAATTGATGCGTAACTTTTCTACCTTTGAAAAAGCTTTAGTTAATCTATTGTATTGAGATTGTATTTTTTCGGCATCATAAACATATAATGGACTGCCAAATTGTTCTGCTAATTGTACTAAGTCTTTTGATTGCATGATTATTAATTTTGGGCAAATTTATTACTCTTTATTTAGTCCCACAAGTTAATGAACGAATTCTAACAAATTCTAACAAAAAGTTATATATTAAACATTTATTTGGAATTTTATAAAAAATAAGCCTTGACAAAATTTTTCTATCAACGGTTATGTAATGGTATCAGGAACTATAAGTTAGGTAAGTCACCATTTCCTTTCGTAGGCAAATTGGTATAACCCATTAAGTATTTATCGACTTCTCTGGCAGCTTCACGACCTTCAGATATTGCCCAAACAATTAATGATTGTCCTCTTCGCATGTCCCCCGCAGTAAAAATATGCGGAACATTCGTTTGATAATTAGTCGCTTTATAATTGCTTCTCATATCAATTTCTAAACCTAATTGATCACTTAATGTTTTTTCAGGACCTGTAAATCCAAGTGCCAATAAAGCTAAATCACAAGGCCATATTTTTTCTGAACCTTCTTTTTCTATCAATTCAGGTCTTTGTCCAGGTGTCATTTTCCAAGCCACTTCAACGGTTTTTAAACCTACAAGTTGGCCGCTTTCATTAGAAATGAATTCTTTGGTGTTGATCAACCAGTTTCTATTACAACCTTCTTCATGTGAAGAGGATGTTTTTAATTGCAATGGCCAAAATGGCCAAGGAGTAGTTTCACTTCTTCCAACGGGTGGTTTTGGTAAAATCTCAAAATTAGTAACCGATTTAGCTCCGTGTCTGTTTGAAGTTCCCACACAATCAGAACCAGTATCTCCACCACCAATAACGATCACATCTTTACCGGTCGCCATTATTTGATCAGCAACGACCTCTCCATATAAAGATTTTGTTTGTTGAGTCAAGAAAGTCATTGCTTGAACAACTCCCTTACTTTCTATTCCTTTAGTAGGTAAACTTCTTCGTTCTGTTGCGCCACCACATAATACTATAGAATCAAAAGTGTTCAATTCTTCAATACTATAGTTTACGCCAACATTGACATTCGTATTAAAAGTAATTCCTTCAGCTTCTAAAACAGCAACGCGTCTGTCTATAATCCCTTTTTCTAATTTGAAATTTGGAATTCCGTAACGCAATAATCCACCAATGGCATTGTCTCTTTCAAAAACAGTAACAGTATGTCCAGCACGATTTAATTGTTGTGCAGCTGCTAAACCAGCAGGACCAGAGCCTATTACAGCCACTGTTTTTCCTGTTCTAACTTCTGGTGGTTGTGGTTTTATCCAACCTTCTGCAAAACCTCTTTCGATAATATTTTTTTCAATATTTTCAATAGCTACTGGCTCGCTTATAATTCCTAACACACATGATTTTTCACATGGAGCCGGACATAAACGACCTGTGAATTCTGGAAAGTTATTGGTTGATTGTAGTATTTCCAAGGCGCTTTCCCATTCCTCCTGATGCACCATATCATTAAAATCGGGTATCAAATTCCCTAATGGACAAGCGCTGTGGCAAAATGGAATTCCACAATCCATGCATCTCGATCCTTGTTCTTTGATTTTATCTTTAGGTAATGTAATTGTGAATTCATTGTAATTCGATACTCTTTCTGGAACAGCAACATTACTTTCGTCGGTTCTAGTATATTCTTTAAATCCTCCTATCTTTCCCATAACTATAGTGCTAGTAGTTCTTCAATTTGTTTTTCTTCGGCCAATCTTTGCAATGCTTTTTTGTAATCTGTTGGCATTACTTTGATAAAATGGCCGCGTTGGTTTTCCCAATCTTCTAAAATTCTTTTTGCTAAAGGGCTGTTGGTATACATTGAATGATTTTTTATCAAACGTCTCAGTTTAGTAAAGTCATCATCTTCCAATATTTCAAAGGCAACCATTTCCATATTGCATAAGGTAGCGTCGAATTTTTTATTTGGATCAAAAACATACGCAATACCACCGCTCATTCCAGCTGCAAAATTTCTTCCTGTTTTTCCTAAAACTACTACAGTTCCTCCAGTCATATATTCGCATCCATGATCTCCAATTCCTTCTACAACCGCTGTTGCTCCAGAATTTCTAACACAAAAACGCTCTCCGGCCATACCATTTATATACGCTTCACCAGTGATTGCCCCATAAAGTGCAACGTTACCAATGATGATATTCTCTTCTGGTTTGAAAGTAGCTGCAGGCGGGACTTTGATGATCAGTTTACCTCCGGAAAGTCCTTTTCCTAGATAATCATTACAGTTTCCATGAATTTTAAATGATAAACCATTGGTTGCAAAAGCACCAAAACTTTGTCCAGCTGATCCTGTAAAATCGACTAATATGGTGTCTTCGGGTAAACCTTGCGCACCATATATTTTTGAAATTTCATTACTCAATATAGCGCCAACAGAACGGTCTGTGTTTTTGATATCAAAAGTAACTCTTGTTTTTTCTTTTCTATAAATGGAAGGAATAGCTGCTTTTATAATTTCAAAATCAAGTACATGTTCTAAAGCATGGTCCTGTGTAGTCGTATTGTGATTTGGAACTTCTTTGGCTTTTTCTGGCTTATATAAAATTGTAGATAAATCTAATCCACTTGCTTTATAATGTTTGATGGCTTTGTTGACATTCAATTTTTGAGATTGTCCCACCATTTCTTTAAGTGTTCTAAATCCAAGTTGTGCCATGATTTCTCTCAACTCCTCAGCAATAAAATACATGAAGTTGATGATGTGTTCCGGCGTTCCTTTGAAATTTTTTCTCAATTCAGGATCCTGCGTTGCAATACCTACTGGACACGTATTTAAGTGACATGCTCTCATCATGATACAACCAGATGCTACTAAAGGAGCCGTTGCAAAACCAAATTCCTCAGCTCCAAGTAATGCAGCAATAGCGACATCACGTCCTGTTTTCAATTGTCCGTCACATTCCAAAACTACGCGGCTTCTTAAATCATTTAAGATTAATGTTTGTTGTGCTTCGGCAAGTCCAAGTTCCCATGGAATACCGGTGTGTTGCAGTGAAGTTAACGGTGCAGCTCCAGTTCCTCCGTCGTAGCCAGAAATTAAAATCACATCGGCTTTTGCTTTAGCAACACCGGCAGCAATTGTTCCAACACCCACTTCAGAAACTAATTTTACATTAATTCTAGCTTCACGATTGGCATTTTTTAAATCAAAAATTAACTGTGATAAATCCTCAATAGAATAAATATCGTGATGTGGCGGCGGTGAAATTAATCCAACATATGGTGTTGAATTTCTCACTTCAGCAATCCAAGGCACTACTTTTTCACCTGGTAATTGTCCACCTTCTCCAGGTTTTGCACCTTGAGCCATTTTTATTTGTATCTCTTTGGCGTTTGTCAAATAGTTGATAGAAACCCCAAATCTTCCAGAAGCTACTTGTTTGATAGCACTGTTTCTGGAATCTCCATTTAAGTCTTTTTGGAAACGTTTTGGATCTTCTCCACCTTCTCCAGAATTGCTTTTTCCTCCAATTCTGTTCATGGCAATCGCTAGATTTTCATGGGCTTCTTGGCTGATAGATCCATAAGACATGGCTCCAGTTTTGAATTTTTTTACAATCTCAGTCCAAGGTTCCACTTCGTCAATTGAAATAGGGTCTAAGTTATTAAATTCAAATAAACCTCTAATAGTCATCAAGTTTTCACTTTGATTATTGACCATTTTGGAGTATTCCTTATAACTTTCAGGGCTATTTAGACGGACTGCTTGTTGTAATTTAGAAATCGTTGTTGGGTTAAACATGTGTTTTTCCCCATTTCTTCTCCATCGGTAAATTCCCCCAATTTCTAAAGGCAGTAAACTACTGACTTTTGAATTTGGAAATGCTTTTTGGTATCGTTTCTTGATTTCTTTTTCGACTTCCATCAGACCAATTCCTTCAATTCGGGAAGGAGTGTAAGGGAAATATTTAGAAGTGAATGTTTTATTTAATCCTAAAATTTCAAAAATTTGTGCAGCTCTGTACGAATGTAACGTCGAGATGCCAATTTTATTCATGATTTTCAGAATCCCTTTTGCAATAGCTTTGTTGTAATTTTTGATGGCATAATCCGCTTTTACACCAGTGATAAAACCTTCGTTTACTTGGTTATGAATTATTTCATTCACCATGTAAGGATTGATTGCGCTGGCTCCGTAACCAAATAATAAGGCAAAATGATGTGGTTCGCGAGGTTCTGCGGATTCAATTATGATTCCAAATTTAGAGCGAACTTTTAGAATGTTAAGCGAATGATGAATGTAAGAACACGCCAGTAACATTGGTATTGGAGCCATTTTTTCACTTACACCTCTGTCAGAAATAATTACAATATTGCAACCTTCAGTAACTGCTTTGAAAGTCGCTTGTACGGCTCTTTCTAAAGCACGTTCTAATCCGTTTACTCCTTTTTCTATATCATATAATGTAGAAATAGTGACTGATTTGAAATCAGCATGATCAATGTTTCTTATTTTGTCTAAATCTTCGTTTGAAATTACTGGATTTTGAATTTTTAATTTTTTACAATGCTTTGGAACAATGTCAAAAATATTATAATCTCCACCAATCGCTAAACTAATATCAGTAATAATTTCTTCACGGATACCATCCAATGGTGGATTGGTAACCTGAGCAAACAACTGCTTGAAATAGTTGTATAAAAGCTGTGGTTGATCTGATAAAACTGCTAACGGAGTGTCATTTCCCATGGAACTTAATGCTTCTGCGCCTTGAGCTCCCATCGGGTTTATGATTGTTTTTAAATCCTCTAACGTGTAGCCAAAAAGTCTTTGTCGTGTTTCAAAATCTATGTTTTCAACAGGAATTGGATTATCAGTATATGGTATTTGAGCCAATTGTACTAAATTTTCATCCAACCATTGTTGGTAAGGACGTTTGGTAACAATAGCATTTTTGATTTCGTCATCTTCAATAATTCGACCTTCGTTCATGTCCACAAGGAACATTTTTCCGGGTTCTAAACGACCATGTTGTATCACATCTTCTGGTTTGATGTCGAGAACACCAATTTCTGAAGACATAATTACGAAACCACTTTTAGTCAATGTATAACGGGAAGGACGCAATCCATTTCTATCCAATAAAGCACCAATAACGTTTCCGTCAGTAAAAGGAATAGAAGCCGGGCCATCCCAAGGCTCCATGATACAAGCGTTATATTCGTAAAATGCCTTTTTGTCGGCTGACATTGTTTGGTGTTTTTCCCAAGCTTCAGGAACGACCATCATCATGGCTTCCGGTAAAGAACGACCGGTCATTAATAACAATTCAATTACCATATCCATTGAAGCGGAATCTGATTTTCCTTCTAAAATAATTGGAAATAATTTTTTGATATCATCACCAAAAACGTCACTTTTCATCAGTTCTTCACGAGCACGCATGCGGCTAATATTGCCACGAAGTGTATTGATTTCACCATTGTGACACATATAACGGAAAGGCTGTGCCAATTCCCAAGATGGAAATGTATTGGTAGAGAAACGTTGGTGAACCAAGGCTAATCGGGTTACCAAATCATCATCTAATAAATCTGTATAGTACCTGCTGATGTCTTCAGGCATCAACAAACCTTTATATATTATGGTAGTAGTTGAGAAACTGGAAAAATAAAACATGTGACTTTCTGAGATTCTTGAATTTCGAATCGCATGTTCTGCTATTTTTCTCGCTGCAAATAATTTAGCGTTAAATTGTTGTTCTGTAAGGTCTAAACCATTTTTACCTACAAATACTTGTTTTACTGTTGGTTCTTTCTCGCCGGCTATTCGTCCTAAATTTGTTGCGTCAACCGGAACGTCTCTCCATCCTAAAATCTCTAGATTTTGATCGCGCACCGAAGTTTCAAAAGTAGTTTTACAAAAAACAACTTGGTTTTTACTTTTTGGCATAAAAACCATCCCTACTGCATACTCCTTAGTTTCCGGGATATCAAATTCACAAACTTTCTTAAAAAAATCATGTGGGATATCAAACAATATTCCTGCTCCATCTCCAGTTCTGCCATCTGAACTCACAGCACCCCGGTGTTCTAATTTGATCAGAATATCTAATGCTTTGTGTATAATATCATTTGACTTAATTCCATTTAAATTACAAATGAATCCTGCTCCGCAATTGTCGTGTTCAAATTCGGGCAAATAAAGGCCTTGTTCTTTAACTTTCATGCTTAAATTTTTTTCTACAAAATTAAAGATTTGGTAACATATAATAGGCGTAAAAGTTAAAAGCGCCTTGTTTTTACAGTTCTAACAGAAAAAGGTTAAATAAATCTCAATAATGATATTTAAACACTTCCGATTTGATTTTTCGATAAAAAGAAAATGTAAATGGGTAAAGGAAAGCACTGTTTTTGAAAGAAATACTTTGCCAATGAATTTTGCCTGATAATTATAACAAATTTGTAATTAATTTTTATATTTTTTTAAAATTGCAGTAGGTTCTGTTTTTGTTTAAAATATCTCTATTTTGATCTAATATTTAATTAAAAAAAAAATAACAGTTAAGTTGAATTTTGCTATTTTTGTGCCACTTTTATTCTGGAATAAATTCAGAAACCAGACAAATTCTATCTTATGAACATACACGAATATCAAGGAAAAGAGATTTTAGCTAGCTACGGAGTACGTATTCAACGCGGAATCGTTGCTAATAGCCCTGTAGAAGCGGTTGCTGCTGCAAAACAATTAACTGCCGAAACTGGTACAAGTTGGTATGTTGTAAAAGCCCAAGTTCATGCAGGTGGACGTGGAAAAGGTGGTGGAGTGAAACTTGCCAAAAATATCCAACAAGTAGAAGAAATTTCTGAGCAAATAATTGGAATGCAATTGATTACACCTCAAACTTCTGCTGAAGGTAAAAAAGTACACAAAGTTTTAATCGCTGAAGATGTGTATTATCCTGGCGAAAGTGAAACTTCTGAGTTTTACGTATCTGTTTTATTAAACAGAGCTACAGGTCGTAACATGATCATGTATTCTACTGAAGGTGGAATGGATATTGAAGAAGTTGCAGAACATACTCCTCATTTAATTTTTACTGAAGAAGTAGATCCTTCTGTTGGATTACAAGGTTTTCAAGCAAGAAGAATTGCTTTTAACTTAGGTCTTTCTGGAAATGCTTTCAAAGAAATGGTGAAATTCATCGATTCTTTATACAACGCTTACATAGGATCTGATGCTTCGATGTTTGAAATCAACCCGGTTTTAAAAACATCTGACAATAAAATTATGGCTGTAGATGCTAAAGTAAATATCGATGATAATGCTTTATACAGACAAAAGAAATATGCTGATATGCGTGACATTCGTGAGGAAAACCCAATCGAAGTGGAAGCAAAAGAAGTAGGATTAAACTATGTAGATCTTGACGGTACTGTTGGATGTATGGTGAACGGAGCTGGTTTAGCGATGGCAACTATGGATTTAATCAAGTACGCTGGTTTTGAGCCTGCTAACTTTCTTGACGTAGGTGGAACTGCTGATGCAAAACGTGTTGAAACTGCTTTCCGTATTATCTTAAAAGATCCAAACGTAAAAGCAATTTTAATTAATATTTTTGGTGGAATCGTTCGTTGTGACCGTGTGGCGCAAGGAGTTGTTGATGCTTACAAAAATATGGGTGATGCAATTAACGTACCTATCATTGTTCGTTTACAAGGTACAAATGCAGCTATCGCAAAAGAATTAATTGATAATTCAGGAATGCCAATTTTATCTGCTGTTGAATTTCAAGAAGCAGCTGATCAAGTAACGGCAGCACTTTCTTAATTAGAAAAAATGTTATATTTATTAAATCCTGAGTGAGAACTCAGGATTTTTTGTTTTTGGAAACTACAAGTTTTTTGTTAGAACAAATCATAATATTAATTGAAAGTGTAAAGTTTTCTGGGTTACAACAATTATCTTTGTTTCTAACTTTTTTTAGTTATTATGAAGCTCCAGATACAAAATAATTTTACTGCCGAATTGCCTGCGGATTCTAATGAAATAAATGTTCCAAGACAGGTTCATGAAGCTTGTTATTCGTACGTATTGCCAAAAAAACCATCCAATCCATCACTGATTCATGCTTCAATTGAAGTAGCTAATGCTATTGGTCTTTCTCAAGAAGATATACTTTCAACTGATTTTTTAAATACTTTTTCAGGAAGCGCAGTTTACCCGGGAACCAAACCGTATGCTATGCCTTATGCTGGACATCAATTTGGGAATTGGGCAGGACAGTTAGGAGACGGTCGTGCCATTAATCTTACTGAAGTAGTTCATGAAAATAAGACATACACTTTGCAACTGAAAGGAGCAGGTCCTACACCTTATTCCAGAACAGCTGATGGGTTTGCGGTTTTACGTTCTTCTATACGAGAGCATTTATGTGCCGAAGCGATGCATTATTTGGGAGTTCCTACGACACGTTCGCTTTCGCTAATGCTTTCTGGTGACCAAGTATTGCGCGATATTTTGTATAATGGTAATCCTGCCTATGAAAAAGGCGCTATCGTTTGTAGAGTGGCTCCTTCCTTTATCCGTTTTGGTAGTTTCGAATTATTTGCTTCCCGAGAAGACCACGTTAATCTCAAATTATTGACGGATTTTACTATAAAACATCATTTCCCTCATATTCAAAAAGAAGGAGTCGAAAAATATCTAGCCTATTTTCAAGAAGTTACCCAAACCACATTGAACATGATTGTACACTGGCAACGCGTTGGTTTTGTTCACGGAGTTATGAATACCGATAATATGTCTATTCACGGTATTACCATTGATTACGGACCTTACGGTTGGTTGGAAGATTATAATTCTGCCTGGACGCCAAATACAACCGATAATCAACATAAAAGATACCGTTTTGGCAATCAACCTGAAATCGCGCTTTGGAATCTGTACCAATTGGCGAATGCTTTGTATCCTTTGATTGAGGAGGCTAAACCGCTGCAAACTATTTTGGATGCTTTTAGTACGGATTATGAAAGAGAGTATTTGAATATGATGCAAAATAAGCTAGGGTTCCAAATCAAAAAAGAACAAGATATTATTTTGATTCAAAGTTTGACTCAATTGCTGGAACGAGTAGAAACAGATATGACTATTTTCTTTAGAAATTTAAGTAATGTAACCAAAGCTGATTCTGCAATAAAAGCTTTCAATACCATAAAAGAGGCTTTTTATAATGAAAAGGATTTGGAGGAAACAATCTTGAAAGATTGGCACGATTGGTTGGAGAAGTACAGCATTCGAATCAATGAAGGAACGCTTTCGGATGCTGAAAGAAAAGGGCAAATGAATTTAGTAAATCCAAAATACGTGCTGCGAAATTACATGTCGCAATTGTGTATTGATGACGCTGATAAAGGAGATTATTCTTTGCTAAACGAATTATTTGATATGCTTAAAAATCCGTATGACGAGCAACCAAATTTTCAAAAATGGTTTGCCAAAAGACCCGATTGGGCCAGAGATAAAGTAGGATGTTCAATGTTAAGCTGTAGCTCTTAAAGTCTTTTTATGATGAAATATTTAAAGTTCAATTAATATTGGCATGTGATCGCTCCATTGTAGCCATTCTGTTTCATGACCTATTTTAATACTTTTTATTTTATTAAAGGTTTTTTTATCAGCAAATACATAGTCAATATGATATGGTTTTAAAATATTTTTTTGCAAGTAAAAAGTTGGAGATTTCTCCTCGCCTTGTTCTTCATTAAAATATTCGTGATACAAACTTCTAATTTCAATTTCTTCTAATTCTCTTACTACATCAGAATGGTTCCACCATCTGTCCCATTTGTCCCAAATTTTATTACTATTGAAATCACCAACAATTAGAGCTTTGGACATTAAAGATTTATTGATTTGAAGATATTTCCAAAACTGTCCGATATAACCAAAAGTTGGTGAATTTGCATGATGATTCCATAAACCAATTATATTAAAATCATCATTAATATTTGCAGATATAAAATATTTTAGATCGTTTGTTTCCCAATTATTATTCGATATTTTCAAGGATTCTGTGCAAAATATACCTAGCCCTTTATTTTTGTTATCCCCAATCCAAATAAAATTTCCAGCCCATTCTTTGTAATTTTGATCGTTTGACCTTTCTGGGTCTTCACATTCTTGTATGACAATAATATCTGCTTCAAATTGCTCAAGTTGTTTAAACTTTTTTCTAAATGCTCCATTACAATTCCAGTTAATTATTCTCATAAATGATTTTAATTTCTATATTCTTTATTCAAATATAAGCAAATAAAAAATCCTGAACTCTCATCCAGGATTTTAATATCGTATTAGTTTCCAATTTCTTGAATCGCATCCGATTCATATATTTTGAAACCTTTATTATTTGTTTGTGCAATTTTCAAAAGTGCTTTAGCTACTGTTTTGCCTTCAATAGGTTTGTATTTTTTTAAATTTCCAAGGAATAAAAAGGAAAGTGTTTTCATGAAAAACGCACCCACTTTTTCTCCTAATCTAAATTCAGTTCGGTTTCCCAAAAGAAGGGAAGGTTGCAATACAGCAACGCTTTCAAAATTACAATCCTTTAGGAAATCTTGAATTTCACCTTTAGTTTTCAAATAGAAATTTACGGAATTTGCATCTGCGCTAAGAGAGGAAATAATCAAGTATTTTTGAACTTTATTCTGCAAAGCAAAAGCAGCGAACTGCCGCGGATATTCAAAATCTACTTTTCTAAACGCTTTTTTACTTCCCGCTTTTTTGATTGTTGTGCCAATCGTGCAAAAGAAATCATCGCCTACGACTAATTCTTTATAGGTTTCGGGCTTGTCAAAATCGATGATGTGTTGCGTTAATTTCGAGTGCTTTATTCCCGTATCTCTTTTAACGAAAGTGATTACTTTAGCGTAATGCGGACTTTCTAAAAGTAAATTTAATAATTCGGAACCTATTAAACCGCTGCTGCCAATAATCAATGCCGTTTTCACAGTTATGATTTTTTATTTTTGCCGAAATTAAATTTCACTTTCTCTACAACCTGAACTTTTGGAGTTCCTTTTGAGAATTGTTTTTTGAACGGTTTTTTAGCAGCAGGTTTCGATTTTGATGGACTTTCATCGCCTCTTGATCTTTCTTCGTCTCTTGGTTTTGCTTTGAATTCTGCTCTTTCCGAAGCTCCTTCTTTTACAGGAATTTGAGCTTTGTGTTTCGCTAAAACATCATTTGGATTTTTTGGATTTTCTTTCGTTCCACGTAAATGAATTACCAATGCATTTAAGAAGTTACGCAACACTTGGTCACCACATTCCATATAATTTTCATGTTTATCATCACGGAAAAAAGCACCTAATTCTGATTTAGTGATTCTGAAATCTACTAATTCTAATATTTCAACTATTTGATCGTCACGTAACATTAAAGCTACGCGAAGTTTTTTAAAGATATCGTTGTTTGTCATCATATTCTAATTTTTTACAAAGGTACGGTTTAAAAGCAATTAGAGCACAATTTTAGATTCAGAATTGGTTCTGGTTCAGAAGGTAAATTATGGTATCCAAATCTTCTTTTTTATGATTAGTAGTAATTACAATTCTGTTTAAATCTTTAGTGTCTGTCGCGTATTTAAAATTGGTTATAATAATTTTATTCGCCGTGAAAATTTCATTTATTCCTTCGATTTTCGGATAAATGAGCGGATATTCAGGATCAAAAAGGACTGCTTTGTTTTTAATTAAATGAGCATTAATGTAGTTTAAATTGTCCTTTAATTTCAGATGCTGTTGCAAATAAATCGCTGTTGCATTAGCCATGGTTTGCACAAACGCAGCATTCATTCCAGCGCTGGAGACGAAAGTGTCGTGAGTTGACATATTATTAATAAACTCAGAATCGCTTGCAATTACGCCACCTGTCAATCCAAATGCTTTTCCTAATGAAGATACCATGATTTTCCTTTTGATGTTGGGAAGATTAATTGTCGAATAAATTCCGCAACCATTTCTACCCAAAATTCCAAGTGAATGTGATTCGTCGATAACCAAAGTGATTTCTTTATTGGACGGAATAGAATTTAAAATCGTAAAATCGACTGGTTGTACATGAAATGATGGAACCGAATCCGTAAGAATCGTAATTTTTTCAGTTCTATTATCCAACAAACGAGGATTTAATTTTTCTCCGATAAAAACTGGTAAGCTATTTGGCACTTTGATGGCCGCGTGCGTATCCGGAAAGTGAAAAAACAAATCGGTTTCAGGAGTTAATGTTTCAACAACTAATTTCCCCGCCAACATACCGGAAGAAACCGTAAGTACAGCATCCGCTTTGATGAAATCGGCTAAAAATCGTTCTCCATCTTTATATGCGCTTAGTTGGATATTGGCACTTCTGGAACTTCCATAAGCTGTTCCCCAGCGCAAAATATTTTTGATAAGCAGTTTTTGAAATTCGGGATGCGTTGGCAAACCTAAATAAGCTGTTCCTCCAAAATAAAGATATTCTTCATTGTCGATTTCAATTGTTCGATCAGGAAATTGGTTGACTTTCATTTAAAATCAAATTAAAGTTACACCGGTTCCGTTTAAGTCAGAATAGGTTATTTTTCCAAAATCAATTGTCACTCCGGTTGCAATATCTTCTGCTAAAAGCAATGCGCCGTCCATATCTACATAATCCAGTTGTGGCAATAAATGCGCAATGGCTGATATTCCAACAGTCGATTCGGTCATGCAGCCCACCATCGTTTTCAGCCCTAATTTTTTGGCTTCCTGAATCATTCGTCTTCCGGGAGTAAGACCGCCACATTTTACTAATTTAACATTTACACCATGAAAATGGTTATGACATTTGGCTACATCTTCCTCTATAATACAACTTTCGTCAGCGATAATAGGCAAAACCGAGTGTTTGAAAACTTCCTTGTGTGCTTCCCAATTGTCGGCTTTCATCGGCTGTTCCAAGAATTCTACGCCTAATTTTTTTAACTCGACGGCATTATTTATGGTTTCTTCCACGTCCCAACCACAATTGGCGTCAATTCTAAAAATGGCATCAGTATGTTTTCGAAGTTCAGTTACAATGGCAATATCTTCTTTGGTTCCCAATTTTATTTTATAAATCGGCCAAGGCAGTTCTTTCATTTTTGCAACCATTTTTTCGATAGATGCAATTCCAATTGTGTAATCTGTTAATGGATTTTTGTCGATAGTGTAATTCCATAGTTCATATAATTTCTTTCCTTTTTTGCGCGCAAATAAATCATTGTATGCCATATCCATAGCGCATAGCGCAAACATATCGTGTTTTAAATACGGATGAATTTTTGACCAGAATTCCTCAGGTGTTTCATTTGTAGTGGTTTCGATTATGGTGCGAATATTTTCTAAATCGTGCATCATCACTGGAACTGTGGTCTTGTAATACGGATTAGAAGTTGCTTCGCCAAAACCGGAATAACCATCACTTTTTAATTCCACAATCAAAGAAGGCTGAGAGTCAATCGATTCTCTCGAAATCGTGAAAGTATGTCTCAATTTGAGATCGTATTCTCTTAATATTAGTTCCATTTGGGGTTTAATTTTACTATTTGTTGTGTTTGTATGAAGCAGGATTTTTCAGAAACCAAGCCATAAAATTGCATCGACAAAACCGTCGCGCCATAGTTTTTCATTGTGCTTTCCGTCTTTTACAATTGTTTTTTTATTTAAATTAAGGCAGTAACATCGATTATAATTCAGTAAATATTCCATTTTGTTCAAATCCGAAACCATATCGTCACTTTCAGCATCGCCACACATAAAATATATTTTAGATTTTATCTTTTTGGATTTTTCTGTCAGCGTGTAGATGTCTTTGCTAAACCAAAACGAAGGCGAAAAAACACCTGCTTTTCCAAAAATTGTGGGGTATTTTAAAACCGCATAATAGGAAGTCAAACCTCCCAATGAGCTTCCCATAATAATCGTATTTTTCTTTTTGGTTTTTGTTCGATATGTTTTGTCGATGTGTGGCTTTAATGTTTTTACGATAAATTCTAAATAGCTATTCGCTTTTCCGCCACCGTATTTTTCGTTTTTAAAAGGTGTTAATTCATCGATTCGTTTGTCATTTCCATGTTCGATTCCTACCACAATAACTTGCGCTTTTAGGCTGTCCAGTTTTTCATCCACATTCCATTCACCTGAATAGGAAGTTTTTGAATCAAATAAATTTTGAGCATCGTGCATATAAATTACGGAAAATTTCTTTTTTGACGTTAAATAATTTTCGGGCAAATAAATCCAAATTTTCTTTGTGGTTTGAAGTTGCGGCGCTTTAATAGTAAAAGTAGAAACTTGTTTGGAATCCGTGCTCTTCTTTGTCTCTTCGCCTTGAGCCGTAATTTTTACGATGGTGAAAAAGAAGAGTAGGAGTAGGAACTTTAGTCGAATCATTATTAGTTTTTGTGTTTTGATTTAAAAACAATATTTTAGCTAAAAATAATAATTTGATGAATACATTCGAAGAAAAGAGAAGTTTAGTTTTAGAGATGATTGCTTTTTCTACAGTTGACGGACATTTACATAAAAGGGAGTATGAATTCTTGGCAATTGTAGCTAATGAGCTGGGTTTCGAGATGAATGTTTTTAATGATTTTTTTCATCAGGAATTACCTTTATTGCCTATTAAATCTGAATTTCAACGGGTGCAGCAATTTTACAGATTGGCTCTATTAATGTATTGTGACGGAGTTTTACATGAAAAAGAAGCTGTTGCAATCCAACAAATAGCACTTGAAATGGGACTTAATCCTGTAGCTACAAAACGAATTCTTAAGCTGATGAATGAAGCGCCTAATGCAATTATTGATGCTGAAATTTTACTTAATGTTTTTCAGGAGCAACATAATTAAATGTTCATTTTTTGAGGAATTTATTCATTAATTTTTCATTTTTATTGATGTATTTATCTTTTGAAAGACATTTTTACTCCAAAGCTAGTCTGCAAATCGGGAGCATTATCCAGTCTAAGATCTTCTCTTAACGACACGTAATAAGAAAATTGCTTAACGGAGTACGTGCAAATAAAATTCCATCCTTCTAGATTTTTATACAAATGCGAGAAGGTTTGTTGCCAATGCGGTTTGATTCTTTCGCCAGTCAGAATAATGTGGTCAAAATCTTTCTTCTTGTTGTAGGATGTTTGAAAAGCATAATTGATTCCATACGAAATCGAATGGTTGTTTCTAAATTTTATTTTGTAATCAATAAGCCCATCAAGACTGTACAGAAAAGTTTGATTGCTTATGTTTACTCTGTCGCCAAACTGAATAAATCGTTGTCTCAATGCGCCAGCACTTAAGCCAATGCTTAAAATATTTTTGTCTCTCACAATGATTTTTTTTATTGCCGATGAAGAAATCCCGATGTCAGCCACTGGATTATATCTCGAAATATTGATTCCTAAATGAGTTCCAAAATTCATGTATATTTTATGGCTTTTGTTCATTTCTAATTTCGGATAGTAAAAATAATTGATCTCAATTCCCGGTATACGGAAGTCGCCGTTATTCATTGTGATGAAATTATTATTTTCATCTCCATAAGAAATTTTCGCTTGGTTTAAACCATAATAGCGTCTTGAGAAAGGATCTTCACCTCCGGCAATAGTACTGTGAAACCACTCAATAGATTCATCAGACGTAAACACTGAAAAGGGATATTTTCCTTTGTCTAATGAAAATGCACGAACGCCGAAATTAAGTTCATGATGCCCAGTTAAAGGCAAGGAAAATGTGAATTTATAAGATCGGATCACTCCGTCGGCGATGAATTCTTTGGTTTGTGCAGGAGCAGTATTAAGGTCAAATTTAAATTCTCGGTCATGCCAAGGAAAACTTGCAGCGTATTCCCGATCTGTTGGGTTTGTTAACTCATATGATTTTACATATGGCAACATCACATTTCCACTAGAAACGTCCAATGAAAAGGAGAATTTCGCAGGAGAACGAACTTTGAAATTATGGTTTATTCGCGAAATGTACATTCCTAGCGGATGATTGGACAGTAAATTTGGTTTTATGATATCGGAATTGTTTTCTATTTCAAAACTCAATATATCCTCGTTGGAGGATTGCGCTGAGGCAAATGAAATTAGTCCGAATAAAATAAAAATGAGTAAGCGATATTTCATTTGAATGCGTGAATTTTAAGAAAACAATCAGAAAATAATTACATTCAAATTTAAATAACTTTACTGGATTTAAAAGTTTTTAGACAAAAAAATGGATTCAAAAGTCATTTAAAATAAATAATATCTTGTGTTAACGTTAATATCTCGTTTTGAAAATTATTTAGGTCAGTTGTCCTTGCAGTCGTTTGATATCATCTCGTAATTTGGCAGCTTGCATAAAATCCAATTCTTTTGCTGCTTTCTCCATCGATTTGCGTTTTTCCCGAATCATTTTTTCAATTTCAGCTTTAGGTAAATAAAGGTTTTCAGGTTCTGCAGCAGTGTCTAAAGTTAAGCCTAACTCATAATCGGCTAAAGGATTTTTAGTAAAGGCACTTTCAATTTTTTTATTTAAAGCCTGCGGAGTCTGGTTGTTTTCGGTGTTATAATTGATTTGTTTGGTTCTGCGATAATTGGTTTCGTCTATGGTTTTTTGCATGCTAGCCGTAATTTTATCAGCATACATAATCGCTTTTCCGTTCAGGTTTCTTGCTGCACGGCCAATTGTTTGCGTAAGCGAACGATGGCTTCGTAAAAAACCTTCTTTATCAGCATCTAGAATGGCTACCAAAGAAACTTCTGGTAAATCCAGCCCTTCACGCAGTAAATTGACACCAATTAGTACATCAAAAATTCCTTTTCGTAAATCTTGCATGATTTCAATTCGTTCCAGAGTGTCAACTTCGGAATGAATATAGCGACAACGAATATTAACTTTGGTTAAATATTTAGCCAATTCTTCCGCCATTCTTTTGGTTAAAGTCGTCACTAAAACACGTTCGTCAATTTCAGCGCGAACCTGAATTTCTTCAATTAAATCATCGATTTGGTTTAAACTTGGTCGGATTTCAATGATAGGATCCAATAATCCCGTTGGACGAATCACTTGTTCCACAACAACGCCTTCGGTCTTTTGTAATTCATAATCGGCGGGTGTTGCCGAAACATAAATTACCTGATTTTGCATCGCTTCGAATTCTTCAAACTTCAAAGGGCGGTTGTCCATCGCAGCGGGAAGTCGAAAACCATATTCCACTAAATTTTCTTTTCGGCTTCGGTCTCCGCCATACATAGCACTGACTTGAGAAAGTGTTACATGACTTTCGTCTACCACCATTAAGTAATCTTTTGGAAAATAATCCAGCAAACAGAAAGGTCTGGTTCCAGGTAAACGACCATCCAGATATCGGGAATAATTTTCAATTCCGGAGCAGTAACCAAGTTCACGAATCATCTCCAAATCAAAATTGGTTCGTTCTTCCAGTCGTTTTGCTTCGAGATGTTTTCCAATTTCCTTGAAATAATCGACTTGTTTTACTAAATCTTGTTGGATTTCCCAGATTGCACCTTGCAAAACATCTGGAGAAGTCACAAACATATTGGCTGGATAAATCGTCAGTTTGTCAAATTTTTCAAGAATCTGAGAATTCTTGGTATCAAAACTTTCAATTTCTTCTATTTCATCGCCAAAGAAATGAATTCTATAGGCTTCATCCGCATAACTTGGGTACACATCTACAGTATCACCTTTTATCCTGAAACTTCCTGGATTAAAATCGGCTTCCGTTCTGGAATATAAACTTTGTACCAATTGATGCAATAATTTGGTACGAGAAATAATTTGTCCTTTCTCAATTGGAATCAAGTTTTTCTGAAATTCAATGGGGTTTCCAATACCGTACAAACAGGAAACAGATGCTACTACCAAAATATCTCTTCGTCCGGAAAGCAATGAGGCAGTGGTTGACATTCGCATTTTTTCCAGTTCTTCATTGATGGATAAATCCTTTTCGATGAAAACTCCGGTTACTGGCATAAAAGCTTCAGGCTGGTAATAATCGTAATAGGACACGAAATATTCCACGGCATTATTAGGAAAAAACTGCTTGAATTCCGAGTATAATTGTGCTGCCAACGTTTTGTTGTGTGCCAAAACTAAGGTTGGTCTTTGTACTTCCTGAATCACATTGGCCACTGTAAATGTTTTTCCGGATCCAGTAACTCCTAAAAGTGTCTGGAATTTTTCACCATCAATAATTCCTTGAGTCAATTTTTCAATCGCTTGTGGTTGGTCGCCTTTCGGTTGGTAATCGGATACTACTTGAAAATTCATTTGTATTAAGGGGCAAAGATTTAGAGCTGCAAAGATACAACGTTTGCAATCTTTTTTTTCCAAAGTTTAAGCCAAAAAAAACCATCCCGATGTGAAGGATGGTTTCATTTTACAAATAATATTTCTTAGAAACTGAAGCTTAATCGAGCAAAAACGAAACGACCGTTTTGACCAAATTGGGATACGTTTCTGGAATATACAAATTGATTTGCATTTGACAAATCGATTACAGCCGGAGCAGCTGTGTAGTCAATAGCTCCTGAAACTAATCTTGGACGAATCGCGGTTTGTGTACCAAGATTTGCATCTGGATAAATATCAAAAATATTATTGGCACCAATAACAATTTTGGCAGCTTCTGTAATTTTGAATCCTACAGATAAATCAGTTATGATTTTTGCTCCCCAAATTGGATGCTCAATTTCCACTGCCTGTCCATTTACAATAATACCTTCAACTCTTCCGTCTCCATTAACATCGGCAGTATTTGGATCTGTCACTTTACCAAAATAAACATTTCTCAAGAAGAAATCAAATTTTTTGTACGTTACAGAGTTTGTTAAATTAGCTTTTACTCTGGGAATAGCTTCCTGTAAATATACTCTACTAGCTTCAGAATAATATCTGTTTATCTGACCTGCAGCTTCTAACACTGGTGAAGCGTTAATTTCTCCTACTCGGTAAGTATTAGAAAAAGTTCCTGATAAATCTGTTTTTAAAGACACATTATTTCCAAAACTTGTTTTATGACTAATGACCACATCAATACCTTTTGATTCGGTGTTAATTGCGTTTGCAAAGAATGTAGCTGCAGTTGCACCAGCTGTATCAAATAATCCATTCAAAATTGCATTTGGAGTTCCTGCTGCGGGAGTTCCGCCTGGTCTTGAAAACTGATCTGTAAGCACCACTCTGTCATCAATTTTAACAATATAAGCATCTGCTGTTAAAGTTAAATTAGCC
The DNA here is from genome assembly GCF_056156265.1 of Flavobacterium sp. TS_SC_5. Lineage (NCBI taxonomy): Bacteria > Pseudomonadati > Bacteroidota > Flavobacteriia > Flavobacteriales > Flavobacteriaceae > Flavobacterium > Flavobacterium sp. TS_SC_5. The sequence continues at coordinate 3,863,288 of NZ_CM149588.1, read as the reverse complement.
GTTGGAATTTTCGCGGTAAATCCAATACTAGCACTTTTAGATTCTTCTTGTTTTAATTTTGGAATTCCTAATAATTCTGCTGCTTGAGAATCATTACTGAAAGTTCCAACTTCAAACGGTACGCCACCTACGAATTGTGTTGCTGTTGAATTGAAATAGATTTGGTGTAACGATGGAGCTCTGAATCCAGTTGAAACTGCACCGCGCAAGTTAATGTTATCAGTGATTTTGTAACGAGAAGCTATTTTAAAATTAGTCGTATTTCCAAAATCAGAATATTTCTCAAAACGAACCGCTCCGTTAACTAACCATTTATCCGTAACGTCTAATTCTAAATCAGTATACACCGCGACACTGTTACGGTCCTTGTCAATTGCATTTGCGGGTCTGAAACCTGGAAAAACTTGTGAGCCATTTGGTCTGGCACCGTTGTAAGCAGTACTCGTCGTTCCATAAATTGCACCAGCATATCCTCCAAAAACACCATTGTAAAAATCAGTAACTTTTATGTTTGCTGGAGTAGTTCCAGTAACTACACCTCCATTAATATCATATAAATTGTATGATTCCGGTTGACCTGCATTAATAGAGAAGTTCTCATGACGGTACTCTGCTCCAAAAGCAACGTTTAATCCCGCTAGTACGTCAAATTTTCTGTTCATGTCAAAATTTGTTGTGTTTTGGGCGAAAGCTAATCCACCTGCGTCAAATTCAGTAGGAGAATTTTCTCTTAAGGAAGCATTCACAGTATTTTCAACGCCATAATCAAAAGCATTTTTCCCAAATGTGTTACTCAAGTCAAAATTCCAGTTTTCGAAGATAAGACCTCTTAAACCAGCTGCCACAGAGACATCGTTAATTGTAGAATGTATTTCCGGTAAAAAACCGTTTGGATATAATCCGGTATATGATCTGGATTGATTTGGTCTTCTGTAAAATCCTGCAGCTTCTCCATCTCTAAAACTTGTTCCCCCGAAGGCATAGGCTTCTAATTTTTCATTGATTGGGTAAGCAGCATTCAAGAAGAATTGGGCACTTTTTAAAGATGATTGTCCCACTCTCATATTGAAATTTTTTCTTTCAAGACTTCTATATGCCAATTCGCCTGCTGTAGCATCAAAATTTAATGCTGTTTGCATTTGAGAAATAGTAGTGGCGCCAAGTATTGCAGTTTGCTGCGCACCTGTGAAATAAGATACACCTGGAGCATACTGTTTTATTGTAGTAAGGATTTGAGCTGTATTTGGTGTATTTGTAATATTTCCAAAAAGTCCATTGATATTAGTCCCTGCCTCAGCTGCTCTTTGCTCTACTGCATTGTAGGCGTTAAATAAAGTTCCTGTAACTTCTTTTGCTCTGCTAGTTGCATCTCTAAGTTGCAAGCTAGCGGTTGCGTTAATAAAACTTTTTTCTTTACCAAGGCTTGTTCCGTAATTTAAATCCAATTGGTAATTTCCACCATCAAAACCGCCATCATGGTCGTTAGCGCCTTTTGAAAGATTTCCTCCACCAAAAATGTTAACGTCTAATTTGTTCGTGTTCTTCTTAACATTAATATTGATTACACCAGCAATAGCATCTGAACCATATTGCGCGGAAGCTCCGTCTCTCAAGACTTCGATTTTTTCGATTGCAAAAGCTGGAATAGCATTTAAATCCGTTCCTACTGATCCTCTACCCGGAGATCCATTAATATTTACCAATGAAGAAGTATGTCTTCTTTTTCCATTTATTAAAACCAATACTTGATCCGGTCCTAAACCTCTTAACTGCGCCGGGTCAATGTGATCTGTTCCATCAGCAACTGTTTGCGTATTTGAGGTAAACGATGGGGCAACCATGTTTAAAATCTGATTTAAGTTAACTTGTGCTCCCTGAGAAGCAATTTCTTTCATAGAAATCACATCAATAGGCACTGCAGATTCTGTTACAGTTCTGGTTGGATTGCGGGAACCAATTACGACAACATCTTGAAGTGTTTCACCACTTCCCGTTAAAGTAACATTTAATGTTGTTCCGGTTACAGTAACCGATTTCGTTTCTAATCCCACATAAGAAAATTGTAAAACGTCACCAATCTCAGCACTGATGCTATAAGTTCCATCGATTTCTGTTGTTGTTCCTTTTGTTGATCCTTTTACAATAATTGTTACACCTGGTAATGATTCTCCTTTTTCATCCACTACGCGACCTTTGATAATCTCAGCAGTTGTATTTTGATTTAATGTAGAGAAAAATTCACCATTCATTCCGGTTTTAGCAATACCTTCCTTTTGTAAAATAATTTGATTACTTACTTCGGTATAATTCATTTTTAATGGTTTCAAAATGCGTGTCAATACACTTGATAATGCTTCGTTGTTAGCATAAACACTCACTTTTTCATTCAATTGTGACATTCTCGAATTATACGAAAACTTCACATGTGCCAATTTCTCAAGTTTAGTCAGCGCAGTATCTAAGTTCAAATCGGTCACGGTAATAGTTACCTTTGTGTCCAGTTTTTTTTGACCTCTGATATTATTCGCAAATGTTATACTTGAAAAGACAAGGGCTAAGACAAATTGAAATAAGGTTATTTTCATAATTCGAATTAGTAGTCGTTGTTTAAGGACGGTTTTTTTCATAGTTTTGGACGGTTTTTATTAATATTCGTTTAAGGGTATTGGTTTAACACTACAATTGCTCTTTACAGAGAGCGGATTGATTCTATTTTGGGCGTCGAAAATGTTACAGCATTTTCGGCGCTTTTTTTATTGTAAATTTTTATTCATCGGCAAGTTGTTTTTAATTACATCCATCGGATATAAAACTAATTTGGTTACCATTCATTTCATAACTCGTATTGTTTCCAAGGCTTTTGCAAATAATTTTAAGCTTTTCAGGCAACGGTTGGTCATTTAAGGATGTTGTAAGATGGCAATTTTTTAATTTTTCTACCGGAAAATCAATTTTGATTAAATAAGCTTGCTCGATAGTTTTGAATATTTGGCTAATTGGAATATCTGTGAATTCAAAACTTAATTGTTCAATATTACCCTCGTTTTGTATCAAATTTTTGTCTAGTGTAATGTCTGTTATTTTATTGAAAATCATTTTTTTACGTATAAATCTAAGGGCCTGATTGGGAAGTAAAACAATTTCTTTTTCTTTAGAATCTTTAATTAATTGACTCGACTTAACTTTTACCTTACCTGTACGAACAATAACTTCAACATTTGGTTGATCATTATACGCTTTTATTCTAAAACTTGTACCCACGACCTTAGTAACGATTTCATTTGCATAAACTAAAAATGGTTTTTTTGGGTTTTTACTTATTTCAAAAAATCCTTCACCTGATAGGTATACTTTTCGTTCATTTCCAGTAAATATTTTTGGATAACTCAACTTGCTGTCAGGTTTTAATAAAACGGAACTACCGTCAGATAAAGTTATGATTTGCGCCTTATTTGAGTTGTTGGTTTGCTCCACAAGACCTTCCCGATTTTCATTAATGAGTTCGTTGTAGGTGATGATGTTACTTTCAGGGACATAAAGACTGTTGTAGAACCAAGTTGATAAAAGAGCAAAAAGTAAAACAGCAGCAGCTATATTTACGCTATACTTTTTCAAAAGTTTTACTATACGAATTGTAGGATCTTCTTGCTTTTCTTTTTTATCAATTTTTGCCCAAGTGCTTTGTAATGCAGTTTTAATAACGATAGGCGATAGCAATGTTTCATTTACTTTCATAGCTAATATCCATAACCTAGCTTCCTCAACTAATTTTGCGCGTTTAGGATTTTCTAAGGTCCATTCTTCCCAACCTTGTTGGTCGTTTTTGAATCGAATCCATCTTTGGAATGATTCATTGGCTAAAAAATCCTCTATTTCTGTATAATTGTTTCGTTCTAGCATCAAAAAAGTGTTACAGATACATAGAGGACGGTTTTGTTAATATATACTCACTAAATTATGATTTTTTTTTGAGTTTGTTTAAAAAAACTAAAAAAGACTTGATGATAGTAAGAAAATAAGCGAAAGGTCTCCCTTCCATTCTTTACGAAGATTCAATACAGCACGATATAACAAATTGTTTGCTGATTGATAATTGACTTGGAGCATATCGGCAATTTGTTCGACATTAAGGCCCTGATGATAGCGAAGATACAAAGCTTCTTTTTGCCGAGCAGGTAAATTATTTAATAGCTCATTGAGATGTGAAACTTTCTCTTTCGTTACTTCATCAGAAATTAGTTGATGCTCAACAGAGAAATCAAAGAGAAATTCAATCGAGTCTATTGAAGTAGTTTTGCGAAAAATATGGTCCCGCTCTTGCAAACGAGCGATTCGCTTGCGAACACTTGATAGTAGATAGGCTTTTACTACAACCGAATCATTTAGCGACTGTCTGTAAACCCAAACATCCGTAAATACATCTTGCACACAATCTTGTACTTTTTCAGGAAAAGGAGACAACGAATTTCCATACCGTACCAAATGTCCGTAGTATTTTTCAAAAAGTAATGAAAAAGCCTTTTCGTCACCCTCTTTTAGATTCCTCCAAAGAACAATGTCATCAAGAGTATCGATACATAATGTTTGACTTTTCATAATTTAGTTAGGATAGTTTAATTCTTTTCCGTGCAAATTGGTTGAAACACAATTCAATTGAGATTTTTATTAAAATATTTTTGACAAGAGCTGTACGAGTTAGCAAAAAAAAAATCAACATTCATCTGCGATAAATTGATGTTTAGAAAACTTTTTTCATTATCAGGGATGTTTAATTTAATAAACAGTCAAATTTTTTTTAACATTTTACTTAATTTTAACTTCATTAATTCGGGATTCATTCTTTCCGCTATTCTCATTTGCAATATTTTTGAAGGTCTGTTGCTAATGTTATTAATGCCTTTTTTTGCTAATTAGATCAACTTTTTAAATACTCAAAAACCTCCCGTTCTTTTATCTTATTAATACTAATCTTGCTAAACTTCTAAACGGAATTTTTTTATGTCCTAATTAATTTTTTTGAAAGCTTAGCTTTATGGTATAAAATTACTTAAACTCATATATTTCCAGAAGCAAAGAGAATGATTGTAGGATTAAATTCCTGTTTTTAATCTAATCTGAAGCAAATTTAAAATTGAATTGACGCCTTAATAATTTAATGTTTTATTAACAAACATAAGCAATTATATGTTAAAAATTATTCCTAATGGCTTAAAAACATAGAGAAATGCAACAATTTATGAATAGATGCATTTTTTTTTCGGTAAAATAAATTTTTAGAAGTTTAATTACTGATTTAATAATAGAAGTTTTTAAGGACTTCATTTTAAATGCATAATAGGAAAAAATAGAGGTACAGATTGTTTTTCCCGACTATCAAGAATGATTGGTGGGATTCAATACTTAAACAAAATAGGAGTTTTTATTCGAATTTCCAGGCCTTTTGCTGTGCTTCACTCAAAAAAGTCCAAGCAACAATTCGGCTTGTTTTTTGGCCTTGAGCCATATCAATTGTTTTAATTTCGACCGCACTTACTTTGTTTAAAGTTTTATAAAGACTGGCAAGATTTTCTCTTTTAGAAACCAAAGTGGTGAACCATAAACACTGCATGGGATATTTAGCGCTTTCGTAAATCATTTGAGTTACAAAACCTAATTCGCCACCTTCACACCATAGTTCCGCGTTATGGCCACCAAAATTTAAAACAGGTTTAGTCACTTTGCTCGTGGCGCTTCGAGATTCTAAATTATTGATTTTTCGAACCGTACTTTTCGTAGCTTCATCTTGTGAGGCATGAAAAGGAGGATTGCAAATGGTGAAGGTAAACTTGTCTTCGGGAGTGATGATGTTTTTAAAAATAAAACGCGATTCCGTTTGTTGTTGTAAACTGATAGCATCAATCAATTTTGGATTATCTTCAATGATGGCACTACAATTTTCAATTGCTTTTAAATCAATATCGGTTCCTACAAAACTCCATCCGTACGCTGAATTTCCAATGATTGGATAAATACAATTCGCACCTACACCAATATCTAAACCTTGAACGGTTTCTCCTTCAGGAATGATTCCGTTATTGCTTGAAGCCAATAAATCAGCGATATAATGAATGTAATCTGCTCTACCGGGAATCGGCGGACAAAGATAATTTTTTGGAATATCCCAGTTTTGTATGTCATAATGGGATAATAACAAAGCTTTGTTAAGCGCCTTTACCGCATCGGGATTACTAAAATCAATAGTTTCTTCCGAAGCATCTGGATTGTGCTTATTGGTAGAAACAAAAGGCTTTAATTCAGGAGATTTTTGAATTAGTTCCTCAAAATTATATCCAAATCTATCCAGATTTCTGGGATGTAAATTAGTCTTTTCGGTAATCGTTTTCGCTTTCATTTTCTTTATTTCGATGCAAATATAGTCATAACTATTTTGTAAAAGCGTTAAGAAGACTTTAAGCAATAAACAGATGGAAAATAAATCATAAAATTAGAACGTTGCGTTTTTTTCGAAACATAAAAACGGTTACTTTTATAAAAAATACTATCAGAATGACCTTTATGCCCGCTTCATTTCATTTCAAAAAGAGATACATAGTTTACAGTTTGATGTTTTTGTATATCGTAATTTGTCAATCTTGTATGACGATGCGTTTTTCAAATAAAGAAACAACAAAATTTTTTGGTGCATCTAAAACAGAATTTCAGGATAAAACAATTGCTTTTGAAGGCTATAAAATACATTATGTAGCAACGGGAAATGTGCAAAACCCGACTTTGTTTTTTGTGCATGGCTCGCCTGGTAGTTGGAATGCCTTCAAAGAATATCTTCAGGATACTTTGTTGCTTAAAAAATACCGAATGGTTGCTATTGACCGACCGGGTTTTGGATTCAGTGATTTTGGGGATGCTCAAAATTTAAAGGTACAATCTCAAAGAATAGCTGAGTTTATCAAAAAAATAGATAACAAAAAGCCGCTAGTTTTAGTAGGACATTCCGTTGGCGGGCCAGTTGTAGCTCAGTTAGCTGTAGATAATCCGTCTTGGTACAAACGATTGGTGATACTGGCAGGATCATTAGACCCGAAAGCTGAAAACCCAGAGAAATGGAGAACTGTTATCATGGCTTCTCCTTTGCGTTATTTAATTCCCGGAGCATTAAGGCCTTCTAATGATGAGTTGTGGTGGCTCAAACAAGATTTGGTGGACTTAGAGCCAGAGCTGAAAAAGATTACTTGCTATGTTACCATTATCCATGGAACAAAAGATGCTTTGGTACCGTACAATAATATTGCCTTTATGCAAAAAAAGTTTGTCAATGCTAAGTCACTGGATACAATAACGATCGAAAAAGCGAATCATTTTATTCCTTGGAGTCATTATGAGATTGTGAGAAACGCTTTATTGAATATTCAATAAATTCCTAATCCAAACATTCCATCATCAATAAATCACCTTCTTCATGTTCAATTGTTACGATTCCGTCTTTGATGACGTGATTGCTGCTTCCGGTTCTGTAACCAATGGTTAAACTGTCATCTTTCAACGGATAAAATAAGTTATCAGAATGAATTCCAGTCACGTGACCGATGGGAATTAACGAAATAGGAGTGTTCGCCGTATACCATTTTTCGAATTTCTTAGGCAATAGAAAAACTTTCGAGTGATCGTCCAGAATCACAATTTTTAACAGATTTCTGTATCTGGTAATGTTAGTAATATTGGTAATCGTATGATCGGCTCTTCTTCCCGTTGCCCAAACGACGTTTACTGCAGGAATTTTTCTTGCTATTAAATAGTCAAAAGCCTTTTCTAAATCGGTTTTATTCTGATCCGGCGTATGAATGATTTCTATGGGATATTGTGATGTTTTGTAAATTTCAGGATCAAATCCTCTGTCGAAATCTCCTAAAAGTACATCGACTTTGATGTCTAATTCCATGACTCGAACCATAGCTGAATCTAATACTACCACAAGCGGCGACCATTCGAGTAATTGACCCATTAGTTCCGGATTACAGGAAGCGCCATTGGCAATGATTAAAGCGGGTTCTTGGTCGTCGCGAACGATATGGTGTGAAGACATAATGAAGTATAAATTATAAATTATGATGTAAAAGTAAATAAAAGTTCTCGTTAAATCTCTCACGTACTAGCCCAGATGGCAATGAAAACCAAAACAGGTTGTAAACTTTAGATTTCCGGCTGTAGAAGAGCGACCAAAGGAAGCTCCTTTTACGGGCTGGAAAACTGTTTAGAACCTGTTTTTGGTTGTAATGAACAGCTGGATTGGCTCCAAATTATTCAATCGTGTAATTTCGAACATCGACTTCACTCAGGGAGAAATAGCCCAAAGGATAATTTGCCGAATCCGTGGTATTGATGATGTTTCCTCTTACGGTTGCTGGTGGAGATTGGAAGGGTCCTCCGCCATTATTTCCCGCGATACTCACTAACACACTCATGTAATTGTAATATGCTTTTGAAATTCCGTAATGGGTTACCTCAATTTTATCGTCTTTTTTTAATTCGTCATTTTGTGAAATGCTGAAGAATTCGTTACCGTTAAAAAACTCATCTTGGTCCACATAAAAGTTTGATTTTACTTGGTTTGAATACACATATTTGTAAAGGTAATAATTGCTTTCGCCGGCCGGATCTTGGTAGAACGTCTTAATTTCAATGTCGGTTCCAGTGAAACCACCTTGATTGTTTTGAATAATTTTTGTGATTTGCGTAACGGGTTTCAATGTTTCGGTTGCGGTGTAAGTATTGCCTTTACTAATAACTGTCAGTGTATAGGTTTCATTGATTACAGGAATAAAAGTAGCGCAAGTATATTCGCCGGTATTCGCAATTTCCGAAAAAGTAAAAACCACATTAGCGCTATTTTTTATAGAAACTGTTGCTCCGGAAACTTTAGGAATTTCAGTGCTGTAAAAACCGGTTGTAGTGGTTAATTTTATTTTTTGTTGATTTCCCGAAGTTCCTTTTTTCCAATTGATTGCTGCTTCAATAACTAGTTTTGGAGGCGCATTGTCTAAATCTATTTCGACAACATCTTCACAACTTGCCGAAAAAATAGCGATGAGAAGTACCAGATATAATGTTATTTTTTTCATGATTTCATGTTTTTATTTTGTGCTCTTAATCGATTTTGCCTTTAAAACTTAAAGTTATAACTCACTGCCGGAACAACCCCAAAAATTGAAGTTTTTACAGCTTCATTGCTTCCGGTATCTGTATTTTGTCTAAAATTGATAGAAGCGGCATTTTTCCGATTGTATAAATTGTAAATACTAAAAACCCATTCCCCTTTCCATTCTCTATTTTTGTTTTTTGTTGGAGTCAAAGTAGCGGCAATATCTAAGTGATGGTAAGACGGAAGACGATTTTCATTTCTCAATCCGTAACTGGGAACATTGATTCCTAAGTAGTCATATTGCCCAACAGGATACGTTACTGGCTGTCCGGTTTGCAGGGCAAAATTAGCTCCGAAAGACCATTTCTCATTCAAATTATACGATGTGGTTACAGCAACATTATGCAATTTGTCGTATACTGAATTATACCATTGACCATTGTTGATTCCAGTTTCTACTGAAGTTCTTCCCGGAGTTTGTTGCTCAGATTTTGATAATGTATAGGATATCCAGCCATTAAACTTTCCTTCGTTTTTTCGGAACATGATTTCTAAACCGTACGATCTTAATTGACCGTTCAGAATTATTTGTTCAATTGCTTTATTGGCAATCAAATCAGCGCCGTCAATATAATCCAATCGGTTTTGCACCTCTTTATAATACGTTTCTACTTCAAGGGAATACATATCGTCACTGAAGTTTTTAAAGTAACCCAAAGCCACCTGATCGGCAATTTGTGGTTTGATAAAACTATCACTTGGCGTCCAGACATCAAGTGGGGTAGGCGATGAGGTATTCGAAATGAGTTGTAAATACTGCACCATTCTGTTATAACTCGCTTTTACAGATTGATCGTTGTTGATTTGATACGCCAATGAAAAACGCGGTTCCAAGTAATTATAGCTTTGCATGACTTTATTTCTGTCATAAAACTTCGTGCCAATTGGAGTTGCTTTTTCATAAATCTGTAAAGCGGAATTGAACGTTACAGGATTATTGTCGGCATAAATATTCACGGTAGATTGTCCCAAACGATAAAACATACTGTAACGAAGTCCGTATGAAAGTGCTATTTTATCGGAGATTTCGTGATCTGCATTGATGTATAGTGCCGGTTCAAAAGCATATTTTTTATCCAATTGAGCAAAATTTATTCCAGAGTTCTCATCAGATGGTCTGATGGTTCCCGGATTGAACTCGTAATAAATTCCGTTTACCCCGTAATTCAATTTGAATTTATCCGAAATATAATTCTTGAAGTCGTATTTGATATTGTAGTTTCTAATACCGGAATCCCATTTGAAACCTACAAAATCCAAATCTAAACCGTAATAATAATCGCTGTAAATAAGTGATAAATTCGAAAATAATTTTTCAGAAAACAAGTGATTCCAACGCAGGTTTACTGTCGCATTTCCATAAATATTGGTAAAGCTTTTATTGAGGCTGAATACATCACGGCCAAAATAACCCGATAAATAAAGACTGTTATTAGAATCTAATTTATAACTCAATTTCGTATTCAAATCATAGAAATAAGCAGAGTTGTTTTTTTGTTCTTCGGAAAGCTTCAGAAATAAATGTGCGTATGAACTTCTACCACCTATAAGGAACGAACCTTTATCTTTTACCAATGGTCCTTCGGCCAAAATGCGGCTAGAAATCAATCCGATTCCTCCATTGATATGAAAACCTTTGCTGTTACCGTCTTTTTGATAAATATCCAAAACAGAAGACGCTCTTCCGCCGTAGCGAGCCGGAATTCCGCCTTTGTATAATTTTAAATCTTTGATAGCATCTGGATTAAAAACAGAGAAAAATCCAAAAACATGCGATGAATTAAAAATTGTAGCTTCGTCCAATAAAATTAAATTCTGATCCGCACCGCCACCACGAACATTGAAACCTGAGGCGCCTTCGCCAGCATTCGTAACTCCGGGAAGTAACAAAATAGATTTTAAAACATCTACTTCGCCCAGCACAACGGGCATTTTTTTGATAGCCGAAATAGAGAGTTTATTTACGCTCATTTCTGGTTTTTTGATATCAATTTTTGTTTTATTATCAGTAATAATCACTTCTTGCAAAGCAGTTTCATTACTGAATAAATTAAAATTGTTCTTTATATTTTGGTTTAGAAATATCGATTCGGAAATGGTCAGATAACCCAAATAACTTATTTGAACGGTATAATTTCCTTTTGGTAGTGTAATGGAGTAAAATCCATATTCATTGGTAGTTACGCCAGTTTTTAATTCTGGAATTACGACGTTGACACCTATTAATGTTTCATTGCTGTTGGCGTCAATAATAGTTCCGCTTAGCGTAAATTTCTCTTGGCCGAAAGAGGAGAGCGCTGACAGTAATACAACTAAAAAGGTAATAATTTTCTTTGGAGTCATTGTTTAAATTTTATCGAAATGAAAAAACGCAAAGTACACTAAATTGAATAGCAATTGTCATATAACAACTGTTAAGGTATTGCTAATATAAAAAAAAGACAACCGTTTCTGGTTGTCTTTTAAATATAGTTTATAACGTGATTAAGCGATTTTTGCCAATATAGTATTGAAAGTTTCGCTTGGACGCATTGCTTTGCTTGTTACTTCAGGATTTGGTTGGTAATGACCACCAATGTCTTGAGGTTTTCCTTGAGCTGCAATTAATTCGGCGTTGATTTTCGCTTCGTTTGCTGCAAATTCTGCTGCAATAGGAGCAAAGATAGCTTTTAAAGCAGGCTCTTTGTCTTGTGCTGCCAAAGCTTCTGCCCAATACATTGCTAAGTAAAAATGAGAACCTCGGTTGTCAATTCCTCCTAGTTTACGTGCAGGAGATTTATCAGTTGCTAAGAATTTCTCTGTTGCAACATCAAGAGTTTCCGCTAAAACAATTGCTTTAGAGTTGTTTAAAGTTTGTCCTAAATGCTCCAATGAAGCACCCAAAGCCAAGAACTCACCAAGAGAATCCCAACGTAAGTATCCTTCAGCCGTAAATTGCTCTACGTGTTTAGGAGCTGATCCACCTGCACCAGTTTCAAACAAACCACCGCCGTTCATTAAAGGAACAATAGATAGCATTTTTGCTGATGTTCCTACTTCTAAAATTGGGAATAAGTCGGTTAAGTAATCACGTAATACGTTTCCTGTTACAGAAATAGTATCCAAGCCTTTGATGATTCTTTCCAATGTGAAGTTTGTAGCTTCAATAGGATTCAGGATTTGAATATCTAAACCAGTTGTATCGTGATCTTTTAAATATTTAGTAACTTTTTCAATAAGTTCTCTATCGTGTGCTCTATTATTATCCAACCAGAAAATAGCAGGGGTATTAGATAAACGTGCTCTGTTTACAGCTAATTTAACCCAGTCTTGAATCGGGGCATCTTTTGCCTGACACATTCTGAAAATATCTTTGGCTTCTACAGCTTGTTCCATCAAAACATTTCCGTTTGTATCTACCACACGCACTACGCCGTCAGTAGTTATTTGGAATGTTTTATCATGAGAACCATATTCTTCTGCTTTTTGAGCCATCAAACCTACATTAGGAACACTTCCCATTGTAGTTGGGTCAAAAGCACCATGTTTTTTACAAAAATCAATAGTTGCTGTATAAACACCTGCATAACATCTGTCCGGTATCATGGCTACAGTATCTTGCAGTTTGCCTTCTTTATTGTACATCTGTCCTGAAGTACGAATCATAGCAGGCATAGAAGCATCTACAATCACATCCGAAGGAACATGAAGATTTGTAATTCCTTTTTCAGAATTCACCATGGCTAATGCTGGACCATTTTCAATTGCTTGGTTTAATGAAGCTTCTACTTCAGCTTGCATTGGATGTGCTGCGATTTTTGCATATACATCACCCAAACCATTTCTGGTATCAATGTTCAATTCATCAAATAGAGAAGCGTATTTTTCGAAAACAGCCGCAAAATATACTTCTACAATCGCTCCAAAAATAATTGGATCTGAAACTTTCATCATGGTCGCTTTCAGGTGAACTGAAAGTAGTACGTTTAATTTTTTTGCTTCAGCAATTGTTTTGGCAACAAACGTTTTTAAGGCGTTTAAGTTCATTACTGAACTGTCAATTATTTCACCCACTTTTAGTGGAGTGCTTGCTTTTAGAACGGTAGTTGAACCATCTTTAGCAACGAATTCGATTTTTACATCGGTAGCGTCAGCAACAGTAACTGATTTTTCACTTCCGTAAAAATCACCACTTTCCATAGAAGCTACGTGTGTTTTTGAGTCAGCAGACCAAGCTCCCATAGAATGTGGGTTTGCTTTAGCGTAATTTTTTACTGCTTTTGGTGCTCTACGATCAGAATTTCCTTCCCGTAAAACAGGATTCACTGCTGAACCTAATATTTTAGAGTATTTAGCTTTGATGGCTGTTTCTGCTTCGTTTTGCGGTTCTTCAGGGAAGTTTGGTAAATTATAGCCATGAGATTGTAATTCAGCAATAGCAGATTTTAATTGAGGAACAGACGCCGAAACATTTGGTAATTTTATGATATTAGCTTCTGGAGTAGTTGCTAATTGTCCAAGTTCTAATAAAGCATCTCCTGTTTTTTGATCTTCGGATAAGAACTCCGGGAAATTTGCTAAAATTCTTCCGGCTAATGAAATGTCTCTAGTTTCAATTTCAATGTCAGAAGTTGATGTAAATGCTTGTACAATAGGTAAAAATGAATACGTTGCCAATAAAGGCGCTTCATCAGTAAGTGTGTAAAAAATTTTTGATTTCTGTGTCATTTTTTTATTTTTATAATCGAATCACGTTAAATGTAGCTTATCTAAGGTATTTCACTTAAAATAAGGCGGACAAATATAAGAAAATCAGATGTAATAGAGGGTGGATTTTGCATAGAAAAACATGAATTTTAAGATTACTAACTTGTTATTCTTATATTGTTAGTTTTAAAGGTTCAATAATCCTAAATTATTAATTTATAAGGAAAATAGTAAACAAAAAAAAGTCCCAACAGTGTTGGGACTTTTATAGTAAAGAGATATTTGACTATCTTCTTTTGTCTTTAATCTTAGCTTTTTTACCAGTAAGTTCTCTGAAGTAGAAAATTCTAGCTCTACGAACTGCACCTTTTTTGTTGATTTCAATTTTTTGCAAAGCTGGCAAGTTTACCGGGAAGATACGCTCTACTCCAATAGCACCTGACATTTTACGAATTGTGAAAGTTTCTGTATTAGCAGAACCTCTTCTTTGGATAACAACTCCTTTGAAAAACTGTGTTCTAGTTTTTTCACCCTCTCTAATTTCGTAGTAAACAGTGATAGTATCTCCAGCTGCAAAAACTGGGAATTCTTTTCTTGTTACAAATTCGTCTTGAACGAATTTCATTAAATCTGCCATGATATTTTTTAATTATGGTTTGCATTAAATCAACATTCACGGATCTCGCCAGAGGTTGAACTAATGTGGGCGCAAAAGTATAGAAAAAAGTTTAAAGTTTAAAGTTTTTCTTGTTTAAAGTTTAGAAGTTCTTGAATACCAACTTTAAACAAGAAAAACTTTAAACTTTAAACAAACTTTTAATCTTCAAGTAAATCCGGTCTTCTATTCTTTGTGTGTTCGTAGGCCATATCTTCGCGCCATTTATCAATTTTGGCAAAATTCCCGCTGGTCAAAACCTCTGGAACTTTCCATCCGTTGTAATCCGCAGGGCGAGTGTAAATAGGTCCCGATAATAATCCATCCTGAAAACTATCCGTCAAAGCTGAGGTTTCATCACTCAAAACCCCCGGAATCAATCGGATCAAGGCATCCGATAGTACCAACGCTCCTAATTCACCACCAGACAAAACATAATCACCAATAGAGATTTCTTTCGTGATAAAATGATCGCGTACGCGTTGATCCACACCTTTATAATGTCCGCATAGGATAATGATATTCTCATACATCGACATTGTATTTGCCATTTTCTGGTTCAGGGTTTCCCCATCCGGCGACATATAAATGATTTCGTCGTAGGTTCTTTCACTTTTCAAATGCGTAATACAAGCATCAATAGGTTGCACCGTCATCACCATTCCGGCACCACCGCCATAAGGATAATCATCCACGCTTTTCTGTCTGTTGGTGGTATAATCCCGCAGATTATGAAAATGAACTTCCACCAATCCTTTGTCAATAGCACGTTTCATAATCGAAGCCTCAAACGGACTTCGCAATAATTCTGGGAGAACAGTAACAATATCAATGCGCATAATTTCTTTTATAAGTTTCAATCCCGAGGATTCGGGAGCAAAGGTACAAAGATGCTGAGGTTTTCAAATAACCAAATGCCCAATTCAACAATTAAACTTTTCTTTAGGAGCTATTTCCAGCTTTATACGCTATCTTTTCTTGCTTAAAGAAATCAAGAAAAGGATGTTGTTTCAATCTGGGCTAGGGTTTAGTTGAATTAGAACTTTTTACTTATTATATAGACTTTGCGAGATAGCACCACAAACAAAAACTGCTATGACTGATGTAGAGGTTTGTTTTGTTTTAGCAAATCCTAAAGTATTCTAAATTGTATTGATTTACAACTTTTTATTTCTGAATTTTGATATTCAATGAAAGATGATGAAAAATAAAATTCGAGTTTTAGGAAGTATAACACTGCTCTCTGTAAGTCTGTTGATTATGAATTCCTGCAGCTCTATACCTAAGGGCGCTATGGTAATTCAAGATTTTGAAAAAGATAAATACTTAGGCAACTGGTACGAAATTGCACGGCTAGATTTTATTTTTGAAAAAAATTTGAATAATACAACCGCTGAATATTCATTAAACGAGGATGGAACGATTAAGGTGGTAAATCGAGGGTATAATTACATAAAGAACAAATATGTAGCATCAACAGGTAAAGTGAAGTTTGCAGGTGATTCAAAGGAAGGAAAATTAAAAGTTTCTTTTTTTGGACCATTTTATTCGGGATACAACATTATTGAACTTGATTCAGACTATAAATATGCTTTGGTTGCAGGGAAAAGTCTGAAGTATTTGTGGTTGCTTTCGCGGGATAAAACAATGCCGCAAGAGGTAAAAGAAGCGTATTTAAAAACGGCGAAAGATCTTGGTTACAATACTTCCGAACTCATTTGGGTAAAACACGATTAGTTTATACAAATAGAAGAGTGAATTATTTACAGTCTTTTTTTGCCAAAATGGCTCAGCACAATCACTAAAAAATGGTCTTCAATTAAGTGAATCGATTTAATGAGAATTTTCAAATTGTCTAATTAAATTCGTAAATTTGCCTTTCAATAAAAATTAAAAAAAATGGAAAACGGAATATATGCTAAATTCAACACCACTAAAGGTGCTATTTTAGTAAAACTAACACACGATTTGACTCCTGGAACAGTTGGGAACTTCGTAGGATTGGCTGAAGGAAACTTAGAAAATAAAGTAAAACCACAAGGAGTTAAATTTTATGACGGATTAAAATTCCACAGAGTAATTCCTAACTTCATGATTCAAGGTGGTTGTCCGCAAGGAACAGGAACTGGAGATCCAGGATACAAATTTGATGATGAATTTCACCCAAGTTTAAAACACGATCGTCCGGGAGTTTTGGCTATGGCTAATTCAGGACCTGGAACAAACGGTTCTCAGTTCTACATCACGCACATTCCAACGGATTGGTTGGATAACAAACATACTGTTTTTGGTCATGTTGTCGAAGGTCAGGATATTGTTGATGCAGTAGAACAAGGAGATGTTTTAGAGTCTTTGGAAATCATCAGAGAAGGAGAAGAAGCTAAAAACTGGAATGCAATCGAGGCTTTCATTACTTTCAAAGGATCTCGTAACAAACGTGATGCAGCTCTAAAAGCGGAAGTGGAAGCAGCTATGGAAAAATTAGCAGCTGGTTTTGAAAAAACAGAAAGTGGTTTGCGTTACCAATTCATCCAAAGAGGTGAAGGTAAAAAAGCAGAAAGCGGAAAAACAGTATCTGTTCATTATGAAGGTTCATTAGAAAACGGAAAAGTTTTTGATTCATCGTATCCAAGAAAAAAACCAATCGAATTCAGATTGGGTCAAGGTCAGGTTATCGAAGGTTGGGACGAAGGAATTGCGTTGTTGCGCGTAGGTGACAAAGCACGTTTCGTGATTCCATCTGATTTAGGATACGGATCTCGTGGTGCTGGAGGAGCAATTCCACCAAACGCTACTTTGATTTTTGATGTAGAATTAATGGAAGTAAAATAGTTTAAACTATTCATCTATAAATTAAAAAACCCAAAACGTAAGTTTTGGGTTTTTTTATGCTTTACATTAAAATCATAAGTAATTGTAATAGAACTGACTGTTTGTTCTATGAATTTAAAAATTCAATCAAATCTTTGTTTAATTTGTCTTTTTCTATGTAAAATAATCCGTGTGGCGCTCCTTCATAAACGATAAATTTATTGTCGGGAATTAATTTCGCAGCTACTTCAGACGTAATTTCAATGGGTACAGTTTTGTCTTCATCCCCATGAATAATCAAGGTAGGAACATTTACAGCTGCCATTTCTGAACGAAAATCGGTTGTTGAAAATGATACGGCACATTCCAAAGTTGCACGAGGCGAAGCAAAAGAACACAGCATTCTGTAATAGTCCAATAAAGGAGTGCTGATTGGCTTACTGATTAAACTCACACCAAAAAATGTTTTTCCAAAATCATCTAAAAAACCAATTCGGTCAGCTTTAATTTGTTTCGCCATTTCATCGTATTTCTCCTGTGGAACTCCGTTTGGATTCGAATCTGTTTGTAATTGAAAAGGGGTTACCGATGCAATAAGAACCGCCTTTGAAATTCCTTTACCACCATGACGACTGAAATAACGAACTACTTCTCCGCCACCCATCGAAAATCCAACTAGCGCTGCATCATCTAAATCTAAATGTTCAATAATGACTTTCAAATCGTCAGCCAAAGTATGGTAATCATATCCATCCCAAGGTTGAGATGATTTCCCAAAACCCCGACGGTCATACGTTATAACTCTGCAGTTATTCTGCATCAAAGCATCAATTTGGTATTCCCACATTTCATTCGATAATGGCCAACCATGAATAAGAATTACTGGTTTTCCTTGACCATAATCTTTCACGTATAATTTTACATTTGGCGCTGTTTCAATATACAGATCTATACCAGAATTACTTTCTTTGCGCATTTCACTACCATTCATTTGACTCATTTCCATAATATTTCCTGTTTAAAAGATGAATTTAGTATTCGTCTTTTGTAAAATTATAAACATTTTACAAAAAAAGTTTTACAGAATTAGTTTGAATAGTTGCAAAATTTATAGGTTTGTTATTCAGTATTTTATTAGAAAAACTATAATATGGAAAACCTGAGCTGGACTGAATTCGAAAGAGTAGAAATGCGTGTTGGAACCATTTTAGAAATAAATGATTTTCCCGAAGCCAGAAAACCTGCGTATCAATTAACGATAGATTTTGGTTCTGAAATCGGAATCCGAAAAACATCGGCGCAAATAACCAAACGTTATCAGAAAGAAGATTTACTCAACCGCCAAATCGTAGCGGTAATCAATTTTTCTAAAAAACAAATTGGGAAATTCATGAGCGAATGCTTGGTTTTGGGCGCAGTAGGGGAAGAAGGAGATGTGATTTTATTGGCGCCCGATTTTAAAATTGAAAATGGATTGCTAATTGGGTGATTTATGACTCTAAAGTACTGACTCTTTTTACCTCTAAGGTCTCATATTTATTGTGAATAGCTAATATTATAACGCCAAACAATACTGCAGCGACAATAAGTATTGCGTTCAAAACTCCTTCTGTCCCAAAAGAGAGCTTTATTAATATTGTGGAAATGATAAAGCCTGAATTGCGAATGACTTTATTGAATTTATCCGAAAGGAAGAAGGAAAACAAAAGCAAAAGCACTTCAATTAAAATTAGAATTGTAAAAAAATCAGCAAAGAAAATCTTATTGATGTCTTTAATTGTAACAACGATTTGCGTAATTGAAAAGAAATTTTCGTAAATCCAGTGGGCTAAACTGTATATTGAAAGCACCAAAAATATAGGGATGAGCCCGATAGCAAAAATATTTTTTAGCTTTATGAATGAATTGATGTCCAACGTTTTTTGGAGTTTAGACTGATTAATTTCATTTTTTTTGTTGAGGTTGTAAAAGATAAATATTAAAAAGAACAAGATTATTGTAGACAGAATGTCAAAGGTAAAATTCACATTAGCTTTAGAATCAAACCAATTAGAATCAAACTCTAGTTTGGTTAAGTCTTTAAAAATTCTTCGGATGATAATTAGCGTAATAATTTCATATTGTTTACCTATATAGATAGTTGTTGATTTAGGAAGATAATAGACTAATAGGTAAACTTCATAAATCAAAATAAAGGAGAATGGAGTGTAAATTGCAGATATTGGATTACTTAATAATTTGGAATAATCATTAATCAAAATAATATTAAGATCAACTAAGGCGATGATCGCCAAATGCAGTAAAAAACTTATTATCGCTAATGACACAAAGAAAATTTCAGCTCTTTTTTTGGTTTTTTCAGACAAAAGTGCGGCGTACAAAAAACTAAATACTGAAGTGGCTTCTTTCATGTGTTGTCAGTAATTTTAATGCTGTTGATACGATTAATTATTTTTTATACTATGTTTACCAGTTTTGGCTGATCTCTATTTAAGTTTCAAAACAATAGAGGTTTACTGTTGCAAGTTCCTATTAGTAAAGATTATGCTATTTTTTGCCTTTGAGTTAGCACTAAAGTATCTAAACGTAGGTTTAACTCTTTTTATGGTGGGATAAATGTAATTAATTAACATGTAAAATCAGGTGGAAAACCCTCTTTTAACTTCCGTTTAAAGAGGGTTAATACTTGATTTACAGTAAGGTTTAAAAACAGATTCGGTCTTAAATTAGTAGATCGTGAGACTTTTGACTTTAATTTGAAATAAATTAGTTTACTACCATGACTTTTTTGATTCAGTTCTGTAAACAAAACATGCCTCAATAAGTTTATTTTAATTTTGATTCTTACTGGTTCTAAGCAATGAGCAATATTAAATTCCTGTTGTATTATTTTTTATATCTTATTGTCTTTTTTAATATTTTGAAGTGTATTTAAAATCAATGGTTTTAATTCAGTCATCAAAAATAAGTTCTCATTGAAAAATTTGGGGGTATTATTAGAAAAAACACAGTCTACTTTTCTATTGGAAGATTTTCCAGTTGTCCCCATTCGGTCCAAGAACCATCGTACACTGATTTGGGATTTGTACCTATCAATTCGTACGCAATTAAATCAATGCAGGCAGTAACACCAGAGCCGCAGGTGAATATTTGAGGTCTGCTGTCAGTTTTTAGTTTTTTTACTAATTCTTCTTTTGGTAAGAATTTGCCGTTTCTTAAAAGTTGTGTGTATGGCATATTTATGGAGCCGGGAATATCGCCGCTTCGCAATCCGGGTCTCGGTTCACTGCCAATTCCTTTAAATCGGTTTTCCGCGCGAGCATCAATCAGAACCGAGTCTTTAGTTTGTATGTTTTCTAAAATTTGCTCTTTGCTTTTGACCAATTCCGGATTAAATGTGGTTTCAAAATTCCCAATGGAATAGTTTGGATTTTCCGGTATTGCTTCAACAGGATACTTTTGACTAATCCATTCCGGTAGACCGCCATCCAGAACAGCAACATTTTGATGTCCCATTACTTTAAACAACCACCATGCTCTTGGACTGGAATAAACGCCCAGATTGTCATAAATTACAACGATACTATTCTCGTTAATCCCTAGTTTTCTGGCTTCAAATTCAAACTGTTCAGGACTAGGAATCGTGTTGGGTAAAGGATTATTGGTATCGCTAAACGTGTTTTTTATATCAAAAAAACGAGCGCCTTTGATGTGAATATTTTCAAGATCTGTTTCTATATTGGATTGGTTCTCTTTGAAACTGGCATCGAGGAGTATTAAGTTTGGATCTTTTAGATTTGCTTGAAGCCATGCTGTACTTACGATTGATTCTGTCATTTTAGTTGTTTCTACTGTTTAGTGAAATGTACAAAAAAAGTCCAAAAATCAAATGACTTTTGGACTTTTTTATTGGTAAGTAAGTAAAGAAAAATTAAATATCATCAAATTCTATATCAGTAAAAGTTGATGTTTGAGGTATGATTTCATCATCTGATTTTTCAGAGGCATATTCTTTTTTGAAATCTTTTTGGTGTCTTTCTGAGATAACTTCTTCGCCTTTATGGTTCAAAACATAAGAAGTCATTTCTCCTAATATTTCTGCAAAAGCAGCGAAATCTTCTTTATATAGGTAGATTTTATGTTTTTTGAAATGGAAAGATCCATCCTCTTCGGTAAATTTCTTACTTTCTGTAATGGTAATGTAGTAATCGTCAGCTTTCGTAGCTCTCACATCAAAGAAATATGTTCTTCTTCCAGCTCTTAAAACTTTAGAAAATATCTCTTCTTTTTCTAACATGTCGTGTTCTCTCATAATCCTTTCTGTCAATTTATGGTTGTTAAATAGCACTCAAAAATCTATAAAAAATATGTATTATCCAACAATTATAGCAATTCTTTTTCTGAAAGTTGTTTCAAATACAGAGCTGCGTAATACCCTTCTTGATTTATCAATTGATTATGAGAACCTTGTTGTATAATTTGTCCTTTGTCTATAATTATAATTCTATCGGCATTTTTAGCTGACGATATGCGGTGGCTTACAATTATTGTTGTTTTGTCTTTGCAAATTTCGTGCAGGTTATTCAATATTGCTTCTTCTGTCTCCGTATCAACGGCCGACAAACAATCATCAAAAAGTAAAATAGGAGGGTTCTTGATAATGGCTCTGGCAATGGAAACTCTTTGTTTTTGACCTCCGGAAAGTGTAATTCCTCTTTCACCCAACACAGTTTCGTATTGTTTATTAAAGCCCATGATGTTATCATGAACAACGGCACTTTTTGCTGCTGATTCCACTTCTTGGATGCTCGCATTCTCCTTACCAAACATAATATTATTTTTAATACTGTCTGAAAACAAGAACGCATCTTGAGGGACGATACCAATGCTATTGCGCAAATCAAAAAGATTGACGTTGCTTATTTCACTTCCGTCAATGGTTATTTTTCCATCGGTTGCATCATACATTCTGGAAATTAAGGATAAAATGGTAGATTTTCCGGATCCTGTTTTCCCTAAAATAGCTAAAGTTTCTCCTTTTTTAACGGTGAAAGATATGTTTTGCAACGCTTTGATGTTAGTATCCTCATATGTATAGCTTACGTTTTCGAAAGAGATCGAGCCTTCGATTATGGATTTATTTTCGTTTTTATTTTTTATCTCCGGTTCAATTTTAAGGAATTCATTTAATCTTTTTTGAGACGCTTCTGCTTCCTGAACCATCGAAGAAACCCAGCCAAGTGAAGCTACAGGCCACGTCAGCATGTTGACGTACAAAATAAATTCAGCAATGGTTCCAATGCTATTTATGGAACCATTGATGTACATTAAACCACCAAAATAAATTACGACTAAGTTACTGATTCCTATAAGCGCTAACATTAAAGGACCAAATAAGGATTGTACTTTGGCTAAATTCAAGCTTTTGCTTTTGCTTTCATTGGCTAAATTCACCATATTATTTTGATGTTGGTCTTCCAGTGAATATGCCTTTATCACACGGATTCCCGAAAATATTTCTTGTGAAAAACTGGAAACTTTAGATAGATATTGCTGAAAAATGGTGCTCCTTATATTGATTTCGGAACTTAACTTGAAAATTGTATACGATAAAATGGGTAAAGGTAGCAGCGTATAAAGTGTCAAAGTTGGGGATACATTATACATATAGACAATTACGATTGCAAAACGGATAACAGTATTGATTGTATACATTACCGCTGGGCCGACATACATTCTTACTTTTGAAACGTCTTCGCTGATGCGATTCATTAAATCTCCTGTACGATTTTGCTTGTAAAAGTTCTGAGATAAATTCTCATATTGCCGAAAAACTTCGTTTTTTAGATCAAATTCTATGTGTCGCGACATCACGATTAAGGTTTGTCTCATCAAAAAAGTAAGAAAACCAGCAATGATTGTGGTGGCGATAATCAGTAGAATATTCGAAATTAATTCCTCATGAATGACTGACTTTGCTATGGTTTTATCTTTGGCGAAAGCCTCAATTAATTTAAATGAATTGCTGATCAACTTTGGGGTGAAAAGCATAAATATCTGAGCAATAATGGTAAAGACAATTCCGAGTAAAAAACTGTATTTGTATTTGACGAAGTATTTGTTTAAATAACGTAATTCTTTCATTTTTTTAATATATTCTGTGTTGAGATGATTTTATTTTTTTAAATAATTTTACTTTTTTATAATTTAATAGATAAATTATTAGCGAGTTAAATTGCCGATTTGATATTTTTTAAACAAAAAATCAATGCATATTTATATTTTATGTAAATTTGAACTGTCTTTTTGACAAATTCATAATTTTATCACTATAAAAATTTACTCTATGAATGCAGCTTTCACAACTGGAAAGGAACTTCAAAAAATGGATCCCGTTTTTGGTCAATTATCATTTGATGATCACGAACAAATTGTATTTTGCAACGACAAAGATACAGGTTTAAAAGCAATTATTGGTATTCATAATTCGGTAATGGGTCCCGCTTTGGGAGGTACAAGAATGTATAATTACGCGAATGAATGGGAAGCGCTGAACGATGTTTTGCGTCTTTCTCGTGGAATGACTTTTAAAGCAGCGATTACAGGATTAAATATTGGTGGTGGTAAAGCCGTGATTATAGGAGATGCAAAAACGCAAAAAACGCCGGAGTTGATGCGCAAGTTTGGTGAATTTGTACACGGTTTAAGCGGAAGATATATTACTGCTGAAGATATGGGAATGGAAACCGCAGATATGGATATCGTAAGAGATGTAACACCTTATGTTACTGGAATTTCTGAATCGAGAGGTGGTTCTGGAAATCCATCGCCAGTTACGGCTTACGGAGTATATTTAGGGATGAAAGCGGCTGCAAAACAACAATTTGGTTCGGATGTTTTGAGTGGCAAAAAAGTATTGGTTCAAGGAATTGGTCACGTTGGTGAAACTTTAGTTGATTATTTGACCAAAGAAGGAGCGATCGTTACAATCGCTGACATCAATGACGAAAAACTGAATGAAGTAGGAACGAAGTACCATGCAGAAATTTTCAGAGGAGACGATTTATACAGCGCAGATGTTGATATTTATGCACCTTGCGCAATGGGAGCAACGTTAAATGACAATACAGTTTATAAAATCAAAGCAAAAGTAATTGCTGGTGCTGCCAATAATCAATTGGCTGATGAGAATGTTCATGGTGCAATTTTACAGGAAAGAGGCATTCTTTATGCTCCGGATTTCTTGATTAATGCTGGTGGAATCATCAATGTATATGCTGAATTAGCGCATTATGACAAAGCAGAAATCATGCGTAAAACAGAAAATATTTACAACACAACATTAGAGATATTTGATTTTGCTATTGCAAATAATATGACAACGCATAATGCTGCTTTGACTATTGCTCAAAACAGAATCAATCAAAGAAAATTAGAAAACAGTAAAAAGTAGTTTTCAGTACTCAGCTATCAGTATTCAGTGGATGTTTTAGTAGCATTTACTGAGTACTGTTGATTGATTACAATAAAATAAGCGTTTTTATATTTTATTTTAATAAATGAAATACTTATTTTTGCACCCTAATTAATAAAAGTTCTTACAAGGTGGTAAATAGAAGACACATTCGCGTTAAAGTTATGCAGTCCATTTATGCAATGCATCAAAGCGGTTCAGATAATCTGGAAAAAGAAGAAAAATTCCTTTTTTACAGTATCGATAATATTCAAGATTTATACCTTATAATGATTTCTTCGCTAATTGAAATCTGTAAAACAGAAACTATCTTTTTGCACAAATCAAGTTTGAAACATCTTGCAACTCCTGAGGAACGTAAACCCAACGAAAAATTCATCAAAAATAAGATTTTTCAAATTCTTTCCGAAAATAATTCATTAAGTATTGCACTGGAAAATCGTAAAATTAATAATTGGACGTTAAACGACGATTATATTTTATTGCTTTTAAATGATATAAAGGCAAGTCCATTGTATGCGCAATACATGAGTAGTGCCGTGAACACGTTTGAGGAAGACCGACAGTTTATCGTTGATTTATTCATGGAAGTTATTGTTCCAAATGAGAAATTGTATGACTATCTGGAGGATGATAAATTGACTTGGGTTGATGATATTCCGTTAGTGAATACCCATATTATCAAGCAATTGAAAGCGATTAAGGCTGGTGAAGATGATAATTTCCGAGTTCCAAAATTGTATAAAGACAATGAGGACAAAGATTTTGTAAAAGATTTGTTTAGAAAAACAGTGCTTAACGAATCAGAATTAGCTAAAGAATATGTAGATAAAACGCCTAATTGGGATAGTGAGAGAATTGCGGAGATTGACACTATTATTCTCAAAATGGCTATTTGTGAATTCTTGAAATTTCCATCTATTCCGGTAAAAGTAACACTTAATGAATATTTAGAGGTTGCTAAAGAATATTCTACGCCAAAAAGTAGTATTTTTATCAACGGGATTTTAGATAATTTAGTTAAAGAACTTCAAACTAACAAAAGAATTATAAAAGCCGGTCGTGGTCTAATGTAATAATTAATAAATAAAAAGAGAATTAAAATTATGGAACAATTAACTCAATTTGCACCGTTTATATTAATGTTTGTGGTGATCTATTTCTTTATGATCAGACCACAACAAAAAAGAGCAAAAAATGAAAAGGAATTTGAAAGCACACTAAAAGTTGGTGATAAAATCATCACTAAAAGCGGTCTTCACGGAAAAGTTTCTGAGCTTGCGGACACAACAGTTATTGTTGAAACGATGTCAGGAAAATTGAAAATGGAGCGTTCTGCTATTTCTATGGAAATGAGTGCAGTTTTGAACAAAAAATAATTTTCATTTTATAAATTAAAAAAAGTCTCAACCGGAAAATATTCGGATTGGGACTTTTTTTTGGATAAAAAAAATCAGATTATTTTTTATTCTTTTTATTCTTCTTTGCTTTTTTAGATTTTGCTTTGGCTTTTTTAGCTTTAATCTTCGCTTTTACTTTTGCTTTTTTGGCTTTGTCTTTTTTAGCCTTTTTCGCCTTTTTGGCTTTTGCTTTCGCTTTTTGTTTTGCTTTCTCTTTTGCGTCAGCTTTTTTTGCCTTTTTCTTGTCTTTATCTTTCATATTTAACTTCTTTTTAGTGATTTTTTTAGTGTCCTTTTTACTTGGTTGTGCAGCAGTATCATCGTTGCTTTCAGCAGAAATGGTTATCGTTTCTTCAATAATTTCAGTGATTACAGTTTCATTTTCAGGTTCGATAATTTCAGCAGGTACCACTTTAGGGTTAATAATTTTGGGTTTTCTGGTTCGGATTGGTTTTTCAACTTCAGGTTTTGCTGGAGACGGTTGTTTCGTATCCTCTTCTTTTTTTTGTATCATAGTTTGTGTTTTTAGTGTTAAATTCTGATTTATTAAAACTAATGTTTCTTCTTGATTTTAATAAATTGTTAAGTTATAGTAAGTAAATATAGTGATTTAATCAATTGTCCAATGTTAAGCTTATCTTTATTTGAATCTACATTTGCATGAATAAACGACAACGAAGTAAGCCAACTAAAGAATATAAGCAGAAATTAGAGATTAATTTTAGCATCAATTAGTAAAGTAAATCATTTCTAAGTTTGATTTTTTAAATAAAAAAAGTCCCATTCTTGAAATTTCAGGAATGGGACTTAATCTTATAGGTATTTGTCATTAAGACCAATGTTATCGAGTATCATTGGAATGATTTTATCAATCCGGGAACGTTTGGTTTCTTCTCGTTTTGCACTTTCAATGTATTCCATGAATTCATGTTGCTTGTACGCTGAAAATTTCTGAAAAGCCGCTGCTAATTCTGGATTGGCAATTAATTCTTTTTGGAAAAACTCGGATAAAATTGGCGTTTTCTTTTCAGGCTTACTCGTTTTTCCTTGCTTTTCTTTTTCAATGGCTTCCTTTATATAATTCAGGACATCAGCTTCATTGACTTCTTCTTTTGATTTAAAACGCCACTGCCGCAATGCTTTTGTAACGCCTTCTTGTGCATTCACTAATAACTGTTTTTTGTCTTCCAGTAGAACACCGTTGAAAAACCAAATGGCAAAGTAATTTTTGAATCCACCAATTCCTATTACATTTTTGCCATTGAGGACATAAACAATTCCGGCCCATTTGCTAGTTTCTTTAAGTTCAGTTTTGGCAATAATTGATTTTAGAAATTCTAATTCTTCTAACCAACTGTTGTTTTTATCCCAAATATGAGTAGCTTTTGAGGATTCCAATAGATTATTTTTTAACAGCTACTTCTAGCGCAGTCAACTCTGCAATTTTTACAATTACTTCTACTGCTTTTTGCATGCTTTCAGCTGGAACATATTCATATTTTCCGTGAAAATTATGTCCACCGGCAAATATGTTAGGGCACGGCAATCCTTTATAGGACAATTGAGAACCGTCAGTTCCTCCACGAATAGGTTTTATTAGCGGTTTGATGCCAATCTCTTTCATTGCTTTTTCGGCAATATCCACAATATGTTTCACCGGCAATACCTTTTCTTTCATATTGTAATATTGGTCTTTTATTTCGGCAGTAACTATATCTTCACCAAATTGTTTTGCAAATTTCTTATTGATTTTTTTGGTTATTTTTTCAATTAGTTCTTTGCGTTTTTCAAACTTTTTCTTGTTATGATCGCGAATGATAAGTTCCAAAACAGTTTCTTCTATACTTCCTGTTAGGTGGTGCACGTGAAAAAAACCTTCGTATCCTTTGGTTTCTTCGGGAGTTTCTCCAGAGGGCAATTCATTTAGGAAATTATTTGCAATCAACATGGAGTTGATCATTTTACCTTTGGCATAACCAGGATGAACGCTTTTTCCTTTGAAAGTAATTTTGGCTCCAGCCGCATTAAAATTTTCGTATTCTAATTCTCCTACTTGGCTTCCGTCCATTGTATAGGCCCAATCCGCTCCAAATTTCTCTACGTCAAAATGATGAGCGCCACGACCAATTTCTTCATCAGGAGTAAATCCAATTCTGATTTTTCCATGTTTGATTTCAGGATTATTGATAAGGAATTCCATAGCGGTAACAATCTCCGTGATTCCGGCTTTGTCATCGGCACCTAATAAGGTCGTTCCGTCTGTAGTGATTAGAGTTTGTCCTTTATAAAGCAATAAATCTTTGAAATAATTAGGGGAAAGGATAATGTTTTTATCTGCATTCAATACAATGTCTTTACCATCATAATTTGGGAATATTTGCGGTTTTATATTCGCACCACAAAAATCCGGAGACGTATCAAAGTGGGAAATAAACCCAATTGTAGGAACTTCATGCGTTACATTACTGGGCAAAGTTGCCATAATATACGATTTGTCATCTATTGAAACATCTTGCATTCCAATAGTTTTCAATTCTTCAACTAGTTTATTAGCTAAATCCCATTGTTTTATTGTGCTTGGTGTAGTTTCTGAATTGGCGTCAGATTCTGTATCAATAACTACATAACTGATGAAACGGTCTATGATATGTTGCATTTTTCTTTGTTTTATGCAAATATAATCTTTTTTTTAGGAGGATTTTGAAGTAAATTGAAGTCTAAATTTTGTTTAATGTAATTTTGAACGACACAAGGATTGTATGCTGATTTGTAACGGAATAGAGTAGTCATAAAAAAACCACCCGAAGGTGGTTTAAATTTAGTCTCTAGCTTTATTTAATTTTTTTTCAGCTTTCTCAAGATCTTCTTCCAGTTTGTTGATTTTGATTTGTTGCTTACTGATTTTAATATTTTCTTTTTCAATTTGAGTAGAAGAAAGGCTGCCTTTGGCAATTTTCTTATCTAATTTTTCCTTGCTTGTAATTAAGTTTCGTTGTGACTTACTTATTTTATCTTTTATATTCCGAACGGATTTCTCTCCGGAAAAAATTTGGCTTTGCTTTTTGTTAAAGTCCTTTTTTTCTTTTTCAAAACGCTCTTGTTCTTTCTCAATTTTTTTAGCTTCCTTTAAAGCTTTCTTTTCGGACTTAAGTTGGTCATTTAAGTATTTGTATCTTCTTTGGTTTTACTGCTTATTGCCGTTGCTGTTGCTGTAATTTGAGTTGAATCAACTGCTGGAATTACATTATTTTTTGCATCCACTTTTATAGTTTCATTTTTTACTTCTTGTGTAAAAAAGACCTGAACTATAAAAAACAAAAAAAGCGTTGTTGTAATTTTCAATCTCATGGGAGTAAATATTTAATTAAAAAATGTAATTTTTATAAAACGATTCGATCGGTTAATCTAAAGTGTTTCTTCTATAATTGTATCATTTTAGATAGATAGAAAGAAAAAGGATTCATTATTGGCATTTTCTTCGTTGGCTAAAGCCAAATAAAATATTATTATAACCACTTTTTGATTTGGCAAAATGATTTAAAAATTATTTTCCAAATATTTATTTATCGGTTAGATAATTCTATTTTTGCACAATACAACAACACCAACATGTACAAATTACTCTTACGCCCTATGCTTTTTTGGTTTGATCCTGAAAAAGTTCATTATTTTACTTTTTCATTGATTCGCTTTTTGTCTAAAATTCCCGGATTTAAAGCTCTTTTTAAAGCGCTTTATGAAGTAAATGATGCCAAATTAGAAACCGAAGTTTTCGGATTAAAATTTAAAAATCCAGTAGGTCTTGCAGCAGGTTTTGATAAAGATGCAAAATTGTATAAAGAGTTGTCTAATTTTGGTTTTGGTTTTATCGAAATAGGAACGCTTACGCCAAAAGGTCAGGAAGGAAATCCTAAAAAACGATTGTTTCGTTTGAAAGAAGACAGCGCTATTATCAACAGAATGGGATTTAACAACGGTGGAGTTCAGGAAGCTGTGGAACGTTTAAAACAAAATAAAGGCGTTTTGATTGGAGGAAACATTGGGAAAAACAAATTGACGCCAAACGAAGAAGCGACCTCTGATTATGAAATATGTTTTGATGCTTTATACGATCATGTTGACTATTTTGTGGTTAATGTGAGTTCGCCAAACACACCAAATCTTCGAGCATTACAAGATAAAGAACCGTTGACACAACTTTTGCAGACGCTCCAAAATAAGAATTTGGCTAAGCCAAAGCAAAAGCCAATTTTATTAAAAATTGCCCCAGATTTAACAGATGAACAATTGCTTGATATTATTGATATTGTAAAAGAAACTAAAATTGTGGGGGTTATTGCTACTAATACCACAATTTCTCGTGAAGGGTTGCAATCCGAAAATAAAACAGAAATGGGTGGATTGTCTGGAAAACCATTAACACATCGTTCTACTGAAGTAATCCGGTTTTTGTCTGAAAAAAGCAATAAAGCCTTTCCTATTATTGGAGTGGGAGGAATTCATTCAGCCGATGACGCAATTGAAAAATTGGATGCCGGAGCAAGTTTAATTCAGTTGTACACCGGTTTTATTTATGAAGGACCAGCATTGGTAAAGGCCATAAATAAGAAACTTTTAGAAAGATTACAGTAGTTTTACTTTATTTAAATAAAAAGAGACTCTGTATCAATTATGAATATAGAGTCTCTTTTCGTTGAATTAATAAAATGAAAGCAATTATTTTTTTTGGCTTTTATTGCGATATTGATGGAGCAATTTTCTATTGAAATCTTCTTCAGCCTTTCTAAGTTTAATAATTTTCACTGAGGGTAATACGCCTCGCAAATTTTGAGTGAATTTTTTTCGCAGTAAAAACAACTCTTCTTCAGTCTCTTCCATTTGAACTAAGAAATTATTAGCTTCTTTTTCAGATATTTTATCTAATGAGCCATCACTCATTCTTTTCATATAAGCGCGCATTTTTTGATGTCTCAATTCAAATTGTTTGTCATCAAATGTGTTGTAAAGCGGCCAGAACTTTTCAGCCTCATTGCCAGTAAAGTCAAGCTCAGTGGTGAAAAAAGCTACTTTCAACGCTTTTATTTTTTCTCTTTTTTCTTTCATATTTTCGCCTTGAGCGTAAAAGCTGACTGAAATAAATAAAAGGAATAGGGGTAATAATTTTCTAACGTTCATTTTGTGATTTTTTAATTAAAGCTTAAAAAGCAAGTTTGTTATTTATTCTAAAAGAAGATTTTCCAGATTTGAATTCCCAGATAAAAGATCTTCTATCGCTTCATCTTCTATTGCAATACTTGTATTCATATTGTTAATATCCTCAGTTTCCAGGCCACTTATCAAATCATATTGATTTAAATTAGATTGATAGGTGATGTAATTTTCTAATTCATTTGAATCTAATTCATTGCTGCTGGCAGATGAGTAATTATAAATTGGAATCATCAGGGCAAGTACGAAAACGGCTGCCACCATCAGAATTAAATTTTTCCTTTTTTGAAAAATAGAAATAACTTTTGGTTCACTTGCAGGCAATTGTTCCATCATTTTGATTGAAAAATTTTCAAAATAATTATCCGGCGTTTTAAATCCAGTTTCAATTTTATGCTCGTTTTCTAATTTAAATGTTTTCATATTTTCTTTAGACGTAGTTAGTATAAAAAGGTTTAATTAGTAGATACAAAAGCTTCTATTTTTTTTACTGCGATATGATAGGATGCTTTTAATCCACCAACGGAAGTTCCTAAGATCTCAGAAATTTCTTCATACTTGAGTTCTTCAAAATATTTCATTTTAAAAATCAATTGTTGTTTCTCAGGTAATAATGCGATAGCTTTTTGCAATTTTATTTGAATATCATTTCCGTCAAAAAATACATCAGCTTCCAGATTATCCAAGGTTTTGTTTTGCAATGTTTCAGATGAGATGCCACTTATTTTTGATTTTTGTTTTAAAAAAGTCAAAGCTTCATTGGTCGCAATACGGTACATCCATGAAAATAGTTTGCTTTCGCCTTTAAAATTCTTTAAATTTTGAAATACTTTAATAAAAGTATTTTGCAATACATCATCAGTATCATCGTGGTTTAAAACGATGTTACGAATGTGATTGTATAGTGGTCTTTGATAATCCAAAAGCAACCGCTGAAACGCTTGGTTTTGCGTTTTAGGGGATAACAATTGCTGAATAAATTCCTGTTCCTCTTGCAAAATTATTATTTATAGGTTAGAGTGTAATTTTTCAAAAAGGTTTAATCCACTCAATAATAATTTAAAATTCAGATTGCTCTTCTTCCTTATTCATAACTGGTTCAGGAGTTATTGCTGGTTCTACTTTCTTAATGGCAGCTGGAACATAAGATTTGACTGGAATTACTTTTGGCTGCAAAGGATAGTAAATTTCAGTTACCCATTTTGAAGGATTTTTAATTTCTGTTTTACTTGTAGTGAAAATTTCCAAGTGAGAAAATGTAGGATCTATTACAATTTTATTAGTATTAATGTATACTTTAGTTTGATCCAGTGCTTTTTGAGTATGGGAATAGTCTCCATTTAACGTTGTTTTAATGGCATCGAATGGTTCTAGTTTTTCAGCTAAAATATCACTTCCTGAACTCGTTAAAATTTGAGTTTTTATAGGCACACAAAACGAAACTTTAGTCAATCCGCTTGTTACATCATAAGTGTGATAGATTAAAAATGGTTTTCCACTCAATTCAATATTGTTTTGTTTACAGAACGTGCTGATTTTATAAAATACGATTCTTGAATTTTTAATAACATTCGAAATTTTACTGTTGAAGGTTTGTTTCAAATAAAAGGTTCCAGCCTTTTTAGCTGGTCCGTCCACTTTTACCGTATAGGTGTTTATTTCAAAATCTAGCGTTTTATCAAGATTGGCTAGGCTTTTTTCATACATTTCACCAATGATTTTATCGATACCGCCATTAAACGCGGTATATACTTTCATAGAAAAACTCATTTTTCCGACGGTTTTCCAAGTTACTTTTGTACCGCCAACCGTATCTTTAAATTTCCAAAAAACGGATGATTCAGTACCGCTATAATTCATTTTCTGAGAAATACTGTCGTTTTCTTTTACAAAAAGTGTTTTCACGTCACCGTTGCCATCTTTTCCTTCCCATGAATACGATGCTCCTGGACCAATTGTTTTACCTGGATAATTAATTTTCATTTCGGGATCTTCGGTAATCCAGGAACCAAAATCTTCCCAGTTTCTGTAATCATTAACAAAATTAAACACATTGGATTTTGGAGAGTTTATGATTTGACTTCTTTCTACGGTAAAATCTCCTTTTTGAGTGGCTATAAAAATGGATAAAGCCACAAAACTAAGCAGCAGTAAAAGAAATAAATATTTTAAAATCCTCATAATACGTAAGTTTATTAATTTTGTAAAGTTAAAGATTTAATTTACAAGTAACAGAAAGCATTAAATAAATATGATGGCAATTTTATCCAAAAAAGGAAGTATAATTTGTTTAATTATTAGAAGCGGTTAAAAAATTAATTTTCAATGCCTTAATTTTCAATTTTTAAGCAAAACAAGAATTTTGAAAGCATATCCTGATATATTTAAAACAAAAAATTCCACTGTAGAGTGGAATTGGTTTATTAATTTGGAGAAAACTAACGTTTGAAAAATATTTTTATCAGGAATAAAATACCAATAAAAACTACAAATCCTATTACAATTTTGTAATTCCCCTTGTAAAACTCATTATGAATTTTGATATCTTTTCGATAGGAATAAATTGCAGCAATAACAAATGCAACAAAAAACAAGCCTGCAAACACTAATTGACCTTGACTGAACATAATTTTAATTATTTTGGGTAAATTTAGTTAATAGTTTAGAAATAGTTGCTAATTTGCCTTTTCATTTAACAAAATAAAAAGATGCAAAAACAGATAAACTCAGTCAAAGAATTTCATACGACTTTTAAAATTGGTCATAATGAAATTCCTACCGCTAATTTAGGAGAAAGTAAGCATGAACTCCGTTATAATTTAATGAAAGAGGAAAACGAAGAATATCTTGAAGCAGTCAGAAGCAATGATTTAATAGAAATAGCGGATGCATTGGGTGACATGATGTACATTTTATGCGGAACTATTATTGAGCACGGTTTGCAACATAAAATAGAGGCCGTTTTTGACGAGATCCAACGTAGTAATATGAGTAAGTTAGGCGAAGATGGAAGCCCTATTTACCGTGAAGACGGCAAAGTGATGAAAGGACCAAATTATTTTAAACCTGATTTTTCTAAAATATTGGAACATCAATAGAAGTATAGGCGGAATCTTAATATATACAAAATACAAAAAGTGATTTTCATTGTGAAAATCGCTTTTTGTATGCATTCTGATTGTTTAAAAATTATACTTTAACAGTCCATCCAAAAGTGTCTTCTTCCAGTTTGTTTTGAATATTAGTCAATTTATCTTTCAACTGAATTGCTACTGTTTTTTCAATTTTTGGCAATTCATAGTATACGTCTTGGTATGAAAATCCTGATATCGGACTTATTACAGCCGCTGTTCCTGCACCAAAAATCTCTTTTAAAGTTCCGTTTTTTGAAGCGTCAACAAGTTCAGAAACTAATACTGGACGAATCTCTACATCAATACCTTCACTTTTAGCCAAATCGATTAGTGTTTTTCTAGTAACACCATCAAGAATTCTTTCGCTAACTGGAGCAGTCAAAAGCGTTTCGTTTATTCTAAAGAAAACATTCATTGTTCCTGCTTCTTCTAGTTTGGTATGCGTGGCATCATCTGTCCAAATTACTTGTTGGAATCCTTCCTTGTTAGCTAATTCAGTTGGATAGAACTGCGCAGCGTAATTACCTGCAGCTTTTGCAGCTCCAATTCCTCCATTAGCAGCTCTACTAAAATGTTCCGCTATAAGCACTTTGACATCACCAGAGTAATAAGATGTTACTGGAGATAAAATGATCATGAATTTGTAATCATTAGATGGATTTGCAATCACACCTGTTCCGGTAGCAATCATAAATGGTCGGATATACATCGCGTTCCCTTTACCTTTTTTGATCCAAGCTTCATCTAATTGTAATAATTGTTTTAGACCATTCATGAAAATTTCTTCAGGAACTTCCGGCATAGCCATTCTCACTGCTGATTTATTGAAACGATTGTAATTTTCATCAGGTCTAAAAAGCCAAATAGCATCATTCGTATCCTTGTAGGCTTTCATGCCCTCAAATATAGCTTGGCCGTAATGAAAAACTCTTGTTGATGGGTCTAACAAAAAGGGAGCGTAAGGTTTAATGACCGGTTGTTGCCATTCTCCGTTTTTAAAATCACATTCAAATAAATGATCTGTAAAAACGGAGCCGAAGCTTAAGTTGTTAAAATCTACCTCATTTATTTTAGAAGTAGGGGATTTTATTATTTCAATTTTGTTAGTTTGAGTTGTACTCATAGTAATGTTTGTTTTTTAATTTTTTTTAAAGTTTTAGCTAAAGCTTAAAAAATCTGGTTTCTATAAATTGGCGTTTAATATTTGCAAAATTAAATAAAAATCAGCAAATTACTTGTCAAAAAAATATTAATTATAGTCTTTGACTACGATTTATTTACGTTTTAAAAAATAAAAAAAAAATGAGCTTAATTCTATCGATTACATAATAAATAGTGATTTATAAGCAGTAAACGCATTAGTTTTCATTAATTTTGACAAGTTTAAAAAATTTCACACTCGAATAACTTTAGAAAATAATTTTGAAAAGAGAAATAATCCAAACACTGGATGGTTCAACAACCATCCACATCGCAGAATGGGACGAATGTTATCATTCTAAACACGGAGCTATTCAGGAAGCGCAACACGTATTTATAAAAAACGGACTTTCGCTGTTTCCAGACAGGAATGTTTCTATTTTAGAAATTGGTTTTGGTACCGGCCTTAATGCTTTTATTACTTTTTTGGAGTCAAAAAAAAGGAATCAAAGCATTGATTATGTTGGAGTGGAAGCGTATCCAATTACAGCAGAGGAAATAGTGTCCATGAATTATGTAGAAGAACTTAATGCAGTGGAACAAAGTTCAATTTTTGTCACCATGCATCAAAGCAATTGGGAAGAAAAGAGTATGCTGGATGATGATTTTACATTGACGAAAAGAAAACAATTTTTTGAAGAAATTAATGATGAAAACAAATTTGATTTAATTTATTTTGATGCTTTTGGTTACAGAGTGCAACCCGAACTTTGGAGTACAGCTATTTTTGAAAAAATGTTTAAGGCACTCAAAACAAATGGAGTGCTAGTTACTTATGCAGCCCGAGGTGTGGTAAAAAGAAGTATGATTGAGGTAGGTTTTACTGTAGAAAAGCTCGCAGGACCACCTGGAAAAAGAGAAATGTTTCGGGCTACAAAAAACTAAGTAGCGTTAATATGATGGTTATTTTAAGGTTTTTATTTTTGTTTTATTGCTAATTTTTTTTCTGAAATAAAAAACTAAAAACTACGTTAAATAATTATGTTGCGGTTATTATTAATGTATTTTTACACTGATTTATTAACAAAATCTAACTTTAAATCTTCATTTACTATGTCGAAAATCATGTATGATTATACAAAATCTGTCTTAGAAAGAGTAAGTTTTGATCCGTTGCTTTTTTGCAAAGAGTTAGAAAAAGCCATCAAAATGTTGTTGCCTTACGAAATGGAACAATTACGAGAATGGTTACTGAATTATACGATAGGAAAACCAGAGTTGAAGCAGTGTTTACTGATTATAAATTCATAAAAAAGAGGAACCGTAAAACCGGTTCCTTTTTTTATTTTTTATGAATAGAACTTATAATTTGTACGTTCTGAAAAACAATTGCTCCTTTTATAACTCCGGCAATCGTACTTCTAAGAGCTTCAATTATCTGAATTTTCAGTTCACTTTTAGGAAAAATAAGACTGACTTCCCGTGCCGGTTTTGGTTCCTTGAAATGGCGAAGCTTTAATTTATCTTTGTCTTTTAAATCCAGCGTATGCAAATAGGGAAGCAATGTTGTTCCTAAACCTTCGTCGGCTAATTTTATTAAGGTTTCAAAACTGCCGCTTTCTATTTGAAAATGTCCAATTTCATTTTTGCTACTGTTGTTTTTGCACAAATTTAAAATTCCGTCACGAAAGCAGTGACCATCTTGCAATAACAGAATCTCATCCAAGTTTAAGTCAGAAACTTCTATTTCTTCCTTTTGAAAATGATGGTGACTTTCGGGAATATACGCCACAAATGGCTCGAAGTACAATACAATTTCTTTGATTTTATCTTCTAATAATGGAGTTGCGGCTATGGCTGCATCGAGATGACCATTATTAAGTTTTGTAATAATTTCGTCCGTATTAAGCTCCTCGATGATGAGTTTTACTTTCGGGTATTTTTTTATAAAATTATTCAGGAACATAGGTAATAAAGTAGGCATAATAGTAGGAATTATTCCTAATCTGAATTCGCCACCTATAAATCCTTTTTGCTGTTCTACAATATCTTGTATACGATCAGCTTCGTTGACGATATTTTTAGCTTGATTGACTATCTTTTGGCCAATATCAGTTAGCTGAATCGGTTTTTTGGTTCGGTCAAATATCTGGATACTTAATTCTTCTTCAATTTTCTGAATTTGCATACTCAATGTGGGTTGAGTTACAAAACATTTTTCAGCAGCAAGTGTGAAATTTTTGTGTTCGGCTACAGCCAAAACATATTTTAATTGAGTAATTGTCATTTTTTATAGTAATATCTGATGCAAATATAAAAACAATCAATTTGACATATCGTGTAAAGTGACGTTTTCTTGCTTATTTTTGTTTAAAACAATAAATTATGAAAACAAATATTTTAGGATTACCAGTTAAAGAATCAGAATTGATCGTAAATGAATTGAATATTTTGTTGTCTAATTTTCAAGTGTATTATCAAAATTTAAGAGGAATTCACTGGAATATAAGAGGGAAACGTTTTTTTGATTTACATGTTAAATTTGAAGAATTGTATACAGATGCCCAAATCAAAATTGATTTAATCGCTGAAAGGGTTCTTACAGTTGGGGGAACTCCGCTACATACTTTTGAGGATTACATAAAAAATAATCAATTAGTTGTAGGGAAGAATGTTTCTAATGACGAGAAAGCGGTTCATTTGATTGTTACTTCATTGTCACATTTGCTAAAAATAGAAAGAGGGATTCTTAATAAATCGGGGGAAATTAATGATGAAGGAACCAACTCAATGATGAGTGATTTTATATCAGAGCAAGAAAAAACAATTTGGATGATGCAAGCGTGGTTGGAAGAAACCTTATAGTTTTAGTAACGAAATAGAATAAGCCAGATGGAATCAAAAGATTTTATTCTGGTTTTTTTTTGAATGTTAATTTTTTTTAAATTTATTAGAATTTATGTTTTTTCTACTAAACTTAATTCTATTTTTGCGAGGATGAAAACTATATCTAAAATATTTTTAATCCTATTTTTTGCATTTCTTGTCACACCAATAATTGTTACTGTGATTGAGAAAAGCGCTGATATATCTGTTTTCTATGGCATCTCAGAAGAAGAACATGCGCTCAAAGAAATCAAGGCTTTTCTTTATACAGATTATTTTTCAGAAGTTATTGTTCCAATAGAATCATCTTATAGCGCCATTCTATCTGAAAATTTATCAAAGCAAGATAAGATTTCTTCCTCCATATTTATTCCCCCACCCAACCAGGTTTAATACAAGTATGATTTTGAATTATTTCAAAATTTGTTCTCGCACTATTTTGTGCAGAAAAAACACTGTATTCAATTTTAGTTAGGTATTATGACAAAAAAAATTAATCTTTTTGCTAACCTTAAATCCGATTTTGCGTCTGGTTTAGTGGTTTTCTTGGTGGCGCTACCGTTGTGTTTAGGTATCGCAATGGCTTCGGGTGCTCCCTTATTTTCAGGAATTATTTCAGGAATTATAGGAGGAATAGTGGTAGGATATTTAAGTACTTCACATATAAGCGTATCCGGTCCAGCTGCAGGTTTAACAGCTATTGTCCTTACGGCAATCACGGATTTAGGTGCTTTTGACATTTTTTTGACTGCGGTTTTCATCGCAGGTTTGGTACAATTAATATTAGGATTTGCCAAGGCGGGAAGTATTTCTAATTATTTTCCAACAAATGTGATCGAAGGAATGTTAGCAGGTATCGGAATTATCATTATTCTGAAGCAATTGCCACACGCTTTTGGTTACGATAGTGATTTTGAAGGTGATCTAGCCTTTTTGCAAAAGGATGGCGGTAACACCTTTTCTGCGCTGTTTAGTATTTTTGATAACATTCAAATTGGCTCAATTGTAATCACAGTAGTTTCTATGGTTATTTTGATATCTTGGGATAAAGTTCCTTTTTTGAAAAAATTAAAATTAGTTCCAGGAGCTTTAATTGCGGTGGCTCTGGGTGTTATTTTAAATGAGATTTTTATGGGTACCGGAAGCGCATTAGCTATTGGAAAAGAACATTTAGTTTCGCTACCAGTTCCATTTTCTCTCGAGGAATTTAAAGCAATTATTGTCACGCCAAATCTTTCTGCAGTAATGAATCCTAAAGTATGGGTGGTTGCATTGACCATAGCAATTGTAGCGTCTATTGAGACATTATTGAGTATAGAAGCTGCTGATCGAATGGATGTACAAAAACGGTACACTGACACGAATATGGAATTAAAAGCGCAAGGAATTGGTAATATGGTGAGTTCACTTTTAGGTGGTTTACCATTGACATCAGTAATTGTGCGTTCCTCTGCGAACAGCAATTCGGGAGCCAAATCTAAACTGTCGACCATTATCCACGGATTATTATTGTTAGTGAGTGTACTTGCCATTCCAGTGATTCTGAACAAAATTCCTCTGGCTACTTTGGCAGCTATTTTAATTTTGGTAGGTTATAAATTAGCAAAACCGGCAACATTTATACATTTTTGGGAAAAAGGTAAATATCAGTTTGTCCCTTTTATTGCCACATTACTAGCTGTAGTATTTTTAGATTTATTGAAAGGTGTTACCT
Source organism: Flavobacterium sp. TS_SC_5 (assembly GCF_056156265.1). Classification (NCBI taxonomy): domain Bacteria; kingdom Pseudomonadati; phylum Bacteroidota; class Flavobacteriia; order Flavobacteriales; family Flavobacteriaceae; genus Flavobacterium; species Flavobacterium sp. TS_SC_5. The sequence goes on along the minus strand of NZ_CM149588.1, from coordinate 3,822,984 downwards.
TGGGGATTATCATCAGTATTATTTTTGTCTTAAAGGGAAATCTAAAGAGAGCTTACTTTTTTAGAAAAGAACAATATGCCGATGGTGATGTAATTCATATTGATTTGGCTCAAGAAGTTTCTTTCTTGAATAAAGCGGCTATTAAACAAACCTTGAATCATCTTCCGGAAAATTCAAAAGTGATTATTGATGCTAAAGATACGGTTTACATTGCACATGATATATTGGATTTAATCCATGAGTTTAAAACTACAAGAGCGTTAGATAACAACATTAAAGTAAAACTAAAAGGATTTAAAAAAGCCTATCATCTGGAAAATAGTACTGATACTCAGAATCATGTTTCTATTGAGCACTATTATGATGCGGCTAAAAGAGTTATGGTTAAAAAAGAAATCACCGACGAAGATTTTCTTAAACAAGATAATGGCAACTAATTAAGGAATTTAAGTTGAAAAATAGTTCCTTTACATTGCAGTACAGTTACAGAACGTTTGTATTAAGAATAATAATAAAACAAAAATTATGAGCGATTTTTATAAAAAAATATTAGAAAATAATAAAATATGGGTTGAAAATTCGTTAGCAAGTGACCCTAATTATTTCCAGGATCTTGCTAAAGGTCAAACACCACCATTATTATGGATTGGTTGTTCAGATAGCCGTGTTCCTGCAAATGAAATCGTAGGAGCAAAGCCAGGTGAAGTTTTTGTGCATAGAAATATTGCTAACATGGTCGTTCACTCTGATATGAATATGTTGAGTGTTTTGGATTATGCCGTAAATGTTTTGAAAGTGAAACACGTTTTAGTTTGTGGACACTATGGTTGCGGCGGTGTTAAAGCAGCAATGGGAAATGATTCTATTGGGATTATCGACAACTGGATTCGTCACATTAAAGATGTATATCGTTTGCACAGTACTTACTTAGATTCGATTGCAGATGAAACAGAGCGTTTTAATACTTTTGTAGAATTAAACGTAAAAGAACAAGTTTTTGATTTAGCAAAAACATCAATTGTTCAGGCGGCTTGGAGAAACGGTCAAGATTTGACTTTACACGGATGGGCTTATGGACTTAACTCTGGTTTTGTAACAGATTTAGAGGTTAACATCAGTTCCGAAAAAGATCTGGATGCAGTTTACCAGTTGAAATTTTAATTAAATAATTATTTTATAAAATCCGCTTTTTAGACTGCCCCAAAAAGTTAGACACTATTTGGGGCAGTCTAAAAGTGGATTTTTTTATTCGGTATCCAGATTTTCATTAAAAGCAGAAGGCAATAATGTAGGTATGAATTTGATTAAAATAGGCAACAATAAACTACCGCCAGGAAGCAGAAAAATGGTTAGTGACGGAATGGTTTTACAGATTTCCAGTAATTGTTTTTTGACTTTTTTCTTTTCTTTTTCGTCCAAATCTCTGCGGGTGGAGTAGGCAAGCAGCACCATCAATTCTTTACTTTGGACAATTTCCTTTATCAATCGGTTTTTATTCCTTCCAATGAGTGTAACTACGCTCTGTGTGGTTTGGTCATAGAAGTGTTTGACAGGATTTGAGTAATTGAAATAAGGAATTTCTTTTTTGTGCTTTGTAATAAATTCATTAGTACTATTGATACTTTCATCAACGAAAGAATCTGGAACCGATACAATTTCAGCTAACGAATGCAAAAAATATCTCTCGTCATTCTCTACTTTTCCATCGCTCCACAAAGCCATTCCGGCAATGTCTATCAAATAATATTTTTCCAATTCATTTGTGAAGTAATCTAAATGTAGCGTTTCTAAACTTTGAACAGAAATTTTAGAGAATTTGCTATAGCGAATGGAAGCCTCAAAAAGTTTGATTAATAAATCATCATATTGTGATTTTTCCGACTTGATTTTTAACGCAAGTGTTACAATATTGACAACCGTTTCTTCAATCTTTTTTAGATATTTTTCGGGAATTTCACCGTGAATCAAATATTGCCTAAAAGCAAGCACGTCAATAAATAATAATGCGTTTGTCACTAGATGAGAGAAGCTTTTACTGATGATGCTGTCATTAGTCTGTACACGTTCGTCAATGATTTTTTCTAAAGTTAAAGCAGGAGAGTTTTTCGGAAGAATTTTTTTAAATAAATTAAATCCCTGAGGATTCATTTGATTGTAAAAAGCATTTGCCTGTTTGATGAAATTTTCGGAACTGATATCTTCATTAGTCAAACAAAAAACGTGATATAAAGTGTTCAAAAGTGCAACTTTTGAAATCTCTTCTTTAAACCAACCTTTCGTTTGTATAATGGTTGCGGTTTCAAAAGCAATTATATGTCCATAAATAAACCCTGTATCTCTCACTTTTTGATAAAAAATATCAGTAGTTTTAGAAACAGTATCTTTTGAAAATTTTTGTTCAATAAAAAATTTATCTATCCAACCGGATGCTGAAGGGTTAATCATTGCTTTATTTTGAAAGTACAAAGCTATACTTTTTTGCGGTAGTTTTAAAGAGTGTTTTTAGTTTAACACAGATATTACATTTAATTGATGCTGTTTTTTTAGAATTAGAACAGGAATATTTTATAATGGATAATCTAAGGAATTTATCAGGATGTATTGTCGTTTTTTAAAAGCAAAAACCCTGAAATATAGATGTATAATTCAGGGCTTTTGTTAAGGTGTTTTTATGAATTGAATAATTTTTCTGCTTCATCCCAATTGACAACATTCCAAAAAGAGGCAATATAATCGGCTCTTCGGTTTTGATTTTTAAGATAATACGCGTGTTCCCAAACGTCTAATGCTAATATAGGTTTTCCTTTTAGTCCTTTTCCTTTTAATCGCATCAGCGGATTATCCTGGTTTGCCGTTGAACCAATGACTAATTTTCCGTCTTGTAGCACTAACCAAGCCCAACCGGAACCAAATCGTTTCATTGAAGCATCACTAAATTGCTTTTTGAATTCGTCAAAAGAACCAAAAGTACTAGTTATGGCTTCCGCCAGTTTTCCTTTTGGACTTCCGCCGCCATTCGGTTTCAATAATGTCCAGAAAAGACTGTGGTTATAATGTCCACCACCATTGTTTCGGATAGATTCTGGAAATTTAGACATTTTTTCAAAAATACTTTCTAAGGATTTCGAATCATCAACTAGTTTTTCATCCAGTGTTTCAAGGGCTTTATTCAAGTTTGTAACATACGCTTGATGGTGTTTTCCATGGTGAATTTCCATGGTGGCTTTATCAATATGTGGCTCTAATGCGTCATAGGCGTATGCTAATTTTGGTAGACTGTAAATTCCTGCCGCCGCATTAATTATTTCGGAAGCTGAATTTTTATTTTCAATTTTTAATTCTGTTTCATTAGCGAAAGCAGAATTAAATAAACTAGACCCAATAATAGTCCCTGTTGAAAGTATGGCTGTTTGTTTTAAAAAATTTCTCCGTGTATTATTATTTTCCATAATGATGAATTTATCCTAAAAGAGGTATTAATATTTCTATAAAATTAGACATTTAAAGACAGAGATGGGTTAATAAAGACTTAAATTTTGGTTTCTTTGTTTGTTTAAAATGTGTTTTTCTCAACCTGAAAGGATGGGAATTATGTAAAATTCAGTTCAAATTGATAAAAATAATCTTTGTAATTTTGAATGAAAGTACAAAGGATTTCCGCGTATCATCTTCGCTTTTGAATTCAGGTAAAATGATAGGTCTAAATTTGATGTTGTATATGAATATAAAAGAACATTGTTAAGATGAAGAAGAAAGAAATAGCAGTTATAAGCTGGGATTTATTAAAACGCACGTATCAGGAATTTGATGATGATAATGCAATAAAATTGAGTGCATCATTATCGTACTATACCATATTTTCGTTGCCGCCTTTATTGATTATTATTATGTCGATTTTTAGTTTTTTCTTTGGAAGTGAAGCTGTCACAGGACGTTTTTTTGGTCAAATCAATGGAATGGTAGGTAATGAAGCTGCGATTCAAATTCAGGAAACTATAAAAAATATTGAATTGTCTAATAGCAACACTTTTGCGGCCATTTTTGGAGGTATAATGCTACTTATAGGTGCTTCAGGGGTGTTTGCTGAAATACAAAGTTCTATCAATTATATTTGGGGTTTAAAAGCAAAGCCCAATAAAGGAATTATGAAATTTATTAAAAACAGATTGATGTCATTTTCCATGATTGCGTCTGTTGGTTTTTTATTAATGGTCAGTTTGATGGTGAATACGGTAATGGATGTTATCAATGCACGATTGCTTATTTATTTCCCGGACACCACGGTTTACATATTTTATATTTTCAATATCTTGATATTATTTGCTACGACAACCATGTTGTTTGCTATCATTTTCAAAACCTTACCAGACGGAAATATCGCTTGGAAAGACGCTTTAATTGGTTCCAGTTTTACATCGTTTTTCTTTATGTTTGGTAAATTTGCTATTGGTTTTTATTTGGGAAGCTCTACCGTTGCTACCGTTTACGGTGCCGCTGGATCCGTAATCATTATTTTAATTTGGGTGTATTATTCAGCTATAATCTTATATTTTGGAGCCGAATTTACTAAAGTATACGCTAATTCACATGGGAAAAAAATTATTCCAAATGCTTATGCCGTGGGGATTAAAGTTGAAGTGACTGAAATTAAAAAGAAATAAAAGACTGCCGTTTTTTTAATATTTGACGATGTTTGAGTTTTTAAAAGAATACTTGTTTTGATGTTTTTTTTTACCGTAAAACTGGCAGTGTTTTTGTTCTATTTTGGAAGTATAAAAATTAAATATATAATTTTATGAAAAAAATAATTTTGGCATTAGCCGTCCTTTCTCTAGCATTTGTTTCTTGTAATTCGGTGAAATCAGTATCGAGAGAAGGATCTTCTATTGAAGGAAGTTGGGAGTTAAATTATATCACAGGACCAAGAATAGCTTTCGCAGGATTGTATCCAGATAAAAAACCATCCATCACTTTCAACTTAAAAGAGAGAACAGTATCCGGACGTAACAGTTGTAATAGCTATTCAGGAAAATTAAATATTGATGGTAGTAAAATTAGTTTCAAAGAACCGATGATGGTAACAAAAATGTTTTGTCCGGGAGAAGGGGAGAATGTTTACATCAATACCCTTCAAAAAATTGATTCTTATTCTGTTTCTGAAGATGGAAAAACGCTGAATTTCAAAATGGGAGACATTGTAATGATGCGTTTTGAGAAAAAATAGATTATAGACTTTTGAAGAAATAAAAAAACCGCTTTGTTTTTACAACAAGGCGGTTAAAAAAAACTAAAAACTTATTTTTATTAGAAACAATATTCATTTTCAGCTACTAATTTTGCTGTAATTGTTTCTCTTAATGCTACTACATTTGGCATGTTCGTATATTTTGTAAAACGACGCAGTCCCATTAGCATCATACGTTGTTCATCACCTTCTGCAAAAGAAATAATGCTTTCTTTACCTTTTTGATTTACAATATCTACGGCTTTATATAAATACAATTTTGCCATTGCAATTTGCTCTTGTACTTTATCTTCTCCTTCTTTTTTAGCCAGTTTTTCAGTACGCAAGATGGTACTTTCCGCCATATATACTTCGATTAACATATCTGAAGCTGCCATCAATAACTGTTGGTGAGCGTCGAGGTCTGCGCCAAATTTTTGAACAGCACTTCCGGCAACCATCATGAATGATTTCTTCAAATTTCTAACAATTTCTTTTTCCTCAGCAAATAATTCAGAATAGTCAGGTGTGTCAAAAGATGGAATTCCCATTAATTCTTCAGATACTTTCATTGCAGGTCCTAATAAATCAACATGACCTTTCATCGCTTTTTTAATCAACATTCCAACTGAAAGCATTCTGTTGATTTCATTTGTTCCTTCGTAGATACGTGCAATACGCGCATCTCTCCAAGCACTTTCCATTGGAGTATCCTCTGAGAATCCCATTCCACCAAAGATTTGAATTCCTTCATCGGCACAGTTTTGTACATCTTCAGAAACCGCTACTTTTAGGATAGAACATTCTATTGCATATTCCTCAACACCTTTTAATTCTGCTTCTTGATGAGTAATGCCTTCTGCTTCACGAGCAATAATTCTGTCTTCAATATCTTTTGCAGCTCTATAAGAAGCACTTTCTCCAGCATAACAGCTCGTTGCCATTTCTGCTAATTTTGCACGAATAGCACCAAACTGTGAGATTGCAGTATTGAACTGGATTCTTTCATTTGCATATTTCACTGAACCAGAAATCACTCTGCGTTGTGCATCCAAACAAGCAGCTGCTAATTTGATACGACCTACATTTAAAGCGTTCATGGCAATTTTGAAACCGTTTCCTCTTTCAGACAACATATTTTCAACAGGAACTTTCGTTTCACTGAAGAAAACCTGACGTGTAGAAGATGCACGAATCCCTAATTTATGCTCTTCTTCACCCATTGAAATTCCGTTGTCAGCAGTATTTTCAAGGATAAAACCGGTGATATTTTTGTCATCGCCGATACGTGCGAAAACGATAAACAAAGAACAAAATCCTGCATTCGAAATCCACATTTTTTGTCCTGTGATTTTGTAATGTGTTCCATCTTCTGATAAAACGGCTTTTGTTTTTCCAGAATTAGCATCAGATCCAGCACCTGGTTCTGTCAAACAATACGCACCAAACCATTCGCCTGAAGCTAATTTAGGAACGTATTTTTGTTTTTGTTCTTCTGTTCCGTATAAAGTGATTGGCATCGTTCCAATTCCGGTATGTGCTCCAAAAGCAGTCGAGAAAGATCCCGTTGCTCCCGAAATATAATCACAAACTAACATTGTTGATACAAATCCCATTCCTAATCCGCCATAAGCCTCAGGAACTGCAACTCCTAAAAGTCCTAAGTCTCCGGCTTTTCTCATGGTTTCTTCTGTATAGGCGTAATCTTTTTTCTCAAAACGATCTTTATGTGCCCATAATTCTTTGTCTACAAACTCTTTTACAGAGTCGCGCATCATTAATTGCTCTTCTGAAAAATCTTCTGGAGTGAAGATATCTTCGCATTTTGTTTCTTTTACTAGGAATTGACCTCCTCTTGTTTTGTCGCTCATGACTTTATTTTTAGATGATAGATTTTAGAGTAAAGAATATAGAATATAGATTTTTAAAAATGAATCTATTTTAGACCATTTTGAAAACCCATTGTCATTCTTTGAAATTCTTCTACTTTCGTTTCTAATTGGTTAAATATTTGTTCGTTTATATATTTTCTATGTTTTGCTACTATTAGCTGTGTAATTAATTCAAATGAAGAGCCTAATGAGATGTCTATGAAATGGCTAAATGATTTGTCAGTTCTTGAAGAACCTTCCGCAATATTACTCGGAATTGAGACGGAACATCGACTCAATTGTGAACTTAAATCAAATCTTTCATGTTTAGGAAAGGTTAATAGAATATCAGAAACGTCATTTGCAATTTGGATTCCAATTTGCCAGATTTTTAAATTTTTATAATTATGTCTCATGTTTTTTAGAAAATTGAAAAAAGAGAGCAGAAAAAGATTTTCCCTTATTCCAGATTAGATTGTTATTCAAAACTCTTTATTCCATATTTTCTGCTCATTATTCTAAATTCTCTGATCTATATTCTAAATTCTATGCTCTTTGCTCTTTATTCTTTACTCTATATTTTTAAAGTACCTCATAAATCCCCGCACTTCCTTGTCCTGTTCCCACACACATACTCACAATTCCGTATTTGCTTCCTCTGCGTTGCATTTCATCAAATAATTGAACAGACAATTTTGCTCCGGTACAACCTAGTGGGTGACCTAATGCAATCGCTCCACCGTTGACATTGATAATATCAGGATTTAGGTTCAATTCTCTCGTTACTGCTAATGCTTGTGAGGCGAATGCTTCGTTTAACTCAATTAAATCAATGTCATTCAACGTTAATCCTGCTTGCTTCAATGCTTTTGGAATTGCTTTTACTGGTCCAATTCCCATGATTCTTGGTTCTACTCCAGCTGATGCGAAGTTTACCAAACGGGCGATAGGAGTAAGGTTCAATTCTTTTACCATTTCTTCGCTCATGATTAGAACAAATGCTGCTCCATCACTCATTTGAGAGGAGTTACCTGCAGTTACGCTTCCGCCAGCTTCAAAAACGGGTCTTAAACCTGCCAAAGCTTCTGCAGAAGTTCCTGCTCTAGGGCCTTCATCTTTATTTACGATATACGATTTAGTCTCTTTTTTACCATTTTCATTGATAAACGTTTGCTCTACTGTAATAGGAACAATTTGTTTGTCAAATTTACCTTCGGCTTGTGCTTTTAGAGCTTTCATGTGTGATTGGTACGCAAACTCATCTTGGTCGGCACGAGATACATTGAATTGTTTGGCAACCGCTTCCGCAGTTAATCCCATTCCCCAATAATAATCTTCATTACCCGCTTTTGCAACAGCATAATCAGGAGTTGGTTTGTAACCTCCCATTGGAATAAAACTCATGCTTTCAGCTCCACCGGCAATAATACAATCCGCCATTCCAGATTGGATTTTGGCTGTAGCCATACCAATTGTTTCTAATCCTGACGCACAGTAACGGTTTACGGTTACACCCGGAACATCTTCGATTTTCAATCCCATTAAGGAAATTAATCGTCCCACGTTTAATCCTTGTTCTGCTTCCGGCATCGCATTTCCTACCATCACGTCGTCAATACGTTTTTTGTCAAAATCAGGCAACTCATTCATCATAAATTGAATCGTTTCTGCTGCCAATTCGTCAGGTCGTTTAAATCTAAACACGCCTTTTGGAGCTTTCCCCACGGCTGTTCTGTATGCTTTTACTATATAGGCTGTTTTCATTTCTAAAATGTATTAAGATTTAAGTATTAAGTATTAAGATTTTGGAAGTAGATTAGACTTTTTAGACTAATACTTAATTCTATTTCCTTAATACTTTTTCTTTCTAATTATTGGTTTTTCAGTGTTTTTTGAAGTGCGAAATTCATATTACTCACTTCGACTAATTCATTTATTATTGGTGTAATTATTATTTCATCTATTAATCCAAGACGTTTAGAAATCATTAATTGAGTGATCAATTCAAAAGTTGAACCATTTGCAATTCCTAAAAAATGTGCAAATTCATTTTTAGAATTTCTTCCAGATCCTTCAGCAATATTTGAAGGTATTGAAACAGAACATCTTTTCATTTGACTTGTAAGATTGAATTTTTCTTCTTGAGGTAGAGTAATGCAAGCACGGTAAACATTTTCAGTAATGTCCATTGCCTTTTGCCAGATTTTTAACTTTTCAAATTGGTGCATAATTGTTTTACTTTAATTACTGACTCTTGATACTTAATACTCAAATCTTAATACTCAAATTTCTAATTGCGAAGCGGTTTCCCTTTGGTTAACATAAATTGGATTCTCTCCAATGTTTTTCTTTCGGTACACAATGACAAGAAAGCTTCACGTTCCAAATCCAATAAATATTGTTCGGTTACTAAAGTTGGTTCTGATAAATCACCACCAGCCATAACATACGCCAGTTTATTAGCAATTTTCTTATCGTGTTCCGAGATGTATTTTCCGGCTTCCATTTGGTCAGTTCCAACTAAGAACATACCCAAAGCTTGTTTTCCAAGAACTTTCACATCGCTTCTGCGAATTGGTTGTGTGTAACCCGCTTCGGCCATAAGTAAAGCATGTTTCTTCGCTTCCGCAATCTGACGATCTTTATTCACCACAATAATATCTTTTCCTTGTTGTAAAAGTCCGGTATCAAAAGCTTCGTAACCTGAAGTTGACACTTTTGCCATAGCAATTGTCAAGAAATATTCTTGCAATACATTCAACTCCACATCATTTTTATGGAATAAATCTGCTGCACGCAATGCCATTTCTTTCGATCCTCCACCGCCAGGAATTACCCCAACACCAAATTCTACCAATCCCATATACGTTTCTGCTGCAGCAACAACTTTGTCAGCATGCAAACTCATTTCGCAACCACCGCCAAAAGTCATTCCGTGTGGCGCAACCACAACTGGAATTCCAGAGTAACGTACGCGCATCATCGTGTCCTGGAACATTTTGATCGCCATATTTAACTCATCGTATTCTTGCTCGACTGCCATCATGAAAATCATTCCGATATTAGCTCCTACAGAGAAATTCGCTGCTTGATTTCCAATAACCAATCCTTGATATTCTTTTTCAGATAAGTCAATCGCTTTATTGATAGCTTGTAAAACATCGCCACCAATCGTATTCATTTTAGATTGGAATTCTAAATTCAAAATTCCGTCTCCTAAATCTTGTATAATTGCTCCACTATTGCTCCACACTTTTTTGCTTTCGCGAATGTTGTTCAGGATAATAAAGGCATCCTGACCTGGAACTTTAGTTTGCGATTTTGAAGGGATATTGTAGAAAAAAGTAGCTCCTTCTTTTATAGAATAAAAACTAGTACTTCCCGAAGCTAACATTTCAGTAACCCAAGCAGCTGGCTCAAGACCTTCCGCTTTCATGATTTCGATTCCTTTTTCGACACCAATGGCATCCCAAATTTCGAAAGGGCCATTTTCCCATCCAAAACCGGCTTTCATAGCATCGTCAATCTTATATAATTCATCTGATATTTCAGGAATTCTATTGGAAACATAAGCGAACATTCCAGAAAAACTCTTTCTGTAAAATTCTCCTGCTTTGTCTTTTCCTTTTACCAAAACTTTAAAACGGTCAATTGGTTTATCAATCGTTTTTGTCAGTTCCAAAGTAGCGAAAGAAGCTTTTTTAGCAGCACGGTATTCTAAAGTATCTAAATCCAAAGACAAAATATCTTTGTCTACTTTTTTATAAAAACCTTGACCTGTTTTGCTTCCCAACCATTTATTCTCCATCATTTTGTTAACGAAGTCCGGAAGTTTAAACAACTCATGTTGTTCGTCAGTTGGGCAGTTTTCGTAGATTCCGTTGGCAACGTGTACCAAAGTATCCAATCCAACCACGTCAACCGTTCTGAAAGTAGCCGATTTTGGTCTTCCAATAACTGGACCAGTCAATTTATCCACTTCTTCAATCGTCAATCCCATTTCCTTTACCAAATGAAATAAACTTTGAATCCCGTAAATCCCGATTCTATTCCCAATAAACGCCGGAGTATCTTTGGCCACGACCGAAGTTTTTCCTAAGAATCTTGAACCATAATCTGTAAGGAAATCTAAAACTTCCGTTGCTGTTTGTGGGCCAGGAATGATTTCGAATAATTTTAAATAACGGGCAGGGTTAAAAAAGTGTGTCCCACAGAAATGCTTTTGAAAATCCTCGCTTCTTCCTTCACTCATAAAGTGAATTGGAATTCCAGACGTGTTTGAAGTCACTAAAGTTCCCGGTTTTCTGAATTTCTCAATTTGTTCAAAAACTAGTTTCTTGATGTCCAAACGTTCCACTACAACCTCAATAATCCAATCCACAGTAGCGATTTTCGCCATGTCATCAGTGGTATTTCCAGTTGTGATTCTGCTGGCAAATTTCTGACTGTAAATAGGAGAGGGTTTCGATTTAAGGGAATTGGCCAAATGCTCATTTACCAATCGGTTTCTAACGATTTTGCTTTCTAAAGTTAGTCCTTTTTTAGCTTCCGCTGCATTAAGTTCTCTTGGAACAATGTCTAATAATAGGACTTCAACCCCAATGTTAGCAAAATGGCAGGCAATTCCTGAACCCATAATTCCGGATCCAATTACTGCAACTTTTTTAATTGTGCGTTTCATATAAATAATATTTGATTTTCATTAGAAAACAACAGCGCTATTTTATTGATGGGAATCAATTTTAGCAATGTCATTCTCTGTTTTTTCAGTTTGTTCCGCCAGTTCGCTGACGCTCGTATGTATAAATATATTTTTGTCTTGAATTAATTCATTGATGGTTTCCGCTACTTCTATAAAGTGCTGAAGTTTCTCTGCCGAAATAGTTTGTTTAACCGTTTCGTTAAATTTCAATACGGTATTTTTTGACAATTCTCTTTTTTCTTTACCAAAATCCGTCAGGTAAATCAAAACGCCACGGCCATCCACAGGGTTTTTCTTGCGAATGATTAAGCCTTTTTCCTCCATAGATTTCAGGGTTCTCGTCAGGCTGGTAGCTTCCATTCCCATTTTTGGTCCTAGCGAGGTCGATGGCGTTCCACCTTCCTTATCAATACTCAATAAAGCGAAACCAGTAGCCATGCTCGCATCGTATTTCGATGCTTCTTCATTATACATTCTGGCCACTGCTTGCCAGGTGGCACGTAAAATATAATCTATCGTTTTATCTTTCATAAGTAACTATATCGATTTCAAATATAATAAAAAATACTATGCATGCATAATATATTAAACTATTTTTTTGTTAAAAACAATTAAATATAAAAAATCTCCGCTGAAATAGAGGAGATTATACCGTTTTTTAAGAGTAATTAATTTTTTTGGGGCGTATCCCTGCGGGTCGGACTGTTCGTTGTATCTTTTATAAATCCCCATCCCGAAGCTTCGGGATGAGGATTTATAAAAGGATGCCACTTCCATCCCTTACGCGAATCCTGCAAAGGAGAATGATTGGGGATTTAGTTGTAAGATCTGCTAAAGAGATGCTTCCATCGTCAGCATGACAAGATTGGCGATAATTATTTTGAATAATTTATCAATAGATGTTCCTGACCGTTAATTGTTCTATCGAAAAAGAATTTAAACTCAAAAGAATTAGTCAGGTCGCTAGATTAATTTTAGATGAAAAAAGTATAAAAAAACCACGAACATCAATTCGTGGTTTTTTGTAAACTAAATATTTTTTCTAAGACTTTTTAAACTCCCCATTATCCACATCTTTCAAGAATTTAATCACGCCCGGAAAATAGGTTTTTGGGTCATCGTATTGCGAAAGGTGGCTTCCGTTAGGGCAAAACAAGAAACGTCCGTTTTGGACTTCATTTGCAATCCATTTCATGTGTTCGGGGTCCATCGTGTCGTATTTTGAACCAATACTCAACGTAGGAACAGTCAACGTTTTTAGTCTAGCTTTGACATCCCAATTTTTAAGGGTTGCATTTCCGGTGATGCCAAATTCACTATGCCCTTGCATAAACACATATACATTAGGATTAATGTGCTTGAAACAGCGGTTGATGGATTCCGGCCAATCTTCGAGTGGCATTCTCAAAACGTGTTCGGTGTAATAATGTTTGAAAAGTAATTCGCTGTATTTTGTATTATCAAAATCATTATCTTTTTCGATATCCTGCAATTGCTTTAGGATTTTAGGATCCATTTGGGGTGCCAGAACGTCTTTTGCGTAAGCGTTATATTCCTGAGCACTCGCCATCATATTTGAGATAATTAAGCCTTTCAGGTTTTTTTGGTATTTCAAAGCGTATTCCATTGCTAGGATTCCGCCCCAAGATTGTCCCATCAGGTAAAAATTAGAACTGTCCAATCCTAATGCGATGCGTACTTGCTCTACTTCCTCCACAAAACGCTCGTTGGTCCATAAACTGTTGTCTTTAGGTTGATCGCTGTAATACGAACCCAACTGGTCGTAATAAATGTATTCAATACTTTCGTTCGGGAAATAACCGTCAAAGGCCTCGTATAATTCATGTGTCAAACCGGGACCGCCGTGCAGCAACAACACTTTTATCTTAGGATTGTTGCCCACTCGTTTGGTCCAGACTTTAAACGTTCCTTTTGGTGTTTGAATCGGAATCATTTTGATACCGCCCGTGAGTTGGTCGTCCCGTTTGGAGAAATCTAAATAATTTGCTTTTATAGGATCTTCCTTTGGTTTTTCCTGACAATTAGAAAAAACGAACACACTGATAAAAGAGCAAATCAAAACTTTTAGTTTCATACCGGAACGGTTTTGTAACGGCTAGTTGTAGATTTTATGAAATAAATCAATGTATTTTTCCATCACTATTTTTCGTTTCAATTTCAGGGTAGGCGTTAGTTGTCCGCCTTCCACAGACCATAAATCCGGTGTAAGTTCAAAACGTTTTATTTTCTCCCAATTTCCGAATTTTTCGTTCAAGTTGTCAATTTCCAACTGAATTCTTTCGATTACTTTTTCGTTGGCAATTATTTCTTCATTGCTTTTTCCAACATCGATTCCGTGGATAATAGCCCATTCTTTAATGAAATCAAAATTCGGCTGAATAAAGGCTGCCGGCATTTTTTGTCCATCACCAATAACCATAATTTGTTCAATGAAACGCGATTGCTTCATTGTATTTTCGATTAATTGTGGCGCTATGTACTTTCCTCCTGAGGTTTTGAACATTTCTTTTTTACGATCAGTAATTTTTAAAAATCCGTCTTCGTCAAAAATTCCAATATCTCCCGTGTGGAAAAATCCGTCCGTGATTACTTCATTTGTCAGTTTTTCGTCTTTATAATACCCCATCATTACGTTAGGTCCTTTGCATAGGATTTCGCCATCTTCAGCAATAATAACTTGCACATTGTCGATTACTTTACCCACAGTTCCCACTCTGAAACCACCATTTCTGATGTCATTAACGGAGATTACTGGAGAAGTTTCAGTCAAACCGTATCCTTCCATAACTGGGATTTCGGCAGCGGCAAAAATACGGGCTAATCTTGGTTGTAAAGCAGCGCTTCCGGAAACCATTAAATCCAGGTTTCCGCCCAAACCTTCTTTCCATTTGCTGAAAATCAGTTTGCGCGCAATTTTAAGTTGGAATTCGTACCAAAATCCATTTTTGCCATACGGTTCATAATTTAATCCTAGGTCGATTGCCCAAAAGAACAATCTCTTTTTGATGCCAGTTAACTCGGTTCCCTTAGCATAAATTTTATCATATACTTTCTCTAGAAGTCTTGGAACAGCTGTGATGACCGTCGGTTTCACTTCTTTGATGTTGTCACTGATTTTCTCAATAGATTCTCCAAAATAAATCGAAACACCATAATATTGGTATAAATACAAAATCATTCTTTCGAAAATATGGCAGATTGGAAGAAAACTCAATGCACGGGTTTTTCCGGCTTCAAACGGAATTCTCGAAGCACTGTCCAAAACATTCGAGACAATATTTCTGTGCGAAAGCATAACTCCTTTTGGTCTTCCTGTTGTTCCAGAAGTATAAATGATAGTAGCTAAATCTTCTGTTTTTACGTTGTTTTTACGTTGTTCCACTTCGTCTTGGTTTCCAGTGTCTACACCAAGAACTAACAAATCATTCCAGTTGGTAAAGCCTTCAATTTCATTGAAGGAATATATTTCCTTAAGCAAAGGAACTTTATGTTTAATCAGGTTTACTTTTCGAAGAACTTCGGCATCTGATACAAAACAATATATAGAACCGGAATGATTCAGGATATATTCATAATCTTCTTCAGATATAGTTGGGTAAATGGGAACAGTTTGTGCGCCGGTTTGCAGTACACCAATGTCCATAATATTCCATTCTGTTCTGTTATTGGATGAAATGATGGCAATTTTATCATCTTTATTAACACCTAATCGCAGTAAAGCTCTTGAAATAGCGTTGGCTTTAGCTATGTATTCTTGGGTCGATGTTTTTACCCAGATACCGTTCTGTTTGCTTACTAAAGCATCTGGAATAGAATTGTATTTTTCTTGCTGATAATAAGGGAAATCAAAAAGGCGGGTGATATTTATCATTATGAAATTATTGGATTTGTTTGCAAATTAAAAAAAAAATAGGGATAAATTTTAAAAATTGGAAATTATATCGCGAAATTTTGAATGGATTGTTGATTATCAACGAAATCGTTTTCTTTAAGGGATTGTCAAATAGATTTTACTGATAAAAAAGTATTTGTTTTCTAAAGTAATTGTACTCCTTTTTTGCAATTTTAGATAATTCAAGTTTTGTAAAAAGTTTAAATTAAACTTTTCTTAAGGTATTTTTGGATGGTTTACGATTTACTGTTCAAACATCAACATAAGTTTTATTGTTTAATGGCAGTAGTTTTTCAAGCATCTTGTTTAAATAGTAAAATGGAAGTACTTTTTTATATTTTTACCCCCTAAAAACGACTTTTTGTCACATAAAGTTCTAATGATTTGGTTAACTATTTATCTTTTCATTAATAATTTTTTATGATGATAACATAAAGGAATTGCTTCGCTCAACTTTTGGTTAGTTAAAAGTTAAGCGAATACAATAGGCATTTGTCTTAATCGCTTGTGTTCTAATATTTGGTTACTAATTCAAAATATTAGAGAAGGAAAATAATACAGCGCAAATTTCTAATACGTAAGTACGTACCGCAATTCCATTAACAATTTTTTTGACCCACTCATTAAATTTAAATTATTTTTTATCATTTGAGTGATCCTATTAATTAACTAATTACAAATGTGGTATTTTTTTATAATAAGTTTTTATTAATGTTTTTTATTATTTACATAAAATAAATTTATAATACTTTAATTGGCTTATTTTCTATTCAGCTTTAAGCAAATAAATCTAGGAGCATGGCATTGTGTTACAAACAACACATTTGTATTTAAATATCTATTTTTCAGTTGCAATATTGCCAATGTTAATTACGTAAATCTTACCTATGATTTTATGAAGTACTACCTCTGGCATAAGTTTCTGTAATTTGTCTGCTGTAAAATATAAAGTCAGTTATAGTTGATAGGTTTAAAACTGATATTTCAAAGCTTCCATTATTTCTAAATGGCAAATTTTGCATGCAGGGCTACTACAATAGTATTTCTTTTGATACTTATTTGCAATGAGTTATGGCTTATTTGTGTTAATTAAACACAGCGGTTCTACTATTTTTTTTGAAGAGTGTTAAATTTTATTCTCAGAAATCTATTATAGTGCAAAGTACTTAATTAAGCTTTTTGTGTAAGTAGATGTTAGAATGAAAAAGTAGTGATGCATAAGGTGGCTTAGAAAAAAATAAAATTACAGTGTAAAATTTTTGAACGCAATTTAGGAGTGCAGCGCAATTATTCTCTTTAAAAGCTTTACCATAAATTTCCAAACTTGTTTTATAGGCTACAATTAAGATTATCTCTTACCTTTATATGATGGCTAAGAGCATGTCCAGATTACCTTATTATGTCCTGGCACTTGGAGAGGTTGGGGATTAAGAAAACCAAAACTTTTAGTTTAAAACTGAATTTTACAATTAAAAACTAATTCTAAATTTAGCAAAAAAAAAATCTTACCAAGAGTATGATAGCGGTTCGCTGTTATTATTACATTATTGTTCCGTCTTCGGTAAGAATTATTTTTCCGTCTTTTTCAACTTCAAATGTAATATCTGGAGCATTTTTTTCTCCAATAATATTTCTGTAAACTTTGTATGTGTAGTTTCCATTTGAAAAAGTAATAACATGATTTCCGCCACTTCCTTCAAATTCTAATACTCCATTGTTTAAAATTATGTCAGGTTTTGAAGATTCTATTTTGTTTATTTTCCAAGAAGCATATCTGTATTTGGAATTAGATAGTTCGTCAATTCTAATCAAATAATTTTTAGTTTTTATTCTGTATGTTGGGCTATTAAAAGTTTTTATTGAAACATGCAAGTTGTCTATTTCCTTTGCTATCAAGTCTTTTTTTAAATTTTTTTCAAAGATGCTCTGATAATTTACTGCGGTTATTTTACCTTCATAACTTTCTATCCATACAATGCCATTGTCCAACATAATTCCTCTCCATCCAACTTCTGACCATTGTTTAATTTTTGAATTAACAATCTTATCTACTAGAGTTTGGTCAAAAACTTGGCTGAACCGCTGTTTAAATTCATTTTTGTCATTAATGCTTGGTATTGGATATTCTCTACGTAAAGGAAAAGAAATTATGTTTGATATTTTATGAATGTTTTTCTCTTTGAATAAAGCTATCACATTTTTGATGTTGTTTGTTTTATTGTCGTCAAGTTTTTCACTTTGAGAATAACCAATTTTGGAAACAAGTACTAGTAAAAATAATAATCTGAATTTCATTCTGTGTATTTTTATAATGGTCGCTAACGTCAGTTCGTCTAAATACGTCCAAACGAATTGTATTTAGTGAATCAAGTAGTAAATATATATGATTTAAACTGTAATTAAAATTCTTTCGGATAAAATTCGCTGTATGATTATTAAACTAAAATAGTCTGTGAAAAGCTTTTATAATAGCTTTTAGAGTTCCAGAATTAAAGCCAGAATTTAATAAATTTTGGTCAAGATCCGTCATTACGGTTTTTTTTGAGCAGTATCCCGTGAAAACGGGACAGGCTATGGAAACGAGCAAAGTTGCAATTTTTGTATGAAAAGCTGAAAATGAAGGTATTGGAAAAAGCAGAAAAAAAGCCTTTTTTACCTAAATGTCCGTGTTGTAAAACGGGTAATTTACACCGGATTGCGGTTTTTGATTAGCGTGGTCCACCTCCCGAAGCCTCGGGATGGTATCTTGGCGATAGCCGAAGTTTGAGTTCCTATAAAATCTAAATGTATGGGTAAGGTAGCTTGTGCCTAATCCCGAAACTTCGGGAAAGAAAAACACGATAGCAAATCAAAGAATACTTCTCCCAAAAAAAGAGGACCCTAAATCCTCTTGATATTCTCTCTCAAAACTTTACGATAACTCCATAGTTTCTGCCAGTGAACGGTTCTCCCGAAAAAGCGGGACAGGCTGTTCAACCGGAGTTTTATTGTTTGCGCTGCGCACGCAACGAATTTCTAGCTGTTAGGCGGTAGTAGTTTTAATCATATAGTTCTTCATCTTCTTTTATTGATTTGTCAAAGCGGAAGTCTATCAAAGTTCCTTTTATAGTTTTATAATTTCCAGTAATCTTTACAATATTCTTGTTAATAAGATTAATAACTCTAATGCCCGTTTCGTATTTTTCACCATTTGCAAAATAAGTATCATAAATCACGTACTTATTTTTGTCTATGGTGAATGCAACATAATTAAGGTCAATTCCTTCATTTTCTATTCCACCACCTCGTAACCAATATGAGTATTCAAAATTATTCCAACTAGATTTGTCTTTCTTATTTGGGTATTCTAATTCAATGTTGTTTTTTGTTCCAAATCTATAAATAATATACTTGCCATTTTTGTCACTACAAAGTGTCATTATTTTTCCTTTGTTAGTTTGAAAAGAATAAATTATTTTTTCATTTTCTAACATGTATTTCTGTCCATATAAATAGAAATTAGTGAAGAATAAAAAAGAGAAAACTATTATCGTATTTTTCATTTAACATTTAGTTTTTTACTATTACCGCCAACGTCAGTTCGTCTAAAAACCTCTAAACGAACTCTATTTGGTTAATCAGTGAGTAAATATATGTTAATTAAACTACAATTAAAACTCGTTATGGTAAAACTCGCTTTATGATTATTAAATTAAAATAGTTTATATAAAGCTTTTAAAATCGCTTTTAGAGCCCCAGAATTAAAGCTAGAATTTAATAAATTTTTGTCAAGATCCGGCATTACGGTTTTTTGAGTAGCACTTGGAAGCGACAAAAGCTGAAACTTCTACAGGGAAAACTTAAGGTAAAAGTTTTAGAAAAAGCAGAAAAGAAGCCCTTTTTACCCAAGTGTCCGTGTTGTAAAACAGGAAATTTACACCGAATAGCAGTCTTTGACCAGCGTGGACCGCCTCCCAAAGCCTCGGGATGGTATCTTGGCGGTAGCCAGAGTTCAAGTTTCTGTAAAAGCTAAATTATGGATAAGGGAACTTGTGCCTAATCCCGAAACTTCGGGAAAGGAAAACACGATAAAACTATCTTGATTTTACCGCACAAAAAAAGAGGCTCACGTGCCTCTTAATAATCTCTCTCTAAACTTTACGATAAGTGCATAGTTCCTGCCAGTGACCGGTTCTCCCGAAAAAGCGGGACAGGCTGTTCAACACGGGTTTCATTGTTTGCGCTGCGCACGCAACGAATCTCTAGCTGTTATGGGCAGTTATTTTTATTCATCAGGTATTTCAAATTCGTCAAAATCAACAATTTCGGATAATTTGATAAGTCTATTTATGTTTATATTTTTCCATACTTGTTTAAAAATTTCATCTCCACCTTCAGCATTTTTATTTACGTTTATTTTTTCAAGTTTTTTTTTAGTCAAAAAATTAATGCTTGTTTCACTCTCAATCACAACACCACCATTGCTTTGGTCATAACCAATTAATTCAAAATCTGAATTTTTAAATCTGAATGTATATTTCCAATATCCATATCTACCGTGTCCATAGTGTACACACAAGTTGCCTTTTATTATTTCAACTGATAGTTCAGGAGGAAAATATACACCACCGTCTTCGTTTTCGGATGAAAAGCAATCAAAGTTTTTTGATGCCAATTCGTAATTGTCTTTTTTGTTAAACAAAACTATAATGCCTCTTCGGTTTCGGTTTAATTCGCCACGATATTCGTCTTTAATAATTTTACTTTTATTTGTGCCTTTAATAATCAGAATAATATCTTCTATACCGTCTTTATTCAAATCTCCATTTACTTTTTCAAAAATCACATATCCTTTAGGTAAAAAGGCAGATAAAATTTTACTTTGCTCAGGTTGTCCAAATAATATTGTTGTAAAAAATGTCGTAAGAAGTAGAAATAATCCTTTCATTGTTTGTTTTTATAATTGCCCATAACGTCTTGCTAGTAGGCGATGGTCGGGCTAAATAAAGCAATTATTTTCGGATTAACACTAATTTGCCAAATACAAAACAATTTTTCCATTAAGCTAAATACCCAAATTCGTTGTAGTATCTGTGTGTGCCTTGCATGCACTTCCAATTCCTCAAAAGTAGGAATTTTATCTAGAGGGTGCAAGTCCCTTATCGGCAAGTTGTTGATTTATATTGAGCCGATTAGCACGTGGTAAGCTGGTTTGGAGCGATCCATGCAGTGAAGATTATTGCGAAAGCAATACCTTCCTTAATTTTTGTCTGTACCGAGGAACACAATTAAGCGCAGCGAGTCACGAACACCAAAAAAACAATAGTAAAGCGTGAGTAAAGCGCATAAGAGGCTAACTAAGTGGATAAGTAAACATAGCAATGCAAAGCCTTGCGACAATAGGTTTAGTTTGTAGATTCTTCAGGGATAGAAGGAAAGAGGAAATACTTACAGAAGGAAGTCTTTGCAACCACGAGTTGGTTAAGTGTAGAAGTAAGCAGAAGTTATTGTACTTTGGGGAACGAGTTGTCAATAAAAACGGTAAAAACTAATAAACAAGAAATTAAATAACGAAAGTGGTTCTTGATTTTCATCTGAACAACGCAAGTTATAGCCCCGGAAAAGCAGCACAAGTTAAACAATAATCTGAAGTAATTCCGAAGTTTCGGGACGAAACGCCGTGTGCTAGAACTTATACCTATGGTGGTGCTAGAGGCGCAGTCTGTCAGTTTCTGCCGTAGCCCTCGACGCGGTTGAGCTTTTTTTTAATTCTTGAGGAGAATTATCTGAAGTTTTTGAAAGTGAAATAGGTTTTTTTACAGTCTCACTTCGTTTTTGCGCTTGGTGAATAAGTAGATTTCGAAGCTCAAAAATTTCTTTCAGCACTGAACATGATACGAACCACAAAACTTCATTTAAGCACTGAACCCACTTTTTGCCAAACGCCTTTTAGTGGCTGTGGATTGTGCAATGTCCGATGTGTTGTCGTTTGATCGTGGGTTGGCTAAAAAAAATAAAAAAAGAAGGAAAGGGAAAAATTTTGTCTGTCTGCAATGGGCAAGCTCTTTACTCATTTTTTGTTGACTTTGTGTACTTGCAAAAAATGCATTATCTGCTTGTCCTTGTGTATAGGGTACGTTTAAAAACTATCTGCAATTTTAAATGCTGAAACTATTGCACCTTCCATATATCCGGCAAATTCAGTTGCGGTTTCTGTTCCCGAAAACAATAATTTTCCGTCCATATAGGCTTGCTGTAACAAAGGGTGACCATTGTTTTGGTGTGGTCTTTGAATAAATGAATTTCCAATTACTACATATTCATCATTCCAAATTTTATCAAAATAGTTAATGGGATTTACAACTTCTTTGCCTAAAAGTTCCGTTAATTGTTTTAATACCAATTCTTTTCTTACTTTTTGAGAATATGAAGTCGCTCCGCTATTTAAAAAGCCAGTGAAACCAAATTTATTTTCTTCAAAATTGGAGTGATCGTACATTTCTGTAACAATTCCTGAATGACTATAAAGCATTCCAGAATACCCATTATTTCTCCAAAAGGGTTTTTCATATTCCAGTACAAATTTTATTGCTCCAGACATCCACGTTTGAACTGTCGGTAAGATATCAGACAACGTAGTAGGTAAATCAGGATAAAAGTGAATTTGTGAACCTACTAATTGTGGTGGAATACATACAATAACTTTATTTGTATACAACTTTTGACCGTTAGCTGTTTCCACAATAATTTCATTTTCATGTTTTGTAATCGCAATAACTTTTGTGTTTAATTTAATGTTTTCGGGTGTTATTTTTTCGCTCAAATTGTTAATTAACATCTGAGTTCCGCCGGCTATTCTGTATGAAGGGCTTTCGGACTCAGGTATGAAAAATTCTTGTGGCGGTTCAAATGATTTAGTTTGAAATAATGAAACTCCTTTTGCAAATTGCGGATATTTTTTTAGGCCTAATTCTTTAATTAAACGTATTAAATTTGGATGCATTTCTGAAAACCAAGTTGCACCCAATTCTAAAGGAGTTTCTTTTGTCCCTTTTATAGTTTGTATTCTACCACCTAATCTTGACGAAGCTTCTAAAACAGTAGTATTTATATTTTTTTTGGACAGTAAATATGCTAACGTTAATCCGCTTAATCCACCTCCAACAATTATTACACTCATAGGTAGTTTTATCATGTTATTTTTGTTTGAACAGTTTGAGATATTGTAATAATTGTAGTTACCAGAGTATATTTAATGGCTTCAAGAAGCAGAATCTTGTCTGCTTCGTGGATTTCATTTTCAAATGATTTTGTCCTGTCAAAAATAAAGTTACCAATTTTATCTTTTTTTTTTGCCAATATCTAAATTGTTTTTGAAGTCATATATTCTTAAAAAAATTGCTGTACAACTAGTAAGACTGACATTTAACAAATCGAAATGAGTTGGAGCTAAATCAGTCCCTAAATTTGATATTGGTTCATCTGCATCAATAGTAAACTGGCGCACTTTTGATACGGTATAATATGTTTGTGTATTTGCGGTTTTTACCAAACTTAAGTGCGTTACAATCATAGTTTAATACCGATTAAAATTACTTGCGATTATGTGTAAGAACAATACTCACTTTATCTGCAATAGTTCTATAATTAGGTGAGAATTGTTGAACATTTTTAATAATTTTATCATATTCTTCTTGTTCACCATTACCTTTTACATCAAAATTAAACTGTATTTCATCAAATCCAATTGGTGCAGTAGCATCTACATTCAAAAAACCACGAAGATTTAATGCGCCTTTTATTTCTAACTTCACACTTTCTAATTTGATTCCTTTAGCTGAAGCTCCTACCACAAAGCCTACCATCATACAACCTGCCATACCTCCTAATAAATAATCTTGAGGAGTTGGGAAACTATTGCTTCCAAGTAATTCATTAGGTTCGTCAATAGTGAAATTAAAATTTTTTATAATTTCAGTTGATCCAATTTTTTGATTATGTGTTGAAACTTTTGTTTGTGTTCCTCCAAGCCATTCTGCTGTTATTCCGTAAGCTGATATTGCTTCTTCTTTTTGTTTTGTAATTAGTTCAGTGTATTGCGCTAATCCTTCTAAGTTAATTCCGTTTGACATTATTTTACTGTTTTTATTTTTTATTAATAATTGATATTATTTTAAGTCTATTTCTATGCTTAATTTCCTTTGAGCTTTTGCAATAGTTGTTTTTACGATTGTCATAAAATGAAATATGAAATCCTATGTATTTATTATTGTTAATAATTCTTAATCTAAGACAAAGAGAGATAATTGAGGTATTGAACGTTTCTCTGGCTTTTCTGAATTTAGTAATAGTAATACATGATTCTTCTAATAATTAATCTAAAATATAGCGGAATTTCACTAAAATTCCGCTATATAATTTAGTTTATTTTTTCAATCTATCTCTCAATGCTTCTGCTAATGGCGCTGCTGATGCGGGACTCTGACCTGTCATTAAAGATCCGTCTACTACTACGTTTGGTGCCCAATTGGCAACGCTTTTATAGTTAGCGCCTCTTCTTTTTAATTCTTGTTCTAAAGAAAATAATAAATGACGATCTAATTCTATTTCTGCATCTTCTGCATCTTTAAATCCTGTAAGATTTAAACCTTCTACCAAATATTTACCATTTGTTAATTTTACATCTCTTAAAATTGCTGGTGCATGACAAACCATTGCAATTGAACGACCTGATTCATAAAAATCGCGAATTAATTTTATTAAATATTGGTCTGATGCCAAATCGGTTAGTAATCCATATCCACCAGGTACAAATACAGCATCAAAGGTATTATAATCAACATTTCTTAAATTTCTAGTATGTTTTGCTGCAAACAAAGCTACAGGATCTTTCAAAAATTTATCAGTGTAAGGTGTAGGGAAAGGCGTTTTCATACTTAACAAATCTATTGGAGCTTCTCCGCCATTTGGTGATGCTAATACTACTTCATAACCAGCTTCGGTAAGAATGTAATATGGAGCAGCCAATTCTGTAAACCAAGTACCTGTTTGTTTACCGCTTAGCCCCATATCATCATAGGAAGACATTACTAATAACACTCTTTTTTGTTTGTTAATTTTATAAGAAGTGTTTTGGGCATAGCTTGTAAATCCTACTAATACCAATAATGTAATTGTTTTAATTAAATTTTTCATTTTTTTAAATTTTAATTTTTGATAATTGTTTGTTGTTAATTAATTTCTACCTGCCATTACGCCACCATCAATATCCCATATAGCACCTGTTACCCAAGAGCTTTCATCAGATAATAAAAATGAGATTGTTTTAGCAATATCTTCTGGTCTTCCTACTCTTCCTATTGGGTGAAATGAATTGAATCCCTGTAAGGTTTCTTCAATTTTATTTTCTTCAATGAAAGAACCATAAATTGGTGTTACAACAACTGCTGGAGATACCGCATTTACTCTAATGTTTTTGTCGGCTAATTCCATGGCCAAATGTTGAGTTAGACTATGCAATCCAGCTTTTGCCATTGAGTAGGCGCTTGAAGGTGTCGCTTTGATAGCTTGTTTTGCCCACATAGAGCCAATGTTTACAATTGAACCACCACCATTTGAAGCCATCACTTTAGCTACTGCTTGTGTAATAAAGAAAAAAGCTTTGTTGAAGTTGTGATAAATGTCATAATCTTGTTCAGTATGTTCTAAAAAAGATTTTGGATTGAAATACCCTGCTGCATTTACCAAGTATTTTAAATTAGGGATTTCATTGGAAAGTGAAGACGCAAAAGCGTTCACTTCGTCTAAATTAAATAAGTTAACACCTTTTGTTTTAACTGTTCCATAAGCAGATAATTCACTTTTAGTGCTTTCTAAATTTTTATCAGCTCTGCCTACAATTACAACTTCAATTCCTTGTTGTAATAAAATTTGTGCGGTGGCCTTACCCATTCCGGTTGTACCACCTAAGATTAATGCTTGTACCATTTTGTTGTTTTTAATTTTTTATAAATTTGATACTGCAAAGTTATTTGCAATGTCAATTTCAAAAAATGGACAAAATTGTAAAAGTATGGTAGTTTTAGGAAATTACTTTTCTAAACTCTGAGGGAGAAATTTTTGTATGCTTTTTAAAATACTTGACAAAATAGGAGGGATCATCAAAACCTAAACGATAACCAATTTGATTGATATTCAAATCAGAATGAAGTAATAATCGCTGAATTTCCAAAATGATACGTTCCTGTATCATTTGAGAAGGTGTTTTATTTAAAAGTTGATGAGTAAGGTCAGACAAAGTTCTTGGTGTAATCAATAGTGAATAAGCATATGCTGAAACCGAAAGTCTTTTGGTGTAGTTTTCGTCAATTAGATTGATGAACTTGATAAGCTGTATGCGTTTTTCGTCTAATACAAAAGGAATGTTGCTTTGTGATTGCTCATATTCTTTTTTTATGCGTTGTATTTGTATAAGAAAAGATTTGAGATATGCTCTTAATAATTCTTCTTTACCAAATTCTTCAACATTTTCGAATTCATTTTTTATCTGTGAGATGTATTGGTTTAAAATACTGTCGGTCTCTTTATCAATAAAAGAATAAGGTTGTTGATAGGAGTTATTAAATAAATTACATTTCAGAAAAAAATCCGTTTCACTTTCTTTTTGCACTAAAAAAGTTTCATTGAAATGTAATAAAAATCCATCATAATAGGTATTGTTGTCGAAATAGTGGACTTGATTTTTTGCAATGAAAAACACGGTGTTTTCAGAAACTTCATATTCTTTTAAATCTACATAATGTTTTCCGTTTCCTTTTTTGAACCAAATAATTTGATAATAACTGTGAATATGCGGTTTGGTTGTAAGACCCTGATGTTTGGTTATGTAGTCCTTTAAATCCTGAACGGCAAATTGAGGCTTGTCAGATTGATGTCTGTTCAAATGATACTCGTTGATAATGTTTTCTGATTGATTTGCCATTTGTGCAAAGTTACATTTTTATTTGGCTGGAAATGATGCTTGGCTTTTTTTGCTTATTGAAGAGTCGGGCGGTGTATAGGCAAAAAACAAACTTGCCAAATGCATTAGTTCAAATTTTTATTAGTGTCTGACTTTTATTTTTTTCATTCGGAGCTGTTGTCATTTGGTGGAGTTTTGTGCCATTGCCACCAACGTCAGTTTGTCTAAAAACCTCTGAACGAACACTATTTGGTTAATCAGTGAGTAAATATATGTGATTTAAACTACAATTAAAATTCTTTCTGGGAAAAGTCACTTTCCCGTTCTCAAAATAAAACAGAACTTAAAAAGCTTTTAAAAGCGCTTTTATAGTCCCAAAATACAAAGTCAGAATTTAATAAATTTTGCTCAAGATCCGTCATTACGGTTTTTTTTGAGCAGTATCCCGTGAAAACGGGACAGGCTATGGAAACGAGCAAAGTTGCAACTTTTGTATGAAAAGCTGAAAATGAAGGTATTGGAAAAATCAGAAAAAAAGCCTTTTTTACCTAAATGTCCGTGTTGTAAAACGGGTAATTTACACCGGATAGCAGTTTTTGACCAGCGTGGTCCGCCTCCCGAAGCCTCGGGATGGTATCTTGGCGGTAGCCAGAGTTCAAGGTTCTGTAAAAGCTAAATTATGGGTAAGGGAACATGTGCCTAATCCCGAAACTTCGGGAAAGGAAAACACTAGAAAACTATATTTAAAACTACTTCAAAAAAAAGAGTATACTAAATCCTCTTAATATTCACTCTCATAATTTTACGAAAACTCCATAGTATTTACGGACGTGCAGTCGGTTCCGTTCAACACGAGTTTCATTGTTCGCGCTACGCACGCAACGAAACTCTAGCTGTTATATGCTGGCCTTATTTTTTTTAGCACTGTTTGATTTTATTTTATACATTGCACAAAAAATTTAATTAAAAAATTTTGGTTTCAATTATTGGTTTCCACGGTACAAGTTTTGAAAATGCAACAAAAATTGCTAAAGGGGATTTTATTATTTCTAAAGGAAATACTGAATGGATAGGTGATGGGGCTTATTTTTTTATTGAAGGAATAAGTAAAGCTCCAAAGGAACAAGCAGAACAATGGGCAATTGCTCAAGCTTGGGATAATAATGTTAGTAAATATCGTTATAATGATATAAGTGTTATAAAGTCTGATATATTAGTTGAAGAAGATAATTTTTTAGATTTAACAACAAGTGAAGGAGTAGAGGTATTATTATATATTCTTGAACAACACGAAAAGAAGATATTAAGCATTGGGAAAAGTTTAAGTTATTTAGACGGATTAATTGTTAACTTTGCACGTGGAGAAGGATTATTAGAAGTAGATGTTGTAAAAGGTAATTTTTACATTAAATTTGCAAATGAAAGAGTATTTAAAATTAATTTAAGAACATCTAATTGTACAATATGTTCTGTTTTTGATACTAAAAAGAATTTAGAAAATAATACTATTATTAGTAATAAAAAGATAAAATAATGAAGCTAACTAAAGAATTAAAAGATAAAATTGACAAATATTTTGCCAATGTTACTCCAGCGGAATTATATAATATTTCAGTAAATAAATATGGTTTTGTTGAGAATACTAATTTTGAAATAGATAATCAGTCTTTTGCAACATTGAACGTTGATAAATACGTTTCTAATATTGATAATAGTTATGATTTTTCTAAAGAAACATCAATGCCTTTTGCTGCCTAATTATGAAAATAAGCTTAAAAGAATGTAAGGTTCAAGAAATGACTTTTTCTATTGTTAAAAATGATGATAGAAAAGAGGATTCTTTTGATTTAAAAACAAGTCAAACATTTTCAGAAGAAGAAAAAAGAAAATTTAATTTATTTTTTGAAATCAATGTTAAAGATAGAGATTTTGATTTTGACATTAAAATGTTATTTATATTTGAATTGGATGTTGATATAACAGAAGAATTTAAAGTGTCTGATTTCCCAAAAATTAATGCACCTGCTATCGCATTTCCATATTTGAGAGCTTTTATTTCAAATGTAACACTTCAGTCAGGGTTTAATCCCGTTATGCTTCCTTCAATTAATTTTGTTGAATTTGCAAAGAGTTAGTTTTTACCGATTTTTTGGGGTATTGCCTACAACTTCAGTTCGTCTAAAAACCTCTAAGCGAACATTATTGGGTTAATTGTTGAGTAAATATATGTGATTTAAACTACAATTAAAACTCTTCTTGGTAAAAGTCGCTTTATGATAATAAAAATAAAACAAAGCGTAAAAGCTTTAAAAATCGCTCTTATAGTCCCAAAATACAAATCCAATACTTTTAGATATTGTTTTAGTAGATTGTGGTCAATCAAGTTTAAAATGCGACGCAGATTGTAGGCGCAGAAAATCAATCCTACATCAGCTGAGGCATGTTTGATCGTTTTTTTGGTCATAATATAGTAAAAATCCCATTGTCGTTTTATTACACCGTAGGGATGTTCTACAATGGCTTGACGTCTACGGTAGGTTTCATAATTGTTGTCGATTCTAACTTTATTTTCATAAATCAAATGGGCGTACTGGGATCTTTCAATGAGTCTGCCTTTGGCATTTTTGGTGCATTTTTTATACAGTTCACAAGTCAAACACGCAGTAGTTTTGTAATGCTTCATCTGGGTTATTGATTTGCCGTTCTTTTTGGCGTACCAATTTCCATTGGTCGTTAGGGTTTCATTGGCAGGGCAAGTATAGGAATCGGTGGTTATGTTGTATTTAAAATGCTCTACATCAAAAGCCAAATCAGGTGCGTGAGCAGAAACTCCTGGAATGGCGACCAGCACATCAATTCCAAGGCGATTTGCATAATCAAACTCACTTCCCGTATGATAGCCTTTGTCGTAAATAGCGGTAAAATTATTGTGTCCCAAAATGTTTTTGGCTCGGCGTAACATTCCTCCCATAGCTTTGGAATCGTTTTCATTGGTCACCTTAAAATCAATGGGAATATTGTGCAGCGCATCCACTGTGGTTTGTACCGTGTAGGCTACTTCTGAGATGTTGTTGCGAGTCATGATTTGGCGACTATCGGGATCTGAAGTCGAGATTTGGGTAACGCCAGTGGCATCAATTGTATTTTGATACCCAATGTATTTTTGCCTTTGAATAGTGTGTTTCTTTATCTTCTTTGCAATAATTTGTTTTTCCAGAACATCACCATCTTCTTTGGCTAAAGCCGAGTTGTACTCTTCGAGTTTGGCATCGATGTAAGCAATGTGTCGCTCAATTTTATTGGGATTGAAATTGTTTTTCTTAGAGTTTTGTGCTCTGAGTTTGGTACTGTCACCAGCAACCAAAGCACCGCCAATAAGTTCAAAGTGCGTCGCTAGTTTTACCGTTGCCCGAAAAACGCGAGCAATGGCTTTGGGATTGTTTTTACGGAAATTAGCAATGGTGTTGTGATCAGGAACCAAACCTTTCAAAAGCCACATAAGTTCAATGTTGCGATTGCATTCTTTCTCCAAAGTTCTGGACGAACGCATGCGATTGAGGTAGCCGTAAATAAAGAGTTTGAGTAAATCCGAAGGATTATAAGCGGGTCTTCCGTTTTCGACAAAATCGAAAGTGAATCCAAAATCAGCGAGTTTAATACTGTCTACAAAAAGGTCAATGAGCCTGATTTCGTTGTCTTGTGCAATGGCATCATCTATCGATGAGGCAAAAAGCGGGAGTTGGTTTCTGTTGGTTCCGTTGATGAATTTCATTCCTAAATTTACATAAAACCAACGAGTTATGCAAATTATTTGAACGATTTTTAATACAAATGAAGTAAGGGGAAGAAACTAGGTTATTAGACAGTTTGACGGACGATAACATACGACGGCAGCCTATTTATCAACACAATTTCGGCTGCTGACTTATGTTATGTGTTATAAGTAGTACGGCAATTATCAATTAAAATATTAACTAAATAATAAATAAAAACAAAATGGAAAACACAAGCAACCCAAGCATTCAACAAGGATGGACTTTAAGAGATGAATTTGCAAACTCTGCAATGTTAGGAATTTTAAATAATGGAATAAAGATTAATGACGAAAGCAAAGTAGTTGAGGCTTATGATGCTGTTGCGTTTAACGCATTTCTTTTAGCTGATGCAATGCTAAGACAGCGAGAGTCTAAATCGTAGTATTATTTATAACGTTTTGCAGCTATAAGAAGTTGGCGATTTCGAAGCACAAAACTGTCTGCCACCACTGAACTTGATACGAAGCACAAAGCTTCATTTAACCACTGAACCGCCAATTTCTTATAGGTGCTGTTGTAAGCTGGCCTTCTGTCCACCGTCATTGTTAAGTTGTTGTATTTCTGTGCTTTTTCAGTCATTTTACTGTTTCTATTTTTCTGTCTGTTTGGCGTGTGTGTCGGCTGTTTTAAAAATTTTAGAGGGAAGGGATTTTAAAAAATAATTTTCCTTCGGGTGGCAAAGGTGGAAGCTCTTTTGCAATTTTTGGTCTGTGCGGTGGCTTGTGTGAATTGCAAATGTGCTTACACCTGTGGGCTGGATTAAATGATTTCTTCTAATGCTGATTTCCATAATATGAATCCTTTTTTGTTATCTGAATAGTCGTGTATAATTTTAGTAAAGTTTTCAGGGCTGTTTTCTAAAAAAACCTGTCTTCCTTTTTCTCTAATAATGCTTAGCTGATTGTCAATTTGTTTTACTTCTTCAATTAATGATGCTTTGTTTTTAGGGGTATGCCAAATGTAAGTCGCTTCTTCTGTGTCCAAGGTTTCCAAAACAACAAAATAACTTTGCTCTCCTGCAAGCAGAAATACAAATGAAAATGGATTAAGTACAAAACGAATTTTCATTACCTGATTTTCGTGTTTGTCTGCTAAATATTGAATGTGTTGTGAATGTTTGTATTGCTTGTTTTTGAGAATTTCATTCAACAACTCTTCTGCATTTGAATAAATTTTCCCCTGCTCTTGTAATTCGTCAGATGTAACGATATTTTGCTTTCGTGGAGTGAATTGCTTGAGCAATCCTTTATTTAAAAATTGAAATTTCACACCCTCAACTACTTCTTTATTTATATGGTCAATGTCAGTTGATAGTGCTAATTGAGAAACCAATTTTCCGTTTTCAAACTCGGCAAATATTTCTACAGTAATATTCTTTGATTTTAATGTTTTGATGAAATAGGGTTTTAATACCTCAAATTCTGGTCTTATTTCAATGTTTTCAACTTGGAATTCAAGAGTTGTATTCATCTCATTTACAGGATATTTTAACCCTACACTTCCATAATGAAACTCCAATTCCTCAATTGAAACTTTGATTTTCTTTTTTATAGTTAAAATGTGATTTGAAGTTTTGATTTCATCCTTTGGCTCATCAAATAAAGTTACTTGCTTGTCAATTTTTCGATAATAAGTATTGCGTTTCAGGAAAAGCTTATTGAGATAATCAATTTTATAGTCTCTGTAGTCGTAAATAGTAGGGTTTATTTCCGAGCGTTGCACCCTTCCGATATATTGAATTAGTTTGCCTTCAAAAGAAAATGGATAGACCAAAAATAAAGAGCTAACATTTTGTAAATCTGTTCCTTCACCAAAATATTGCCCTGTTGTAATTAACACCTGAAAATTACCTTCTTGTAATATTTTCCATTTAGCTTTTTTGGAAGTTTCTGAATCTTCTCCGCTTAGAGCAATTACTTCATAAGATTGTTTAAGAAACAAATACAGCGTGTCAATATGTTCTTTACGCTCGGTGATGATAACCGCTTTTTTCCCTTGATTCAGTTCTGTTTTTACATCTTCCAATATCAGTTTATTTCGGGCGGTATCGTGAACCAATATTTTTGATAGAGCTTCGAAATTATCAGTTTTTGAGTTATATGGAACATCTAATTCCGTATTTCGAATAATGATTTTTGCGTGTTTATAATTTTCAATTTCAGTCGGTTGAATATTGGCAATGATTTCTCCCAAATGGGTAAAAATCATTCTTCCATCATTATACTTTCTGAAAGGTGTGGCAGTTAACCCATAAAGATAATAGGTGCGTAATTTTTCAATCGTATTTCTGAAAGTTTCGGCAGGAACGTGGTGGCATTCGTCCACAATGATAGTTCCAAATTGATTTTGTAAAGATTCAATCTGTTTTGGCAAACTTTGAATAGTAGCCACAGTAATTTGCTTTCCGATTTTTGACTTCCCTTGTCCGATAACGCCAATATCTCTTTTGGGAATACCCAAAAACGCTTCAATCCGTTCTGTCCATTGCTCCAATAATTGTTTTCTATGAACAATAATAAGTGCAGGTTGTCTTTTATCGGTAATTATTTTTAACCCAAGAACTGTTTTTCCTGAACCTGGTGGGGCTACAATTACTCCGTAATCCTTTTTAGAAATTGCTTCTATTACTCCTAACTGATGATTTCGTAAAGAAGCATTGAACACATAAGAAATTGATGGATTCAATTTTCTTGCATCAACAAACCCAAATTCGATTTGTGATTCTTTACAAAATCGCAAAAGCTTTCCGATAAAACCTCTTGGAATGAAAATCTCACTTTCGGTTTCCTCAACCAATTTAAAATATCGGGCTGTTTCATAAGTATTTCTTCCTGATTTCTTTTTAATGAAAAACTCGGAATTGGCAAAATTCAATTCTTCTTTCAGGAAGTTGATAAGTGCAGGAGTCAAACCGCTTCTACTTATCCTGATATTATTATTTAAAGAAATATTCAGTTTGTCGTCTCTTGCTATCGGAGGGTTAAATTCTACTCCTGACTTTAATTCATTATACAGTTCGTCTAAATGGTCTGTGGTAACTTTTTGAATGTTTTTAAGAAAGTTCCATTGGTCAGTAATAGCTTCAAAGGTTTCATAATTTACAAAACAGCTATTTCCTTTTTCAAAAGTCGGTTTAAAAAGTGGCAGAGCAATCAAGTTTCCGAATCCTTTACCTGAAAGAAAATCCTGATTTGGAAACAGTCTGTCAAAACTTGAACTTTTGTCAAACATTGAAAATACACCCGACTGTTCTAAAATTGATACGAATATTTTTCGGCTTCTTATTGCAGGATATGGTTTATCAAAAAATATCCAAACGTGTCCACCATTTCCTGAACGAGAACGCTCCAAGTAGGCTGGAATTTCTTTTTCTTTACAAGCATTAAGAAAAGTAACGGCTTCCTTATGCCAATTGTCTTTATCAAAATCGGCTGTCAAAAACCAAGTCGTATTGTCTTGTAATAAGGGATAAACTCCAATATGATGAAAACCGTCCAAATGCTTTTGGATTTGTTCATCTGAAATTTTCAGATAAGACTTTTCGGTAAAATTCTGAAATGTCCCTCCATTCATTTTATGTGCCCGAAGACGATAAGGGTCATAAAAAACAGCTGGCATATAGCCCGATTTGTTTTCTTTCTCCCAACGAACAGCAAACACATCTTCACGTCCTTTGAAGAGGGTGTGGAATGTGCTTATATTTTCGGAATTTGAAACCATTTTCAGTGATATTGATTAATCCCAATCTTCATATTCACGCTGTTCCATTGGAGTCTTCCTGATTTCAGCAATATTAGATAATAGCTTGTTTAATGTTTTTTTGAATTCTTTTTCATTCACAGATTCTCCGAAGAAAATATCTTCAACTAAATTGAACATATCATCTTCATTAAGCCATTTTTTTATTAAGGCTTCCGCTTGATTCAAATAATCGTTATCATCTTTACAATCTGATGCCAGTAAGCCAAATTGAAGCGTTAAGTCGTGGTTGAACTTCTCGGCTTCAATGATTACTGCTGTATAGGTTGGTATTGATAAATCGTCTGTATCCATATTATTTACTCCTATTTAATCTCCTTGCCGAAAGCTTTTTCCAAATGCTATCCGCAAGCTTTATTTCTTTATCTGTAAAGCCGTAACCATCTTTCAGAATCTTCTTGTTGGTAATTTTTAAAATTTCATCAATGCTTTTTTTCTCCCGCATCATTTTGTCAATGGTTAAAAGTAAATCAGCATTTTCGGTTTGATAGGGCAGCAGTATTTTTCCTGCTTCGCTTGGCATTAATTCTAATACACCACCGCCATAACTACGACCAACAATTTCAGAAAAAGCCAAAGACAATGAATTGTAAAAACTGGCTATGAATGCGTTTTTGTCCGTGTCTTTTTTCATAAATACACGGTGCATTGTGTCGGTTGTATATGCGTTTGCTTCGTTTAAGATTAAACGAGGATAGAGGTTGTTTCTACGGATAAACAAAGCATCAGAAAGTTTGATGGAAGGAATCACAAACCAATCATCACGAATGCCTGTTTTATAGCCTTTGTTTACGCCCATTGATTCGCCTAAACGAATGTATGAGTTCGCTCCTTTATGTCCATTGATTTTCTCTTTTGCAGGGAACACCAATAAATGGGCTTTTGCCTTGGTTTGTCTGTTAAGTTTCCAATCCTTTTCCGTGAAAATTACGCTATTGACCTGAACACTTCTGCCAACCATTGGTTTTGCGTATTCTTTCAGGTCGTAAGCTTCTACAACTGGCAAAGGAACGGTGAAGTAATCATTTGCCCCTGTGGTAATGCCAACTTCTACACTGGCATAATTACTAATTGTCGGGACTTTTCGTTTTTTGGCAATCTGTTCCAAAAAGTCAATCTCCTCTTGCTCTAAAAAGTAATAAGTCCATTTATTTGACTTAAAATCTATCTTTTTAGAAGGACTTTTTAGGATGTTTACATCCAATTTTTCAAGGTCAGAAGCGTCTCTTAATTCAAGGTGTTCAATCAAATGTGAATCACTTCCGTTCTTTTCACAAAGCAACAAAACAACTTCTTGTTGTATATCAGGAAAAACCAACTTTTCAAAGGAAATGATGTTGATTTTATTGTAGAAATGTGCCAAAAACTCACGGAGTTGTTGAGCATAAGATACCTGCAACAATTCTGCGGGTATCACAAAACCAATTTTTCCTTTTTCTCTGAGCAACAAACTTGAACCAACGACAAAGGAAACCCAAGCATTGGTCAGTTTTGAATATTTTAGTTTAGCACGATTGAAAACTTTGATGGCTTCATTTTGCTGTTCTTCCTGAAAATATTGATAGCGAATGTAAGGCGGATTGCCAACTATCAAATCAAATCTCTGTGTGGTTTCATTGCAATACAAATGAAAATCTGTATTGATTACATTCTTGTTGTTGAGTTTGATTTTATCAGCTTTTTCTGCTTCCACATCATCAAATTCAATGGCTGTTACCGAGTTGAATTTATGGTTGTTCTCTTTCAATTGTTCAAGGAAAACACCATCACCACAACTTGGTTCTAAAATTTCATAATCAGAACTTCCATTGATGCCCCATTTCAAAATAAATGCAGCAATTGGTTCAGGTGTGTAAAATCCACCTCTCAATTTCTCGGCTGTTGCGTTCTTAATTAGCTTCATACAATTCTTTGATTAATGGGATTAATGAATCTTCACTACCTAAATCGTATAGTTTAGCTAATAGCTTTTCTAGGTTGGCTTTCTCTCTTGCAAATTGTCCTTGCAGTGGAGTTAAAGCTCTTTTATTTCCTGCGTTTGCATCTATTTGGTCATAAATGCTGATTAACTCTTTTTGATTTTCTACGATTTTGTCGTGAAGTGTTTTTTGTTTGGAATCTGAAAAATCAATCTTTCTGATTGGTAGGTTTTTCAAGACTTTTGTTCCTCTTGCTTTGTAGCCTCCTCTATAAACTTCACCTCTCAAATGAATAATCCACTCAACATATCTTGAATTAAGAATGGCTTGGATATAGTAAATTGAATAAGGGTTTTTATCGGACAAGTATACACTGCAATATCCTGCTGTACCACCTGCTGTATGTAAAGTTTTGTGTTTATCAATAGGATATTTCTCTCCTGATGACATAACACCAAGTATAATTTTCTCCTTTATTTCACCAAGCTCCAAATACTGGCTTCTTCCATATCTATACCATTCATTTTTTGTTTTAGGAACAGGCTTAACGTCTCTTTCTGCTAATCTTGTTTTGTGATAAGCTAGATACTTGTATGCAAAGGGAAATTTTTTCTTGAATTCTTTTTCTTCAATGAATTCAGCTTTACCTTTAATTACTTGGTATGGATAAATAACAAAAGTGTTTGGTTTTAACGTTCTGTAAGTGTTTAGTTTATCCTCTCCTTTTTTTCTAACCGTTTCGTAGTATGGCATTGTTGCTGATTTCTCAATTTTGAAACTTTTGCCTTTCTTTTCAAAATGAATATAGGTAGTATCAACCTTTGAAGGTTTAATTACAAACACATCATTCGCACTAGTTTGAATTCCATTATT
This sequence comes from Flavobacterium sp. TS_SC_5, assembly GCF_056156265.1. NCBI lineage: Bacteria > Pseudomonadati > Bacteroidota > Flavobacteriia > Flavobacteriales > Flavobacteriaceae > Flavobacterium > Flavobacterium sp. TS_SC_5. The sequence continues at coordinate 3,785,969 of NZ_CM149588.1, read as the reverse complement.
GATATTCTTTTTTCCTACTATTTTTTCGAGGATTTCACTTTGATTTAAAATTGAATTATATGCGTTTTTTAAATAAGGAGGAATTAAAAACCACAAATCACTTGAAAGCTTTTTGGTTTCTATTTTATCAAATTCAATTCGTTTAAAATCTCTGATTTTCCATTCAGTGAGACTTTTTACTTCGGTAAATGAAAATTCTTTTTGTTTTTGCTTCGTGAGTATTAAAATGCTCGTGTAAGTTGTTTTATTTATAAAGACTTGATTTGCACCAAACGAAACGATTGAATGCAGATATTCTTTTTCTGCGAGTAATTCACGAAGTTTTTTACCTGCACCAACTTTTGTAAACTTGCTCGGAACGATATATCCCAAAATTCCATCAGTAGCCAATAAGTTGATTCCTTGTTCAAGAAAAAGGAAATATTTGTCAAATTGCTTATAAGCAGAATTGAAATTTGTTTTGTAAAGCGGTAATTCAAGCGGAGTTATATTTTTCATATCCTCCGACTTCATATAAGGTGGATTGCCTAAAATGACATCAAAACGAAGTTTTGAAAAATCAAATGGATTGATAACCACCTGATCTTTCTTGTTAGTTACTTGCTTCGGATTCAATAAACTGTTTCCGAAAAAGATGTTTTCAGAAAGGTCGGGTAAAACAGGTTTTGTTTTGTTGGTTGAGTTTACATCTTCACCCTCAAGTAATTTGAGAAGCAAACCAAATTTTGCTGCTTCAACTGCATTATAATCTTTATCAACACCATAAATGCAATTCAATAAAAGTTGTCGCTTAATTTCAAATGGTAATTTGTAAGTGTTGATATTGGTTTGAATGAGTTTTGACTTGTCATTTTCCAAGTAGTAATCAATCAGAATGTCATTGAGTAACTGGAATAGTTCCAATAAAAACGCCCCTGAACCACAAGAAATATCAGCAAATTTCAACTTTAGAATTTCCTTATCCGTTTTTCCTTCGCATTTTTTCAAGACGGTATTTCTTAAAATATCACTAATGATAAATGTTGGTGTAGTGATGATGTCACGGTCAACATTTTCAGGTTTTTTTACTAAAACAACAGCACCGCTTTGAACGGTCAATTTTTCTGAAAGGAAAATTTCATAAATGCTTCCTAACACATCAGAGGAAAAAACACTGAATGAATATGGGCTTTCAGGATAATACAACTGTTTGATGATTGTCCAAAATACCGAACTGATATTTTCTACAATCTTGTCTTTTAGCAATTGGTCAAACAATCCTGAATTATAGCGTTTGTCGGCTTGTTCAAACTTTTTGATTAAGGAGTTAAAATCATTTGTATTAGCAAACTTCAAAAGGGTTTGGTAATCTTCTAAATTTCTATCCTCACAAACTCGAAGAAAAATAATTCGGTTGATGTAACTCTGAACAATATCATTAAGTTGTTGCTCGTCAATTTTTGGCTCGTGTTTAAAAATTTCAGAACCTAAAACTTTTCGCCATTCGTTGATTTGGTTCAGGAATAAATTATCAATTGAATATTGATTGATTTTGCTTTCAATTTCTTTCCATTCCGTTTCAAATGCTCCTGAATAAACAGATTCCTTTCCTAAAAGCTGTTTGATTTCTTCAAATTTACTTTCGTATTCGGTATAATGGTATTTTTTTACAAGTGCCCTATTATAAGAGTCTTCTTTCTCTACTTTTACAGAAGTGTCATAAATGATTAAGTATTCAAAATTTGAAAGAACAGAAATTTTCAACTTTGCTGTAAATCCGTATCGTCTAACTTGTTTTGCTGTGTCGTTGTTTGACTCAATAGAAACACAAGGTTTCTTTGCTTCCAAAAAGTATTTTCTTTCAGAAAAAAGTCGGAAAGTGTAATCAGGTTTTTTGGAATGTTCGGAAGCATTTGCTTTTAACGCTTCTTCCAAAATCACTTCTCGTTCGTTGGTCGGTTTACCTGCATTGTTTTTAATATCCCAACCAAGCAACTCGAAAAACGGGTCTAAGAAATCACTGCGAAGCAGTGTTTCATTATACTTGCTTGTCAAGTAATAATCCCTGTCGGCTGTATATTTTTCTATGAGTTGCTTTATTGTCATTTCCTCTTATTCGCTTTAATATATTTGGCTCTTTCCTCTGCTACTTTCAGCGCTTTTATTCCTAAATCTTCATCTTGAATTTCATATAAAATCTTGTCACTTAGGAACGAAACCAAAAGTTCGTCTGGGTTGTAATCGTAAATGTCGGCAAGTTTCAGAACTACTTCTTTTGTGATTTTCCGCTCTCCACGCTCCATTTTGCTCAAAATCGCCACATCAATGTCGAGCAATGCAGCAACTTTCCTTAATGGAAGTTCCTTTTCTTCTCGAATGTGTCTTAGCTTTTCGCCTATTGTTTCTGTTGACATAACCTCTATTGACATAATGTGTCAAAATTAGGAAAAGATTTTTGATTTGTTTGCACTTATTTCAAATTATTTTCAACATTACTGTCGAGCGTTGGGAAATTGGCTCTTTTGCAAAACTTGGTTTGTGTGCCGGCTTGTGTGGTTTTGCAAATGTGCCAATGTGCGGCTGGCTAAAATTATTTTTTAAAATGTGCGGTGGGAAATTTTTTAAAACAATTGGGTTGGATTGTGTGTCGCCAAAGTCAGTCCGTAAGTTTTTGTCAAGATGTCAAAGTTCGATTTTCAGATGTCTGTTTTTTTGGAGTACTGTCGTTTTAGGCTTGCTTACAACTAGTATATAGGCGCTACAAAGTAGCGCTTATACCTCTCATTTTGGGTGGATAGGCGCTACTGCGTAGCGTATTGCTTTCAAATATACACTTTAAATATTATCTTACAAATCATCAAATGGACTTTTTATTTGTTGGATACTTTTGGTGCTCACATGAGTGTAAATTTCAGTTGTTTTACTACTATTATGTCCCAGTAATTCTTGTATATAGCGCAGATCGGTTCCGCTTTCTAGTAAATGAGTGGCGTAGCTGTGTCGCAACCAGTGCAAAGTAGCGGGTTTTGTAAGATGGACTTTATGTAATGCTTGTTTGAGTACTTGTTGTAAACTCCGGCTATCATAAGGAATCCCAGCTACTTGCCCTTCGAACAAATATTTTTTTGGTTTATATAAAGAGTAGTACTCTCTTAGCATATCTAGTATTTTAGGACTTAGAGGTACAATTCTATCTTTTTGACCTTTGGCATTTTTTAGTAGTACAATATTCCTTTGTGAGTCAATATGAACGGGCTGTAATGCTAATAATTCGCCGCAACGTAAGCCACAACTATAAATTAACGAAAGCATCATTTTGTGTTTGATATTGCTGTGGGCATCCAAGATTAATTTTATTTCTTCTTTACTCAATACGTTGGGTAATAACTTGGCTCGTTTGGGACGATGTATTTTATCCACTTCAATTTTGGTTTCTCTTACTGTCATAAAAAATAGCTTTATTGCATTAACAGTTTGGTTCTGATACGAAGCGGAAAGCTTATTCTTCAAAATATACTCGTTGTTATAGATAATCACATCCTCGTTATTAATCTCAGCAACTGGTTTTTCTCGGTAGAAAATCAAGAAAGATTTTAAGGCTTCGCTATAGGTACTAATGGTGCTTTCGCTATATCGTTTAGAACGAAGCCATTGTTTGAATTTCTCTACTTGAATAATTCCCTCGGCGGAAGGAAGAGAATTTTTAAGGGGTTCTATCTTGAAACGTTCTCTATTTTCGCTGGTATCGGGTAGGTGCCAAACCGTTTTTTGCTGGCTCCATCGGGCTCCTTCTATTTGTTTGATGCGGGCAATTAAGTCTTGATTTTTTTCAAAATAGACGGCAATCCGGTTTTCGCCTTTGTGTTTTATGGGTTTTGCAGTCCAAGTCATATCGTATTGATTTTGTGATTGAAAGATAGTGATTTTTGCAAATATTGTTTTATTAAATCAAAGTTTCTTAAAGCGCCGAGGCTTTTGCGTGAGGGATAAAAGCGGAAATCCTCCCGATTTTTCTTCGGGAGATTATAGCGGATAGCCCGACCCGATTTTTTTAGAGGGTCACGCCCAAATTGTAAATTTTAGAATCAGTAGCAGTATTTGTTTAGCATTATTTTTTAAATAAAAAGGTAGTGGACTTTGCGAAAAACTTTGCGAACTTTGCGGTAAAATAATACGAGATGAAAGGAGTATAACGCAAGTTTGAAATAAACAACTGTAGCGCTATGCAAATTACATATTGCTTAAAAAAAATATAAACTACGTATGAAATCGCCATGACAACATTTGTCGCATACACCGATGAAGATCTGGCGATAGCATATTGCTTCGCCTGTTCGCTATCGCTCGAGTCCATTAAAAAACAAATATTATCTACATATGAAAATAAATCCAAAAAACGGAATTGACAAGCTCATTTTCGGAATGAAACAAAATGATGTTACTGCTATTTACGGAAAACCAGACCGTAATTATAAAGACGAGGATGATAATGTGATTTTTGCTTACAACAAACTAAAGATGCGTTTAACGTTCTATGTCGAGGAAGATTTTAAATTGGGGTATATCGTAGCGTCTAGTCCGGGACTGGAAGTTTTTGGATATAAAATAATCAACAGAAAAATCAGTGAGGTCAAAAAAGATTTAGCTACAAAAGGAATTACTAAATTTACTCAGGAAGAGTTTGATACCTTTGAAAACTATTTTAACGAGGAAAACTGGATGATTTTTCAAACAGAATTTGATGAAGTGGTAAAATTTGAGATTGGTGCCATTATCAATCAAAAAGATGAATTTGACTGGAAATTTGGAAAGAAATAAGTGAAACGTCGATAATGCTCCAAAAAGCATAAAAGGCGATTTCTATTCCTGTAATTACGGAGAATGAATTATAAAAATAAACCCGACAGAATTTTGAAGTCTGTCGGGTTTTTTTATTGCATTTTTTTAGTTTTATTGTTTTGCAGTGGGTTGTTTTTCCAGCATTTCTAATTCGAAAATAAGCATTGTATTAGGTGGAATAACACCACCGGCGCCTCTTTCTCCATATGCTAGATTTGAAGGGATGAAAACTACTGCTTTGTCGCCAAAAGCCATATTATCCAGTCCTTCAATAAATCCTGGAATCATACCGTCTTTTTTCCCGGCTTCAAACGGAAAGGCTTGGTAGCCGTTTTGAGCGGCACGGTTTGCATCAAATTTTCCGTAAGTTTTACAAACTTCTTCATAACTGCTGTCAAATAGCGTTCCATCCTCAAAATAACCGGCATAGTGGAAATAGAATGTGGATCCGTTAGCGGGTTTTACTCCTGTTCCTTTATCGGTTATTTTGTAAGCTAATCCGGACGGAGTGGTGGTTGCTGTAGCTTTAGTAGCGACTAAATAGGCTTTTTTTGCAGCTACTACAGGACCGTATTTTTCAGTGTACGCTCTTTTGGCTTCGGCTTCAATTGCTGCTTTTTTGGCTTTGTTTTCAGCGTTGATTAAATCCTGTTTCTTTTGGTCTTCGGATTTATTGTTGAAATAATCTGCAAACACTTTTGGGGCATCAAATTTTTTGGCTAAAGCTCCTTTTCTTACGATTGTAATTTTTGTGATTACATCGTTTTGCGCAATGGAGTTTACTATAACCATTCCTTCGGTAACGTGACCAAAAATGGTGTGTTTTCCGTCTAACCAAGGCGTTGCTTTATGGGTTATAAAAAACTGGCTTCCATTAGTAGTAGGGCCGGAATTAGCCATAGAGAGGATTCCGGGTTTGTTGTGCTTCAAGTCTGTGAATTCATCTTTGAATGCATAACCAGGACCACCAGAGCCATTTCCAGAAGGATCTCCTCCTTGAATCATGAAGTCTTTGATGACACGGTGAAACTTTAAACCATCAAAGAAAGGTTTTCCTTTTAGTTTGTCATCTGTGACAAAGGTATTTTTCCCTTCGGCAAGTGCAATGAAGTTAGCCACTGTTACGGGTGCTTTTTGGTATGCTAATTCCAGTACAATATCTCCTTTGTTTGTTGCAATTGTTGCAAAAATCCCCTCGATTGCCGCTGGAGTTTTTACTGCAGGCTTTACTGGCGATTTTACAGTTGCTTTGACGCTTGTTGCCGGTTTTTTGACAGGAATAGATTTCTTTACCGTTTGAGAATGTACGTTGACCATTCCCAGAAATAATAAAAACAGAATTTTAAATTTCATGTTGTGCTATGTTAAAGGCTTAATTTTTAATATTATTGGGGCATTTTTTCTAATAATTCGATTTCAAAAATGATGTTGGCATTGGGTGGAATTACGCCACCAGCACCTGCTGCTCCATATCCTAAACGGGTTGGAATAAAAATTACGGCTTTGTCTCCAAAAGATAATTGCTCCAGTCCTTCAATGAAACCAGGAATCATGCCATCTTTTTTGCCGGCCTGAAAAGGGATGGGTTGGTATCCGTTTTGCGCCGCTCTGTTTTCATCATATTTACCGAATGTTTTAGCCACATTTTCAACACTGGCATCAAATAATTCTCCGTCTTCCAGAAAACCGGCGTAGTGAATGAAAATATTAGCGCCATTAGCTGGTTTTTTACCTCCGCTTTTCTTGATAATCACATATTGCAAACCACTAGGCGTTCTGGTAGCCTTTGCTTTTAAAGCAGTAAATTCAGCTACTTTTTGTTCGCGAACTACTTTGTATTTTTCGTTGTAAACTCTTTTGTTTTCTGCGTCGATGGCTGCTTTTTTCTTTTGATTTTCAGATTCTACAGCAAAGTAATCATTGAATATTTTTACAGCGTTGAATTTCTTGGCAGCTTCACCATTTCTGATTATGGTTACTTTATTGATGTAATCATTTTGTTCAATTTTGTTTACAACTTCCATTCCTTGTTCAACTACATGACCAAAAATAGTATGTTTTCCTTCCAGCCAAGGTGTTGCAAGATGTGTGATGAAAAATTGACTGCTGTTCGTTGTTGGTCCGTTATTGGCCATAGCCAAAACGCCACCTTTGTCAAATCTTAAATCTGAGAATTCATCTTTGAACTTATATCCGGTATCTCCAGAACCTGTTCCAAGCGGATCACCAGTTTGAATCATAAAATCTTTGATAACTCGGTGGAATTTCAAACCGTCAAAAAAGGGTTTGTTTTTAAGGTTTTCATTGGTAACAAATTCATTTTTTCCTTCGGCCAAGGCTACATAATTAGCCACTGTAATTGGTGCTTTTTCAAAATCTAATTGGACAATGATTTCACCTTTATTGGTTTCAATTTTCGCATATAAACCGTCAGGAAGGTTGTTGTATTCTTCTTTACAAGAATAAAATGAAGCAATTATCAGGAATACGAATAGAATCTTTTTTTTCATTTCTAAATTATTTTATTGAGTTATTGTATCTACGGTCTTGTTTATAATAGGGGTTGATTCTTTTGTAGGTGTTGGAACTGTTGGCGTGATTTTTAGTTTTACCTCGTTTTCTTTTTTATATGCTGCTTCCGATTTAAAATCACGTAATGTTACGGTGCAAAGTAGCGGTTGATTAGTGCCAATTCTTTTTTCGTCACCATGGTATCCATATCCCATGTGCGATGGGAAAAGAAAGTTTACTTTTTCATTTTTGCGCATCAGCTTGATTCCGTCACGCAAGCCCATCATGATATTTTGTTTGTCCACGTAATAAGTTTGTGGTCTTAATTCTAATTCCGAATAGATTATAGTTCCTTTCAAGTCTTTGATTTCATAATCAAAAAAAGCAACGTCTCCTTTTTTTGGTGTAAGCGTATCGGCTTCATTTCTTGTTTCATAGGAATACCAGTATCCTTTTTTGGATGCGAGATAAACAACATTAAGATTACTTTTAATTACATCCTGAATTTGGGTTTCCTCGTTAGCAACTAATTTTTTGTTGCGCGCCACAGATTTTTTCATGAAGCTTCCTGATGCTTGAGAAATAGGTCTCCTGGCTTCCTGATGTTGTTTGCAACTTGAAAAGAGGACAAACATAAAAAATACAATTGCGATTCCCTTGCTATTTTTCATAGGATTAGATGCTTAGTTTTGTTACTAAATCTTCAAATTTCCGAATCGTTTCTTCCATTGAAACTTCCGATTTTCCGCCGGCAGCATTCCGATGTCCGCCACCGTTAAAATGATCTCTTGCAAACTGATTGACATCAAAATCGCCTTGAGATCGGAATGAAATCTTGATAATTTTTTCTTCTTTATTTTCGATAAATATAGCGGTAAAAAGGATTCCTTTAATGCTTAGTCCGTAATTTACAATACCTTCCGTATCTCCTTTTACATAATCAAAGGAATTTAGTTCCAATTGCGTCAGTGTAGTATAGGCCGTTTTATGTTCCGTAATCACTTTCATATTCTGAAGTGCTCTTCCCAATATTTGTAATCGTCCAAAAGAACTGTTATCAAATAATAAGCTAGGAATTTCAGTGTTTTCAACGCCCAAATCAATTAGTTCAGCCACAATTCTATGGGTTGTTCCCGTAGTTTTTGGGAAACGAAACGAACCGGAATCCGTTAGAATTCCTGTATAAATGCAGGTTCCAATGGTTTTGTCAATATCTTCTTTTTTTCCAAGATGCGATATAAAGTTATAAAGCATTTCGCAAGTTGATCCAAACGAAGTGTCCGAATAAGTTACCACAGCGTATTCATCTGGTTTTTGATGATGATCTATCATTACAAAAGGAGCTCTCAGCTTGGCTAAAACGTGTTCCATTTCGCCTGTGCGATGCAATGCATTAAAGTCTAATGTGAAAATAAGTTCAGCATCTTCAAGGATTTTTGTGCAGTTTTGTTTGTCTTTTTCAAATATTTTAACGGTTTCTGAACCCGGCATCCAAGCCAGAAAATCCGGAAATTCATTTGGAGAAACCACAACAGGATGGTGATTGTTTTTTAATAAAAAATGATACAAACCCAGTGTAGAACCCATAGCGTCTCCGTCAGGACCTCTGTGCGGGATTATGGCAATTTTTTTTGGAGTTGATAGTAACAACTGTATCGCTTGTATGTCTTGTATTTTCATAGTCTGCGAAATTACATTTTTTTACTGTAATGTTGAAAACATTTATACAATTAACAAACTTTTAGAAGGTTATAAAAAGTCGGTATTTTTTCTTTTCAATTTTTGATACAAATGGTATTTTGCTCCTCTGACAATTTGAGCATTATAAATTCCCACTGGCCCCGAAGAAAAGTAGGCAATGCTGCACGCTAAACCAATGAAAATGCCGCTTTCGATCCCGAAAAGTTCCATTCCCATAACCGTACAGGCAATAGGCGTGTGGGTAGCTCCCGAAAATACCGCTACAAATCCCATTCATGCCAAAAGGGCTATTGGTAAAGGAACAAAAAGCGATAAAGCGCTTCCTAAAGTGGCACCAACAAAAAATAATGGTGTGACTTCACCTCCTTTGAATCCCGCTCCCAGCGTAAATCCTGTAAAAAGTATTTTTAGCAGGAAATCATAGGAAGCATTTGGGTTTGAAAAAGCATCGACAATCATAGGGACTCCAAGACCAATGTATTTTGTGGTTCCAATAAAATATACGGCTAGTGCTATAAAACATCCGCCCACAAAAGTGCGGAGCGGAGGAAACGCTATGGTTTTAGAAAATAAATGTCCCCAAAAGTGTGTGCTTCTGGAAAAAAGCATGGCGGCTAAACCAAATAAAATACTCACGAGAAGTACCCAAAATAGAGTCGTAAAGTTATTTTCCGGCAGAAATGGAATCGCATAAGGGGTGTGCTTTACATGCCAAAGTTCCACGGTGAAATAAGCGATATATGCAACCAAAAAAGAAAGAAAAATGCTTTTGAAATTGATTTTACTAAAATAAACAACCTCTAAAGCGAATAAAGCTCCGGCTAAAGGAGTTCCAAAAATGGAGGCAAATCCAGCGCTGATTCCCAGAATGAGTATCGTTTTTCTTTCGGAATTATTAAGCTGAAACAGTTTTGTAAACTGATCTGCAATGGCACCACCCATTTGCACGGCAGTTCCTTCTCGACCGGCTGAACCGCCAAAAAGATGGGTGATTAAAGTGCCAGATAGGACCAAAGGAGCCATCTTTAAGGGAATGATTTTCTGTGGATTTTCGTATTCTTCCAGTATTAAATTATTCCCTTTGACTACTGATTTTCCCCAATAATGATACCCTAATCCTATTAGTAAGCCGCCTATTGGCAAAAGCCAAATGATCCAGTTGTTGTTTTCTCTTATGTGAGTAACCCACTCTAAGGAAACCAGAAAAAAAGCAGATGCCGATCCGGAAAAAATACCTATTAAAATGCAGATGAAAAACCATTTGAATAGAAGTGACGAAGTTTTTTTAGTTTTCTCTGAATTCATTAGTAGAATGGGCAAAGTGTTATTTTGCAAAAGTATTATAAACCTTCTTGAATTAATGGTTTTTCGGTGGCTATTGCGGTGATTTCAATTTCGACTAAATATTCAGGAGCAACCAGTTTGCTGATTTCATAAAAACCGGTCGTGGGTTTAATCTCCTTAAAAAATAGGGCATGAGCCTTGGCAACATCTTCAAATGTAGTAATGTCAGTAGTGAAAATTCGTGTTCTGATGACATCTTCCATACTTACTTTTAAGTCTTCGAGAACTACTTGTACGCGTTCTAAAATGTTTACTGTTTGTGCATACGCATCAGTAGCTTTTACTTTTTCGCCATCAATAATAGCAACTGTACCAGATACTTCGATAGTATTTCCGATACGTACCGCTCTGCAATATCCCATCTTGTCTTCCCAAGGTGAACCGGTCAATATATTTTCTCTTTTCATTTTAGTAGTGTTTAAATCTTGTTTAGTAATAAAAATGCGATTTATGATATGGCATACTATTTGCAAGTTAGAAAAAAAAGTGAAATAAAAATACCGATTTTGGATTAAAAAAAATCAAATTTTATCAGGGATATTTTAGTTGTTTTATTCTCTTTAATGTAATAAAATGCAGATTTTGGAGTTATAAATGAAAGTTAAATTGTTGCCTGATTTTTGAATAAATACAATTGGTTTTTTATTTTTAAAATTTTACAAGCACCGGATAAACTAATTTAGAAAGTTATGAAAAGGATTTTATTTTTAATGATTGCCATCAGTATGTCTTTAAGCGGATATGCCCAGAATGAATTTAGCTCAAAATTTAAAGCGATTCCACTTAAAAATAATGCACCAAAAATAAAAAAAGCAATTCCGCCCAAAGCAGATATTCCGCCAATTAATACGCCAAACGTATTTAAAAATCCGGAAATATTGAACCCCAAACCAAGTCCTTCGCTTCCCAGTACGCCTGCAGCTAACTTCTCCATGACTCCTAAAAACGAGTTTATCAATCCCGGAGATGTTTATAAAGACAAATGGAATAAAAAAGAGGAAAATACGGAGGGCGTTGTCTATAGAAAGAATCAAAATTTGGGTAATTTCGCCACGGGATCAGTTACTGCTAAGGTAATGTATCGGGATGCAGCTTATGTTGATGGCGATAAGATTAGGGTGTATTTAAATGACAGAGTAATAGAATATCAAGTGAACCTCGATAGTGCCTTCAAGGGTTTTGAAATCGTGTTGGAAAAAGGCTTTAATAAGATAGATTTTGAAGCATTAAATCAAGGTAGTTCGGGTCCTAATACCGCCGAATTTAAAGTGTATGATGATAAAGGTGGTTTGATCTCAGCAAGCCAGTGGAATCTTGGAACTGGTTTCAAAGCCACTATTATTTTGGTAAAAGAATAAAAAAATAGGTAAGTTAAATAAGAAAAACCGTTGGATATTATGAATATTCAACGGTTTTTTATGTTTAAAGATGTTTTGTCTAAAACGGATCTGCAGTAACTTGAAATTTCATGTCTGATTTTACAGTAATATCTTGAGTTAATGATTCTTTAATAACTGCCTTAGTCCTTATTTTATAGGAAGGTGCCTTGATGTATTTGTCTAATTTTTGAGAGATACAAATTAGATTAATCGTATTTGAAGTGGAATTAATATCGTCTAAATAAGCCAATTCAATTTCATCATTAGCATCTGTTGAAATATATAGGTGTATTGATTTTAAAAAGCGGAATGTTTTATCAGTTGGTTCAGTGATAGTTAATTTTAACGCTGTCAACTTTACATCTTTTACTAAATCTGCTTTTGTATTGTTGTTTTCAAATTCTTTACTTGAATTCGTGGTTATTTCCGGTGTTACTACTTCAAATAGAGCCCCAACTGGGAAAGCACTGTCAATTGTAAAAGAGGTTTCGTCATCGATTGTAAACGTTAATAAATCATCAATTACACTGCATGAAATGGCAATAAGGCCAAAAATTGCAACTGCTATAAATTTCTTTGCTTGCATTTTCTTTCTGTTTTTACGAGATTATGAGGGCTGCAAATGTACTCTTTAATATTCTAAACCTAATTTTAGAATAAACCCAAAATTGCGATACAAGATCAGATGTCTTTTCAGTAGACAAGAGAATTTTTTTAGCAACTTAAAAGAAAATAAATATTTTTCAAAATTCAATTTTTCAATTCAAAATATAAAAAGTATTTTTGCGCATGCAACACAACGTACTTATTTTAGATTTCGGATCGCAATACACACAGCTTATTGCGCGTAGAGTTCGCGAATTAAATATATTCTGCGAAATTTTTCCTTACAATCATTTTCCGAGTGATTTATCATCTTATAAAGCAGTTATTCTTGGAGGAAGCCCTTTTTCTGTCCGTTCAGAAGATGCACCACATCCAGATTTATCTCAAATTAGAGGAAAGCTTCCTATGCTGGCCGTATGTTACGGTGCGCAATATTTATCCCATTTTAGTGGTGGAGAAGTAGCGGCCTCAAATACCAGAGAATATGGTAGAGCTAACTTGTCTTATATAAAAGAAGACGAAGTTTTCTTTGAAGGTGTTTCTGAAAACAGCCAAGTTTGGATGAGTCATAGTGACAGTATCAAAGCTTTGCCAACCAATGGCGTAAAACTGGCAAGCACTCATGATGTGGAATTTGCCGCTTACAAAATTGAAGGTGAAACAACGTATGCGATTCAATACCATCCTGAGGTTTTCCATTCTACAGATGGATCAAAAATGCTGGAAAACTTTTTAGTAAAAATAGCAGAAGTTCCTCAAAACTTTACACCAAATGCTTTTGTTGAAGAAATGGTATCCGAACTGAAAGAAAAATTACAAGACGATAAAGTCGTTCTTGGACTTTCTGGAGGAGTAGATTCTACCGTGGCGGCAGTTTTATTGCATCAAGCTATTGGAAAAAATCTATACTGTATTTTTGTAAATAATGGTTTGCTTCGTAAAAACGAATTCCAAAATGTATTGGATCAATATAAAGGAATGGGTTTGAACGTAAAAGGAGTTGATGCCGGTGATCGTTTTTTATCTGAATTAGCAGGTGTGAGTGACCCGGAAACCAAACGTAAAATTATTGGACGTGTATTCATCGAAGTTTTTGATGATGAATCTCATCTTATCGAAGATGTAAAATGGTTGGCGCAAGGAACTATTTATCCTGATGTTATTGAATCAGTTTCGGTAAAAGGCCCTTCAGCAACTATTAAATCGCACCATAATGTGGGCGGTTTGCCAGATTATATGAAATTGAAAATTGTAGAACCGCTTCGCATGCTTTTCAAAGATGAAGTGCGTAGAGTAGGAGCTACATTAGGAATTGATCCTGAATTATTAGGAAGACATCCTTTTCCGGGACCTGGATTATCGATTCGTATTTTAGGTGATATCACACCTGAAAAAGTTCAGATTTTACAAGATGTAGATGCTGTTTTTATTGACGGATTGAAATCTTGGGGATTGTATGATAAAGTGTGGCAGGCAGGAGCAATTTTACTTCCTGTAAATAGCGTAGGAGTTATGGGTGATGAACGCACATATGAAAAAGTGATTGCGCTTCGAGCTGTAGAATCTACTGATGGTATGACGGCTGATTGGGTGCATTTACCGTATGATTTCTTGATGAAAGTTTCGAATGATATCATCAATAAAGTAAAAGGTGTGAATAGAGTGGTGTATGATATCAGTTCAAAACCGCCTGCAACAATTGAGTGGGAATAATATCGTTTTTTAACATTAAGTCATTACATTTGTGATGACTTAATTGTTTTAAATCATAATTTATGAAAGAATTTTTACGAATTTTGTTTTTAGTAGTATTGTTTTCAAATGTCATTCTTGGACAAGAAAGTGTAATGCAACATACCGTTATTAAAGGGGAAACAATAACACAAATCGCATTAAAGTACAAAACAACCCCTGCGGCTATTTATAAACTTAATCCGGAATCTCAGTCCGGAATTCAAGAAAACCAACTTCTTAGTGTTCCTAATGTTGTCTTACATCAAAGTGATAGTGTTATACACATTGTAGGTCCTAAAGAAACACTTTACGGTTTAGCTACAAAATACAATGTAAAAGTTGAAGCACTTCGAGAGGTAAATGAAACAGTGCTCGTTAATGGCTTGAAAATAGGACAGGAGTTAGTCATTCCGAAATTTTTTGAATCTAAAAAAACAGGGTCTGACCAGCAAACCATCAATGCTGCTAATTCAAAAATTACTCATAAAGTATTGCCTAAAGAGTCCTTGTTTGGTATTGCAAGATTGTATAATGTGTCTGTTCAGGATTTAGACAAAGCTAATTCAGATATTTTTAAAGTAGGATTGCAAGTAGGACAAAATTTAGTCATACCAAACAAACGAAAAACGGTCGATGGTAGAACCAGAATTATTAATTCTGAAACTATTTTTCATGATGTTCAGTTTAAAGAAACTAAATACTCAATAGCCAAAAAATACGGAATTACAATTGATCAATTGGAATCACAAAATCCTGAAATTGTAAATGGATTAACTCAAGGAAATAAATTGGCTATAAATGTTAAGCAGATAGCTCCTTCAAACGAAAATGAAGAGTTGATGATTGCATTGGCAGAGAAGCAAGTAGTGCTAGAGAAAACCAAAGCTAAAAATATCCAATTAGAGGATTTAAAAGACAAGCTTACCGTTCAAAAAGAAATAAATCAAAAAGTTATTAAGGTTAATAATTTAAAAATTGACCTTAACGAGATAGATGATGCCAAAGAAGGTTCAGAGGAGAGGCTCAAGTTAGTCTTAGAAGCTAATAAAAATATTCAGGATATATTGATTTCAAAATTAGATTCATTAGTATACATGATGAATGAAGATTTGTCAGAATTAAAAAATACTGAGATTGAAAATCTAGAGAAATCAAAGCAATTGGAGGCTAAATCGTATGAAAGTATTTCTAGAACCAGTGAATTGTCATTTCAATTGAAAAAAGATTTAGCTCAAAATAGAAAAGTGTATTCTACATTGATGAATAAAGTGCAGCGTATCGCTGTTGAAAAAAACATTGAATACAAGAAGAAAGTACGGGAAAATAGTAAAGCTGATCTTGCGGAGTCTGACAATGAAATTACTTCTCTTGATACTTATAAAAAGATGGAATCAGACCAAAAACGAAGAGATGAATTAAATGAAGTGCTTCTAAAGAAAATTGATTCGTTAGGCGGAGAGAAAAAAATTGAATTAAAAAGACATATTAGTATGGCTACTTTTTACAGCAGAGAAGCAAGAAATTTTGATGATAAATTAGCGTTGGTGCGATTAAAAAGATACCAAAATAAAGCGCAGGAGTCTCAAAATCAAAATCCAGTTTCTAAAGATTTAAACCAACTAAATTTAGGGGAGATAAAAGAAGCTATAGAGCAGGATTCTTTAAGTGAGGGAAATAGATCTAAAATAGAAATATTAGATAATCTTAAAGAAGTGCCGGCAGGGTATTACATTGTTTTAGGAGATTTTAGTGAAGCAGAGGACAGAGATAAATTTATAATGAAATTGATTGATGCCGGAGAATTGAATTCCAGTTTTTTCTTTAATGTAAATATTATGTCATATTATGTTTTTACTGAATTTTTTACTACTGAAGAAGAAGCTCTTTATGAATACAAACAGAAGAAAAACAAAGAATTTTTTGAAAAAATGTTTGTTGTAAAGATTGAACAGAATTAATTTATTTAGGAAACAATTAACTACTCTTTTTAAAGTTCATCACTAATTTTACAAAAACTAAAAAATTAATTTATTATACTCAGCATGAAATATTTTTTAACATTCTTTGTTGTTCTTTTTTTTATTTATTTTCCAAGTCAGGCTCAAAATAAAGTGATACAACATAATGTAACAAAAGGAGAAACTATAAATCAAATTGCACAAAAATATAAAGTCACTCCTTATGATATTTATCAATTAAATCCAGATGCACAAAGTGGTTTGAAACCTAATACAATCTTGTTAATTCCTCGAAATTCTGGAAAGCAAGTAGTAGTTCAAACCAAAAAAAGTACTCCGTCTACAATGCATCAAGTGGCTTCAAAAGAGACTTTATATGGTATTGAGAAAAAATATGGTGTTACAGATGAAGCATTAAAACAAGCGAATCCTTTTCTTGAAAAAGAGGGTTTACAGATTGGACAGACGCTTACAATTCCTTCGAATGTTATTTTGAAAAATAATACTCCAATCACTGAAAAAGTGGTGTTTCATTATGTGCTTCCAAAAGAAACTAAATATTCTATAGCAAAGCAATACGGAATTACGATTGAGGAATTAGAGCGCAAAAATCCTGAAGTAGTCACTAATTTACCGGAAGGATTTAAATTATTGATTAAAGGTAATCCCGAAACTTTGGGACCAAAACTAGATAAAACTGTTCCGGTAACTGAATCCAAAAAAGAGATTGTTACTACAAATCCAGTAAAAACAGCTTCTGCAGTAAATTACTTAAATTATATTGTAAAGCCAAAAGAGACCTTATATAGTTTGTCTAAAATGGCAGGTATAAGTCAGGAGGAAATAACAGCACTCAACCCTGAATTGGCTCAAGGCGTTATTGAAGGTATGGTTTTGAAATTTCCTGCTACAATAGCATTTTCTCCACAAGTTAAAAAAGAGTACATAGAATTGTCAAACAACAAGCGAAGTAACGGCAGAAAAAAGCTGGTACTACTGTTGCCGTTTAACATATCCAAGATTCAAGGTGATACGGTCAATTCGACTGCAATGCGCTGAAAAAAGGATAAATTCTTGAACATGACTTTGGATTTTTATGCTGGAGCATTAATTGCTATTGATTCTGCTAAAACATTAGGACTTGATATCGATGTGAAGATATTCGATTCGCAGGAAACCAAAAACAGTTCCAATGTTGCTGCTCTGATCAAAAATAATGATTTAGAAAATTCGGATGCCATAATTGGACCATTCTACCAAAGCAATGTGGAGAAAACTGCCGAATTATTGTTGGCAAATCAAGTGCCTGTAATTTCACCTTTGTCAAAAGATTTAGGAGTTTCATACGCTAATATTTTTCAATCGATTCCAGCTCCTGAAGCAGTCAAGAATGCCATGTTCGATTATATGCGTTCTAAAGGCGGTAATATTGTAGCAGTAGTTGACAAGAAAAAAGGTTCGATAATTCAGTTTATCAAAGAGAATCACAAAGATGTACGATTTTCAGCGCTTACCGCAAACGGCGGCGTTTCTGCTGAAAATTTGAAAAGTTTATTTGTAAAAGACAAGATAAACTATGTTGTGATGGAAACAGGAAATACGGGAATGATAAAATCTACAATAGCGGCAATGTTAAGTGCTATGTCTTCTTATAAAGTACAGTTGGTAATTTTGGAACCTAATGAAACGTTGGATACTGATGAAATTAATTTTGTAAATTTAACTAAATTGAAATTAATGTATCCTTCGGTTACTCGTGAGAATGAATCTCAGGAAGCTTTAATTTTCGAAAAGGAATTTAGAAAGAAAAACAAAATTTACCCGAGTGTTTTTGCCACTCGTGGATTTGATATTACTTTTGATACAATGTTGCGTTTGTCACAAGATAAAAAATATCAGGAAACAATTGATATAGCGGCAACGGAACAAATAGACAATAAATTCGAATTTTATAAAAAAGAAGACGGTGGTTACACAAATAAAGGAATCTATATTTTATATTACGACACGGATTTAACCATAAAAGTAGCAGAATAATGACATCAATAGTGACGTATTTAGGAGATTTAAGAACGTCATCGATTCATTTGCAATCGGGAACCGAAATCCTTTCGGACGCTCCGGTAGACAATAACGGAAAAGGTGAGGCTTTTTCTCCAACGGACACTGTTGCAAACGCATTAGCAACTTGCATGATGACTATAATGGGTATCAAGGCACGAGAAATGGAAGTTGATTTGACAGGTTCTACCGCCGAAGTAATTAAAATTATGATTGCAGAACCCAGGCGTATTGGCGCGATAGAAATTGCTTTTGAGATGTATGGCACGGCTGAGGTAAAAAACAGAACAATACTGGAAAGAGTAGCGATGACTTGTCCCGTTTTTTTAAGCTTGCATCCTGAAATTGAGAAACGAATAATTTTTAACTGGAAATAAAGAGATTTGAGAAGCAAGAGATAAGAAACAAGAAGTAGTAATAGTTCTTGTTTCTTATCTCTTGCTTCTTTTTTAGTATAAAATGGATCAAAACCAAAAACAACTCATCAAGCTATCCCACACCAAAATGCCTTTTGGCAAATACGAAGGGTGGTTTCTTATTGATATTCCTGAATATTACATTGTTTGGTACAGCAATAAAGGGTTTCCTAAAGGAGAATTAGGTGAACAGCTGAAATTAATTTACGAATTGAAGCTCAACGGTCTGGAGGAGTTAATTAGGAATATAAAAAAACGTTATCCAAAACCATAGTATAGCATCTATAAGACTCCATAGATTATTAGAGAATTGTATTTTGCTTTTTTTTTAAACCAAAAAAGAGTCTGAAAATCTAACAGGCTAATATTCTAATAGTCCAATTAAATTTGTACTTTTGCCACGTTTTTTACACAACTACAACACAAACAACAACAGAATGAATCAAACGAAATATATTTTTGTTACAGGCGGTGTGACTTCTTCTTTAGGGAAAGGAATCATTGCTGCATCATTGGCAAAATTGTTACAAGCAAGAGGATACCGTACAACCATCCAAAAGTTTGACCCATACCTTAATGTAGATCCCGGGACATTAAACCCTTATGAGCATGGGGAATGTTATGTTACTGATGATGGTGCAGAAACCGATTTGGATTTAGGGCATTACGAGCGTTTCTTGAATGTTCCTACTTCTCAGGCGAATAATGTTACGACAGGAAGGATTTATCTTTCGGTTATTGAAAAAGAAAGAAGAGGAGAATTTCTTGGTAAAACGGTTCAAGTTGTACCTCATATTACCAATGAAATCAAGGAAAGAATGCAGTTGCTTGGAAATTCCGGAGACTACGATATTGTAATTACAGAAATTGGTGGAACGGTAGGAGATATTGAATCTTTGCCGTACATCGAATCTGTTCGTCAATTGGTTTGGGATTTGGGAGAACATAATGCCATTGTAATTCATCTAACTTTAATACCTTATTTGGCTGCTGCGGGAGAATTGAAAACAAAACCAACACAGCATTCTGTTAAGACGTTGATGGAGAGTGGGATAAAAGCTGACATCTTGGTTTGTAGAACTGAGCATGAACTTTCTGAAGAGTTACGCAACAAACTGGCTTTGTTTTGTAATGTAAAAAGAGAAGCGGTTATCCAGTCGATAGATGCTTCGACTATTTATGAAGTTCCTAATTTAATGTTGGAAGAAGGACTTGATGTTGTTGCGTTAAAAAAATTGGATTTGCCTAAAAAAGCTGCTCCGGATTTAAAAAACTGGAATACTTTTTTAAGAAGATTAAAAAATCCGAAACATACCGTGAATATCGGTTTGGTTGGAAAATATGTAGAAATGCAGGATTGTTATAAATCTATTTTGGAGGCGTTTATTCATGCAGGTGCTGCAAATGAAACCAAAGTAAATGTGATTTCCATTCATTCAGAACATATTGACGCGAATAATATAAGCGAGAAATTTTCTGGTTTAGACGGGATTTTGGTTGCTCCGGGTTTTGGAGAAAGAGGAATTGAAGGAAAAATTGCAGCAGTGCAATATGCTCGTGAAAATAAAGTGCCGTTCTTCGGAATTTGTTTGGGAATGCAAATGGCGATTATAGAATATTCCAGAAATATTTTGGGGTATGCTGATGCTAATTCAACCGAAATGAATGAACACACTGCTCATCCGGTGGTAAACCTTATGGAAGAGCAAAAAACAGTTACTGATAAAGGTGGTACAATGCGTCTTGGTGCATGGAAATGTGATATCAAAAAAGATTCATTGGCCTATAGAATATATGGAAAGGAAACTATTTCGGAACGTCACCGTCATCGTTATGAGTACAATAGTAATTATGTTGCGCAATTGCAAAACGCAGGATTGCTTGCTTCTGGAGTAAATCCAGATACCGGATTGGTGGAGATTATAGAAATAGAAAATCATCCGTTTTTTATTGGGGTACAATATCATCCGGAATATAAAAGTACGGTTGCAAATCCGCATCCTATTTTTGTGAATTTTGTGGCAGCAGCTGTTCTAGCGAAGAAGAAATAATATAATTCTATGGAGCTGAACTTTAAACTTTAAATTTTAAACTTTTTTTAATTACAATGGAACAAAAAAAATTCGACCTCAATTCGATTATCGGTTTTGCATTAATTTTTGGTATTTTGGTTTTTATCATGTACCAAAATCAACCTGACCCAAAAGTGGTTGCGGCTGAAAAAGCACAAAAAGAGTTATTGATCAGAGAGGCTAAAACAAAAGAGTTAGAAGCTAAAACTGTAGCAAAAGCTACGGTTGCAGTAGCAACTACGGGAGATTCTACTCAATTGGCGCAATTGCAAAAGACACTAGGGAATTTTGCGTATTCTGCGACACTTCCTTCTGCGAAGGCGGGTGTTACCATTATCGAAAACGATTTAGTGAAGCTTACAATTGCCAATAAAGGAGGGTATATTGTTGAGGCTACTTTGAAACAATTCGAAAAATTCAAAAAAGGTTCTGGACAATTAGTGCAATTGATAAAAGACAATAATGCTAATTTAAATGTACAATTACTAACGAGTGATAACCGTACTTTAAATTCTAAAGACTTGTATTTTGAACCTACTTTGACGAAAATAGGAGCAGATCAAGTATTGTCAATGAAATTGAAAGCGGGAGCCAATGAATTCTTGGAGTACAAATACATTTTGAAACCAAACGATTATATGATTGGTTTTGATATTCGCTCCCAAGGATTGAATAAAGTATTGAATACTGCAAAACCATTGGATTTAGAATGGAATTTGAAAACCTACAGAAATGAGAAAAGTGTATCATATGAAAACCGTTATACAGAAATCTATTTCGAACATGAAGAAGGGAAAATTGATTATGCCGGTTTAGGTCAAACAGAAGAATCTGATTTGGAAAAAGCAACTTTTATTGCTTTCAAACAGCACTTTTTCTCTACGATTCTCTTATCAAAAACACCTTTGGAAACAGCAAAAGTGAAGTCTGATAATTTAGTTATAGATGATAAAATTGATACTACGTATACCAAACAATTTAAAGCTAATATTCCTCTGGCGTTTACCAATGGGGAATTAGACCACAAAATGAGTTGGTATTTTGGTCCAACGGATTATAAAACATTAAAATCATACGATCTGAATCTTGAAAAAATCATTTCATTAGGTTGGGGGATTTTCGGATGGATTAACAAGTTTATATTTATTCCGTTATTCGGATTTTTAAGTTCTTACATTGCTTACGGAATTGCGATTATTATTTTTACAATAATTATAAAAATCGCGATGTCGCCTATTACTTTTAAATCTTTCTTGTCACAGGCCAAGATGAAAGTATTGCGTCCTGAAATTACAGAATTGGGTGAAAAATTCAAAAAAGACCCAATGAAAAAGCAACAGGAAACGATGAAGTTATATAACAAAGCGGGCGTGAATCCTATGGCAGGTTGTATTCCGGCTTTGATTCAATTGCCATTTATGTATGCTTCGTTTCAGTTTTTCCCGTCGGCTTTTGAATTGAGACAAAAAAGCTTCCTTTGGGCAGATGATTTATCGTCTTTTGATGAAGTTATACGTTTGCCTTTTTATATTCCTTTTTACGGAAATCACATCAGTTTGTTTCCTGTTCTTGCTTCGATTGCGATTTTCTTCTATATGAAAATGACTTCTGGTGACCAACAAATGGCTGCTCCGCAACAAGAAGGAATGCCGGATATGGCAAAAATGATGAAAATCATGATTTATGTGTCGCCAATAATGATGTTGTTTTTCTTTAATAGTTA
Source organism: Flavobacterium sp. TS_SC_5 (assembly GCF_056156265.1). Taxonomy (NCBI): domain Bacteria; kingdom Pseudomonadati; phylum Bacteroidota; class Flavobacteriia; order Flavobacteriales; family Flavobacteriaceae; genus Flavobacterium; species Flavobacterium sp. TS_SC_5. The sequence continues at coordinate 3,763,646 of NZ_CM149588.1, read as the reverse complement.
TGGTGCGGGATTGAGTTTGTATAACTTTATTTCGAATCTGATTACTATCGGAATTATGATTGTCATCAAAAGATACTTTATCGATAGTGATAAGATTCATGCGCAAATTCAAGAGAATAAATTGAAAGAGCCAAAGAAACAAGGTAAATTCCAGAAGAAACTTCAAGAAGTTATGGAACAAGCTGAAGCTCAAAAGGCACAACAGAAGAAAAAATAATTCATAAAAAAAGCTCTCAATTTTTGAGAGCTTTTTTTTTGTTTTAAAAATTACAGAGTCGGCAATAAGACTTTGTCTATGGCATGAATAACACCATTGGAACATTGTACATCAGTTATGATAATATTTGAAATTCGATCCCTTTTGTCTTTAATTTTTGCGCCACCACTAAGCTGAATTGTAAAGGTTTGTGCAGGTGTCAAAATAGGAGTTACAATTTGCCCATCTATTAAACTAGTGGCCAAAACATTAGCAGGGCTTACCACATGGTATTGTAAAACTTTAGTCAAGTCTGCTGCTGAAACTCCTGCAATTCCTCCTGGAGCTAATTCAGTATTTAATGCAGTAAAAGCAGCATTTGTAGGAGCAAAAACAGTAAACGGACCCGTTCCGGATAATGCAGTTACAAAATTGGGTTGACCTGATCGGTTTAGAACACTAACTAAAGTACTAAAATTGGCATTTGCAGCAGCATGAGTTACAATAGTTGGCAAATCAATAACTTTATCTACGATGTGTATTACACCATTAGAAGCCATGATGTCCGCAGTTGTAACTGTTGCAATTCCGTTGAGTTTCACTCCTGATGAGATGTTAACATACATACTTAGCGTATTAGTCGTGGATGCAGTTCCTTTGGCAAGAGTTTTAATGTAGCCTGTAGTTAAATCAGTTGATTTTACTGAACCATTAACTACATGATTAAGCAAAATTTGTGTTAATGCTTCTTTTGGTACATCATTTATTGTAGCATAAGGAGTTGTAGCTAGAAAAGCGGTAAAGGCTTCATTAGTTGGTGCAAAAACAGTAAATGGACCAGCTCCTTTTAAAGTAGTTGCTAAATCAGCCTTAACAAGTGCCTGAACTAAGATGCTTAAGTTAGCAGTGGCAGTTGCTTTTCCTGTAATGGTATTGTCTACAACTACATTATTATCGTCATCATCACACGATACTGCTGCGATTGAAAATAATACAATCAGAGCCCAATTTCTAATTTTAGATACATTTTTCATAGTGTTTGTTGTTTATTTGTTTCATCTAAATTAGTAAACTGATTTCTAATTTTGTTTATTTTTTATCTAAAAATGATAAACAATATGAAAATTTATTATTTTTTTTAAAGTTGTTTAATTTTTATTTTAACTGCATAAAATAGTATTTAACACGTTGTTGTTCAATATTATATGGGTTTTAGGGTTATTTTCAATACACTATTCGCAAAGAATAGTAACAGGATGCTTAAACAATTTATAAAATGCTTTATTTTAAATATTTGTAGAGAAAATTATTTCAATATCACGAAGGGAATTGGTTGGGTTTAAAATTTGAAATTTGCTGTGATTTTGTGTTGACTTAAAAGAATAGTGTATTTTATTTGCGAAATAATAGAGCGAGCACCAACTCTAATAAATTCGTATTTTTGCTAAAATAAAAAAGAAGATTCTCAGTTTTAAAGTGTGGACTAAATACAAAGTAGTAATGATAAAATATAAGATTAGTTTTTTTGCCTTTTTGATTTTTGCGCTTTTCAGCCAAAATGTTGTATCCCAAACCGATTTTAATAAATTAGATGTAAAAGGGAAAAAGCACGGGGTATGGAAAGGGTTTTATGAGGAATCTAAACGCCCAAGATATGAAGGGACTTTTGAGCACGGAAAAGAAATAGGAATTTTTAATTTTTTTGATGACACTAAAGCTAAATCTATAATTGCCACAAGGGAATTTAATGCAAAAGACAATTCGGCTTATACCATTTTTTATGATCAGAATAAAAATAAAGTCAGTGAAGGTAAAGTGGTCAATAAAGTATTTGAAGGACAATGGAAATATTACCATCTCGCCTCTAAAAATATAATGACAACGGAACACTATAGCAAAGGTAAGTTGGAAGGTTTGCGTTCCGTTTTTTATCTAAGTGGTAAAATTGCGGAAGAAATTAATTATATAAATAATTTTAAAAATGGTTTTTATAAAAAATACACCGAGAAAGGTATTCTGTTAGAAGAGTCTATTTTCAAGAATGATCAGTATAGCGGTTTGGCAATCTTTAGAGATTCTGATGGGAATATGGTTTCTAAAGGGCAATTTGTAAATGGAAAAAAATCAGGTAATTGGCAGTTTTTTGAGAAAGGAAAATTAGTTAAAGAAATGAATATGAGCTTTCCGGAAAATGCAACAAAATCTAAATTGTAATTTTTTTTAAAAATTAATTATTTTGACATAAAATAATTTTCGGTAAAATTAGTTATGATTTAATAATAGATTTATTTTTATTCAAATTATTAATGGATAAATTTAACAAGACGAATAATTCAATTTTTCACTTGTTAATTAATTGCTAATGAGTGTATTGATATTGTGTAAAAGGTTTAGTTTTGCAAAATTTAATTTATAAATTGTAATCAAAACGTACTAGCTTTGTCTTAGTTTAGTATTGCATTACGTTTATAAAAGAGTCTGTAGCCCTCTAATATTTTAGATAAATAAAACGTAATATAGATAAAATGAAAAAACTTTTTTTTGTTTTAATGTCAATTGTAATGTTGATGTTTAGTATCAAAATTTTGTCAAAAAACACTAATGATAGTTCCATAATTTCGGTGTTTAATAATGCTACAGAGGAAAAAATTTTTAATCGAGCAAAAATTATTAAGAAATTTATTGTCAATAATTCTAAATATAATAATGAAATCGCTTTCATTATTGATATGAAGATTATGTCTGGGAAAAATAGATTTTTTGTCTACGACTTAAAGAACAATGTAATAATCGATCAAGGTTTGGTTGCTCATGGTATTGGCTCACAAACACAAACTGAAGGTGAACTAATTTTTAGCAATGAACCTAATTCTCTTTCTACCTCATTAGGTAAGTACAGTATAGGATCCAGCTATAATGGGCAATTTGGAAAATCATACAAATTATTCGGGTTAGAGGAAACAAATAATAAAGCTTTTGCGAGAAATATTGTTCTTCATAAATATTCTAAAGTGCCTTTTGGAGAACAAGAGAATCCAATTTGTAAAAGTTTTGGCTGTCCAATGATAAATGTGGAATTTTATAAAAGAATTGAAAAGTTAATCGATAATTCAAAAACTAATATCATTTTAGATATTTTCTATTGATAATACAATAAAGATAAAACGCTAATCAAAAAACCTCATTCCAGAAATTCTGAATGAGGTTTTTTGATTAGCGTTTTATTTTAAAGCAACGATTTTGCGACCGAATGAAACCTTTTGTCAATCAAATTATTTACAGAAGTTGGTTCAATAATATTTTTGACACTTTCTAAAATGGATCATTCAGCAACAGTAGCAGCACTTTTTTCAAATTATTCAGTTGACTATTTTAAGGAAGAATGTAATTTAGAAAAGCAAAATAGGTAGATTTTTATTTGTTTCTAATTCAAATCAATTAGCATCTGATTCAAATTTTCACTTCATATTAAGCGCATTTTAATCTGTAAAAAATACGGATTAGTGCTTCTGGAAATGTAATAATTTTGGATAACAATTAACTTTATAGATAACAAATACTCTTGCAAATCTTTTGTAACTTTGCACCCTTGTAAAATTATAATTTTTTGTAGATGAAACGTGTTGTTGTAGGACTTTCCGGAGGTGTAGATTCAAGTGTTGCTGCTTATTTGTTGCAACAACAAGGGTACGAAGTTATTGGTCTTTTTATGAAGAATTGGCACGATGATTCGGTCACTATTTCTAATGAATGCCCGTGGCTGGAAGACAGCAATGATGCATTGCTTGTTGCCGAAAAATTAGGAATTCCATTTCAAACCGTTGATTTAAGCGAAGAATACCAAGAGAAAATCGTGGACTATATGTTCAATGAATATGAAAAAGGGAGAACTCCAAACCCTGATGTACTCTGTAATCGTGAAATAAAATTTGAGGTTTTCATGAAAATTGCTTTGAGTTTGGGCGCTGATTTTGTAGCTACAGGACATTATTGCCAGAAAACCGAAATCGAAAAGAATGGAGAAACGATTTATCAATTAATAGCCGGTGCAGATACTAATAAAGATCAGTCGTATTTTCTATGTCAATTATCACAAGAGCAATTGGCTAAATCTTTATTTCCTATTGGAGAATTAACAAAACCTGAGGTTCGTGAAATAGCCGCTCAAATGGAGTTGATTACTGCCGAGAAAAAAGATTCACAAGGTCTATGTTTTATTGGAAAAGTACGTTTGCCTGAATTTTTGCAACAAAAATTACAGCCTAAAGACGGAATTATTATCCAAATTGATAAAAATGATCCTGTTTACAGTTCTGAAATACAAGAAGGAGTAAGTGTTGAGCTTGCTTTAAAATTAGAAGCAAGAAAAATTCCGTATACGCCACAAATGGGAAAAGTTGTTGGAAAACATCAAGGTGCACATTATTTTACTATTGGACAACGAAAAGGATTAAATGTCGGAGGTACAACGGATCCATTGTTTATTATTGCTACAAATGTAGAAACCAATACAATTTATACCGGATTGACCAGTCAGCATCCTGGATTATTCAGGAAAGCTTTGCGTATCGAAAAAGAAGAAGTGCATTGGATTCGTGAAGATTTGGCTTTGGCCAATGGAGAAACAATGGAGGTAATGGCAAGAATACGGTACAGACAGCCCTTACAAAAAGCCATTTTACATCAATTCGAAAATGAAATGTACATAGCTTTTGATGAACTACAATCTGCCATAACCGAAGGACAATTTGCAGCTTGGTATTTAGGTGAAGAATTAGTTGGTTCTGGTGTAATTTCTTAGTTTAGTGCTTTATTTTAATTTCAATAAACGTTTCCTTTGCCTTAAGTAGGAGTGTCATAGAAAACTGCAATCTTGTTTCTAACCAGTGGAATTTAGCATATTTATGGCTTAACAAATAAAGTTTTATGAGAAAATTTTACTTATTTCTTTTTCTAATCATTGCTACTGCAGGTTTTTCACAACAGGATGCTTGGGTATATTTTAATGCAAAGTCCAATTCTAAATTCTTTTCCGATTCACCATTGAAAATGCTTTCTCAAAGAGCGTTGGACAGAAGAGCCAATCAAAGTATTGCCCTAGATTATAAAGATGTTCCAGTAGAAGCAACTTATATCAGTCAAATAAAATCAGTTGCTGGAATTACTGTCATGGCAAAATCTAAATGGATGAATGCGATTCATGTTCGAGGGGAACAAGCGGCTATAAATTCGTTAGCACTATTTTCTTTTGTCTCTAAAGTTGATTTTGCGGACAAATCGTTAAATCAATTGGGGAAAATTGCAAAATCCACGAAGGTAAAAAAGGGAAATAAAACGAAGAAAACTAAAATTGACTATGCTTATGGATCCTCATCGAATCAAATTAAGATGCTTAATGGACAACTATTGCATCAGCAGAATTATACCGGGTCAGGAAAAATAATTGCAATATTGGATGCTGGTTACCCAGGAGTAAACACCACACAGCCTTTTCAAAGATTAAGAGATAATGACCAAATTTTGGGTGGTTATAACTTTGTTCTTAGAGATTCAAATTTTTATACAGGTTCTTCACATGGAACATCTGTGCTTTCCACAATTGGAGGATACAAAGAGAACTCGTTAGTAGGAACGGCGCCTGATGCCTCTTATTATTTATTCATCACCGAAGATGATACATCTGAAAATCCTGTAGAAGAATCTCTTTGGGTTGAAGCTGCAGAAAAAGCGGATAGTTTAGGAGTGGATATTATAAATACTTCTTTGGGTTATTTCGATTTTGATAATGAAGCTTACAATCATACGTATAGTGAAATGAATGGCACAACTGCATTCATGTCTCGCGGTGCCGAAATTGCATTTAGCCGAGGAATGATTTTAGTTACTTCAGCTGGTAATTCAGGAAATTCATCAGATCCGCATATTGCTGTTCCTGCTGATGCTGTTTCGGTGCTTTCTGTTGGAGCAGTAACAGCTTCTGAAATAATAACTTCATTCAGTTCAACAGGGCCATCTTTTGACGGAAGGATAAAACCGGATGTCATGGCGCAAGGGCAAGCTGCTATAGTTTCAGATGCAGCAGGAAATATTGTAACAGCAAACGGAACTTCTTTTTCTGGCCCAATTATGGCAGGAATGGTAGCTTGTTTATGGCAGGCATTTCCTGAAAAAACTAATCAGGAAATCAGAGCATTAATACTACAATCATCCGATAAATTTTTGGTGCCAAATAATCAATATGGATATGGTATCCCAGATTTTGGATTGGCGGTTAGCAATGGATTAGCTTCAACATCTCTTTCGAAAGACGATTTTATAATTTATCCCAACCCGGCAAGTGATTTTGTTTCGGTTTCTTTACCGGCAAAGTTTGAAATTGGAACCGTTTTTATTTTTACCATTTTGGGACAAAAAATATTTGAACAAAAAATCACTTCTCAATCATCAATTATTTCATTGAAATCTCTTGAAAAAGGAATGTATCTTTATAAAATGAAATCTATCGGTTTCTCTAAAACGGGAAAAATAATAAAACAATAATAGCATTATTACCACATGAATAAAATCACAGCACTTTTTAAAATAAAATATCCAATTATTCAAGGAGGAATGATTTGGAACAGTGGATATAAATTAGCAAGTGCTGTCAGTAATGCAGGAGGTTTAGGTTTAATAGGAGCTGGCTCTATGTATCCTGAAGTTTTGCGCGAACACATTCATAAATGTAAAAAAGCCACTTCAAATCCTTTTGGAGTAAATGTTCCAATGTTGTATCCCAACATTGAAGAAATCATGAAAATCATTGTTGAAGAAGGCGTAAAAATCGTTTTTACTTCGGCTGGAAACCCTAAAACCTGGACTTCATATTTAAAAGAAAATGGCATAACGGTTGTGCATGTTGTCAGTAGTTCGGTATTTGCTTTGAAGGCGCAAGATGCCGGTGTTGATGCTATAGTTGCTGAAGGTTTTGAAGCCGGAGGACATAATGGAAGAGAGGAAACTACCACTCTTACGCTAATTCCTATGGTAAAAGAGAAAATAAAAATCCCATTAATTGCTGCTGGGGGTATTGCTACTGGTCGTGGAATGTTAGCCGTTATGATTCTTGGTGCAGATGGAGTTCAGGTTGGAAGTAGATTTGCAGCATCTTTGGAATCATCAGCTCATGAAAATTTCAAGGAAACTATCATAAATACTAAGGAAGGTGATACACAATTGACTCTGAAAGAATTAGCTCCGGTACGCTTAATTAAAAATAAATTTTATCAAGATGTGCAGAATTTATATCAAACTTGTCCAACAAAGGAAGATTTAGTTGTTTTATTAGGAAGAGCAAGAGCAAAAAGAGGTATGTTCGAAGGAGATTTAGTTGAAGGAGAATTAGAAATAGGACAAATAGCAGGGATTATTCATGAAATAAAGCCAGCGGGAGAAATCATTAAGGAGATGATATTCGATTTTCAAATTGCTAGGAAAGAAGTACTAAATTTTGATTTTTAAATAATGAATAAAACAAAAATATATATAATCTTGTTTTTTTTGGTTCTAGGTTTGCAAAATTCCTTTGGACAAAATTATAAGTTTAAAACCTCGGGCTTTAGTGTTTTGGAAAAAAATGAAAAAGGTAAATGGGGCAAATGGTCTGATTTAAATTTGGTTAATTTATTAGTGACATTGGACACTAACAAAAGTAGGATAGTAATTTATTCTCAGATTATTCAATTATTTGAAATTATTGAGTATCAGGAAACTGAGGAAAATGATGCTGATATTGTATATTCTTTTTCCTGTAAAGATAATGAAGGAGTCAATTGCACCCTTTCAATCATTACCCGAAAAAAGCAAGATAACAGGAAACAATTGTACATCAATTATGACAATAGGATTGTTGTTTATAATATTTTCAACATGTAAAAAGGGTCTTCTTATGTTTTTTTATTAATTAAACTATTTCTATATCTTTAATAAAATCATCATACTCTGAATAAAATACTTCCAAAGCACTCATTTTTTCATGGTAAAAATCAAAAATTTCATTCCAGTATTTTTGATTGCTAACGCCGACATTTAATTTTTCAACCCAAATGCGACTAATAGTTTTACCGCTTTCTAGAGTGTATTCTTTTTCAAAAATTAAATCTTTGATAAATTCCTCTTCTAGAATATTTTTTAAAGCTTCGAGTTTTTCAAAATAAGCAATTCTTTTTTCGTCACTTCGATGTTCGATATCTATTAGGACCTGCGCTTTTTTATTGTCTACATAAAATTTAAAAGAGAAATCTTTAATCTTAGTATCATATAACAGCCATTTGCGCGGATATTTTTCTGCAAATGCAATCCAGAATTCGCGCTTCAATCTTTGGGTTTCCACTTTGCTGTACATAATAGTTATGACTTTTGGTACTAGAAAATTTGTGCAACCGTATTTTCTAGACTACATTTATATTAAATTTCAGTGTGCAAAAATAGACTTTGATTATGGATTTTCAAGAATTTTTACAATTTGTTCCCAAATTAATTGATGCTAAGCTTCCTGCATTTGAGGCGCACATCAAAATGGCACCTTTAGAACGGTTGGAAAGTTTAAAAAATATATATTTAGAGAATAAAAATCCAAGGATAGCGGCTGTGATGATGCTTTTTTATCCTAAAAATGAGAGAACCCATTTAGTGTTGATTGTTCGGAAAACTTATGAAGGAGTTCATTCAGCACAAATTGCATTTCCTGGAGGAAAATACGAACTGGACGATGATAATTATGCTGAAACAGCTCTTCGAGAAACGCATGAAGAGGTAGGTATTCATCCGGATAAAATTGAAATTCTTAAACCGTTTACGGAATTGTATATTCCGCCAAGCAATTTTATGGTGCATCCTTTTTTGGGTATCAGTAAAGAAGAACTTGTATTTGTACCTGAACCCTCTGAAGTTGCGGAGATAATAGAATTGCCATTGTCCATTTTTCTGAGTGATGGTATTGTAGTTGATACGAATTTGTCTACTTCCTATGCAGATAACATCAATGTTCCAGCATTCAAAATTGAAAGTCACATCGTTTGGGGTGCTACTGCAATGATGTTAAGTGAATTAAAAGAAGTCTTGAAAGAAGTGCTTGGCACTTCAATTTGAAGTTAAATTAATGTGATGGAATTGTAAATAACATCAAATATTAATTTCGTAAGTTTGCTAATTGAATATTAAAAACACAAAATTTTATGGGATTGTTTAAGAGAAATCCTTTTGGTCACATACTATTTGTAAAGAAATGGTTGATTCGAATTTTCGGTGCCATCACACATAGAAGATATAGAGGATTTAATGAACTTCAAATCGAAGGTTCAGAAATTATCAGGAATTTACCGGATACCAATGTACTTTTTATTTCCAATCACCAAACCTATTTTGCTGATGTCGTTGCCATGTTTCATGTATTTAATGCCAGCTTGAGCGGACGCGATGATACTATCAAGAATGTTTGCTATTTGTGGCAACCTAAAATGAATATCTATTATGTAGCTGCCAAAGAAACTATGCAGGCGGGATTATTGCCAAGAATTATGGCTTATGCTGGTGCAATTTCAGTAGAGCGTACTTGGCGTGCCAAAGGAGTTGATGTTCAGGAGAAAAAAGATATTAACCCCGATGATACTGAAAATATAAAAATAGCTTTAAATGACGGTTGGGTAATCACTTTTCCACAAGGGACAACAAAATCGTTTAAACCGGTTCGTAAAGGAACAGCGCACATTATAAAACAGCACAGACCAATCGTAGTTCCTATAGTTATAGATGGTTTTCGTCGTTCATTTGATAAAAAAGGATTACGAATGAAGAAGAAAGGAATTCTCCAATCTTTTATTATAAAAGAACCGTTGGACATTGATTACGATAACGATACCATAGAAGAAATTGTAGAAAAAGTGGAATATGCAATTGAGCAACATCCTTCATTCCTAAAAGTTATTCCATCTGAAATTATAAAGGAGCAAGAAGAATTGAACCGATTAAGAAAATGGGAATATTAAATAAAAAAAAGAGGCAATTGCCTCTTTTTTTATAGATCGATTTTCTTTAATTCCGTATAATTTCTATTCAATTTTTTTAATAATATGCCATAAATCAATTGGTAAAAAAGCCATACAATACCTAATAAGACAATTATGAAAATTAACATCAAGATACAAGTGAAAAATATTCTAGCTCCATTATCACTTCCCGTTGTTGATTTAATTTGAATCTCATTGATAAACAATACCACAGAAACAAAAAATACAAGAAACAAATTATATCCTATATAATATCGGACTGTTTTACGTGTGTTTAAAATGCATTCCATTAATTTTTTAGTACTTGAAGTGACTGATATAGAGCGATAATTCTTATAGAATAAATACATAAAGAATAATGCTACACCATAACTTAAATAATCTAAAACAGTAATGAAAATTTCAATTGTTTCAGATTCACTTATCTTTTCATCAGGTAGTAAGAAACTCAAAGAATTTAATACTACAAATTCAATAATGCTAATAATAAAAATCCACTTTACAATCGAAGATGATTTTTTATGTATCATTTTATAAATTTCCATTTCCGTTACCTGCTCAAAAAAGTTTTCGCTCTTTTGCCAATCTTTCTTTAATAAATCCAGCTCTTTCATATTCCTTACGGATTTAATATTTTTTTTAATTTCCCTTTAATTCTATTCATTTTCACCCTCGCATTTACTTCACTAATTCCCAATGTTTCTGATATTTCCTGATAATCCTTGTCCTCCAGATACATAAATACCAACGCCTTTTCAATATCATTCAACTGGTAAACCGCTTTGTACATCAATTTCAATTGTTCCTCCTCTTCATAGTCGTATTCCACATCATTCAGGAAATGTTGTCGTCCTTCAAATTCGATAGTATTTATGGATCGTTTTGTTTTTCGGTACAATGTAATCGCCGTATTTAGCGCTACTCGATACGCCCAAGTAGAAAATTTGCTGTCACCCCTGAATTTTGGAAAAGCCTTCCACAACTGAATCGTAATTTCCTGAAACAAATCCTTGTGTGCATCATCGCCATTAGTATATAACCTACAAATCTTGTGGATTATATTCTGATTTTCCTGCAACTGCTTCACAAAAGAATGTTCTAAATTATCACTCATATATACGTTAGTAAGTCAAAACTGGTTTTTGTTACAAAGTAAGGAATAAAATAATACTTCTCAAATTTGTCATTACGAGTTACGAAGCAATCAGGAGCACAACTCCTTCATTTCATAATTAATACTCGTCCCGCTGTACATTACAATCTTTATTTCCTGATAAAAATCAGTAAATAAAGGATTTTCATTACCATCGGGGCTAACAAAGACGTTTTTTTTTCAGAAGAACATTTCTAAAACAAACAAAAATTTCGATACTATTTGATGAAATGCAACAATAGAAAACTTTGTATCTTTGGTTTTTAACAATTTTGAACTTTTTTTCAAACATGAACATCCCAAATTCAACTTTGCCCAGAATAGTCATTATAGGTGGTGGTTTTGCGGGAATCGCTTTAGCCAAAAAACTAAAAAATAAAAAAGTTCAAGTTGTTCTTCTAGACAAACACAATTACCATACATTCCAACCCTTATTATACCAAGTTGCTACAGGCGGTCTTGAAGCCGGTTCCATAGCGTATCCAATCCGAAAAGTGATCCAAGAATACGATGACGTTTATTTCAGACTCACCAATGTCCAAGAAATAGACACTGAAAATCAAAAAATAGTTACCGAAATTGGAGAATTAACTTATGATTATCTCGTGATTGCCACTGGTTCCAAAACCAATTATTTTGGCAACAAAGAAATTGAGCGCAACAGTATGGCCATGAAAACCATACCGCAATCGCTAAACATCCGCAGTCTGATTCTCGAAAATTTTGAGCAAGCTGTTTTAACCACCGATGTTGCCGAACAAAACAGTCTGATCAATTTTGTACTCGTAGGTGGCGGACCAACAGGAGTAGAGCTTGCGGGAGCTTTGGCCGAAATGAAAAAAGCCATTCTGCAAAAAGATTATCCCGATCTTGATATTGCAAAAATGGAAATCAATCTCATTCAAAGCGGGGACAGAATCCTGAATACCATGAGTGAGAAATCCTCTCAAGCTGCCGAAAAATTTCTAACAAGTTTGGGTGTAAAAATTTGGAAAAACGTCCGAGTAACCAATTATGACGGACGCACCATAACCACAAATTCCGATTTGATATTTGAAACTGCCACGGTAATCTGGACAGCAGGCGTTCAAGGAGCTCTTGTTGCTGGACTGGATGGAAAATCCTTAGTTGAAAAAGTAGAACGCATACGTGTCAATGAATTCAATCAAGTAGTTGGTTATAAAAACATTTTTGCCGTTGGTGATATTGCTTCCATGGAATCCGAAACCTATCCGCAAGGGCATCCCATGATGGCACAACCTGCCATGCAGCAAGGAGAATTATTAGGCGAAAACCTAATTAAATTAATTGAAAACAAACCCATGAAAGCTTTCGAATATAATGACAAAGGATCAATGGCAACCATAGGAAGAAATAAAGCGGTTGTCGATTTGCCAAAATACCATTTCAGTGGTGTATTTGCTTGGTTTGTATGGATGTTCGTGCACCTGTTTTCCCTTATTGGATTCAAAAATAAAGCCGTCGTTTTCCTGAATTGGGTCTACAATTATATTCGTTTTGATCGGGAAGGAAGATTAATCATTAGGCCTTACAAAAAGAAAAGTTTTACAACATTTACGAGTGATGAAGTATAGAAAAATGAGTTATGAATGATAAGTTTTAAGGTCTTGTTCATAACTCATAACTCTTTATCGTTGTAATAATTCACCATCAAATTCACAAATTTACTATAACCTTCTATGCCGTCTTTTTGTTGGTTTACTTTCAGGAATTGGTCGTAAAAAGCATGAAAACCTTTATCGATAATCGTGTCGTATTGTTTCCAGAAATGTTCACTTTCTTTATAATTTTTCAAAATCCCGGGATTTACAGTTTTCAATAATTGTTTAAAAACAGCCTCGTCTCGGGCTTGCCAATTGCCTAAACAATATCTCAAAGCCATGCTGTAACCTGCATATTGAATGTATAAATCATCATTTTTTACAGAAGCTAAAAACCCAATAAAGTTGCATTCGCTTTCGCTTGCGTAACCCATCTGATGTGCCATTTCATGATTCGTAGTCATAGGAAAACTATACATTGGACCCAAATAATTAACCTGTGCTTCATTGGTAAACGGATTTAAATAGCCTCCAAAACCCATATACGTCAACGGCAGGCTAAACAATGATTTCTTGGTGCTTAACTTGGAATAGGAAAAATAAGGATATTCCGCGGATAGGTTTTTGTACCCATTCAGACTCATTTCAAAAACCTGTTCTTGTGAGTAGGGAAATACCACTTTCGAGCTGTCGTTTTTTGTGAGTTGGTTTTGAACGGTATTGGTTTTAGCAATTATTTTTTTGGTGAAAGCCAGTAAATCAGTATCTGAATAGTCTTTTTGAATTTCCATTTTTTCAAAAAGCGGTTCACGGTAGTAATTCAGCGCCCAAAGGACATGAAACAAAAAGTAAAAAACCGAAACAAAACTCAAAATACTAAAAATAGTGTCTTTCCAATCGGATTTCCAAGTTTTTCGTCTATTCCAAAGCCATTTTAAAATAAATAAAATAAGGATAAAATAAAGGCAGTCACCCACAGAAAAAGGAATTCCACCCAAAACACTTCTCGAAAATAACGAAAGAATCGGATAAAAACCATTGCTGTACCAATTTTCTACCTGTTCCGGGTAAAAGGGAATAATTTGCAAAAGCAGTATTTGGATCAATAGAAAGGAGGAAAGGAAATATTTTGTTTTCAATGTTTGAATTTTGGAAATGTAAATATAATTACAATATCAATTACTATAATAAGGAATTTAAACTTTGTAACTTTGGGACTTGTAAATGTTAAACCTCAAACAAAAATAAATGAGTCAAGAAATAAGAAATCTGGAACCAAAAGCACTTTGGAATAAGTTTGCAGATTTAAATGCCGTGCCTCGTCCTTCAAAAAAAGAAGAACGCGTAATTGAGTTCATGAAAAACTTTGGAAATAATTTAGGATTGGAGACTTTCGAAGACGAAATTCGCAACGTAATTATCCGCAAACCGGCAACTGCTGGAATGGAAAACCGAAAAGCAATTGTGCTTCAAGGGCATTTAGATATGGTACACCAAAAAAATGCGGACACTACTTTTGATTTTGATACACAAGGAATCGATATGTATGTAGATGGAGATTGGGTTCGCGCTCGCGGAACAACTCTTGGTGCTGATAACGGTCTTGGAGTTGCAGCTATTATGGCAATTTTAGAAAGTACGGATATTCCGCATCCTGCAATAGAAGCATTGTTTACTATTGACGAAGAAACAGGAATGACAGGAGCGTTGAACCTAAAAGGAGGTATTCTTCAAGGTCAAATTCTTTTGAATATGGATACCGAAGAAGATGATGAAATCGACATTGGTTGTGCTGGAGGTATTGATGTAACGGCTACTGCTGAGTATGATGAAGAAGAAACTCCAGAAGGGTCTGTTGGATATACGATTACCGTAAAAGGATTGAAAGGTGGGCATTCTGGAATGGATATTCACAAAGGGTTGGGTAATGCCAACAAAATCATGAACCGATTATTGTTTGATGGTTTTGATAATTTTGGTTTACAAATTTCTGAAATAAAAGGAGGAAGTTTACGTAATGCGATTCCTCGTGAAAGTCAGGCAAAAGTAATTATTGCTGAAGTATACGATGAAGCTTTTGTTTTTGACATGCAGCAAATTGTAAATGAAATCAAAACAGAGTTTAAAACAACGGAGCCAAATTTAGAAGTTGTTTTTGAGAAAATGGAGGCAGCTCCTGCTAAAGTAATGCCTACAATTGCTCAGTTTTACTTTGTAAGATCGATGTATACTGCTCACAATGGAGTGTATAGAATGAGTGCTGATTTTGACGATTTAGTCGAAACATCAAATAACATTGCCAAAGTAATTGTTGGAGACGGGCAACTTTCAGTACAATGTTTAACTCGTTCTTCGGTTGAAACCTCTAAGTTTGATTTGGCTAATGCGCTGCGTTCCGCTTTTGAATTAATGGGTTGTGAAGTAGAATTCTCAGGCTCGTATCCTGGTTGGACGCCAAATTCAGAGTCAGAGATTCTGGATGTTTTAGTTCCAATTTACGAAAAACAAAACGGTGAAAAACCAAAAGTAGTAGCGTGTCACGCAGGATTAGAATGTGGAATTCTAGGGACTAATTATCCAGATATGGATATGATTTCTTTTGGACCAACGATTCACGGTGCACATTCCCCTGATGAACGAGCGAGTATTTCTTCTTCTCAGAAATTCTGGAAATTTGTATTGGAAATATTAGAAAATATTCCGGTGAAATAATATTTAGTTATTGAAAAAGTGATTGGTGTTCAGTTGTTAAGGAGTCAGTATTTAAACTGAACACTTCTTTTTAAACTGAACACTGACCACTAATTATTAGTCTCTTTTAGGAGCGTTCTTCTTATCTCTCTTTTCTTCTTTCTTTTCTTTAGCCGTTTTTAAAGGCTCTTTTTTCGCAGTTTTTTTTGCGTCTTGACTTTTTGCCATGATATAGATATTTAGGTTATGTTTTTAATTCTTGATTCAGGTAAATGTATATAATATTTTTGATTTGTTTTAAATATTATTTTAAAAAATCCCTATCGATGATTAATAATTCAACGCCGGTAGCTGCTATAGACCGATGCGAACTTTCATTGTCTGAGACGATATAAGTCATTCCTTTGGAAAGTATAACTTGTTCTCCAGATTCTAATTCACTAATGAAATCTCCTTCAAGACAATGTACAATATGGCCTTTCTGGCACCAGTGGTCTGCTAGATATCCTTTGGAATAGGTTACTTTGCGAATTCTAAGTCCACCTAATTGTATAGTTTGCCAATGCGCAATTCCTGTTGTGCCGATATGTTCAGTTTTTTCTATTGAATCCCAATCAATAGTTTGAAAAGGTATAGTAGACATATATTTTACTTTTTAAATTGTTGAAATTTTGATTTAAATGGTATCATTCCAAAATAAAATTCCCCAATTTCTTTTAGAATTGAGGAATGATTTAATTTGTGAAAGCTTGTTTACTAAGATTTAATTAGATGTTTTATTTTTTCTTTAAAACTTTATATTCTTCATAACAGCCGCTGATAGCGTCCATAATCTGTAAGTCGTTAGCTGTTTTTATAAAGGATTCAGAGTAGTTGCAACGTTGCAAAATTTCAGGTATTTCATTTTTGTCAATTCCTAAAAGTACGGCGATAGTTTCTCTATCAAATTTTGATTCCAAAAGATTACGCACGGTATCATCTTTCTTCATTTCTTTAAGTTTCTTGAGCTCTTTTGGTTTATTACCAAAAAAGTTATACAACATATCTGCCGGATTAAAGATGGAGCCAAGAACTCTTCCAAAGGCATTTGGAGAATATTCACCTGCTTCATATCCTTGTGTTAAACCTGAAATACTATAGCGATAATTTTCTTTTACGGGAATAATTTTGGTGTCTACTTCAAGATAACCGGTTAGATTAAAAGGTCGTATTACCACTTCTTCAAGTGCGATTGCTTTTTCGGTAAGTTGAATTTTAGTGCTTTTATTTTTGATCCAGTCATTGGTCACTCGAACGCGAAGGGATTGAAATCCCAGACTGGTGATGTGAAGTGTGTCGTTCACTTGAACGTCTATCTCAAAAAATCCTCCTGAATCAGTTGTTGCGCCTCTTACTTTATTGATGTTAATGATATTTACGCTAGATAAAGGTTGTTTGGTAGTATTGCTGATGATAATTCCATCGACTTTTTGGGAGGCTTCTTTAACTTGCGCAAAAGCGCTTATGGACAGTACTAAAAAAAAGAAAACTACAAAATATTTCATAAACTGATTTAAGACTTTAAAAGTAATAAAACAGGATTGAATATTTTGTAGTTCCAGTATAATTATAAGAAAATTAACAATACCTGTTAGTCTCTTCTTGGTCTTCTTGGTCTTGGTGAGTCACCAAAGCTTTCAGAACGTCTTGGTGCTCTATCAGAAGAACCTTCAGTTCTAGGTCTGTCAGATGAAAAACCACCTTCTCTTCTTGGAGCATCACTTCTTCCGCCAAATCCACCTTCTCTAGGAGCTGAATTTCTGTCGCTTCTAAAACCACCACCACCAGAACCTTCTCTTCTTGGTGCAAAACTACCTTCTCTTCTTGGAGCTGAACTTCTTCCGCCACCAAAACTTCCACCTGAACTTCTTCCATTATGGTCACGTCTTCCGCCACCGTCATTTTTAGAAATTTCAACATTGATTCTACGTCCTTCTAATTGTACGTTGTTCAATATTTCCATTACTTTATCAGTATGTTCCGGATCAGTGTTAAAGAAAGAGAAACCTTCTTTTACATCTACTTTGTAAACATCATCACGACCTAAGTCTAATGTTTCTTTCAAGTAATCTTTCAATGACATCCAATCAAAGTTATCTCTAGAACCTATGTTCACAAAATATCTTGTTGCACCGCCATTGTTATTTTCTCTTGGAGCACCATCTCTATCATCACGTTCACGTCTTTCAGAACCTGAAGCTTGATTAGAAATATCTCTTGTTTTTTTGTAATAATTGATGAAACGATTGAATTCAACCGATACCATTTTCTTGATTAATTCCTCTTTAGACAAACCTTCAAGTACGCTGTTGATTGCAGGAAGGTAAGTATCAATTTCATGATCAACTTCCGTATCTTTAATTTTAGTCGCTAAGTGTAATAATTGGATTTCGCAGATTTCAATTCCAGATGGGATTGTTTTTTCTTCGAATTTTTGCTTTATGATTCTTTCTATTGAAGAAATCTTGCGCAATTCACTTTTAGTTACAATTACGATAGAAGTCCCTAATTTACCAGCACGGCCAGTACGACCAGAACGGTGATTGTACGTTTCGATTTCGTCAGGTAATTGATAGTTTACTACGTGAGTAATGTTGTCAACGTCAATTCCACGTGCAGCTACGTCAGTTGCTACAAGCATTTGGATTTGTCTTCCACGGAAGGATTTCATTACACCATCGCGTTGCGCCTGAGATAAATCTCCGTGCAATGCAGCAGCGCTGTATCCATCTTCGATCAATTTTTCAGCAACAGCCTGCGTATCTCTTTTGGTACGACAAAAAACTACTGAGAAAATGTCTGGATTAGAATCGGCTAAACGTTTCAAAGCTTCGTAACGGTCACGTGCATTTACAAGGTAAAATTCGTGTGAAACTGTAGCGGAACCCGAGTTTTTAGCTCCAACTGTAATTTCAATTGGATCTTTCATGAATTGTTTTCCAATACGTGCTACTTCAGCAGGCATTGTTGCAGAGAATAACCATGTGTTTTTTTCGTCTGGCGTAGTCGAAAGGATGTTTACGATATCTTCGTAGAAACCCATGTTCAACATTTCGTCAGCTTCGTCAAGAATACAGTAGTTGATTTGAGAAATGTTTACCAAACCTCTATTAATCATGTCTTGCATTCTTCCTGGAGTTGCCACAATAATCTGTGCGCCTCTCTTTATGTCTCTCGCTTGTTCTGTAATGCTAGCTCCACCGTAAACTGCTACCACATTAATACCTTTTTCGTATTTAGAGTAGTTTTTAATTTCGTTGGTAATCTGCAAACAAAGTTCGCGTGTTGGAGATAAAATTAATGCCTGTGTGTTTCTGTTGTTGACATCAATTTTCTGAATAACTGGAAAACCAAAAGCTGCCGTTTTCCCTGTCCCTGTCTGAGCCAACGCAACCATATCTGTATCTTTTTCCAATAATAGGGGAATCGCTTTCTCCTGTACTTCGGTCGGATTTTCAAATCCTAGATCTAAAATCGCCTTCAGTAACGATTCACTCAATCCTAATTGTTCAAATTTATTCATATGTATTTTTAAAATAGGGTGCAAAATTACTGTTTATAATTCATATAAACTAATGCTATTTTAAGATTTAATGATTTATTATAATTTGATTATCAGAAAGTTATGTTTTTGTTTGCAAATTGTAGGTTTTACTTTAAGTAATTGAGTGTGAAATTATGGCTTGAATATCAATTTTTTGTTAGAAAATGTTGTATCCAATCGTTATTTATTCTTTTGCAAAAAAGCGATTAATTGTTGTGTTGCCTTTCCTCTATGACTTATTTTGTTTTTTATGTTTAAAGCTAATTGGGCGAATGTTTCAGTAAATCCTTCTGGCTGAAAAATAGGATCGTACCCAAAACCCTGATTTCCAATTTTTTCCAAAGTAATCTCACCTTTTGCAATTCCTGTAAAAAGATGTTGCTCTCCTTTTAAATTTAACGCGATCACGGTTTTAAATTGCGCTGCTCTATTATTTTTATCGGATAGATTTATTAATAATTTATTCATATTATCTTCGGAATTGCGTTGTTCACCAGCATAACGTGCGGAGAAAACACCTGGTTCTCCATTTAAAGCGTCCACTTCGAGTCCAGTGTCATCGGCAAAACAATCAAATCCATATTTTTGCGTGACATAATTTGCTTTTTGGATTGCATTCCCTTCAATAGTATCTGCAGTTTCTGGAATGTCTTCAAAACAGCCAATACTTTCTAAACTTAGAATGGTTATAGATTCAGGAAGCATGCTTTGTAATTCGTAGATTTTATTTTTATTGTTTGAAGCGAAAACGAGTTGCATTTTTTTAGTTTTAATATCCAAATATACATTTTCTATATCTTAAGGACTCATATACTACCGTTTTTTATTTGTTCAATTTTAAATTTGAGTCGTTCGTATGAGAAATACATTTCATAAAAAAACAGGTCTATTTTAAAACGTTAAAAATCAAACTATTAAATAAAAGTTAAACTACTGGTTTGCGTGTGTTTATGTGTGTTTTATATCTATCTTTGAATGTGGTTTTGATTGATCACTTGAATAATTTACCAGTTTGTGGTGATAATATTCAGATACTCAATTATACTGAACGGTAGCGTTGATAATGGTAAATCGAAACTAACAATTGGAGGTCTCTCACGAGACCTCCTTTTTTTTGCAAAATATTTTCTGAAACAGTTATAGAAAATAGACAGTGGTTAAAAAGCTTCTATGTAATTAAAAATCAGTATGTTAATAATTAGTTAAACTACTGTGCGTTAGTTTTTTATGTTTAAAATAGTTCTATCTTTGAGTATGGTTTTGGTTTATTGTTGAATATATCCATCTGCAAAGAGAAGAGTATTTAATAGTTAGTAGCATCGAAAGATACAATCTGATAACAACAAACCAAAGTCCATATTTGGAGGCCCTTTAAAAAGGCCTCCTTTTTTTTTTATTTAGCACCCTAAATAACATTCTCATATTAAATTTTTATAAAAACAGTTTAGAAAGCTATGTATTCAGGTTTCTTTTCAAAATCAAATTTTTAAAATCAAATAAAGGAAACAAAAAAAAACATTAATTTAATAATTTAAATAAAAGTTAAAATATTGATTTTCAATTAGTTTAATTAAAAATAGTTGTATATTTGAATGTGATTCTGATTAATTACTTGGGATGTTAATCTTATAATGAGATTGATAACTTATAATTGACCCTATCAGTAACGGTATGAGTTAGTATTGGTAAATCAGAATCAACAATTGGAGGACTCTCAAAGTCCTCCTTTTTTTTATTGTTTAAATTAAAATTTCCTCTTTATATAGAAACTGATAGTAATATGTTAATTACGTGTTAAAGTATTGATTTTTAATTATTTATGTATTTTAAAATCTTAAATTTATATGTGGTTTTGATTAATTACTTGAGTATATCCATCTTACAATAAGATTTGATAATTCAATAATCAGCTATACTTGTAACAGTATGAGTTGATAATGGTAAATCAGAATCAACAATTGGAGGGCTGTAAAAGTCCTCCTTTTTTTTATTTAATTTAATGTTTGGTGACACTTTTTAAGTTATCAGGAAAATATAAATCAGATAAATGAGTAAATTCATCCCCACGCATAAAAATATTAATATCTACTTCAGAGAAGCTTTTTTTACCTGCGGCTGCAAGAAGTTCATTGGCAGAATGTAAAGTATTTTTATGAAAATGAAAAACGCATTCCGCTTTATCAGTAACCACTAATCCTTTCATCAGCATTTTATTTTGTGTTGCAACTCCCGTAGGGCATTCATTATTGTTGCATCGCAAGGCTTGGATACATCCCAAAGAAAACATAAAACCGCGCGCACTGTTACAAATGTCAGCACCTAGAGCAACTGCTCTTAATATAGAATATCCTGAGATGATTTTGCCACTGCTAATAATGCGGATTTTGTCCCTAATTCCAAAACGTACTAATGTTTTATTTACAAAAATAAGTCCTGGTTCTAATGGCATTCCTACACCATCAGCAAATTCTAGTGGAGCCGCGCCGGTTCCTCCTTCGGCACCATCAACAGTAATGAAATCGGGATAGCAGTTTTGATTAATCATTTCTTGGCAAATCATTTCGAATTCCCGAGTCTCTCCAATGCATAATTTAAAACCAATTGGCTTTCCATTAGATAACTCGCGTAATGTTACTATGAAATCAATTAAACCTTTAGTGTCTTCAAAAGCTGAATGATTGGGAGGAGAAAGTATGGTTGTATGTGGTAAAACACCTCTTATTTTAGCAATTTGAACCGTATTTTTTGCTGCAGGCAATACACCTCCGTGACCTGGTTTTGCTCCTTGTGATAATTTGATTTCAATCATTTTTACTTCGGGTAAATTTGCTTTTTCAGCAAATCTTCCTCCATCAAAACCACCTCTGTCATCTAGACAACCAAAATATCCGGTTCCTATTTGCCAGCATACATCGCCACCTTGTTGATGGAATTCAGTTAAGCCTCCTTCTCCAGTATTGTGATAGAATTTTCCTTGTTGTGCACCTTTGTTGAGTGCTATTATTGCATTTTCACTTAATGAACCAAAACTCATTGCCGAAATATTTAATAACGAGGCTGAGTATGGTTGGGAACAATCTGGTCCGCCAATTGTAACCCGAGGGAGCTCATTATTGACTATTGCAGGGAAAATAGAATGTTTAATTCCTTCATAATTTGAGTCGTTTAGATTGATTTGTGTTCCAAACGGTGTTGTCGAATCAATATTTTTGGCTCTTTGATACACAAGGGAACGTTCGTTTCTTGAAAAAGGTTTGCCGTCAGTGCTGCGTTCTATAAAATATTGTTGGATCTCAGGAGCTATCATTTCGAATAAATATCTGAAATAACCTAAAACAGGAAAATTTCTTAAAATAGCATGTTTGTGCTGCAAAGTATTGGCAAAACCAACAACTAAAAGCAAAATCAATAGCAGCATTAGCAGTAGCCCTTTTTGAAAAAAGAAATAAATTACAGCTGTAATAAGTAGTGCGGATATTCCGATAAGGAAAAATTTTTGTCTCATTTTAAACTTGAATATAATTTCCCTACGAAATTAATTACATTTTGGCATAAATTTAAATTTACGCCTCTATTTCTAAATATTTTTTATTTAAAAAATAAGGTAACATAAATTTAACCTTTTGCTTCGATTTATAGTGATAAGTTAAAATAATTTTTGGGTGGAGTTTTTTTGGGTATGTTCGAAATAAAATATTTTTCTTTTTTATAAAATCGAAAGTTAATAATTAGTAAAAATATAATTTTATCAAAATTGTAGCCAATCGTAAATCAATATAAATTTTTATTCTATTTTATTTTACCAATTTATTTTTAACTCCGTTTAAAATTATTCCAACAGTAGAAAACTGCATGTCGTCGAATATTTCTAATCATTTTCTATAGTATTTTAATCTTTGCTGACTTATTTAAAAAATAAAACTAACTGATTTTTATGAAAAATATTCAAACATTTCTTTTAATGCTCTTTTTTACAAATTGCTACTCTCAATATGTTTTTGAAAAAAAAGCGCTTCCCGAAAAAGTATCTTTAGAAAGTTTTACTGAAATTATTAATGCTGAAGACGAAGTATTAGATATTCAAGAAGTAATCTTAAAGTTTGATCAACAAGAACCTAAGTTAAAAGCTTCAATTCAAAAATATTTTGGTTACACAAATGATAATTTTTGGCCGAAGTTGCAATCCAAAATAAAACAAATCAATCATTAAACTATTTACTTTCAACTGCAACTCCAATGACTAACTTGGTTGAACTGTATATAGTCGATGAACAATCAAAAAAAAATAAAAAAATTGTAAATGGTGCTTCTTTAAACTACTCAAAAAGGATTTTAGCTAGTAACGAGGTTCTTTTTGATTTAAGTATTAATCCTGACACTAATCTGGATTTATATATACATTATAGCACCACTGGAGGTGTTGTTGCAATACCTATGGAACTTTATAGTTATGAGAGTTTCTATAAAAATACAATTCAAAAAAAGTTTATTAATGGTATTTTTTATGGCCTTGTAATACAGTTTTCATTGTTTTTGATTTTTTTATATTTTGCAATGCGGGGAGCCAAAATAGTAACTTTAGCATTTTTTATTTTCTTAAGTGGATTAATAGCTTTTATGCTTGATGGTTATTTTTCCGTAAATTTTAATCATGAATCAGGAGTTTTTCTAAATAATATATTTTTATTAATTCTGATACTTACAGGTTTGTTTTTAGGAAAGTTTGGAGAATTATCACTAAAAATTAAAAAAAATAATAAAAAATTATTTTATGTTTTTCAAATTTTTTATGTCTTAAATATTAGTTTGTTTCCTTTACAGTGTATTTTTAAAACACATTTTGCCTTATTTTTAATTCTTTCAAATTTATTCGGTTTTATATTGTTTTTATTAATTGGATTTGCGCTTCTAACTTTCAAAAATAGAAAAGATAAGATAATAATATTTTTTGTATTAGGAAATATCTCCCTATTTGTGGGCTATTTAATTTATACTTTGAAAATTTATGGAATATTGGATTCAACTACAGTAATTGAAAGTAGTACTAAAATTTCAATAGCACTTGCTATGATTTTATTTACAATTAGAGAGGTTGTCTATCTTTTTAGATTAAGAATTTTAAAAAATAATTTAAGTGAAAAGGCTTTGATTAAAGCGCAAGAAATTAAAGATTTAAAATGTTATCTGCTTTGTAATATTAGCCACGAATTGAGAACACCCTTGAATGTGATTATGAATTTAAACAGAGACATTTTAGAGAAAAATATTGACACATCCATTAATAAAAAGTGCGAAAATATTCAAAATTCCTCTGAAAATTTATTAAATTCAATTAATGATATTCTTGATTTTTCCAAAATTGAGAAAAAAGAATTGAAGTTAGATAATTTAGCTTTTAATCCATTACAGACTTTGACTCGAATTAGAAAAACGCAGGAGCTGAGAGTCACAGAAAAGGGGTTGAAATTTAATTTTTCTGAAAGTGAAGGTTTTCCAAACTTAGTAATTGGGGATGAGTCGAGGTTTTCACAGATTATTAATAATTTGCTGAATAATGCTATTAAATTTACTTCAGTAGGTTTTGTTGATTTTGATATTAAATCTAAAGTAATACCCAATAACAAAGTTAGACTAACTGTCTCCATAACTGATTCGGGTGTTGGTATTGAAAATGAAAAAATAGATAGAATATTTGATTCTTTTAGTCAGAATAGCATTGACAATAAACGGGCATATGGTGGAATAGGATTAGGATTATACATTGTAAAATCTTTAATTGATATGCAAGGTGGCGTAGTTGAAGTAAAAAGTGTTTTAGGTAAAGGAACAAATTTTAAAATTAGTATAGACTTTGATATTGTAGTACAATCACAAATGGAAATAGTTGCTGCTGTACCTGCAGTTTATGATTTGGAAGGGAAAAGCATATTAGTAGTAGAGGATAATAAAATGAATCAAATGATTATTGATGTAATAACCAAAAAATGGTTGAATACAAAAGTTTTATATGCTAATAATGGTCAGGAAGCACTGGATGCATTTAAAACAAATCAATTTGATATTGTATTAATGGATCTACAAATGCCAATCATGGATGGGTATGAAGCAACAATTGCCATTAGAAATGGTGAAGCTGGACCACACAACAGTAACATTCCAATTATTGCAGTTACCGCCGATGTGATGGAAACCACAAAAGATCGTGTCAAAGAAATAGGGATGAATGATTATTTGTCTAAACCAATTAAGAAAGAAACGTTATATAATGCGATTAAAGAATTAGTTTAACTAAAACGCAATCGCACATAAACGTGTTTGATTCCTTTTTTATCAGAATCTCTTTCGTCGATTTCTAATATGTCAGTTAATGATTTGAGCATAGGAGTAAGTTTAGAAAAGCCATAATTTCTTGGATCGAATTCTGGTTTTTTCTTAACAATCAAATTTCCTACGTCGCCTAAAAATGCCCAGCCACTGTCATCAGCAATATCTTCTATAGTTGATTCAATCAATTCAATAGTATGTAAATCGACTTTGTTTAAGCTTTTTGGAGTTGTTTTTTTAGTATCGGTTGCGGTTCTTTTCGGTAATTTCTTTTTAATGGCGCCATCTAAAACTTCGATGTAAATAAATCGGTCACAGGCTACAATGAATGAGTTTGGCGTTTTTTGTTCGCCAATACCAATGACTTTCATACCGGATTCTCTCAATCGGATGGCTAAACGTGTAAAATCAGAGTCGCTGGATACAATACAAAATCCATCTACTTTATCGGAATACAATAAATCCATAGCGTCAATAATCATCGCTGAATCCGAAGAGTTTTTCCCAACCGTATAGCTGTATTGTTGAATAGGAGTGATGGCGTGTTCTAATAAGACACTTTTCCATCCTCCGGCATTCGGTTTTGTCCAATCGGCGTAAATACGTTTGGTGGTGGGTGTACCAAATTTAGCAATTTCTTCCATCATTCCTTTTACATTGCTGTACGGAACATTGTCAGCATCAATGAGAACGGCTAATTTTAATTCTTTTGTATCTTGTGACATTTTACTAATAATATTGATTTTCGTATTTAAAGGTACAGATTATTCTTTTGAATTGTATTTTTTTTATTTTTTGGATGCCAAATCTTTAATTGAAACGTCATTGATTCGAACATCTTTTAATACTGCTTCGCCATTTTTTACAGCCACCAAAGCGTAAGTTTCGTTTTTCTTTTTAATAGAGAATTCCCGATAGATTTTTTCGGATTTTTGCGCAATATCTTCATTCATATAATACCGATTGAAAGGAAAATCAATTATTATTTTGGAGTCCATATACCCTAAACTAATTTTTGTTTTAATATACGATTCGCTATTTTTTGGTTTCATTTTAGAAATAGAACTGATTTTGGCGAACCCATTTTTGTCGATAGTGAGTGTTGCAAAAATGGTTTCACCGTTACTCCATTTAATATTGTTTTGCACCGTGATTTCTCTTTCTTTAAAGAATAACGCAATGTACTTCCCTCTAAAAGGATCATAAGGATCTATTGGAGCTGTCTGAAATTTGAATTCTGTTCCAGTTTTCATAATATCTTCCTGATTGAACATCATTTGCAATGGAACGTATAATTGAGCGATAACAACCAAGATGAAAATTAGGACTGTGATTTTCTTATTTTTCATTTTGGTTTCTTTTTTTAAGGATGAAATAATTAGCCAAGAAGAATCCTAAACCAATCATTATAAATAGAATTCCCCGAAGGACAAAACTTAAATGCGTATCGAAAAATCGACACGTAATAAGGATAGTAATAAGGAGTAATCCAAAATTCAATAGTCCCAAATGATTTAGTTTGATGCCGCGTTTGACTTCGAAGATGCCAATAAATAATACGATTACATTTGCCACTATTGAAAACTCATAGCCGCTATTAAGAGTGAGGATATTCATCAAGAATACAAGCTCTAAAAGAGAAACTTCCTTAAAATTCGTTTGCCTGTTTTTTTTGTAAAATAAGAGAGCGGCAATCAATGTGAGTGCACAAGCAGTTATGAATTCTATCGATAGCAATGTTTCTGAAATTGAATCTGTTTTGTAAAAAGATTTATTCCAAAACCATTTAAAACTATATAGGAGTAATAGATAAAGTATTCCTAGTTTTCCAATAATCAGAAAGCTGTTATTTTTTAATTTTTGTTTGTCAAAGAATGACGTTTTACCAATGAAATAAAAAATCGTGAACAAACTCATGTAGCCTAAATGTAGTAAATGACTATTTTTATGGGCAATAGTACCGAGGCAAATTACAATTGAAACAGCAATAAACCAGTTGTGAAACAACGTAAAATTGCTTAATGCTTTGGTTTTGATCAGCTGATAATAATGAGGAGCGATTCCTAAAAGCAATAACCAATATAAAAAAGAATGAGTACTTGGATAGGTAAAGTAATTAGCATTACATCCATAATACGTAATCCCAGCAATATATAGGAGAGAAACTATTGAGGATTGAAGCAGATAAACCAGCGGCAAACTCAATAGCATCCAGGTAATTATAAAAGAATTTAAATCTCCCGGAATATTATAAACCTGAGTTACTAATGAAATGCTTGCGCCGATGGCAAAAAATAAAAAAACGGACGAAGTTTCTTTCCAAACAGTACTTTCGGATTTTTTTAAAAGAGAATACCCACATAGTAATTGACCAATTAGAAGCGGAAGGAACGATAGGATTATTTTAGTTAATCGGGAAAGATTGTCCCAATTGTGAGCGAAAACAAGAATAATTCCAAGTCCAACGAGTATAGCTCCCAAAATTCCAAAAATAGAAGAAAGTCTGTTGTGGTTTTCTTCCTTTTTTTGGTGGAAATATTCGCGTATTTTTTCGGCGGTTTCTCTAGTCACTACGTTCGCGTGGAGTAGTTCTTCCAGTTCATTTATTATTTTGTCAGACATAAACTATAATTCTATAAATCAAATATACAAAGATTATCATTGAAAACGACTCGAAGCTTCTGGTTTAGTCTAATCCTTGTTAAGTTCGATTAGTTCATTTTGCGTGACCATGGCAAGAAATCACGCATTATTTCATAATCTCATAAATCATAAATTAAACAACAGAAATTAGTACTAAAGAGACATTACGATAAAGCTTGAAAAATAAATTTACTTTCAAGTCCTTTATAAAATTTAAATAATTATTTTTGCAACTTCTTAAAATTAAAATTATTACTTGATATATTATGGTAAAAGATTTATTCGAAAGGATTCAAAACAATAAAGGACCTTTAGGAAAATGGGCTTCACAAGCAGAAGGTTACTTTGTTTTTCCTAAATTGGAAGGTGAGTTGGGGCCAAGAATGCAGTTTGGTGGAAAAGACATTTTGAATTGGAGTTTAAATGACTACTTAGGTCTTGCTAATCACCCAGAAGTGCGTCAGGCAGATACGGAAGCAGCAGCACAATTTGGTGCGGCTTACCCAATGGGAGCGCGTATGATGAGCGGTCACACTAAATATCATGAGCAATTAGAGAATGAATTGGCAGCTTTTGTTATGAAAGAATCGGCATATTTATTGAATTTTGGTTACCAAGGGATTATGTCAACAATTGACGCTTTGGTTACAAAAAATGATGTAATTGTATATGATGTTGATGCGCATGCTTGTATTATTGATGGTGTTCGTTTGCACATGGGAAAACGTTTTACATACCGTCATAATGATCTTGCCAGTATGGAAAAAAACTTGGAACGTGCTACAAAATTAGCTGAAGTAACAGGAGGAGGAATTCTTTTTATTACTGAAGGTGTTTTTGGAATGCGTGGACAACAAGGAAAATTAAAGGAAATTGTTGCCATGAAGGAAAGATTTAATTTCCGTTTGTTGGTTGATGATGCACATGGTTTTGGAACACTTGGAAAAACAGGTGCCGGAGCAGGTGAGGAGCAAGGTTGCCAAGACGGAATTGATGTTTATTTCTCTACTTTTGCTAAATCAATGGCTAACATTGGTGCTTTTATAGCTGCTGACAAAGATATCATTGATTATTTGAAATACAACTTACGTTCTCAAATGTTTGCCAAAGCATTGCCAATGATACAAACAATTGGTTCTTTGAAACGATTAGAATTGTTGCGTAATCATCCGGAATTGAAAGATAAATTGTGGGAAAATGTAAATGCGTTGCAAAACGGATTGAGAGAGCGTAATTTCAATATTGGAGATACAAATACTTGCGTAACTCCAGTATATCTTGAAGGAAGTGTGCCAGAAGCAATGATTATGGTTAACGATTTAAGAGAAAATTACGGGATTTTCTTATCGATTGTTATTTATCCTGTGATTCCAAAAGGGATTATCTTGTTGAGAATGATTCCTACAACGTCTCATACTTTATCAGATGTTGCTGAAACACTAACTGCTTTTGAAGCAATTCGTGAAAAATTAGAAAATGGTACTTACAAGGAAATCGCCAGCAGAACAAAGGTTGATTTGGACGCATAATTAAGTCATTAAATGTATATGTAAATCCATCAGTCTTCGGGCTGATGGATTTTTTTTTGAAAGGTATTCCATCAAGAAGTCGTATATTTAGTAAACTAAAGTTGAAAATGTATGAAAAAAGAAATTATATTGGGTGTCGTTTTTATGACTTTTTTTATTTCTTGTAAAAAAGAAATGGCAACAGAAGAACCTCTTGTTGCCTCAGAAAAAATTGTTGTTAAAGAATCAGAATTTCAAGAATGTTACCAGGCAATTCTTAAAAAGGATACTATTTCGTTGACTTTGAAGATAAAAAACGGTGAGCTTTCCTCAGGAAACTTAAGTTATAATTTTTATGAGAAAGATAAAAGCGAAGGAACACTTGTTGGGGAACTTAAAGGTGATACGCTTTATGCGGATTATACTTTTATGTCCGAAGGAACTTCTTCGGTCCGCGAAGTTGTTTTCTTAAAAAAAGGCGATTCTTATGTTGAAGGTTTTGGAGATGTGGTTGATTACAATAAAGGCAAAGTGACTTTCAAAGATAAAAAACAATTAAAATTTGATGGAAGTATAGTTTTGTCAAAAGTAGATTGTAAAATGTGATTTTATTAAAAACATGTGATAATTAAAACCAAAAAATCCATCAGTGAGACGTTGATGGATTTTTTAGTTTTGCAAAAAAATGCAATTTAATTACAATTCTTTTCTATAAGTGCATCGTCGTTTGTGAATTTGAGGATTAAAATGTTTCCATAAATTAATACTTGCGGCGTTGTCAGCCAATTCGGGAGTTCTGAAACAATTTATGATCCCTCTCTCTCTGAAAGTTTCGTAATATTCTTTAAATATAATGGCTGTAACCGCTTTATTTTGGTATTCTGGCAATACACCTATAAGGTAAAAAATCACGTCTTTACTTTGCTTTTTGGCTCGGAGTAAATGAAGGAATCCAAACGGGAATAATTTTCCTTTTGCCTTTTGAATCGCCTCAGAAAAGGACGGCATTACAATACTGAAAGCAACTATATTATGGTCTTTGTCTTCCACAAATTTTATAAATTCAGGATTAATGAAGCTGATGTATTTTTTCTTGAAATATTCTTTTTGCGTGTCCGAAATGGCTACAAATGAAGATAGAGACGCATAAGACTTATTAAATAAATCAAACATTTTATCCACATGTGGCATTACTTCTTTGGTAGTTTTGAAATTAAGCGGACTTAATTGATACCTTCTTTTAACCAAATCATTTGCCTTTTCAAAAAACTCTGGTTTTACGTTTGAAAAAGGAAATTTACTTTCAATATATTCTTTTTCCTTGACGTAACCTAATTCTTCGAAATGAGTCGCATAATACGGATTATTGTACCACGTAATCATCGTTCCTATCGTGTCAAAGCCTTCGGTAAGCACGCCTACTTTATCCAAGTTTGAAAAACCCATCGGGCCTTCAACATATTCCAGATTGTTTTTTCGTCCTAATTCATACACTTTTTCTAAAAGTGCTCTGGTCACTTCAATATCATCAATTACGTCAAACCATCCAAAACGCACTTTCATTTTTTGTTGGTCTTTTACCTCGCTCCAATTGATGATTGCAACAATTCTACCTACTATTTCGTTATTTCTTTTAGCCACATAAAAATACGCTTCTGCAGTTTCAAAAGCGGGATTTTTAGTTTTATCAAATCCTTCTAATTCCTCACCAATTAGCGGCGGAACCCAGTTTTTATTGTTTTTGTATAGTGAAAAAGGGAATTTTATAAATTCAGTTAATTCGCTTTTCGTTTTTGCTTCGTGTATTGTAATCATTCTATTTTTGAAATTCTATGTTTATCCTTTTTTTGTCTTTTTTGCTCTTTTCTCCGCTTTCTTTCCTGAGTCACCAGAGTCAATATTTATGCGTACTTCTTTATAATTACCATCGTAACGCCATGAAAAACCAATACCGCCGTATAGGGCAGAAGGTGTGTCTTTTAAGCTTGTACTAATCGAAGCGTCAATTTGCATGTTTTTATTCAATAAATAAGCGGCTCCTCCGCGAACAATGGCATCGCTGTAAAAATCACTTTTGAAGCCTTGATTTTCTACAAATCCGGACCATTTATCATTAAATCCTCGGGTTAAAGTCAATACATAGCCATAACTAGGAAAGTCAGTTGTTATATAATCAGCTATTATATTGGTTACAAAAACCCATCTTCCGTCACCTAAATGGTTCTGAGTTATTAACATTATTTTGGGGGAGATGCTAGAATCTGCAGAAAAGGAATATGGATTATCTGCCATTATTAAATTGGCTCCGGCAAAAACAGAAACGGCAGGTACCAATTGGCGCCATCTGAAGCCGTGATTAGCTTTCCAACTGTAAAGATTGACCTTTTTCTGGGAGTTTTTGAAAGGATCGTAAATCAAATATTTAGCTCCTAAAACGGTTTGCTTGAAGTCTGCTCTTTTCGAACTGTTGAATAAGGTGGTGTATTTCTCGTTTTGGTATTGTATGTCGGCAATCAATTCTAATTTTTCCATGAATAATCCCCATCTTAAGGTTGCGTCAATCCCAAAACCATTGGCATCATAATTCAACAAACTATGATTTTGTTTGATACCATAAACGCCTGTTTCTATCTGGATTACTGATTTTCCAACGGCAAATGCCGACATGGTTTCGCCCGGTCTGTTCGAATTGATTTGATCAGTATATTGGCCATAATGAATACTTGGAATCATTAAAACAGCAACGATCAGTAAGATTTTGATTTTGGACATATTATTTTTTTTGAGTTAAAAAGTAATAACGCTTTTCAAATGTACTATATTTTATTATTTATTTAAGAGAGATATTTTAATTTTGAACGGTTGATTTATTATTTTTGGAAAAAATTACATTTATATGCAAACAGCTTCCTTTATGGGTTTTATAAAAGCAATAATTTATATGATTGCTTTCTACTATATTTTTAGATTTTTAGCAAAATTGTTTTTGCCATTAATAGTTAAAAAAGTAGTCGAAAAAGCAGGTGAAAATATGCAGAAGCAGCAACAGCAAGCACAAGATAATACTTGGAAAAAAACACAAAGTAAGGATGAAGTGATCTACAATACTGCAAATACTAAAAATCCACGTGAAACCAAAAAAGTGGGAGATTATGTTGATTACGAAGAAATAGATTAAATTTGTCGTAATTAGCAGATTTTTTATTCTAATCCAAACTTTTTTAAATTGAAAATAATAAATAGGTTCTATCCGCACGCCCTTGCCATACTTGGTTTTGTACTCGTTTCAATACTCTATTTTTATCCTGTATTACAAGGAAAACAAATCTTTCAATCGGATATTGTACAGTATACCGGAATGGCCAAAGAGCAAAATGACTTTAGGACCACGGATCATGTAGAACCTTACTGGACTAATTCAGCTTTTGGCGGAATGCCAACGTACCAATTAGGAGCGAAGTATCCACACGATTACATTGGCGCTTTAGATGATGCATTACGATTTTTACCGCGTCCTGCGGATTATTTATTCTTGTATTTTCTTGGATTTTACGGTTTGATGCTCGTTTTAAAAGTCGATCCTTTGAAAGCCTTTTTTGGAGCATTGGCTTTCGGTTTATCTACCTATTTAATTATCATTCTCGGCGTTGGTCATAATGCTAAAGCGCATGCTATTGCTTATATGCCACTTGTTATCGCTGGATTTATTCTGGTTTTTCAAAAAAAATATATTTTGGGAGGATTGATAACCCTTTTTGCGACAGCATTAGAAATCAATGCGAATCACTTCCAAATGACCTATTATTTATTGATTTTTTTATTGATTCTTTCTGGGTATTTTTTTTATCAGCAAATCAAAGAAAAGGAATATAAATCGCTGTTGTATTCTTTTGGGACGTTAGCCATAGCGGGAATTTTTGCTCTTGGAGCAAATGCGACTAATTTATTGGCAACAGCCGAATATGCTGATTTCAGTACGCGTGGAAAAAGTGAATTGAGTTATAATCCTGATGGTTCAAAAAATACAAACAGCAGTGCGCTGACACATGATTACATCACTGAATACAGTTATGGAATAACCGAAAGTTTTAATCTTATAGCACCTCGACTTTTTGGTGGTTCTAATAATGAAGCTGTAGGGAGGAATAGCAATATGTTCGAATTTATGATTGGTCAGGGTGTTCCGGAAGACCAAGCTGTTGATTTTGTTTCCGGAATGCCAACCTATTGGGGCGATCAGCCTATTGTCGCGGCGCCAGCTTATATAGGAGTGGTGGTTTTCTTTTTGGGAATCTTGGCTTTATTCATTGATAAACGCAAAATAAAATATGTATTTCTTTCGGGAGCTGTGGTTGCGTTGATACTTTCTTGGGGGAAAAATTTCCCTTTATTGACAGACTTTTTTATTGATTATGTTCCAATGTACAATAAATTCAGAGCAGTTTCTTCGATACAAGTTATTCTTGAATTGTGTTTCCCTGTTTTGGCAATTATGGGATTGCAGTCTTTCTTTCAATTGGATAAAAAACTACAATGGAAAGCGTTATATGAAACATCAATTTTAGGTCTTGGAATTATTATTATCTTGTTTTTGAGCAAAAGTATGTTCAGTTTTTCTGGGGGTAATGATGCTTATTTTCAACAAACCTATGGTCCAGATTTTGTAAATGCGTTGAAGCAGGATAGGATGAGTTTGTACAGTGCTGATTTATTACGTTCGGGTTTCTTTATCTTGGTAACTGCAGGCGTTTTATGGATGTCGATAAAAGATCGATTTGCCCAAAACACGGCTATTATAATCGTAGGATTATTGATGGTTTCCGATTTGTTTTTCGTGGATAAAAATTATGTTTCAGGAAAAGATTTCGTTAGCGGAAGAGAAGTAGAAGTTCCTTTTCAAGAGTCCCCTTCGGATGTTGAGATTCTAAAAGACACCTCACATTATAGAGTTTTCGAAGTTTCGGGGAATTTATCCAGTGCGAGAGCCTCTTATTTTCATAAATCGATTGGCGGTTACAGTGCGGTGAAACCACGAAGAATGCAACAGTTATTTGATTACCAAGTTGCCAATAACAATATGGAAATCCTTAATATGCTGGACGTAAAATATGTGATTCAAACCAATAAAGAAGGAAAAGAATTTCCAACTTCAAACCCAAATGCTAATGGAAATGCTTGGTTTGTAAACCAAGTAAAATTGGTTAATTCTGCTGATGAAGAGATGAAAGCGTTGGATAGTTTAGACTCTAAAAATGTGGCAGTTGTAAATACTAAAGATTTTCAAATTAAAAATATGGCTTTCGCCAAAGACAGTTCAGCGACTATAACTTTAGAAAATTATAAACCTAACTACTTGAAATATGTATCAAACAATTCAAAAGAAGGTTTAGCCGTTTTCTCCGAAATGTATTATGGAAAAGGATGGAACGCGTATATTGATGGAAAAAGTGTGTCTCATATTAGAGTTGATTACGTTTTAAGAGGATTGCAAATTCCAGCAGGAAAACACAAAATAGAATTTAAGTTTGAACCACAAGTCGTAAAAACCGGAAGTACCATAACGTTGATTAGTTCCATAGGAATGCTGTTGCTTTTAGTTGGCGGGATTTATTTTGAAAGAAAGAAAGTTTAAATATTAAATTATGAAAGAATTATTACGTTTAAAATCGTTTCAACAAATATTGTTTTGGCTTTTTCTTTTAGGAATTATTATTGGCGTTTTATTAACGCTATATTTCATTAATCCGGATAAATTTAGATTTATATTGTTACTGCCATCAGTACCAGTTTTATACTTTATTTCAAAAGGATTGTTTAAAAACAGTACTTTGTTTTTTATGGATTTAAAATCAATTACGACAAAAATCTAACTTTGGAACTAAAGAAAATTTTAATAATTACCTATTATTGGCCACCTGCGGGCGGTCCAGGCGTGCAGCGTTGGCTTAAGTTTGTCAAGTATTTACCAGACTTTGGCGTTCAGCCGATTGTTTATATTCCGGAGAATCCTACATATCCTATTATTGATGAAAATTTGGTTAAACAAGTTTCGGATAAAGCAATTATTCTGAAACAGAAAATTTTTGAACCGTATCAACTGGCTTCTTTTCTTTCGAAAAACAAAACCAAAAAAATCAGCTCGGGAATTATTCCAAATCAGAAAAAGCAATCTTTTCTGGACAAAACCTTTCTTTGGATTCGTGGGAATCTTTTCATTCCGGATGCGCGCGTTTTTTGGGTTAAACCGTCGGTTGCTTATTTGGAGAAATACATTTTAGACAATGATATCGATACTATCATAACTTCCGGACCACCGCACAGTCTGCATTTGATTGGATTAGAATTGAAACAAAAATTAGATTTAAAATGGTTTGCGGATTTCCGTGATCCATGGACGACTATTGGCTATCATAAATCCTTGCGACTATCTAGTTTTGCTGCCAAAAAACATAAAGCTCTGGAACATCAGGTTTTGAATACAGCGGACACAATTATAGTCACGAGTAAAACTACCAAAACTGAATTTCAAGCGATTACCACTAAACCTATTTCGGTAATAACGAATGGTTATGACACGGAACAAGTCGAAAAACAAACTTTAGATACTAAATTTAGTTTAGCACATATTGGTTCTTTTCTTTCCGAAAGAAATCCTTCGATTTTATGGGAAAGTTTAATTGAACTGACACATGAGATTCCAGATTTCAAATCACATTTAGAAATTAAACTAATCGGCGCAGTCAGTCAGGAAGTTTTAGAAACTATTTCTCAATTTGGACTTAGTTCCTATTTGAATAATTTGGGTTATGTTTCTCATGCAGAAGCGATTGCGCACCAACGAAAATCGCAGGTTTTGTTGCTCATCGAAATCAATTCTGAAGATACTAAAAGCATTATTCCCGGAAAATTATTTGAGTATATGGTTTCAAACCTGCCAATTATTGCCATTGGTCCCAAGGATTCTGACTTTGCCGAAATTATTACGAATACCAATACAGGCATATTTTTTGATTATTCGGAGAAAATGAAACTTAAAAGTGTAATTTTGGAATTTTATAATCAGTTTTTGGAAGGCAAATTACAATCAAATGGAGTTGGATTGCAAAACTATTCCAGAAGAAACCTAACCAAAGAATTGGTTGAATTGCTTAAAAGTTTAAATTAAAAGCGTGGTTTCTTAATACCTCGCATGATAAATAATGGGAATAGTATTAAATCAATCTTTAAAGAATACGATAATTACCTATTTGGGTTTTGGAATTGGCGCCATAAATACGCTGTATTTATACCCTATTTTTTTAGGCGCTACGTATTATGCTTTAACGAATTATATCCTTTCAGTTGCCAATGTTATCATGCCTTTATTTGCAATAGGAATGCAAAATACGTTAGTGAAATTTTATTCCCAATATCAAACTGATGAAGAACGATCTCGATTTTTATCCTTTACCGTACTTTTTCCATTGCTTTTATCGATTCCTTTAATTTTGATTGGATATATTTTCTTCGATGATATTTTATTCTTTGTTTCAAAGAAAAATCCGGTGGTCAAGGATTTTATCTGGCTTATTCCATTTATAGGGTTGTGCATGGCTTATTTTGAAATTTTTTATGCTTGGGCCAGAGTTCATATGCACTCCGTTTTTGGGAATTTTGTCAAAGAAGTAGGACTAAGGTTGTTTTCGTTATTAGCGTTGATTGGCGTCTATTATAAATGGTTAACGGTAGTTGATTTTGTTTACATTACTGCTGGTATTTATTTTTTGGCACTCATTATTACAATGGGATATGCCTTTTATATCAAAAGACCAAGTTTTCAATTTACAATTCCGCATAACGTAAAAGGTTTGATGGAGTACACTTTTTATATTATTTTATCAGGAAGTGTGGCTAATTTGCTTTTGGATGGCGATAAAATAATGCTGAATCAATATATGGTTATCGAAAATATAGCCTATTATTCAATTGCAACCTTTATTGCTTTGGTAATATCAGTTCCAAGTCGGGCGATGCATCAAATTGTTTATCCCATCACTGCAAAACTGATGCATGATAACAAATTCGATGAGTTAAATGTTTTATACAAAAAAACGTCAATAAATTTACAAGTCGTGGGTGGCTTTGTGATGTTGGGTATTTTTGTCAATATCAATCAGTTGTATGAAATGGTTCCCAAAGAATATAGCGGAGGGATTTTAGTTGTGTTTATGATTGGATTGTCTAAATATTTTGATTTGATATTAGGGAATAACAATGCTATTATTTTTAATACTAAATATTATCGAGCTGTTTTGTTTCTAGGAGTTTTCTTAGTAGTTGTAGCCATTGGATTAAACATGATTTTTATTCCTTTGTACGGAATTATGGGATCTGCTTTTGCTACATTATTATCAATAACTTTATATAGTATAGCCAAATTGCTTTTTGTAGTTAAACGTTTGCATTTGTATCCATTTACCAAACAAACATTGTATTCTCTGGCAATAACACTGTTGTTGTTTTTAATGTTTTACTTCTGGGAGTTCCCTTTCAATCCAATGATTAATATTGTCCTGAAATCGGTTTTAATAACCCTATTATATGTTTATATTAATTACAAATTTGTTATTTCTGTCGAAATAAATCAAGCTATTGATTTGGTTTTTAAGAAATTAAAAATTATTTCTTAGTATTTTTATTTGATAGATAAAGGAAATAACTCTTTCATTTTCTCATATTTATGAAAAGTCTTTTTTTATTTAAAAATTTTAAATATCACTAAAAGTGGGTATTGTGGAGTTTTAATTTTGCTATTATTTTTGTGAAAGTTATATAAACGTATAACCGCAAAAAAATAGACGAATCGCAATGAAAAATAGTTCTTCCGCAATAAACGCAAATGATGCTGATTTAATTAAATTTACATCTATTCTAACCGATAAAACCAATAATGGATTTGTAGTTTTAGAACGAAATGATAAATTACCCTATGCGGTTTTATTAAAGAAGAAAAAAAAGGTGGACCATGTTTTTAATTTTTGCATCTTTTGTGCTACGTTTGGACTTTGGTCCATAGCTTGGATTTACATTACGCAAGTTTCATCAAAAGCTAAAAAAATTCTGATAGCAATTGATGAAGACGGAAATCCTTTTGAAGAAAAATGTTATATGGGATAATATTTATAATTTATCTTTCAAATATTTTCCAGTAACAGATTCTTTTATTTTCACAACTTGTTCTGGAGTTCCTACCGCGAGTAATTTGCCTCCATTTTCTCCTCCTTCAGGTCCTAAATCTATAATCCAATCCGCGCATTTTATTAAATCAAGGTTGTGTTCAATAACAATAATCGAATGACCTTTGTCAATCAACGCATCAAAGGAAGCCAATAGTTTCTTGATGTCATGAAAATGCAATCCCGTTGTAGGTTCATCAAAAACAAACAAAGCTTTATCTTTTGTCGCTCCTTTCACCAGGAAGGAAGCTAGTTTTATTCGCTGCGCTTCACCACCGGAAAGTGTAGAAGATGATTGTCCTAATTGCACATAACCCAATCCCACATCTTGCAAAGGCTGTAGTTTTTGAGTGATTTTAGTTTGTTTGTTCGCAATGAAAAACGCAATGGCATCATCAATGGTCATCGTAAGAATATCGTGAATGTTTTTACCTTCAAAAGCGACTTCCAAAACTTCTTTCTTAAATCGTTTTCCATTACAGGTTTCACAAGGCAATTGTACATCGGCCATGAAAACCATTTCTACGTTAATAGAACCTTCTCCTTTGCAGGTTTCGCATCTGCCGCCATCAACATTAAAAGAAAAATGTTTCGCTTGATACCCTCTTATTTTTGATAGCTTTTCTTTGGCATACAATTCCCGAATGTCATCATACGCTTTAATATACGTCACAGGATTAGAACGGGAACTTCTTCCTATTGGGTTTTGATCAACATATTCAATATGTTTAATTTGAGAGAAAGAGCCTGTCATTTCAGTAAACTGTCCAGCTTTTTCTCCTACGTTTTCCAACTTTTTCTGCATCGCAGGAAAAAGGATTTTCTTAACAAGTGTACTCTTTCCGCTTCCAGAAACTCCAGTGATTACTGTTAACACATCCAATGGGAAAGTAACATCAATATTTTGAAGATTGTTTTCTCGAGCTCCTTTTATATCGATGAAATTCTTGAATGATCTTCGTTTTTTGGGGACGGTAATTTCTAAATCTCCGTTCAAATATTTTGCGGTAAGTGAAGTCGATTTTAATATTTCATCGTACGTCCCTTGGGCGACTAAATGCCCGCCTAAAGTTCCCGCTTCCGGACCAATATCTATAATCATATCAGCGGCTTTCATGATATCTTCATCGTGTTCTACAACGATAACCGTATTTCCTAAATCGCGTAAGGAAAGCAATACTTTTATCAGTCGTTCGGTATCTTTTGGGTGTAAACCAATGCTTGGTTCATCCAGAATATACATAGAACCCACTAAACTGCTCCCCAGCGACGTTGCTAAATTAATACGTTGCGATTCTCCTCCGGAAAGTGTTGCTGAATTTCTGTTTAATGTCAGATAATCCAATCCTACTTCGGTTAAAAAGGCCAAACGGTTGTTGATTTCCACCAATAATCTTTTTGCAATTTGTTTTTCATAAACATCTAAATCGATGTTTTTGAAAAAGGTAACCAAATGTTTTATCGGTAAGTCTACTAAATCAGAAACTGTTTTCTCATTGATTTTCACATAGGAAGCTTCAATTCTCAAGCGTTTTCCTTTACAGGAATGACATTTAGTTTTTCCTCTGTAACGCGAAAGCATCACTCTGTTTTGGATTTTATAATTTTTTTCTTCCAGTTCTTTGAAGAAATCATTCAACCCTTGAAAATAAGTATTTCCATTCCAAATTAATTCTTTTTGATCTTCAGATAACTGATAATATGGTTTGTGTATTGGAAAATCAAATTTGTACGCCTTGTTGACCAGTTCATCTTTATACCAACTCATGCTTTCGCCTCTCCAAGGGAAAATAGCATTTTCAAAAACGGATAAAGTAGTATTTGGCACCACTAATTCAGCGTCAATTCCTATGATATTTCCATAGCCTTCACAAACGGGACACGCTCCGTATGGATTATTAAAACTGAATAAATGAACGTTTGGTTCCAGAAATGTAATGCCGTCTAATTCAAAATTATTAGAATAGGAATACTTTTTATCGGAGTTAACTTCTTGTAAATGGCAAATTCCTTTTCCTTCAAAGAAAGCAGTTTGCACCGCATCAGCCAATCGATTATAGAATTCTTCTTCACCCGAAGTGTCGTGATTAATGACAATTCGGTCAATGATTAGGAAAATTTCTTTTTTATCCAAAACATCCGGTAAATCGTCTAGACGTACCATTTCATTATTTACTAATATTCGGGCAAATCCTTGTTGTAAAAGTACTTTTAATTTGTCTTCCAGTTTTCGTCCTTCTTCAAGGTGAATGGGTGCAAGAAGTAACCATTTGCTGTCTAATTCAAACGTTTTTACATCAGAAACCACATCAGTAACCGTATTTTTTTTGACTTCACGACCAGAAATAGGGGAGTAAGTACGTCCTATCCTTGCAAAAAGCAATTTTAGATAATCGTATATTTCTGTTGAAGTTCCTACTGTAGAACGCGCGTTAGTCGTATTTACTTTTTGTTCGATAGCAATCGCAGGAGCAATTCCCTTGATATATTCTACTTTTGGTTTGTCCAATCGCCCAAGAAATTGTCTCGCATAAGACGATAGGCTCTCTACGTAGCGACGTTGCCCTTCAGCATATAAAGTATCAAAAGCCAAACTTGATTTTCCGGAACCCGAAAGTCCTGTGATAACCACTAATTTATTACGGGGAATGGCTACATCTACATTTTTTAGGTTATGTACTTGTGCGCCTTTTATTATGATATTTTTCTTTGGATCTAATTTCGAAAGGTCAACTTGCATAAAAATGATAATTTTTACAAAAGTAATCAATTATCAACAGAGAAAAGGGATTGAACAACTCACAAATATTGTTTAAAAAATCGTGTGAAATCTCTTTTTTCTTCTTGTATGGTTTTTATGTTTTCTATCCCGTAAATAAATACTAATTTTAGGTTTATTTTTGAAAAAAATTAACAACAAGACCCTTTGAAAACAAAACTTTACTTTTTTCTTTTTTTAATATCCTTCTGTGCTTTTTCTCAAGAATTGCCCCCAATTGTAAAATATGCATCTAGTATTTACGGTGCGGGAAATCAAAACTGGATGATTGCTCAAGATCAAAATCAGTATGTTTTCTTTGCTAATAATGAAGGATTATTAGAGTTCAACGGTTCTAATTGGGAATTATATCCATCGCCAAATGAAACTATTGTTCGCTCTGTAAAAGTGATTGGGAATAAAATTTTTACGGGTTGTTATATGGAATTTGGTTTTTGGACCCGACAAGCAAATGGAAAACTAAAATATACGTCGCTTAGCAAAACATTAAAAAATAAGATACTTGACGACGAACAATTTTGGAATATTTTAAATTATGATCAATGGATAATTTTCCAATCCTTGGATAGGATTTACATTTATGATACTAAGACGGGAGGTTTCAAAATTATTGCTCCAAAAAATAATATTACTAAATCATTCCGTACCAAAAATGCAATCTACTTTCAAACACTAAACGAAGGACTTTTTGAAATTGAAAGCGGAAAAGGACTCTTGGTTTCTAATAATCCAATTTTACAAACCAATAAAATTGTCAATGTTTTTGCTATTGATGAAGGGCTTTTGATTCAAACACAGCAAAATGGATTTTATAAACTTGTAGGAACTGTTTTGACTAAATTTTCTACTGAGGCTGATTCGGAATTAGCAGCGAGTAGTTTGTATAGCAGTCAAGTGCTTTCAGACGGGAGTTTTGCTTTGGGAACCGTTTCCAATGGGATATTTATTTTAAACAATAGCGGAAAAATTAAATATCACATTACTCAAAACAAAGGATTGAGTAACAATACGGCGCTATCTTTGTATGAAGATGTCGATAAAAATCTTTGGGTAGGACTGGACAACGGAATCAATTGTATAAACCTACAGTCTCCAATACAAAATTTTGTCGATGACACGGGAATTCTGGGGACGGTTTATACTTCAAAACTGTATAATGGAACTTTGTATGTAGGAACGAATCAAGGTCTATTTTATAAAAGTTATCAGAGTAAAGATGACTTCAAATTTGTAAATGGAACTAAAGGACAGGTTTGGTCATTGTTTGAACACGATGGGACGCTTTTTTGCGGTCATGATTCGGGAACATTTATAATTGAAAATGCTGTTGCAAAAAATATATTTTCAGCATCTGGAACATGGAAATTTGAAACGGTGTCGAATCAAAAAGGACTTTTGCTTCAAGGGAATTATTACGGAATTTCAGTTTTGGCAAAAACGAATAACCAATGGGGCTTCAGAAACAAAATAGCGGGATTTGATTATTCTTCAAAATATTTTGAAATCACAAACGATTTGAATGTGTTCGTAAGTCATGAATACAAAGGGGTTTATCGGCTGGAATTAGACAGTAAATTTTTGAAAACAAAGCCTTTTGTGAAATATAAAACACCTATAAAAGGGAAAAATGCCAGTTTGACAAAGTTTAACAATAGCATTTATTATGCAAATAAAGAAGGTATTTTTAAATTGAATGAAAAGACAAAACAATTCAGTAAAGATACTTTGTTAAGTGCTGTTTTTGAAAAAGATGAGTACACTTCAGGAAAATTAATTGTGGATAATTCCAACAAAATATGGTTGTTTTCAAAAAATTATATTCATTATTTCTCCCTGAGTAAATTAAGTAATCAGCTGAAACAAAATGTAATTCCTATTCCAGCTTCATTGACTAATTCGATGTTAGGCTATGAAAATATTACTCAAATTTCTAATTCAAATTATTTGATTGGAACCACTGACGGATATTATATTTTAAATCTTAACGAGTTGAGTTTTAAAAACCATAACGTCTCTATTTCAGCAATAACTACAAATAAGCTTAATGAAAGCACTGAAAATCGTTCGATTCAGGGAGAAGGTAGTTTTAAATATGATGAAAATAATATTACCATCAATTATACGGTTCCTGAATTTAATAAATACATCAATGCGGAATTTCAATATTTATTGGAAGGATTTCAGGAGGAGTGGAGCGAATGGAGTGCTAAATCAACGGT
Organism: Flavobacterium sp. TS_SC_5; assembly: GCF_056156265.1. Taxonomy (NCBI): domain Bacteria; kingdom Pseudomonadati; phylum Bacteroidota; class Flavobacteriia; order Flavobacteriales; family Flavobacteriaceae; genus Flavobacterium; species Flavobacterium sp. TS_SC_5. Next base: position 3,719,727 of record NZ_CM149588.1, on the reverse strand, counting down.
AAATTTCAAAAATCTACCTCCCGGTGAATATACTTTTAAGGTTAGAGCTAAATTTGCTAATTCTCCTCTGGAAGATATAGCGGTATATTCTTTTACGGTTGAAAAACCTTGGTATTTAACAAATATTGCACTGTTAGTATATTTAATTCTTATGATTGTAATGGCTAGATTTATTCATAAGGCATATAAAAGCTACTATCAAAAACAAAAAGAAAAATTGATAGAAGAGAATAATCTTTTATTAGAAATTAAAGAACTTGAGAACGAGCAGGAATTGATGCGCATCAGGAACGAACAACTTTCGCAAGATGTCGATACCAAAAGTAGAGAATTAGCTGTTTCCACGATGAGTTTAAACAGTAAAAATGAGTTATTGGCATTCATTAAAGATGATTTAAAGAAAACACCAGACGATGGCAACAGAAGCATAAAATCAGTTATTTCTACAATCAATAAGAATATTACAGAAGGGGATAGTTGGAGTGTCTTTAAGGAAGCTTTTGATAATGCAGATAAAGACTTTTTGAAAAAAATGAAAGTAGCTCACCCATCCTTAACACCAAATGATTTGAGATTGTGTGCCTACTTGAGGTTAAATCTTTCCTCGAAGGAAGTGGCGCCTTTGTTAAACATTTCAGTACGAAGTGTCGAAATAAAAAGATATCGTTTGCGTAAAAAAATGGAATTAGCGCATGAACAAGGGCTTGTTGAGTACATATTAGCTGTATAGTTTTCTTCAATTCCCTCAAATAGAACTATACATTACCACAACATTAACGTTATTGTTGTGGTTTTTTTGTTTTGTAGAAAAAATGGTTATCACAATTTCTTCTTAATTTTCAATGCTTTTTTAAGTATTGTTGTTTAAACCAGTAATTTTTTACATTGTATGTTTTTTGTTGAGGTTCTTTTTGATTTATTATTAGTGTTTCCGATTAATTTTATAATATCATAAAAAGCCAAAAAATGAAGAAACCAATTTACATTAGTACTTACTTATTATTGAAGACAAGTTATTGTCTTTATAAACCAATATTGATAAATAGAAATTAGTCCAATTAGTTAAGACTTTTTGCAATTCGGATAAATATAAAATTGTGAGCAAGAAACTATAAGCGAAATATGATTTATACTTTATTTGCTCATTGCACTAAAATAATTATCGTTCAATAATTTTTGAAAGAATCAAATTAAATTTATTAAAATATGAAAATCAATATTCTAAGATTACTATTTTTCTTAATAACAACAACTGTTATTGCGCAGTCTAATAACGTTTCGGTCGTTTCTAACGAGAAGGGAATGAAATTAGTTGTTGATGGAAAAGATTTTATGATCAACGGTATGAACTGGGATTATTATCCTATTGGGACTAATTTTTCCTATAGTCTATGGAAACAACCAGATGACGTTATTAAAGCTGCACTTGACTCTGAAATGGGTTTGTTGAAAAACATGGGAGTTAATGTTATTCGTCAATACACTGGTGTCCAACCAAAATGGATTCAATATATTTATGAAAAATATGGTATTTATACTATGCTTAACCATTCTTTTGGACGTTACGGACTAACTCTAAATGGAAATTGGGTGCCTAACACCGAATATTCTGATTCTCGAACTCGTAAATTACTTTTGAAAGAAACAAAAGATATGGTTCAAGAATATAAAAATACTCCGGGACTTTTATTATTCTTATTAGGAAATGAAAATAACTATGGTCTTTTTTGGGATGGTGCTGAAACGGAAAATATTCCATTGGAAGATCGAAAATCTACTGTAAGAGCACATTCATTATACAAGCTTTTCAATGAAGCTGTTTTAGAAATGAAACAAATTGATGCCTCACATCCTATAGCGATTTGTAATGGAGACTTATTGTTTTTAGACATCATTAAAACGGAATGTCCGGACATTGACATTTTAGGTACTAATATGTATCGTGGTGTTTCTTTTGGTGATGCTTTTGCAAAAGTTAAAAATGAAATAAATAAGCCTATTTTATTTACAGAATTTGGAGCTGATGCATTTAATACCATTAATAATAGTGAGGATCAAAAGTCTCAGGCATATTACATGGTGGGAAACTGGAAAGAAATTTATGAAAATGCAGCAGGAATTGGTAAAGCGGGAAATTCACTTGGAGGTTTTACGTTTCAATTTAGTGATGGTTGGTGGAAATATGGTCAAACTAAAAATCTAGACATCCATGATAATAATGCCTCTTGGTCGAATGGAGGGTATTCATTGGATTTAGAAGGTACTAATAATAATATGAATGAAGAGTGGTTTGGTATTTGTGCCAAAGGACCAACAAATGAACGTGGCTTATATGATCTTTATCCACGTGCAGCTTATTATGCATTGAAGCAAGCACATAATGTAAATCCATATGCTTCAGGCGAAAATCTTGAGAGCATACAAAATTCTTTTGCAAATATTGAGTTAATGGATGCTGTTTTAAAAGCTCGTGGAGATAAAGCGGCGCTATTGGGTGGTAGTAGCGAAAAAATTCGTATTAGTAATATGAGAGCTGAGTTTACTACATTTAATACTGGTGGAAGTTTAATTACAACCCCGAAAACTGCAGATCCTGAATCAACTGTATATCCTAAAAAACTTGGATTTGACCACATGCAATCCTTTTTTGTAGGAGTTGAAGGTAATCCTTCTTCAAACATGCGTGCCAATGTCAATTTCAGCATACTTGGAAATGTTGCTGAAAATCCAATTGATGAAGTTTTTTATGAAAACCGTGGTCGTAGTAGAACTGTATTAACTGATAACGGTCCCCTTTTATTAGATGATATAAATAGAGTTAAAGTTTACAATGCAAGTTACACTTGGGATGCAAAAGATTTTGAATTAAGAGGTTTCTACAGGACAGGCCATTATCATTGGGGTTACGAAGGCGATTTTTTCGGATTGTATCCTGAGGCAAATTATGGAGCAAATTTAGATATTTATAATGGAGAAACTTCTGGTTTTGAAATTGATGGTAAAAGAGCATTAAAAGGTTTTAAAGCTGCTTTCGGACCACAATTATGGTGGGGTGCAAATCCAGCAGTTCTATTGAAATATGCTACAAAACTTGGTAGGTTTGATCTTGCTGGTATTTATCATGAAGATATTGCTGATGCTCCGGAAGCTGTTTCATCAATTGCGGTTCCGCTACCTAAAACAAGAAGACTTTCTATTTATTCAAAAACTAAATTTGGAGATTTAGGTGTTGAGCTTGGTGCTATTTGGGGTGGACAACCTTTAAATGGTAGAAGATTTCAATTTACTGAAGGACAACCAGGAAATTATGTAATTTATACTGATGAAGTTAAATCAACTGATAATTGGGGAGGAAAAGCTAAATTAACGTATTCCAAAGGTTCATTCAATTGGTACGGACAAGCTGCAGCTATGGGCTTAGTCGCTAATGGTGGTGCTGATAATACCAGAACATTTACCGGCTGGAGATTAAAAGACAGTGGAAGTGGAAACCAAGTAAATGTTCTTTCTGGATTTACTTATACCACTGGAAATTTCCAAATTGCTCCAAACTTTTTGTGGCAAAAACCAATTGTGGCGGCTATGCCAAATGATGTGCAAGCGCCAGGAAGATTACGAAATATTCAAGATGATCCATTTGCTGTAAGAGGAAATAGAGAAACAGTGGGAGGAGAATTATTGTTGACTTATGATCCAACACCTGCGACTTGGATGTACGATTGGGATAATGACATGACGGAGGACGCTAAGTTTGCCGTAAGTACCGGATTTGTATTTCGTCATTTACCAACTACTCAAGATGCTGCTGTTGGAATTCTTGCCGATGGGCGACAAACGTTTGCTTTTCCTACTTCGGCTCCTGCACATGACTTATGGGAATCAAATACACGTATAGTTTCTAAGTTAACTCCTGATTTTGGATTAATAGGTAATATTTACTTTGGAAATGCGCAAGCAAATGGTGGAGATGCAAGATTAGTGGAGCGTTTAGGAGGTGACATACGAGTTATCTATAATAAATCGAAATTAGTAAGTTCTATAAAACTTAATGATTGGGGTCCATTTGATTATCATCGAGATTTTAACTTGACGTATCCTTTGCAGTTGATGCTAGATTTATCTACTTCAGTAGGAAAGCCTAATTGGTTTATATTACCTGACACTAAAATTGGTATACGTGGAACGTGGCGTACACTTGATCAATATTCTCCACGCTACCTTCCAAATGTTGCTGATGAATTTGCCACTTCACCGATAATAAGTCCAGTAGGATTCCCTAACGGAAATGAATGGGAAATTAGAACATACATACATATTAATATTGGAAAATAATAAAAATAAAATATGAAAAAGAGTAACTATAGAGATTCAAAAATCATATTCCTACTGGGATTGATACTCATTGTAACAGTTGGATGTGAAAGAGAGCTTTCCGATGATGTTGAGTTTGCAACGTTTCCTAAAACAGCTGAAGTTTTTATTGATGGTTTTAGTGGAGGTTTAAATTATTTCCCCTTTAGTGGTTCAAAAGCAAATGCATTTACAGTAGACCAAGAGGTAAAATATAAAGGTACGGCATCAATGCGATTTGACGTTCCAACAGTAGGTGATCCTAATGGTGCCTTTGCAGGGGCAATTTTTCCGGATGCTACGGGACGTGATTTATCGGATTATGATGCATTAACTTTTTGGATTAAATCTACACAAGCAGCAACGTTAAATGAAGTGGGTCTTGGGAATGATTTTGGGGCGAATAAATATTTAGTCACAATGACTAATGTTCCTTTATCTACAAATTGGACTAAAGTTATAATTCCTATACCTGATGCTACTAAATTGACGCTTGAAAAGGGGATGTTTTGGTATGCTGAAGGAGCTGAGAATGGTAATGGATATACTTTTTGGATTGATGAATTGAAATATGAAAAATTAGGGACTGTTGCACAACCAAAACCTGCTATTTTTAATGGTGTGGATAAAAAGGAAAATAGTTTCATTGGTTCAAATGTTACAATTGATGGTCTGACTCAAACTTATAATTTGGCTTCGGGTATAAATCAAACTGTTTTGGCAGCACCTTCTTACTTTAAATTTAGTTCCTCAAATATTGAGGTTGCAAGAGTTAGTGAGTTAGGAATCGTTACAATTGTTGGATTTGGTACAGCCAAAATAACCGCTGCTGTAGCAGGTGTTAAAGCGACAGGTTCCTTGACAATTGAAGCTTCTGGTAGTTTTGGTTCTGCACCTGTGCCAACTCAAGCAGCCGCTAATGTAATATCGTTGTTTAGCAATGCTTATACAAATGTACCAGTTGATTTTTTCAATGGATTTTATGATGGTTCAACAACTAAAACGTCTGATATAAAAGTTGGTTTTGATGATTTTAAATATTATTCGGATTTAAATTATGTGGGTATTGAGTTTAAAAATCCTGCAATAAATGCGACAACAATGGGTTTTCTTCATTTAGATATTTGGACCGCAGATACAACAAATACACCTTTTGTAGTCAAAATAAGAGATAGAGGCGCTAATGGTGTAATTGATACAAATATTTTTACAGGAGGACCAACAGTAGATGATAAAGAAATATCATTTACAGTTCCTGCAAATCAAATAACTCCTGGACAATGGATTTCAATAAATATTCCATTAACTGGTGATATTGCTTCGCAAAAGGGAAATTTAGCACAAATTGTTTTTGTAGGAGATATTAATTTTTTACTTGATAATCTATATTTCTATAAATAATTTATTGGTTTTAATAAATAATAAAAATACTTAAGATGAATAAAATAAATCAATTTAAAATAAGAGCACAACAATTATCCATAATACCTTTTTATGCAGTTTTTTCCTTTTTTGTATTTTCTAGTTGTTCAACTGATGAGAAGCAAACGGTAGCAACATTTAATAATTTGGTAATGTCGGATGAGTTTGATGTTAATGGTAAACCAAATAGCGAAATTTGGAATTATGATATTGGAACTGGAAACAATGGTTGGGGAAATGGAGAGTTGCAATACTACACAGATCGCACTGAAAATGTAACGGTACAAAATGGTGTACTGCTTATCACTGCAAGAAAAGAATCTTTTAATGGTTCTTCCTATACTTCTGCAAGATTGTTGACTAAAGGTAAATTTGAACAAGCTTATGGTCGATATGAAGCGCGTATACGAGTGCCTTATGGGCAAGGGATATGGCCTGCTTTTTGGTTATTAGGGGCTAATTCCGATACTGTTGTTTGGCCAGCAATGTGGGGAAATAGACATTATGGAATATCGCGGACAAAATCCCACAACAATTTTAGGAACAGTTCACGGTCCAGGTTATTCAGGTGGGAATTCAATATCAAAAAGTTATAATCTTTTAAATGATCGTTTTGATACTGGTTTTCATGTCTATGGCATAGAGTGGGGACCTGAATATATTAACTTCTATGTAGATGATGTGTTATACAATCAAATTACACCAAGTGATGTAACAGGAGAATGGGTGTTTGACAAACCTTTTTACATCATCATTAATTTGGCTGTAGGAGGATCTTTTGTTGGTTCTCCAAATAGCGAAACGGTCTTTCCACAAACTATGTTAGTAGATTACGTAAGAGTTTATAAAAAATAATACCAATTAACCCAAAATATAATAATTATGAAATACTTAATCAATAGCGCTAAGCAAATTGCAATTTTGATCTTAACGATATGTTTATTTGGATGTACAAATGATGATTCTAAATATCCTAAAGTTGTTGCTGGATTTACATATACAGTAAATCCAGCAACAGGAACAGTTACATTTATAAATATCTCAGAGAATTCTAAAAACTACGAATGGGATTTTGGAGATGGTGAGACTTCTACTGAAATAAATCCTATAAAGTCATATGCTGCTGGTACGTATACAATCGTTTTAATAGCAAATAATGTAGCAGGTGGTTCGGATACGTTTGAGGACGAAATTACCATTACAATTCCTACTACTCCTTGTACTTCTGAAGCACTAGAATCAATTGATGCCGCAACTTTAAATATGACATTTAAAACAGAACCTGCAGCAGGAACTATTATAAATGACGGGGCTGATTTTGCATGGGTGTCAAACCCTAGTTTCGATAATGCATTAAATAGCTCATGTAAAGTGGGTAAAATTACAAAATTAGGAAACAATCCCTGGGATAACACACAAATTAATTTAAATGCCAAATTAGATTTCAATACTAACGGAGGATTGAAAATGAAAGTTTATTCTGCAAAACCTGGCTTTAAAGTTAGGATTAAATTAGAAGAAATTGGTAATCCAAATAATAACACAGAATTAGAAGTCCCTACAACAAAAACCAGTGAGTGGGAAGAATTAACGTTTCCTTTTGCAGCTTCTCAAACCAATAAGTTTAATAAAATAGTTCTTTTCTTTGATTTGAATGCAAATAATAAAGATACTTATTATTTCGATGACCTTAAAATATATGCAGGAACTGGTGGTGGAGTTATTCCTGGCGCATTTGATGATGGTTTATTAACTAATGGTAATTTTGAAAGCGGTAGCAGCTCTTGGATTATTGGAGTTGGTACTGATCCTGCTCCAGTTAAAACTGTAAACGGTGATACTTTTTATTCGGTAAACGTGACCGCTGCAGGAAATTCTTATGATGTCAATGTAAGTCAGAAATTAGCGATATTACAAGGCGCAACATACACATTGAGTTTTGATGCATGGTCAGATAGAGCAAGATCTATCCTAGCAGGAATAGGATTGAGTGGAGGAGATTTTTCTAATACGGTTCAGACAGTAAATATTACTACAACTCGTACGAAATATACAATTACTGTAACAGCGAGTAACTTTGGCGCAAGCGATGCACGTGTATTGTTTGATTTAGGTGCAGCAATTGGTGAAGTAAATATTGATAATGTATCTCTATTTTTACAAGGTTCAGGAGGCGGTACTGGTGGGTCAGGAACGACTACAGGATTAGCACAAAACAGTGATTTTGAAACAGGAGCGCTTTCTGGATGGATTGTTTTTCAAAATGGAGGTACTGCAGCTTTAGATAATACAACAAGTAATAATGGAGGAACATGGTCAGGTAAATTAGCGACAAATGGACCAAGTAATCCAGCCTTTAAACAAGAAGCTGTTGGTGCTGGAAAGGTAAAATCTGGGGACAAAATAACAGTTAAGTTTGATGTAAAAGGTTCTATTGTACAACCAGGTGCTGTATTTAATATTCTACTTTTTGGTGAAGGTGCTGCTGGAGCTTCGTTTACACATGTTTTCAATCCAACTCCTACTTTAACTTCAACATGGACAACATTTACGGGTACTTTCACAATACCTTCAAATGCGGATGTGTCTAAAGGATTATCGTTCTTAATTGAAGCAGTTTGTGGCGGTGATGCAGGGTGCAAAGTAACTGCTAATATCGATAACGTTTCTGTGACAATTAATTAAATTTAAGTTTTTTAAATAGTTAAAGTGTACGTTTGCTATTTCAAAAAAGAATATAATCTTAGTTTTTACTAATGTTTTTTTACAAGTTTAAAACTATAATAATTTGATATGATGAAAATAAAAAGGTCGAAATTTATTTCGGCCTTTTAAATATAATAAATTGAATAAAGATGAAAAATAAATCCCTGTTAGCATCATTTGCTATAGCAGCTCTACTAGTTGCAGGTTGCAGTAATAAAATCTTGAAATCGCCTGTTGCTTTTTCCAAAGAAAATGTTTTAGAGACTAAAGTAGATTCAGTACTCCGGTTGATGACTCTCGAAGAAAAGGTAGGGCAACTCAATCAGTATAACGGATTTTGGGATATTACTGGTCCAACTCCAAAAGAAGGTCAGGCGGCTAAAAAATACGAAGACCTAAAGAAAGGTTTAGTCGGCTCGATGCTGAATGTGAAAGGAGTTAAAGATGTAAAAGCATTGCAAAAAATAGCGGTAGAACAAACCCGTTTGGGAATTCCGTTACTTTTTGGGTTTGATGTTATTCACGGTTATAAAACCATAAGTCCAATTCCACTTGCTGAAGCAGCAAGTTGGGACTTAGAAGCGATGAAAAAGTCGGCAGCAATTGCAGCTGAAGAAGCCGCTGCTGTTGGATTGAACTGGACTTTTGCACCCATGATTGATATTTCCAGAGACGCCCGCTGGGGACGCGTTATGGAAGGCGCCGGCGAGGATCCGTTTTTAGGGAGTAAAATCGCCGTTGCGCGTGTGCAAGGTTTTCAAGGCGAAGATTTAGCAGCGTCGAATACTATTTTGGCTTGCGCCAAACATTTTGCAGGATATGCTTTTGCCGAATCCGGGAGAGATTACAATACCGTTGATATAAGCGAAACCGTGTTGCAAAATACCATTTTTCCGCCTTTTAAGGCGGCAGTTGATGCAGGTGTACGAACTTTTATGAACTCTTTCAATGAATTGAATGGAATTCCTGCAACAGGAAATGCCTATTTGCAAAGAGAAGTTTTAAAAAGAGATTGGAAATTTGATGGTTTCGTAGTTTCGGATTGGGGATCTATCAACGAAATGATTCCTCATGGTTATGCTAAGGACAGCAAACAAGCGGCTGAAATAGCGATTAATGCAGGTTCCGACATGGATATGGAATCTAGTGCTTATGTGGAACATTTGGTTGCATTAGTCAAAGAAGGCAAAGTCAAAGTAAGTGTTATTGATGATGCTGCAAGACGAATATTGAAAGTAAAATTCGAATTGGGTTTGTTTGATGATCCTTATAAATATTGTGATGAAAGTAGAGAACTGGCAACCGTTGGAAAATCAGAATTTCAAGAAGGAGTTTTGGATGTAGCTAAAAAGTCAATCGTGCTTTTGAAAAATGAAAAGGAATTATTGCCTCTTAAAAAAGAAGACCAGAAAATCGCATTAATTGGTGCTTTGGCAAATGATAAAACGAGTCCGTTGGGAAGTTGGAGAATCGCTGCTGATGATAATTCGGCTGTTTCGGTTCTGGAAGGATTACAAAAGTACTCAGGAAATCAACTCACCTATGTAAAAGGAGCTGATGTTACTGAGGGAAGAACACAATTTATTTGGGAAACTAAAATCAATACAACGGATAAGAGTGGATTTGCGGAAGCTATTTCAGCTGCAAAACAAGCTGACGTAGTAGTTATGGTTTTGGGAGAACACGGTTTACAATCTGGTGAGGGAAGAAGTAGAGCCGATATTGGTTTGCCAGGTGTTCAGCAAGAATTATTGGAAGCAGTTTATAAGGTCAATCCTAACATTGTTTTGGTTTTAAATAATGGTCGTCCATTAGCAATTCCTTGGGCCGATGAAAATATTCCTGCAATAGTCGAAGGATGGCATTTAGGAACACAAAGCGGTAATGCAATTGCGCAGGTTTTATACGGCGATTATAATCCAAGCGGAAAATTGCCAATGACTTTCCCAAGAAACGTAGGTCAAATTCCTATTTATTACAATTATAAAAATACGGGGAGACCAGTAATGAACGAACCTGAAAGTGTATTTTGGTCTCATTATATTGATGAAAAAAATACGCCTTTGTATCCTTTTGGTCACGGTTTGAGTTATTCTATATTTGAATATTCGGATTTACAATTATCCTCCAATAAATTTTCGAAAAATGGTAAAATTGAAGTTTCTGTAAATTTAAAAAATACGGGGAAAGTTGCAGGAAAAGAAGTGGTTCAATTGTACATTAGAGATTTAATAGGAAGTATTACGCGTCCGGTTAAGGAGTTAAAAGGATTTGACATGATAGAATTACAACCCAACGAAACCAAAAAGGTGGTATTTACAATCGATGAAAAAGTAATCGAATATTTCACTGCAAACAGAAAATGGGAAGCAGAAGCTGGAGATTTTAAAGTATTCATCGGAGGAAGTTCAGTAACAAAATTGGAAGGTGATTTTCAATATTCTAATTAAATTAAAATGAAAAAAATACTAGTACTATTACTTGTAGTCAATTTTTCATTTGCACAGCAGAACAAACGAAAATTGGTTTGGGAAGAAAATTTTCGTGGTAAAACTTTAAACGAAAATAGTTGGAATTTTGAGCTTGGCGATGGTTGTCCTAATTGCGGTTGGGGGAACAATGAACGACAATTGTACACGAAACAAAATCACAAGATTGCTAAAAATAAGTTAGTTATTACTGCTAAAAAAGAAGGGAATAAATACACTTCCACACGTATTACTACTAAAGGCAAAAAAGAGTTTCAATACGGTCGTTTTGAGGTCAAAGCTAAGTTGCCTGTTGGACAAGGTGTGTGGCCTGCTTTGTGGATGTTAGGTTCAAATATAAATGAAGTTGGCTGGCCTAAATGTGGTGAAATCGATATTTTAGAATATGTTGGGAAAGAACCTAATATGGTTTTTACATCTTTGCACACGCAGGACAGCCATGGAAATACTATCAATACAAAGAAAACGAGATTTGATGATATTGAGGAAGGTTTTCATATTTACGCAATGGAATGGACGAAAGACAAAATTGATTTTTTTGTGGACGATACTTTAGTGTACACATTTCAGCCTGAAAATAAAACAGAAGCAATTTGGCCCTATAATCAGCCCTTTTATTTTATTGTCAATATGGCGATAGGTGGAAATTTTGGTGGTCCAGAAGTTGATGACAATATTCTACCGCAGGACTTCAAAGTTGATTACATTAGAGTCTACCAATAATGGTACACAAACAGTAAAATAGTTGAAACTAAAATGAGGTTTGATTCTAATCGATTAACAATCAGACTTTATTTTAGTTTTTTTATTTTTAAGAATTCCTTGACATAAACTATTCTTTTTTATTCAACGGCATGCTATTTGGTTGGTAAATGTAAAAAAAGAAGAAAAATTTTAACAAATTTTAATATTGATATGTTAATTTTTATTAATTTTACTTGCATCTTAAATTAATAATTAGCTAAATTTGAAAACTTAACGAACGTAATCCAATTTAGCCTATAATAGAAAATTACTTTTTAGAGAAAACTCTCAATTTTAATTAAAAACTAAAAAGTATTATTATGGTTAATATACAACTCCCAGACGCGTCATTAGTTAAGGAATATGTCGCAGGTAATGAGGATGCCTTAGCTAAACTAATAAAAAGGCATGAATCAAAAATCTATGGATTTATTTATTCTAAAATCCCGGATAGAGATATTACCAATGATATTTTTCAAGATACTTTTATCAAAGTGATAAAGACTTTGAAATCAAATTCTTATAATGAGGAAGGTAAGTTTTTACCATGGGTAATGCGTATTTCCCATAATTTGGTGGTAGATCATTACCGAAAAACCAAAAAAATGCCAATGTTCAGAGAAACAGAGGAGTTTTCGATTTTCTCAATTATGTCTGATGATTCTATGACGATAGAAAATAAAATAATTTCGGAACAAGTCCAAATGGATTTGAAGAAATTAATTGAAGAACTTCCAGCGGATCAAAAAGAAGTTTTAGTGATGCGAATGTATCAAGACATGAGTTTTAAGGAAATTTCGGAATCTACCGGAGTGAGCATCAATACTGCCTTAGGGAGAATGCGTTATGCTTTAATGAATTTGAGAAAGGTAATTGACAAGCACCAAATTGTTTTAACCAATTAACAATATTTTAAAACTTGCTGCGTTGTAATAGAAAACAAATATGTATTACTTTATGGCAAAAACTTACTCAAAAAAATCATCAGTTGCTCAAGCGATGAAACCAAGTAAAGAAACAATTTCTTTTTTATTAGGCTTTTCAAAAGCATTAACCATAATAAAAATAGACAACAAAAGTTTCGAAATTATTTCGAATTAGAATTTTATTGATTGATTGATAAAAAGTCAGTTTTTACTTTTCTAAAGGGTAATAACAAACATAAAAAAACCGCTGATTCTTAATGTGAATCAGCGGTTTTTTGTGTTGAGACAACTTATTTTTTATAATATGCATCGAGGACTGTTTTTCGACCAATTGTTTTGGTAATAATATCTTTTTCTAAATCCCATCCGCGAGCCGGAGAATATTCTCTTCCGTACCAAATAATCTGAAGGTGCAAATCATTCCAGATTTCCTCGGGAAAAATCCGTTTGGCATCTTTTTCTGTTTGGATAACGTTTTTTCCATTTGTTAAATTCCAGCGGTACATCAAGCGGTGAATGTGTGTGTCTACAGGAAACGCAGGAACTCCAAAAGCTTGCGACATCACGACACTGGCCGTTTTATGTCCTACTGCGGGTAATTCTTCTAGAAATTCAAAACTTTGGGGTACTTTCCCTCCATGTTTATCAATTAAAATATGTGATAAACCGTGAATTCCTTTTGATTTCATTGGCGATAAGCCGCAAGGTCTAATGATTTCCTTTATTTCCTCCACAGACATTTTTATCATATCATATGGATTATCCGCTTTTGCAAAAAGCAAAGGTGTAATCTGATTTACTCGCACATCGGTGCATTGTGCAGATAACAGAACAGCTATTAATAATGTATATGGATCTTTGTGATCCAGTGGAATTGGAATTGTAGGATAAAGTTCTTTTAACGTATTTATAACAAAAGTTACACGTTCTTGTTTATTCATTATTCATTAAATTTGAGTGGTAAAGGAAAACAATTTCAATTGCAAAAGCAAAATTCAATTTCAATTCAAATAAATAAAAAATATAAATAATGACAACATTAAAAAAAGGAGATAAAGCCCCTGATTTTTCAGGCGTAGATCAAGACGGGAAATCACATCAATTAGCGGATTATTCAGGAAAAAAATTAGTCGTTTTCTTTTATCCAAAAGCAAGTACTCCCGGATGCACAGCAGAAGCTTGTGATTTAAGAGACAATTTTGAGCGATTTCAAGCTAATAATTATGAATTGTTAGGCGTAAGCGCTGATTCAGCGAAGGCACAAGCCAAATTTAAAGACAAGTATGAGTTTCCCTTTCCATTACTTGCTGATGAAGATAAATCGGTAATTCAGGCTTTTGGTGTTTGGGGACCTAAAAAATTCATGGGTAAAGAATATGATGGAATTCACAGAACTACATTTGTAATAAATGAAAACGGAATCATTGAAGAGGTGATTTCTGATGTAAAAACGAAGGCGCATGCGGCTCAAATACTAAAATAAGTATTCGTGTTGCGTTTTTAGGAGTTAGTTGCTAGTGCAATTTAATTAAATTTCTAAAACTGAATTTAGATTTTGATGGACAAATAAAAGTCCAGAGTTGAGGTTATATTTAACCGCAATTCTGGACTTTTTTATGATTTTAATCTATTAGTTGCTTTCATTTAAGACTTTGTTTGGATCAAATCCAAAAAGTCTGTGCTCTTTAATTATTTCTGCAATACCAGAAGGAAGCATATGTTCCCAGCCTGGTTTCCCATGATTAATCATGTTCAAGACTTCACGGGAGAAAACCTCTAAAATTGTAGGATCATAATCATTAATATCAACTACTTTTCCGTTGAATTTGAAGAATTTATAAAGTTCTTTCATTCTAGGATGTACTTTCAAATTTTCAGAAGTAATAATTTCTCCATTTTCTCCAATCATTGGATAAAGGAATACTTTCATATCACGATAAAATAATTTTCCAAAAGCTTCAAGAATTCCACCGCTTAAATGACGGTAATATTTTTCATCGAAAATATCTACTAAATTATTCACACCCATGGCTAATCCCATTCTGGCTTTGGTGTAATTCGCAAAATACTCTACTACTTTATAGTATTCCTGAAAGTTTGAAATCATTACTGTTTGTCCAAGTGAACACAGTAATTCGGCGCGATCCATGAAATCTCTTTCATCAATCTCACCATCGGATCGTAAATTTGATAATGTAATTTCAAAAACAACCAGTGTGTTTTCAGCATTTACTTTATTCTCGTTCAAGAACATTTTCAATGATTTCTCATACATATCCATATTTACTTTTGTAACGGGACGGAAACTCCCTCTAAAAGCAAGAATGTTTTTTTTATAAAGTATGGCTGCAGGAAGTATGTTTTTTCCATCAGGATTAAACATCACGGCATCAGTCATTCCATTTTTGACTAATTGTAAACTCATCAAACGATTGTCTACATCAGCAAAACGAGGTCCCGAGAAGTTAATCGTATCTATTTCTAGTTGATCTTTATCTAAATGGTCGTATAAATAACGCAAAAGACGTTTGGGATCATTGTATTTGTAGTAAGCGCCATAAATTAAGTTTACACCAAGGATTCCAAGAGTTTCCTGTTGCAAACGAACATCAGTTTCTTTAAAACGAATGTGAAGAATGATTTCGTTGTAGTCTTCATCCGGTTCAATTTGATAACTGATTCCAACCCAACCATGTCCTTTGAATTGTTTGGCAAAATCAATAGTAGCTACGGTATTAGCATAACTAAAAAACATTTTGTTAGGATGTTTTTCTCTGCTTAATCTTTGTTCTATCAGATTTACTTCATGAGAAAGCATTTTTTTAAGTCGGCTTTCAGTGACATAACGACCATCTTCTTCAATGCCATATACAGCATCACTAAAGTCTTTGTCATAAGCTGACATTGCTTTTGCAATTGTACCTGAAGATCCACCAGATCTGAAAAAATGTCTTACAGTTTCCTGTCCTGCTCCAATTTCCGCAAAAGTTCCGTAAATATTTTCGTTCAAATTGATACGGAGTGCTTTATCTTTAATAGAAGGGATTTGTTCGATGATTTTATCACCTTTTAATTTTATTGCTGTGTCCATTTTCTTTTAATATGGCTAATATTTTGCAAAGTTAGTGAAATAGGTTTCTAATGAAAGATAATTAACCCTATTTTTGCAAATAAAATCAAGAAAGTTGAAGGTATATTTTTTAGGAACAGGCACGTCACAAGGGATTCCTGTTATTGGGAGCAATCATCCCGTATGCAAAAGCACTGATTTTAAAGATAAAAGACTGCGCGTTTCTGTATGGATTTCTTGGGGAAATTATTCTTTTGTTATCGATTGCGGACCTGATTTCAGACAGCAGATGCTTTCGTCTAATTGTCAGAAAGTGGACGGTATTCTTTTTACCCATGAACATGCAGATCATACCGCTGGAATTGATGATATTCGACCTTTTAATTTTAAACAAGGTGAAATGCCAATTTATGCGCACCAGCGAGTGATTCATAATTTAAGAAAGCGTTTCGATTATGTTTTTGAAACAGTCAATAAATATCCGGGTGCGCCATCTGTGGAAACTATCGAAGTGGTCAATAATCAATCCTTTTCTATTGGATATAAAACAGCTGTTCCCATAAATGTGATGCATGGAAATCTTCAGGTTTTTGGGTACCGAATTGATGATTTTGCCTATTTAACAGATGTGAAAACTGTTGAAAACAGTGAAATTGCAAAGTTGAAAAATCTAAAAGTATTGGTAATAAATGCGTTGCGGGAAGAACCCCATGATACACATTTCAATTTGAAAGAAGCATTAGATTTTATAACTTTGGTGCAACCGGAAAAAGCATATCTCACACACATTAGCCACATTATGGGATATCATGAAGAAGTTCAAAAAAATCTTCCGGAAAATGTTTTTCTGGCATACGATAATTTAGAAATTAAAATTTAATTTTAACTACAATGAAAAAATCATTATTCCTTTATCTAACTATTTTGGCTGTTCTTTCGACTATTTTTACCTATATGTTCTTAAGCAAAGAGGTGACATTTGAGCAAAATAGATACGATAAGACCACAAAAAAATTAAGAGACAGTTTGAGTTTAGTTTCGAATCAATTAGTAAATGCCAACTATTTTTCTTTGGAAAAAAATGAAAATGCGCAAAATTATTTTGACAATGATAATGTAAAAAAACCGATGGATTATGCTAAAATAATTCCATTAGTGACAGAAAAATTGATGGATTTGAATGAAGATCCAAAAGGTAATCCTTATATTGGTCAAGACCAAATAGGGGCTAATAAGTTTATTATCAATAAAGTAAAATTGCTAAATCATCGTTGGATTATTGCTGATTATAGCGATGGTGAATATTGGGGTGAAGTTTTGATAAAATATTTTATCGATGATAATGAACAAGTAACTTTTGAAACAGTTAACTCAATTTTATATCAAAAATAAATGCGATAATATAATTTAGTGGTGCGTTAGTCAATTTTTATAACAACTATCCAACATATTAGATAACTTTGAAATGCAGATTTATTCTGCATTTTTTTTATAATTTTTTTTAAATGGAAAAAATCACTTCGAAAATAATTGGAGATTTAGTTCAAGATTCATTTGATGATTGGTGGAAAAGTCAACCTGTTTTTATACCGTATTTCAAGGAAAATTTAGAAATTGTTTTTATGGATTTTACTGCAAATGAAGATGTTAATTTCATTGAAGAAGCTGATGCTGCACTTTCAAATTTCCTTAATTTATCTGAAAATAACAGGAATGAAATTTCAGCGTTAGTTCATAAAAATTGCACTGATTTTCTTGATATGGTCGAATATGATGAATGTGACGAACCATTACATCAAATAAAAAATAGTAATAAAATTTGGAATTTTGTCCAACCCAACCAAATCTATATTTCAAGACGTCATCGAAGAGATAAAGATGTTTATATTCAAGTTTCTTGCAGTTGCGATTGGGAACAAGAACATGGTTTGCAATTGGTTTTTCGTCAAGGAAAAAAAATAACTAGGATAAGTGATGAAGACGGACATCTTACCGAAGCCGATGCTTATGATAAGCCTGATAGTGATGATGAATTATTATCAAAATTTTAATATGTCTTTCAATGAAAGTAACAAGAACAGTATTAAGTAGCAATGAAAAAAAACAATTAAAAAGGGCATTTTATTTTCGTCTTATTTTTTTAGGTTTTATCGGATTGCCTTTGGTTTCAATTTTAGTGATTCTTTTTTTGGAAGAAAATTTTATGATTTTGGCAATAGTCTTTTTGGTAATTTTATTCCTGTTGTATAAATATGTTTTTTCATTTTATATGCAATCCAAGAAAAACCTTTGTGCAACACATAAATTAGTGGTTGAAACTAAAGTTTTAAGTATTGAAAAACAGCTTCTTACTAAAGGTTTTAGGTTTTTTGTAATTACTGAATTTATTAAAATTGATAGTTGGAATTGTACTTTACACAATACTAAACTAACATTTGATAAACTGTATAATGGTATGTTGCTTGAATTGCATTTAATAGAAAACAATGCTGTTGATTTATTAGAAATGAAAGAGATAAATTGAAATATCATCTAATGAAAAAATTAATTTTATTTTTACTTTTCTGTCAATTTTCGTCTGCACAAGTTCAAGATTCAATTACTGTTGTAAATCGTGACTTGCATCATCATAGTGAGTCAGTTTCAAACAGTTTGCGGTTTGGATTTGACGTTCAGAAATCGTTTCAAGCAGAGATTGGTTTTGCCAGAATAAACAACTTTGTTGGTTGCACCGGATTTTTCTCGAAAGCTTATTATACTTCGTTTGAATATTCGCCAGAAATTAAAAATAATAATGATGTTTTCGGTTTTAAAGCCGGTTGGGAAGCCAATCTTTCAATTCTCGCTGTTGCTCTGGAAGCTAAATATGTAACTGATTTTGTACTTGTTCCTAAAATTGGTCTTGGAATAGGTTATGTCAATTTGATGTGTGGTTATGCAATTTCGACCAATCATCATCCGTTTTCATCTATTGGAAAAACATCAATTTTCATTGATTGATAATTTGCCTTTGACAACAAAAAAAGTAAATAAATGAGAAAAAGTACCATACTATTGTTCCTTGTTTTTAATTATAGTTTTGCTCAAGAAAGTGAAATTTGGCATAGCTTTTATAATTCTGATTCAACCTTGACTGGTTTTAAAGATGATAAGCAAAATGTAAAAATTGAACCTAAGTTTGGAATGATTTCTAATGCATACAAGTTTGACAAAATCATGGCGGTTTCTGAACCAACTGAAAAATCAACTAAATATTATCATCTAACAAAATCTGGAAAAAAAGTTGGAATAGATAGCTTATACATTTTCGATAATGGTTTTGATTGTGAAAATGAAGGTTTTATAAGATTTAAAGACAATAAAAATGATAAAGTTGGACTTTTTGATGCTATTGGAAATATAGCAATTCCAGCTGATTATAACGCTATTTCAAGAGTGCATAACGGAATGTTGTTTACGCTTAAAGATGCTACTAAAATACAAGACGGCGAACACTTTTTTTGGAAAGATGGAACGCAATCGCTAATTGATACTCAAAATAGTACTCTTATTGACAATTTTAGGCTTGATGAAAATATCAATTTGTATTCTGTTAAAATTGAGGATAAGTTGATTGAAAAAGAAGCAATTCGCGACTATTTTGAAGGTAAAAACGGAAAAACATATTCATTTATTAACTATGAAAAAGAATTCAAATTTTGGTTAGAAACAGTCTTTAAAAGTGATTTAAATTCTAAAAAAATAATGCATTATTCATTTGAAAAAATCTCTTATTGGGATGATGATAAAGGTTGGATTATGACAAAAAACAACGAAATCTCAACTGATGTTATAACTAAGATAATCAAAAAGTTAGGTGATTTAAATGACAATTCTAAAGTTTATAAAATTTTTAGTGAAAGTCTAAATCCCTACATTTATGAAACAAATGAATTTGCTTTATTTTTTAACAATTGCGTCGAAGCAATTCCCGAAAAATATCCTGTTATGAATGTTGTAATTGATGGCAGAAAAAGATATAAATATGTTCAAGATCACTTTGAGTTTTTAAGAACAGAAAATGGATATAAATTAGTTGGAGTTTCTATTAAAAGTAATTAATTTATTATGAGAAAAATCATTTGTTTGGTTTTATTGGGAATCGGTTTTAACTCATTTTCGCAAGAAATTTTGATACCAATTGGTTATGTTTATAATCAAAAGCACAATCTTCATTTAGGCTTGGATGCACAACTTACGGAGGAAACTTTTTTTATAGTTGGAATAAGTAGCAACACCACTTTCAATAATGGAAAGTTAAAATCGTTACCAGAAGTTCATGCAAGTATTATACCGTTTTCAAGTGAAAATAATAACTTATTTCTGAGCTGTTTTATGACTGAAATTGCTTCTACAAAAGAGTATTTTAATCCAAATTTAGGCTTTAGTATTGCTAATATTATCAAGTTAAAAGCAGGTTATAATTTTCCGTACAAATCTCAATATCAAGATGCAGAAGGAATTACTTTTGGTCTTGTTTTTTCACTTGGTTCAATGAAGAATTTTAAAATAATGTAATTTTAATAATGAAAAAATCTATTGGTTTACATATTCTAAAACGACTTGGAATTTTTCTTTCCGTTTGTATAGTTTTTTCGATTTTAGTAAAAAAAATATATGAACCTTACGATCATACTTCAATTGTTGGCAGCGATAGCGATTGGTTGATAATCATTTTCAACTTCATTTTCATCGTGATTTTCTTTTTCTTTTTATTGATTGAAGCTTTCAGATTTAATTCTGAAGAAAAAAAATACCGATATGCCAACTTGGGAATGTTACTGTTTTTGGTACTTTTTGTTATTGTCGTATTCAATTCTTAGTACATTTCATACGTTCGTTTGTTATAAATTATAAATTTTGAGAAAAAAACTTTTTATATTTTGCTTTATCAGTTTGGTTTTTGCTTCTGCATTTGCCCAAACGACTGAAAATTCCAAAAAATTTGAAAGTAGAATTTCAAAATTATCTGTTCAAAATCCTAATGAAGCAATAAAACAGATTGATTCGTTACTTCAATACGCCGATTTGAATGATACATTAAGAGCTATTTTGTATTATCGAAAAGGACATTCTTACCAAAACATCAATAACTACGAGGCTTCGTCACCTGAATATGATAAGGCTTTAAAGTTTTTTAAAAACACAAAAAACAATCCGAAAATTATCGACGTTTTAGCTTCACAAGCTTCCTCTAACGCTATTTTGGGGAACCGAAGAAAAGCAATTGTCTTGGCATTTGAATCATTAGATTTGGCAAAAAAAAATAAAAATGACGATTTAATTGCTTCAAGTTATTCAACAGTTGCCCATGTTTATTATACTTTAGAAGACTGGGATAATGTTTATAAATACCTAACATTAGCCTACAAACTCGAAAAGAAAAACAATAATATTGCTGGATTAGCTTCAACTTACAACAATTTGGCGAGTGTTTATCAAAACAGAGGTCAATATGAAAAAGCCTTATATTATTACAATTTTGCTTTAGAAAATAGTTTCAAAATGAAGAATAGCATTTACGTTATGAATTCTTATGAAAACATTGCGCAAGTTTATACCGAAACAAAACAGTACGATAAAGCAATAGAATATTTCAATAAACTAAAGAAAATTGCTAATTCTCTCAAGATTTCAAATTCTAGTGTTAACATAAGTATTTCCCGTGTTTATCAACTTAGGAATGATTATAAAAACGAAAAAAGTGAACTTATTGCAGCAAAGTCGATTGAAGAGAAGCTAAAAAACTTTCCAGCTCAAAAAAGAATCACCAAAAAACTTTTAGAAAATGCTATCAATACCAAAGATTTTCAAAGTGCATTGCAATATAAGAATGAAATAGATTCTTTAGACGAGCAAATCGCAATAAAAGATAGAGAAGATACCAAAGTCGTTATTGAAAATCAAAAGAAAATTTTGCTAAAAGAAAAAGAATTAGAGCTTTCTAAAGAGCGAAATTGGAATATAATTATTACATCGGTAATTTTATTTTTCTTGTTCTTTTTCGGATTGTTGTTTTTGGCGCAACGTACTAAAAATAAAGCTTTGAAAGCAAATCAGCAACGATTAGTTTTAGAGCGAAAAGTATTGCAATCGCAAATGAATCCGCATTTTATTTTCAATGTACTTTCGGCAATTCAAAATAGTTTGTTGGATAATAATCCGATTAAATCGGCGGGTTATTTAGCTAATTTTGCTAAGCTAATCCGTCAGAATTTTAATTTTATTCAAAAAGAAAAAATTTCACTTGCAGACGATTTGGACGCTTTAGATAATTACATCAAAACGCAACAATTTCGTTTCAATGATTCATTTGATTATAAAATTGATGTTGATGAAGAATTAGATACAGAAGCTGTTTTTATTCCGCCAATGTTACTTCAACTTTTTGTTGAGAACGCAATTGAACATGGTTTAAAATCGATAGATTACAAAGGATTTCTTGAGATAAATATTCAAGAAATTGAAAATAAAATTCATTTCACAATTACAGATAATGGTGTTGGATATTTCCCAAATAATGATGCCAAAGAAGATCATGCCATAGCCATTTTCAGAAAGCGATTGGCGTTAATGGGAAACAATGACGAAAGCAGTTTTGAAATCAATAATAATCCAAATGCAAGGGGAACGCAAGTTAAATTTTGTTTAAAAAATGATTAAAGCAATTGTAATAGAAGACGAAGTAAATGCTGCATCGGCACTCAAAAAAATGCTCCAAATTATTGCGCCTGAAATTGCAATTATAAACGAAGCAACAAATGTAAAAGAAGCTGTTCAGATTATAAATGCGTCTCAATTTGATTTGTTATTTCTTGATATTCAGCTTAAAGATGGCAATGCTTTTGAACTTTTAGACCAATGTGCAAATTTGAACTTTTCGATTTTGTTTACAACGGCTTACAATGAATATGCTATTAAAGCTATCAAATACAGCGCGTTAGATTATTTATTGAAACCAATAAATCCAGAAGAATTAGAACAAGCCTTAGAAAAAGTAAAAGAAACCATTAAGAAAAAAACGGATTACGAATTGATGTTAAAAAACTTCAACGATAATCATAAAAACCAAGAAAAAAATATCGTTTTGCACACGCATACACAAACGTACATCGTTGCTGAAAAAAACATAATTGCATTGCAGGCAGATGGCGCTTACACTAGATTTATAACTACAAAAGGCGAAATTTTAGTATCAAGAAATCTTAAGTATTATCAGGATGTTTTGAATGCAACTATTTTTCTTAGACCGCACAAATCTTATATTGTCAACAAAAATTACATTCAATCTATTTCGGATAATTTCATTAAAATTAATGATGTAATTTCAATTCCAATTTCTGTCCGAAAACACCAGGAAATTAACCAATTGTTCAAGCGATAAAACGTTTATCAAATCAAACTTTACGCTTATTAATAATGTCATTTTGCATCTTTTTTTGTTCTTTATATTTGATTAACTAATTAAAAAAATCAAATTAAAATGAATAACAAAATAGCTTCTATTATTTCGTATGTTACTATTATTGGATGGTTAATAGCTTACTTTGGCACACAAAACCAATCTAGAAATGAACTTTTAAAACTGCATCTTAAACAAAGTTTAGGACTTGCTATTCTTGGTATTGTTTTTGGGATT
Organism: Flavobacterium sp. TS_SC_5; assembly: GCF_056156265.1. Taxonomy (NCBI): domain Bacteria; kingdom Pseudomonadati; phylum Bacteroidota; class Flavobacteriia; order Flavobacteriales; family Flavobacteriaceae; genus Flavobacterium; species Flavobacterium sp. TS_SC_5. The sequence continues at coordinate 3,696,342 of NZ_CM149588.1, read as the reverse complement.
TCAGTTAATATTATCTCGTTAATTGTTCCGTTTTTATCTTTTTTAAGCTTTTTAAATCTGGCTTTTTTAGCATTTATGGTAATTGGAATTCTTAATGCCAATAGCGAAAAGATGGAAAAATTGCCAATAATAGGTAATCTTTTTGAAGGGAAATTTGATTTTCTAAAATAGAATTCTTCAGTTTTCAAGATATATTTAAAATCCAACTATTGAATTTTTTATGATGAACGAAAATCAAAAAATAATATTCAAAGATTTTAATTTCAAGTTACAAGTTATTGACTTTTTCATTGGAAAAAATATTTTTGATACTGAACTAGATGAATTAATAAAAAAGTACAATAATATTGAAACCGATTTCTCATACAAGCCAATTCCTGAAATTGTAGAATTTTGCGAAGAACTTGAGTTTACACCCGAAATGCTTGCTTCTATAACACATTTTAATCCAGATGGTGGTGATGAAATTTACCTAAAAATTATTGCAAATTGGGATGGTGAAGACGATATATTTGATGTAAAATCGTTAGAAGATGTTCAATATTTGCCCAATTTCAACTCGTTTGATCCGAGTGCATTGATTGATCCAGCGATAGATTTATCACCATTGCTTTTATGCGAAAAATTAGAACAAATTACCGTTTTTGATTCAAGATTTAATGATGCAATTCCTTTTTTAGAAAAAGGTGTAACTGTAAATCTTTGGGGAAAGTCGATTGTTTCAATTTGTTTTGTGAGCTATGACGATATCAAAATTCTTATTCCAGAAGATTCGCTTCTTGTAAAATATGGAAATCTTGAAAGCGATAGTTCGTTTCTGTTAATTGATGGAGATTATGAAATCGAAAACATCGACTTAGATACGCCGTTTATTTCTTTTGAAAATAGAAATCAGTATTATTCGGCTTATCTAAGACAAGAAAGCACACTTGCGATTATAATAAATGGCAATTTTACAGCCAAAAATATTTATAATCACACCACTGATGGCGCAATGGGTTTAATTGTTTTAGGAAATCTAATAGCAGACAATATGTTGGTTGGCGGTCAAGAGATTTATGTTGAGAAAAATCTTCAAGTCAATGAGCTTTTTTGGGGTGATTACAATCATGGAGATTTGACTGTTAAAGGTAAAATCAAAGTTAATTATTTCCTGCAAACCGACGAATATCATTACCCTGAAACTATTTCTGATGAAGGTCAGAACGGCGATGTTCTAATTAACCATCTTTTTTTAGATTCGATGTTGACAGAAAATCCGATGGAATTTTTGGATCAATTTTTTGCAGATGAAATAATTAGAGATGCAGAGGAAGATCAAGAAGATTGGTACACTTGGTTACAATTTCTTGATAGAAGTAAAGCCATTGAGTTATTAATAGATAATATGCCAATTGTCTACGAATCGCCAAAGGAAATTATAAAAGGAGAAATTCCAAAATTATTTTCGGATGCTTCATTTTCTAACAAAGAAGATTTGCAAAATCAAGTTCCCAATTTTGATAAACTAATTGATTTAATTCCAGAACATGATCCTGAACAAGTTTTCAGAACTTCATTAGTTGACGATTCTTTTCCTTGTCAAGTTTTTATATCGCGACCACATTTTAACCAATCTGGTTCTAAAGTTGATGCTGCCATAATTGTTTATGGAAATGATGGTTCTGAATTCTTTTTTTGGAAACGTCAAATGAATCCGTTGAAACGATTAGTTGGTAAAAATCCACCATTAATTGCTTATTATAAAAATGTCGATTTAAATGTTTTTTCGCCAATTTCTATTTTTCAAAGACCAGATTTGTTTAAAATAATGCAATTACTTTGGATAGAAATTCTTGAAAGAGCAGAAAAAGGTGTTTATTATGCAATTGAATATCAAAAAGTTGTAAAGCTTGATGAAATTCTAAACATGATTCAGTTGCCCATTGTTCAGGAATTATATTATGATTGGTTTGATGGAGATAAAAATTCATTTTGGCGCGGATCGTATAACTTTTGTTTTAGAAGACCAGAAACGTGTGACGAACAAAGAGCTATCTTAAGAATTGGAGTTGAAAATAAAAGCAGTGAAGTTTTTGACATGCTATCGTATGATTTCAGAATTGATTTGAATGAAAATCCAACAATGGTCAAGCTTCAATTTAAGAATACGCATAACGATGATGTAAAAATTGATCGATATAGTGAATATGGTATAAATGTGTCATTGTTTGATAGTCATTTGATAAAAGAAGCTATCAAATGGTATAAAATTGCACTAAAAAGTGTACCAGCTGAAAATTTGGATTATCTAATAAATAAAGAACGAGACGAAAGAGAAAAGCAAAACGAAATGGAAAATTCGGAAAAATTACGTCATAAGAAATTTGTAAAACCTTATGACAAAATGATGGTTGATGGCATTGAATTTCAAGTGTTGGATATTCATGAAGCACATCAACTTATTGGTGAATTAAATGATTTAGAAGGTAATTTGCTTTACGATGTTTACGAAGATACTTGGCGTTTTCCTAATTATGAAGACAATCCCTTTTTTCTTTATACCAACAATGAAGTTGAAGTCGAAAAATTAGAATTGGTTTACAGTACAAATGAGAATGCTGATATTTTTGTTTTAGGATATATTTTAGGTAAAAAATTGGAATCGAAAAGCTATATTATGGCATGTGATACCGATAATTCTCCTGCATTAATAGCACTTTCAGATGTAAAAGCTCAAAATATTCACTTGTTCGGAAACATTCATTATGTGGGTGGAGACATGACTTGCGAAGTCGTTATGGGCGAATATAATCATGGCCTTTTGTATGTAAAAGGAAACTTAACAGCTCATTTTGCATACGCCGATGATATGTCGATGTATTTTGCCAAAGCAGATAGTTTGTATGCTAGTTATGGTGATACAATTTATACATTAATTCCTGTAATTATTGATGGCGAAAACAAGTTTTTCCAAGAGTATTTGCCAAATTCTTGTTCGCCTTCCGAAATTCTAAAAGATGGTTTTGAAAGTGGCGAGTTCATCACAACTTCAATGTTAGACTTAGAGAAAGTAAAAAAGTATGATAAAAATGAAGTTGATGCGGCTTTTGAAGCAGTCTTTGATAATTACAGCGAAGATAAACTTGTTCTTGGCGATAACGAAGCACATTATCATGCCATGCAATATGAAACCAATGGAGTGAAGTATAATTATATTTTCAAAATGCAATTAGCTGGTTTTAATTACAGAGTAGGCGTGATGCAAAATATTGCTGATAAATCCTATATGTTTTCGATTGAATATTATACCGATGATAAATTTACATTAGAAAAATATTTTTGGGAATTGCCTTTAGATGGTGATTCGCATATTAGCAGAATTGCATTATTTACATTATTTGAAAGTGTAGAACATTTGCTAGAAAATGATCACGAAAAATCGGAAGTTAATACCAATAAAAACTCAAATGATGAGTTTAGAAATCAGTTTGGTTCTTATAAAATTCCGGATAGTTTAGAAAAGTTATTGTTTTTTTCAAATGAAGTTGATTTTGATACTTTTTCAGATGGTTTTTATCTTAATGAATACGACAAAACTGGCTTAAAAACATTCAGTGATAATCCTGATTTTTTCAATTCTTTTATTGAATTTGCTAAAGCTAATGGTTCTGGAAGCAGTTATGCTTTTTGGTTGATTGATGATGATTTATATAACTGCCCAATTGTTGTTTTTGGCGATGAAGGCGGAATTTTTGTAGTAGCCGAAAATATGGTACAACTTATTCATTTGCTAACTTTTGATACCGAAATTTCAATTTATAGAAATGCTTATTTTTATAGGGATGAAAATGACGATGATTATGAAGAAAGTGATACACATTATGAATTTGTTGATTGGGTAGAAAGTAATTTTGGTTTGCAAAAAATTGAAACTAACGAGCAAGCAAATCTAATAACCGAAAAAGCTAGTGCAAATTATCAAGCAAGATTAAATGATTTTTTAAGCAAATTTGATATATATAATAACTGGGATTTATAATTTTACAATAAAAATAATTTTAAATGAAATCAATTACAATCGTACTAGCAATTTTAGCAACAATAATTACAAGTTGCCATTCTAAAAAAACAGAAGCAGAAGTAAAACAAACGGATAGCATTGCAACAAAAGAAATCATGAAACCAATAACTGAAACAGCGTTTGAAATAACGGATTCAGCTACTAATGAACTAGTCGAAGAAAACAAACAATTAGAAGAAGAACTTACAGAATTTGAAAATAAAAATAAAGAAATTCTCGGAAATTGGTTTACGCCACATGCCGCCGCAATAAAAATTAGCTTTTTTACTAATGGCTGGTTTGAATTTGATAATTACGACGCAGAATTAGACAAAAGCGAAGTAGTTTCTGGAAGATATGAATTTGATAATGAAAAAGTTACTTTGCTTTTTGAAGATAAAAGAGCAAACCAAGTTTTTAATTTTTCCATAGATGAAACGGCTTCGTACTTAAAGGCTAAAGGATATTATTTCGTTAAAGAAAATTAAAAGTTAAACGACTTCAATTCTCCAGCCAATTTTTGAAGTCATAAAAGTTCTGTGGAGCAACTCCATGACCTATTGGATATTCTTTGTACGTTATATTTATTCCTAAATTTTCTAGTATCGCAGGTGTTTTTCTAGCCCATTCTACGGGAATTACCTGATCTACCGTTCCGTGTGAGGCAAATATTTTCAAATTTGTAAAACTGTTTTTAAGATAATCCTCAGCGACAATTTCTAAATTTAAATACCCGCTCATGGCTACTACTTTCTGAATTTTTTCTGGATATGAAAGTGCAACTGCGTAACTCAAAATAGCACCTTGGCTAAAGCCAACTAAAGCAATTTGTTTCTCATCAATTGGATAATTTTGAATCAATTCATCAATAAATCCTGCTATTAAATCCCTTGAAACTTTAGCTTGTTCGTGGTCAGAAAATTTGTTTTCGTCCGCATCAAAGTTGATGGCGTACCACGCAAAAGCACCGTATTGCATATCATAAGGGGCACGCGCTGAAATAACATAATATTCTTCCGGAAGTTCAGTAGCGAAGGAAAATAAATCCTCCTCGTTGCTGCCGTATCCGTGCAATAAAAGTAAAAGTGGATTCTTGTCTAATTTTATTTTTGGTTCTCGTATTTTATATTCTAAAGATAAATTCATTGTAATTATGATATGTTTGATAGCCATTTTTGATAATAATTTCCCAATAAAGGAACTGGTTTTGTTTCACCTTTTATAGCACTTGTAATGCCATACGACCACAGAACAAGCACGAAAATCCACATGGGAGCGGATATCATTAAACTGTCAAAATTGCTGATGATTAATCCCAGTGATATAAACGTTAAGGTAAGTCCTAATCCTTGTCGGATGTGAAAGGAGGCAAATGCATTTTTATCCTCTGAGTTTATTGACATCGCTATAAACACGCCAATTCCTAAAATATAGCTTGTGATGGCAGCAGTTTTTCCTGACTCAGAATTATTATTATTATTATTATTATTATTATTCATTTTTCTTTGCTAAAATTAATTTTCCTTGATTCATAATTCCGTACACTTTCCCTTTTATTTCAGCACCTAGAAAAGCAGAATTTTTCGATTTTGATAAAATGGATAATTTTGTAAAAATGCTTTTTGGCTCTGGATTAAATAAGGTAATATTTGCTTTTAAACCTTCATTAATAGTTTCTGTTTCGATACCAAAAGTTATTTTTCCAGCGGTCAATTTATCTATTACGGTTTCTAATGGCAATACAGTCATCAAAGCACCAAAAGCACTTTCCAATCCAATTGTTCCATTTTTAGCGCCATCAAATTCCATTTTCTTATGTTCAATGTCCATCGGATTATGGTCGGATGTAATCATATCAATCGTTCCGTCTTTAATTCCTTTTAGCAACGCTTTTCTGTCGGTTTCAGTTCGAAGTGGTGGCGAAACTTTATAACGGGTATCAAAACCTTCCAGTTTTTCATCGGTTAAAACCAAATGATGTACAGCAACACTGCAGGTTACATTTAGTCCATTGGCTTTAGCCTCTTTGATTAATTGAACTGATTTTTTCGTCGAAATCGTCGGAATGTGGAGTTTTCCTCCGGTATATTCTAACAGAAATAAATTCCTTGCGATTTGTAATTCTTCAGCAAGATTTGGAATTCCTTTCAAACCCAATCGAGTAGAAACAATACCTTCATTAGCTACTCCGTTTCCTTTTATATTTTCGTCTTGGGAAAATGCAAGAATCAATCCATCAAAATCCTGAACGTATTGTAAAGCGATTTTTAGCAAATTAGCGTTGTGCAAACTTTTATTATAATCTCCAAAAGCAACGGCTCCGGCTTTTTTCATGTCATACAATTCTGCCATGTCTTTTCCTGCACTTTCTTTGCTCAACGCGCCAATAGGATACAGTTGAGTTGCAAATCCTTGTGCTTTATTCAAAACAAAATTCACTTGAGATTGATTATCAATAATAGGGAAGGAGTTGGGCTGTAATGCGATTGCGGTAAAACCACTTTTAGCTGCAACAGTAAGTCCGTTTGATATGGTTTCACGGTCTTCAAAACCAGGTTCTCCGAGAGAAACGCTGCTGTCAAACCAACCTTGTGAAACATGTAAATTATCTAATTGTATTTCGTCTGATTTATCTGGATTTGGAAGTGATGTTCCAATTTTTTTTATAAAACCATCAACAATTAAAATATCTGCAGTCTTATTATGAAAGGGACTTTTCGAATCGATAATTTTGGCGTTTCTGATGATTAATTTCATATGTAAAAAATGTTTTTTTTGACGGAAAATGGAATTCATATTACTGTATTAACTTTTTCAGACTAATTTCATATTAATTTTCCAAGGATTTAACCTCCGTTATTTACTTTACGAATCGTATAATTGCCATTTCAGTTATCAGAAATAACAGTGCAAAGATAACAAACCATTTCCAAATTTGATTGTCAGTCCTGTCAGTTTGTAAATTGTCAAATAGCGATGGGATGGATTCGATTGTTTTATAGTCAGAATAAATATTGTCATTGGCTGAAGCCAAATTACTTTCAGTTCTGTTATAATTAAAACTGATGTTTTCAATCCATTCTTTTTTATTGAAAATGCTAAAGTTTCCAGCTTGTTCCGGATAATCATTGAAAGTCATTTTGACTTTATTATTCAGAATTTGTTGGATGGGAATGAATTGTTCCTCCGAGCCTTTTACCGTTAAAATAGCGTCTTTATTTAGCGATACTTCTGTCAAGTGTGGATTGTTATTCCCAATTGTCAAAGCATTTACACCGTTGTTTTGATTGTTCATCGCCATCTTGTAAAATGTAGGTACAATTAATGGAGATTGCTGAAAATTTGAATTTTCGGTGTTGATAGGAGCTGCAAAAACTGCAACTGCTGAAACCGAATTCGCTATCGAAGTCAAGAAAACACTTTGGTCCTCATAAGACAAAGCAGCAGAACTTGAACTTGATAATACGAACGATTTTTTTGTTTTTGGATATTGAAAATTAGTCACTTTATTTTCAAAAACGCTATTGAATATAGGATGATTAAAGTTGATTTTAGTAATCAGTTTTTCTCTGTTTTCTAAAGAATTAAATCTCAGGTTTCCAAAATTCGAAATAAAAGAATTTAAATTGGTAATAGAACTTATTGCTGAAGGAATCACAATTAAATTACCGCCTTTTTCTACAAAAGATTTCACTGTGGTTGCCAACGCTTGAGGAATTTCATCTAATTCGTTGAGGACAATTGCGTCCTGTTCCTCCAGTTTATTGTAATCCAATGCGCTTGAGGTATAATTGCTAAAATTGAATTCTTCACTGGTGTAAATGCGGGAAAGGAAGTTGCTTTTTGCCGGTTCTCCAATGCTGATTACGTTAGTTTTCTTAGTTTTAGAAATACTAAAATATAAGATGTTATCATAAGACAATCCATTGTCAATTATCGAAAAATAACCATGAAATGATTGTTTTGGAATGGTAAAGTTGAGATTTTTTTTCTTCGTGTCTAATGTTACTATCGTCTTTGCAATAAGCTTATTTTCATTGTATAGAGAAATTGGAATCGGATTAAAATCATCTCCATAACCGGATATTTGGACGCTAATTTCATAAAAATTGTCCAATGTTTTATTGATGAAAACGCTATCAATTGATACATTATTTTTTTGTTCTGCTTTTGGGATTATAAATAAGGGAGAATCAGTTACATCGCTATTTTTCAGTTGTTTTTTATCAAGACCAACAGCGTCGGTAATGATAACGATATCTTTTTTAAAAGCCGATTTATGCGCTTTTATTTTGGCCATTATATTGTCTAATTGGAACGGAGTGGCGCTGTATTTTAGATTTTGTAAAGCACTACGAACCGACTTTATATCGGTGTTCCAATAATTCTCGGAATTAGTGAGCAAAGAAAAATTGACGTTTTCCGGAGTTTCTTCTAGCAGTTCCTGAACAGCTCGTTTTAGCAATTCCCCTTTTTTGCCCTTGGCTTGCATGCTAAAAGAATTGTCTAAAATGAAATACAATTCGTTGTTTGCATTTTTACTGTCTTTTGACTCAAAAAAAGGTTGTGCAAATGCTATAATAATACAAGTTAGCAGTAATAAACGACAGGCGAGAAGTAGCCATTTCTTGATTTTAGAACTTTTTCTGGTTTGAATTGAAAGAGCTTTTAAGAAACGAACATTAGTGAAATATTCTTTTTTGAAACGGCGTAATTGAAATAAATGAACCAAAATTGGAACAATCAACAAGAACAGAAAATATAAAATTTCGGGATGTTTAAAATGCATTCTAAGGTTGAGTTTACTTCACTGGATTTTATTTTCAATGAAGTTCATTGAATTTCGTGAGTCAAAAATACAAATTTGTTGACAGTTTTGGTTGAAGTTGTTATAATTTTTCAAAGGAATAAACAATTGACATTCATTATGGATATAATGTGTATTTTAGCTTTTCAATAAAATTTAAAAACATGAAAAAGCCGTTTGCTATTGTTCTACTAATTTTCATTTTTACAAGTGTTCATGCACAAAAAAATAAATTCAATTTACTGATTGGAACCTATACTCAAAGTTGTGACAGTAAAGGAATTTATGTGTATGAATTTGATTCGAAAACAGGTGATTTTAGTTTTAAAAATGCTACTGAAAAGGTTATAAATCCGAGTTATTTGACGGTTTCAGAAGAGAATAATTTTGTTTATTCCGTAAATGAATTTGGTGCCGAGAGCACGGTAAGTTCTTTTAGTTACAATCCATCAAGCGGAAAATTAGACTTAATCAACAAGCAAAGTTCAAAGGGTGCTGATCCTTGTTACATTATAAACGATGATAAAAATGTAATCGTTGCCAATTATTCCGGTGGCAATATTTCTGTTTTTGGTAAAAATAGTGATGGAAGTCTTACTGAAGCCAAGCAAGTAATCCAGCATTATGGTAAAGGAATTAACGCGCAAAGGCAAGAAGGTCCGCACGTACACATGGTTCATTTTTCTCCAGATAAAAAGTTTGTTTTGTCTAATGATTTAGGGAATGACAAAGTGTATTCCTATGGCTATAATCCTAATGCCGAACATACTGTTTTAGAATTAAAAGACAGTATTTCAGTAAAATCTGGAAGTGGACCAAGACATTTGACATTCAGTAAAAATGGAAAGTTTGTTTATTTATTACAGGAACTCGACGGTGCGTTAACGGTATTTAGTTACTCCAACGGAATATTGACAAAGATTGATGAAACGACTATTTTAGCTAAAGATTTCAAAGGAACATTTAGTTCTGCAGATATCCATATTTCGCCTGACGGGAAGTTTTTATATGCGTCTAATCGTGGTGAAGCCAATAATATTACAATTTTTAAAATTTTAAAAAATGGAAAATTACTTTTGAAAGGACAAACCAGTACTTTAGGAAAAGGACCTAGAAATTTTACAATTGATCCAAGCGGAAATTTTCTATTGGTATCACATCAATATACCAATGATGTGGTAATTTTTAAAAGAGATAAAAAGACCGGATTACTTACTGATACTGGAAAAAAAACAGCATTATGCGCTCCGGTTTGTTTAGTTTTTACTAATAATTAAACTTGAGAATCAATATAATTCACAAAAAAAAACGGGTTAAAAATGGAAACATTTTTAACCCGTTTTTATATTTTATCTTGTGACCCCGATGATTTAAAAATATCAGGATTTAGAAACTGAGGACTATTTATTCTTGTCTTTTCTCTTTTTATCTCTGGTTTTTAGCATATTTCTATTTACTGAACCGTGGGTTTTCTTTTTAGTAACACCAGGCCCACCCAAATTGACTTTCTTGTTCTTTTTGCTTTTTTCTTGAAAAGCACCATCTCCATCAAGTTTTTGTTTTTTCATCAAAAACTTAATCGGTTGTCTATCCTTTTCAGGTTCGATTAATTTAGATGAAACTTCAACGGTTTCCGGGAAAGGCTCAATTGCCAATTCCATATTCATAAGTACTTCGACCTCCACTTTGAATTCTTCTTCACGAGGTGCGACAAAACTTATTGCAGTTCCTGAAGCATCAGCGCGACCAGTTCTACCAATTCTGTGCATATATAATTCAGGCATTTCTGGCATTTCGAAATTGATCACGTGCGTAATATTCGAAATGTCTAAACCTCTGGCCATAATATCAGTAGTAATCAAACCACGTAAATTTCCTTCTTGAAAGGAAGCCATAGTGCTCAAACGATAATTTTGTGATTTATTAGAGTGAATTACTCCAAATTGACCATCAAAATCTTCTTCGATTCGCTCGAGAACCATATCCGAAATCTTTTTGTTATTGACAAATACCAGAACACGACTCATGTCATGGTTGTTTTGCAACAAGTGTTTCAGAAGATTTATTTTGGTGTTGAAATTAGGAACTTGATAGGATAATTGTTTGATATTTTCCAAAGGTGTTCCTGATGCCGAAAGCGTAACCTCTTCCGGATAATCAAAATAATCATTTAATATTGCATCTACTTCATCCGTCATAGTTGCAGAAAATAAGATGTTTTGACGTTTTTTTGGCATCATGGCTAAAATAGCCGTCAATTGCGTACGAAATCCTAAATTTAGCATTTCATCAAACTCATCAATTACTAGTTTTTGCATTTCTTCAAAACGAATGACATTGTCAAGCGTTAAATCCATGATTCTTCCCGGAGTTCCCACTAATATGTCACAACCTTGATAAACCGTTGTTTTTTGGGTATTTATATTGACACCACCAAAAATTCCTATAGTTCGAACCGACATGTATTTTGTAAGTTTTTCTACTTCTTCCACCACTTGAACTACAAGTTCACGGGTAGGAACCAGAATCACTATTTTGGGCGTATGTCCGGGCGTGAATTTATATAGTTTTAATAAAGGCAATAAGTATGCAAATGTTTTACCAGTACCAGTTTGAGCGATTCCCATCATATCTCTTCCTGACATTATCACAGAAAAGGTTTTTTCCTGAATAGGAGTAGGTGTTGTAAATCCTAAATCATCAATCGCTTTTTGTACGGATTTAGGAAGATTGAATTGCTCAAAAGTAGTCATTTGCTTAATTTTTTTGCAAAGATAGTCTTTTTGAAAGTAATGCTCAAAATCAACATTTTTCAGAGGCTATTTAGCTTCATATTTGAATCAATGATTTAATAATCGCTTCACTCTCAATACTAATTCGTTTGGATTAAAAGGTTTTGCAATGAAATCATCGGCACCAAGTTTAAATGCTTCGCTAACAGAATGTTCCTCTTCGCCTAAGGCAGATAATGCAATTATAGCTTTATTTTTGTAATTACTTTTTACAAAGCTAATTACTTCTAATCCTGATTTATATGGTAATAATAAATCAGTGATTACCATGTCAGGATTTATGGTGTGTAATTGTTCAATAGCACTTAGACCATCTCTAATTACGCTCAACTGATATCCTTCCTTGTTTAATATAAATGTGAGGATTTTAATCATTAACTCATCATCTTCAATAATTAGTATTTTTTTGTCGCTGTTCATTTGAGTTCTTTTATTTGTTGTAAAGTTCAATTTCATCAATCATTACCATCGGTTTTTTGTTTTTCCGTTTTCTCCAATTTGGTAAATCTTCCTGATTCTGCACGACTAATTTTATTTTTTCAAAAGTGCTGAAACTTTTATCCACAATCTCTATTTCACTACTTTTTACTTCATAATTTTCTATTAAATTTGCTAATTTTTTTTCAGTTATCAGGTTCCATTTTTTGTTTTTATATCCAAATATTGTGACTTTCTGTGGTAGAAAAATCCAACTTCTTTGGTTATCTAAAAAGTGCATCTTAATAAGATTAAAATCTAAATTTTTTGTAATTATTTCTATTTCAGGATTGTTTCCATACCATCCAATCCAATTGATGTTGTAATCTGTATGTCCAGTTATTCCATCAACAAGTCCAGCACTTCCTTTACCTGAGTATTCCGTTGATGATGGTGTCAGAATATTAATTTCTAGTTTTTCTCCAAGATGTGCTGCCGTGTTTTTAGTTATTTCCAGCCAATTCTGGTAATATTGGTCAGGAGGCAATCCATCTTCGCTCAGTTCGTAAATTCCAAATTCATTACACGCCTCAGAAAATTTCGACACCCTTTCAGTTAGGCTGGGTTTTACTTCTTTTTCACCATTGGCATTGACGATGAACATCCCATGTTGTTCTTTCCCGTAATACTTGGATTGCTCAAAAAACACATATTCTAATGCAAGACGTAATTTTTTTATTCGGGAATATAAAATGGGGTCTTCATTCACTGACATGGATGCTTCTTCCAGTAATTGATCATATTGTACCATCGCTTTTGGAGATAGAAAGGTATTTCTACTTTGAATAGGTCCAGAATAAATGTCTAAAGTGCGATTCGAATTTTCTTGGTTTTTGGACAAAAGATTTAAATATTCTTTAATTGAAGAGGCAGCATTTCCGTAAAAACCTCTTAAGAAGTCTTCGGTAGTTGCTTCGATATCTATTTCAGTATCCCATAATAATTTGGCTAAAAGATATTGTCGTAATTCCGAAAAATCTCCGGGAACATCAGCGTAACCTTGTACAAATAATCCTTTGACATTATTTTTTTTGAAAAGTTTATAATTATCTGAAAACGTATGTACGTTAGGAAAAGGAGATAAATAGTTTGAAAATTGTACGGTATAGTCCCATAAATATAAATTGGAAGCTGTTTTTCCCCAGTTTTGTAATATTTTTATAAAAGGTTTATTTTCAGTATCATTCTGTATCGATTTTCCTCGGTTTAATTCTATAGGGCAAAATAAAGTGTAAATATTTGATTGGATTTTTAAATTAGTTGGTGCTTTGAAGGTGTGTTGGTAAGCCAGTGTAGCAATTTTTGTTTTCGGAAAATGTTTTGCAATTTTATTCAAAAAAAAATACAGAGAGCCTTGCGGTCCTCCATGTTTTTCATTCAATGATTTGCATTTATCGCACTCACAATATACAGCATCATCATTTTGACTGACTGATATAAATGATGCTTTAGGATTGTCAGCAATAATTTGAGTCATTTTTTTTATTACCGTATTAACGACAGTTTCGTTAGTCATACAAAGTGATTCCGGTCTTCGTTTCCCCTCGTATAAAGCAAAAAATTCAGGATTTGTTTTGAAAAATTCTTTTGCTGGTAAAAGAATATGAAATGAGTGTCCCCAAATACTGAAATCGTCTAAATGCCAATCTAATTTGTGCCAATCGCGAAAATCTTCATCAAAAGCATCTGGATAAAAAAGTACCCGATATTCAAATGAAGGATTATGTATTTGGGTTGTGTTTTTTGGAAAAACTACACGGTTTAATTTTGGAATATAAAGATCTTTCGAAGTAAATTTTCTAAAGCCCCAATTTTCAAGTAAAGTATAAACGGCGTATCGAAGCAGTTTTTCACTGGCTGCAGCCAAAAAAATAGTGGTATCATCACTTTTGATACTAAAAGTATTTTTGTCTTTTTTATTTTTAGAATTTGTTATAGTTAGATGAATTGTCGCAGTAGTTTTCTCCGAATTTCCTGTGTTACTTTTGATGATGAAAGGATTAGAAAAACTTCGGTCTAAATACTTTTTTAAAATGTTTGCGGCTGGTTTTGCATTTTCGTTCATAATTTGAATAGCATTTTCCTCCCCAGGTTTATTCTCAATTATAATGTTAGATTGAGCCATAGTTTTGAAGTTAAAAAGAACCAAAAAAAACAGAAAGTAAATCAAGTTCAGCCTTTTATTTAACATATTTTAGAATTTATATTGGAACATTAATGAGAGTTCCAATTCATTTTGTGTTAAGTTTCGAACGTATTCTTGTTGATTATAGGTAAGTTGAATTCCTATAATATAATGATTGTTGAATATTCGGTAATAACCGGCACCCAACCGATACGAATCCAGTGAAATTCGCTCTTTAAATTGTCCTAAAGTAGTCCGCTCTTCCGGGGAAGAACCGTAGCCAGAGGTAAAAGTTACGTAATCAAATCGTGTATCAAAATAATATCGCATAGTCAAGGTAACAGCGGGATAATAATCTTGTTTGTCTTTTTGAATAAAAGTTCTCAGATTAATCCAATAGGACGCAATATATTTCCCGAGACCAATAACTACGGTATTAAATTCAGTACCATCTTGGGTTTTTAAATAGCGGAGACCTAAATCGCCTTCCCAGCCTTTTTTAAAATTTTGATAAAAAGAATATCCCAGTCTTATTTTTGGAAAAACAAGATCATTACTGTATGCCGCGCTCACATAGGAATAATTGTTTTTGCCCGTAAAAAAATACGATTCGGCTTCATATTGAATTCCGTCAGCTATACTCTGACCTGAGGATAACCGATCAGCATAATTGATTCTCCCAATCAAGGATCCCCATTGGCGTTCTCTTATGTATTGAAAACCCAGTAAATGCCATGGTCCGTATCCTTTTCTGTCAAAAGTGGTATAACTGTAATTGATACCTGCTCGATCCGATTTCATCTTTGATTCCAGTTGAAAAATCAGTTGTGTAATGGCATCATCATTTGGATTTTTTGCTTGTAACGTTTTTAAATATTCATATTCTTTTTTTCTATCCTTTTGCAACTGGAAAACAGTAAGTTTTTTTTGTTCAAAGTTTTTATTTCCAGGATGTTTCGTAAGGGCTTGGTCTATTGTAACTATAGCATTATTGTAATTTTCATCCTCTAATTCAAGATTGATTAAATAGTTAAAAGTGTCTTCATTGTCGGGATTTTTTTCTATATAATAGTTGTAATAATATCTAGCGCTATCCTTCTTTTGCAGTAAATCATAGTTTCTACCCAAAAGCAAATAGTAATCTAAATACGCAGGAGCAATTTTTTTCCCTAATAAAGCTCTTTCAATATTTTTTTCATAGTTTTTATTGGTTTGCATGTCTTTTATAATGACCGTGAGTAGACTATCAGAATCAATTTTTTGAGCTGATAAATTTGGGTTAGACAGTAATAATAAAAAAATTAAAAAACTGGCAGTGTTTAAAATTTTGTTTAGAATCATAATGTTACTTTTTCAGTTGTTGCAAATCCTTTTCGAATCATAACGCCCCATTTTTGTTCTGTTTGTCTAAAAAAGAACCAATAACCCTTTAACGATGCGTATACATTCAAAGGATGATATACGAATGGTTCTATGATGGCCATTAAAATCAAGACCATTAATTCTTTGTAATTAGCATAGCTTTTGTATAATAAATCGTCAATTAGGATGGATATTAGTGTAATTAATAAATAAAATATATAGACAAACAATCCCATAGTGACGAGATATTCAATATTTATGGAGTGGTTGAAAAATCCTATAATCAGTGCGATAATTCCAAGTAATTCAACAATTGGTACTAAGAATTCGAATACAAAGAAAAAGGGTAAAATCAAGAATGCTGTTTTACCATATTTTGGGTTTAAAAACATTTTTCGGTGCAGAAAAAGCGTCTGAACAAGTCCTCTGGCCCACCTGATACGTTGTCTCAGCAACACTTCCCTTGTATCTGGAACTTCAGTCCAGCACAACGATTCCGGAATGTATTTAATTAAGAATTTTTGCTTATTTTCATGCATGTGTTTTCGCATTCGGGTGATCAGTTCCATATCTTCGCCTAACGATTTATGCCAATAACCACCTACTTTAATAGCTATTTCTTTGTCAAACATTCCTAATCCGCCAGAAACTAAAAGCAAACCATTGATTTGGCTCCAAGCCATTCTGCCAAAAAGAAACGAGCGAACATATTCTAATTCCTGAAATCTAGGATACCAGTCTTTAGGGAAATGCACTTTATGCAAAAAGCCATCTTTCACCTCACAGGAATTCGATATTCTGATTCCGGCACCCGTTGCGATTACGCGGGTTTCATTTTCCATAAATGGCTTTGCTAATTTAAGAATTGTATCTCTTTTGAGAATACAATCGACATCAGTACAGAGAAACAAAGGATATTGTGACGAATTTATTCCTGCATTGGATCCATCCGCTTTACTTTTTCCGTTTTCTTTATCCACGACCATAAGTTTGGAATATATAGGATTAGTAGATTTATAATGCCCCCGAACAGGTCTGGTCACAATTTTTTCCTGATAATAGAAATCAATTTTTACTAATTCAAATTCCGTAATCAATTTGGTTAACGTGTCATCTGTGCTTCCATCATTGACAATAATGATTTCGTATTTTGGATACGTCAGTGACAATAATGATTTTACATTATAAACGATGCTAACGCCCTCATTAAAAGCTGGTGCAACAATGGATACGCCTAACAAATGATTCGATCTAATAAGAATATCTTCCGAAATATATTTTTGGTATCTAAGATGTTTTAGTATAGCAAAATAGGAAAGAATGGATAGTAAAACGTAGAATAAAATGTAGGTAAGCGAGAAAAGTGAAACGAATATTTCATAAAAGTGAATAAGCTGATATATGAGACTGTTTATCATAATAAATATATTTCTCTGACATGTTTTGTCATTTTTGTAATATCAAAATCATTGATTGCTACTAAATTCAGTTCTATTTTGTCTAATTCGTTTAGGCATGCAACCGCTTTTAGTTTTATGTCTTTATTAGTCGCTTTCGGAATTATATTTTCTAAAAAAGGAACTATACTTTCATCACCTATAACCATTAATGTTTCTAGAATTTCTAATTGAATATCGTGAGATACTTTATTGAAAAGTTGTATCAAATCCGTTTTAGCTTCTGTCAGAAACAGTTCTCGGATAGCGATAATAGCCTCTTTTTTTAAAGTATCATCATCATTATAAATTAATGCAATAATTCCTTTAGCCTGTTTTCTATAATTGTAGTACACCATTATCTTCAGCCCTAATTTCGTGACCGAATTATTTTCTGTTTCAATCCATTCATCAATATTTTTAGGAATAGCGATTTTTTTTTCATGTAAAATATCCATTATTTTTATCATATTCAGATGCGATATAGTGGACGATTGTTGTTTCAAACTTTCCATGTGATTTTCGGATAAGGAAATGTAAGCCATGTTAGCATTTGACCGAATCACAATATTCGGGTGTTTCAGATAAGGTTTAATTAAAGCACTTCCTTTTTTATAATCTAAAGCCTGAAAATGATAAAAGCCCTCACATTTATAAAAACTTCTAAAATCACGGATTAATCGTGCGGAGTATTTATCAAGATTCAAAGCTTGGTAAAAAACATTGATTTGTTCCGATGCTTTTCCTTTTAAACTGTGCTTAAAACGAATCATATCATTAATGATCATTTCCTTGCACCAAGTCTTATGAAGCGGTATTTCTTTTTTAAAGAGTGATAATTTAGTACTTAATTTTTTGTCCTTTCGATCTGACAGAATAATTTCAGTCAAAAAAGTTTCAGCTTTATTGCTTATTGCTTCTCTGCGGGGTTTGTTGTGTTCGTAGCGTATTCTTTTTAACAATAAAAAAATTGTCAATAATAAGCTTAAAAATAATAGGAATGGAATAATGTAATATTGCAGGTAGTTAGTGATTAAATCCATGATTAGCAGTATTTTATAATATAATATTACAAATAAAATAAAGTTTAAAGAAATATTTTCGACGTATAACATTTAAATCCTTTAAAACACATAATCCAAAAAAAGCAATGTTGTTTTTTGCAGAATTTCTATTTTTAGAAATTTATTTTTCGCAGTTTTATTAGAGTCTTTGAATTTAATTAAGGATTTTTTATCAAAGCTACTAGTTGAGTAGGGATTTCATTTTTTCACAGTGTATTATTCGAACATTGTACACCGAAACAATTCATAAGTCTAAATTGTATTAATGGTAAACCCCTTTTTTTTTGGAAGCTAAAGAAGGATTTACAAAGTAAATAGGTTGCTTTTATTTGAAGTTTAATCAACAAGATGAATCAACAGAGAATGCCCAAAAGGAAGTTCCTTGTTGAAATATTGTTTTTTGGTGTGAAAACGATTAAAATCCCTCGAAAACACCTAATCCAAATAAAGCAAAATCATATTTAACAGGATCAGCATTGTCAAATTCACGAAGTTTCAAATCCAATTCAGACAAGGCTTTGCCATCGTTCTGTTTTCTTGTTAATATTCCTAATTTTCTAGCTACATTTCCGGAGTGTACGTCCAAAGGGCAAGATAACGAAGCTGGTGAAATGCCTTTCCAGATTCCTAAATCGACTCCTTTGTTGTCTTGACGAATCATCCACCGGAGATACATGTTGATTCTTTTTGCCGCGGAATTATTCAGCGGATCTGATATGTGTTTTTGGGTTCGGTACTGGTGTGGAATTTCGAAGAATGTTCTCTTAAATTCATGGATGCTTTTTTGCATCGAATGGGTTTCCTGATGTTTCTTGAACACCGCTTCTAAACCGCCGTGATTGGCGTAGATGTGTCGTAAACTTCTGATGAAAGTTGTAAAATCAATTCCGTTGAACGTGCGGTGAACAAAAGTTTCCAATCGTTCCAAATCATTTTCGGTGTGTGACATGACAAAATCATATGGTGAATTTCCCATCAAATCCATCATTCTATGGGAATTTTTGATGATCATCGTCCGATTTCCCCAAGCAATT
This sequence comes from Flavobacterium sp. TS_SC_5, assembly GCF_056156265.1. Classification (NCBI taxonomy): domain Bacteria; kingdom Pseudomonadati; phylum Bacteroidota; class Flavobacteriia; order Flavobacteriales; family Flavobacteriaceae; genus Flavobacterium; species Flavobacterium sp. TS_SC_5. The sequence goes on along the minus strand of NZ_CM149588.1, from coordinate 3,677,203 downwards.
GTAGCGCTTAAAAAACCGGCAATTTCAATGTCTTCTTTTTGCGAAAATAAATGCGGAATTTGTACCGGATCACTTTCTATGAAGTCGAGTGTGTTGTATTGCAGGACTTTTTCGTCGAGGAAATCTTTAAGTTCTGATGAATTCATTATCGATTGATGACTTTGGATACTTAATTTTTTTAGTAAGTACGGCTTGTTGTTGCAAGGGATAGCCCAGATAGAAACGGCATCCTTTTTATTTTTTCTTTAAAAATAAAAAGATACAGTGTATAGCTGGAAATAGCTCCTAATTACTAATTAAACCGTCTACCATTATTAGTTTTCGGTCGGCCATATTGGCTAATTCCTCGTTGTGTGTCACAATAACAAAAGTTTGTCCCAACTCATCACGCAGTTTGAAAAATAATTGATGCAGGTTTTCAGCAGAAGCCGTGTCGAGATTTCCGGAAGGCTCATCAGCAAAAATGATGGCTGGTTTATTAATCAGCGCTCTTGCCACCGCAACACGTTGCTGTTCTCCACCCGAAAGTTCGTTGGGTTTGTGATTCATTCGGTGCGAAAGACCAAGGTAGGTTAACAATTTTTTGGCTTCAGTCTCCGTCTCTTCTTTGGGTTTATTGGCAATGAAAGCGGGAATGCACACATTTTCCAAGGCAGTAAATTCCGGTAATAATTGGTGAAATTGAAAAATGAAACCTAAATTCAAGTTTCTGAATTTCGATAAGGTTTTGTCATTCATCGTAAGAATGTCTTCATTGTTGATGCGCAACTCAATTCTGTTTTCAACGGTTGGCTTGTCTAAAGTTCCAAGAATTTGTAAAAGTGTTGTTTTTCCTGCACCGGAAGCACCTACTATAGAGACTATTTCTCCTTTTTGAATATGTAAATCAACTCCTTTCAACACATGCAGTTGATCGTAATATTTATGTAGATTTTTGGCTTGTATCATTTTGAAACTGTTTTTACAAAGAAACAAAGATTTTAATGATAATGAATTGGAACACCAATTATTTTCCTTTGACAAACTATAAACTTTAGTTAACAGAGAATATTCACAACGATTTATTGAATAAATTTGATTTTAAATCATACGAATTATGAAAAAAATAATTGGGGTTTTTTTGGCGCTATTGCCTTTTTCATTTTGTGCAAAAGAAAAGAATATTACTTTGCCAAAAAGTATAGAAACAAAAAATATGGAAATACAAAACGGAATGGAAGTTGCAACCTTTGCAGGAGGTTGTTTTTGGTGTACTGAAGCAGTCTTTTTAGAATTGGACGGTGTCAGTAAGGTGGTTTCAGGATATATTGGTGGAAACACGGTAAATCCCACATACCAGGAAATTAGTACTGGTGATACTGGTCATGCCGAAGCGATTGAGATTACGTTTGATCCCAGTAAAATAAGTTTTGGGGAATTATTAGAAATATTCTTTGCTACGCACGACCCTACGACATTAAATCGTCAAGGAAACGATATTGGAACACAATACCGAAGCGAAATTTTTTATCACAATCCTTTCCAGAAACAATTGTCCGAAGATTATATCGGTTTGATGACGACTGAAAATACATTTGGAAAACCAATTGTCACTAAAATTTCATCAGCAACAAAGTTCTATGTAGCGGAAGATTATCACCAAAACTACTACAATCAGAACAAAACTCAGGGCTATTGTAGTTATGTGATTACACCAAAGATTGATAAATTGAAAAAATTATATCAGGATAAGCTCAAAAAATAATTGGCATTAGATTTGTAAGTATTTTGAGAAATAATAATCTAAATACTATGACAGAACAAGTGTCCGTTAGCGCAGTAAATAACAAAACCAGAAATCTGGTGTTAGGAATTCTGTTTGATGCCATTGGAATGCTTTCGTTTACCGTACCTTTTATTGGTGAATTTTCAGATGTAATATGGGCTCCTTTAGCCGGTTTTTTAATGACTTGGATGTATAAAGGAACAATAGGACGCGTAGGTGGAGTAGTAACTTTTATAGAAGAAATTTTACCGTTTTCGGATTTTATTCCAACGTTTACCTTAACCTGGATTTATAATTATGTAATTAAAAACAAAAATGCCTCGTAAATTAGAGGGATTTTTCGTTAGTTTTTAAAAAGAAATCCCAATCCCAATCGTTTCAACATTTTTTTTTCGAAAGCCCAAAAGAATTTAAATTGTCCAAACAAAAATCCTATTAAGACTAATAAGACTTGGTATATGGGAAAAATTAGAATTAACCGAATTGGAGTAAACCAAAAGCCTAAATCTTCTTTTGTAATTCCAAGCCAAAAACAAAAAGGTTTAGACAGCCACGCCGATGCAGATCCGGTTATTGCAAAAACGATAAATATAATAGTAAGTTGAAAATTGCTGCTAATTCCCCAACGTTGTTTCAGTTTGTTCATTTTTATTTATAATGAATACAAATATAGTGACATTATCTTATGGGGACAAAACCAAAAAGTTTTTGTTTATAGGTGTTTTGAAAATAAATCATGTAATTGTATATTAGATAATTTACTTCGTACCCATAATTGATATTACGGTCATAATTGATTGTCATTTCATATAAATTAGGATCGTATCGTTGCGGTTGCAAGACTCTACTGTTCCATTCCGTCACATAAAGTTGGTTTTTCATTTCCAAAAAAGATTGTGAATGATAGTTGCGTGGCAAAGCCCTTGAATTTAACCACAAGTTAAAACCTGGGTCAATAATTATTACCTCGTATTCCAGTTCATCATTAGCAATTCTGACGGTATCGCCTTGAGCGGCAACAAATTTTTCAGTACTTGGAAATGAAGTTTTTGAAGTTGTACAACTCAAAAACACACAAAAAAGTACGATTATAATGTAGTAACTGTTTTTCATGACGGAAAAATTGAACTATAAAGTTACAAAAATAAAACGCTGTCTAATAGTGTTTTAAAAAAATAAATCATCTGTAATTAGCAGATGATTTATTATAATTTATATTTTATTTTCCGAAGAGTTTACCAAATATACTTCCAAGTCCTCCACCTTTTTGCGTCACTGCAGCCATAGCATCATTTATATCAACTTTTCCATCAGCATTTTGGTCTAAGCCAAATTGACCACCATACTTAGAAATAGCGTCCATGATTCCTGAATTTTGTCCACTAGTACCAGAAATTGCTGTAACAATATCCGAAATTTGAAAACTAGAGTCATTAGGATCTTTTGCTTTATTGATTAACGAACTTATTATTTGTGGAATTAAATTTCCAGCAACACCAGATGCAGCGCCTTCATTTAAACCAAATTTTTCTCCAAGGCTTCCCTTGAATTGCTCAGTTAGTTTTTGAACTATTGGATTCGAATTATTTTGAGCATTATTTCCTTGGAATAATCCTGCAAGTTGATCAACTCCGCCCTCTGAAATTATTTTCTGTAGACCTATAAATATAGAGCTGCTAGCCTCACTGATTACCGCTTCGTTTTGTTCATTTGGAATAGCGTTATTTTTTACAACTGATTCATTTCCGTGTTGCTGTGCTAATTGTATTAATTGTTCAAACATAAGATTTCGTTTAGATTTAAATCCAAATATAATAAAAAAAAGGATTCACTATATTTTTAGTGAATCCTTTTCTTTTTGCTTTATTTTACAGATACTAGCCTAGTATACTAATAATTTGTGAGGCTAATTCAGTACCAATTCTATCTTGAGCTTCTCCAGTTGCCGCTCCAATGTGTGGAGTCAACGAGATTTTATGATTCATCAAAATAGCCATTTCAGGAGTTGGTTCGTTTTCAAAAACGTCTAATCCAGCAAACAATACTTTACCGCTGTCTAATGCTTTTACTAACGCCACTTCGTCAATAACACCACCACGAGCACAGTTTACAATCCCTACACCATCTTTCATAATGGCAAGTTCTTTCTCTCCAATGATGTAACCATCTTGGGCAGGAACGTGTAATGTAATGAAGTCAGCTTCCTTGAATAAAGATTCCAGTGATTGTGAAGCAATAGTCGTCGTAATAGATTGTCCGTCAAAAAATTCCACTTTAACATCTACTTGCGGGATAAAACTATCGGCAGCGATAACTTTCATTCCCAACCCTAACGCCATTTTAGCGGTAGCCTGACCAATACGGCCTATTCCGACGATTCCCAGTGTTTTTCCTCTTAATTCGATTCCGTTTGCGTAGGCTTTCTTCAAGCCATCAAAGTTGGTATCGCCTTCAAGAGGCATATTTCTGTTCGAATCATGCAAGAAACGAACGCCTGAAAATAAGTGTGCAAAAACTAATTCTGCTACTGATTCTGATGAAGAAGCTGGAGTATTGATTACGTGAATTCCTTTGCTTTTAGCATAATCCACATCAATATTATCCATTCCTACACCACCACGACCTATAATTTTCAATCCTGGGCAAGCGTCAATGATATCTTTACGAACTTTAGTCGCACTACGTACCAAAACTACGCTTACATTATTTTCGTTTACAAAATTAGCTACTTGTTCCTGCGCTACTTTTGTGGTTATCACTTCAAATCCACCTTTTTCTAAAGCTAGAATTCCACTTTTTGAAATTCCGTCATTGGCTAATACTTTCATTTGTATTTTATATTTAAAGATTGAAAAATTTAAAGATTTAAAGATTCAATCTGTGTTGTTTAATGGAGTGATTGATTAGAAATTGATTTTTCAAATCTTTAAATCATTCAATATTTTAATTTTTAAATTGCTTTTTCCAAAGCCTGCATAACATCTACTAATACCTGAACACTTTCTAACTGAAGCGCATTGTACATAGAAGCTCTGTAACCACCTACTGAACGGTGTCCAGGCAAACCTGAAATACCCACTGCTTTCCACATCGCATCAAATGTTGCAGCATGTGCTTCATCATTTAATAAGAAAGTAGCATTCATATTCGAACGGTCTTCAACAGCTGCAGCTCCTTTGAATAAAGGGTTTCTGTCTATTTCTCCATAAAGTAACGCCGCTTTAGCATTGTTTATTTTTTCAATAGCAGCAATTCCACCTAGGTTTTTCAACCATTGTAAGGTTAATAATGAGGCGTAAACAGGGAAAACAGGAGGAGTATTATACATACTTTCTGCTTTGATATGTTTAGCGTAATCCAACATGCTTGGGATTATTCTGCCATTTTTACCTAAAATTTCTTCTTTTACAACAATCAGCGTAGTTCCTGCTGGTCCCATATTTTTTTGTGCTCCAGCATAAATCAAATCAAATTTTGAAAAATCCAATTCTCTTGAAAATATGTCAGAACTCATATCACAAACAATTGGCATATCGACTGATGGGAATTCCTTCATTTGCGTACCAAAAATCGTGTTATTACTTGTGCAATGGAAATAATCAGCATCTGCAGGTATTGTAAATGCTTTTGGAATGTGATTGTAATTTTCTTCTTTTGAGGAAGCGACAACGACAGTTTCACCAAAAAGTTTGGCTTCTTTTATAGCTGCTGCTGCCCAAGTCCCTGTATCTAGATAAGCCGCTTTTCCGCCTTCTTTCATCAAGTTATAAGGAGCCATAACAAATTCTAAACTCGCTCCGCCAGCAAGAAATAAGGCACTGTAACCTTTGCCTTCAAGTCCTAAAAGTTCAAGAACGATGGCTCTAGCTTCATCCATCACGGCAACGAAGTCTTTACTTCTGTGTGATATTTCTAAAAGTGATAACCCGGAATCGTTAAAATTTAAAATTGCTTGTGCTGATTTTTCAAAAACTTCTTGCGGTAAAATACAAGGTCCTGCGCTGTAGTTGTGTTTTTTCATGGTGTAGTTTATGTCCAAAAAATTAAGGTGTAAATTTCGACAATCACAGTTTAAAAAGCGTTAATTAATTCGGAATTATTGCACTTTTTTATACTATATTGTTAACAAAAACGAAATAGTATCTGTATTATCTGCATAATTCCATAAACGGGGATTTTGAGTTTGTCCAAATGCCACGCTGTTTTCTATAGTTTCATCAGCAACAATACATTGTAATAGCTCATTTTCAGACTTTAATCTTGTTTTTAATTCATTTATATCTTCGTAAAACTCATAAAAAACACTCGAAATAGGCGAGGCATGACTTTGATCTTCTTTCAAAGTCAAAAATCCATTGTCCAATAATTTGAAATTACTCATCAGGAAAACGGCTTTATTGTAATCGTAATTGTTGGCGTATTTTTCGTAATGGATGACATCTTGGTACGCAAAGATCGCTTCAAAAAACGGAACAAAAGAATATCCTTTTGGAACAAAGAGTTTAGATACATTGCGGCAACCCAATCCAAAATAGCGAAAAATATCTTCACCCAAAGCGGTAAGTTGTTCTTTGGTTTCATTTCCGGTTAAAACTGCCACTGAATTTCTGCTTTTTCGAATAATAGAAGGCTTATCTTTGAAATAAAATTCAAAATATCGGGCTGTATTGTTGCTTCCTGTTGCAATAACGGCATCAAAATTTTCTAGTTTTCCATCTACAAAAGCAATATTCTTAGCTAATTCTGGCTGAACAGCAATAATGTATTTCGCTAAAAAAGGCAATAAATGCTGATCATTTGAGGATGTTTTTACCAAAACAGTATTTCCTGTAATCAAAACCGAAAGGAAATCGTGAAAACCCACCAACGGAATATTTCCGGCTAGAATTAAAGCGACTTTTTTAGGCTCTTGAATTGGAATTGTATAGCTTGAAAGCCATTGATTCAGGTTTTCTGCTGTTAATGCTTCTGCCCAAGATTGTATGGAAAAATAGACGTTTTCAGGAGTATACCAACCATTGTGCGACTGCGACAATTTGATTAAATCAACAAAAGCATCAAAAAACGTTTCGTTGTGCAAAACAGCCGGATTTTTTAAAGTGTTATTTTCGGAAAACTGACTTAAAAATTTCCCTAATTCAACAAAAACACTTTTTTTTGTTTCTAATGTCATAATGTTTGCTTATGAATAGTTTTGATTGTAATTTTGCACAAAAATAAGCTATAAAACGTATAGTTAAAAGATTAAAAGAGGAAAGATATGAGAATCTTAAATCCAAAATCTTATTTCCTTAATATCCTAAATTAAAAAGATGGCAATTATAATAACTGATGAATGTATTAATTGTGGTGCTTGCGAACCCGAGTGCCCAAATACAGCAATATATGAAGGAGCAGACGATTGGAGATACAAAGACGGAACAAAACTGAAAGGAAAAGTGATTTTGCCTGATGGTTCCGAAATTGATTCTGATGAAGCTCAAACTCCAATTTCTGACGAAGTGTATTACATTGTACCGGGGAAATGTACCGAGTGTAAAGGTTTTCACGATGAGCCGCAATGTGCTGCCGTATGTCCTGTAGACTGTTGTATTCCGGATGACAATCACGTAGAAAGTGAGGAAACTTTGTTAAACAGACAAGCGTTTTTACACAACGAATAGGCAGAAGATCTTAATTTTATGCAAAAAAAAATCCTGAACTAATTCAGGATTTTTTTTGTTTTACAACTTTCTTATTCTTTAACCATAATGAAAGTCTCTACTATTACTTTATCAGTTTTATCATCATAAGATTCTAAAACCAGATTTCCGTTAGCATCAAAATAACCAAAAGAAGTTTTATTTTTTGCTTTATAAATGTAATTGTTGTTTGATGTTTTTCTCAAAACTGCAGCTTTTTCTTTGTTTGGTAAATACATATTATATCCAGTCTCAGCCAGTGAAACTTGATATTTCTGTCCATTTAAATTATAATAAGCAGATCTGTCGATATCCACCACATTTGTAACTCCATTTGCCGTCACTGCAGTAATTGCCGTTACTTGAACAGGCGTATCTTTCATTTCTTTATTCAATACATTAGATTCAGCATCTTTTAGTTCAATATTTTGAATTTCTTTTACTTCCTGCGTTTTGATTAATTTTTTTTCGCCTTTTGAATCTTTAATCGTTGTTACAGTCGTTTTTACTTCTGATTTAACATTTTTATTTTGCGCTTGAATAGTTAATGTAAATAAAAAAGCAATCATTCCAAGAATTATAGTTTTCATAATATTTAATTTTGTGATTAATATGAAACAAATTTACAATCATCTGGTTAAGTACATGTTATGTAATTATGATAAAAGATTATATAATTTACATAAAGGCAGATAAAAACTATGTTTTTATTTTTGTCTAGCAACAATTACAAAAGTGTCATACGCATATGTTTTTCGATCAATAGTGTTGATTATTTCAAAACCATTTAGATAAAGAAATAATTGTATTTCATTTAAAGTAAATACGCGAACAGTGGAAAAATCATTTGCTATTATTTCTTTCGCGCTTTCTTTGACAGTATAATATTGAGCAGTCCATTCCAACATAAAATTTTCCGCTGAAGTTGTTTTCCAGCTGCTGTCTCTGTAATAAGTGATTCCTTCATGATTTGCCTCATGAATAATAATGGGATTCTCTTTTGTATATGGAATGTACCGATTGGCATCTATAAAATCAAAAATAAGAATTCCATTGCTTGTTAAATTTTTATGAATGGATTTAAAAGTATTGTTGATGTCATCATTTGTAATCATATAACTAGTAGTACGACCTGTAATTAGTATGGAATCTACAGGGTTTTCAAGTTGAAAATCTCGCATGTTGCCATGTATGAAAGTGCAGTCTTTATTCCTCTCTTTGGCGATTGCAATCATACTTTGACTATAATCCAGACCGGTGTAATCTTGATTGTTTTCCTTAAATCGTTTGGCAAGATTTCCCGTACCACTACCAATTTCAAGTATAGTTTTACAATTTTTTTCTTGGATCAAACGATTATAAAAATAATACTCTTCATCATAATCAATAAAGGTTTGGTACATAGCATCAAAAATTGCCGCCATCTTTCCGTTGTAAAGATTTGCCATGATATTTGTATATTAAGTATTAAATTTAGTGATAATAAACGAAATAAAAAAAGGGCTGTCAATGACAGCCCTTTTAAAATTATTCTATAACTGAATTAGAATTTATAATTTAAAGATAAATTAAACATTGTTCCCAATTGGCTAAAATGATAACCATCATATGTCATTTGAGAATAACGTTGGTTGAAGGTAATTAAGTTTGATTGATTTTTTACTTGAGCAGGATTGTTTAATATTGCAGTTCCAGCAGCGTTTTCAGCTTTGAATTTCCACTCAGGTAATACATTCAATAAGTTGTTTACATTCAATGCCAAAGTTAATTTTTCAGTAGCAGAGAAAGTAATTCCTAAATCAGTAACAACTTTTGGAGTAAATTCAGTTCTTAAATTGTTATCTAAACCTGCTTGTTTGAAAGTTGATTTACCAAAATAAGTATTGTTAAGTGAGAATCCTAGTTTTCCTATTTCATAGTTACCTCCTAAAATCCATTTAGTTATAGGTCTTGACGTAAACATTAATGCTTCAAGAGTTTGGCTAAAGTTGTTCTTTTTAACTGGTGATATTCTTTCGTTTTGAATTGTATAATTTCCAGATAAGTTAACTCCTAATTTTCCAGCTCCTATCATAATATTGCTAAAGTTAGCAACCACGTCTAAACCTGATGTTCTAGTATCAAATGAATTTTCAAACCAAGCAACATCTCCAAAACGAGTTGCAGTAATATCACCCAGTACAATTCTATCTTTAACTTTGATGTTGTAGTAATCTACAGTAAAATTAAAGTTTTTAGATGGTTTCGCACCTAAACCAATAGTAATGTTTGTTGATTTCTCAGCATCCAAAGGATCAATATCTAGTTGTCTTGCTTGTGGCGAAACATTATTTATAATTCCACTGACTTGAATTCCTTCTCCAGGAACAAAAGAATATTGGGATTTTTGAGTATAAATTTGGTGTAAAGTAGGGGCTCTAAATCCTGTAGACACAGATCCTCTTAGGGTAATTTTATCGTCTAAGAATTTATATCTTGAACTAATTTTCCATACGGTAGCTCCACCAAAATCACTATAATCTTCATATCTTAATGTTCCGTTGATTAAAAAGTCTTCTGTGATGTCATACGCTAAATCAAAGTAAGCACCTAAATTATAACGATTCCATTTTCCTGAGTTTTCAGGTCTGTTACCTGCAAATGAGTCAGCTCCTATTCCGTCCCACGAAGCTTTATCGCCTTCAGTAACTTCAAAAGTTTCTGTTCTAATTTCTGTACCAAAACCAATACTTACTTTGTCAGAAAGGTTTTTAGATATATCAATATTTCCTACAACATGGTTAAAAGAAGTTCCTCCTGGTTTAAAAGATATTGGGCTGTTTTCTAAATATACATTGTTACCATCAGCATCTTGAATGTCCGAACGGTTAAATGAATTTTCAACACTATATGTTTGAGAGTTACCACCCACAGTAATACTAGCGTCTGTGTTCCAATCATTTTTAGTGGCTTTGTACCCTAAAGTAGCATTGTAATCGTTTAGATCTCCAGTAAATGTAGGTACATAACCTTGGTATGAAGAAGGAGTTCCATTCCCAAAGAAATCAGCTAGAAAAGGATAGTCAGATAATGTTCTCCAGTATGGAGTTCTATAATTAGCAAATGAATTTACTTTTTTATAAACATAAGCAGCATTATAGTAAAGTGAAGTGTCATCTGATAAACCAAAACCACCGTTTACTAAAAACTTAGCAGCAGCAGTTTCTGGTGATCCATTGATGTTTCCTGCATCAGGTTGTAATGCTAAGAATGATTGTACCGCGGCTAGTGAAGCACCAAAATCAGCAGCGTCTCCTGCAGCGTCTACAGTTCCAGGTCTATTAGATAAATTTACTTTCGAAAAATCAACAGTATAATTTACATATCCTTTGTCGCCAACTTCTGATCCGTTATTTAAACTCACACCAATCATTTCGCCATCTCCTTGAGATGTCATTCCGCTTCTCATTGTAACAGATGCGCCGTTGGTATTCTTTTTTAGGATGATGTTCATTACACCTGCAATAGCATCAGATCCGTATTGTGCAGATGCTCCATCTCTTAAAATTTCAACTCTTTCAATAGCATCAGTTGGTATTGCTGAGATATCTGATCCTGTTTCACCACGTCCCGGAGAGGTTTGTACATAAAGTAAAGAACTTAAGTTTTTACGTTTCCCGTTGATAAGGATTAAAGTCCTACTTGGTCCCATGTTTCTGATTTCATAAGGATCCAGTAATGAAGTTGCATCATTTACTGGGGTTTGCACCGTATTAAATGATGGAATTTTGTACTGTAACGCTTTGTCAAAAGAAGCTTGTCCAGTTGAGGTCAAGTCTTTTGAAGATAAAACATCAATAGGCAGGGCTGATGTCGTGTTACTTCTTGGAGCCGTTCTAGTTCCTGTGACTACAACTTCGTTAAGATTTTGCCCGCCTTCTTCTGATAGAACTACATCTATAACTGCGTCAGTAGCTGCTTTTTCTAATTTAGCAAAGCCAACATAACTAAAAACTAAAGTAGCTCCCTCTTTTACTTTAATTTTATACATTCCATCCATGTCTGTAGAAACTCCGTTTTGAGTTCCTTTTTCAACAACGTTTACACCTGGTAAAACATTACCAGTGTTGTCTTTTACAACGCCCGAGACTTCTCTTTGTGCAAAAAGAAACGAGACGTTTAATAGAAATAATAATAATGCGAATTTTTTCATAATAAGTTGTGTTTAATATTTGGTTTGGTTTAAAATCATTCGCAATGTAATTTTTTTTTAACAAAAAATTAATAGATATTTTGATTTTTTATAAAAATATTAGTAATTTTTTTAAATCCGTCGATAAAATTAATTATCCATTAATTAAATCACTTTAAAATACGAAATTCTTAATGCTCTAAATAATTAGGTATAACAATAAATGCTCTGTTTATATCACCTTACATTCATTTTAATATTATATTTGCAAACTTTTAAAGTGAAGATTACAAAAATAGTGGAGTTCGTTGTTAGCAAATAAAAACGCAATCAAATCGTCCTTCACTATAAGATTATAAAATAGTACGGCAGACAAATTTATGTTCCATTAAAAATAAAATATTATCCACATATGAAAGCAGGAATTGTAGGATTACCAAATGTTGGAAAATCAACATTGTTTAATTGTTTATCCAACGCAAAAGCGCAAAGTGCCAACTTTCCTTTTTGTACTATTGAGCCGAATATAGGTGTTGTAAATGTACCAGATCCAAGAATTGAAAAATTGGAAGAATTGGTAAAACCAGAGCGTGTGCAAATGGCTACTGTTGATATAGTTGATATTGCAGGATTAGTAAAAGGAGCTAGTAAAGGCGAAGGTTTAGGAAACCAATTCCTTGGAAATATCAGAGAGTGTAACGCCATTATTCACGTTTTGCGTTGTTTTGACAACGATAATATTGTACACGTTGACGGAAATGTAAATCCAATTCGTGACAAAGAAACAATTGATATCGAATTGCAGTTGAAGGATTTAGAAAACGTTGAAAAACGTCTGGAAAAAGTAAAACGTGCTGCTAAAACAGGAAATAAAGAAGCAATCGTTGAGGAAGCGTTGTTGAACAGAATTAGAGAAACGTTACTTCAGGCAAAATCAGCCAGAACCATAACCCCGCAAAACATTGACGAAGAAGTTTTGATGGAAGGTTTCCAATTGATTACAGCAAAACCAGTATTGTATGTTTGTAATGTAGATGAAAATTCAGCAGTGAGCGGAAATAAATATGTGGACCAAATTCGGGAGTTGGTAAAAGATGAAGATGCAGAAGTTATCGTGCTTTCTGTTGGTGCTGAGGCTGATATTACCGAATTAGAAAGCTACGAAGAGCGTCAGGTTTTCTTAGAAGATATGGGATTGACTGAGCCAGGAGCTTCGGTTTTAATTCGTGCCGCTTATAAATTATTGAAGCAGCAAACTTATTTTACCGCAGGAGTTAAAGAAGTTCGCGCTTGGACTATTGATGTTGGATCAACCGCGCCACAAGCTGCGGGAGTGATTCATACTGATTTTGAAAAAGGATTTATCCGTGCCGAAGTTATTGCATACGAGGATTTCGTGCAATACGGTTCAGAAGCTAAATGCAAAGAAGCCGGAAAATTCAAAGTAGAAGGAAAAGAATATATCGTAAAAGATGGTGATGTAATGCATTTTAGATTCAACGTCTAAATAAACAGTTATAAAGCCGAAAGTCATAAAGTCGAAAGTTAGCAATAACTTTCGACTTTTTTTATGGACCTATTCCAGCTTTCCACTTCAAAATTTTCCAGATCAATCTCTTTTTTCTAAGACAAAAAAGGAGCTTCTCCCGAAGTGTCGGGAGTCGCTCTTTTATGCCAAGAAAAAAAGGAGATTGATTTGAAAAATGCTTTCCGTTTCACTCTGGGGTAAAATCGATTTAGAAAGAAATGAAGTTTCGTTTTCTTATCGTTTTTTAAATCTGTGAATCAGTAGTTAATTATTTTGTTGCTATTTTATTTTTAGTACTTTTAAAAAAAACTAACTCTCATGAAAATAATCGCTTTTGGCGCAAGCCCCAGCAAAAACTCAATCAATAAAAAATTAGCAACTTACGCAGCCAATTTATTTGAAAATGCCGAAGTAGAGGTTCTGGATTTAAATGATTTCCAAATGCCAATTTATACCGTTGATATCGAGCCAGCAATCGGTCAGCACGAGTTAGCAAAAACATTTTTAGCTAAAATTGCTACTGCTGATATTTTAGTAGTTTCAATGGCAGAAAATAACGGAAATTATTCCGCTGCTTTCAAAAATATTTTTGATTGGTGCTCCAGAATTACAGGAAAAGTTTTCCAGGAAAAACCCATGTTTTTAATGGCTACTTCTCCGGGGGCTAGAGGCGGTGCAAGTGTTTTGGAAACCGCTAAAAAAGCTTTTCCATTTTATGGTGGAAACGTAAAGGCTACTTTTTCACTTCCTAGTTTTGATGCTAATTTTGATGTCGAAAAAGGAGAAATTAGTAGCGTAGAATTGCGAAAAGAACTTCAGAAATTAATCACAGATAATTTTTAACACGTTATGATTTCAGTTCAATTGCATTCGATTTTAGATAATGATTTTTACAAATTTACGATGCAGCATGCTGTAATCAAACTTTTTCCAAAGGCTAAAGTTCAGTACGCATTCATTAATCGTGGTAAACATCAATTTCCGTCTCATTTTGCTGAATTACTTCGTAAAGCAGTTGATGCAATGATTCATCTAAAATTGACAGTAGCCGAAAAGAGGTTTCTTGCCGATAATTGTCCCTATTTAGATCCTACCTATTTGGATTTTTTGCAAGGTTATCAATATGATCCTTCCGAAGTGTTAATTGAGCAGGAGGGAAGTGACTTGAAAGTGATCATTAAAGGGTATTGGTACCGTACAATCCTTTGGGAAGTTCCCTTGATGGCTTTGATATCAGAACTTTTCTATAAGTCTCAAAATTTAATTCGTGTTAGTGATGAAGATGTTAAACGAATCACTAAAACAAAAATAGAGAATTACAATAGTTTGGCTGTTGTGATTTTAGAATTTGGAACACGTCGCCGACATTCCTATAAAGTCCAAAGTTTGGTTAATGAAACATTAAATGTTTTTGGTGCAAATAGTTTTTTAGGAACAAGTAACGTGCATTTGGCAATGTTGCAAAACCGAAAACCATCGGGAACGCATGCCCATGAATGGTTTATGTTTCATGCATCAGCATATGGGTTTAAAGTAGCCAATGCCATAAGTCTCGAGAATTGGACAAAAGTGTATCAAGGCGATTTGGGGATTGCATTAACGGATACGTACACAACCGAAGTCTTTTTTGAACAATTCAATAAAAAATATTCTAAACTTTTTGATGGCGTTCGACACGATAGTGGCGATCCAATTGAGTTTGCAAAAAAAACGATTGCACATTACGAAAAAATGGGAATAGATCCAAAATCCAAAATTATAGTTTTCTCTGATTCGTTAAATTATGAAAAAGTAAAAGTCATTGCTGATTATTGTCGAGGAAAAATTAAAATGTCATTTGGCATTGGAACAAACTTCAGTAATGATGTTGGTTTGCCTGCAATGAATATGGTAATTAAACTCACTGATGCCAAACCCGAAAATAGTCATTGGGAAGCTGTTGTGAAATTATCGGATGAAAAAAATAAACACACAGGAACCCCAAAAATGATTGCCTTAGCACAGCAAGTTTTAGGAATTGAATCCTAAAAGCAGTTGATTCTACAAAGACAAAATCATTTTTTTTAATTTTGAGGCATAGCTCTTTTAAAATATATTGAGATATGCTATATTAGCAAACTCAAGGTCTAAGCTAAAGCTAAGGCCGAACAGAACCAAGTTAAAATCCACAAATTTTAAAATGTCCGAACAAAATCAATATACCGAAGATAATATTCGGTCACTCGACTGGAAAGAACATATTCGCATGCGTCCCGGAATGTACATCGGGAAATTGGGTGATGGTTCTTCTCCGGATGATGGTATTTATATTCTTTTAAAAGAAGTTCTCGATAACTGCATCGATGAATTTGTTATGGGTGCCGGAAAAACAATCGAGGTAACGATTAAGGATAAGACCGTTACTGTTCGAGATTATGGACGTGGAATTCCGTTGGGAAAAGTGATTGATGTAGTTTCCAAAATGAATACAGGTGGAAAATATGATTCATTAGCATTTAAGAAATCCGTTGGTTTGAATGGAGTAGGGACAAAAGCGGTAAATGCTTTGTCGAACTATTTTCGTGTAGAATCCGTTCGAGACGAAAAACAAAAAGCAGCGGAATTCTCTGCTGGAAACTTAGTTCTCGAAGAAGATATTATTGATACAACGAAACGAAAAGGAACTAAAGTAACTTTTATTCCCGATGAATCAATTTTCAAAAACTATAAATTTAGATTTGAGTATATCATCAAAATGCTCAAAAATTATTGTTACTTAAACAATGGTTTGACAATCATTTTTAACGGAGAAAAATATTTTTCTGAGAATGGTTTGAAAGATTTATTAGAAGAAACCATTCACGCTGACGATTTGGAATATCCAATCATTCACTTGAAAGGTGAGGATATCGAGATTGCTTTAACACACAGTAAAACACAGTACAGCGAGGAATACCATTCGTTTGTAAATGGACAAAACACTACGCAAGGAGGAACACACTTAGCGGCCTATCGAGAAGCAATTGTCAAAACAATTCGGGAGTTTTATAATAAAAGTTTTGAAGCTTCAGATGTTCGAAAATCGATTGTTACTGCGGTAAGTATCAAAGTAATGGAGCCGGTCTTTGAGTCGCAAACCAAAACTAAATTAGGTTCGACTGATATGGGTTCAGAACCCGGAATGCCTTCGGTGCGTACTTTTGTAAATGATTTCGTAAAAACGAAATTAGATAATTATTTGCACAAGAACCCTGCAACTTCAGATGCATTATTACGAAAGATTCTTCAAGCGGAGAGAGAGCGTAAAGAATTATCTGGTATTAGGAAACTAGCCACAGACCGCGCCAAAAAAGCGAATCTGCACAATAAGAAATTAAGGGATTGTCGCGCACATCTTCCGGATACTAAAAATCCTAAGAATTTAGAAAGCACGCTTTTCATTACAGAGGGAGATTCGGCTTCCGGGTCGATTACAAAATCACGTGATGTAAATACGCAAGCGGTTTTCAGTTTACGTGGAAAGCCTTTGAATTCTTATGGAATGAGTAAGAAAATTGTTTATGAAAATGAAGAATTTAATTTATTGCAAGCAGCTTTGGATATTGAAGACGGGTTAGAAAAATTGCGTTACAACAATATTGTAATTGCAACTGATGCCGATGTCGATGGAATGCACATTCGTTTGTTATTAATTACATTCTTTCTGCAATTTTTCCCTGAATTGATAAAAGAAGGACATTTATATATTTTGCAAACGCCACTTTTTAGAGTTCGAAACAAAAAAGAAACAATCTATTGTTATTCTGAAGAGGAACGAAAAGCGGCAATCGAAAAACTAAAGCCAAAACCGGAAATCACCCGATTTAAAGGTTTGGGAGAAATTTCTCCCGATGAGTTCAAGAATTTCATTGGAGAAACCATTCGCTTAGATCCTATTATGATGGACAAAAATACTTCAATTGAACAATTGCTTTCTTTTTATATGGGGAAAAATACGCCGGACAGACAGGAATTTATCATCAAAAATTTGAAGGTGGAATTGGATGTAATCGAGAAAGTTTAAATAAACAGATTAAAGTTGATAGGAGGAATCCATATACAATTCACAGAAAATAAATGGACGAAGAAGAAGAAAACATAATTCCAGAAGATCAAAACGAAGGTAAACAGTCTGAAGGACAACATTTTTACGATAATCAAGAAGACGGAAACGATACCATTACCAAAGTTACGGGGATGTATAAAGACTGGTTTCTGGATTATGCTTCGTATGTAATTCTGGAGCGTGCCGTTCCGGCGATTGAAGACGGTTTTAAACCGGTGCAACGTCGTATTATGCACTCTTTGAAAGAATTAGATGACGGTCGTTATAATAAAGTTGCCAATGTTGTAGGACACACCATGCAGTATCATCCTCACGGAGATCAGAGTATTGGTGATGCGATGGTGCAAATTGGACAAAAAGAATTACTGATTGACTGTCAGGGAAACTGGGGGAATATCCTAACGGGTGATGGCGCTGCGGCTTCACGTTACATCGAAGCGCGTTTGTCTAAATTTGCTTTGGAAGTTATTTACAGTCCAAAAATTACCGATTGGGGCGTTTCTTATGATGGACGAAGAGCGGAGCCGAACAATCTTCCGGTGAAGTTTCCGTTGCTTTTGGCACAAGGAGCCGAAGGTATTGCAGTAGGTCTTTCGACCAAAGTTTTGCCTCATAATTTCAATGAATTAATAGATTCTTCGATAAAAATATTAAAAGGGAAGCCATTTACACTATATCCGGATTTCATGACGCAAGGAATTGCCGATGTTTCCAATTATAATGACGGATTGCGTGGCGGACGTGTTCGGGTTCGTGCCAAAATTGGTCAGCTAGATAAAAATACGTTGGTGATTACCCAAATTCCGTTTTCAACCAATACTACGACTTTGATTGACAGTATTTTGAAAGCGAATGAGAAAGGGAAAATCAAAATCAAGAAAATTGAAGACAATACCGCCGCTGAGGTTGAGATATTAATTCACCTTTTCCCGGGTGTTTCTCCAGATAAAACCATAGACGCATTATTTGCTTTCACGGCTTGTGAAACTTCGGTGGCGCCTTTGGGCTGTGTAATTGAGGATAACAAACCACTTTTTATTGGTGTTTCTGAAATGTTGAAAATCTCAACGAACAGAACCGTTGAATTACTGAAAAGCGAACTCGAAATTCAATTGAATGAATTAGAAGAACAATGGCATTTTCTATCTTTGGAACGTATTTTTATCGAAAATAAAATATACCGGGACATTGAAGAAATGACGACTCGAGAATCGGTGATTAAAGCGGTTGATGATGGTTTGAAACCACACACAATACACTTAAAACGCGCTGTTACCGAAGAAGATATTCTGCGATTGTTGGATATCCGAATCATGCGTATTTCTAAATTTGACAGTAATAAAGCGCAGGATAAAATCGAATCCTTGGAAGGCGATATTGAACAAGTGAAACACAATTTAGAACATCTGATTGATTTTGCTATAGCCTATTTTGCCAAGTTAAAAGAGAAATACGTAAAAGGGCGGGAACGTCAGACAGAGCTTCGTATTTTTGATGATATCGAAGCGACGAAAGTGGTTTTAAGAAACACTAAATTATATGTCAATAAAGAAGAAGGATTTGTAGGTACGAGCTTGAAAAAAGACGAATACGTTACGGATTGTTCTGATATTGATGATGTTATTGTTTTTCTGCGTGATGGAAAAATGATGATTACCAAAGTAGATGCGAAAACCTTTGTGGGTAAAGACATAATTCACATTGCTATTTTTGACAAAAGCGACAAGCGAACTATTTATAACATGATTTACCGCGATGGAAAATCCGGGCCTTCTTATATTAAACGTTTTAATGTTTCAGGAGTTACCCGAGACAAAGCCTACGATTTAACCAATGAAACCGCTGGCTCTCAAGTAGTATATTTTTCTTGCAATCCAAATGGAGAAGCAGAAGTAATTACGATATTATTGCGCCAGATAGGAAGTGTCAAAAAATTAAAATTCGATATTGATTTTGCCAGTTTAGCGATAAAAGGACGCGCTTCCAAAGGGAATTTAGTAACCAAATATCCAATCAAAAAAATAGAATTGAAGGAGAAAGGAATTTCTACTTTATTACCAAGAAAAGTTTGGTTTGACGATACTGTTCAACGATTGAATGTAGATGGAAGGGGAGAATTGTTGGGCGAATTCAGACCAAGTGATAAGATTTTAATCATCTCACAATCGGGGAAAATAAAAGTAATTACACCCGAATTATCTACTCATTTTGATGAAGACATGGTAGTCCTAGAAAAATGGATTCCCAAGAAACCAATTTCAGCTATTTATTATGATGGTGAAAAAGAGCGTTATTACATCAAACGTTTTTTGGTGGAAACCGAAAACAAAGAAGAAAGTTTTATCACGGAGCATCCTAATTCACATCTCGAAATTGTATCAACGGATTATCGTCCCGTGGCTGAATTAGTTTTTACAAAAGTAAAAGGAGTTCAAAAAGAAAGTATCACTGTAGATATTGAATCTTTTATTTCTTTGAAAGGATTCAAAGCTTTAGGAAATCAATTGACAACCGATAAGTTGAAGCAAGTAAATCTATTAGAGCCTTTAGCGTATGAAGTTCCGGTTGAGGTAATTGCTGAGGATATAGAGGTCAAAGGGGAAACGGATGCTGATAATGCTACGGTTCAATTAGATGATGATGGTCAGATTACTTTATCCTTAGAATAAAACAATAAAAAAAAGCGCTAAAAGCGCTTTTTTTATGAAATATTATTTTTTCCTCTTTCTCATTTTCATATTGAGGAATTCCACCGCAAGGGAGAAAGCGATTGCAAAATACAAATATGCTTTTGGAACCGCACCCACAGTTTGTCCTGCCAATACCGCATCTGATAAGTGCATACTTTCAGTAATTAACATGAATCCGATTAAAATCAAAAAGGCTAAGCCTAAAATCTGAATGGATGGATTATTGTTAACAAATGTACCAACAGGGACAGCAAACAACATCATCACAGCAACAGAAATAACGACCGCGGTTACCATTATGTACAAAGCGCCTTCGATGCCGTTAGTCATTCCTACAGCGGTAAGAATACTGTCTACAGAGAAAATAAGATCAATCAATAAAATCTGAAAAATCACATTTCCAAATGATTTTGCCGCTGAGGTTTTTAACTCTAACTCCTCTTCGCCTTTAAGATCTACTTTTTCATGAATCTCTTTGGTACTTTTATAAATCAGGAAAATACCACCACTGAATAGTATTAATGCCTGACCGTTAAAATGACCGCTGAACCAACCCCAGTCAAAGCTAAAAAGAGGTTCCTTCATTTTGATCAGTAACGTGATTCCGAATAATAATGCAATTCTCATAAACATGGCTAAAAACAAACCAATTTGAGTTGCTTTTTTGCGTTTCTCAGGAGGTAATTTGCCAGTAACAATCGATATGAATATAATATTGTCAATTCCTAAAATAATTTCAAGAAAAGTTAATGTTAACAGTGCAACCCAAGCATCGGGATTTAAAAATACTTCCATTTTGTTCAGTTATAAATTATAATTCTTAATCGGCTATTTTGGTAACAGTTCCTTTTTGTTTGGCATCTGATCCAACCATTCCAAATTCAAAGGTATACGAATTTTTTGAGGTTGTCAAAATTTTCATCCCGATAGCTTTTTTCTCTGCCATATTTTTAGGATGAATTTTTTGTAATACATATTCACAATCATTTACCCATCGAATTGCCGCGGTATCCGTTTTGCCTTCGAAAGTTTCAATCTCGATAGTGTCACTGCGTTCAAAAAGGGTGGTTTTTTTTATACCGTCAACTTCATATTCAAATTTGAATTTTCCGGTTTTAAAATCCTTGCAATTGCGCTCCGCATCATAGCACGATATAAGTGACAGCAGAGGAAGGAGGAATAGTATTTTTTTCATTTTTAAATTATTTTACTTTTTATTGGACCTAATCCAAGTGTACGTTGCAACTCCCAAAGCTAAAATCGTTTTTTCTATTGGCAAAAAAGGAGCTTTCTTTGGTTGCTCTTTTTAGCCAAGAAAAAATAGCTTTTAGCCTTTCGTGGTTTTCACTTCGATCTGGGGTAAGGCATTATTGTATTTTAATGTCATATTTGTCCAAAAGACCGATAATTCCTTGTGTTGAAAATTTTGCTTTTTTCATCGGATTGAATTCAGGATCAATTTTAAAATCAGTTGCTTTTGAAAAATCGGCTCCAGCTAATTGTGTATTGTTAAAAATAGCGCCATCTAAATTACTATTATCAAAAACAGCACTCGTGAGATTGGTCCCAACAAAACTTACCTCCCTTAACGAACAGGAATTGAATTTTGTCTTCGGCATTTTTTTGTTGGCAAACGAAGAATAATCTAAAACACATTCTTGAAAACTGACATTAAACAGGAAATCATCACATTCCTCAAATTGAATACCCAGCAATTTACAGTTTTTGAATTGTACCCCTTTCAAGCTTGTTCCGGATAATTTGGTCATGGCCAAATTACAATCAATAAACTCGCAATCCATAAAACTGCTATAAGAGAAATCGCTATTCGATAAATCACAGTTTTTAAAAACGCAATCCTCAAATTCTCGATTGTTTACTTTTTTATCGACATAAACGATTTTTTCAAATGTTTTTTGAACGTGAATTAGATTTTCCATCAGTCGTTAAATAAGCTTTTCATAATTGTTTTTAACCCCAGAAACATTAAATACATTGCGGCAAGACAAGCAATTATTCCAATTGCTAAAACTAAATAATGCCAAACATTCTGTTTGTTCATAAACGCGTTATATATTAAGGTTGGACCAATGAAGATCAACGGTAAAGCTCCTGATAAATATTTTATTCCTTTAGATAGTAGTTCTTTGTTGGTTGCCATTGTTTTTTATTTAAAGTTTAAGGTTCGAAGTTTTTTGATGTTCTCAAAATATTTACCTGTAATCTGTTTATTGAGCTGTAAAATTGTTAATAGCTTTTCGCACGCTACCGTGCTTTTTTAATAAATCAGCGGCTTGTTCATAGGAGACGGGAATTTCTTCCATAATCATTTTCACGCCTCGATCAACCAATTTGCTGTTGCTGAGTTGCATGTCTACCATTTTGTTGCCTTTCACTTTCCCAAGTTGAATCATGGTTGCTGTTGAGATCATGTTGAGTACCAGTTTTTGCGCTGTCCCAGCTTTCATGCGGGAACTTCCCGTTACAAATTCTGGTCCTACAACTACTTCAATAGGGAATTTTGCCGTTTGCGAAAGCGGGCTTCCTGCATTACAAGAAATACTTCCTGTGGTAATATTATTTTCGTTACAAGTTTGTAATCCTCCAATAACATAAGGTGTTGTTCCCGAAGCTGCTATTCCTATCACTACATCATTTTCATTTACATTGAAATCTTTCAAATCAATCCAGGCTTGCATGGCGTTGTCTTCGGCATTTTCTACGGCTTTGCGAATTGCGGTATCGCCACCGGCAATTATCCCAATTACCAAATCAAAAGGGACGCCAAAGGTTGGTGGGCATTCCGAAGCATCTAGTATTCCAATACGTCCTGATGTTCCTGCGCCAATGTAGAATAACCGTCCGCCGAGTTTCATTTTAGCAATGATTTCAGTCACTAAAGTTTCTATTTGCGGCAATGCTTTTTCTACGGCAAGCGGAACGGTTTTGTCTTCCTGATTGATATTAGATAACAATTCTTGAACCGACATTTTTTCTAAATGTTCGTATTTTGAGGATAGCTCGGTGGTTTTTGTGAATTCCATGTTCCTGTTTTTTCGCGTGAGGGATATCAGCGGAAATCCTTTTTATTTTTTCTTTAAAAATAAAAAGATTGAAGCGAATAGCCCGACCCTTGCGGTCACGCCCAAATTATAAAATTATATAAAATAAGCCAACGCAATTCCTATCACAATCATTGAAACCTTGGCAATATTGAACTTGTGTCCTTCGCTGCTTTCGAAAATAATGGTGGATGAAATATGAAATAATATTCCTATTACTATGGCTGTGATTTCAGTGTAATATACGTTTAATATTGGCAAATAATCAGATAAAATGGTACCTAGTGGCGTCATTACTGAAAAAGTGATCATGAAAATAAAAATGGCTTTTTTGTTCAGACCGGCATTGATAAAAAAGGTGGTCAGGATTATGGCAATGGGTAAATGATGGATAGCAATTCCAATTGCTAAATCATGATGATGGCTTACAGGGAAACCTTCTAGAAACGCATGTATACAAAGACTTACGAAAAGTAACCAGGGAATTTGTGTCATTATTTCGTGTCCGTGAACATGCCCGTGTTCAGCTCCTTTTGAAAAAAATTCCAATATGATTTGGAATAATATCCCCAGCATGATGAATAGTCCAATGTTTGGGTTTGCATTTTCATAAATTTCAGGTAATAAATGCATTACCGTTAAGGAAAGTAAAAAAGAACCACTGAAAGCCAATAGCAATTTTAGGTTTGTTTTATTCTTTGGTCGTATAATCAATGCGACGATATATCCTACAAGTACCGAAAGTAATGGTAAAAGGTAATTCATTTATTTAAAAATCATGATTAATCGTTCACTATCTGTTTTATGGAATTTTTTTAATTTGTAATCACCAAAAATATCCAATAAATAGATTCCGGCTTCTTCCATTAATTCCTCAAAATCTTTTAGGGTTAGCGCTTTTACTTTTTCGGTGAAATGAAATTTTTGGCCTTTGTCTTCGAAGTCAATTTCTTTGTAAATATGACCATCTTTTAAATAGCGTTTAATGTGAAAATCGATTCCTTCGACTGTTTTTGTTTCTTCAGGAACTAGCGTTTCAAGGACTTGGGGAACATTCATGAAGTCAATCACGGCAAAACCATATTCTGAAAGGCTTTCTTTGATGGCTTTTAACGTAGTAAGATTGTCTTCATCATTTTCGAAATAACCAAAACTGGTAAATAAATTGAAAATGGCATCATATTTCTCTTCAAAAGGTTCACGCATATCGTGTACTTTGAAATGAAGGGTTTCATTCGTGTTTTTAGTAGCTTCGGCAATACTGTTTTCGGATAAATCTGCTCCCAGAACTGTAAAACCTAATTGGTTCAAATAAATAGAATGGCGGCCTTTACCACAGGCTAAATCCAATACTGTTGCGTTTTCAGGAAGATTAAGATAATGGGTGAGATTATCCATGAAAACCTGTGCTTCTCTATAGTTTCGGTCCTTGTAAAGGATGTGATAATAGGGAGTGTCAAACCAGGAACTGTACCAGTTTTCAGGTGTTTGTGGTTGATTATCGGTAAAGGATTTGCTAGATTCGGACATTTATTCTTTTTCAATTAATTCGATTGATGCAAATTTAGTGTATTTTTGCCGAATATAACGATAACAATTCCCCCTTTAGGGGTTAGAGTGGGCAAATGGAAAATAATTATAAAATGATTGCCAAAACCTTTTTTGGTTTTGAAGAAATATTAGCAAAAGAACTGCAAAACCTAGGTGCACAAGATGTGGAGCAAGGCGTAAGAATGGTAAGTTTCAAAGGAGATAAAGGCTTTATGTACAAAGCGAATTTGTCTTTGCGTACCGCTTTAAAAATCCTAAAGCCTATTTATTTTTTCAAGGCCAATAACGAACAGGCTTTATACAAAGGAATTTCGAGCATGAACTGGTCTAAATTATTGAATGCCAATCAGACATTTGTGATTGATACTACGGTGCATTCGGAATATTTTAATCACTCAGAATTTGTTTCCCAAAAGTGTAAAGATGCGATTGTGGATCAGTTCAGAGAAAGAACGGGGCAACGACCAAGTATTGATAAAGTACATCCTGATTTAAGAATCAACATTCATATCGATAAAGACCAGGTTTCAGTTGCACTGGATACTTCAGGGAATGCATTGAACCAACGTGGGTACAGAACCGCAACCAATATTGCTCCTATAAACGAAGTTTTGGCAGCAGGAATTTTATTACTTTCCGGTTGGGACGGACAAACTGATTTCTTGGATCCAATGTGTGGTTCGGGAACATTCTTAGCCGAAGCAGCGATGATTGCCTGTAATATTCCGGCAAACATTAACCGCAAGGAATTTGCTTTTGAAAAATGGAACGATTGGGACAATGATTTGTTTGATAATATCTCGGACAGTTTATTGAAACGCGTTCGTGAGTTTCATTACACGATAAAAGGTTACGATAAAGCACCAAGTGCCGTTCAAAAAGCCAAAGACAATATCAAGAATGCCAATCTTGACGAATATATTTCTATTGAAGAAAAAAACTTTTTTGATACTGAAAAAACTTCGGAAGGGAAACTGCATATTGTTTTCAACCCGCCATATGATGAGCGTTTGGATATTCACATGGAAGAATTCTATAAAAATATCGGTGATACGTTAAAGAAAAATTATCCGGGAACAAATGCCTGGATGATTACAGCAAACTTAGAAGCATTGAAATATGTTGGACTTAAACCTTCGAGAAAAATCAAACTTTTTAATGCTGGATTAGAAGCTCGTTTGGTAAAATACGAAATGTACGAAGGAAGTAAAAGAACAAAGTTTCAGGTAACAACTGATAGTGCTGAATAAGCAATA
Organism: Flavobacterium sp. TS_SC_5; assembly: GCF_056156265.1. NCBI lineage: Bacteria > Pseudomonadati > Bacteroidota > Flavobacteriia > Flavobacteriales > Flavobacteriaceae > Flavobacterium > Flavobacterium sp. TS_SC_5. The sequence goes on along the minus strand of NZ_CM149588.1, from coordinate 3,651,415 downwards.
TTCAGATATTTACTTTCGACCTTTGACTTTACAACTTTAAGACTTAAAAAAAAATGACCAAATTACAAATACGAGCATTTATATATCAACTGGGATGTTTTGCAATATTATTTATTTCCGCAAGGTATCTAGTGGAGCATTACACTAAATTAACCGGATTTTGGATTCCGTTAACCGCATTTGTGATAGGAACACTTTTGTCTCCAAAATTCCATGCAATAAAAACCAAAGATGGAGAGAAATTATTCATGAAGTGGATTTTCATGAAAGGAATAAAGGAAATAGGATAGTTTAGAAATCCTGAGATATTAGTTTTAAATATGGACGGCCAATTTGCTAATTTTTACCAAAAATAAAAATTAGCGAATTGGCTGTTATTTTTTATCTACTTTTTTTGGTGCAATTTTCTTCTTGTAAATAGGAACAAAATAAGTAACAGTGTAATTGAATCCTACTCCAAAACTACCATCGTAAGTTCTGTTGAATCCGGGAATATATAAGTTAGAAAAATTCTCCGGTTCTTTATTGGTGACCAATCGGTTCAATCGAAGACTGAAACCTACAAACACATTATCAAATACTTTGGCTTTTACTCCGGCTACAACTTCAATCCAGCTTGCGGATAAACCATCAAACTTTTTACCGGAAGGAATTGCAGGAACTTCTCCAAAATAAGGATTCGCATTGTAGATTCGATAACTGTTTAATTGTTGATTAAAAGTACTGAAACCGTAACGCATTCCTATAGAAATAATGTTTTCCATATCCAGCCAGTTTTCATAGGCATTATAATCAAAACCCGCTTTTATATAGGAACCTTTGGTGGTGAAATTGACACGGTCATCATCTGTCGTTTTATTTTCATTCCCAAGTTCGGCAGCCAAAAAATATTTTTTTGTCAGTCGATAATCTCCCACCAACTCAATTCCCTTGTAATCTTTGTCATAAAGAGCACGGGTCAGTTTGTATAAATCGACTCCCACACGAACGCCATAACGATCCGTTTTTACAGGAATCGAATCGTTCTTTATAATTTCAGGACTAATTTTGACTAATGGCAATGGCGCTGCAGGAATAATCTGTTCTGTTTTGGTGGTTTTTGGATCACTTTTGACAGGAGTCGTCTCTTGAGCCTGTACTAAAGTCAACGACAATAAGAGACCAATACTAAAAAAAGATCTTAATGTGTGTTTCATTTTCGTTTTCGATGTTACTTTTTTCAACCGATATAAATTTTATCCATTTTTGATTTGCAGTTGTTGCATCAGTATGTGTATATGGATTTGTGGGGTCTAATGTAAAAATTGTTTTGTAACCGCAAGCTCTGGAAACAAAAAGTTCCTGTGTGGTATAATCAAATTTTATGATGTCTTCATCAACCAATGCAGGATTAGGATTTCCTGAGTTTAATGTGAAACTATAGGTTGTGTTTTTTCCAACAGTTTTTAACGGAATAGAAATAGTATTTGCACTAGTCGTTTGACTGCCGTTAAAAAGAATTCCATCGCTCATTCCTTCGCCAACTATTTTTAGATTTGATACGTTTTTTAAAACGGAAGGATTTAAAAAATCATAAAATTCTATTACTAATCGTGGCGTTGTGGGAGTATTTGCATCGCAAATGTCATCTTTCTCACAACCGGAGAAGGATAGTGCTAATGCAAATACCAATAAAATTATTTTTTTCATATACACTTTATTGTTCCCCCTTTGGGGGTTAGGGGGCTTATCTTCTTTCCAAAAGTACAACATTTTCCACGTGATGTGTTTGCGGAAACATATCCACAGGACGCACACGAGTCACTTTGTATTTTTCGTCCATTAAAGCCAAATCTCGAGCTTGTGTAGCAGAATTGCAACTTACATAAACCACTTTTTCAGGAGCAATTTTCATGATTTGTTCAATTACATCTTTATGCATTCCGTCTCTTGGCGGATCCGTGATAATTACGTCGGGATGTCCATGTTGTGCTATGAATTCATCATTAAACACCACTTTCATATCTCCTACAAAGAACTCACAATTGGTGATTTCATTGCGTACCGCATTAGCTTTAGCATCTTTAATCGCATCAGGAACACTTTCTACACCAATTACTTTTTTTGCTTTTTTCGAAACAAATTGAGCAATAGTTCCCGTTCCGGTGTATAAATCATAAACAATTTCATTTCCTGTCAATCCAGCAAAATCACGCGTTATTTTATACAACTCATACGCTTGATCCGAATTGGTTTGGTAAAAAGATTTTGCATTAATGCTAAATTTCAAACCTTCCATTTCTTCCAAAATGTAATCTCTTCCTTTGTATAATTTAATATCAGTATCGTATAAAGTATCGTTCGCTTTATTGTTCACTACGTATTGCAGCGAAGTAATTTGCGGGAATTTCTCGTAAAGATGATCTAGGATTAATTCTCTGTTGTCTTTGTCATTTTCAAAAAACTGAATCAAAACCATGATTTCCCCCGTCGAAGCAGTACGCAACATCAAAGTTCTCAATAAACCTTCATGTGCTCTTGGATTAAAGAAAGTCAGTCCATTTGCATTAGCAAAATCTCTCACTTCGTTTCTAATTGCATTTGATGGATCTTCCTGTAAATGACATTTATTGATGTCCAGGATTTTGTCCCACATTTTCGGAATATGAAAACCAAGAGCGTTTCTGTTTCCTAAATCTTCAGTACTGTCAATTTCCGCTTCGGTCAACCAACGGCTGTTCGAAAAAGAAAATTCCATTTTGTTTCTATAAAAAAACTGTTTTTCGGAACCCAGAATTGGTTCAAATTCCGGAAGTTCTACTTTTCCAATGCGTTGCAAATGATTTTTCACTTCATTTTGCTTGTAATACAACTGCTGGCTGTATTTCATATTTTGCCATTTACAACCGCCGCAAACACCAAAATGCTCGCAAATAGGCTCAACACGATGTTCTGAATATTCATGAAAATGAACTGCTTTACCTTCGTAATAAGCTTTGCGCTTCTTGAAAGTCTGTACATCAACCACATCACCCGGAACCACATTTGGGATAAAAACTACTTTTCCATCGGGAGCTTTTGCTACCGAAACGCCTTTTGCACCAGCATCAAGGACTTTTATTTGATGAAAGACAACTTTGTCTGTATTTTTCTTAGTCATAGCGCAAAAATAAGTGTTTGAATGGTTTTATAAATTCAAATTGTGAAATATTTTCACTTTTAGATGTTTTTATTTGTGGCATTCCCGATTTTCACTGCAAATCCTGGCTACGCAAGCAATAACACTAAGCCCGTAAAGCACTTTCTTTTTTAATAAGCACAACGAATTAAATAAGAAAGGTATCATTAATATTAATTTTAAACGTAGCTTAGAATTCATGGAATCAGGATTTTTTCGAACACGCAATAATGTAGCAAGTGAAAGAGATTATGATTATTTTAGTATTGAAAAGAACTTTAAATTTTAGTTAAATTATCAATTGTTTGAAAGTGTTTTTTGATAAAAGAGCTAAATTTGAGAAAACAGAAAACTGAAAATTATGAAAAGAAATGCAACCGCAGTCTGGAATGGTTCACTGAAAGAAGGTGCCGGAAAACTTACTACACAATCGACCACATTAAAAGATACACAATATTCCTTTAAATCCCGTTTTGAAGAAGGAGTAGGAACAAATCCGGAAGAACTTATTGCAGCGGCTCATGCAGGCTGTTTTACAATGCAACTTTCGGCTTATATCACCGAAGCAAGTTTTGAAATTGAAAGTATCGAAACGAAATGCGATATCGATTTGGTGGATGGGACAATTATAACGGCACAATTAACGGTTCAAGCAAAAGTTAAAGAAATAACAGAAGATGCTTTTCAGCAATTAGTTACCAAAGCAGAGAAAAATTGTCCTGTTTCTAAAGTATTGAATGCAGCGATTTCAAGTACAGCTGCTTTAGCTTAAACAAAAATTAATAAAATAAAAAGGCTCGATTAAGTTTAAATCGAGCCTTTTTGTTTCTGTATAGCAGATTATTTTTTTGCTAAAACTTCCGTGATTGCTTTTTCAGCTAGCGGAGCCATTACCTGATAGCCTAATTTGTTTGGATGAACACCGTCTTCGGAATAAGCTTTTTTCAATCCGTTGCGTTCATCTTTCATAGCCGAAAAGTAATCAAGATACAAAATGTCATTGACGTCAGCGTAATTTTTTATCATTTTATTTAAAGCCACTACTTTTTCAGCTGGATTTTGATTGGGTTTCCAAGAGAAATCGTAAGCTGGTAATACGGAACATAAAATCACTTTTATTTGGTTTGCTTTTGCCAATTCGGCCATCGAAAAGATATTATTGGCAATCATATCTAATGTTGCGGGACCGGTATTGCCGGCAATGTCATTTATTCCAGCCAAAATAACCACAACTGCTGGTCTTAAAGCAATAACATCGGCTCTAAATCGGATAAGCATTTGGGGTGTGGTTTGACCGCTGATACCGCGATTGACGAATGGTTCTTCAGCAAAATATTCAGGATTTATGACGCTCCAAAATTCGGTTATGGAATCACCCATAAAAACTATTCTTTTGTCTCTGGGTGCTAACGATTTTAGTTGTGCATTTTGTTCTTGATATTTATTTAAATTCGGCCAGTCCTGCGCTTGTACTTTTCCTCCCATAACAATTGATAAAAATAATATGATATAAACTAATTGAATCTTTTTCATATGTAAAAGGATTTAAAATTTTGAAAAAGGAAATTTTGTCGTGCCAAATTAAGACAAAACAACCCTCCTTGTTATATCCGAAAGATACACAAAAGGAAGGTTGTTTTTATAAGATCAAAGTAATTTAATCAAACAAATCCGAAGACAAATACCGATCGCCTCGGTCGCAAATGATAGCGACAATCACTCCTGATTCTAAATTTTCAGCTATTTTTATTGCTGCTGCTACAGAGCCCCCACTGCTCATTCCCGCAAAAACGCCTTCTTCCAGTGCTAAACGTTTGGTCATCGCTCGTGCTTCTTCTTCGGAAACTTCGATGATTGTATCTACTTTCTTGGCATCAAAAATTTTAGGTAAATATTCTTGAGGCCATTTTCTGATTCCTGGAATTTGGGAGCCGTCGCTGGGTTGCGCACCCACAATTTGGATAGCAGGATTCATTTCTTTCAAGTAGGTGGAAGTCCCAATAATTGTTCCTGTTGTTCCCATTGCCGAGACAAAATGGGTTACAGTTCCTTCGGTATCATTCCATATTTCGGGTCCAGTGGTATTGTAGTGTGCTTTCCAGTTGTCGTCGTTTGCAAACTGATTCAGCATGATGTAACCGCCTTTAGCTACTTTTTTATCGGCATAATCTCTGGAACCAATTATTCCGGTAGCAGCGGGTGTCAAAATCACGGTTGCGCCATAAGCACGCATGGTTTGCGTGCGTTCGATAGTAGAATCTTCGGGAAGGATCAATTCGATTTCGATATTGAATAATTGGGCAATCATCGCCAGAGCAATTCCAGTGTTACCACTGGTTGCCTCAATGAGTTTGTCTCCTTTTTTAATATCTCCTCTTTCTAATGCCGATTTTATCATGTTATACGCCGCACGATCTTTTACGCTTCCACCGGGATTATTTCCTTCCAGTTTCAGCAAAAGTTTTACATTTTTATTTTGTACCAAATGTGTGGATTCGATTAAAGGCGTATTTCCTATTAAATCTAATATTTTTTGTGATTTCATGCTGTTTGATGTCTTGTGTTTGAATTGTAATTACCCGATTCTGGATTTGATTACAATAAGAATTTGTTTGTGCAACCTCTTTATATCAAGTGAATTTTAAAAACTGTGACAACAATAAAAGATAGAAATATTTTCGAAGTTCAGTGACATTTTCATGGGTTTTAAAACGAATCGCAAAGATATTGAACTATTTCGAATTATTTCTTTCTTATGCGAAAAGCTATCCTGATTATTGTGACACTTTTGTTAAATTTATAGTGTTTAAATACTACGAGATTTATTGTTTTAAATTTTTAAAAGGAAAAGCAATACTTTTTTTAATTTTCAATTTATAGAAACCGATTAGTAGTTTTGATGAAAGTGTTTTTTTGAATTAGCCAATAAATAACAATCCATGAAAAGTAATGCAACTTTTATAAGTGATATTTCCAAAAAGGAATTCCCAATTGCGGATAAAGTATCTGCTAAAACCATTCGAAATCCGATACTGGCGCTTATCCAAAATGATTATCCTGATTTTGATGCCGATAAATTCTTGTCTATTACTGAACTTAACATGTATCGGGAGAAATACATTTCGAATTATTTATTAGTTGAAATAGGGGAGTTGACCAATCTGGAAACCAGAGTTATTGGGTCGCTAAACGAGGATAAATCCTTAGTGAGTACTGTAGAAGATGAAGCAGGTATTCGAACCTTTGGCCAAGTGGTGGCGGATAAAGTAGCTGCTTTTGGCGGAAGCTGGAAATTTATCATTTTTTTCGGGGTGTTTATTCTGTTGTGGATTTTGGCTAATATCTATATTCTCTTGAATAAAGGATTTGATCCGTATCCGTTTATTTTGTTGAATTTAATTTTGTCTTGCCTTGCCGCACTTCAAGCGCCGGTAATTATGATGAGCCAAAATCGTCAGGAAGAAAAAGATCGGGAGAGATCCAAAAAAGATTACATGATCAATCTAAAATCAGAACTTGAAATCCGCATGCTTCATGAAAAACTAGATCATTTGATCATGCATCAACAAGAAGAATTGATAGAAATTCAGAAAGTGCAAATCGAAATGATGAATGATATTTTGACACGAATTAAATAATCTTTTTGTTCTAAAAAGTTTAAAAAAGGAACCTGTTAATAATGCTTAAAATAATAACCCGCAATCATAAAAACACCATTTAGGATTGCGGAGCCAATGATGATTTTTTTATAATTCCTGTTTTTGTCAATACAATTTAAACCCAGAATTCCCAGAAATAACAGGGTGGTAAAAATGGCTGGATACATCCTAAAAGCACCTTCAAAATCCCTTTGCAAAAGCAGTAAAAATCCCCTCTGAAAACCACAGCCCAAACACTCCACTCCAAAGAGTGTTCTGCTTAAACACGGCAGCATATATTTTTCTAAATCCAATGGTTTTTCTTTTTACAATTTTACGAAAAAATAAGAAACGGTTGCGATATTAATTGTTGCAATTTTAAATTCATTACTTTTGGAATCTTATATTTTAAAAGATGAAAAAGTTTATAATTCCCATAATGATTATCGCCATAATTGTTGCTTTGTATGAGCAGGTAAGTGCCGAAAAAAATGTATATATAATGGTAATTGCAATTGTAGTTTTCATGATGGGAATGATGCAATTGAGTGCCAAAACGCCAAGTAAGAATCAAGATAAAGAAGACGAAAATGTTTAACAAAGGAGATAAGGTTTCAGTGCTGGATGAAGCTATGAACGGAATAGTGCTGACAGTAAAAGAACAGCAAGTAACTATAGAGACTGAGGATGGATTCATGATGACATTTTTTGTCAAAGAGTTGATTAAAGTAAACGATTCCAGTAACTTACTAGATTGTATTAGAAGAATAAATATAAGTGAGGTTTCTAAGGAAAAAGAGATTCCAAAAGCACGAAGTTTTGTAAAAGAAAAGAAATCAAAGCATGAAATTTCAGCTCCGGAATTTGATTTGCACATTGAAAAATTGGTACCAAATAAACGCGGAATGTCTAATTATGATATTCTGACATTGCAGACAGAAACGGCAAAACGACACATAGAATTTGCCATTCGTAATAGAATTCCGAAGATTGTTTTTATTCATGGAGTTGGCGAAGGAGTTCTGAAAGCGGAGTTGGATTTTTTATTGGGACGATACGATAACATCGCTTTTCAAGAAGGCAATTATCAAAAATATGGACAAGGTGCAACGGAAGTTTTCATTAAGCAAAGTGCTATGTAAGTTCTTATTTTAAGTTTTTAAAATAAAAAAAGAGACCCGATTTTAAATGAATTTTACAATTGAAATTCATTTAAAATCGGGTCTCTTTTTGGGCATAAAAACAAACGATTTAGCGGTCGATTTTTATGCCTTTTCCGGTCTTAATTTGTAGTCAATAATTCACCGTAAATGTAATTATCGCCCAAAATAAAATCGCTGTTTCCTTTCTTCATTTTGACTTTTTTGAGGACAACGGTGTGCTTAAAACCATTCCCAAAAGCCGTTGTAGTGACTTCGACGATACCACTGATATTTGCTACTCCAGCTACTGCAATCCATTCTTCAGTTACTACTGGAGTTGCTGGAAAAGTGGTGTTACAAAAATAAGCGCCGGTTACTAAACCGGAGAATAATCGGTAGGTAAGTTTGTTTTTTGTATCGCTTATCAGTCCTGTTCTTGGTGCATTTAGAGGTGTTGCTTCATTAACAATTAATGCGGAATCCACATCAAGAATAAGTGCTTCGCTACTATTGTAATCATATAATTGCTTTGAAGAACTGCATTGTTCAAGGGTTTTATTGAATACTAATGGTAAAGGCGTTGCTGAAATCAAATAGTCTCCAAAAGCGAATGTTTCGTAAACTTGTGTTCCAGTTCCTTTGTCAAAAGTGATATTTTTGAAAGTGATATTGTGATTATAACCTGTAATTTTTGTGCTGTTGTCCGCTTCATCGGTTTTTACAGCAGTTGTATTTATTACTATTTTTCCACCCGTAGCGGTCCATTGTCCCGTGACAATAGGAGTTGCCGGCGGTATTGATTCGCAAATTGTTGATGCACTAACGGTACCATTATAAAAGCGGTAAATCACCCGATTGGCACTGCTGATGTTTAATTCTTGAGAAGTAGTTTCATTAGGAAGCGTAACTCCTGTAGCTTCAAAAATAAGCGCTTCACTTTCTTTCAGTTTGTAAATGATGTTGTTTGTGGTACATTTTTGCGCGGTAACATCTTCAAAATTGATGTCTTCCTGAATTAAATCGCCATCATCACACCCATTTAAGAACATGGAAAAAACCAACAAGCTAAGGACTCTTTTCATTTTTTATAATATTTCAAACAAAAATAGAATTTTTAATTTGTTCCAAATACATAACCGTTTAAAAATAGATTATTTAACAGGATTTTGGGTTTTCTATTGAAATGTTCAAGATTTAAATAACCGCCCGGAGTTGTCAGTATTGCTGTAGTTTAAAGCCATTAGAATTCGTTATCTTTGCACTAATTTAATACTGGTCATGAGACTTAACAAATATTATTTGGCTGCTTTTTTAGCTTTTTTTGTGTGGGGATTTTTTAGTTTTGCTTTGAAACCGTTGCATAATTATCCTTCTTTGGATATTTTATTTTATCGAGTATTTTTTAGTGTGATTACAATGGTATTAATCAATGTTATTTTTCGAAGAAGAGTAATGCGACAAAACTGGAATCATTTCAAAAATATCTCTTCAAAACAACAAAAAAATGTTGTGTTATTGACACTTGGCGGTGGTATATTTCTTTCCTCAAACTGGTTTGTTTATATTTATGTGATGAATCATGTCAGTGTTAATGCTGCATCATTAGCCTATCTGATTTGTCCAATAGTAACTACTGTATTTGCCTTCTTTATGTTGAAAGAAACATTAAGTAAATGGCAGTGGGTAGCTGTTTCAATCAGTTTTTTTAGTTGCATTTTGTTATCGTTTAATCATTTTCAGGACATATTTTACAGCCTTATTACCGCGACCACATACGCAATGTATTTAGTGAGCCAACGTAAAAATAACGATTTAGACAAATTTTTGGGTCTTACGATTCAGTTGATTTTTACGGCAGTTGTTTTGCTTCCTTTTTATCCAAAATACAGCGGTGCAATCCCTACGGAACCTTTGTTTTACACCTGTATGTTCATGATTGTGGTTTTTTTTACCATAATCCCTTTATTCTTAAATCTTTATGCGCTCAAAGGAATCAACTCCTCTGCGGTAGGAATTATGATTTATATCAATCCGATTATTAATTTTTTACTGGCCATATTCTATTACAAGGAGCAAGTAAGTCTCCTTCAATTGTTTTCTTATTTTCTAATTTTGGTTTCGATAGTTGTTTTTAATGAAAGAATACTCTTTTCCAAAAAACCAAAAGCGATGCCAGCAGAAATCAAAGGGCTTTAATAATTTTATATTTTAAAAAAATGAAAAAAGTATATCTTGATAACGCCTCTACCACAGCTCTCCGTCCCGAAGTAATTCAGGAAATGACCAAAGTTTTAACGGAGGATTACGGAAATCCCTCGTCAACACATAGTTTAGGACGTTCTGCAAAAAATATTTTGGAGCTTTCCAGAAAATCAATTGCTAAAAATTTGAATGCTACGGCTCAGGAAATTATTTTTACTTCTTGTGGTACTGAAGCCAACAATTGGATTCTTCGTTCTGCAGTTAAGGATTTGAAAGTTAAACGAATCATTACCAGTAAAATCGAGCATCATGCTGTTTTGTATACGGCTTTAGCATTAGAAATAGAGTTCGATATTCAAATTGATTATGTGGCAATAAAACCAAACGGTGAAATCGATATAACGGATTTAGTGGAATTATTGTCGCAGGAAAAGAAAACATTAGTGAGCTTGATGCACGTGAATAATGAAACAGGAACCATTTTAGATTTGGAGCGAATAGGTCGTATTTGTCAAGAGCACAGCGTTTTATTTCATTCGGATACCGTGCAATCCATCGGGAAAACATCAATAAATTTGCAAACAATTCCTGTCGATTTCATTGTGGCCAGTGCGCATAAATTTCACGGACCTAAAGGAGTTGGTTTTGTTTTTATTCGAAAAAATTCCGGATTACAACCGTTATTTTTTGGAGGCGAACAGGAAAAAGGATTGCGAGCAGGAACCGAGGCTTTACACCAAATTGCAGGAATGGCAAAAGCTTTAGAACTTTCATACAGCAATTTAGAAACGGATAGAGAACATATTACTGAGTTGCGAAACTACCTCATTACCCAACTTGAAATCGAATTTCCGGCTTTTGAAATCAATGGAACTGTTGATGGTTTTTACACAGTTTTGAATGTTTTATTGCCTTTTTCAGCAGATAAAACAGCGATGATCTTATTTCATTTAGACATGAAAGGAATTGCAGTTTCCCGCGGAAGTGCTTGCCAATCAGGAAGTATCAAGCCTTCACATGTTTTAGCCGAAATGCTATCGCCTGAAGATTTAAAGAAACCAAGTTTGCGAATTTCTTTTAGTCATTTCAATACACAAGAAGATATTAATGTGCTTATCGCTGCACTGAAAACCATATAAAAAAATCTGCTTTATAGCAGATTTTTTAGTGGAATTTAAGTAATTAGGGACTTCGTTTTGGATATTTTTATTGGATTGGATGGTTTTTCCGTATATTTTTCCATAATTAATCGCGCTTTGAAAAAACACAAAGTAGATTCAGCTCCCTGATTGATATTGATGTGTTTGTCCTCCAAGCCATCATAGGAAGCACCATTTTCCGGATTGTACATAATTTGCTTTAAATGATTGTTCCCTAAAAACCAAATAAATGCGAGTTTTAATTGGTCTTTATATTTTTTATTTCGCGTTACTTCGTAAAAAAGATCGAGTGCAATAATGGTTGTAGCGACTTCAATAGGTTGTTCGCCATAGAAAATCCTTTCATTTTGCTTCTTAAACCAACCTCGATTAGATATTACTTTCAACTGTCCTTTCATGAAATAATGAGAAAGCAGAAAGTCGAACGTAATTACCGCAATTTTTTTATATTTCGGATTCTTGGTGACTAGATAGCTGTACATCATAGCTTCTGGAAGGACATTATTAGCATACGTCATATAATCTTCATACCAACACCAATTCTCGGCAGAATTGATTTTATAATGACGCAACAGTTCATCAGCAAGATTCTCGATATGTTTTTTTATTTCCCCGTCTTCATACATTTCATGATAATGATAAAGTCCTTTTAATGCGTAAGCTATGGCTCTTGGAGATTTAAAATTATCAATTTTTTTGATGGCTTTGTCCCAGCATTTTACTGCTTGGCAAATCATGTCCAACGGTAAATTTTGTCTGTGAGAAATCACCGTTCCAAGACTCCAAAGCGCTCTACCATTCGCATCTTCCAGATTAACCTCTTCGTTTTGTTTGGTCAATTTCTTGTTGTAGTCTTTATAATTATCAAACCAACCGTCGTGCTGTTGTATTCCTTCAATAAAATTCAAATAGGTATTCGCTAATTTTAAAATTTCCTTATCGGGAAATGCTTTGTTGTAGAGAACCATATTGATTAATGCTCGGGCATTATCATCTAATGTATAGCCAGATTCAGGATCAGGCTGACTGAATTTTGAAAACTGAAGGATTCCAAAATCAGTAGTCAGTTTTTTAATATGATCTAACTTTATAGGCGGGAAATTGAATCTTAAATCATCTTCTCTATTGGTTAATTGATCAAACAAAAGGCGGTATTGTATGGCGATATTCTCCCAGTTTGTGGCTCGAGCCATTGAAAAAGCATTTTTTGCCATAGCTATTCGCTGTTCTTTATTTTCGATGAGAAAAAGGATTGCTTCCTTAAATTCTTCAGGATTATCAAAACTTTTCAATAGGATTCCATTGCCGTTTCCTAAGGATTCGACAGCATGCGGTATAGGTGTAGAAATTACTGCGCAGCCGCTGCTCATCGCATACGCAAAAGTTCCACTTACGGTTTGATTGGGATCTTTTGAAGAAAATAAATAAATTTCAGATAACGTTAAAAATTCTAATAGTTGGTCCAATTGAAGATACTCGTTGACGAAAATCACATTGTTTTGCAGACCGAGTTTTTTTACTGTAGCAGTAAGTAAATTGCGGTATTTTTCACCTTCTCTTTTAATAACTTCAGGATGAGTTTTCCCTATAACAAGATAAATTACTTCAGGATGTTGAGCCACGATTTCTGGTAAAGCGCATAATACGTTTTCAATTCCTTTATTTTCACTGATTAATCCAAAGGTTGATAATACAACTCTGTCTTTAAAGCCAAATTTGTTTTTCAGTACTTTTTTTTGTTCCCAAAGAACTGTATGATTGCCGTGAGGAATAATTATACATTTAGAAGGAGGACAATTGTAATGATCGGCTAAAATTTCTTTTGATTTTTTGGTCAAGACCACCACTTTGTCCGATAAATCAGTTAGGGCATAAACTACTTTTTTTCTTTTTTCATCAGGATGAGGCAAGACCGTATGAAAAACGGTTACAATGGGTTTGTTAAGTGCTAGTATAAAAGAAAGAATTTGATCTCCATATTCTCCTCTGAACAGACCAAATTCATGCTGAATACATACCAGTCCAATATCGTTTCGTTCATTTATTTTCTCGGCGACCAACCTATAATGAACCAAAGAATCTACCGGCAGTACATAGCTTACTTCTTCAGGATATTGAAATTCCTGATCCCTATTTTGCAACGCGCACACTTCCACCGGAAGCGTGTCTCCAAAGACAACATACAATGCATTAACAATATCATTGGTAAAAGTTGCTATTCCGCATTCTCTGGGTGGATAGGAGCTTACAATTAACATTTTTATTCCTTTCTCGATTTTCATAGCGTTATTTTTTAAGGTTGTTTTCTCAGTTCGAGAAGTAGTTCGTTAAGGTCTACTTTTGCAACTGCAATATGTTTATCGGCCACACCGTAATAGATGTATAGATCATTCCCAAACAAAGCATGTCCCGATGGAAAGACAATATTGCTAACTTCTCCCTCAATTTCCCATTGCTTTGTAGGCGAAAATAACGGAAATGGCAATCTGGCGATCTCAATTTTTGGATTATCTAATTGTAATAATGCGGCTTTAGCATGATATATTTTTCCCTTTATCGTTTCTTGTACCCCATGGTAAATAAGCAGCCAACCATATTCAGTTTCAATAGGCGGACCGCCTGCACCAATGTAATTTACTTCAAATGCATCCCTGGGATCCAGTACAATATGATCCACTAGATTTATGAGATATTCTTTCCAAAAAGCTTCAGTTAAATCCTTGAAATCGGTAAATTCCGCAATCTGAATTCCAGGCCAAATCCGATGCAAAAGCATAAATTTTCCGTTTATTTTCCTTGGGAACAACACGACATCTTTATCCCTGAGCAATCTGAATTCATCAGCAACCAATCCTATTTGAGCAAAAAGATTGTAATATTGATGATATTTTGGATTCAATTTTCCATTGTCACAGCAGTTGACAAAATTTTCATATTCCTGATAATTGACATGAGGAGTTATGACACCGTGCTTTTCAAAATCAATTAAATCCTTAGAAGTGGCGAGCGCTCCCATTGCATTGACGCCGTCGTAGGCAGTGTATGTAACATAATAAGTATCTTCAATTTTGACAATTCGGGCATCTTCCACACCATGTTTTTCATAGTCAAAATCACGCATAATTAAAGGTTTTTCATGGCGTTCAATCACCTTTGTTGGGCCATCTAACTTAGCGTATCCTATCGTAGAATAATTGCCGTGTTCTGCCGCTCGGTATAAAACATGAATGGTGTTTCCGTCCTGATAAATTCCGGGATTGAACACGCCGTTATTTTCAAATTGATGGTCGGTAGGACTTAGAATTATTCCTAATTTTTCTATTGTAACCATGTTTTAATCGATTTTTACGTAGTTCTAAATTCAAATAAACGCTGTAATCTATTTTTGCTATTCTTCCTTTTTCTGTTCTTTTAATTTTGCTTTTTCCTGTTTTCTAAAATAACCACGTAGTAAAAAATTATGTTTCAAGGCTTCTAGATTTTCATTCAAACGCAAACTCGCCTCGTTAACATTTGTCATCGTTGAATCTATTTTTCGAACTAATTCAGGGTCATTCGAAAGATAATTTACTGCTCCTTTACCGTTTTTTATATTTACAATTGTGGTATCTAGGTTGTTTACAACGTTATCTATTTGAGTACTGGTTTGTTTTAAATTCAGTACTATTTTTTTAAGATTATTGGCAACCGCGGTATCTTTCAAAACACCAATCACATTGTCTTTATTTTCTAATGAAGAAATAAGTCGGTTTATTTTCGTGATTGATTCTGAACTTCCCCGTCCTGTAATTTTCAAATAGTGAACGGTTTGTTTCAAATCATTTGCCAAGTTAGCATCCTTAATTAATAAGCCCACGGTTCCAGTTCCTTGATTAATTTCATTCGTGATTTTAAGTAAATCTGATGTCAGTAGCGCCGCATTTTTATTGGTTTTGCCAAGTGTATTCAGCATATCATCAGTACGAATGCGGTTTAATGTGCGAATCTCATCTCCAGGCGATAGTGAGGTTGCTTTGTCCTTCCCAGGAATAATATTGATGATCATGTTTCCCACCAAACCATCGGAACCTATTGTGGCAATGGCATTTTTCCTGATATGCGGAAAAATGGTTTTATCAATCAGCATATCGACTTTTATCGCCGTGTCGTTAATCATTGCTATACCGCGGACCGTTCCCACATTTATGCCGGAATAGCGCACATTATTTCCTAACTGTAAGCCGCTGACATTATTGAAAACCGCTGATAATTGATTGGTTTTTCCAAACATTTGTTGCTTATCGCCAATGAAATACACTGCGAGTATAAACAGCAATAACCCGATTATTACAAAAAGTCCAAGACGCAATTTTTGTGATGTCGTTTTTTCCATCTTATTCTTATTTAAAGAAAGCTTGAACTTTTTCATCTGTTGAGATGGATAATTCATCAAAAGTGCCTTCGATATAATTGATGCCATCGACCAATAAAATCATTCGGTTCGAAATCACTCTGGCACAATCCACATCATGGGTAATGATAATGGCCGAGGTGTTGTATTTTTGTTGGATAGACATCATCAACAGCAAAATTTCTTTTGCAGTAATGGGATCTAATCCCGTTGTAGGTTCGTCATATAGAATTATTTTGGGTTGCAGAATCAATGTTCTGGCCAAAGCAATTCGTCGTTTCATTCCACCCGATAATTCTTCGGGCATTAAATTTATGGTTTGAGCTAGTCCTACGTTTTCCAAAGCTTCCATCACTAACGGTGTGGTATCTTTAATGACTCCAAATTTCTTGGTATGGCGTCGCAAGGGAAATTCCAGATTTTCGCGAACCGTCATCGAATCGTATAATGCACTTCCCTGAAAAAGAAACCCAACTTCAGTACGTAAATCGTCTAGTTCCTCCCGATTAAGTTGGGTAATGTCTTTGCCCATCACAACGATAGAACCACTGTCTGGCTGTTCGAGCCCAATCAAACATTTTATCATCACTGATTTTCCGGAACCTGATTTCCCCATAATCACCAGATTTTCTCCTTCGTTCAGTACCATATTAAAACCATCCAAAACATGATTGTCATCATAACTTTTTCGCAAGTCTTTGATTTCTATTATTCGGTTTTGATTGGGTGTCGGGATACTCATAATCGCTATAAATCATAAAATATATCAGTAATAAAAACAGCAATGAAGTCAATAATAAACAGCAACATCGACGTGAAAACGACTGCAGAATTAGCTGCTAATCCCACACCAGCTGTCCCTTTTTTGCAATAATATCCTTTAAAACAACCGACTAATCCAATGGCAAAACCAAAAAAGAATGTTTTGATGGTTGCGGGTATCAAATCACCAAATTCTAATGCCTCAAAAACCTTGTTGTAATACAATAAAAAAGAAACATTTCCTTTTATATTTTCGACCAAAAAAGAACCAAATATTGCAATAGCATCGCCAAAAAAAACTAAAACGGGTAACATAAAAGTGGTAGCCAAAACACGGGTTACAACTAAATATTTAAACGGATTTGTACCAGAAACTTCCATGGCGTCAATTTGTTCCGTAACTCGCATGGAACCTAATTCAGCACCAATACCAGAACCAATACGACCCGCACAAATCAAAGCGGTTATAATAGGACCAATCTCTCGAATAAGTGAAATACTAACCATTGATGGCATCCAGGAAACGGCGCCAAATTCCTGCAGCGTAGGACGTGATTGTAAGGTGAATACCAATCCAATAATGAATCCCGTAACCGCAACCAAAAGCAAGGAACGATTTCCCATATTAAAACATTGTCGTAAAAACTCTTTGAACTCCATTGGACGTTTGAACGTTTCTTGAAAAAAACGACCTGAAAAGTAGGAGAGTTCACCAATTTCGAGTAAAAAAGCTTTGAATAATTCCGTTATTTTTGAAATAGTATTCATAAGCAAATGAATTAGTTTTTAACAGAAAACAGCTACTCAAATATATAGTTATTTATCTGATTATCAGTACTATTAATAGTGTTGTTTGCCTATTATATTGCCGGTTTTGTCGAGAAAATTGCGATTTTAAAAAATAATGACATTTTTGCAACCGTTATTTTTATTCGCGCGAATAATTCGGATTATAAAATGGGTTATGTACAAGTACTTTTTTATAAAAAAAGATAAAATAATTTTTGGGGTACAATGCTATGGTTTTCTCTAAAAAAGTGAAATGCCTTCTGACATTTTAAAATCTATGTTCTTTGTGTTTAAAAAAGTAAACAAATGGAATTACAGCAAATGATATAACACTATTACAGAAGTATCCAAGATTGAATTTGCTTGGAAATAAAGTAATTGAAAGAGAGTAAAAACTCTTATTGAACTATTTATTTCTGTTTTTAATCCACTTCTCTATTTCTACTGCCCAAAAAACTACACTTGATACAGCTAAGGTAATCAGCAATTCATATAAAGTAAGTGGTTGTGTTTTGAAAATATCATTAAAAAAAGGCGTGTAAACAATCATAAGTTGTAGCGAAACCGTTATTAATAAAGCACCAATCATGGGTTTATTAGAGAAAAAACCAATTTTAAAAATTGAATCCTGTCCGGAACGGATCACCATTACATGTCCCAATTGACTGAAGCAAAGTACCGTAAATGCCATCGTTTGCCAATGGGAGTTTGCCACATGTATCGCATATGCCTGCATTCCAATGGTTACGACTCCCATTAAAAATCCAACCCACAATATGTGAACTGCCATACCATTTGAAAAAATACTTTCAATTGGATTTCTGGGCGGGCGTTTCATAATATTTATTTCTGATGGCTCGGAGGCTAACGCCAATCCAGGCAAACCATCCGTTACCAGATTAATCCAAAGGATGTGAATGGCCAATAACGGAATGGGTAAACCAAAAAACGGCGCCAAAAATATCGCCCAGATTTCGCCTGAATTTCCGGTCATGATGTACTTGATGAATTTCAGAATATTATCGAATATTTTTCTACCATGTTTGACTGCAACTACAATTGTGGCAAAATTATCATCCAGCAAAATCAGGTGAGACGCTTCTTTAGAAACTTCTGTGCCATTGATTCCCATGGCGATTCCAATATCAGCGTTTTTAAGTGCTGGCGCATCATTCACACCATCACCAGTCATAGCCACAAAATTATTTTTAGATTGTAGCGCATTAATGATTCTTAATTTCTGTTCGGGATTAACTCGGGCATACACCCGAACGTTCTCCACGATTTTCACAAATTCAATTTGTGTTAATGCGTATAACTCAGAACCCGTCAGTACTAGATCTTCCTCGGAAGAAATGATTCCCAGTTTTTCGGCAATTGCTTTTGCGGTGAGTTTATGATCGCCGGTAATCATCACCGGAATAATACCAGCCTCTTTGCATTCCGAAACCGCTTGTTTCGCTTCCTCTCGCGGCGGGTCAATCATGCCTACAAAACCAATGAGCGTTAGTTCTGTTTCAATGGTTTCCGGATTCAAATTTTCCGGTAACGAAGAGAGTGTTTTCATGGCATATCCTAAAACCCGATACCCTTTTTCCGCCATTTCATTGACTTTACGTTCCAATTCGGGAATAAGTGATTGCTGCTCGGCATTTAGTTTATGAAATAGGACATCGACCGCTCCTTTTGTAATTACGACAATTTCAGCATCAGCATTTTTGATTTGATGCAGGGTTGTCATGCATTTTCTTTTGGAATTAAAAGGTAATTCCGCTATTCGTGGAAATGTAATTTCTAAATCTGCACGGTTTAAATTTTTATCGAATGCATATTGCACCAATGCGACTTCAGTTGAATCGCCCAGCCATTTGCCGTTTTCGCTTTTCGAGACATCATTATTTAAAGCTATGGCATAAAGCAACCGGTTTTTTTCTTCAAAAGTATTATTGTATTTCGTATCTGAAGTTTCAAAAATCTCCTGTACAGTCATTTTATTCAGCGTAAGAGTTCCCGTTTTATCAGAACAGATATAGGTAACAGAACCAAGCGTTTCTACAGCGGGCAATTTGCGAATAAGCGCATTATTTTTGGCTAATTTCTTGGCTCCAAAAGCCAATGCGATGGTAACTAATGCTGGTAAAGCCTCAGGAATTGCGGCAACAGCAAGGGAAATTGAAGTAATCAACATCGTCATTGCAGATTCTCCCCGCAACCATCCGATAAAGAAAATAACAGTACAGATGATGAGGATGATGATTGATAATCTTTTTCCAAATGCCGCTAATCTTTTTTGCAACGGAGTTGTGGTTTCCTCTGTTTGAATCATTTTAGCGATTTGACCCAGTTCCGTATGCATTCCTGTGGCCACAACATATCCAAGAGCTCTTCCATTCGTTATCGAAGTGCCTTTGTAACCCATGTTCGTTTGGTCGCCTAGAGCGTAATTTCCTTCTGGAAGTTTCTCTGTATTTTTTTCTACATTGTTGGATTCGCCGGTAAGTGCTGATTCGTCTACTTTTATTTGATGGGTTTCAAAAAAACGAATATCTGCAGGAATAACATTGCCGGCTTCTAGAACCACAACATCACCTGGAACAAGATCTGAAGCTGGAATAGTAGTCATTTTTCCTTCGCGCATAATGCGAGCGTGGTTTGCTACCATTTTTTTTAATGCTTGCATCGCTTTTTCGGCCCGATATTCTTGAATGAATCCCACAATGGCATTAATAATAATGATGGCAAGAATAATGATCGTATCTGTTATATCGCCTATTATTCCCGAAATTATTGCTGCCGCAATCAGAATCAGAATCATGAAATCAGATAACTGAGAAAGCATCATCTTTACAATGCTCTTCTTTTTAGTGTCTTCGATTTCATTCTTGCCATTTTCGCTTAGGCGTTCCTTAGTGGTTACTTCATCAAGTCCGCGAGGAGTCGTTTGTAACAAGTGAGTAATTTCTGAGAGTGGGAGTAAATGCCAGTTCATCGCTTTGTTTTTTTTTATTTTTTGTAATATAAAAGTCCCATCATGAGTACATAAACGGAGGCAATTAATGCAGTATCAATGGCAAGTTTCCATTTTTTTTCTTCTTTAAAAACAATTCCAATAATTCCTATGGCCGTAATAATAATGGTACCAAGCACGGGAATAATGTGATTGGGACTTGTATATTGTAGAATAGGCCCTTTGGTATACAGCATATCGTTAAAAGCGAGTATTGCGATATTAAAAATATTACTGCCAAAAATATTACCAATCGCCAAGTCGATAGTTCCCAAACGGATGGCGGCAATAGACACCACAACTTCCGGAAGTGAGGTGGAAGCCGCAATGAATAATGTGCCAAAGAAACTTTGTCCTAGCCCACTGGCTTTTGCAAGATGTTCTCCAAAATAAGGTAATAACATAGCAGCACCCATTAAAACGACCGCATTCAAAGCATAACGGAGAACCACTTGTTTTAAGGTAAGAGTATAACTATCTTTTCGTTCTTCTCGATTATTATTTTCTTTTTTGTCATAAAGGAAAATAACACGAATCGCTACGAGGTAAAATACCAGAAATAGAATACTGAATTCTCCAATCCAAAGAATAGTTCCAAAAAAATTAGGCATCAAAATGGCAAATGCAACTAAGCACAAGAGTATGATTCCAAAAGAGGCGGCAATTATATGGCCCGGTTGTGCAACGGATGTTAATGGTTTTTTGTGATCGTAAAAAAAATCCATAATAGAAATAATAAGGATGTTGAAAGCGCAACTTCCCACGATATCACCAACAGCAAGATCTGGAGCATCCAGAATAACTACAGCGCTTATTCCATTCATCAGTTCAGGCATCGAAGTTACGGAGGCCATCAGGATAATACCCATAAACATTTTTCCCCAGCCCAGCATATCAGCCATCATATCACCGTACTTAGAAAGCCGAGAACCTGTCGCTACAATCACTCCGGTTGCTGTCAAGAAACCTATACTATCAACATATATTGAATTCATCTCAAAACAATTATTTCGTTTTTGTCTCTTATTGTACCTGTATTATTGCTTTTGTAAACAATAATGAAGGGTGGTCTTATATCAGAAATTGTAACAGTTTTATTCTCCTTTTGGGGCAAATTTAAGTGTATCAGAAGCGCCCCAGCGATATTATTTTGTTGGGATTGTTAGCAACGGAAAAGGAATACGATAAGCCATTTTCTTAGTTACACTTTTCTCAAATAATCGTTCCCACATTCCTTTTCGTTTTAATGGATTCATTACTATCATTTCAGTGTTATCTAGTAAGGTTTCCTCCAAAATGGTTTTTGTAATATCCTTTCCCGCGCTGTGATTGAACGAAAATTCGAAGTCTTTAAAGTGATTTTGAATTGATTTCTTGTATTTTGCATGATCATCATCTGCTGTGAAAAACGTCATGCCCCAATCAATATGTAAAAGGCTAATGGAAGCATTGAATACCTCGTTAAACTTTAATAATGCTTCGAGAACTTTTTTATCTTTTTTACTATAATTAGTGGCGTATGTGATTTTTTTTGGAATTCTGAATTTATACTTATTTGGTATGGCTAACACTGGACAAGGTGCTTTGGTCATGACTTCAGCAGTAAAACTTCCAATTAATTTTTCTTTTAAACCGCTGGCGCCACTAGTACCCATTAATATCAGATCTACTTTTTTTTTCTTGCAAAATTCAATAATTTTTTCACCTTCTGGACCTTGATCAACGTGAATTGAAATGGAAAGAGACGGGTTTTTTTTCAAGATTTTATTTTGAATTGTAGCGAGCCTGTCCATTAATTTTTTTTCATTTTCGAGATTTTCTTTTTGGCTCAGTGATCGTAAATAAAAACCACTCTCGAAAGGAATAAAACTATGGTACAAAATTAAGGAAGCATCCCAAAGCGCTGCTAACTGCGCTGCATAATTTATAGCGGAATCAGCTGGAATGGAGAAGTCTGTAGGTACAAGTAATGTTTTCATAGCTATAAAATTTATGCGTTAGTAATCTCGTAAAGTATCAATTTTGAATTTTTTTAGTTTCCATAAATAATAGCATTACTAAAAAGCAGTAAAAACATTCTCTTTTTTAAAGATTGTAAACCAAAACTTTTTAAGGGTAGATTTAATTGGGACCGTTGTTAGCTTTCATACAATCGCAATCTGTTTCTCAGCGTATTTAATTCATTTTGCAATACATCAATCTTTTGTAACAAATTAAGCACTACATCAATTCCTTCTATGTTTACGTCTAATTCCTGATGCATGCGAATCATTTTTTCTATTTCATAAATTGCATTTGAATCAATATACTGCTTGGATTCAATTGTTTTTATTTCGAGCAAACCCATTTCGCTAAGATTGGTAAAAAAAGATAGTTCCACACTATAGTGAATGCACAATTCAGGTATCGGGATCAGGTTTTCCATGTTTATGATTTTCTTAGCGTAGCGAGTTCCGTAAATAATTCCTTTTCTTTTTCAGAAAGATTGGTGGGAATTTGTATTTGATAGGTTAGGTACAAATCACCAAATTCTCCTTCTTTTTTATATACCGGAAATCCTTTTCCTTTCAGTTTAACTTTGGTTCCGTTTTGAGTTCCGGGTTTCACGGTGAGTTTTACTTTTCCGTCAAAAGTGTCTGCGGTAATCTCGCCGCCCAATAGGGCAGCATATAAATCCAAATCCACTATTGCGTAAAGGTTGTGCTTATCCAGTTTAAAATCAGTGTGATTCGCCACCGTGAACGTGATATATAAATCACCTTTAGGACCACCACCGGAACCTTCGCCACCCATGCCGCTGATTTTTATTTGTTGGCCGTTTTCGACACCGGCAGGAATGGTAATGCGAATATTTTTCCCATTAATAGTTAACGTGCGTTTGTGAGTTGTGTAGACGTCTTTTAGTTCGAGATGTAGTTCAGCATTAAAATCCTGTCCTTTGAACTGCGCACTTCTGCGGCTACCGCCACCAGAGGCTCGACTACCAAACATCGATTCAAAAAAATCAGAAAAATCACCTCTACCACTGAATCCACCACCGCCAAAACCGCCTTGCTGTCCGTTTCCTTGGTATTGCCGTTGCTGTCTGGATTTTTCAAATTCTTCAGCATGTTGCCAGTTTTCGCCGTAATCATCATATTTTTTACGATTCTCCGTATGACTCAAGACTTCATTTGCTTCATTGATTTCCTTGAATTTTATTTCGGCGCCCTTATCGTTGGGATTTAAGTCGGGATGGTATTTTCGCGCAAGTTTACGATACGCCTTTTTAATTTCGGCTTCGGTTGCTTTTTTGTCCACTTCTAGAATCTTGTAATAGTCTATAAATGCCATTGTGATTATTTTTATGTTGTGGTTATTTGGTTAAGTTTAAAACATCTTTATATACATATTTTGCTTTTTACAATCGATGAGATTGTACAGTTCAATACATAGCTATTGTTTTATAAATTCACTGTCAGCCTTAATTTTTACTTCATCACTAATCATTGGTGCAAGGAATTTTGGACCTATATTAAAATCAGAACGTTTTATGATGGTACTAAATTTAAAACCAGCTGTTGGCATTTTCGTTTGAGGATTTTCAATAGTTCCTCTGTACCACATCGTGATGACTACCGGTTTCGTTATTCCGTGCAGGATAAGTTGGCCCGTTAGCTTGTATTTATCTTTTGCTGTTTTTTGTATCGACGTACTTTTGAAAGTCATTTTCGGATATTTTTCAACATCAAAAAATTCGTCACTTCGTAAATGCTTATCTCGCATTTCAACTTCGGTATTGATGGACGCCACTTCTGTAGAGAGTTCAAAAATAGCATCACTGAAATCAGTTTTGGTTGTAATTGCGCTAATTTCAAATGTTTTGAACAATCCTGCAATGTCAGAAATTCCATTGTGCATTGTGCTAAAAGTTAATTTAGAATGCATTGGATCACCTTTCCATGTTGTTTGTGCAAACAGAAAAGTAGATAAAAATAATGAGGCGATAATGGTAGCGATGTTTTTCATGGCTTAATTTTATTTAATCTTAAAGATACGCTATTAAGTAGTTACGAAGTTTAAAAAGGAACTTTTTGTGATATGAGTAATTATAGTTTTCAAAGAGTGTATTTGTCAAATTTAATCAATTTTTAGACGAAAAAATAACAATAAAATACTTAATAACAGTTATTTATAGAATTCAAAGCCCCGAAAAGGAGCTTGTTCTAAATTGATTTTTACAATTTAAAGAGGAAATAATTCGTTTTCTATCGCAGTTAAGTCTTGTTTGTGTTTCAAGTCAAATAGCATCGCTTTGTACTTTATAAATTCTGCATCTTTTGGATTTATTTGTAGCACAAAATTTATTTTTCCCAACAAATGTTCCAGATAATTGTTATGATTAATTTTTTTGAAGATTTTATGTTCCTCAAAACCAAATTTCTGAATGTAATATAAGGTTTGTCTCAATTCATTGCGCTTATGGAAAATGACTTGCGGTTTTTGATTCACCACAACTCCAGTAACCGTTTGTCGCATATTTGGCGTCATTAATTTGGTCTTTTTGGTATTGATGCAAAGATTCAGTTTTTCAACCGTTTCTGTTACTTTTTTTAGTAATTCCTCGTGGTCAAAATCTCCTGAAAAACTCATATCGTCCGCATAACGCGTGTACCTAATTTTATAATCTTTGCAATACGAAGCAATTTCGGCATCAGCCTGTTTAAAAATCAGATTCGAAAGATAGGGGCTGGTAGGCGCACCTTGGGGCAAATTTCCATTTCTGGTGCATAATCGGGAAAGTAATTTGGATACTATTTTTGAATATCCCAATTCCAGAAATTCTGCTTCAACAAGGTCAGCTGATATTGAAGGAAAGAAATTCTCTAAATCCAGCGTAAAAATCTTAGATTGATTTTTATGAAACCTCAGATTTTCCAGCAATGTTACGTTTGGTTTATACGCTTTCGCAAAAGGGCTGATGGGTACTTTATACAGTATACTTCTTAGAATCCAGATTTGGATTTCTTTCAAACTGGGTAGTGGTTCAGAAATCAGTCGTTTGGTTCCATTTTTTTTTGCGACTTCAAAATCACGATAAAAATAATTAGGAAACAGCGATGCTTTTTTTAAATATTCTTTTTTGTATCCCACAAGTGCTGATAAATGGGAAGGATTGTAAATTACCGGGACTTGATGCGAAAATAAAACTTCAGCATAATCAAGACAACGCTGAATATTAGGTAACGAAAAGCCTATTTTTCGTGACTCTTTAATAAACGCTTCTTTATAATGTGTAAAATCCATAAGGTTGAGTCATTAATGGGATAGGGACTTTTGCGTCCCTAACCCCAATTAAGAAAACCGGTTTAAAAGTTCGGAGCTCTGCGGAGAATCTTTTAAACCTGGTGCTTGAAAGAACATTCTATTACAGAACAGTGACTCACGGCTCCGTCGCTAACCTGGGCTAACAAATTCCTTTTTAAAAATGAATTAAAAAAACAGTTCATCCTGATTAGGGACAAATATTTTTTTACTGTCCAATTTTGGGATTTGTCTTTCAAAATCCTTTTGGATCCAATCCTCTTTTTTTTTGGTTTTAATTCGGTATGGTTCCATTTTTAAAAAATTATAAATCAACACCCAGTATTTGTAACTACTTATATATTAAGTAATTAGATATATAAATTTACAAAAAAAAATATAGTGACCGCATAAATTCTTAAATATTTTAGTTTTTAATTTTAAAATAGGCTTTTTTCTAAATTTTAGAGATTTTAATTGTGATGAAGGGAGTGCTTTTCAATTATAGAATCGTTTATAAGGCGTGTAAGTGACTATTATTTCTATGATTCTGGTTATCAAATAGGAAACCAAGTTGATGAATTTTGTCATTATAGTGGTTTTTGTTTTCAGTGATTCGAGAGTAATTCTTTGGCATTGTGCAATAATTTCGGTGAGGTGTTCTTGAAATAAGATGGAAAAGGAACTTGAAAGTACCTCAACATTCATTTCCAGACTTCCGTAAGAACTCAAATTATTGAGGTTAAAAGAACCAATTGTAGACCAATTGCCATCCACAACAGCTACTTTTCCATGTAAAATGGATTCGTTCCATTCGTACAATTCAATGTTATAACTGAGGAGTTTGCCATACAAAAAGCAAGTTGCCCGTCTTGTCAGCGGTAGATCTGATTTTCCAGAGAGAATCAATTTGATTGTTACTTTATTTTTAGATGCTTTTTTCAAGGCTCGAATGATTCGAATTCCGGGAAGAAAATAACTGCCTACAATGATGATTTCCTTTTTGGCATGGCGAATTGATTTTATATATGCGTCACAAATTTCGTTTTTCCCTTTTAACCAGTCATTCTGGAGTATGCGAACGGAAGTATCTTCCTGAATATGAAATGCCGATTTTATTTTTTTGTCTCTCAGGCGTTTTTTCTTAAAATAAATATCGTGACAAAGTTGTTGAAGAGGCTTGGCAATTTCTCCGTTTAATTGAATGGCGTAGTCCAGCCAAGGTTTTCCGGTTACGGACCCGCGGTATTTGTCCGCGATATTTATGCCGCCAACCAGTGCAACTTTTGCGTCAGCGACAACCACTTTACGATGCAATCTCCGTCCAAGATAAAAAGTGTAGGTTGAGAATAAAGGGGCAAAAAAGCGAATGTTTACGCCGCTATATTTCAGTTCCTTTATTAATTCTGCCGGAAAAGATAAAGAACCCAAGCCATCCAGTAGCACATAAATTTCAACTTTTCGGAGCGCGGCTTCTTTTAGTGCATTGACGATTCTTTTTCCCGTTGCATCATTTTCAAAAAGATACATTTGCAGGTGGATTTTAGATTGTGCCTCTTGGATAATAGCTTCTAATCGGTCAAAATAATCTTCGCCACTGCACACCAGCTCCAATTTTTTGGATATAATAAAGCTATCGTTAGTTTTTATCATGCGCTTTATTTGTAGTAACTTCATTAATCAAAATGAACTCCATTAGATTTTCTATATCTAAAGTTCCGGTGACTTCATTGTTTTCCATGACGAGCATTAGCCTTGATTTATTGAGTTGTATCAGTTCAAAAACATTTTCCAGAAGTGAATTTGCATCAAGAAAAATTAAATTCCTATCCATCACATTATAAATATATTCCTCTTCGCCTTTTTTGGAGAGTGCCATTATGATTTGATCACGGTTCAGAGTTCCAACAGGGGTTCCTTCTTCCATGATTAAAAAATTCTTGTTTTGGCTGTTTAAAACTGATGCTACGGCAGTTTTTACGGTTGCATTGGCATCAATTTTTGGATAGTCCTTCATCACAACGTCATGGACTTTAAATCCTTTCAGTATGAATTTCGATTCAGTATAATCCGCTTCAACCTGAGCACCTATAATTACAAAAATACCAATAAAAACTAAAATAGGAGAGGTGAAAAAACCGAAAAGTATAAACCCCAAAGCAAGAAATTGACCAATCCGCGCCGAAATGCGGGTCGCTATATGTCGCTGCATCCGGAAGGATAACAAGGCACGTAAAATTCGGCCGCCATCCATTGGAAACGCCGGAATTAAATTAAAAAGTGCGAGCCAAAAATTCACTAAAAAGAAATTCAGAAAGAAATTATTCGCATTGACGCCATTGGATAATTCGGCCATCAGCTGTTCCGAAGTATCAGGAATAGTGATGAAAATTCCGGTAATAAATGCTAAAGTTATGTTGACCATAGGTCCTGCAATAGCCACGATTAATTCTTCGATTGGTTTTTCAGGAATTTTTTCAAGACGGGCTAAACCGCCAATGGGTAACAGTGTGATGTCTTTGGTAATTATGTTGTATCTTTTTGCTGCCAAAGCATGACCTAATTCATGCATTACAACGGTGATGAAAATACTCAAAATAAACACAACCGACCATACTATCTGAGAAGCATTTTGACCTGATCGGTAATTAATGAAAATGATAAACAGAATCAGTAATGAGAATGTCCAGTGAACAAAAATACCTATATCTGCTATTTTTCCGAGTTTAAAGGAGCCTTTCATTTGGTGTTTTTTTGGTAGTTTATTTTGAAAAATAATCAAGCTTTAATAAAGAATATTCTGTTTTTATCAACTTATTTCATTTTCAGAAATGCCATTATACGCCCAAGCATTTAAATTGGCAATCGTAGTATGGGCAATACCTGCCAGCGTTTCATTAGTCAAAAAACCTTGATGTCCGGTAATCATGACATTGGGATAGGAGCGGAGTTTCAAAAATAAGGTGTCTGTAATAGGAGCTTCCGTATGATCCTGAAAAAATATTAAATTTTCTTCTTCATAGACGTCTAAACCAACAGCAGAAAGGATTTTATTGTCTATTGCTTCAATTAGGTCTTCGGTATTTACCAATTTTCCATCTGCGGTATTAATGAAAATCATTCCTTTTTTGCATAACGAAAAGGTGTTTTTGTCAAACAAATGATAGGATGATTTGTTCCAATTTGCATGTACAGACAACACATCTGAAGTGGCACAAACTTCCTCTAGCGTCTTATAGGAAATTGGGATTTCATTCATCAGCTCCTTGTTTGCGTCGTTATCAAACGCGACAATCTTACAACCAAAGCCATGCATAATCCGTGCAAATGCAGTACCTATTTTTCCGGTTCCAATAATTCCCACTGTTTTTCCATGCAAATCAAAACCGACCAAATGATCCATTCGGTAGTCTCCAATGTGCATTAATCGCTGTCCTAAGACCAGTTTCCTGTTGAGTGCCAATACCAAACCAACAGCATGTTCAGCTACCGAATAGGGAGAATATACAGGAACATTCGCTACCTTAATCGCTAGGGATTTTGCCTTTGGAACATCAATTAAATCAGAGGTTACAGCCCGCAAGGCAATATATTTGACACCGTAGCTATAGAGTTTTTGCAAAACCGGTTCTGAAGCCACATCTGAAGTGTAAAGCGAAACTGCATCAAATCCTTGGGCCAAATGTGCAGTGTTTTCATTCAAATGCTGCTCCGTAAAAACCAATTCATGATTTCCATGGGCCGCTTTTTCCATAAATGGCTTATCAAAGCCAAAGATACTGTATACTAATACTTTCATTTTATGGTTTTTTATTTTTAATGTAAGCTGTCAATGCCTGTAATGTGGCTATTTTTCCATAATCTTCTTCTGGAATTTCGATTCCTGTTTTTTTGTTCAACGCAACTATAAATTGCAGCGAATCAAACGAATCAATATTGAGCGTTTCCCTGATGTTTTCATCCGGTTTTAATGTTGATGGTTCCGTATCCGGTGCAATTTTTTTCAACAATTGAAAAATAATTTCTTTGATTTCTTCTTCATTCATAACGCTTCAGGATTTTGTAAATGGTTGTCCAAGGCTACTAGAAAGCGGCTGCCTGTTAATCCATCGGTGGCACGATGATCCCCCGCCAAAGTTGCGAAAATTGAAGTTCGAATTCCTAACATACCTTTCTCCGCAAAGGGTTGTTCTGAAATATTTCCGAAACCAATTATCGCGACCTGTGGCGGATAAATCACCCCAAAAATGGTATCGGCGCCACCATCGCCAATGTTGGTTACCGTAATTGTAGCGTCACTCAATTCTGAACTGCGTAGTTTCAAGGCGCGAGCTCGGGGAATAATATCATTTAAAGCAGCCATGATTTCATCCAGACTTTTTAAATCTGCATTGTGAATCGCGGGAACTATAATTCCTCCGTTGCGCAGCGAAACCACAAAACCAATATGAATTTCTTTTTTTTTCTGTAAACCGTTTTGCCAAACCGCATTCAAAGCCGGGAAAGCGTTCAGCGCTCTGGCGGTTGCTTTAATGAGCAACACAACGGGAAGCAGCCGTTCTTGAACTGATTTTTCCTTATTTTTGGCTATCAGCCAATCAGTTGATTTTGTCACATCTATCTTTTTCTCTAGGTAATAATGTGGAATTTCTCGTTTCGATTTGCTCATTGCCGACGCTATTGCTGTACGAACCGCCTCAATTTGTGCTAGTGTTTTTGCGTCATCAGGAGGAAATTTTTCCACTTTTGGAAGTTGCTCTTTTTGAGTTTCCAATGCTTGCTCCACATCATCTTTGGTAATCACGCCATTTTCTCCTGTTCCTTTTATTTGCGAAAGATCAAGATGATTTTCCACAGCAATTCGCCTTGCCAGTGGGGAAGCTTTTATTGAAAATACAGCTGTTTTTTCTTCTATCGGTTGTAAGGCAATTGGCTTTTCTGATGTTCCTTTTCCTTTTTTGGTTTCCAATGCTGCTGCGCTGGGATGAATCAATGCCATTACCGTTCCCACAGGGACTTTAGTTCCTTCTTGTATCAGTAATTCTCCGATTGTTCCTTCATCAAAAACCTCAATTTCTATCAGCCCTTTTTGCGTTTCTACTTCGGCAATGATATCGCCACGCTGAACCATATCGCCTGGTTTTTTTTTCCATTCGATTAGAGTTCCAGCTTCCATATCAGCACCTAAATTTGGCATTTGAAATTCAATCATGACGTATCATTTTTTTTACTGTATTTACAATATCATTTTTCTGCGGAATCGAAGCTTCTTCCAAATGTGCAGGATAGGGAATGGGAACTTCGACACCGCACAATCGCTGGACGGGAGTATCCAAATCATAAAATGCCTTTTCCATAATTCGCGCACTAATTTCTGCTGATATACTGACCGAACGCCACGCATCTTCAACAATCAAAACCCGATGCGTTTTTGCCACTGATTCCAGAAATGTACGTTCATCCAAAGGTCGCAACACCCGCAAATCAATAACTTCGGCATCGATTCCTACCTGAGCTAATTCGGCGGCAGCCTCCAGACTTTTATAAACACCCGTTCCATAAGTGATAATCGTAATAGCAGATCCTTCGCGTAATACTTTGGCTTTTATAATATCTATAAATCCTAAATCTACAGCAATTTCTTTTTCGAGATTAAGCATCAGTGTGTATTCAAACAGCAAGACAGGATCCGGACTTTGCAAAGCAGCGCGTAACATTCCCCGTGCATCCTCATGCGTTCCCACTGACAAAACAATTAAGCCCGGAATGTGTGCATAAAACGGTTCCCAACTGTGGGAATGTTGCGCTGCCAGTTGACGGCCAATTCCGCAACCCATCCGGATAACCATTGGGATATGGATTTGGCCGCCTGACATGTGCAACAAAGTCGCCGCATTATTCACAATTTGGTCCATGGCCAACAAACTGAAGTTGACAGTCATCACCTCAATAATGGGTTTCATTCCTGCCATAGCCGCCCCGATTCCAGCTCCTACAAAACCTGCTTCAGAAAGTGGGACATCTATAATCCGATCTGCGCCAAACTCCTGCAATAGTCCTTTGCTTACCGCAAAAGCGCCTCCATAACGGCCCACGTCTTCGCCCATCAAAAAGACGTTTTCGTCATTTTGCAAAGCATCTCGAAGCCCTTGTTTCAAAGCCTCGCGATAGGTAAGAGTTATTGTGCCGGTACTGTTGTCCATGATGCCAATCGATTAGAGATTAAATAACAAATTGTTTGTTTTTCCAACGTTTCAATGCGGGTAAAATATTCAATGCTTTTTGAACCATATAAGGAGGAAGATTTTTTTTTTCCATGTGCATTTTTACCGTATCTTTCATTTCTTCCAAGTTCATATCCGGGTTTTTGAAGTGACTGTCTTCATAACAATATTTACAATAGTCATTCGTTTTCTGGCCGTTATTTTCGGTTCCTTTCGCTTCTTCTGTAGTAAGTGGCATTCCGCAACTTTGACAAAAATGTGTATTTTCCATGTGTGTTGATTTAAATAGTTAGCTTTCTTTCTTTATGTAGTTTCTAATTTATTTTTCTTGTACACCATTTTGTCAATGGGCTCATGAGACCAGATTCCGGCTTCCGCAAAAGGAACTCCGTTCTGGATTTTTCTTTTAACTTCTGGATTAATTACTTTTCCAACGTTTTAATGCTGGTAGTATGTTTACCGCTTTTTGAATTGCGTATTCATGCAGTTCTAATTTTTTCATTTGATTTTTCACGTTAGTTTCCATGTCATTTTCCATGTCTTCTAAATTCATTTTTGGATCTGTAAAAACCCCATCTTCATAGCAATACTTACAATATTCATTGCTTTTTAAACCGTTTTTCTCCGTTCCTTTCACAGCTTCGGTGTCCAATGGCATACCACAACTTTGACAGATTATTTTATTTTCCATTATTATAAATTTTTAGTTTCCCGTATCACTGTAAACAAATTTCGTTAGTTGGTCTAACGGTTCCCATGTTCCTGCTTCCGCAAAATCAACTGCGATAGCTATTTTTTTTTCAATTTCACTTTCAAAAGCAGCAATTTCCTCATCTGTTATCCATTGCTTTTGCAAAAGAAACTTTTCGAATTGTGCAATAGGATCTCTTTTTTTCCATTCCTCGACTTCTATTTTATCCCGATATAATTCTGCATCAAACATCGAATGCGCCCGAAAACGATACGTATTGCAAACTAGTAAATATGGCTTTCCACTGCTTCTTATTTTTGCAACAGCGGTATTAGCAGCAGTAATAACAGCCATCAAATCCATTCCGTCCACCGCAACGGCTTCAATCCCATAAGCAGCACCCTTTTTTTCCATTTCCGTTACTGCATGCGAATATTTTATCGCAGTTCCCATTGCATACAAATTATTTTCACAAACAAACAAAACAGGAACATCCCAGAGTGCCGCTAAATTCATACTTTCGTGAAAAGTACCTTCGGCAGCTGCTCCTTCTCCAAAAAAGCAACAAGTAAGGTTCGTTTTCTTCTGTTTTTTGGCTGCCAAACCCATCCCAACAGCAAGCGGAAGATGGCCACACACAATCGCATTACCGCCATAAAACTTTTTTGACACATCGAACAAATGCATCGAGCCTCCACGACCTAGGCAGCAGCCTTGCATTTTACCATACATTTCGGCCATCATGATATCAGGATCCAAACCTCTAGCTAGTGCATGACCGTGTTCCCGATACGTACACAATAGATTATCATCTTCCGTAAGCGCCTGAATTACGCCTACCGCAACCGCTTCTTCGCCAATGTACAAATGCAGAAAACCACGGATTTTCGCTTTCGTATATTGCTCGGCTGCTTTTTCCTCAAAGCGTCTTATGAGCAGCATTTGATATAAAAAAAGCAATCCTCTTTTGGCATCCATCGATTGTGATTCTGTCGTTGATTGTACCATTTTTTATAGTTTTATAATCCAAAAGCATAATAGTAATACGTAGGATCGCCGGCATATTTTCCTTCTAGCATGATGCCGCGTTCTTGTGATGCAACTGATTCCATAAAGGATTGAATCGATGAAACTACCCTGTTGTTGACTGATGTAATTACGAATCCGTTGCGTATGCTTGTGAATCTTTTTATTTTTCCATCGTATAGTTTCGTAATTTTGAGTCCGTTTTTTACATTATATACTTTTTGGTCTTCCTTAGTAATTGGGCTCAACTCAACTCCTAAATCCTTCAGCAATTCTATATTTTTATTTTTTGTAAGTTCTGGGATTGCTTCCTGCTTTTTCAGTGTGGCAATAAGTTCTTTTTTCTCATTACCATTTCTGATGAGTGTGATTTTAACTTTCTCACCCGGACGTTTTCGCATGATGATTTCCTGTAATTTAGCTGCTGATGCGGTTTCTATATTATCAATGCTGATGATGACATCTTTCTCTTTTATACCCGCTTCTTTTGCCGCACCATTTGCAGTGACGCTGTCAATATAAACGCCATTGGCACGGTCAATTTTTATTTCCTTTGCCAATGTGCTGTTCAAATCGCGAATGCTTATTCCTAAAATTCCCCTGCGAACGGACCCAAAATTCATTAGATCATCCGCTACTTTTTTTACAATATCTACAGGAATTGCGAACGCATATCCAGCATAGACTCCTGTTGGCGTTGCTATTGCGGTGTTTATGCCAATGAGTTTTCCTTCCAGTGTTACTAAAGCGCCGCCGCTATTGCCTGGATTTACCGCTGCATCTGTTTGTATGAAGGATTCTATGGCGCCTTGATCGCTTAGAATGTTGATGTTTCGGGCTTTGGCACTGACAATTCCTGCCGTTACCGTAGATGCCAGATTAAATGGATTTCCTACCGCGACGACCCATTCACCGACTTCAATAGTATCACTGTCGCCGTAGCGTATAAATGAAAGGTTGCTTTCTTTGATTTTAAGGAGAGCAAGATCAGTTTGAGGATCATTTCCAATAACTTTTGCCGGATAGGATCGTCCGTCGAACAAAGTGATATTAATTTCATCGGCATTTTTTACCACATGATTATTGGTAATAATATATCCGTCAGGTGTTAGAATCACTCCAGATCCGCTGCCAATCACGGTTTCCGAATTGTATTTTGGAGACTGTGGCAGTTGAAACCTAAATTCCCTGAAAAAAGGATCGTCCCTAAAAAAATCTTTAAGTGGGTCCGGAATGTTATAAAATTTATCTTCACCCTCGTATTGAAGGGTTTGTGGTTTGAAACTGCACTTGATATGAACAACTCCAGGCGTAGCTATTTTAGCTGCCATTCTGAAATCGACATTACCTGAATAGGAAATTTTTTCGGGAACAAGGGCGGCGCTTTTCTGGATGGATTCTATGTCAGTTTCATTATTCCTATTTTGAGCTTCACATCCTTGAGATAGAATAAGAAGTACAAACAGAAAAATAGTTTGGTTTTGTAGTTTTATTTTTTGGAAAGGTATCATGGCTGAAATTCATTAATAAAAATTAATTTTTGATGACTTTTATATTTTAAGAGGATTCCAATGTTGAAATATCGCCTTCGGGTAAACCGAGTTCTCGGGCTTTTAGTAATCGCCTTAAAATTTTCCCGCTTCGGGTTTTAGGAATATTTTCCACAAATTCAATTTCTTTGGGAGCCACCGCTGGGCCCATTTCTTTTCGGGCGAAAGCCATAATATCCATTTTGGTTGTCTCGTTAGGCTCTTTTCCGGTTTTGAGTACAACGAAGGCTTTTACTATTTCTCCAATGGTGGGTTCCGGAATTCCAATCACAGCAGCTTCTGCCACATCAGGATGGCGCATCAGCGTGCTTTCGACTTCAAACGGACCGACCATGTGTCCGGAAGTTTTGATAATATCATCGGCCCGACCGATAAACCAGAAATACCCATCCGCATCTTTCTTAGCTAGGTCACCGCTGAGATACCAATCGCCAATGAAGCATTTTTTATAGCGTTCTTCTTCATGGATATATGCTCTAAACAGCGACGGAAATCCTTTTTTCAGAACCAAGTGCCCTTGAATTTCAGGTTGTGTGATAAGTTTCAATTGATCGTCATTTATTGCTGCAATCGCAATTTCTACTCCGGGCATCGGTTTTCCCATCGAACCCGGTTTTACGGCCATCGACGGATAGTTGGCAATCATGATGCCGCCCGTTTCGGTTTGCCACCAATTGTCTAAAATGGGGATGCCAAAATTTTCCTGTCCCCAAATCACGGCTTCGGCATGAAGCGGTTCGCCAACACTAAGAATCAATCGAAGATTCTCGAGATTATATATATTTTTGGGTATTACATTCATACGCATCAATCGCCTGATAGCTGTGGGAGCGGTGTACCAAATGTTTATTTTATGTGTTTCAAGAAGCGAATACCATCGGATAGCATCAAATTCTGCTTCATCAATGATACTGGTAATTCCGTGCAGCAACGGAGCAATAATTCCGTACGATGTGCCGGTAACCCAACCTGGATCTGCGGTACACCAATAGTGATCTCCTTCGTGAAAATCGAGAACATATTTGCTCGTTATATAATGCGTGAGAACGGCTTGGTGAACGTGAAGCACGCCTTTCGGCATTCCGGTTGTTCCGCTGGTAAAATGTAATAAAGCGGGATCTTCCAGATTGGTTTCCGGAATGGTAAATTCCGCTTCTGCCTCGTCCATGAGTTTGGAAAAAGAGCGTATTTTTTCAGAAACATGTTCAATTGCATCGGTAAGAATAACATAGCGGAGTGAAGGAAGCTTTTCGAGAATTTGTTTTATTTTTTGTTCGAATAAAAGAGAGGTGGTTACCAGAACCGTCGCATCGCCTTTACTGAGTCTTTGATACACGGGCTCAGGGCCAAAGACAGAAAATAACGGACTAAATACTGCAATATATTTCAAGGTTCCCAAAGCGGTGATGTATAATTCCGGAATCCTGCCAGCGAAAGAGAAAACACGCTCTCCTTTTTTGATTTTTAATTTTTGAAGTACATTGGCAAATTTCGAGGTTTGGTTTTGCAATTCGGAATACGTGAACTCTTGTAAACGATTGTCTTTTCGAATAAAACGCAATGCCACCGTATTTTTTAGATGCGTTTGTGCGTGACGGTCAACCGCTTCATGCGCTATATTCAGCCCTTTTCCACTAGGAAGACCATCTAATTCCCGGGCAACATTTCCCCACGAGAAATTAGCTTGCACTTTTTCATAGTCCAGAAGGTGGTGCGTGGTTTTATTTTTGATGGAAATCATGGCGTGGCACATTTAAAAAATGATGGATTTGAATAAAAATTTTCTGTTTTGTATTGATCAAAAAGATTCACCAATAGGAATCAGACTTTTCTCTACAATGATTTCGGGCTCTAATCGAATGGGTATTTTTAGTGTATTGGAAACCAAACACGCCTTTTCACTCATTTCCACAATCCGTTTTGCCCGGTCTGGTTTTTGGGAATAGGGAATGACGATTTTAGGATGTAAGAGGACTTCAGTAATTACATAAGCTCCTTCGACCAAATCAACGGTACAAGAAGATTTGCATTCAAAACTGATAAAATGCAATTTAGAATTTTCGGCGATATTCAAAAAAGTACTCATGACACAACTGTTGATTGATGCGATAAATAAGTGTTCTGGCGACCAAATTCCTTGCATTCCTTTTGGGAAATCAGGAGGTGTGGCGACTTCAATATTTTGGGGTAAAACCGGAGAACTCAAAAGTCCTTTCGTGTTACCGGTCCATTTTAGGTTGACTTCGTACGTGTGCATCTTGGTATGTTTTTTTAGTTATTTTTTAAAGTTATTGTGCTGTAAATCCTCCGTCTACAGCCATTACATGTCCGGTAACAAATGAGGCTTCATCAGAGCACATCCATATCACGGCATTGGCTATTTCTTCTGGAAGACCAAAACGGCCGATGGGTTCAAAACTTTTAAATCGTTCGATTCCTTCTTTTGTTTTTCCGGTCAACCGGTCAATCATTGGTGTTTGTATAACGCCAGGACAAACCACATTTACCCGGATTCCTTGTGTTGCACATTCTAAAGCAGTGGTTTTTGTCAGTCCCACAATTCCATGTTTAGAAGCCACATAAGCCGGTAGGCCTGCAAAACCAATCATTCCGGCTACCGAAGCACAGTTGACGATGGCTCCTTTTCCTTGTTCGAGTATTTTAGGGATTTCATATTTCATGCACAGCCAAACTCCTTTCAGGTTTACACCAATGGTTTTGTCCCAGTTTTCCTCCGTACAATCTTGGGTAGGAGCAGAGGCACCCTCGATTCCGGCATTGTTGAAGGCATAATCCAATCGGCCAAATGCGGCAATCGTTTGCGCCACCATTGCTTTTACGTCAGCGGTTTTTGAGACGTCGCATTTTATAAAAATAGCTTCACTGCCTAATTCTTTGATGAGGTCTATGATTTCATCATTTTCTTTCCAATCTACTACGGCTACTTTGGCTCCTTTTTTGGCGAAAGCAAGTGCAGTGGCTCTGCCAATTCCTGATGCTCCTCCGGTTACTAGTGCCACTTTATTCTTGAATGTTGTTTCCATGATTTGGTTTTCTTAGACGATGATTTTTCTTTTTGTTTTTTGTTCTGCTTCCAAAATATTTTCGATTCCTTTTATCAAAGCATCGGGGTTAAACGAAATACTGTCAATACCTTCTTTTACCAGAAACGTTGCAAATTCTGGAATGTCGCTGGGAGCTTGTCCGCACAGTCCCACTTTTATTTCGTGGCGCTTGGCTACCCGAATGGTTTCTTTTATAAGGGCTTTGACGGCAGGATTTTCTTCGCTGAATAAGTAACTCACTAATGCCGAATCCCGATCCAGCCCTAAAGTGAGTTGCGTTAAATCATTAGAACCAATAGAAAAACCATCAAAGAGTTTAGCAAAATCATCGGCCATTAATACATTGCTTGGGATTTCAATCATCACATAAACCTGTAATCCGTTGATGCCTTGCGCTAAACCGTTTTTAGCCATTTCAGCTAGTACTTTTTCTCCTTCTTCGAATGTGCGGCAGAAAGGAATCATCAATTTTACATTGTGAAGTCCCATTTCGTTGCGTACTTTTTTCATTGCTTCGCATTCTAGTGCGAAACCTTTTCGATAAAAATCACTGTAATATCGCGAAGCGCCACGGAAGCCAATCATCGGATTTTCTTCGTCTGGTTCATAATATTTCCCTCCGATGAGGTTGGCGTATTCATTGCTTTTAAAATCACTCATTCGAACAATAACCTCTTTAGGGTAGAAAGCAGCGGCGACAATCGCTACCGCTTCGGCGAGTTTATCAATGAAATATTTTTTGGGATCTTCATAGCCTTTTGTCAATGCCGCTATTTCCGATTTGATATTTGGATCTATTATTTTTTCAGGTTCGCATAACGCTAAAGGATGGATTTTGATGGTATTCGAAATCGCAAATTCCATTCGCATCAAACCCACACCCTGATTGGGATACTGACTTAATTCAAAAGCTCGTTCGGGATCGGCGAGAATTAGCATCGGATCTGTTTGCGGCATTTTGAGAGTACTGAAATCTTGTTCAGTAATTTCCCATTTCAATTTCCCGTCGTACACATTTCCTTCTTTGCCTTCGGAGCAGGAAACCGTGATTTCCTGTCCGTTTTTTATTACCGAAGTGGCATCACCGCATCCTACAACAGCAACGGTTCCCAGTTCACGTGCTACAATAGCTGCATGACTGGTGCGTCCGCCTTTATTGGTTATGATTGCCGAAGCTCTTTTCATGATGGGATCCCAATCGGGATTGGTCAAATCAGTGACAATTATTTCTCCGTTTTGCAATAAAGCACCTTCTCGCGGATTGTTCAGAATTCGGGCTTTTCCCGAGGCAATCTTATCGCCAAGCGCAATTCCTTTGGTCAAAAGTGTACTTTTTTCTTGAAGTTTATAGATTTCCCGCACTTGCTTGTTTGCTTTTCCGTGAACGGTTTCTGGACGGGCTTGAACAATGTACAATTGGTTGTTCAAACCGTCTTTTGCCCATTCGATATCCATTGGTTTTTGATAATGTTTTTCAATTTTAGCACACCATCGGGACAGTTGGATGACTTCTTGATTGGATAAGGAAAATTGGTTCTGTTTTTCCAAAGTTGTTTCGGTATTTACAATGGTATTTTCTGCTGATGAATTTTCTGATTTGTCCGAATAAATCATTGTGAACTCTTTTCTGCCGCATTGTTTTTTCAGCATTGGATTCAAATCCGATTTTTCTAAAGTAGGTTTAAAAATTATCCATTCATCAGGCGTGATGGTACCTTGGACAATATTTTCGCCCAGTCCCCAACATCCGTTGATGATGATTGTGTTATCAAATCCGCTATCCGGATCAATGGTGAAAGCCACGCCCGAGGATGCTTTATCACTCCGAACCATTTGTTGTACGCCCACGGAAATAGCGATGTCTATTTTGTCAAAATTCATATCATACCGGTATTTAATCGCGCGATCTGTAAATAAGGAAGCATAGCATCTCCGAATGGCTTCTAGCAATTGCTTTTCGCCGTTGATATTTAGAAAAGATTCCATTCTTCCGGCGAAACTGGCGGTTGGCAAATCCTCCGAAGTGGCGCTGCTGCGGACTGCTACATCAATATTATTTATGCCGCATTGTTCGCTGAGTGATTGATAAGCTGCTTTTATTTCAGTACGAATCTCCTCCGGAAGAGTTGCTGATAAAATGAGGTTTCTAGCTTTTTCTCCAATAGCGGAAAGATTTGAATACTCTTTAGTGTCTAATGAAAACAACAAATCTTGAAGCGGTTGCTCCAGATTATTTTCTTTTCGGAAGAGTCGATATCCTTCTGCGGTAAGGGCAAAGCCGTTTGGAATGTTAATGCCAATTGGATTAAGCTGATTGTACATTTCGCCCAATGAGGCATTTTTGCCTCCAACCTCGCTAAGGGCATCAATACCAATTTGACTAAAAAAAAGGATGTGTTTGAACTGTTCCATTTCGTATTTTTTTAAGTTAAGACAGACCCTTATTTGAGTCCGTCAAAATCATAACATTAGAAAACAGGAATGGGGCTTGTACGGTAATCCGATTGTAAATTTTGTATTTCAAATGTAGGTTTGAAATTTACGAATTGGTTTTTATCAGTTTGATATACAAATAAGTAGGGCTTTTTGCATGACAATACTAATAGTGTAAATTTAATTAAATATTTTTAAAATTTTGTAAATTAATTATTTTTTTTATTCTGTAAATTGCTGTTTATCAGCATAATGTGTCTTTTATCGACTGCTTTTAATAAATTTTTATTTTTCACTAGAAATATGCAATGATGGAAGTTTTTTTAGGTAAAAAGTATGGAGTATTATTAGTTGAAATTTAGTAAATCACATTTAAGGGATTGAAAAATAATTTAAAAGCAGTTCTTGGTCACTATTTTAAACTTTTTTGAAAGCAAAAAACGAAAAAAAGAGAGAAGAATCTTTGTATAATTGCGTAATTTTAAGACTAGAAACTTCTGTTTAATCCAAATTTAATTTTATTTTTGTAATGAAAAATATTAGTTTTTTTGATAAAAATTGGCAAGTTTGATTGCGAAAATTGTGTAATCAACGGGCAAAAAATAGTAATTGCTTATTAATACTAGTAAAGAAAGTTCCATTTTGATGAAAATATATCCGAAACCGGAGAATGAAGTAGAAAGACTCAAAGCCCTAAAAGAATATTCGATACTGGATTCATTACCAGAAAAAGAGTATGACGCCATTACTCAGCTTGCTTCCTACATTTGTGGAACTCCAATAGCTTTAGTCAGCTTGATAGATAAAGACAGACAATGGTTTAAATCAAGTGTTGGATTAGGAGCCACCGAAACTCCCAGAGAGATTTCGTTTTGCCAATATGCCATCATGGGAGAGGAAGTCTATGAAGTTACAAATGCTTTAGAGAATAAATTATTTGCGGATAACCCTCTGGTTACCGGAAATCCAGATATTCGATTTTATGCTGGTGCACCTCTAACAGATTCAGATGGTTTTAATTTAGGATCGCTTTGTGTTATTGATACAAAACCCAAAATACTTACTGAAGAACAAAAAAACGCGTTGCAATTACTGGCCGGGCAGGTTGTGTTGTTGCTGGATGCTCGAAAGAAAAATTTAGAGCTTAATAAATCGCAGGTAGAGTTTCAAAATTTTATCAAACTCTCTAAAGATTTGGTTTGTATTGCCAATGTGGATGGATTATTTTATAAAGTAAATCCTGCATTTACATCCGTTTTAGGGTATTCTAAGGAAGAACTGGAAGGAAGTCCCTTTGTGAATTTTGTTCATCGCGATGATTTGGCATCAACATCCCGTGAAGTAGAAAAACTATCTAACGGGGAACTGACCATCAGTTTTGAAAATAGATATCTCTGTAAAAATGGGAAATATGTTATATTGAGCTGGAATACCTCTCCAGATCCTGTGACTGGTAATCTGTATTGTATTGCCCGAAATGTAACAAAAGAGAAAGAAGTAGAACAAAGCTTAATCGATGGGAACAGATTGCTGGATGAATCGCAAAGTATAGCAAAAATTGGTAGCTGGAAATTTGATTTAGCGACAAATGATTTGGTATGGTCAAAAGCACATTACAATATTTTTGAATTAGAGGAATTAAGTTCGGACAAGTTATTTGCTGCCTACAGAGAAAGGATATTTCCCGATGATTTAAAGATATTAGATAATTTAAACTTTGATAAATTAAATATCGATGAAGATTTTAAAATTAGTTATAGAATAGTTTTACCAGATAATAGCATAAAGCATATTTTAGAAATAGGGAAGCCCTTTAAAAATGATAAAGGGCAGCTGATTGGCTTGCAGGGTTCTATTATGGATGTTACCGAAAAGACGCTTGCAGAGCAAAAAATTGCTGAAAAAGCGAAAGAAATCAATGACATAAGATCCGCATTAGATGAATCGTCGATTGTGTCTATTACAGATAAAAATGGGGTATTTTCATTTGTAAATGATAATTTTTGCACTATTTCTAAATATTCTAAAGAGGAACTCGTAGGAAAAGACCAAAGAATAATCTCAGGTAACCTTTCACCGGATTTTACCAGTACGATATACAAAACAATTACAAACGGAAATATTTGGAAAGGGGAGATTAGAAATTTAGCTAAAGACGGAACATATTATTGGGAAAAAACAACCATTGTCCCATTTTTAGATGAAAAAGGAAAATCGTACCAATATATTGCTATTAGTGCTGATATTACTGATCAGAAAAGTGCCGAAGAAAACTTAAAAGTAGCATTATTAAATCTTGGGAAAACAAATAAAGAACTCGACCAGTTTGCTTACGTAGTTTCGCATGATTTGAAGGCACCGCTCAGGGCAATCAATAATCTTTCGGAATGGATTGTTGAAGATATGCCAGATATGCCAAAAGAGGTAAGCGCAAA
The DNA here is from genome assembly GCF_056156265.1 of Flavobacterium sp. TS_SC_5. Taxonomy (NCBI): domain Bacteria; kingdom Pseudomonadati; phylum Bacteroidota; class Flavobacteriia; order Flavobacteriales; family Flavobacteriaceae; genus Flavobacterium; species Flavobacterium sp. TS_SC_5. The sequence goes on along the minus strand of NZ_CM149588.1, from coordinate 3,608,461 downwards.
CTTTGATTTATTGCGCGGTCGAGTGATGCGAATGGAAAATTTAATCAATGGAGTTTTAGAATATTCACGTATTGGCCGGGTTGAAATTGAGAAAGAAACTATTGATTTGAAACCGATGCTAAGTCAAATCATAGATTCGATTGTCCCAGTGGAAGGTTTCGCAATTACACTTGATAGCAACTTTCCGGTTATTGTATCTGAACGAATACTGTTGCAACAGGTTTTTAGTAACTTGATTAGCAATGCAGTAAAATACAATGATAAACCTTTGGGAAAGATACGATGTCGTTATAAATCGGTACGCGGTTTTCACCAATTTAGCATCAAAGACAATGGTCCAGGGATTGCGGAAGAATACCATAATAAAGTATTTAAAGTTTTTCAAACCATTGAAGCACGCGATGTAAAAGAGAGTACCGGAATTGGATTATCTATTGTCAAAAAAATTATTGAAGAAATAGGAGGAACAATTCATATTGAATCTCAACAAAATAAAGGGTGTAGTTTCATTTTTACCGTACCTAAATAAATTAAAATGGAGGAATCTAAAAAAAAGTGCCAAGAAGAATTGGTAGCCCTTAAAAAAGAATTTGAAGAGTTTATTTATATTGTTTCACACGATATAAAGTCGCCAATGAGAGCGATATCAAATATAACGACTTGGATTGAAGAAGATTTGGGAAGTACGGTAAACCAAGATGTTTTATCTAACTTAGGATTGTTGAAAAATAGGGTAAAACGTCTTGAAAACATGATGAATGCCTTACTGGAACTTTCGCGGGTTGAACGAACAGAATTAGAATTTTATGAATTGAATATTCCTAAAATGATTTCCAGTTGTATTGCGTTATCTGATAATACAGCAAATGTAGATTTTCAATTTAAGGCTGATCTGCAGCAGGAGAATTGTATTACTTTAGGATTGAAAATGCAAAAAGTAATAATGAGTGTGCTTGATAATGCTGTACGGTTTAATCATGAAGAGAATAGGAAGGTATTTGTTGACGTCAGCGAAAATGAGAATGATTATGAAATAAAAATCAGCGATAACGGACCGGGAATACCAGAACAGGTAATTCATAAAATATTCTCTATTTTTTATACCGTTAATTCTAAAGATGAAGTGGATACAACTGGAGCCGGATTAGCCATAAGTTGTAAAATCATGAAATTAGTGGGAGGAAAAATAGAATATACACCGGGATTAATCAGCGGTTCTGTTTTTACAATAAATTGGCCCAAAACAATAACATTAAAAAATTAATATTATGAACCAAAAATTGGTAAATATTTTATTAGTCGAAGACGATGAAGTAGACGTGATGAATGTAAAGAGAGCATTCTCTAAAAACAATATTATGAATCCGCTTTTTATTGCCGGAAACGGAGTGGAAGCCCTTGAAATGCTAAATAATAAGATAATTCCTTTGCCTAAAATCATTATTTTGGATATTAACATGCCAAAAATGAATGGAATCGAGTTTTTGAAAATCATGAGGGAAAATGAGAAACTTAAAAACATATCGGTTTTTGTGATGACGACTTCAAACGAGGACAGCGACAAGATCAATGCTTATAATTTGAATGTTGCCGGATACATTCTTAAACCACTCTCTTTCGAAAAATTCCTGACTTCAGTAGCTACGCTCAAAAATTTCTGGCAATTATGTGAAATGTAATTTATTTAAATTGTTTTGGTTATGGGAAACGCAAACATCTTGCTGGTTGATAGTAGAAAGACCACAATTGAAAATATTAAAAAGTCTTTTTTAGAAATTGACAGTAAGCATACTTTATTTTCAGCAGAAAATGAAAATGAGGCATGGTTAATGTTGGATGGAACTCATAAAATAAATCCTATTCCTAAAATCGTACTTATTGATGTGAATAGAACAAAGAAAGAAGGAATAAATTTATTGAATGCAATACGAAATCATCCGGATCTGAAATCGATTTTAATCTTTGTAATTACAGACTCAGATGAAGATTTAAATAAAGCAGCAGCGTTGAACCTGAATATTGCCGGTTACATCCGATTGTCATTTGAAAGTCATAAATTAAATTATTTTCTTTCGGTCCTGAATGATTATTGGAATATCATCGAATTTTCAAGTCAAAAATAACAGTATATTATGGCCCTTGTTTTAAAAATATTAATAATCGATGATGATAAAATCGACTCTATTACCATCAGTCGTTCCATATCTCAATCTGGAATTATTGCTGAGGTCGACAGTGTGTTTTCTGCAAAAGAAGGCATGGAAAAGATTGATTCAATGCATTATGACTTAATCTTTTTAGATTATTTGATGCCGGATATGGATGGAATTTCTTTTTTGAGAAAAGCAAGAACGGCAGGAATTGAAACACCTATCATTTTTGTAACCTCACAAGGCGACGAAAAAATTGCCAGTCAGGCCATATTAAGCGGTGCTTCGGATTATATGCCAAAAACCCTATTGACTCCTGATGGCATTTCCCAAAGTATTAGAAATGCAATCAAACTACATGAAAATATAAAACTCCGAAAAGATACCGAATTAGCTTTGAAGGTAAATGCTAACCGCCTTCTGGAAGCACAAAAACTCGCAAAAATAGGAAGCTGGGAAATTAAATTAAGTACTAACGAAACCTATTTCTCAGATGAATTCTTTACTATTTTTGAAGTAGAAAATCAAGCAAATGCTTCCGTTGATTTTTTTAAATCATGTTTTAACGATGCCGAAGATTTAGCTCTTTATGAAAGTAATCTCGATCATGTCAAAAATACAAATGCAGAAGTACAGTTCCAGCACAGCATTACCAGTAAAAAAGGGACGTTAAAATTTATTAGTGTATTTATCAAATGTTTGAATGACGAAAATGGCAAACCTTGTAAAATATTGGGAACCATTCAAGACATTAGTGAACAAAAACATACGGAAGCAGAATTAATAAAAGCAAAAGAATTAGCAGAAAAAGCAGTGGTTATAAAAGAGCAGTTTCTGACTAATATGAGCCATGAAATTCGGACTCCTATGAATGGAATTATTGGATTCGCCAGAATTCTTGAAAGTACAAATCTAGATAATGACCAGAAAAAAAGTGTGGAAGCGATAAAAAAAGCCAGCCATAATTTGATGTTTATTATCAATGATATTCTTGACTTCTCGAAAATTGAAGCTAATAAAATGACTTTAGAAGCCGTAAGTTTTTCTTTGTCGAAAACAGTGAATTATGTCATTGAATTGCTGTGCCCAAGTGCAAAAGAGAAAAAAATAAAATTGCTATACGATCTTGATCCGGATATAAATGACAATTTAATTGGAGATCCTACAAAACTGTCTCAGATTTTAATGAACTTGGTTGGGAATGCTCTAAAATTTACCGAAAAAGGATATGTGGAAGTAGTTGTTACTGAAATGCAGGAAACCGAAACTGATGCTTTAATCAAATTTTCAGTAATCGATACTGGAATTGGTATTCCAAAAGATAAAATAGAGTCCATATTTGAAAGTTTTAATCAGGCTTCAAACGAAACTACCAGAAAATATGGAGGAACTGGACTTGGTCTTACCATAACGCAAAAACTGGTTGAGTTACAGGGCGGAAAAATTACTGTTGAAAGTGTCGTTTCTAAAGGAAGTGAATTCTCTTTCTCATTAAAGTATAAAAAAGCTCAAAAAGGAACCGCCAATAACACTAAATTAAAAAATGCAGCTATCGCTCCTGATTTTTTAAAAGACATCAAAATACTTTTAGTGGAAGATAATGAATTGAATCAGCTTCTTGCAGTGAAAGTTTTTGGAAAATGGGACAAACAAATTGATATTGCCGAGAACGGAAAAATTGCGATCGAAAAGATCACTAATAGCGATTATGATATTATTTTGATGGACATACAAATGCCGGATATGGATGGAAATCAGCTTACACATCACATTCGAACTAAAATGGACGAGAAATCTACAATTCCTATTATCGCTTTGACGGCGCATGCTACATTGGGAGAAGAGAAAAGATGTTTGCAAAATGGAATGAACGACTATTTATCAAAACCTTATGATTTCAATGCATTATTGGAGAAATTGTATCAGAATTTGAATAAAAATACGATACCATTTCCTGAATTACCATCACAAGAAATGACAACAGAAAAACTCATTAATTTTAAATATTTAAAGGATTTTGCAGAAGGAGATGATACTTTCATAAAAAACATGATTTCCATTTTTTTAGAAAATACACCGGAATCAATAGAAATTATTTTGAAATCAAATAAAGAGGATGATATAAAAACGTTGAGAGAAGAAATCCATAAGCTAAAATCGTCCATCAGTTTATTGGGTATTAGCAAGGCTGCAGAAAGTATAGCAATTATCGAAAATGAAATTGAGACAAATCCCTTGAGCCAGAAAAGAAGAGATGAAGTTGTTTATTTGAATAAAATTTGTCAGTTGGCTATTACTGAGCTCGAATTTGTGGAAGAATATTAAATTATCCACTGATTCTTGTTTTTTGTGATTTGTAATTGATAATCCAATTATTTTTTTAAACTATAAGCTTATAAAACCATTTTTATGCAGAAGATAGTAACTGTGGAGGATCAGGAGATAATGTTGAAAACCATGGAATTCAGATTGGTTAAAGAAGGGTCTCACGTGATTTTATATGCTAACGGATAGGTTGCTTTGTATAAAATAGTTTCAGAAAATCCAAATTTAATAATTTCGGACATTATGATGCTTTGAATTTCCGGATTAGATATCGTCAGAAAAGTGAGAATCGAACCGCAACTCAATATAGCAGTTATTATACTTTCGGCTGTTGGATTACAGAAAACAGTATTGGCAGCCTTTGAACTTGGCGCAGATGATTTCATGAGAAAGCCTTTCAGTCCAAATGAATCGACCGTTAGAGTGAAACGCCTTTTGCTCAGGAAATGATAATATATATTTAGATTTAAATTCTGTTTTTAAAACTTGGAGTTTAAATTATAGACTAATAGCTAGTCGTAAAAAACCTCGCTCAATGCTATATTGGCGAGGTTTGCTATTTTTAAATGGAGTTAAACAGTTTTTCTAATGTGACGGTTCGTAGATTAACCGTAAAAAAGTACTGAACCTTTGATTTTCTCTTTTTATAGGAATTCCAGTAACGATTCCCACAAGTAAATGTTCTGTTACTTCCACTCGCATTTGTGGCCTAATAGTCATATCAAAATCATTTTTTTTGATTTCCTTGTTAAACTCAATCCCAATAAAATTTCTACTTCCGGGAATCATATAATGAAAATTAGAGTTAATTTGCCATTCTGTTTGTTGTGCATTATCAGCAAAACGAGTTGAAAATTGTGGGCCAGTGTATAAAAGGGTGTGGAAATTTTGGCCCCAGCGTTTCGCGACTACCACAAATGGATTGTAGACATTTCCAGTAAAAAAAGTATCATTTTGGTAATTTTTAAAATCGGTTAATTGAAATTCATGAATGTAGCCCAATGCCATGGAAAGCTTCTTTTTTTCGGAAACAAAAAAAGTATATTGTGCCGCCATTTTTATACTGTGTAGGCTACTTCCTGGTGTCTCACCATCATTGATGGTAGGGTAATAAATTGAAAAAGGTAATTCGACTTCAAGACCTAACCTGTCAATTGGTGCCCATTCATATTCTATTAGTGCAGTATATTCATCATGTGTAATATTATCGGTTAATCCAAGTCCTACATTCCATTCGCGTTCTCCCTTCCTAGCGCCTAGATCTCTAATTAAATCAATATATAGAGGTTCGGCGTGCAAGACTTTGGGACTGTCTTTTTTACCTTCGACTTGTTGAATATAAAGACTGTCTTTCAAATTATTACTTTGATTTATATCTGTTTGTGCGTTAGTGGTATAAATTGCAAGCGTTAGTAATAACAAGGTCCAAACCTTTGTTTTTAAATAGTGGGTAGTCATCTTAATTTGTTTTATTTTTAGTAAAAAAGGATAGTACTTTACTTTCTTATGTAAATAGAGTAGATTTCATCTAAACAACAAATAAAACGTCGGGCGGAGGAGTATTGATTTCAAAAAAAGGGATTAAAACAAATGGATTTTGTCCCGCCAAATCTTGGTTTTTAAGAATTAAAAATTTTTGGTTGATGTGACAATGCATGCTTGGTAAAACAAAAAGATCTAAGTTAAAAACACTTTTCCCTAAGATATTTTCGTTAGTGTCCGTATCATCATATTCAGCAATCGCATTTTCGAATCCCAACAATTTTTCTACTATTATTTCAATAACACTTTCTTGATCGTTATAGGTCAAGTTTTCGGGGAAATAATTAGACTGTACGTCTGGAGAATCAACGCAACAGTTTAGCAGATATAAGGACATAAATCCCCAAAAATATCGGACTAATAAAGAATTTGTTGTTGCTGTAATCATTTTGCATAAGTACACTTAATTCTGCGATACTGTTTGTAATTTTACGTTAAAAAAAAGTAAAATATATCTAAATTTACAACAATTATGGGTTACTATTCTGGTTTGTAAACATGTATCGATTGTCCCACTAGTTTCCATTCCCCTTTGATTTTCTCTAAAAGCCGAATTTCATAAGAGTAACTTTTTGTTCCATCTTTTGCGGTTGATACTTCATCATGACTTACCCAAGCACTATTTTTTTGAATACTCATTTTGTAATTTGTATTTACAGAGAAACCGCCATTTCCCATCGCTGCTGGATCTGTATTTTTCATTGCCGCAGGTGGAATATCAAGCGCTGTTCCGTTTCCGGTTGAAATCAAAATTCGGCTGTACGGTTGTATGTGCCAGCAATCTGCATGGCCTTTTCCGTCTCCGGATCTCCACGTTGTCGATTCTTTTTCCAAAAGGCTTATTATTTTGGCAGATTCGTCAGTTTGTTGGCTGTACGCCAAAAGTGTAAAACTGAAAAGAAGAAAAAAGGATAATTTCCATTTCATAGTATTGTTGCGGTTAATGGTTATAGTTTAGGTTGGTTTTTTAAATAAAAGGATTAATACAACGTCAGAATACGTTTTTAAAATTTCCTTTAACGTAAATTTATTCTATTTTTGGTTACAATTTATATATTTCTAGGGTCTCAATGCAACGGTCATTTTCATACGGAATTATCTGAAATTACAACTAAGACCACTCCATAAACTTGTAATTTTAGCTTCTTTATTTGCCCCGTCAAAAATACCAAACAATTCCGACAAAGTCGAAAATTCGTATCCTGAACTGGTTTTAGAAACCGATAGAACATAAGCGCTTTCCATTTCTGCTCTTGTTGATCCAATACTGATTCCGGCCATTGTTGAGATTTCTTTTGAGTTTTTGGAATTGCTTCCCAAAAACCAACCCGCAAATTGCCAATTGGTTTCGGATGTTTTAGATTCAGATTTTTTATTCTGAAATACTACTGTCAAGCCATTATTACAAGATACCATTTTTAAAGGACCCGCACCACATTCTCTATTTATCCTAATAGTTTTTGGTTTGGATTGAAGAACATTAGTAATGATTTCAATCATTTGGTCCAATGGTTTGCCAACAGGAATTTCAGAGGTCGAACCGGTATTTTTATTTATAATTTGTAACGCATTAGAAGTCAATATCAATCCATGCGTGATTTTACTTTCGACAATTGCTATACGATCTGTAATCTCTTCCTTGTTTTCTTCCATATTGGAAACGGTGTCCTGCATAGTGGCTATTACTGGAATTTTAGATGAATTATTGTCTTTGTTCTGACAACCGATTAGGATTACGGAAAGAAGAATCAAAAGGATATAGGATTTCATATTATCTTTTTTTAGCTGAGTTTGCTTAGTTTTGAAATGACCATTTTAAATATTAGGAATTTCTGGTAAAAGCAGATGATTGTTTCAGCCACGAATTCTTATTTAATTTTAAAATTAGTGAAAATTGGTGAAATTCATGGTGAACTTTTTTGAAGTATTCGTGTCCTGTAACTTTTGTTATTTTAGGGACAATCGCAACAAATGATTGTTGTTTGCAAATACAGTTGAACCTGCTTCCATTTCAAAGTTAATTTAAGCTGTTGCCCGCACAAAAAAAATAATAGTTATTTTTTCGTGACATCTCATAAAAAAACCGTTGCACTGCTGCAACGGTTTCTGAAATTTAAAAGTTAAAACCTTATTTAGGCATAACTACAGTATCAATTGCATGAATTACTCCATTAGATGCTGCTACATCAGCAAGAATAACCGTTGCAGTTCCACCATTAGCATCTGTCAACATTACTTTTCCGTCTTTCAAGCTTAAAACGATAGTACCACCTTGAACAGTTGTAACCGTGTATTTTCCGTTGTTTTTGTTGATTGCATCAATTACAGTTGCTGCATCAAATTTTCCTGAAACTACGTGATACGTCAGTACAGCTTTCAATTTGTCAAGACTTTCTGGTTTCAATAAACCATCTACTGTTCCTGCAGGAAGTTTATCAAATGCTGCGTTGTTTGGTGCGAAAACTGTAAAAGGTCCATCACCGCTTAACGTCTCAACTAATCCTGCTGCTTTTACTGCTGTAACCAATGTTGAGAAATCTGCATTTCCTGAAGCCACACCCACAATGTTTTGTGTTTCAGCAACTGCCATTGTATCTACTACTACAGTTGTTGTATCAGCCATTTCTGTTGAGTCAGCTGTTTTTTTCTCTCCACAAGAAGTAGCGATTACTCCTAACAATGCAAATGCACTAATTGTTTTTACTAATTTCATAGTCAATATTTTAAGTTTAAATTAAATTAAGATGCTCAAAGATATCTATTTATCTGTTTTGTTTAGTTTTTTTAACAAATAATTAAACAAATAATATAACAGCGATTCATTTAGAAACCAGTCTACGGTTATTCATAAGAATTTAGGAAATGGGAGCAGAATGTGCAAAAGTGTAGAAAAACACGGTAGCAAATCAAAAAATACTTCTTCAAAAAAAAGAGGACACTAAATCCTCTTGAAATTCTCTCTCAAAAATTTACGAACTCCATAGTTCCTAACAGTGACCGGTTCTCCCGCAAAAAAAGGTCAGGCTGTTCAAACGGAGTTTCATTGTTTGTGCTGCGCACGCAACGAATCTCTAGCTGTTGGCAGATGATTTTTTTACGTTTCGTTTTGAGGAAATATTTTTTCTTTCAAATATATAAAATATGGTAAAGTCAAAATTACCAGCCAAATTGCAGTTTGTCTATGCATTATTTGATATTTATAATTTATGAAATAAAATGAAGAACAATAAAGTAGGCAAAGAAAAGAATCAAATTTCATTACTTGCTTCTCTGAATATCGTTCAATATGTGTTTTATTCATTGCTTTAATATCTGTCATATGTGTTTTGTCATAAAACCTATTTCTACTTGGCAAATATTCAGCTAGCATAAAAAAATTCTGCAAAATGTACATTGAAGATATGCCTAAAATAAAATACTCTAAAGTTAGTATTGAACCATTTACAGCATCCGTGTCTTCTATGTTTTGATTATTAAAAACACTAAAAATATGTTCGGTGGCGAAAATTATCATAATTATTGAACTCCATATACTTAAGAACAGTCTATGATTTCCACTTAAAGGGATATATGTAAATGCGTGAATTAAAGAATAGAAAGAAATTAAGAAAGATATTGATATTAATGATAAGGAAAATACATTTAAGTTCTCAAAGAAATTATAATCAAAAATCCAATATATTATTGAGATTGATTGAATTAAAGTTATTCCTTCGGTTAGTTTTGGGACAACTTTATTATCGTGGAAAATTACTGATATTAAAATAAAAAATGCTAAAAAAGTAAAAGGCCAAGCTTCAATATGACTTTCGAAATTATAATTGCTTTCGTGCTTACCAGGTAAAAAAGCAAAGAAACTTAAAATGAGTGAGCCTAAAATTTTAAAAGCGATAATTTTCCAATCCGTGGAAAGTCTTTTGTTTTCGTAGATTATTCCAAGTAGTAAGGGAATGAAACTTAAAGTAAATAATTTTCTCTCACTCACTTGAACTCTGTATAGAATATAAATTAAAAACATTAAGACAAAGAAACCGAGAATATAAATGTAAGTAGACCATTTTTTGTAGAATGGTAATTCCACTTCAATTGACTTCTTTTTGAGAGTTTTTTTTCTTTCGGTCATTAGTGTTCGTTTCGTTCTTTTAAATTATCTGCCAACGGTTTGCCGCTTTGCGAAGGCGGTTTTTTTAGCAATAAACTTCATTAGATGCACAAAGCTTGAATTTAGCACTTCGCTGTCATAGAAGCACGAAACGACCACTTTTGCAAAACTGCTTTCTTTTTTAGTCGTATCATTCCTTCCTTAACCATCCCAAAATTCGTTTGTTTTTTATTTCCCATTTCCCTTCTTTTTTGTCAATTGTAAATGTTTCTCTGGATTTACTAAACGGTCCTGAGTTTTGTTGAATGACTTCAATTTCCGTTTCTGTCACGCTTGATATAATTGCAACGTGTCCGAATTTATTTAATGTCGTGCCGTCAAATATTAAAAGGTCGTCAACTTTTGGTTTTGTGTTGCTTGAATTTGTGAATTGAGTTAAGTCTCTTTTTTTACTTTTCTGTCCGTCTTTTATAGAATTGTCAAAAAAGTCTTTTGCGTGTCCGTAACTGTCGGGCATTTTGTGTTTTAGGTGTTCGTAGTAATAACGTTTTACAAATTCAACACATTGATAATTTAATCCTAAGTTGTATCCGTCCGCTGTCGTGTTTCTACCTGTTACATTGTCAACACCACCATTGTAATAAACATAAACTCCGTTCAAACTGTCAATTTGTTGACCAACAGAAAAGTCCGTATTAAAGTTGAACTTTTTAAAAGTCCAAAGTCCACCGTAACTCAAAATGAGAAGTCCGATTAATAAATATGTCCAATGTTTAATTTTCAATTTTTCTGTCTGTTAGTTTTCTGTTGTGTCGTCTTTTAAATTTGCGTACAACGTCAGTTCGTCTAAAAACCTTTAAGCGAACATTATTTGGTTAATCAGTGAGTAAATATATGTGATTTAAACTACAATTAAAATTCTTTCTGGGAAAAGTTACTTTCCTTTTCTCAAAATAAAACAATCCGTAAAAAGCTTTAAAAATCGCTTTTAGAGTCCCAAAATATAAAGTCAAAATTATTTATATTTTGCTTTAGTAGCTATTAGTCAACAAGTTAAAACTGGGCCTCGGTCGTAGGTGCAGAAAATTAAATTAACAACGGCTGAAACGTGTTTGATTGTTTTCTTAGTCATAATATAATGAAATCCACATTGTCTTTTCAGAATTGGATTCAAATCCGGATTTTCTACATTATGTTTAAAAATCATTCACTCATCGGTTGTTATCGTTCCCTGAACAATATTTTCCCTAAACCCCAACACTTGTTAATGATAATGACGATATCCTTTAGCTGAACCTGCAAATCCATTAAGAGTACTAATCCCTATTGGATTAAGCTGATTGTACATTTCGCCTAAAGAGGCATTTCTACCACCTACTTTACCAATGGCATTAATACCAATTTGGTCAGAAAACAGTAAGTATTTGTACTTCCCCATTTCGTATGTTTTTAAAGTATAAACAGACCATTATTAGGATGCTAGATTTGAAACAAAAGAAAATTACTGGGGCGGATTTTTAATTAATAGTATAGTAAATTTTGTAATTGTGAAGTAGGTTTGAAATTTACGTATCAAGTTTAAAAGAAGGGGGTAGGTGTTCCTGCCTCTTTAAACCAGTATTGTAAATTTAAACTAACAATTATTTTATTAGAGAAAATTAACTCTTCTTAATATTTTTTATTTTAAGTATTGAATATACAGATATTTGTGTTTTTTTTATTAAATTTTCTTCAGCAAAAAAGGCGATGCTTTTGTTTGATTTGGAGATTAAAATGATTTTAGTTTCTAGTGGAGACACCTACGAGTCTGGAAATAAAAACCTGATATGTTTAAACTGAAAGGCTTCCGGACTAAGATTAAAAAAAAAACAACACGTTAGTGCATTTCGTTTAGTCATTTCAATACAAAAGAGGGCATTAATATACTCATTAAGGTATTGTAAAGTTGCTAAGTAAATAAACTTAACTAACTAAAGTACTGGTTTAAGATATTGAAAGTTATTTTATAAAGTAATATAGAATACTTAGTGTTTTTCGATTGCAAATACTGTTTTATAGTATGTAAACAATTCTTTTTTTGTTTTCTTAAAAGTAGAAGTAGAATTAAAATGGAAATGATAGCTGTAGCCAATCAAAAAAAAAACCATCAAAATTACTTTTGATGGTTTTAGTTGATTTATTGGATAAAGAGAATTTTTTAATCTCTAAATAAAAAATTATTGTTTAATCAAGTATTTGATATCTTTGACTTTACCATTTATAGAAATTTTCAAGAAATAGTATCCTTTATTCAATTCTGATAATTCTAATTTTGTAATTGATTTTCCAGCTTTAACTTCTTGACTACTTTGTTTTTTGATCTGTCCGTAGAAGTTATAAAGTAAAAAGTCAACCTTTGCATTTTCAGAAATGTTAATGCTTACATCTGCATTATCTACGAATGGATTTGGAAATACATTTACATCAGTTATTGATACGGAATCCTTATTTATTGATGCACAAGCACCTAAACGATCTCCATGAGCTAAATGGCTTGCAACAGCATTTTCGTCAATACAAATTGTTTTTCCGTTGTGACATATTTCCACTTTTGGATTTTTTGAATTATTCCCGCAACGCACATCAATTACATTGACAATTTTTTCTGTGGCAGATATACAACCATTAGCATCTTTCACAATTAGGGTATATGTGGTAGTTGCCGTAGGACAAACCGCAATACTACTTGTCGTTGCTCCAGTGCTCCATTGGTATGTATAAGGTAATACTCCTCCTGTTACTGTACCGGCTGAAAGTGTTGTGCAGGAAGCATTAGTATAACCATAATAGACATTTACCTCATTTGTTGATGGAATAGTAATCATTGAAGGCTCAGTTATAGTGAAATTAGCAGTCAATTTATTGTTTAAAGCATCTTTTACAATTACAGTATAAGTTCCTGGATTAAGATTAGATATGGAGTTTGTATTTGTGATTTCATCAGTACTCCAAGTATAGGTGTATGGTGTAATTCCGCCTGAAACAGAAACAGTAGCAGTACCATTAGCTTCGCCGTTGCAAGTAATATTTGTTGCACTGCTAGCGTCAAGAGTAAATTCTTTTAATTGCAATCTTACAGAAACTGGAAAGTGGTCCGAAGCTGTTTTAGTATAATCACTAGCGTAAAATTCATAATGTACTCTAGCGGATTCATTGATGTATAAATTAGCAAGTTCGTTAGAAACTGTTATATGATCAATCATGTTTTCATAAGTAACATACGATCTAAAGCCAGCTTCACTTAATGTTTTAGTAAGTACATTAAAATTGGAACTGTCATTTACATACCTTTCATAAGTAGAAACTGTAGTTGTTACATCAGATACTGTGTAATCAACATCATCGTTATAATCTCCTAGTAATACTAAGTTTGCATCTGGGTATTGTGCACTCAATGTGTCTTTTAGAACTTCTACATCAAACTTACGCATATCATATTTGCTTTGTGCATCACCACTGGTATTTGCTCTAGCATGAAGATTAATAATATTGATTTGTTTTTGATTACCATCAATAGTAACATTTGCAGTCATCATAAATGGCAATCTACCACTTGCGAAGAATCTAGATTTATCTGCATCAGGATAATTAGCAAGTGCCGAAACATCACCACCATTGTAATATGGATGAATGGTTTCCAAAAGTACTTTGGTACTCACCGGTGCTACTGTTTTATTTTTAAAAATAAATCCAACTTTTTGTTTTGGACTACTAAAATCATTAGGATATGACGTAGCCTCCGATAAAACATAGCTGTAATCATTCATTTCACTAACCATCTGAGCAAGCAAAACATCATCAGAGATTTCTTCTACAGCATAAATATCAGCATCTAATTGCTGTAAAACATTTTTGACAGCCGCTTTTTGTATAGCATCAGAGTTGGTGTTTCCTGCTGCAGGCGAATTGGTTTCATCACCAAACCAAGCTATGTTCCAAGTAGCGATATCCAAAGTTTTTTCTTTTGAAATGGCTAAATCATTACCAGTTTGTTCATATTTATTTGCACATGGTAAGTCTGTTCTCATTCTAGGTAATAGTTGTTGAGTTGCAAAATAATTTCCTACAACACCTATTATTTCTGAACAATTTTCTGGTTGTGCAAAACCTGTAAGATCACTTACATCTGCATCGATTCTCAATTGAGCTGTTCCGCTAGCATCCGTAATATTAGTGTTTGAATTACCAAACATCATGGCGCCAGGCTTAGGAAAAGTTGTATTTTGAATGCGAACTAATTCAGCTGGGTGGTTTGCCATTTCACTTAAAGTGATAGTAAGGGGCGCAATAGGTTGATTAGGTAATCCATTATTGGTAACCGCACTTACAGGGCTTATTTGTACTTGTTCGCTGAAAGAGCTTCTGGTTCCTGTAATTGTGATAGAATCTCCTATTTTAAAAAGTCCAGTTCCATGAACCGATTTGTCAAAAACAGCTATCGCTCCTGTAGCATCTTGAAGGTAAGCTGATCCTGAAAATTGCTCAGAAACGGTTAAAACTCCAGTTACCGTTACAATTTCTCCATCTGTTTTTGCTCTGGCTTCAGCAATTGGAATAACTACCAGTATATCAGAAGCATTACCAAAAAACTGTCCTTTATTTATGGCTCCAAAAGTATTATTGACTGCTTGCCAAGTAAAATCAGCATAGGTAAATCCTACTCCAGTTAATTGTAAAGAAGTTCCTATTGCCGCAGTACCTGCTTCAGCGATACCTATATCTGTACTTTTTATTCCTGCAGCAGGACCATTAGTAGCAGTAAAAGTACCTTCGTAGCTTAAAAATTGAATAACTTTTCCAGAAGCATCTACTAATGCAACTCCGTCAGGAGAACCATTTTGTAATCCAGCAATGTTTACTGATACAGTACCATAACCATTTAATTGATCTGGAATAATTCCGGATAAATTTCCTGTTGGAGTATAGCTAGCTCCTCCTGTTCCATTGTAAGGAATTATGCTCCATCCTGTTAGATCAGTTCCTGCGTAACCAGCAATTTCTACTGCTTCACCAATATCAGTTCCTGCATTGTCATAATGAATTTCATTTATAAAGACTAAATCACCAAATTTTTCTCTCTTGTTAGGTTTTCCAAAAGTACTTGCTGCTGCTTCCCATGTAAAATCAGCATATTTGGTTCCTTTACCAATAAGCTGAAGAGAATTCCCAACAGTTGCAGTACTTGCCTCAGCAATACCAATATCAGTGCTTGTCATTCCTATCGCAGGACCATTGCTCGCTGTAAAAGTACCTTCGTAGCTTAGAAATTGAATAACCTTTCCAGTAGCATCTACTAATGCAATTCCGTCAGGAGAACCATTTTGTAATCCAGCAATGCTTACTGATACAGTACCATAACCATTTAATTGATCTGGAATACTTCCGGATAAATTTCCTGTTGGAGTATAGCTAACTCCTCCTGATCCATTGTAAGGAATGATTTTCCATCCTGTCAAGTCCGTTCCAGCAAGCCCAGCAACTTCAACTCCCTCTTCAATATCTGTCCCTGCATTATCATAATGAATTTCATTGATAAAAACAGCTCCAGCCGGAGTAGGTGTAGTAGTATTTAAGGTAGTTATGCTAACCACATTACTAGCTATTGAAGCATTGTCATTAGCATCTATTGCAATCACTGTTAAGGCGTAAGTAGTATTTGGTGTTAAACCATTTAGAGTAAAACTGGTAACTGTTGTAGCTGCTAATAATGTACCTCCGTTATAAATTTCATAAGAAGCATTAGATGTTCCTGCTGTCCAAGATAATGTTGAAGTAGTTGCAGTAATATTAGTTGCTAATAAATTTGTTGGTGGAGTAAGAGGCTCGGCAACCATTGCGAATGATTGTCCGTTATTGATATTTCCATACGTGCTTGCAACTGATGTTTGCCATGTAAAATCACTGTATTGATTTCCAGATCCTTTTAACTGTAATGATAAGCCTACTGCTTCGGTTCCAATTTCAGATACACCAATATTCGTACTTGTTATTCCGGTTGCTGGTCCATTAGTAGCAGCAAAAGTTCCTTCATAGCTTAAAAATTGAATAACATTTCCAAAGTTGTTTACTAATGCAAGGCCATCAGGTGCTCCATTTTGTAATCCATTTATAGATACGAAAACAGTTCCAAATCCATTAGACTGATTCGGAATTATACCTGATAAACTTCCTGCAGGAGTATACGATACACC
Organism: Flavobacterium sp. TS_SC_5; assembly: GCF_056156265.1. Taxonomy (NCBI): domain Bacteria; kingdom Pseudomonadati; phylum Bacteroidota; class Flavobacteriia; order Flavobacteriales; family Flavobacteriaceae; genus Flavobacterium; species Flavobacterium sp. TS_SC_5. The sequence continues at coordinate 3,592,112 of NZ_CM149588.1, read as the reverse complement.
GCCAGTTCCGTTATAAGGAATAATACTCCAACCCGTTAAATCGGTTCCAGCTGTTCCAGCAATTTCAACACCTTCACCTACATCAGTACTTGCATTATCATAATGAATTTCGTTAATGAAAACAACAGAAGTAGTTGGAGTTGGTGGTGGTGTACCAACTAGAGTTTTTACAGCTACGTTATTACTAGCGTTTGAAATGTTTCCAGCCGCATCAAATGCTTTTATGGATAAAGTATAATTTGTATTAGCTGTTAATCCAGATAAAACATAGCTAGTAGTTGAAGAAGATGCAATTTGTACTGTTCCGTTATAAATTCGGTACCCTAAAACGCCCACGTTATCTGTAGACTGAACCCATGTTAATGTAGTTTCTGATGCCGTTGTATTTGTGGCAACCAAGTTAATAGGTACTGACGGAATTTCTGTATCCAATTGAACACTGCCATCAAATCTATTTTGAGCTTGTGGCCCACCCCAAATTGCTGTCGCAAAAGCAGGATTATCAATAAAAGGGTTTCTGTTTCCTTGAACACCTTCTAATATTGTATTTCTATTAATTTCTACTTGGGAAACAGGATCTTCTGCACTCCATTCTAGTAGTATATCGGTCATATCAGTACTGTAGTTCTGCGAACTTACAGTTACTACACTAGGAAGACATTGTGTACCATAATGCAAATACATGTACATAATCATACGGGCAACATCACCTTTCCATTCATCGCCAGGATAGAAGATATTGTTGACTAATTTAGCATTTCCAGATCCTGCACCAAAAGGATAATTGTTTCTAGTTGCATTAAAATTTACATCTGAGGCTCTTAGATGATGTGCATCACTTCCTGGGCCTTCACTTCCTAAATTAGGATTTCCCAATGATCTAGGAAATACATGTTCTCTATTCCAGTCCCCTTGGTTTCCACCATTTTTATCTTTGGAGCGGGTTCGATCATTCGTTAAATCAGCATCACTGTCATTATAACCATAAATCAGTAAAACTTTCAAAGGATCGTTAGGGTCTAAATCAGTTTGTTTTAGAGCATCCCACACTCCAGGAGTATAAGTCAAATAAGTAGAATGGGTTGAAATAATTAAATTTGACAGGCTTGTTTTTAAGGCATTTCCTGTTTGGCTAATGTTAGTTCCGTTATAATAAGCAGGAACTTGAGCATTGGAAATAAAACTTAAAAAAATAAATACAGCTACAAGAAAGAACTGTGTCTTTAAATAAAATTGCTTCATAATTGTTTAGTATTTGTTGGACTGTAAAACTATAAATATTAGTTTTCTTATTTACTGAATACTATTAATAAATTGTTAAAATTTTTAACATTTAATCTTGGTTTGTAAATGTTTATTTAATAGAATTAATCAATAATTAGTAATTTGTTTATGAAAAGTATTAACTCGTATTTATAAGTTGTCTGTAAAAATAATTTTAAAGAATAAAAGTTATAAATAAGACTTCTTTTTTTTGATAAAATTTTAATCTTTATTGAATTATTATGCATAACGATTTGTATTTAGTGATTACTAAAAAGAGTTATAATTTCTTACTGATAAAGTATAGAAGATTATTTTCGATTATAAATATGGATGGATTGCCCCACTAATTTCCATTGTCCCTTTATTTTTTCTAATAATCGAATTTCGTAGGAAAACGTTTTTTTGTCATCCTTAGCAGTAGATTCTTCGTCATGGCTTACTCAGGCATTTTTCCCATTAATACTCATTTTATAATTTGTATTTACAGAAAAACCGCCATTTCCCATAGCGTTAGGATTTGTGTTAATCATAGCAGTTGGAGGAATATCAAGTGAACTCCCTCAGGAGTGGAAATTAATATGCGGCTGTATGGTTGAATGTACCAGCATTCCGAATGACCTTTACCATCAGCTGCTCTCCATGTTGCGGACTCTTTTTCCAATATTTTTTTTAAATGCAGCTTCATCACTATTCTAGTTGTAATCTACCATATTGATTATTAGGATAATAAAAAAGGATGTTGTCCGCTTCAAACTACTGCTTAGTTGTTTGCAGTTTACTAGAGTTGTTTAATTGTTATTTTAAATTTTTCAATTTGTCTTCTGTGGCGTAAAATAGGAACTATGGCATGTTCCATTAGTTGTCCTATGTCATAAAGTTGTCCATAAGAAGTCCTAATTTTCTGTGAAGCATCCCTTTCATCAAGCGCATCATCCTCAATAGTTGCAAATGTTTCTTGTGTGAATTTTAGAACGTTATCTAAATCATGTATGTAGTCTGCAATAGAATTCCGATTTACTTTTTCGGGTCGTATGCTATTCCTATTTTTTAAATTCTGAATGGAAACACAGAAGAATATCCTGAACTCATCACATGCGAAAGTATCGTTTGTATAGATTTGTAATCCGGATTTGTGGTTACATGATTTACTGTAAATGTTAAGTCCTTCTGTGAAATATATTGAATTACGTACTGCAATTCTATAATCGCTTTTTAATATTCAGCTAATAATGCGCTAACCGCGTTTTGAATGTTACTATTCTTCATTTGTAGACTTAGTTTGAATTCGGCGCATTATATCAGAAATATTAAATAGAGACCTAAAATAGGAACCAGCAGCTTTTTTATAAAAGCGAAACAATTAATGTTGTTTGTCTCTCTATTATTCGTTCCCTTTTTTAATCCATTTTCCAACTTCGGGCGCTTCATAATTTTCCATTTTTTCAAGCAAATCGGTGGCATTATCACTCACCAATATCATTTGGTGATTGATTTGTTTTAAAAAACCTTTATCGACCATGTTTGCAACAAATTCCAGCAGCAAATCATAAAAACCATCGATATTCAAAATTCCTGTAGGTTTTTTATGGAGACCAAGTTGCGCCCAAGTTAACATTTCGAAAAATTCTTCTAAAGTTCCAAATCCGCCAGGCAAAGCAATTATGCCATCGCTAAGTTCATTCATTTTGATCTTTCTTTCATGCATACTTTCCACGATGAATAATTCGGTTAATCGATCGTGCGCAATTTCTTTAGTCATCAGAAACCTTGGTAAAACACCAAATGCTTTTCCGTTATGATTTAAAATACCATCTGCAACACTTCCCATAAGACCTACTTTTGCACCACCATAAACGAGTTCATAATTATTTTCGGCCATTATTTGTCCAAGTTTGAAAGCTTGAATTTCATAGTTTTTTTCGTTTCCAAAACTGGATCCACAGAAGACGGTAATTCTTTTCATGTGTAAAATGGTTCTTATTTATTTGATAGTTTTCAAGGCAATTATTTTTTTAGAATTTAGGACTAAATTAAGCTAATTATTCAGATTTGCTACCTGAGCGATAGCGAAAAGGCGAAGCAAATCATCCCTAAATACAAAAGCAATTTTAAATTAAGCCTTATACCCAAATTGCTTGTAGCATGTGTTGAACTAAACCTTCGGTAGCACCATTGTAGATTTTGATTATCTTACGAAGATAACTAAAATAGAATAGTATGACTACAAAAAAAAGCATCCTGATGCGTTAAGAGAAAACAAAATATTGAATCAAGCCAAGCGTGAAGTTCCAGGTTTTGATGAATTACTTCAACGATTTGAGCGTACGGTTTCGCTTTAGGCAGAAGCCAAAGTACGTTCAATAACTATTCCCGCCATGTGGCAGCTATCTCGCTTTATTTTGGTAAAATCCCAACTGAATTAGATGCTGAACAAGTACAAGACTACTTGTTTTACCAACAAAAAAAGTCTAAAACCCCTTCACAAACGTATTTTAAACACTGTGTTTACGGACTTCGATTTTTGCTAAAATCAGAGGGTTTGCCGTATGAGTTCCTTCGTTTACCATCCATAAAACACGAGAAGAAACTCCCCGTTGTTTTGAGCAAAGAGGAAGTTTGGGCGATGCTCCAGTGTGCTAAATTACTTAAACATAAAATCCTGATCGGTTTGCTTTATGGTTGCGGACTTCGCTGTATGGAAGCCCGAAGTGTACGATTGCAAGACTTGGATTTCGATAGAAAACAACTTAAAGTCGTTCAGGGCAAAGGCAAAAAAGACCGTTATGTGCCACTTTCAGAACATTTAATACGGGGACTAAAAAAATACATTGAAGCCGAAAAACCTCAAGATTATCTTTTTAATGGACAACCTATCGCAAGAGCCGGAGGTGATTTTGACAGCCGTTACAGCCAGCGCGGCGTGCAATGGGCGGTGAGGCAAGTTGCCAAGGCAGCAGGTGTTAAAAAAGAAGTTCACACCCATACGCTGCGGCACTCTTATGCCACGCATTTGCTCGAAGATGGTATGGATATTATGACGCTCAAAGACCTTTTGGGACACCAAAACATTGAGACTACAATGGAATATTTGCACATTGCCCAACTCGAGAGTCAGCGTATTTTTAGCCCACTTGATACGCTTTTTGCAAAATGCAGTCGCACTTTGAAATAGCCGATGTGCTGCGAAAAGTAGGGTCTGAAATGGAGAGTTACGGACTCACTACTTGGCAATTACGCACGCTTTATGCCATTAAAAAATGCCGAACGGCCGAATTGGGTGGTCATATTGATGCTTGCGATCAATGTGGCAACATTAGCATTAGTTACAACTCTTGCCGCAATCGGCATTGTCCCAAGTGTCAGGGTAATAAACGAGAAGAGTGGATAGAAAAACGAGAAACGGAGCTCTTGCCAGTGCCGTATTTTCACGTAGTTTTTACTTTGCCCGATAGTATTAATTCTCTAGCGATACATCAACCTAAAATGGTGTATGATACTTTGTTTGAAGCTACTTGGGAAACGCTTCAAAGTTTTGGTAAAGCCAAGGAAATGCATATGGGAATGATAGCGGTTTTACACACGCCTGCCCCGTTAGAAATTGAGTTGGTTTTTTAATCTATTCTTTAAATACCTTCTGCCCATTCCACTTTTTAAATATTTCTCTCTGGCAATAGCATCTTGTTTATCAAAGCCAACTTCATAGTATAAGATTACCCACGGCATCTTTTTACTTGTAGTTATAGTTTTTCCTGAATTGTGTTGTATAAATCTTTCTTCTAAGTTAGCCGTATAACCAATATACCAAGAATTATCTTGTTGTGAAATCAACACATAAACATAAAATTTTTCCATTAGATAAAGATATGAAAATTTCTAACGGGGTGCGGGACAACAATTGAGTTTGCATCCACACCTGCATTGCATTGTTCCACGCGGTGGAGTTTATAAAAACGGACAGTGGCAAAACAGTCGCGCCGATGGTAAATTCTTGTTTTCAGTAAAAGCCTTGTCGAAAGTTTTTGGAGCTAAATATTGCGCCAAACTCAAGGCGCAATTACCTACTCAATACGAACAAATCCGGCAGGATTTATGGAAAAAACCTTGGGTGGTATTTGCTAAGAAACCTTTTGGAAGTCCAAAGTCAGTGGTAGAATATTTGGGAAGATACATTCACCCCGTTAGAAAATTTTAATCTGCTTTTTAGAGATTTTTTAACGGGGCACGTAAAATCGCCATTAGCAATACTAGAATCAAGAGCATTGACGAGCAAAACGTAACTTTTGATTACAAGGATTACCGAGTAGGAGGCGTGAAAAAGCAAATGACACTGACGCATCAGGAATTTATCAGGCGTTTTGCGTTGCATATTTTACCCAAACGCTTTACTTCGTCAGTTCGCCCTTTGGGCTCGGGTGTCAAGATCCGGCATTACGGTTTTTTGAGTAGCACTTGGAAGCGACAAAAGCTGAAACTTCTACAGGAAAAACTTAAGGTAAAAGTTTTAGAAAAAGCATAAAAGAAGCCCTTTTTGCCCAAGTGTCCGTGTTGTAAAACAGGAAATTTACATCGGATAGCGGTCTTTGACCAGCGTGGTCCGCCTCCCGAAGCCTCGGGATGGCATCTTGGCGGTAGCCAAAGTTCAAGTTTCTGTAAAAGCTAAATTATGGGTAAGGGAACTTTTGTTCAAAAGTGACGGAAAACACGATAGCAAACCAAAAAATACTTCTCCAAAAAAAGAGGACCCTAAATCCTCTTGCTATTCTCTCTCAAAACTTTACGATAACTCCATAGTTCCTGCCAGTGAACGGTTCTCCCGAAAAAGCTGGACAGGCTGTTCAGCTAGGGATTCATTGTTCGCGCTGCGCACGCAACGAATCCCTAGCTGTTTAGTGGCTTTGCTTTTAATTGTATTCAAGGTTCAATCATTGATACGAGTTATAAAGCTGTGGCATTTTTCAATGTCAAATAGCCACCAATCCCACACAAAATAGAGGCTATAAAAATGCCGATTTTTGATTGTAAAATATAATCAGGATCAACAAATGCAAGGTCTGTTATAAATAATGACATTGTAAATCCAACACCTGCAAGCAGAGATACCCCATATATTTGACGCCAATTAACTCCGTTTGGAAGGTCAGCTAATTTTAGTTTAATTAAAATTTTGGATACTAAAACGATACCAATAAACTTACCTAATACCAAACCAGAAATAACACCTAGGCTAACATTGCTACCCAAGTTAGCAACAAAATCATCAGAAAAAGTTATACCTGCATTGGCAAGTGCAAAAATTGGCATTACTACAAAAGCTACTAATGGGTGCATAGTATGTTCGAGACGTTGAAGTGGAGTCATTGCTGCTTTTGAATAATGTCTTATATCTTCTAAAATATGTAATTGTTCGTGAGTAACCAGTGAAACAATATTTGGCGCACTTTTTTCAAATTTATTGGTCAAAGCATTCATTTTTTTGACATATTCCTTGTCTTGAATCTTAACATTTGCTGGAATGGTAAGAGCTGCAATTACACCTGCTATAGTGGCGTGCACTCCCGATAATAGAAATGCTAACCATAAACCGCCAATTCCTATAATTCCATAAAATAGCGTATTACGTACACCTAATCTATTGGCTAATATGAGTAAAGTTAAAAATCCACCGCCTACTAATAAACTTAGAGTAGAGATATCAGAAGTATAGAAAAATGCAATGACCAATACTGCTCCTAAATCATCAGCAATAGCAAGTGCTGTCAAAAATATTTTTAAAGAGACGGGTACTTTATCACCCAGCAAATAAAGTATTCCTAATGCAAATGCAATATCGGTAGCCATAGGGATTCCCCACCCAGCAGAAGTTTCTTCACTTGAATTAAATAGCAAGTAGAATAATGCTGGAACTACCATACCGCCTAGCCCGGCAAAAAATGGTAGAATTGCGTCTTTGGGAGTTGAAAGTTCACCTGCCATTATCTCTCTCTTGAGTTCCAAGCCGATTACAAAAAAGAAAATGGACATCAAACCATCATTAATCCAATGATGTAATGTTTTGGAAAGAACAAAATCACTGAAACCTATCGTAAAAGTATTCTCCCAAAAATGATGATATGTTTCTTTTAAAGGAGAGTTGGCTAGTATCAAAGCCACTATGGCTGATACGAACAATATGATTCCACTAGTTGTTGAATTACTAATGAAACGTGTGATTGGTATTATCAAAATCTTGTCTATAGGGTCTACTCTCATATTATAAATCTTTTTTACTATTCAGTTAAGTTGTTGCTGTATTTTGTTCAGCATTACTGCTAACGTCAGTCTGTGAAAAAACCTCCGTTTTATTATCATCAAATATAACAAAATACTTTTATAAAAAGAAGGTTTTTCGTATATTTAAGAATGCAACACATCACCGGAATTTCCCGTCACCAATGCGTTTTTCAAGTTTAGAAGATACTATAAGTCCCGATAATCAGGTGCGATTTATAGATGCCTTTGTAGAGCTTATTGACCTCTCTAAACTCGATTTTGCTGTAAAAACGCTCAAGACCGAAGGTCGCCCGAGTTTCAATAGTAAAGTGTTTCTAAAGATTTATTTATATGGTTATCTCAATGGAATCAGGAGTGGTCGAGATCTAGAAAAGGAATGTTTGAGAAACATTGAAATGCAATGGCTTTTAGAAGACATTCGTCCCAATTACCACAGCATTAGTGATTTTAGAAAAAATAACCCAATGGCATTAAAGAACACTTTCAAACTCTTTGTTTCGTTCTTGAAAGATGCTGATTTGATAGGATGCGAAACCATTGCTATCGATGGTACCAAAAGCCGCGCACACAATAGCAAGAAAGCCAATTTCAACCAAAAGAAAATCGACAAACACTTAGCTTATATTGAAGCCAAGACCCAAGAATACCTAAACGCTCTGGAAGAAAATGACGCCAAAGATAACCCAATTATAATCCAAAATATCCAACAAAAGTTAGACCGATTGAAAGGGAATAAAATCCGTTATGAGCAACTGGAAGAAAAACTAAAAGCCAGTGGCGAGCCGCAAATAAGTACCACCGATAACGATGCCAGAGCCTTGTTAGTTCAGGGGCAAGTGGTTGAGATTTCGTTCAATATTCAGGCTGCAGTCGATGCCAAACACAATCTGGTGGTAGCCACGCACACCATCAATAAGAATGATCGCAGTGCTTTGTCAGCTATTGCCATAGAAGCCAAAGAGAATTTAGGTATAGAAACCTATACCGCATTGGTCGATAAAGGTTACCATAATGGCAAACAAATAGAAATCTGCAAACAAGCCAACATCACTACCATTGTAGCACAGCCTGAATAAGGAAAAAGTAACGAAAACGGCACAACAAAAGAGTATTTAGTTTCTAATTTTCAATACGATCATAGCACCGATAACTATACTTGTCCACAAGGAGAAACGCTTAAAACTACGGGGCGTTGGCATAAAAAAAGTAGTTCAAAGGAGAGTTACGAATTTAAAAAATACCGAACCCCAAAATGTAAAGAATGCTCTGTAAAACATTTATGTACTAGTCGAGCAGCAGGAAGAGAGATTGACCGCAGCCAATATGCTGATGCTGTAGAAGAAAACAATAAACGCTATCGAGAGAATCCCCAACTGTATCGCAAAAGGCAAGAATTGAAGCGTAGCGGAAATCACGAAAACAAATAAAAAAAACAATAAAAAATTGAGTAAATCAACGAACACATTTTTGGCACCATCAAACGACAATGGGGCTATAACCATATCAACTTAAAGGGATTAGAAAAAGTAAACGGAGAACATAGCTTGATTATGCTGGTGTATAACATCAAACGCAGTGTCAATATCCTAGGCGTTCCCGATTTGATTACTAAACTCAAAAAATGGAACTCACCCTACAAGGCAAAAGTCTTGTTTTTGCTAAAAACGATGTATTTAAAGCTGAAATAAGCCTTATTTTTTCCTGTAACTAATTTGGCAGCCTAAAAAAACAGCTTTGTTAAAAGGCTTTATTTACAGTCTAGTAATAGGGAAATGTGAAGGTTTTAAAAGGAAAAGGAGGTTTTTTCACAGCCTGACGTTCCCGCGCTACACGCGGTTTGGGACTAAATTAAGCCCTATTTTCGGATAAGCCAAATCTTCCAAATACAAACCAATTTTCCCATTAAACCAAAATGCCCAAATCGCTTGTAGCGTGTGTGTGTGCCTTGCATGCACTTCCAATTCCTCAAAAGTAGGAATTTTATCTAGAGGGTGCAAGTCCCTTATCGGCAAGTTGTTGATTTATATTGAGCCGATTAGCACGTGGTAAGCTGGTTTGGAGCGATCCATGCAGTGAAGGTTATTGCGAAAGCAATATCTTCCTTAATTTTTGTCTGTACCGAGGAACACAATTAAGCGCAGCGTATCACGAATACCAAAAAAACAATAGTAAAGCGTGAGTAAAGCGCATAAGAGGCTAGCTAAATTGGGTAAGCATGCACAGCAATGCGAAGCCTTTAAACAACAGGTTTAGTTAGTAGATGCGTCGGGGATAGACAGAAAGAGGAAGTGCTTACCGAGGGAGGTCTTCACAACCACGGGTGGTTAAGTGAAGAAGTCAGCAGAAGTCATTGTACTTTGGGGAACGAGTTGTCAATAAAAACGGTAAAAACTAATAAACAAGAAATTAAATAACGAAAGTGGTTCTTGATTTTCATCTGAACAACGCAAGTTATAGCCCCGGAAAAGCAGCACAAGTTAAACAAGAATCTGAAGTAATTCCGAAGTTTCGGGACGAAACGCCGTGTGCTAGAACTTATACCTATGGTGGTGCGAGAGGCGCAGTCCGTCAGTTTCTGGGGGAGCCGTCTACTCGATTAGCTGTTCGCCCTTTTCTTTGTTAGTTAAATGAAGCTCTAAATTCAATCGGTGTCAAATTTGTTTTGCTTTTAAATAATTTACTAAACGATTGCGGATGCTCAAAGCCTAACTGATAAGCAATCTCACTTACTGATAAATTGGTTATTGTCAATGTTTCTTTTGCTTTTTCTATTAATTTGTTGTGAATATGCTGTTGTGTGCTTTGCCCTGTGAGTGCCCTCAACATATCACTTAAATAATTTGAAGAAACGTTCATTTTTTCTGCAAAATATTGAACTGTCGGTAGTCCTGATTCAATAAGTTTATCGTTTTTAAAATATTCATCAAGCAATTCTTCCATTTTACTAAACAGGTCATTTCCTGCCTTTTTTCTCGTTAGAAATTGTCTGTTGTAGAAACGATTACAATAGTTCAAAAATAATTCAAGATGCGAAACCATTACATCTTGACTAAACTGATCTATTGATGTCTGATATTCTTGCTCTATATTCTTAAATATTCCTTCGAGCATTTTTTCTTCTTTGTCAGAAAGGTGCAAGGCTTCATTTACTGTATACGAAAAAAAACCGTAGTCTTTTATAACTTTTCCTAATGGATAATTTAATATAAAGTCAGAGTGAAAAACTAACCAATATCCTGACACTTTGTAATTTTCTTCCCTGCCTACAGATAAAATTTGTTTGGGTGCTGTCATAGCCAATACACCTTCATCAAAGTCGTAGTAGTTCTGTCCGTATTTTAATTTGCCACTTATATTTTTTTTCAGAGAAACGCCATAAAAATTAAGCAAAAAATGTAGTTCTTCTGTTTTTTCAGATGATTGTACTTCATCCATATTAATCAAACTGATTAATGGATGAAGTGGTTTAGACAATCCCATTAGGCGATGTAGCTCTGAAATGGAATTGATAGTGATATGATTTACATTTTTTGCCATTGGTCAAATTTAATAAAAATCAACAACGTTTGATTTGAACTTACATTGTTGACTTTTTAGGTTTTTATTTTAGTAGATTATTTTTTCGCAAACATCCAAGCCCACGCAATAAAAAGAAACTGAATAGGTAACCTTATGATGCTTGCAACAAACTTCTCGTTACCTGTCTTGTAGTAGCCTATGCTTTCAGGAATATGAATTGCAAAGAAAAATACCACCAACATAGCTATAATTAACTTCGCAGCAATTGCTCTTGTTTTAATTGGTATTAAAAGCACTGCTAAAACAATTTCAACAATTCCACTCAAAATGATTAAAACTTTTTGTGCTGGTAACCACGAAGGCATCATTGCAAAATACTGTTCGGGTTGTATAAAGTGCATTGACCCCATAAAAAGGTAAAATGCCACTAACAGATAGAGTAATACGATTTTTACTGTTTTCATATTAAAATTGGTATTTAAAGTTGGTTAATTTTTCTGATACTTCCCATAGTTTTTTAGCCAAATCTTTGTCATAAGATTTATCACTTGATTTTACTAACTCAGGATAGCCTTTCATTTCCATCATTTTAGTCGGTCCAAAATACTCGGAGCCTTTTACGTTTTCATCAGTTGCTGCCCTTAAAATGGGTAGAGTTCCAATTTTGACATTTTGGGCAAGAATGTTGTTCAAAATAATAGACATTAAAAATCCTGAATTTGCTTGAAGGTTTGTTTTTGTATAACCTGGATGAGCCGCAGTTACAATAGTGTTGATATTGCTGGCTTTCAAACGTCTGTCTAGTTCATAAGCAAAAAGCAAGTTAGCTAATTTGCTTTGGGCATAAGCTTGGTCTCTGTTGTATGATTTTTCAAAGTTCAAATCATCAAAATGAATATTAGGCTTCATACTTTCTGTTTTGTGAACAATGCTGCTTTGAACCGAAATTCTCGAATTCGGTGTGTTTTTAAGTATATCCAAAAGCAAGCCAGTGAGTAAGAAATGTCCTAAATGATTGGTGCCAAATTGAACTTCAAAATGCTGTTTTGTCACTTCTTTTTTAGGTGGGTTCATCACACCTGCATTATTTACCAAAACATCAAGTTTTGAATACTTCGAATGAAATTCATCTGAAAATTTTCGGATTGAGTGCAAGTCAGCTAAGTCCAAATGCATTAAGTGTAACTTTGCATTTGGGTTTTCCTTCTTGATAGCTGCTAAAGCTTCATTGCCTTTCTGCAAGTTTCGGGCGGTCATGATAATGTGAGCCCCTTTTTTACTCAACACTTTTGTCGCTTCATAGCCAAGTCCGCTATTTGCACCCGTGATTAAGATGGTTTTTCCTTCTTGTGAAGGAATGTCGTCAGCTGTCCAATTTATTGTTGCCATATTTTATTACATTTTAAATGATAGTACAAAGGTCAGGCAGCTGTTTTTTGTTTTTGTAGTCAAATCTCTGTTTGTTGTGTTCAAATCAAGAATAGTTTGAAATTCTTTGTCAATTTTCAGGATGTTGAATGTTTGTCGGTTCTTTTTAGGGTGACAGCTAACCTCAGTTCGTCTAAAAAATTCTAAACGAACTCTATTTGATTAATCAGTTAGTAAATATATGTGATTTAAACTGCAATTAAAATTCTTTTTTAAAATAGCCTCTTTCACTTTCTCAAAAGAAAATAATGCGTAAAAAGTTTTAAAAATCGCTCTTATAATCCCAAAATATAAAGCCAATACTTTTAGATATTGTTTTAGTAGATTGTGGTCAATCAAGTTTAAAATGCGACGCAGATTGTAGGCGCAGAAAATCAATCCTACATCAGCTGAGGCATGTTTGATCGTTTTCTTGGTCATAATATAGTAAAAATCCCATTGTCGTTTTATTACACCGTAGGGATGTTCTACAATGGCTTGACGTCTACGGTAGGTTTCATAATTGTTGTCGATTCTAACTTTATTTTCATAAATCAAATGGGCGTACTGGGATCTTTCAATGAGTCTGCCTTTGGCATTTTTGGTGCATTTTTTATACAGTTCACAAGTCAAACACGCAGTAGTTTTGTAATGCTTCATCTGGGTTATTGATTTGCCGTTCTTTTTGGCGTACCAATTTCCATTGGTCGTTAGGGTTTCATTGGCAGGGCAAGTATAGGAATCGGTGGTTATGTTGTATTTAAAATGCTCTACATCAAAAGCCAAATCAGGTGCGTGAGCAGAAACTCCTGGAATGGCGACCAGCACATCAACGCCAAGTTTATTAGCATAATCAAATTCACTTCCCGTATGATAGCCTTTGTCGTAAATAGCGGTAAAATTATTGTGTCCCAAAATGTTTTTGGCTCGGCGTAACATTCCTCCCATAGCTTTGGAATCGTTTTCATTGGTCACCTTAAAATCAATGGGAATATTGTGCAGCGCATCCACTGTGGTTTGTACCGTATACGCAGACTTCAGAGATGTTGTTGCGAGTCATGATTTGGCGACTATCGGGATCTGAAGTCGAGATTTGGGTAACGCCAGTGGCATCAATTGTGTTTTGATACCCGATGTATTTTTGCCTTTGAATAGTGTGTTTCTTTATCTTCTTTGCAATAATTTGTTTTTCCAGAACATCACCATCTTCTTTGGCTAAAGCCGAGTTGTACTCTTCGAGTTTGGCATCGATGTAAGCAATGTGTCGCTCAATTTTATTGGGATTGAAATTGTTTTTCTTAGAGTTTTGTGCTCTGAGTTTGGTACTGTCACCAGCAACCAAAGCACCGCCAATAAGTTCAAAGTGCGTCGCTAGTTTTACCGTTGCCCGAAAAACGCGAGCAATGGCTTTGGGATTGTTTTTACGGAAATTAGCAATGGTGTTGTGATCAGGAACCAAACCTTTCAAAAGCCACATAAGTTCAATGTTGCGATTGCATTCTTTCTCCAAAGTTCTGGACGAACGCATGCGATTGAGGTAGCCGTAAATAAAGAGTTTGAGTAAATCCGAAGGATTATAAGCGGGTCTTCCGTTTTCGACAAAATCGAAAGTGAATCCAAAATCAGCGAGTTTAATACTGTCTACAAAAAGGTCAATGAGCCTGATTTCGTTGTCTTGTGCAATGGCATCATCTATCGATGAGGCAAAAAGTTGAAGATTTAGTTACATCAGTTAAAAAATTAGAAAAGTTACAATGGATAAGATTTTCTAAAGATTTAGATGAAATTAAAGAAAGGTATAACAACCTTGTTTTTGATTTAATACTTAATTATAAATCTGAGTTTAAACAAAATAGTGCTAATTAAAATCTATATTCTATAAAAACTTTAGAATTTTCTAATTTTTGTAATTTAAATTTTAACGAAACATATGATTATTTTGAAAAAATTAACGGTTTAGTGTAGCGTAAGCTCTTTCTATAATTGCTTTTTCAATACGCATTTTTTTATCTAGTTCAAAATATGACTGTTCATCTGTTATACTTTCATTATCTCTTAAATTTTGTTTTCTGTCTAAAAAGTCTTTAAAAAAACCTTCATCTATACTTGTTATATTTACATCTATTGGTATGGAATAGGTTTTTATTTCTCTTTTAGCGAAGTTAATTAAAGCGTAACTTTCCACTAATACTTTGTAAATACTTCTATCTATTTTTCCAAATTCTTTTGTTAATATTTTGGCGTTAGGCTTATGATAAACTTCCTCATTTGTCATTTTTCTGTTTAGTTATTTCTAAACATCGGTTAGTCGCTTTTCCACTTTCGGTTCTTTAAGCTGACCACTAATATATAGGTCTGACAATATCAGACTTATCACCCCGAAATTGGGTAGATAGGTCTAATAGACGTCAGTGTTATTTTATTTTCAAATATATACTATTTATCTCATAAATCATCAAAAGGACTTTTTATTTGTTGAATACTTTTGGTGCTAACGTGAGTATAAATTTCGGTGGTTTTACTGCTGCTATGTCCCAATAATTCCTGTATATACCTAAGATCTGTCCCGCTTTCTAGCAAATGGGTGGCGAAACTATGTCGCAACCAATGTAAAGTGACGGGTTTTGTTATATTAACTTTTTTGAGTGCTTGCTTTAATACGCTTTGCAAACTTTTTTCGGAATAGGGTTCGCTAGGAATTACACCTTCAAACAAATAGGTTGTGGGTCTGAAGGACAGGTAATATTCCCGAAGCATTTCTAAAATCTTGGGAGACAAAGGAGCAATTCTATCTTTGTTTCCTTTTGCATTCTTAAGCAATACAATGTTTCTTTTTGAATCGATATGAACGGGCTGCAGTGCCAATAATTCGCCACAACGCAAACCACAACTATAAATCAACGAAAGCATCATCTTATGTTTGATATTGC
This sequence comes from Flavobacterium sp. TS_SC_5, assembly GCF_056156265.1. Classification (NCBI taxonomy): domain Bacteria; kingdom Pseudomonadati; phylum Bacteroidota; class Flavobacteriia; order Flavobacteriales; family Flavobacteriaceae; genus Flavobacterium; species Flavobacterium sp. TS_SC_5. The sequence continues at coordinate 3,576,720 of NZ_CM149588.1, read as the reverse complement.
TGTGAGCATTTAAGATTAGTTTTACTTCTTCTTTACTCAAAACGTTGGGCAATAGTTTGGCTCGTTTGGGGCGGTGTATTTTATCAATGTCAATCTTGGTTCCTCTTACTGTCATAAAAAACAGCTTTATCGCATTAACCGTTTGATTCTGGTAGGAAGCAGAAAGATTATTCTTTAAAATATACTCGTTATTATAAATAATCACGTCCTCATTATTGATTTCTACAACTGATTTTTCTCGATAGAAGATTAAGAACGATTTCAGAGCATCGCTATAGGTTTTGATGGTGCTAGGACTATATCTTTTTGACGATAGCCATTGTATGAATTTTGTAATGTGTTCAATTCCCTCGAGTGAAGGAAGAGAATTTTTAAGGGGTTCTATCTTGAAACGTTCTCTATTTTCGCTGGTATCGGGTAGGTGCCAAACCGTTTTTTGCTGGCTCCATCGGGCTCCTTCTATTTGTTTGATGCGGGCAATTAAGTCTTGATTTTTTTCAAAATAGACAGCAATCCGGTTTTCGCCTTTGTGTTTTATGGGTTTTGCAGTCCAAGTCATATTGTGTTGATTTTGTGATTGAAAGATACTAATTTTTACAAATAGTTTTATTACTGCTAGAATCTTGTGGATTGAAGCTGTTTTGCGTGAAGGATGGAAGTGGAGCTCTTTATTGTTTTATCCCGAAGGGTAATACAATATAAGCGGGAATAAACAGCCTGACCTTGTTGCAACACTAAACAAAGTGATTCATACAATAGCACTGCAACAAGGACACGCCCAAAAAATAAACGTCATAAAAAAACCGACTTGTTTTCACAAATCGGTTCGTAATAAAAGGGGATTTTCGTTTATACAAATAAGCCTTCGATGCTTAAATAATGTTCGCCGGTATCGTAACAAAAAGTGAGGACTTTCGCGTTTTCAGGGATTTCTGAAAGTTTTTTGGCCACGGCAGCGAGTGATGCTCCAGAGGAAATTCCTATGAACATGCCTTCTTCTTTGGCTGCTCTTTGAGTATAAGTAAATGCTTCGTCTTTGCTTACTTGGATTGTTCCGTCTAATAAATCAGTATGTAAGTTTGTGGGGATAAATCCTGCTCCAATTCCTTGAATAGGGTGGGGAGCAGCTGCACCACCGCTGATAACTGGTGAAGCTTGTGGTTCTACAGCGTATACTTTCAGGTTAGGGAAATGTTGTTTCAATATTTCGGCACAGCCCGTGATATGACCACCAGTTCCTACGCCGGTTATCAAATAATCCAATCCGTCAGGGAACGCTTTTATGATTTCCTGAGCGGTGGTTGTTTTATGAATTTCAATATTAGCAGGATTTTCAAATTGAAGCGGTGACCAGGCATTTGGCATTTCGGAAACTAATTCTTGTGCTTTTTCCAGCGCGCCTTTCATTCCTTTTTCGCGGGGCGTCAAGACAAATTCGGCACCATACAGGCTCATGAGTCGGCGTCTTTCTATAGACATCGATTCGGGCATCACTAATATTAATTTATAGCCTTTTACGGCCGCAACCATAGCGAGTCCAATTCCTGTATTTCCAGAAGTGGCTTCAATAATAGTTCCTTCAGCTTTTAATAGTCCTTTGGTTTCGGCATCTTCAATCATCGCAAGAGCGATTCTGTCCTTGATGCTGGCACCAGGATTGGCGCGTTCCAGTTTGATCCAGACATTGCGGTTGGCACCAAATAAACGATTGATTTTTACGTGTGGCGTATTGCCTATTGTTTCGAGTATGTTATTGTATTTCATAATATTTATATAGAGAAAAAATTAATATCTTTTATTTCCTGCTGGTTCAAAACCGTGTTTTTATTGGATTGCATGACAAATGAATACGGATTCATACTCTTGGTAATAAACGTATTTCCCCCTACAATACTGTGATTTCCTATGATGGTGCTTCCGCCTAGAATAGTGGCATTAGCATAAATAATCACATGATCTTCTACGGTTGGATGTCGTTTTTTTTCCTGCATACTTTTCTCAACTTGCAACGCTCCTAATGTCACTCCTTGATAAATACTGACATATTTCCCTATGATTGTAGTCTCTCCAATGACAATTCCGGTGCCATGATCAATCATAAACGGAACATCGATAGTGGCACTGGGGTGAATGTCGATTCCAGTTTTGCTATGCGCATATTCGGTAAGAATTCGCGGCAACAAACACGTAGTTCGGGAAGCAATAGCATTGGCAATGCGATAGACTTCTATGGCAAAAAAACCGGGATAGGAATTGATTATTTCCTGAATGCAATCAGCTGCAGGATCTGTATCCAGAATAGCCTGAGCGTCTTTTTGCATCGAGCTATATAGTTCCGGAAGCGCGGTGTAAAATGATTCAGCGTCATCCAGAATTTCATTCGCTGTTTTGTCTTTTACAATCTCCGAAAGAATAGCGATGAAGTTGGCTTTGTTTTGGTCCAAAAGCAATTCGATTTGAATGGTTTCCAGAGCTTTTTCGGGGAATAATATTTTGAATAAATCATCAATCCAAGTAATAATCTTAGAAGAATCAATGGCTCTTACCCAATTTTTATTTTGGCTTTCATGCAGTGTATTCGAAAAATGGTTGGTTGCAGTGTTCATTTATAAAGGAATAAAATCAGAATTATACGAGTAAAATGGCTCGTTATACAAATATAGAGCAGAATTGAATAGCTTCATAACCCTGCTTTGTAAATAAATGTTAATATGTTAAATTCCCACATAATGGATGCTTTGTGTTGGAAATGCTAGTATAAAAAAAACTAGTGGCGGAAGTCAATAATAAGATTTCGCTGATGATTACTTAATGAAAATCCTGTTTTTTGAATTAATAACTTTACTATACATCGCATCAAAAGTATACTGTTTAATCAAACCGGAAATCTTTTTTAATTCATTGATTTTATGTAAGGTCGAACGTTTGATCGCGCGTGACATTCTAATTAGATTGTCAGTATTGTCATCAATTTCCATGGCTATTATGGATTGAATAATATCTTTTTTCTTGATATGTCCGACCATTCCTTGCTCCGTAACGTCATTAAACTGTTGGAGTTTTTCTGCGATTCTCAAATTTTGAATGCCTTGATACGTATAATTTGGTTGTTTGTTTAAAAAGTTTTTCTTCAAATTCGGGATTAAAGAATCATTTATCCCATTAGATAAGCTAGCGGTTTCCACTTTTATAATCGAAAATTGAACAGCCGTATCTTTCTTAAAATGTAATATAGTATTTACACTTCTTCTGCTGGTTACAACAGTTGAAAGATGTTTTCTTAGCGTTGATTGGTGACCCGATATACCAAAGCTGTGTTTAAAAGTTCCCTCAGTGCAATACGCGAATACAATTGACGTTGCGCTTAAAGATTCCATACTTAGTGTTACATCATCTGCAAATGTCATGTTAACCTGAATACAAGTAAAACCATTTATGAAGGTTACCGCGTCAACATTTCCCTTAATCAAATCAGTATCCAGCGCTAATTTAAATTCGTTATTACTTGAATTTAAAACGCCATTTAAAGAAGTTTCCAGTCCACTAAAAACTTCATTTATTGTTCCGGCATTCAGATAAATATTTTTCATAAGACATCTATTTAAATAATTATTAAGAAAATGGATTTCGTTTACTTTACTATTTTAATTTATTCAAATTTCAGAATAAGTAATGCAATTTTTGTTATGTAATTCTGTCTAAAACTTTCATAATTCTTATACCTAATTTATCTGTTAGTGAATGTATTAAGGGCATAAAAAAATCCGATTTGCGAAAGCAAATCGGATTACTATTATTTTGTAGAGACGCACTGCAGTGCGTCTTTACAATCTGAAATCTATAAGTGTATAACCTCGCCATAGGCATCAGCAACCGCTTCCATAACGGCTTCGCTCATCGTTGGGTGTGGGTGAATTGATTTTAAGATTTCGTGTCCTGTAGTTTCCAGTTTACGTGCTACAACTGCCTCAGCAATCATATCAGTAACTCCGGCTCCGATCATGTGACATCCTAACCATTCTCCGTATTTAGCATCAAAAATTACTTTTACAAAACCATCCGGTGTTCCAGATGCTTTTGCTTTTCCTGAAGCTGAGAATGGGAATTTTCCAATTTTCAATTCGTATCCTTTTTCTTTAGCTTGTTTTTCAGTCAATCCTACAGAAGCAATTTCTGGAGTTGCATAAGTACAACCCGGTACGTTTCCGTAATCTATAGGATCTACGTGAAGTCCTGCAATTTTCTCCACACAGTTGATTCCTTCCGCCGAAGCTACGTGAGCTAATGCTTGGCCTGGCGTAACATCGCCAATAGCGTAATATCCTGGAATGTTCGTCTGGTTGTAAGCATTTACTAAAATTTTATCTTTATCGGTAGCAATTCCTACTTCTTCTAGTCCTATGTTTTCAATATTGGTTTTGATTCCAACCGCTGAAAGTAAAATCTCCGCTTCCAAAACTTCTTCTCCTTTTGCTGTTTTGACAAATGCTTTAACACCTGCTCCAGTTGTATCAATTCTCTCAACAGATGAGTTAGTCATAATCTTGATACCTGCTTTTTTCAAAGAACGTTCCATTTGTTTTGAAATATCTTCGTCTTCAACAGGAACTACATTTGGCATAAATTCTACAATAGTTACCTCAGTTCCCATGGAGTTGTAAAAGTGTGCAAATTCAATCCCAATAGCTCCAGAACCCACGATAATCAACGATTTTGGTTGTGTTGCTAATGTCATTGCCAGTCTATATCCAATTACCTTTACACCATCTTGAGGCAAGTTTGGCAACTCACGGGAACGTGCTCCAGTGGCAATGATGATATGATCCGCACTGTATTCAGTAACTTTATTTTCTTTGTCAGTAACATCAACCTTCTTTCCTGGTTTTAGTTTTCCAAAACCATCAATCACGTCAATTTTATTTTTTTTCATCAGGAATTGAACCCCTTTGCTCATGCCGTCCGCTACAGAACGGCTGCGCTGTACAACAGCAGAGAAGTCTTTGTCAAATGATGAAACAGTCAGTCCATAATCCGAAGCATGTTTTAAATAATCAAAAACCTGCGCTGATTTTAGTAACGCTTTTGTTGGGATACAACCCCAGTTCAAACATACACCGCCTAAGCTTTCTTTTTCTATTACGGCTACTTTAAAGCCTAATTGTGATGCTCTAATTGCTGTAACATAACCCCCTGGACCACTTCCTAAAACTATAATATCGTATTTCATTTTGTGCTTGTTTATTTGTTATTTGTACAAAATGAATTCGTAAAAACTCATTTCATTATGTGTGTTTGTCTTATTTAATTGATTGGGCGAATTTAATGATTTATTCTGTTTTGAGAAAGTTTCAAAGTAATAAAGTAAACATTTTTTAGAAAAACACCTTTGTTTTAAACAAATTGCAAAAGTATGAATGCAGATTTATTTTTTTAACTGCTACATCTTTGTAAAAAAGTAAAGTGAAATTTAGACACTAGAATTAAATTGATTTTCACTCTTAACTCTCTTAACCTAATTGTTGAAAAGATGGGACGCGGATGACACAGATTAAGCTGATTTTTAACCTTGAAACCTTTCTGTCTTTTATTCTTTATTCTTTTTTCTTTATTCTTTTTTCTATGTTCTTTATTCTTTATTCTTTATTCTTTATTCTTTTTTCTTTATTCTTTTTTCTTTATTCTTTATTCTTTTTTCTTTATTCTATGTGCTTTGTCCCTATGTTACTTCTATTTCCTTTTCAGTAAAAAACTAATTTGCCACCGAAAACTGGGAATCATACAAATTCTTGTAATAGCCACTTTCGCGGTTAATTAATTCCTGGTGTGTTCCTTGCTCTACGATTAAACCTTTATCCATTACCACAATTTTATCAGCATTGACAATCGTTGCCAAGCGGTGCGCAATAACAATTGATGTTCTGCCTTTAGTAATCGTTTCCGTAGCGCGCTGAATCAATTCTTCGGAATACGTATCGATTGAAGATGTCGCTTCATCTAGAATCAAAATACTTGGATTGCTCACATACGCTCTCAAGAAAGCAATCAGTTGGCGCTGACCTGACGAAAGCATAACGCCACGTTCCTTTACATCAAAGTCATAATTATCCGGTAGACTCATGATGAATTCATGTACGCCGATTTTTTTTGCTGCAGCTAAAACTTGTTCCCGACTAATTTCAGGATTATTCAAAGTGATATTATTGAAAATCGTATCGGCAAAAAGGAAAACATCCTGCAATACAACTGCAATTTGTTTGCGTAAAGAATCTAAAGTGTAGTTCTCAATATTGTGATTGTCTATGTAAATCGAACCGCTGTTGATTTCGTAAAAACGATTCAGCAAGTTAATAATCGTCGATTTTCCGGCACCAGTGGAGCCTACAATGGCAATGGTTTGACCGGCAATCACCTCTAAATCGATTCCTTTTATTACTTCTTCATCCGGAATATATCCAAAACGAACTTTTTTGAACTTGATATCTCCTTTAAAAATCGGAGCTTCGATTATTCCTGTATCCTGAATCTGATCTTCGGTGTCCAAAATGTCAAAAACACGATTCGCCGCAATCATTCCCAGTTGCATCTCGTTGAATTTATCGGCAATTTGACGCAACGGATTAAATAACATTCCTATGAACATCGTGTATGAAAATAAATCTCCAAAAGTGGTGAAATTATCCCCGTTTAGTATTTTGATTCCGCCATACAACACAATGAAACCAAGCGTTAAAGATGAAATAATATCAGCAATAGGGAAGAAGATGGAGTTATAAAGAATGGTTTTGATCCAGGCTTTTTTGTGCTTATCATTGATACTTTTGAATTTTTCGTACTCAATTTTTTCACGATTAAAGAGTTGAACAATCTTCATTCCTGTTACTCGCTCCTGCACAAAGGAGTTCATATTGGCAATTTGGGTGCGCACTTCTTCAAAAGCGACTTGCATTTTCTTTTGGAATATACGCGTGAAGAAAACCAGAATTGGCATTGCCACAATCACAATCCATGTCAGTTTCCAGTTCATATAAAACATAAAAGCCAACACGACAACCATTTTCATCAAGTCACTAATAATCATGAATAATCCCTGACTGAAAATTCGGGCAATGGATTCAATATCTGAAACTGAGCGAGTCACGAGTTGACCCACCGGAACGTGATCAAAATATTTCATTCGGAAACTCAAGATGTGTTGAAATAGTTTTGTCCGAATGTCTTTTACAATATCCTGACCGAGCCAGTTTGCCCAATATACAAAGTAAAATTGCGAAAACACCTCCAGTAATAGTACAATTCCCATTAGGATGACATACATTAATAATCCCTGTTGGTCTTGGGTTGCAATGTAACCATCAACGGTTTGCTTCAATAAATACGGTCGCAAAGCCGCAAATATCGATAGTGAAATGGCGAAAACAATCACGCCATTAAAACGCCATTGATAGGGTTTGGTAAATTTTAATATTCGTTTGAATAATCTGGTATCAAATGCTTTTGCTTTCATATTGTTTCTTTAAGCCTTATGCTTTAGGCTTTAGGCATAATGCGTAAAGCTTACAGCCTGAAGCTATAAATAATCGTATTCTATTTTGGTTAAATACAAACCATGCGCCGGAACCGAAAAACCAGCTTTGTCTCGGTTTTTACTTTCTATGATGGCAGTAAAATCAGCCAGTGTAATCTTGTGTAACCCTATGTTTACCAATGTTCCTACAATGGCACGTACCATATTCCGTAAGAAACGATTGGCCGAAATGGTAAAAATCAGGTTGCCATTTTCTTGCTTCCAATAGGCTTCAAAAATCGTACAATCAAAAGTATTTACATCCGTATTTACTTTCGAAAAACATTGAAAATCAGTCTGATCGAAAAGTAATTGCGCCGCTTCATTCATTAAATCGACATCTAACTTTTGATGGAAATACCAACTTTGCTCTTGCGAAAAAACATCTTTGAACGTATTGATGTGGTATTCGTAGGTTCTTTTTGTCGCGTCAAAACGAGAGTGCGCTTCATCATGAACCGGAATAATGTCATAAATAACAATGTCTTTGGGCAAATAAGAGTTGAGTTTGTGCACTAAATTTGGAATGTCAAACGGGTTTTCAAAATCAAAATTAGCATACATCTCTTTAGCATGAACTCCGGTGTCTGTTCTTCCGGCTCCCATGAGACTAATGGTCGTATTCAACACCACCGAAAACGCTTTGTTCATCGTTTCCTGAACAGAAGCAGCATTGGGTTGGTATTGCCAGCCGTGATAATGCGTTCCGTTATATGCTAATTTGATGAAATATCTCAAGTAAATTTTTTTGAAGCCACAAAGATACTTATTAATTTTTTTGCCACGAAGTCGCACAGGTGCAAAGTTTGGTAAGTTTCAATTTGATTTTTTATTTGGAATGTGAATGTTTATTTTTACCACAAAATCCTAGCCCTGATTGTAACGGAAATCCTTTCTAATCGCCTTTTCGGCGGATAAAAAGATTGAAGTGGAAAGCGGGAAATAGCTCCAGATTGCCTCAAGCCTTGCAATGATAACATAAATATGAAAAAAATACTCTTGCTTTCTGATACGCACAGTCATATTGATGATACGATTTTGAAATATGTTGCTCAAGCTGACGAGGTTTGGCATGCGGGCGATATAGGTGATCTGGCTGTAACAGATGCGATAAAGAAGCTAAAACCGTTGCGTTGTGTGTATGGGAATATTGATGATGCCAAGGCTCGAATGGAATTTCCGTTGCACAACCGATTTAAATGTGAAGGTGTCGATGTCTGGATTACGCATATTGGCGGTTATCCGGGAAAATACAATCCAAATATTAAAGCAGAAATGCAATCAAACCCTCCTAAATTATTTATTTGCGGGCATTCTCATATCCTGAAAGTCATCTTTGATAAAAAACATAATTTATTGCACATGAATCCCGGAGCGGCAGGGAAAAGTGGTTTTCATCAGCTGCGCACCATGTTGCGATTTGTGATTGAAGGAGACAAAATCAAGGATATGGAAATTATTGAGATTGAAAAACGGGTGTAGTTGCCTTTTTTGGATACGTTATTGGGACTTCAATTGTAATGATTGTTCCAGCGTTTACTTTTGAGTTCAAGTGAATATTTCCTTTTAAATTATTGATCCGAGCTTTTATTTGGTTTAAACCAAAACCTTCCAGAACATGAAATCTACTGGAATCAAAACCTTTTCCATTATCCATAAGCGTGATTTTCAGTAATTCGTTATTTTCATCCATACTTAATTTAGACTGACTTGCATGACTGTGTTTTATGATGTTGTTGAGAAGTTCCATGATTATAAAATAAATTTTCATTTCAAAATCTTCATCATAACGCGTTTTTCTGTTTATAAAACTGGCGTATTCAAAATGCACAATCGAATTGGAATTTTTTTCACACAAATCATCCAAAGCATCAAATAATCCAAATCGTGCCAAAAGTGACGGCATTAGTTCGTGTGACAAATCCCGAACCTGATCGTGCGCTTCTTCCAGTATTGCTTTGGTTTTCATTATTTCTTGCGAATAAGACTGGTTTTGTGACGTGTATGCATGTAAATGTAATCCTGCCGATGACAGTAAAGCGCTGATATTATCATGTAAAAAAGCCGCAATTTTTTTGCGTTCTAATTCTTGCCCGTTTATAGACGCATTAATCATGTTTTCCTGAGCTTTACTGCGCAAATCTTTTAGTTTATTTTTTTGTTTTAGTTGCGCATTTTGGGAATAAAGGTAAAAAAGCAGGAACAATAGTAGTAGGATCGCGCTTAATATAATAACAATTTTCTTGTTTCTGGATTGCTCTTGAAGTAAAATATATTCTTTAGTTTTAAACTCACTTTCTATTTTGTCAATTTCTCGTTTGTATTCGTCAATTTCAAGATTTATACCGGCAACATTGGCTTTGTTGAGTTTTTCTTCATCGTTTAATTCATCCGTTATAGCATTAAAAATAGCGAGATTTTTATAAGCTTTTTTATAATCTCCATTTTTTAATAAAAACTTAGAATACTCATGGTGTGAATACGACAAATCTGATTTTTCGTTTCCTTCATTTCCAAGTTTTATTGCATTTTCAAAAAAGAACGTTGCTTTTTCAGGGTCGTTTTTATAATTATAATACATTCCATTGAGCATGTGTAGTGCCACAATAGTAGAGGTATCGCCATGTTTTTCATGATGTTTATTGATGTATTTCAGGTAGGGAAGTCCTTCATCATAACGTCCTATATCAAAATATGCCCAGGTCAAATTTAGCTTAGTAAAAACTATTTGTGCGGAGTCCTTGATTCTCGTGCTGTATTCTAATGATTTTTTATAATAATAAATACCTTTTTCATATTGTTTTTTATCAAAACAATAAATGTTCCCTAAATTATTGTTAATCCAGTTTTTTAAAACATCATTATTGGTTTTGTTGGCATAGGTTAAGCCTTTGTGGTAATAATAAAAAGCTTTGTCATATTCAGATAACTGGTCAAAATTTGCAGCAATGGTGTTGTACGAACCTGCAATCAGATTGTTGTCTTTTAGACGAATAGCCTGACTTAAAGCAAGTCTTGATTTTATGAGTGATTTTTCGTAACTGCCTTCTTTCATTAGGAGTATTGCTTCGTTAGAAAGCGCGGTAACTTCTTTTTTTATAGGCTTTTTTTTGTATGCAAAAACTGTATTTGTGGAACAACTAAGTAATACAAGCAATGCGATAACAATTTGTCTGTATGACATAGGTACTTTAATTTTATTGGGTTTTATTGTTTTGTCACAGCTGGTTTTTGAAAATGAATCGGATTTAAATTACCAACTCAGGATTTAATTAACTGATGTTTAATGGCGTATTTTACAAGACTTATGGAGTTTTTTGCATCCAATTTTTTCATTATGTTTTTTCGATGTGTTTCCACTGTATTGACACTGATGAATAACTGATCACTAATTTCTTTTCCACTGAATTCAAGTGAGATCAAAGTGATAATTTCTAGTTCTCTGTCGGTTAACGCTAAGTTTCCTTTTAGATCAGGTTTGTTTAATTTTGGATTATCCTTAGTTGCGGTATTGAATATTTTTTCCCGAACCGATTTGCAAAAATATTCTTCACCATTGTAAACAGCCTGAATGGCTTCGACGATATTTTCACCGGCACATTTTTTTGTCAAATAACCGCTGCTACCTAATTTCATTACTTCTTTGATTATTCTCAAATCATCATGACTGGATAAAATAATAATTTTGCAGGGAAATCCTTTTTCAGCAAACTCTTTAATTACTTCAATTCCATCTTTTTCTGGCATGTTAATGTCCAGAATAAGGATATCCGATTTGTTCTGAATAACTTCATCGTATAATTCGGTACCATTAATGGAAAAACCCACCACTTCAAATCTAGGATTGGTATGTAATATGGTTCTGATTCCATCAATAAGAATTTGATGGTCATCAGCAAGATGAATTCTTATTTTGTTTAACATATCGTGATTGTTATTGCCAAATTTATAAAAAAAACAACAGATTATTAGTTTATTAGATCTTTATTATTGTTTTGTACTGTTAAAATAAATAGTGACAAAATCCACAAAAAAACCCGAATTGTTACATTCGGGTTTCCTTCGCACTAATAAACTAAATATTATAGGTTTACCTCAATCTGTCCACAGATTTTACAAGATCTTCATCCTTTTTGATAGCCTTATTAGCCAAGACTAATAACACGATAGCAACTACAGGTAGAAACATCCCAATACCTTTCTCCGAAACAGCAGGTGTTTCTCCAGATAGATTTAGTGAACGATATACAAACAATCCTAATAAAATCAAATTTAATATGATATTCAGTCTGCCAATAACAAACTGATTTTGTCTTTTTTTATAGGAAACTACACTAAATAAACTCAACGTCGTACTCAATCCTAATAATATCGTATACACTTGACTTTGCATGAAATAAAATGCTTTACCATCGCTCATAGTCCATAATGGAATAAAAAATAGTAAAATGCCTGTCACTACAAAAGCAAGCAATAAATAAATAGTCTGAATTCTTTGTATCATTTGTTAAATATGTTTTACAAAAATATATTTTCTTTTTTAAAAATACTATTGTCTGATTAAATTTTATTCGTATTATTGCATCATAATTCCGTAAGCACTTCATACTGCGGTTGATTCAATTTTAAGTTCACTACCTATCTTTTACATTATTTCCAAAAATTAATTAAACTCATAGAACATTCATGTTTGATATTTCTGCATTAAAAGAAATGAAGCTTTCTGAGCTTCAAGAAATAGCTAAAGCAGCTAAAACCATAAAATTTAACGGTGTAAAAAAAGATACTTTAATCGGTCAGATTTTGGATCATCAAGTTGCTACTGTGGAAGCTATACTAGATACAAAGACAGAAAGTAATCTTGAAGAGGATAAACCGAAAAGAGAAAGAGCTAGAATACTGCCTGTGAAAAAAGTGGCTATACAGAAAACAACAAAAAACACGCTGTTTGAAACCGAAGATAGTAATGTAGAAGAAAATGTTCTCGTTGAAAATAGTTCTTCTTTGGAAGAAATGCCAAAAGAACAAGAAGCAGTTTCAGTTCAAGAGCCTGTGGTTACTGAGAAAAAAGCAGATAAGGTGATTAAGTTTAATAAATCAGCTTACGAGAAAAAAATAGCCTTGAAAAAGGATAAAGAAGAAGTAAAAGATACTGCAAAAGAAAATGAGGCTACAGCAGAAACTTCCACTGAAGAAAAAGGTGAGGTTGTTGTTCCTGTCAAAAAAATAAATCCAAACCAATTACATAAGCTGAATCCAAATCCTAACGGAAATGGGAACGGAAATGGAAATCAAAATCCGAATTTCAAAAATAAGAAAAGTAATTTTGCTGCTTCTGATTTTGAATTTGACGGAATTATAGAAAGTGAAGGCGTTCTGGAAATGATGCCTGATGGATATGGTTTCTTACGTTCATCAGATTACAACTATTTGGCTTCGCCAGATGATATTTATTTATCTACTTCTCAAATTAGATTATTCGGTCTTAAAACCGGAGATACCGTAAAAGGAGTAGTTCGTCCTCCAAAAGAAGGAGAGAAATTTTTCCCATTAGTACGCGTTTTAAAAATAAACGGACACGATCCGCAAGTAGTTCGTGACCGAGTTTCATTCGAACATTTGACTCCGGTTTTTCCATCAGAAAAATTCAAATTGGCCGAAAAGCAAAGTACGATTTCAACTAGAATCATCGATTTGTTTTCACCAATAGGAAAAGGACAACGCGGAATGATTGTGGCGCAGCCTAAAACCGGTAAAACGATGTTGCTTAAGGAAATTGCCAATGCTATTGCGGCAAATCATCCTGAAGTATATTTAATTGTTTTATTGATTGACGAACGCCCAGAAGAGGTGACTGACATGCAGCGCAGTGTGCGTGGTGAAGTAATTGCTTCTACATTTGACAGAGAACCGCAAGAGCATGTTAAAATTGCAAACATCGTCCTTGAAAAAGCAAAACGATTGGTAGAATGTGGTCACGATGTAGTGATTCTGTTGGATTCGATTACGCGTTTGGCCAGAGCATATAATACAGTTCAGCCTGCTTCAGGTAAAGTATTAAGTGGTGGAGTGGATGCGAATGCATTGCAAAAACCAAAACGTTTCTTTGGAGCTGCCCGTAACGTAGAAAATGGTGGTTCATTAAGTATTATCGCTACTGCATTGACTGAAACTGGTTCTAAAATGGATGAAGTTATCTTTGAAGAATTTAAAGGTACTGGTAATATGGAATTGCAATTGGACAGAAAAATTGCTAACAAACGTATTTTCCCGGCTATCGATTTGACTTCTTCAAGTACACGACGTGACGATATGTTATTGGATCAAAAAACATTACAACGCATGTGGATTATGAGAAAATACCTTTCGGATATGAATCCAGTGGAAGCGATGGATTTCATCAATGATCGTTTCAAGAAAACAAAGAATAATGAAGAGTTTTTAATCTCAATGAATGATTAATTATAAAAGTTCAAAGTTTTTTTAGTTTAATGTTTAAAGTTAGAAAAAGATTAAACTGAAAAAAAATAATTACATAAAAAAAGTCCTCGAAATTTCGAGGACTTTTTTTGTAAATTATAGAGTGTAAAATCTAATTTTTATTCTACTTCTTTTTGTACTCTTTTTTCCTTCTGTTCTGAGCTTTCTTTACGTTCTAGTAAGGCCATATAAAATCCGTCAAAACCAGATTCCGATGCCAAGATTTTTTGGTCTTTTATAAAATTGAATTGTTTACCAATGTCAGTTGTCAAAAAGCGTTGTACCTGTTCTTGGTTCTCTGATGGTAATATAGAACAAGTGGCGTACACTAATTTACCTCCCGGTTTTACAATTTTAGAATAGCTTTCTAAAACTTCCGATTGTACTTTACGGATGTTGTCGATGAATTCCGGTTTCAATTTCCATTTAGCGTCCGGATTTCTTTTCAAAACTCCTAAACCACTGCAAGGTGCGTCAATTAAAACACGATCCGCTTTTTCGTGTAATTTTTTGATGATTTTTGTAGAGTCAATAATGCGGTATTCAATATTGAAAGCACCGTCTCTTTTAGCTCTGATTTTTAATTGCTTCAATTTGCTTTCATACAAATCCATCGCAATTAATTGTCCTTTGTTTTCCATTAAAGATGCAATGTGCAATGTTTTTCCACCAGCACCGGCGCAGGTATCAACCACACGCATTCCTGGTTTTACATCAAGAAAAGCAGCTACTAATTGTGAATTGGCATCTTGAACTTCAAAGAAACCTTGTTTAAATGCGTCAGTTAAGAAAACATTAGCTCTTTCTTTCAGTACCAAAGCATCCGGTTGATTTTTCAACGTTTCCGTTTCAATGTTTAAATCCATTAAAATAGCACGTAACGCTTCTCTGGTAGTCTTAAGTGTATTTACTCTCAAAATTACTTTAGCTGGTTGATTTTGAGCTGTAATTTCAGTAGCCCAAACTTTTTCGCCTAATTCTCTAACTCCTAATTCATCCATCCAGTCTGGAATAGATTCTTTTAAGGCTCTTACTTTTGAAAGTTCATCAAAACGCCCTTTTATTTTTCGTTCTGGAGTTCCTTCCAGCTGACGCCAATCCGGAATAGGATATCCTCTTAATACAGCCCAAACAGAAAACATTCTCCATAGATTGTCTCGGTCAAATGGTTCTTTTACTTCGGCTATTTCTGCGTATAATCTTTTCCAACGTACAATTTCGTAGATGGTTTCGGCAACAAACTTTCTGTCAGAACTTCCCCAACGCTTGTCTTTTTTTAAGGATCTTGCGACCACTTTATCCGCATATTCGCCTTCATTAAAAATGGCGTTCAATGCGTCTATTGTTGTATAAACTAAATTTCTGTGTAATCTCATTTTGAATAATTGAGGTGCAAAGGTAGGTTTTTTTTATGTGAGTTTTTGCATTTGTGGCTTACGAGTTTGTACAAGTGCTACTTGAAAACTTATGGAAATTGCATAAAAACAAAAAAGTTTTTTTCTGATAAAGAAAAAAACTTTTTTAGATACTATTTATGATAGAATAATTACGGCAATCACATGTTGGTATTTGATTTTTCTATTCTTTTCATATTGATAATTTCCGGTGGATGCAGAACCATGGGGAACTGTTCTACTTTAACGGAACTATTGTCTAAACCAAAAGCTTTACCTTCAGACAAACTGAATTTTTTCAAAATGAAATAAGTGTTCATTACAATTTTTTCGAAGAAAGTTAAATCACTGTCATTAGAAAGAAACTTTTCAGATAAAACAAATTTGAAATCACCTATAATATTATTTTTATTCAAAGATTCATAACGGCTGGAAATGTCCATTTCGCCTTTGCTAACCATATCTTTTATTACTTCTTTAAACATTAAGTTGATTTTTGTAGGTTCTCTAAAACCCAAATAAAAATCAACTCGGTATAAATCATCTTTTAGGATTTCGGTTACTCGATATTCTTTTTTGTAAGGTTCGTTTAGCACATTTACATGTATAAACCAATAAATGTCAGCTCTTTTGGGTCTTTTACGAAGGATTGAATACATTACTTTTTCTTCAATTTCATCGGATCGCGTAGCATTTGTCATGTAGACTAAATGGGTGGCGTATTTCGGGATAGTTTCATCATGACTCAACTCACCCAATACTTTTGTATAATCGTCAATTTTGACAATTTGCGTATAATTTTTGCTGATTTTCTTAGCCAAAAACCAAGTACTCATTATGAAAATCATGAATATTGCCACAAATAACGTCACATATCCACCTTCCATAAATTTAGAAATATTAGCATATAAAAAGCCAATTTCTATAGTTGCGTATAAGGTAATTAACGGAGTCAAAAAATACCATTTGACTCTTTTCATTATCAAATAATAATTCAATAACGTTGTTGTCATCATCATTCCCAGAATTATGGAAAGGCCATAGGCATGCTCCATATTTTTGGATTCTTTGAAATATAAAATGATTCCAACACACCCTACAAAAAGCAGCCAATTGATAGAAGGAATGTATAATTGCCCTTTTACGTCAGTTGGATAATTGATTTTTACTTTTGGCCAAAAGTTCAATCGCATGGCTTCATTGATCAATGTAAATGAACCACTAATTAATGCTTGTGAAGCAATGATAGCTGCAAATGTGGCAATTACAATTCCGATTGGCTGAAACCAATCGGCCATGATGAGATAAAACGGATTGTGATTCGAACTTCCTAATTGTGCCAATGTTTTTCCTTCATGTAGCAACAGAAATGCTCCCTGTCCAAAATAATTAAGAATTAAAGTAGTTTTTACAAAAATCCAACTCACTCGGATATTTCGTCGTCCGCAATGTCCCATGTCCGAGTACAATGCTTCTGCTCCCGTTGTACACAAGAATACCGCTCCCAAAATTAGAAATCCTTCGCCAGCCTTATCTGAGGTTAATAATTTATAGCCATAATAAGGATTAATAGCTTTGAAGATTTCAACATTTTTAAAAATCTGGATGCAGCCTAAAATTCCAAGCATCGAAAACCATACTAGCATGGTAGGTGAAAAAAACTTGCTTACCAGTTTAGCTCCAAATTGTTGAATACTGAATAAAATAAAAAGTATCGCAATGACAATGGGGATTGTTGGGATATCGGGTTTGAATATATGCAATCCTTCAACCGCAGAAGATACAGAAATGGGAGGCGTAATAATACCTTCGGCTAATAATAAACTTCCCCCAATAATAGCAGGGACAATTAGCCATTGAATTTTGGTTTTTTTTACTAAAGAATATAAAGAGAAAATTCCACCTTCGCCGTGGTTATCCGCATTTAGGGTAATTATTACGTATTTTAGTGTAGTTTGTAAAGTCAATGTCCATAAAATACAGGATAAACCACCTAATATTAATTGCTTGTTTATGGCATGTTCTCCAATAATGGATTTCATTACATATAATGGTGAAGTACCAATGTCGCCATATATAATTCCTAACGTAATCAAAAGGCCAGCAGCGGAAAGTTGGCTGTGGATGTTTTTATGCGAAGTGCTCATGAAAAATTTTTAAAAAACTTTTCAAAGTTACTATTTTAGAATAAATTAACAGTAATTATTGTAAGAAATAAAAATAAAACACGGTTTTAAGGCCGTGTTTAAATTACTATTTAGTTCTTGTCAGACCAATTTTTTCAGGAGCATGGAGAACCATTGGGAATTTTTCTATTTTTACGGAGCTACTGTCTAAACCAAAAGCTCTTTCTTCGGATAAACTCAATTTTTTAATTAAAAAATAAGAGTTCATAATTATTTTTTCATGCCATCTTAAATCACTGTCATTAGAAAGAAATTTTTCAGATAAAACGAATTTGAAATCGCCTATGATATTATTGTTATTCAAAGACTCATATCTGCTGGTAATATCCATTTCGCCTTTTTGTACCATATCCTTAATAACTTCCTTAAACATCAGGTTTATTTTTGTAGGTTCCCTAAATCCTAAATTGAAGTCTACACGATACAGATCATCTTTTACAATTTCGGTAACTTTATATTCAGTTTTGTATGGTTCTGTTAGAATATTGACATGAACGAACCAATAAATATCAGCTCTTTTAGGTCTTTTTTGTAAAATGGAATACATTACCTTTTCTTCTATTTCATCCGTTCTTCCCGCATTGGTCATGTAAACTAAATGTGTGGCATATTTTGGAATTGATAAATCTGCACTTAGTTCAACCAGAACTTTTTTGTAGTCCTCAATTTTAACGATTTTCGTATAACTCTTGTTGATTTTCTTAGCTAAATACCAAATCGTCATTATACTGATTAAAGTAATTGCTATGAAAAGCGTTACATAACCACCGTCAGCGAACTTAGTTATGTTAGCAGCGAGAAAACTAAATTCTATCGCTAAATAAATGGTAATCAACGGTATGATAAAATATAATTTTACTCTTTTCATAATTAAATAAAAAGTAAGTAAAATAGTGGTCATAATCATGCATAAGATAATCGCCAGACCGTAAGCATGTTCCATATTGCTGGATTCTTCAAAGTGCAATACGATTCCAACACATCCAAAAAACAGTAACCAGTTAATAGATGGAATGTACAATTGACCTTTCAATTCTGTAGGATATTTGATTTTTACTTTTGGCCAAAAATTCAATCGCATTGCCTCATTTATCAGAGTAAAAGAGCCGCTAATTAATGCTTGCGAAGCAATTACAGCGGCAAGCGTAGCGATTACAATTCCGAAAGGCTGAAACCAGTCCGGCATTATTAGGTAAAAAGGATTTCCATTTTTTCCACCCAAACTTTGTAATGTTTCACCTTGATGCTGAATTAAATAAGCGGCTTGACCAAAATAATTAAGAACTAGGGCTGTTTTTACAAAAACCCAGCTAATTCTAATGTTTTTTCGTCCGCAATGTCCCATATCGGAGTACAATGCTTCCGCACCTGTTGTACAAAGGAATACAAATCCCAAAACAAAAAATCCTTCAGGATGAATGGTCAATAAATGATAGGCATAATAAGGATTGATGGCTCTAAAAACATCAGTATGTTGTGCGATTTGGATACATCCCAAAATAGCAAGCATTCCAAACCAAATCAACATCATAGGAGCGAAAAACTTACCAACTAATTTAGTTCCAAATTGCTGGATGGCAAATAGTACGAATAAAATACCTATTACAATTGGTATTGTATTTATTTCCGGATAATAGGTTCTAATCCCTTCAACAGCAGAAGATACGGAAATTGGAGGGGTAATTATTCCGTCAGCGAGTAAAGCACTTCCACCGATTATTGCGGGGACAATCAGCCATTGAATTTTTGTTTTTTTGACTAAAGCATACAAGGCGAAAATACCTCCTTCACCATGATTATCAGCACTTAAAGTTATGAGTACATATTTAATAGTAGTTTGAAGGGTAAGTGTCCAAAACACACATGATATACCACCTAAAACAACATCCGCGTTTATGATATGCTCGCCTAATATGGCTTTCATTACGTACAATGGAGATGTTCCTATATCCCCGTAAATTATTCCTAATGAAATTAATAAACCACCTAATGTCCATTTACTATGCAGGTCTTTGTGCGATGCGCTCATGTAATATTTTTAAAAAACTTGTCAAAAATACACTTTTAAAAAATAAATAAGATGTTTTAGATAATAAAAAAAACACGGCGTATCGAGCCGTGTTATCTGTTTTAAAGTGAAGTGTTTTTAAGATCTTCTGTTGTCGTTTCTGGAAGAATTACCTCTTTGACTTTCTGACCTTTGTGGCGCTGATTCTCTCGAAGAATTCTGTCTGCTTTGAGACTCTGCTCTTTGTGGTGCAGCTTGTCTGGAAGGACTAGTTCTGTTTTGAGAATAATCTCTCTGAGAATTTTCTCTTTGAGGAGCTGCCTGAGTAGAAGTACTAGTTCTGTTTTGAGAATACTCTCTCTGAGAATTTCCTCTTTTAGGAGCTGCCTGAGTAGAAGGACTGGTTCTGTTTTGAGAATACGCTCTCTGTGAATTTCCTCTTTGAGGCGTTGCCTGAGTGGAAGGACTAGTTCTGTTTTGAGAATACTCTCTCTGAGAATTTCCTCTTTGAGGCGTTGCCTGAGTAGAACGATCAGTTCTGTTTTGAGAATAATCTCTTGAAGAACCTGCTCTTTGCGGAGTAACTCCTCCTCTGGAAGGGCTAGTTCTATTTTGAGAATTGTCTCTAGAAGTCACGCCTCTTCTGTTAGAATATCCATTATCATTTCTGGAAACTCTTCTTTGATCTAATTCATATCGGTTCGCAACAGTAGCGTTTCTTCTTGAAAAGGAATAGTTTGGATTTTGTCTCTCATAACCATTAGAACGTCTTGAATTGTATAAAACTACTGCTCGATTGCTTCTTCTGTTAGTAACATAATTATAGTTGTTGTTAATATTCAAATTAATATTTATGTTGTTTCTGTAACGAAATACCGGAAATGGATTCCAAGCGTAATAATAGGAAGGATAATAACCCCAGTTCCAAGTTGAGTAATAAGGACAATAATTAGGTGACCAGAATGAAGCATAAATTACAGGAGTGGTATAATATACGGGCTCATAAATATAGTTTGCGCCATACATGAAAACATCCCCAACCACTTGAACATGAATTTTATTGTTTCTGTCTTTTTCAACATCAATTGTAGCAACATCTTGGTAAACATCGTCATCAAGAACAGATTGAACGATGATTAAATGCGTTCTATTTTCTACGGTTTCAATAACCCGTAAATAATCAACTTGATTGTCGTTGTTTAAATCTAAATTAGATATTTGAAGTTCAGGATCATTCAGGCGTCTTTCAAAATCCTGTAGGTCTCTAGAATCACCAAAAATAGAAGCAACAGCTCTTAGATCAAGATTATCGCTGATTTCGGCATTCATGGCATTTACTGATGTTCTATCTTGCGCTTGTATTTGTGTTGCGAAAACAGAGGTCAATAGACTCAATAATAGTAGTTTCGTTTTCATAATTAATTGGATTAAGTTTTCCCTTTTTTTTCAATATTCAATTATTGTGCCAATTAATTTTGGCCTCTATTTGTATTTATATTATTAATTGTAAATTAGCCGTAAAATGTATAAAAATGAAAAATAATTTTTTAATTCTATTAGTTTTAATTGTGTTTGTTTCTTGTAAAACAGGTATTTATAAGTCGGAAAATTTAAATAAAGTTAGTTTTCAATCCATTACAATTGACACACTATTTCAAGGTAAAATAAGTATACGAGCTATTCAAATTGATAAAAATAAAATTTGGTATGCTGCTGATAATGGAAGATATGGTTTTTATGATTTGGATACCAATCAGAAAATAGAGAACAAAATCATCAAAGATTCGTTAAAACTTGAATTTAGAAGTATTGCTCAAACAGCGATGTATGTTTTTATTCTGAATGTTGCAAATCCTGCCTTGCTGTACCAAATTTCAAAAGAGGATAAGGAAACAAAAGTAGTGTATCAGGAAAATCATGAGAAAGTGTTTTACGACAGTATGCAATTTTGGGATGATAAAGAAGGTATTGCCATGGGAGATCCAATTGCTGATTGTCTTAACATCATTACGACTCGTGACGGAGGGAATTCATGGAATAAAATTCCGTGTGATAAATTACCAAAAGTTATGGAAGACGAAGCTGCTTTTGCGGCAAGCAATACGAATATTGTCATCAAAGGAAATAATACCTGGATAGTTTCTGGGGGTAAAAAATCAAGGGTTTTTTACTCCTCTGATAGAGGAAATAGTTGGTCTGTGCATGAAACTCCAATTGTGCAAGGAAAAACAATGACTGGAATTTTCACGGCTGATTTTTATGATGCCAATAACGGATTTGTAGCCGGAGGCGATTATGAAATCAGAAATCAGAATTTCACCAATAAAGCCAGTACAATTGATGGAGGTAAAACGTGGAAACTTGTAGCTGAAAATCAAGGTTTCGGGTATGCATCTTGTGTACAGTATATTCCTAAAAGTAATGGCAAAGGGCTTGTTACTGTAGGGACTTCAGGAATATATTATTCCTCGGATAGTGGGGCTTCGTGGAAACAATTGGCATCTGATTCCACATTGAATACAATTCGCTTTATAGATGAAAATACCGCAATCGCAGCGGGGCAAAATAAAATGATTCGAATCAAATTTAAACTCTGATTATAATAGCATTAACATCAATTAATTTGTATTTGAATAATTATTTCGGCAATTGGTTTTTTGAAAATATACCAGTATTACTATTTTAAAATTAGTTATCTTACTGACTTTATTAGGAAAAGGAACAATGGAGATTTTGTTTTTGAAAGTAATCTTGAAATAAGGAATAAATTTAAGAAGCATGAATAAAGTAGTAAATTTTATTGACTTGCATAGTGGGGAAGAAGATAAAAAGAAAGTATTGGATAATGTGAAGTCTAACATCTCTTTCCGAGGATCAAATTTATGGATTTTGGCCTGTGCAATTGTTGTGGCTTCTGTAGGACTGAATGTAAATTCTACAGCTGTCATTATTGGTGCGATGCTAATTTCACCTCTGATGGGGCCAATTGTTGGAGCTGGTTTTGGTTTGGGAATTTATGATTTTAATTTGCTTAAAAGATCATTGAAAAATTTGCTCATTGCTACGGTGGTGAGTTTGGTGGTTTCCACTGTTTACTTTTATTTAAGCCCTTTTAAAGATACGCAGTCGGAACTTCTAGCGAGAACATCCCCTAATATTTACGATATTTTTATTGCATTTTTCGGAGGACTCGTTGGAGTAATAGCCATCACGAGGGTAGAAAAAGGAAATCCTATTCCCGGAGTTGCCATTGCAACGGCATTGATGCCTCCTCTGTGTACGGCTGGTTATGGCCTAGCTTTGGGGAATTTTAAATTTTTTTTCGGTGCAATGTATTTATATACAATTAATTGTGTTTTTATCTGTATTGCAACGTTTATAATTGTCAAATATTTAAAGTATCCAATCGTTAAACAAACCAATCTAAAGACCGAAAAGCGAGTGAAGTATATGATTTATTTTTTGACTTTGGCAATGATTGTTCCAAGCGTCTTTTTTGCATATCAGCTTTTTCAAGAAAAAAAATACAAACAAAAGGTAGAACAATTTTTAAAAGTAGAATTTATCGATAAAGGATTTACTGTTTTGTATAAAAAAACGCAGTTTACTTCAAATCCCAAAAAAATAGATATTGCTTTTTTACGAAAAAGGCTGGATAAGGACGAAATAAAAGAACTTAACGGAAAATTGAAAACATATGAATTGAATAATACGGTATTAAATATTATTCAAGACACAACTGATTTAAAGCAAGATATTTTGAATGAAATCACTTTTAACAATAAAACGATGAGTGAGAAAGATTTGATTATTGCCAAACTTCAAAGTCAAATTACTTCTTTAAAATTTGATAACAATGCTATTCTTAA
Organism: Flavobacterium sp. TS_SC_5; assembly: GCF_056156265.1. NCBI lineage: Bacteria > Pseudomonadati > Bacteroidota > Flavobacteriia > Flavobacteriales > Flavobacteriaceae > Flavobacterium > Flavobacterium sp. TS_SC_5. The sequence goes on along the minus strand of NZ_CM149588.1, from coordinate 3,553,219 downwards.
TGAAACCAAAATATTGTTTCCCGAAATTGAGAATATAGCCATTGCGAATCATGTCTTTAATGAAAACAAGGCCACTAAAAAAGTGATTACCGTAGTGCTTTATGAAAGTAAAAATGATATAAATGCTGCCGACAAACAAAAATTGATTGCATGGCTAAAAAACAAATTCAAAACGGATGTCGTTGAAATTTATAAAAGACAATAAATTCGTTTAAACTATTGGAATTAACTGATTATGGAATTTTGAGATTTAGTTTTTCTGTAGATACTCTATGATTTCATTACAGGTTTGTTTGGCATTTCTGTTTATTCCAATGAGTGTTGCTGATGCGTAACCAGTCCAACTACCGTAACCTGTCAACCACAATCCGGGAACTTCAATTGCTTTGCTTTCTTCAGTTTTTACAATACCACGTTCGTCTGCTGAAACAATATTTTTCAAAAAAGAGGTTGCATAACCAAAACCTGTACACCAGATAATTACATCAAAGTCTTCTTGGGTTCCGTCAGACCAAAGTACACCGTTTTCATAAATGCTTTCAAAACTGCCGCTTGAAATTAGAACTCCTCTCGAGCGAGCTTCTTTCACTGGTGGCACCATTACAATATTTCCCAAATCATAGTTGGCAGCATTAAATGGTTTTCCTTCTTTTTCAGCAAGGTATTTAGCGGTTGCCACATTAAAAAGATAAAACCCGTCCACTTCATCCGGTAAATATTGAGGTGGTTTTCTGGTAGACCATTTCACAGTAGTGACTTTAGAAACTTCGGCTACAATCTGCGCGCCTGAATTTCCTTCACCAACAACCAGAACGTTTAAATTCTTAAACTGTTCTGGACTTTTATAATGGGCGGAATGCATTTGAATTCCTCTGAAAGTTTCTATTCCATTAATCTTTGGAATATAAGGATTATTCCAAGTTCCCGTTGCTGCAATAATTGCTTTTGAAAAATAGATTCCTTTATTGGTGTAAACCTTGAATACTTTATTGTCAGAAGTTATGTTTTCAACAGTAACGGAGCGCTCTATTGGCAGTTCGTAACGCTTTTCATATTGGCATAAATAATCAATTACTTCTTGTTTTAGAGGAAACAGATTTTCAGATTTTGGCATCAGCCAGCCAGGAAGGGAACTGTGTTGTGCAGGAGAAAAAAGCGTTAAGCTGTCCCAAGCATGAAGCCAGGCACCGCCGCACTTTTCTTCTTTGTCCAAGATTAGAAAGTTGAGTTTATGGCGTCGTAAATAATATCCGCAAGCCAATCCGCTTTGTCCGCCACCAATAACAATAACATCCAGAATTTCGTGCATTGGAATTTTACTTTAAGTTGTTTTAGTATAATATTTTTTTCTTAGCCAAAAAGCGACATTTACCAGAATAATCAAAGCCGGAACTTCTACTAATGGCCCAATAACTCCCGCAAAGGCCTGTCCGCTATTGATTCCGAAAACACCAATGGAAACTGCAATTGCCAATTCAAAATTATTTCCCGAAGCAGTGAATGAAAGTGCAACGGCATCTCTATAATTAGCCCCAATTTTTTTAGAAACAAAAAACATCAAGAAAAACATAATGGTGAAGAAAATGACAAGTGGAATTGCAATTCGAACTACATCCATTGGTAAATCAACAATCATTTCACCTTTTAAACTGAACATCACTACAATTGTAAAAAGTAACGCAATCAGAGTAATGGGAGAAACAAACGGAATGAACTTTTGATTGAACCATTTGTCACCAATGAATTTTTTAATGGCATAACGGCTAATTACTGCTAATGCAAATGGAATTCCTAAATAAATTCCGACTGTTGCAGCAATTTCAGCAATAGTAATGTTTAATTCCAAGCCTTTTATTCCAAACAGAGGTAGCATGATTTCCAGATAAAAATACGCATACAAACCAAAAAAGAACACTTGTAACAAGCTGTTAATTCCAATTAATCCAGCTGTTAATTCCCTATTTCCTTCGGCTAATTCATTCCAGACAATTACCATCGCTATGCAAGGCGCAATACCAATTATAATTAAACCCATCATGTATTCTGGGTAATCTTTCAAAAAGAATGTTGCCAGTGAAAACATTAAAAATGGACCAACAATCCAGGTGATAAAGAAAGAGGCGGTCAGTAATTTTGGTTTTTCAAACATTAAAGGAATTTTTGAAAAATCAATTTTAGTCAAAGGGGGATACATCATTAATATCAATCCAATTGCCAAAGGAACATTCGTCGTTCCGCTCGAAAAGGAATTGATAAAACCGCTACTGGACGGGATAAAATAACCAATGGAAACGCCAATTGCCATTGCCAAAAATATCCAAAGGGTAAGGTAACTGTCGAGGAAATTTAATCTTTTTTTAGCGGCCATTATTATAATTTTATTTGGGAGAATACGAAGAACATTTCGGTTGCAATTTGCAAACTGCGTTCCTGATATTTTTCTGCTTGGTGGGGTGTATTGTCAAAAGCTTTTGGATCTTCATAATTGATTGGAATGCGTATTTCAGCTCCTGGAATAAAAGGACAACCGCCATCCGCTTGGGAACACGTCAATATCGCTGCATAATCACTTTTTGGATTAAAATCGTCATCATACCTTTTTGAAAAACCAATGATTGGATGCTCATTCTCCGCATATTTTATGGCATAAATAGGATTAGTTCCTGCCGCGATAGTTTTGATTTTAAATCCTGATTGCTCCAATGTTTTTGATGCTATAGGAAATAAAGCTGTTGCTTCGGTACCCCCAGAATAGCAAAATACATTTTTTATATTGAAATGTGCCGCTGCAGTTTGTGCCCAAACTTGTGACAAATGGCTTCTTCTTGAATTGTGTGTACAAATCAAATTCAACCGAATTTCTTCTTGATTCGATGCTTTTGCTTGAATAAAATCAATAAGCGGTTGCAGAACAATTTTGCGTTCTACCGAAATGCTTTCAAAATTAAAAGAAGAAATTGTTTTTGCTATTTCTGGAAATAGCATGGTTTTGGTTAGTTCCATTTTACAGTTTTAAATTTAGCAACAACCTCCCCCTGGAGTGCAGCTATTGGTTTGACTTGGGAGTTCGGATAATTTTACTTTTTGTTTTTCTACAGGGATTCCACATTGGTCTTCAGCCAAACAAGCTGTTTGCTTATTAAGTAGCGTAAATGCTGTTCCGTTGAAACCAATATCGTATTTGCCAATAGTTTCCGCTTGGAATTCAACTTCCACTTCATAATCTTCAATACCCAGTATTTTTTCAGATAATTCAATTATATCCAAAAGTTTTTTTGGTTTTAAACGGTGTTCAAAGTCATTGGCATCCCATAACTGAAAGTTTACCACGTTTTCTTTTCGAACTTTTCCACCACAATCAATGAAGTTTCTGGTAATTAAACCCACTTCAGTTACATGGAAATGTTCTGGAACATAAGTTCCGTTTGGCAATACAAAAGCAACGTTTTCTAACGTGCTCAACTGTTTTTTAATTTCTGATAGTTTCATGATTCTCGTTATTTAAAAATTAGCAACATTGATTTTTTTTGTTTTCTAAATAGCTATTAATGTGTTGAAAAAAGCCTTTTATTTTATTAAAACCTTCTTCATTGAGGCAATAGCAAATGGAAGCCCCTTCAAAATTGCCTTTTATAAGTCCGGCATTTTTCAGTTCCTTCAAGTGTTGCGAAACGGTAGGTTGTGCCAAAGGCAATTCGTTTACAATATCGCCACACACGCAACTGTTCACTTTGATGAGGTGTTGAATAATCGCAATACGCGCTGGATGCCCAATGGCTTTCGCCAAAGTTGCCAACTCATTTTGTTCGTCTGTGAAATGTTCTGATTTAGTAATCCCCATCGTCTTGTATCTTTATATTGCAATATTACGATAATAGAAAGAAACAACAAAATATTTTGTATTAATTTATAATTAAAAAGCAACACAATATAGTACGAGTGAACAGAGTTCTACCATGATTGTATTGCTTTTTCTTTGAATATTTTTCAAATAATAATGCAGATTGCTTAAGCTATAGTCAGATTTTAAGCTTCAATAATTACTTTCATCGCTTTTTCTTTTGCTGCGTTGCCAAAAACTTCATAAGCTTTTAGTATTTCACTTAATTTAAAATGATGCGTAATTAGCTTAGAAGGTTCCAATTTTCCGGAAGAAACAGTTTTCAATAGCATAGGAGTAGTATTTGTATTTACCAATCCCATTGTTATTGTAATATTTTGAATCCACAAATCTTGAATTTGCAGTTCTACTGGTTTTCCATGCACACCAATATTCGCAATACTACCGCCTGGACGAACAATTTTTTGACAGATATCAAAGGTAGCCGGAACCCCAACGGCTTCAATAGCCACATCAACTCCGTCTTTCGTTTCGGCTAGTATTCTTTTCTGCACATCTTCTTTGGCTGAGTTTATCGTATCTGTTGCGCCAAATTTTTCAGCCATTTTCAAACGATTTTCGTCCATATCAATCATGTAAATTTTAGAAGGAGAATAGAACTGCGCAGTAAGCAAAGCAGACATTCCTATAGGTCCGGCTCCAACAATCGCAATGGTGTCTCCTGGTTTTACACCGCCGTTAATCACACCAATTTCATGTCCTGTAGGCAAAATATCGCTTAACATTACTAAGGCTTCTTCATCAGCACCGTCAGGAATAAGATAAAGACTGTTATCAGCATGCGGAATACGAACATATTCTGCCTGAGTACCGTTTATAAGATTTCCTAAAATCCACCCGCCATCCTCACAATGCGCGTACATTTGTTTTTTACAATATTCGCAGGAACCATCTGAAGTGATGCAGGAAATAATTACATGATCTCCTTTTTTGAAATTCCTAACGGAGGTTCCAGTTTCTTCAATTATACCAACTCCTTCATGACCCAGAGTCGTTCCTGGTTTTACCGATGGCGTTTTTCCGTGTAAAATTCCCAAGTCAGTTCCGCAGATGGTGGTTTTTAATATTTTTACTAATACATCTGTTGTTTTTTCGATTTTAGGCAACGGAACGTCTTTTAATTGTATTTTTCCAGGACCGTCATAAACTAGTGCCTTCATTGTTTTAGTCTGAACCATTTTACTTTTATTTAAGTGTTATTTATCCATTATTGAACCAGTAATATTATCAAGTCTTCCTATTTAATTAATCTCCTTGTCTCCAGAAAGATCAGAATTAATTAGAAATACTCTTTAATAATCTCTTAATCAAGATGACTACTTTTCAAAGTTCGTTTGTTTACTGCTTAAATTCTATGATATAAATCACTTAATGGATAAATATTGGGGTCCTTTAGATAAATAAAAATTTAAAATTTATTCATTATGAAAATCTCTTACAAAATAATGTAGAAACTTTTTTAAAAAAACACGTTCTAAATTTTTGAAAATCATTCAACTCACATCCATTTTGAGAGAAAATCAATAAGCTCTTCTCTCAATTCTTTAAATAGTTTTTCAAATGTTGTTATACTTTGTCTATGTTTTTTATGGTCTGAAAATTTTTCATGATCAATGGCATGCGGATTATCAACCACTGCAGCCTCAAGGAACAATTCGTGACTTTTAATATCGTGAGTTAATATATCAATCTGTTCCTTTTGAATAATCAGCTCATTACTAAAATGATCTGCTAAAGCACGAACCTCTTTAGAAGTATTTTTTTCTGCCACTTCCAAAATTCGTTTATCCATAATTTTAAGTTCATCTTTATAAAACAAAATTTTGTTTAACCATGTTTTATGTTCTTCATGTAAGTCATAAATTGTTTTTTTAGTTTCCATTTTTAGTCTTTTTTAAATAGTTTGAAATTAATTTTATTTCGATTATTTTATACAAATTATAAAAGGTAGGTGATTTTATAAAATTATTAAGTTGCTTAAAGTTAGTGATTTATGTTATATTAAATAAAAAAAAATACAAATTTTAAGCTACAAAAAATGAATTGATTGCAAAAAAAAATATCCCCAAACAATAAAGTGTGTTTGGGGATATTAAAAAAGATAAAAATAGGAATACTAGCCTATTTCGACTAGACAATTTTGCTTCATACTGCCGGTTTCAATATATCTGGAGTGCAGTTTGAATGCTTCTTCTAAAATGTGCGGCGTATCGGCCTCCTCGCAAACAAGCCCGATTAAAATAATCGGATAATTCTTCTTTGTAATCCGGATGGGTGCAGTTTTCAATGATAACTTTGGCGCGTTCTCTGGGAGCAAGCCCTCTCAAATCGGCAATTCCTTGTTCAGTGATCAAGATATCAACATCATGTTCCGTATGGTCTACATGCGAAACCATTGGTAAAACATGAGAAATAGCATTACATTCTTTTGAAGATGATTGGGTAACAAAAATGCTCAAATACGCATTTCTAGCAAAATCACCCGAACCACCAATACCATTCATCATTTTGGTTCCAGAAATATGGGTAGAATTGACATTGCCATAAATATCAAATTCAATGGCTGTGTTAATTGCTATAACTCCTAATCTTCGGATCACTTCGGCTGAATTACTGATAGTTTGTGGTCGAAGTAGAATTTTGTCTTTGTACTTTTCGAAGTTATCAAGAATGTGTTTGTAGCAATTTTCAGAAACCGTTATGGAAGAAGCCGATGCAAAATCTAATTTTCCGCTGTCAATGAGTTCAAAAGTGCTATCCTGCAAGACTTCGGAATACATCACTAAATTTTCAAAATTTCCTTTTGCAAAGCCAGACATGACCGCATTAGCTACTTTTCCTATTCCCGCTTGCAACGGCATCAATGATTTGGTTAAGCGTCCTTCTTTAATTTCATTTTCAAAAAAAGCCAGTAAATGATTGGCAATAGCAGTCGTTTTGGGATCTATTGTAGTTAATTGTGCCGGACTATCGGGAATTTCTGTGAAAACAATTCCAATGACTTTGTTAGGATCAATGGTGATATAATCGGTCCCAATTCTTTCATCTGCAGCTGTAATGTTTAAAACTTCTCGATTGGGATAACTTTTTGAAATATAAATATCATGAATCCCTTTGAATTCAAGTGGTATGGAAGTATTTATTTCGATGATGATTTTATCGGCGGCATGCGCAAAAGTAGCTGAATTTCCAACTGAGGTTGTTGGAATTACATTTCCATTCTCATCAATATAGGTAGCTTCAATTACAGCAATGTCAATTTTTGGAAGGTGTTTGTTTTCTAATAATTCGGCCGTTTCACTTAAATGTTGGTCTATAAAAAGTACTTTTCCTTCGTTTATTTTTTTTCGTAAAGTGGCATCTACCTGAAAAGGCATTCTTTTGTACAAAGCGTTATTGTTAGCCAAGTCCGCATCTGTGGTATGCCCTAAAGAAGCACCGGTAATTAATGTGATTCCAATAGTTTCTGATTTTGCTCTTGCGGCAAAAGCGGGTAAAACAGCTTTACTGTCACCAGCTTTTGTAAATCCACTGGTTCCGATAGTCATTTTGTCTTTGAAAAATAAAGCGGCTTCTTGTGCAGAAATAACTTTGTCTTTGTAACTTTGAAATCTAATTCTATCCGACTGCATAATTATGTGTTTTTAATAAAAAAATAACCAAAAATTAATGTTTTGATAATGAATTAAATCAATTTTTAGATTTTAATTTATATCCTATACAATTTTAGTGAAATTAAGAATTGGATAAATATCGTAATAAGTCATAAAAATATTCATTTCAGCCACAATGAGTCCATTCGAAACTTTAGAAGAGAAATATTATATTAAAGAGGTTGATACCGATAAAAAAAGTATTTATTGCCACCATGATTTGATGGGTGAATTGTTAATTCCAACTCACAAGCATGAAAAAGCCCAAATGCTCTATTCAGAAGGTGGTATTGTTCATGTTACTACTGAAACCAAAACTTATTTTCTTCCCGCCCGTCATTTTATCTGGATTCCGGGTGGCGTAAAACATAGTATTCATCCCAATTCGGAGCGTGTCATGATGCGGAATTTGTATTTTCCGGTAGATTTGAATGAAGATTCATTTTACGAAAAAGAAGGAATTTATCCCATTAATGATTTATTACTGCAAATGATGCTTTTCACGAATCGATGGAATGGAAACTTGAAAAAAGGAACCAGGAATTTTAGTATTGCCAATGCAATAAAAGCCATTTTACCGGAAATTTGTCTGACTAATTTGCCGTTATCCTTGCCTTTACCAAAGGATATTCGCCTGAATAAGATTATTAGTTTTTTAGATAAAAACTTAGGAGAAACTATTTTGTTCTCTGATTTGGCCAATCGTTTTGGGTTCAGTGAGCGCTCTTTGTATCGTTTGTTCCAAAAAGATTTAGGCATGTCATTCATTCAATATTTTACCATTCGGAGAATTTTAAAAGCAATAGAATTGTTACTTGAAAAAAAACTATCTGTTAGCGAAGTTGCTCAAGCTGTGGGATACAGTAGTGTTCCAACTTTTAGCAACACATTTTTCAAGATTTTAGGACAACGCCCTTCTGATTATTTAAAGGGCATTGAAATATTAAAAAAGTGATTTTTTTGCACTACTTATTTTCTGCAATCGTTATAGTTTTCTATTTGTCCTAAATGAATAAATAGTTGGCTTTAGTTGATTTTACGACGTAGATTAAATTAGGGAACTTTGCATGACATTCCTTTATCTACATTATGTTTCTTAAAAAACAGGTTCTTTGGAGCCAATCGAAAATTAATTTTTCAAAAAATGCATTGGTATTATTCCTCTTCTTTCATGGAATCAATTCAGCACAAGCACAGCAAGCTACAGCACTTTTTTTAAATGATGCTTTAAAAATCGCTAAAGAAAATAATAAGACCATTCAGAAATCTCATATCGAACAGCGTATTTCAGAAAAAGAGATCGCCGTGACAAAAAATCTTCGTTTACCAGAGGTTAATTTTAATGCAATGTATTCCCGATTATCTGACTTGACGGAATATGAAGGCGGTTTTTTCTCAGACAAACATATGTATACTCCAGAACCTGGAACCATACTATATGATGTGGTTACAAAATTTGATGTACCGCTTTATGCTGGTAATAAAATCAATAATGCGATTAAAAAGTCGAAAGAGGAAAACGAAATTGCGAAAATCAAGATAGAAAAGACTGAGAGTGATATTCAATTACAGGTGACAGCTACTTTTTTAGGTATTTATAAAATGATGGAACTCCAGAAAATCATTGGCGAAAGCATTAAAGAAGAACAGGAACGATTGAAAGAAGTAAAAGCTTTCAAAACCTTTGGAACAGTTACTAAAAACGAAGTGTTGCGCTCTGAACTGCAACTTTCAGACCGGGAACTCCATTCGTTGACCAATAAAAAAAACATCAAAATTGCACTTCAAGAGTTAAAAACACTATTGCAGTTGCCCGAAGAAGCAGAAATTGCTATTGATACAACAAGCTTACTCGATATTGCTCTGTTGAAAGACTATGATTTCTATTTTAAAGAAACTCTTCAAAACGAAGAAATGCGTATTGCAAATAGGGAAGTGGACGTTAAAAAAACAGAGTTAAAAATGGTGAAAGGGAATTATTATCCGAAGGTGAGCTTATTTGGAAATTATAATCTAAAATATCCTGACTATATGTTGTTTACGCTGAATCGTCCGTATCTCTATACCATAGGACAAATAGGAGTTGAGGCTACTTATAATTTGTCGCATTTATATAAAAATAAAACCAAAGTTCAGGTTGCCAATTTAAAAGTGGATTTGCAAGAAAATGAATCCGAGCTTGTGAAAAATGAAATGGTGGACAAATTGTTTAGAAAGCATACCCAATATCAGGAAATACTGGACAAGCTTCCGGTTACGGAAAAAGCATTGGATTTAGCCAATGAAAATTATCGCATTGTAAAAGTAAAATACCTGAACCAACTGGTGTTAATAACTGAAATGGTGGATGCGGATAATGCGCTGCTACAGGCCAAATTCAACAAAGTTTCCACTAGAATAGATGTCGTTATGAAACAATATGAATTGCTCCATACAGCAGGATTACTCAACAAATAATAATTTAATTTAATATAATTTAGTTTCAAACTTATATGGTAAAAGTTCATAATTCATCAAGAGCGCATCGATCATTTCATAGATTAATTACCGTGATTTCCGGTATGCTGGTTCTCGGTGGAATTGTTTTAGGGATTTGGTTTTATATTTTTAATAAAAATCACGAAGAAACTAATGACGCCCAGGTGGATCAATATGTAACGCCAATTATGGCCCGAATTACGGGTTATGTTACCGAAGTGCGCTATAATGAAAATCAATTTGTTCACAAAGGCGATACCTTGATTATAATTGATAATAGAGAATACAAAGCACATTTAGATATGGCATTAGCCGATGTTGAAAATGCAAAAAGCAATAGTATTGTGATTGAAAAAAATGTCGCAACAACTTCTAACGTAACTTCCATTAGACAATCGCAGTTACAAGCTGCCAAAACAGAAGTTTGGAAAACCAAACTGGAATACAATCGCTATAAAGGATTAGTAAGTCAGGAAGCAGCTACTGAACAACAGCTTGAAAAAGTAAAAGCCGATTATGAATTGGCACAGGCGCATTATCAGGAAATAGCTAACACGATTCAATCGGCGGCATTGAACACCTCAGAAGCTTCGGCTAAAATTCCAACGGCTCAGACGGTAATTCAGTCCAAACAAGCAGTTGCAGACAATGCCACTTTGTTTCTTTCTTATACCGTAATTACAGCGCCTTATGATGGCTGGGTGGGTAAAAAAATGATTCAATCCGGACAAATGATAAAAGAAGGACAAACTTTAGTTTCCATCGTTAGCAAGGAAAAGTGGATTACAGCTAATTTTAAAGAGACCCAACTCCAATATTTATCCATTGAACAGGAAGTGGAGCTAAAGGCAGATGCAATAAGTGGAAGAGATTTTGTGGGAATAATTGAATCTTTGTCGCCAGCTAGTGGTGCGCGTTTTTCATTACTCCCGCCTGATAACGCCACGGGTAACTTTATAAAAATAGAACAACGAATTCCAGTTAGAATAAAACTTAAGGATAATAATGCACAAACGGACTTTCTTAGAGCCGGTATGAATGTCACCGTTATCGCTGAACACAAATAATCAGATGTCAGAAGTACGTGTTTTTAAATCTTGGGTTCCTAATTGGGCTATTATTGCGATTATCTTTTTCTGCATGCTGCATTCTATGGTTTTATTGGGAGTATATACTTCAAATGTGACGTATGCAGCGAGTTTTTTGGACGTAGAAGTTGAAGATTTGCAGTTCTCGATGTGTGTTACTCATGGGACTTTTTTAGCTACAATTCTCATCGAAAGTCGGTTTTTTAAGTTTTTTCCAACCAAGAAATATTTTCTGGTTATTTATAGCTTAGCTGCTCTAACATTCATACTGACGGCGTACACCGAAAATTTTTCTTTGTTTATTATGTTAAGAATGGCCGAAGGTGTCTTGATGGCATTGCCAGTTTTACCCTTACGGCAATTTTTGATAGCACGATTTAAGTCTAAAAATGCTGTGATTATTGCTTTTACAATTAATTATGGAGCCTTGATGTTGGCTTCTCCTTTTATAATGAATATTGCGGTTTGGCTACTGGAGAATTACGATTGGAACTATATGGCGTATGGTTCGGCTTTCTTCCAAATTGTATGTGTGGCTTTGGTCATGATTACTTTTAATAACAATCGTTTTCATAAAAAAATCCCGTTGTATCAAATTGATTGGGCCAGTTTTATTCTGGTGCTTACCGCTATTTTGTGCGGTAGTTATTTTGTGGTTTATGGCCAAAAAAAATATTGGTTTGAATCCCCACAAATTGTTGCAGCACTTATTGTTGCGTTAGTAACAGGAGGGTTTTTTATCGCCCGACAAATGCTGGTGAAGAGACCTACTTTTGATATGCGAGTTTTTCGGTATGCGAATCTACGAACTGGATTATTATTATCCGTGGTTTTTTATATTGCCAGATCAACGTTGAACATTTGTCACAGTACGATGGCTGTTGTTTGGAATTGGGAGCCTTCAAGAGTGGCCCATGTACAATATTTAAATTTAACAGGAAATGTAATTGGGATGATTTTGACTGGATTCTTTTTGGCCAGATCAGTTTCTTCCAGGTATATCTTTATAATAGGATTTTCACTTTTAGCACTATTTCATTTCTGGTTTACGTTCCTTTTCGTGCCGGATGCTTCCTTGTCGGATATTGCGATTCCGTATATGTTACAAGGTGTGGCTGTCGGAGTAATATTTGTTCCGCTGGTCTTATTCACCGTATCTGCTGTTCCTACACATTTTGCTCCGTTTGCCGGAATTGTTGGCGTTGCTGGGCGTTTTTGGGGAAGTATAATGGGTTTTGCAATGATTCAAAATGCAGGTTTGTTTTTACAAAGTACCCATTTTACAAAATTCAGACAATTTGTTCTTCCCGAAAGTCCGGAAACACAAATGCACATCGAGCAAATTACCAGAAGTTTTATGTCTAAAGGGTATTCGATGGATGATTCCAATAAATTAGCGATGAAACAAATTATCAGTTCGGTTTCAAAACAATCGGTTTTATTGTCCAATATGGAAATCTTTACCGTTATTGGTTATCTTATGCTTATTGTCGTTGTTTTTCTAATGCTTAATCAACATTTAAGACAAACTTTTGATGTTTTCAAAAATAGAATTTGGGGGACTTAAAAAGGTGTACTATGGTTTATTTAAACCTTTTTGGATTGAAAATCTCTTTTTGGCACCTTGAAATCCTTGAATAATTTGATTTTTTTTATATAAATATAAACAGCATTTCTATTTAAAATGTTTAACTTAGTGTACTGAAAATTAATTAAATAAGTGTAAAATGAATAATAGAAACGATAAATTGAACTTTGAAAAAAGAAAACCGGGGAAGAAAGATAAAAATAAAGTACCAGATTCTCTTTTGTACCCTCCAAGCGAAGATATTTATAACCAATTTCAAAAAGAGATGGAAATAGATCCTGAGGACATTTCTAAAAATAAGGCAGCTGTTGAAATAAATAATGTCAGAGAATTGAATGAGAAAGATTTTGAAGACGATGTTTCTGGGGCTGACTTAGATATTCCTGGTTCAGAATTAGATGATGAATTGGAAAATTCCGGAAGTGAAGATGAAGAAAATAACCATTATAGTATAGGTGGTGATAATCATAGTAATTTAGATGAGAATACTGGAGATAAAATTTAGTTTAAGATTTTGTCGTAAATTTTAAATGACAATCGAATTAATTATGTCTTTAACGGAATACAATCAAAAGCGTAATTTTAATTCCACAGTCGAACCAGAAGGTGAAATTAAGAAATCAACATCCGAATTAATTTTCGTGGTGCAAAAACATGCGGCTTCACACTTGCATTATGATTTCCGATTGGAAATGGATGGTGTATTAAAAAGCTGGGCCGTTCCCAAAGGACCATCTATGAATCCGGCTGATAAAAGATTGGCTATTATGGTTGAAGATCATCCTTATTCTTACAAAGATTTTGAAGGCACTATTCCAGAGGGGAATTACGGTGCTGGAAGTGTTATCGTATGGGATAACGGAACATATACATTGGCTGATGAAGATCCGTCAGATAAACTTGAAAGCAAAGCAAAAGCCAATTTACAAAAAGGACATCTTAGTTTTATTCTTAATGGGAAAAAACTGAAAGGCGAATTCGCATTGGTAAAACTTAAAACAAAACAGGAAAATACATGGCTGTTGATAAAGTCAAAAGATCAATATGCTGGCCATAAAGATATCTTGCTTCAAGATAAATCCGTAATCTCTAATATGATAATAGAAAGGCTGAAAAAATAAAATTCATCAGTGCGTTCCTCATTATATAAAGAAAGGCGATTATCGTAAAGGATAATCGCCTTTCTTTATATAATGAGTCGGGCTATTCGCTACAAGTCCTCGTCTCGTCCGAAAAGACGAGACTGTGGGCTTTCCGCTTCTATCCCTAACGCGGGTTTAGAATAATCAAGATATCCAGTTCAATCAAGAGGATAAGAACTAACGCCAACACAAGATTCGGTTACCTTATATACAGGAGAAATTAGAAAAGCCTCGTCCTATATAAGGTAAAGGATAAAGTCATTTTATTGATACAATAGTTTTTCTCCATATAAAATAGGCTAGACAAACTTTTAATAGGAGTAGTGCGCGTTGAAGAGCAGTTAAAACATGAATAAAGATTGAATTTTGAAAGCTTTAGTCAATAAGGGAGGGAAGTTGGTAGCCGTATAATCGCACTGAAATAGGTAATTTTGGATTGAAATGGCGTGTATCGGCTAATAGATTGCTATTTTGTTTAAAAAACTTCACACTTCAAAAACCATGTTTTCAGCAAGTTAAAGTAAAAGTTAAGAAAAGGGTAAAAAAAAGGTTTAAAAAAGCTTGAATAACGGTATAAAGGAGTTAGTTTTGCACCCGCAATGACGCAGACGTTCTTTCAAATACTGGCAAGTAAAGTTAATCAAAAGAGAAAATTTATTTTCTAAAAAAGATTCAAAAAGCTTGTGAGATTAGAAAACGGATGTTACATTTGCACCCCGCAAGACGCTCAAAGTTCCTTGATAGATTGATAAGAAAAGAGAAGCAAACGAGATAAAATTTATCTTAAAAAAACTTCAAATTTTTCTTGCCAGTTAAAAAGAAAGTTGTACTTTTGCACCCGCTTCGAGAAACACTATAACAAGTGTTAAAAGGAGTTAAAAACAAGATAAGAACACGTTCCTAGACATATTGAATTGACAGCCGTTTTAAGAGAGATCTTAGAACACAAGAATAAGAGTAATAGAATCGAGAGATTTGAAAAAACCACTAGAATTTAGTCGAATAACAATAGCTTGAGCAATCAAGCGTACAATATACGATGAAGAGTTTGATCCTGGCTCAGGATGAACGCTAGCGGCAGGCTTAACACATGCAAGTCGAGGGGTATAGTTCTTCGGAATTAGAGACCGGCGCACGGGTGCGTAACGCGTATGCAATCTACCTTTCACAGAGGGATAGCCCAGAGAAATTTGGATTAATACCTCATAGTATATCGAGTTGGCATCAACATGATATTAAAGTCACAACGGTGAAAGATGAGCATGCGTCCCATTAGCTAGTTGGTAAGGTAACGGCTTACCAAGGCAACGATGGGTAGGGGTCCTGAGAGGGAGATCCCCCACACTGGTACTGAGACACGGACCAGACTCCTACGGGAGGCAGCAGTGAGGAATATTGGACAATGGGCGCAAGCCTGATCCAGCCATGCCGCGTGCAGGATGACGGTCCTATGGATTGTAAACTGCTTTTATACGAGAAGAAACACCTCTACGAGTAGAGACTTGACGGTATCGTAAGAATAAGGATCGGCTAACTCCGTGCCAGCAGCCGCGGTAATACGGAGGATCCAAGCGTTATCCGGAATCATTGGGTTTAAAGGGTCCGTAGGCGGTCAGATAAGTCAGTGGTGAAAGCCCATCGCTCAACGGTGGAACGGCCATTGATACTGTCTGACTTGAATTATTAGGAAGTAACTAGAATATGTAGTGTAGCGGTGAAATGCTTAGAGATTACATGGAATACCAATTGCGAAGGCAGGTTACTACTAATTGATTGACGCTGATGGACGAAAGCGTGGGTAGCGAACAGGATTAGATACCCTGGTAGTCCACGCCGTAAACGATGGATACTAGCTGTTGGGAGCAATCTCAGTGGCTAAGCGAAAGTGATAAGTATCCCACCTGGGGAGTACGTTCGCAAGAATGAAACTCAAAGGAATTGACGGGGGCCCGCACAAGCGGTGGAGCATGTGGTTTAATTCGATGATACGCGAGGAACCTTACCAAGGCTTAAATGTAGATTGACCGGTTTGGAAACAGACTTTTCGCAAGACAATTTACAAGGTGCTGCATGGTTGTCGTCAGCTCGTGCCGTGAGGTGTCAGGTTAAGTCCTATAACGAGCGCAACCCCTGTTGTTAGTTGCCAGCGAGTCAAGTCGGGAACTCTAACAAGACTGCCAGTGCAAACTGTGAGGAAGGTGGGGATGACGTCAAATCATCACGGCCCTTACGCCTTGGGCTACACACGTGCTACAATGGCCGGTACAGAGAGCAGCCACTGGGCGACCAGGAGCGAATCTATAAAACCGGTCACAGTTCGGATCGGAGTCTGCAACTCGACTCCGTGAAGCTGGAATCGCTAGTAATCGGATATCAGCCATGATCCGGTGAATACGTTCCCGGGCCTTGTACACACCGCCCGTCAAGCCATGGAAGCTGGGGGTGCCTGAAGTCGGTGACCGCAAGGAGCTGCCTAGGGTAAAACTGGTAACTAGGGCTAAGTCGTAACAAGGTAGCCGTACCGGAAGGTGCGGCTGGAACACCTCCTTTCTAGAGCCTTAGTGTTAGTAGTAATACACGCTAGGGAAAGAAGACGAAAGTTCAAGTTGGAAACAAGTTTCAACATTTTATTACTCTTGCTGTTAATTTATATAAAAAAGAGAGAAAAGAAAATAGAATATAGAGCATAGATTTAGTCTATAATCTTAAGTCTTTATTCTTTACTCAAAAAAAAGAGTGTCTCGTAGCTCAGCTGGTTAGAGTACTACACTGATAATGTAGGGGTCGACAGTTCGAGTCTGTCCGAGACAACAAAAAAAGCATTAAGTACTTATTATTAAGTATTTATACAAAAACGTTCATAGAAACAGATTGAAAGGAAATTCTAGGGTTGAAAGATTACGAATTACAATAATTCATAATTCATAATTCACAATTCATAATTAAAAAAGATTGGGGGATTAGCTCAGCTGGCTAGAGCGCCTGCCTTGCACGCAGGAGGTCAACGGTTCGACTCCGTTATTCTCCACTATCTTCGAGAAGATAGAATATAGAAAAAAGAATATAGATTAAGTCTATTATCTATTCTCTATGTTCTTTATTCAAAAAGAAAAAGTTCATTGACATATTGAGATAAGAAAATAATAAAAAGTAGAAAGCATTTTTTGTTTGTTTATCATTAGACAAGTAAAAGAAACGGTCTTAATTAATTTTAAGATTGGTACAATAAGCAAAATAAGGGCGTATGGGGGATGCCTTGGCTCTCAGAGGCGATGAAGGGCGTGATAAGCTGCGAAAAGCTACGGGGATTGGCACACACGAATTGATCCGTAGATACCCGAATGGGGCAACCCACTATGTTGAAGACATAGTACACCGATAGGTGGGCAAACCCGCTGAACTGAAACATCTAAGTAGGCGGAGGAGAAGAAAACAAAAGTGATTCCGTAAGTAGTGGCGAGCGAACGCGGATTAGCCCAAACCAATGTTGTTACGGCAATATTGGGGTTGTAGGACCACGTTATTTGTTGCGGATTGAATTAGAATCTACTGGAAAGTAGAGCCAAAGAAGGTGATAGCCCTGTATAAGTAAAAGAAGATAACGATAGTGGTATCCTGAGTAGGGCGGGACACGAGAAATCCTGTCTGAATTTGGCGGGACCATCCGCTAAGGCTAAATACTCCTGAGAGACCGATAGTGAACCAGTACCGTGAGGGAAAGGTGAAAAGAACCGTGAATAACGGAGTGAAATAGATCCTGAAACCATACGCTTACAAGCGGTCGGAGCCCTTTCGTGGGGTGACGGCGTGCCTTTTGCATAATGAGCCTACGAGTTAACGTTGCTGGCAAGGATAAGTGGTTAAGCCACGGATCCGTAGCGAAAGCGAGTCTGAATAGGGCGCTTTAGTCAGTAGTGTTAGACGCGAAACCGTGTGATCTACCCATGGGCAGGTTGAAGCTGTGGTAACACACAGTGGAGGACCGAACCGGTTGACGTTGAAAAGTCTTCGGATGACCTGTGGGTAGGGGTGAAAGGCCAATCAAACTCGGAAATAGCTCGTACTCCCCGAAATGCATTTAGGTGCAGCGTTATGCGTAAAGTTATATAGAGGTAGAGCTACTGATTGGATGCGGGGGCTTCACCGCCTACCAATTCCTGACAAACTCCGAATGCTATATAATGTTTCATAACAGTGAGGGCTTGGGTGCTAAGGTCCAAGTCCGAGAGGGAAAGAACCCAGACCATCAGCTAAGGTCCCCAAATATATACTAAGTTGAAAGAACGAGGTTTGTCTGCCCAGACAGCTAGGATGTTGGCTTGGAAGCAGCCATTCATTTAAAGAGTGCGTAACAGCTCACTAGTCGAGCGGACGAGCATGGATAATAATCGGGCATAAGTATATTACCGAAGCTATGGATTTAGAGTTTACTCTAAGTGGTAGGGGAGCATTCTAACAGGGTTGAAGGTGAGTCGTAAGGCCTGCTGGACTGGTTAGAAAAGAAAATGTAGGCATAAGTAACGATAATGCGGGCGAGAAACCCGCACACCGAAAGACTAAGGTTTCCACAGCTATGCTAATCAGCTGTGGGTTAGTCGGGACCTAAGGCGAACCCGAAAGGGACAGTCGATGGACAACGGGTTAATATTCCCGTACTAGTTATTACTGTGATGGGGTGACGGAGTGATGAAAGCGCCGCGAACTGACGGAATAGTTCGTTGAAGTACCTACCTATAAGACCCGCAGGCAAATCCACGGGTTTTGGGGAAATACGATAGTACTCGGAGTCTTCGGACAAAGAGATAGTGCGCCTAAGGGCTTCCAAGAAAAACCTCTAAACTTCAGGTAATAAGTACCCGTACCGCAAACCGACACAGGTAGTCGAGGAGAGAATCCTAAGGTGCTCGAGAGATTCATGGCTAAGGAATTAGGCAAAATAGACCCGTAACTTCGGGAGAAGGGTCGCCAGCAGCAATGCTGGCCGCAGTGAAGAGGTCCAGGCGACTGTTTATCAAAAACACAGGGCTCTGCAAAATCGTAAGATGAAGTATAGGGCCTGACACCTGCCCGGTGCTGGAAGGTTAAGTGGAGATGTTATCTTCGGAGAAGCATTGAAATGAAGCCCCAGTAAACGGCGGCCGTAACTATAACGGTCCTAAGGTAGCGAAATTCCTTGTCGGGTAAGTTCCGACCTGCACGAATGGTGTAACGATCTGGACACTGTCTCAGCCATGAGCTCGGTGAAATTGTAGTAGCGGTGAAGATGCCGCTTACCCGCAGTGGGACGAAAAGACCCTGTGCACCTTTACTATAGCTTAGTATTGACCTTGGATAAATGATGTGTAGGATAGGTTGGAGACTGTGAAGTGGCGTCGCTAGGCGTTGTGGAGTCATTGTTGAAATACAACCCTTTGTTTATCTGAGGCCTAACCCCGTTATGCGGGGGACATTGCTTGGTGGGTAGTTTGACTGGGGTGGTCGCCTCCAAAAGAGTAACGGAGGCTTCTAAAGGTTCCCTCAGTACGCTTGGTAACCGTGCGTAGAGTGCAATGGCATAAGGGAGCTTGACTGAGAGACATACAGGTCGATCAGGTACGAAAGTAGAGCATAGTGATCCGGTGGTTCCGCATGGAAGGGCCATCGCTCAAAGGATAAAAGGTACGCCGGGGATAACAGGCTGATCTCCCCCAAGAGCTCATATCGACGGGGGGGTTTGGCACCTCGATGTCGGCTCGTCACATCCTGGGGCTGGAGAAGGTCCCAAGGGTTGGGCTGTTCGCCCATTAAAGTGGCACGCGAGCTGGGTTCAGAACGTCGTGAGACAGTTCGGTCTCTATCTACTGTGGGCGCAAGAAATTTGAGTGGATCTGATTCTAGTACGAGAGGACCGAATTGGACAAACCTCTAGTGTATCTGTTGTCACGCCAGTGGCATCGCAGAGTAGCTACGTTTGGAAGGGATAAGCGCTGAAAGCATATAAGCGCGAAACCCACCACAAGATGAGATTTCTTTTAAGGGTCGTGGGAGATGACCACGTTGATAGGCTATAGATGTAAAGGCAGTAATGTCATAGTCGAGTAGTACTAATAACCCGTAAGCTTATGTACGCTTTTCTCTCCCGATGCAAATCGGGAGAGAAGAAACTTTCTAACAAAAAAACTTTTCTTTATCTCAGTATGTTAAGATATTATTGCAATTACGAATTCATAATTACGAATTACGACTTGCAAATAATTGCCCAAAGCAATTATAACCTCTTAAGGTGGTTATTGCGGCGGGGCTCACCTCTTCCCATCCCGAACAGAGTAGTTAAGCCCGCCTGCGCAGATGGTACTGCAGTTATGTGGGAGAGTATGTCGTCGCCTTTCTTTGAAAATCCCGTTCCCTAATTGGAATAGGGTTTTTTATTCATTGTTTTATTATAAAAAAGGCCATAGGTACCTTAGCTCAGATGGTAGAGCAATGGACTGAAAATCCATGTGTCCCTGGTTCGATCCCTGGAGGTACCACAAAATGCTCGGATGGTGAAATTGGTAGACACGCTGGACTTAAAATCCAGTGAACAGCAATGTTCGTGCGGGTTCAAGTCCCGCTCTGAGTACAAGAAACTTTAGTTGGCTAGCGCTAGCTGAAGTTTTTTATTTGTAGTGCTTTTTACTTTATTGTTAATTCTATAATGAAATAATGGATCAAGCCCAAAAGTTGTGGAGTAGCAGAAATTATGCATCAATATTAGTCAGCTTTAAAAGGAAAAATGCTACGTTTCTCGCAACTCTGATTTAACTTCTAAATGCTGGATCAATCCTAAAACCTGTGGAGCGATAAAAATTAAGCATAAATATTAGTTAGTCTAAAGAGAAAGAATTCTATATTTCTCACTCCTCTGAATTGAGATCTAAAAGCTTTTATTTTATCATTGAAGGATTCCGCTGAGGCATTTATACTTCTGTTGTTAAAATAGTTCAATATGTTTTGATAATGATTTATTATTGTTCTTGATGTTCTATTGGATGATTTGAACCCAGATTGATTTACTTTTTCGTGCCATTTGGCAGGTCTGGCAAAACCAATTATTTTATTGGTTGTTTTTTCAAAAATATTTCATAAGTCTTGAGTTAGATTATATGCTTTTTGAATATAGGGATATAATTCAAACAAGAAATGGGCTTGTTCTAGTTGGTTTTTCGACTATTTTAATTTGTTTTTGTATAAGAAATAACGACTTCTTGCCAATAATTGTTTAAGAGTATCTCCATTAGTCAAAACTTCAGATTCTAACCTTTTTTTCTTTTCTTGGCTTTCTCTATAGCTTCATTTTCCTATTCTATCGATTGCCAGCGGTATTTGGTTCTTATTTCTTGTAAAGCTTCTGTAGCTAGTTTTTGTACGTGAAAACGGTCGATAACACGAGTTGCATTTGGGAAACATTTCTTGGCAATAAGGCCCATATTTCCTGCCATATCAAGAGTGGTTTCTGTGACTAAGTTTCGTTGTTTAAGAGGGATTTTACAATAATCGCAATTACCGTTTCGGCTTTAGTTCCTGCAACCATGGCCACTATAGAGCCCTTTTTGCCTTTGGCTGTTTTGTCTGTCAAAATGGTATAGAGTTCGCCATTAGATAACGAGGTTTCGCCTATTGATAAAGGTTTTCCAATGTTTTTAACAAAAAATAGCCAATCTTTTGCGTGTTTTATTTGATACCAAGATTTGAAATCACTTAGGAAATCTTTGTAGTGTTATTGTAAATTTTTACCGCTAACACCATAGAAAGAGGCAATGGCATTACAATCATTTGGCTTGGAATCTATTGATTTCTTTTAAAAAAGACGCAAACTCCTGTGTTACCCGAGTTCCGTCTGCTACTAAATTCCTCCCGAAGTTTCGGGACTAAAGACGACTTGCCCAGTTTCTTCATTGAGCTATCTTCTACGTGTGATATGAAGATATACTTGGTGTCCGCGAATTAGAAAATCTTGAACGATTATCTTGTCAAAGAATCCATTGGACCTTAATTTATTTTGTCGATACTCTTTAGGAATCGAATTAATTTCTTTTAAATGCAAATGAAGTATTTCTTCCGCTTTTTTATAAGAAGTCAATTCAAAATAATCCACAATAATCTCTGGTAATAACAATTTGTTAAGTTCGCTATAAGAATCTTGTATTTGAATCTGATTTAGAAATGCAAAAATCAACTTTTTAATATTTTCCTACAACTTTTAGAATTGATCCCTGCTATATTACAGTCTATAATAACAACTTTGTTAGTGGTTAAATTAATTTATTTTCTTCTTTTTCCATAAAGAAAAACTTTGTGTTCTAGAATTAGAAAATCTTGAACTGAAATACTATATAAAGAACCTTTTAATTTTAATTTATCTTTTGAATGCTCAGTTGGTGGTATGTTAATCTCTTCCAATTATAGATTAAATGTACCTTGATTTTGTTCCATTAATTTAAGTTCAGAATAGTTAAAATGTGATAAGAGTCATGAAGTAGTAATAATAATATCATTAGTTATGCCTGTAATTCCAATAAGATGACAAACTACATTTTTCGAAGCTTCTTTTTGGTAATTTCGCTCTAATTCGCCACTCGAGTAGACCCCAGCTATTTTTGACCAATACTGTTACCTTATCTATTGGGATGTCACAATGCCAGTTGAAAGCATTTTGAATTGCTGCTATAATATCAACATCCGTTCTTTTGTCATTAACATTACAGATTACATTGATGTTTTCAAACACTTTTCTTACACCTATTACATTTTTTGCAGTGTGCTCTGCTTCGGCTCTTTTTGCAAATATATTTACAGACCCTGTTAGTGTTACTACTCCATGTTGTACCATTACTCCAATTTTGGCAGCCTGCAAAAGAGGTTCGCAGTTGATTCCATCGACTACATTTTTTCTGCAGTTCTTCATTGCTTTTCATTTTGAAGCTTTTTTAGTTTGTAATTAAGTTCAAAAATACATTATAACTATCAGGTCTGAAATGACCTTGCTTTTTGCAATAAGTGATTTTTTTACTTTACGATTTGTTCAGTAATTCAAGCCCTTCTTTGGCTCTAGCGTAGTAACCTGAAGTATCTGTTTTGTCAAATGAATTATAAATAAAGTGTTAAATTTTAGTATTCTATTAGGTGTTTAATTTGTTAAAAAAACATTAAGTTTGTTGATATAAAAATTTATACTTGGTAAATAGTATTCGATTCGCTTCATTTTTTAGATTTAGGTATCTACTTATTTTGTTAATTCCTTTATCTCTTTTTGCTTTTTAACTTTAGCTTTTTCCTGTCTTCTAAAATACCCACGAAAAAGAAAGCTTTGTTTTATTGCTTCCTCTATTTCATTTAATTTTTTTGTACCCGTTTGAAGGTTAATTAAGGTAGAATCTAAAGTATTGGCCGTTTTTTGTCCGAGTAGTTTGGATACAACGCCTTTTTTATTATTGAGATTTGCCGAGAAAACATTTATATCTGCAGCGCTTTTTTCAAATGAAATTAAAGATCTTTCGATACTATTTGCATATGTTGGATCAGTCATCAGTTTTGATAGTGTACCGTTTTTGGTATTCATTTTTTTTGTAAATGTTACAAATTCGCTAGTTCCCGTTTCAAGGTTGTTCAATGTTTTGTTTATGTTTTCAGCAAATTCTTCGTTGGTGAGTATTTTTGATAGTGTGCCTTTTCCATTATTTATCTTATAGCTAAATTCCGAAAGTTGTTTTGTAATTATTTGGGCATTATCGATACTTTTTTTCAGACCGCTCATTAAGTCTTCCATCCCAACGGCTTCGAGCGCAGTAATCATTGAATAGTCCTTTACAATTTCCCGTGAATTTGTTCCAGGTAAGATCATCAAGACTTTGTCTCCCATTAATCCATCAGACCCTATAATTGCAGAAGCGTCTTTTTTTATGTATTGCTGAATTTCAGAACGGATAACCATATTGACGAGTACTGTAGAATCAGAAACAAAATCAATTTCTTTTATTGTTCCGATATTTATTCCCGCTAGCAATACATTATTTCCGATAGTAAGCCCATTTGCATTTTTAAAATGTGCTTACAAGTGAAAGGTCGAACCAAAAAGGTTCTGGCTTTTGCCAATAAAATAAATAGTGCCGAAAAAAACGACAAGAGATGTAATGACGAACAGCCCTAATTTCCAAGTATTATTTGTCTTTTTTTTCATCATATCTCTTTAAAATTTTTTTAGGCTAATAACTTTTGATTAGGGTGATTCTATTCGAAAAAAGAATGTACCCAATCATCAGCGCTATTTTTTAGTTCAGTATATGTTCCTTCGGCGTATATTACCCCCTCTTTTATAATCATAATTCGATTACCAGTCATTTTTGCACAACTTATGTCGTGCGTAATGATTAATGAGGTTGCTTTGTATTTTTTTTGGACTGAGAGTATCAGTTCACTAATTTCTTTTGCAGTAATTGTATCTAATGCTGCCGTTGGTTTATCATAAAGAATGATTTCAGGTTTGATAATTAAGGTTCTTGCTAGTCCAATACGTTTTACCATTCCACCTGCTAATTCTGAAGGCATTTTGTCAATTGCCTCTTCTAATCCAACGCTTTCCAACGTTTCATTGATTTGTCTATCGATTTCTTCCTCGGGTAGATTATTTGTATGATGTTTTAAAGTAAAAGCTAAATTTTCCCTTACCGACATTGAATCGTACAAGGCACCGTTCTGAAATAGGAAACCAATTCTCATGCGAATTTTATTGAGTTCCTTGTATTTTAGTTTTGTAATATCAGTACCAAAAACTTCTATTTTTCCGCTATCGACTTCTAGTAATCCAACAATACATTCAATTGTAACTGATTTACCAGAACCAGATCGACCCAGAATTACCAAAGCGTCGCCCTTATCTACAGTGAGATCTATTCCGTTCAACACTTTATTTTTCCCAAAATATTTATGGAGGTTAGTAATCGAAATTAAAGGTTTTTCATTCATGATTTTAGAAAAATAAATCGGTTATTTGAGCAGCTAATTCATCAATAATAAAAATAGATAGTGAAGCAGTTACCACCGCTGAATTGGCTGCTTGACCGACGCTTGCGGTTCCTCCAGAAGTATTAAATCCTTTATAGCACCCAATAACACCAATAAAAAATCCAAAAAAGAATGTTTTTATAGTAGCTGGTCGAAGATCTACAAAATCAAGGTGCTCAATTACTGCTGAAAAATAGCGGAATAAACTTATTTTACTATGGACATTGTAACCAATGTAGCCTCCGAAAATACCCACTAAATCAGCAACAATTACCAACAAGGGAACCATAAAGGTGGTGGCCAAAATTCGAGTCACCACAAGATATTTATAAGGATCGATTGCAGATACTTCCATGGCATCCAACTGTGATGTTACTTTCATAGCACCCAATTCAGCACCAATCGCAGAAGCAATTTTTCCAGCGCAAATCAAGGCCGTAATGACAGGAGCAATCTCCCTAATTAGTGAGAGCGAAACCATACTTGGCAACCATGACTCAGCGCCAAATTTTGTCATTGTAGGTCTGGATTGATTAGTAAAAACCCAATATACAAACCTATAATACTCTTACTAGAGGAAGGGATTTGTAGCCTGTAGTGTAACATTGACGGATGAATTCATTGAACTGAAAAGGCGGTATAAAAATCTCTCTAAAAAATCTTCCAATAAACAAAGAAAATTTTCCAGCCAGAGTTAACTGGTCTTTTATGTAGGCTATCATATTTAATATTGAATGTCACTAGTGTCCACTTAAAATAAGTTGAAAACCAGCTGGTTAGAATCAAGTTCATTGACATTATTGTAATCTGATTTCATAAGTAATTCATTTACAGGTGTTTTATCAAGTAATGATGCTGATAAAATTTGTAGAATTTCGTAGATTGTTACCTATTTTTTGCCTTTTAAGGTTTCAAGAAGCAATTTTGCCGTTGCTGCTGATGAGGCTTGATTTTGTCCAGTAATTAGCAATCCGTCTTGTTTTACATAGGATTCCAAACCGTTACCTTTATTGTAATGAGCACCGTTTTTAATCAGTTCATCTTCAAGTAAAAATGGCACTACCTTTGTTAATTTCAACGCTTCCTCTTCGGTATTAGAAAAGCAAGTAAGTTGTTTTCCTTTAACCAAAGGTTCGCCATTTTTTGCTTTTACATTGACTAAAGCAGCAGGAGAATGGCATACGAAGGCGATTGGCTTTTGATGGTTATAGAATCCTTCAATAAGATTGATAGAATTTTTATCAGTTGCTAGATCCCAAAGCGGACCATGACCGCCAGGGTAAAAAACGGCATCATAATCTTCTTGATATATAGTGCTTAGTTTTAATGAATGTGCTACGAGGTCTATGGCAATAGGGTCTTTATAGAATCTTTTGGTGTCTGCAGTTTGCGCATCTTCGGCTTCGCTTTTTGGATCAACAGGCGGTTGACCACCTTTTGGTGAGGCAATGGTTATTGTTGCTCCCGCATCTAAAAAAACAAAATAGGGTGCAGCAAATTCTTCAACCCAAAACCCAGTTTTTTCACCACTTGTTCCTAAATCTGCATGTGAGGTAAGTACGATTAGTATTTTCATATCAGTTGTTTTTTTATTTTTTATTTGAAAAAAGAGATTTGTTTGTGAGCTTTTCTTGTTCAGTTTTTAACTTTTTTTACTGTTGTATTCATGTATATTGGCGCAGTTGGCGCTTTAAATGCAAGGATTAAAAAAAGTATTTTCAGAGTAAGGATGTTTAATTTATAGTTATTTATTCGGCTTTTCTTAAAAGAGACTTTTCATTAATTATAGAAGCAAGATTTAACTTAAAAGCACTTGGTTTAAATCATGATTAACATACTTTTAAAAGTATGTTAATCATGATGCTCGAAACTATTTACCACGCATTTACTTTAACATGTTTGAAATATTCTCTAATAAATTCCTGTTGCTAATTATCGGGCTGGTTATCAGTATCGATACTTTCTGTTTTTATATTGTCAAAATGATGCTTTTCTATTAAAAAATTAAGTAGTTCCGACTTTGTATTGGTTGGACCAAAAAAGTAAAACTTCCTCAAAATCTTCAATTATGCTCGCTAACTTTTATAGTAATAATTCTGTTTTTGCTATTGTTGTTTGTTGTGCATTTCGCTTTCACTTGTTGCAAGGTTTCCTGTTTGTCTTGAACATCAAAATGAAGTAAAATTGCTTCTGTAGCCTTAAGCCAATCAGTGAAGTCTATGATTTCTGCATCAGCGCGATTCATACAAATGCATAGTTTTTAAATTATTTTCATTTGGTATTATTTAGTCTTCTTCAATTAATAATTAATTATCAACATTTATAACTACTGTTGCTTTCCACGTTATACGGCCAGCAAGCTCTTTCTGATGGGAATAATCAACAGTTCCTTTTAAGACTATATTGTATTTAGAAATTACTACTTCAATTTTTTTTACAATCTAAATTGCGATTGTTTTGTAGTGTTACCTGGAGAGTTAGTTTATCTATTTGACCTTTATTTTGAGATTTTATAGAGATAGCATTACGTGTGCCTTTTACACCAATTAGGTTAGTTATTATTACTTTAGCGGCTTCTTTTTGATAGTTCCATTCTATTTCTCCTGAAAGGGTGACCTATCCATTGATCACCTTGACTTTAATGGTATCGTTTAATGTATTCCAATTCCATCTGAAAATCATTAGTATTTCATTAGTAATTTCATTATATTTTTTCTCTTCCCTTCCGTTTAATAGGAGAACAATTTCATTACTTGTTGATTTTACACCTATAACCTCTCTTGCTATATTTTAGGCTTTTATTTACGTTGTATAATGCTCAACTATATCACTAAGCATTATTATATCATTATTTGGAACCACTACTATTTTACAATAATAAATAGCTGATGCTTGCTGTAAGCTATGTATTACATGCTCTTGTAAAATTCCATCAGTTTTCATTTTTTCTATATTGTGCTTTTAAATGTTTTATCATTCTTTGCTAAGGCAAAGTTGGAATAAATAGCAGGAGAAAGAAATGAGCTAGAGAGGTACTTTATGTGATTTATATCACTTATTATAACTATTAAAGGAGTGAATTTTACAATATATAACCCTTATCGTGAAAGTATTTAGGGGCTGGTTTAAGTTATCTTTACAAGTAAACAACGCTCATTGGATATACAAGTTATGGAAAACGCTACCTTACTACATGCCCTCGTATACAATGCCATTAACGGCATAATAATTATGGATGATGTTGGAATTATAGAAAGCATTAATCCAGTGGCATGCAAACTATTTGCTTATACAGAGCAAGAAGTTTTAGGAAACAATATCTCAATGCTAATGCCTAATCGAGATAAAGAATCAAACGATGACTACCTTCAGCATTATAAAAGTACCGATCAAGCTCAGATCATAGGCATTGGAAGAGAACTCATAGGAAGAACTAAAGAGGGATACCAATTTCCTTTTAAACTTGGTGTAAGCGAAGTAAAGAATGCTGGAAGAAGAATTTATGCCGGATTTATACATGATCTTACAAAACAAAAAAAGATGAGATACGTTTGAAAAATTACGCATCTCATTTGGAAGAGCTTGTTGAGCAACGTACAAAGACCTTGAAAGAAACTATTAAAGCACTTGAAAAATCAAAAGAAAAAGTGAGTATAACTTTAGAAAAAGAAAAGGCGCTGAGTAAATTAAAAAACCGTTTTTTATCAATGGCTTCTCATGAGTTCCGTACACCATTGAGTACAGCACAATTATCAGCATCACTTATTGAAAAATATGCAGAACCATTAGAAAACCCCAATATCGTTAAACATGCAGGAAAAATAATTGATGCTGTAACAAATTTGACTACCGTGCTAAATGATTTTTTGTACATAGAAAAATTAGAAGTAGGTAAGGTAAAGGCAAATCTAACTTGTTTTGATTTGGAGCAATTAGCCCAAGAAATTACGGAAGAGATGCAATTATTATCAAAAGGAGAACAGCAAATTCACTTTGCACATTATGGTGTTCAAAAGCGAATCAAATTGGACCAGAATTTAATTAAGAATAGTGTTATTAATTTAATTACTAATGCTATAAAATATTCTAGTGATACCTCTCGAATAGATTTTACAACCGAAATCAATGATACGCATTGTATCATTAAGGTAAAAGATGAAGGAATAGGTATTCCTGAAAAAGACCAAAAGCATTTATTTAAGCCTTTCTTTAGAGCACATAATACGGGAAACATTCCCGGAACCGGACTTGGTTTAAATATTGTCGCCCGGTACATAGCTCTTATGGAGGGAGAAATTTCTTATAGTAGTGTTATAGATAAAGGAACATTATTTACGTTAAAATTTTCAAATACATGAGCAAATACTAGTAATAGAAGATAATAAAGAAATAAGGGATAATATAGTTGAAATACTTGAATTAGCCAATTATGAAGTTACCGTAGGTAAAAACGGCAAACAAGGTCTTGAAATTGCTATGACAGATATACCAGATATTATTTTATGTGATATTATGATGCCCGACCTGGATGGTTATGATGTATTATACCTTATTAATAAAAATGCTGAAACATCCAATATTCCTTTTATTTTTATTACTTCTAAATCGGAACGATTTGATTTACGCAAAGGAATGGAAATGGGCGCCGATGATTATCTTACCAAGCCATTTGGAAGATTAGAACTCTTAAATGCAATCGAAATCAGATTAAAGAAAAAAGATTTGCAGCATGATTTTTATAGCAGATCGCTAGAACAACTGGATAATCTAATTCCTAAAAACGAAGGATTGATTGAATTAAAAAAAATCATTGCCGAACGTAAAAGTAGGTTATTCAAGAAGAATAAAGTGGTATATTATGAAGGGGATAGTGCTACAGGTATTTATTTAGTGCTTTCAGGGAAAATTAAGACGATAAAGATGACTGAGGAAGGACGTGAACTAATGACGGGTATTTACCAGACAGAAGATTTTTTTGGGAATAATGTTATCCTTTGCAATAAACCATACGATGATACTGCAACTGCTTTAGAGGACAGTTCTTTATTCTTTTTTCCTAAATCACAGTTTGATGAGTTATTACGGCTTTATCCAGATGTTTCAGGAAAGTTTCTTGAAATTCTATCCAATGAAATCCGTAATAAAGATGCGTACCTCTTGCAACTCGCCTATCAATCAGTACGGAAAAGAATTGCAGAAGCGATACTACGTATGTTTAAAAAAAGCAACAGTGCAATTGACAGTGTTAGTATCAGCAGGGATGATCTTGCTGCATTGTCCGGAACAGCCATTGAAACGGTTAGCCGCACACTTACAGAATTTAAAAATGAAGGTCTAATTGAAAAAAAAGGGCGTTTGTTAAAAATCCTGAATCATGATAAAATTAGTAAAATGATAAATTAGGATCTGGAAGCTCATACTGCAAGGTACTTTTCTTTCAGGTAGTTCCCTTTTTTCTAAAATTAATTTTAGGATAATAAATCCAATCATTCCTGCTGCTATTGCGCAAATTCCAGTGATTTTAACTACTTGATTTCAATTCAAAATGACTGCTAAATTTTTCACTAAAAATTACTCTTTTTCACTAGTTAATTAGTATTCAAATATTCTTCAATATTACCCTTTATTTATCCCTCTTTTTTTTTCTCAAAGATTCTTTGGATATGCAAATGAAAACTGCACATTAAGTTAGGCTATATTTTTGTAATTAATTTGATCGTTAAATTCTTCAATAGTTGCATCATTCAAAGCAGAGTGCATTCTTTTTCTGTTGTGCCAAATTTCAAAATATTGCTTCACAGTTCGCTATCGCTCGGGTATTGAAATTTTTAACCAATACTCCGAAGTGCTATTGTTATTATAGGACTTCGGTATCGTTGGTGGATTGAAAATAAATCAATGTTATCTGTTCTTTGATAGCAATTTTCGATGCTGGTTTGCAGTGATTGTTTGTTTTTTGCATCGGTAACATCTTCCATTCCTCACTTGAAACACTTTCACTTTTTTTAATTGGTTATAGTTGTTCATTGTTTTGAATGAAACTATAAATCATCGAGCGCTCTTGGAAAAGGGCAATTTCTTTTTTAATGTATCTCAATATAAATCAGCGTTTTGAGTCTTTTTTCCAATTCGTTAATTTTTCTAGTTCGGGACTTAGTTTTAAATTTCCTTTTCCAGGAAAGCTCCTTTCTCGAAACATCTCGAATTTTTTGCGTCAATTATACAACTGAAGTACTGTTACTCTTTATAAGCTAAGATTATTTGTTAACTCTGTTTGATTGCTAAGTTAGCATGTCCACATAGGAAATCTATGCTTCTTCCATAGTGTGATACACGTTCATTACATCATCATCTTCCTCCAGTTTTTCAATTAGCTTTTCGATGTCAGCCATTTCAGCTTCTGTTACTTTCTTAGTGATTTGGGGTATTCTTTCAAATCCGGAAGAAAGAATTTCCAATCCTCTGTTTTCTAATTCTTTTTGGATGGTTCCAAAGCTTCCAAAAGGCGCATAAATTAATATGCCGTCTTCATCTTCAAAAACTTCCTCAGCGCCAAAATCGATTAATTCCAACTCTAATTCTTCAGGATCCATCCCGTTTGCTGGAATTCTAAAGTTACAAGTATGGTCAAACATGAATTCAACGGAACCTTGCGTTCCCATAGTTCCGTTGCATTTGTTAAAATAACTTCTAACATTAGCTACCGTTCTGTTATTATTATCCGTAGCAGTTTCCACTAGAATTGCGATTCCATGAGGCGCGTACCCTTCAAATAAAACTTCTTTATAATTGGCTGTGTCTTTATCAGTTGCTTTTTTAATGGCACGTTCCACATTTTCTTTTGGCATATTCACAGCCTTAGAGTTCTGGATAACAGCTCTTAATCTGGAGTTGGCATCTGGATTTGGTCCGCCTTCCTTTACAGCCATTACAATATCTTTTCCAATTCTGGTAAATGCTTTGGCCATTGCTGACCAACGTTTCATTTTTCTTCCTTTTCTAAACTCAAACGCTCTTCCCATTTCTATTTCTTATTTTGAACTGCAAAAATACAGTTATTAGTTATTTTTTCAAATATTTTTATTAATCAATTGGAACGTGTTTTGAAATAAAATTTATTCCGGTTGTATTCCAGTTATTGATCGCGTTGGAGCGCTCTGTGTTGAACTTTGTATTGAGTTTATTATACGTTCCTACTTCTTTATTCAAAATGTTTAAAAGCGAATTAAAATTATCAATTTCTGCTTTAGATCTTGCATTTGCGGCTTTGTCGTCCATTATTTTTTTACTTTCCTGAAATTTTTGGTTCAGCATCATAAAAGCAACAACTCCCGGAGCGAATTCTACCGCTTCTTTTTTGCTGAATTCCAATACTTTTTTGGTAGCATTCACAAGCATTACATCATTTTTGTAGGCTTTAAAGGTCTTTAGTTTTTCTAAACCTTCATTCGAATATTGTTCCAGAGCATTGCTGTTTTGTTGTATTGCATTCAAATTGTTATCAGCAATTGCTTTCATCAATACCGATTCTGTGAAATTCACTTAAAAAAAATTAGATATAATTAGGTATGATTTTCAAAAACTTCATTAGATATTTTCATTTTTTTGCCCAATTCACTTTTATCTTCCCCAATTTGAATCCCATATTTATTGGCAAATATTTTTTGGTTAGCATTCAATTTGTCAACTTCTTCATTATTTTTAGTATTGACTAGATCTCTTGCCATAATAAACGCTTCCATATAATCGTAGGATTGTTCAGCGACTTCCTGCATGTTTATTATTTTGTCGTATTCCTGATTGATTTGCTTTTCAGAAATTACTAAATAGGCCAGAAGCTGATTTTTATATTCCACATCCCCTTTGTAACCGTCTTTCAAAGCTTCTATTTTTTTAGTTGCGGTTTGTATACTTTTTACCAATGTTTTTCGAGTAACATCAATTTTTCGGGCATTTTTGCTATGTGCCACAGCCGAAGTGTATTTCCAAGTTGTTCGGGAAATAATATCAGTTTCCTTGCTGATGTAATTCAAATAGTCAACGGGAGTTTTGAATTCCTGCGCATTAGTAAACGTTGTAACGAGCAAAAGTAAGAGCAGGGTAAAGGTTGATTTCATATTTTAGGGTTGACTTATTTGATTAGAGTTCTGTAATCATTCAATATTGCAATTGCTTCTTCTAAATACGGACTGTTTTTCAAATTTTTAATTTTGTAAGTATTACTTTCTTGCTGAAAAGTATCGAATTTTAAATTCTCTACATCATAGGAATTATTCGAAAGAGTAAAATCACTTTCACTTTCTACTATTTTTTTGACTTTTCCCCAAAGGGAGTCAATTTCATGTACATCATCAAACACATCTTTAAAAACTAATCGTGTTGGTTTTTTAGGATTGTTATAAAGTGCATTAATCTGTTCATTTGCTACATTAATTTCATTAAAACGAACATTTGCTTTTACTCTTTTTTGGCTTAATGCTGTTAGTTGTGGGAAATAAGTTCGTGGCAAAGGACTGAATCTCGCCTTGGTAGTAATGTTATCATTTTTCAAAGCTGTTTTGTAACTGTCTTCACGAGGAGTAATACTGTCAAATAAAATCGGTAGCGCAATATCGGGTATAATTCCTTGGATTTGATGGCTTTTGCCGGAAACTCTGTAGAATTTTTCAATTGTTACTTTTACAAAGTCCTGTTGGTTTTTTTCGTCCAAAGGCAAAATAGCCTGCATTGTAGCTTTTCCTAACGAGGTGCTCCCGATGATCATTCCGCGGTTGTAATCTTGGATAGCAGCTGCAAAAAATTCGCTTGCTGATGCAGAGTTTCCATTTATCAGCACTACTAAAGGACCATTGTAAACGCTTCCGCGATTAAAATCTTTCAAGATCGTTTGTTGGTCTTTACTGTCTACTAAAACGGATAAAGGACCTATGTCGATAAACATTCCGGCTAATTTTATCGCTTCTTGTATAGAACCGCCACCATTATTCTGGAGATCAATCACTAAACCTGATATGTTATCTTTTTGAAGTTTTATAATTTCTTTGGCAACATCATCAGCACAACCTTGGACGGAATTCCCATCAAAATTCGAATAAAAACTGGGAATATTGATATAACCTATTTTAGCTTCTTTTTCGGCAATAAAACTATACACTACATTACCTGTCGCTTTCATTACTTGCTTTCTGAGAAATACAGTTATGACAGCTCCGTTTTTTTTCTGAATGGTTAATTCAATGTCAGTATTGGAATCTAAAAAAATCAATTCTCCAATTTTTTCAATGGAAGAACAGGAAACCGTGTAAGTGGTTCCTTTAGTATTGGAAACCTTCAAGATAATATCGCCTTTCTCAAATTTATTGGTTTTCGCCACTGGCCCGCCTGGAACTATTTCCCGTATCACAATTTCTTCTTTGTCATTAAATCCAACATTCAATCCTAAAGAAAGCTTACTGGTGGACAAACCCGACATGAAACTGGATTTTGCGGCCAACGAAAAATAATTAGAATGTGGATCAAAATAAGTACAAAACAAATTTAAAAAAGTATTCTGTAAATCACTTTCTATTCGGCCTTTAGTCTCTAAAATACTGTTTACCTGACACAAATTAGCATCAAATAACTTTATTTTAGTTATTTTTTCGAGAGTGGTAAAATTTTGATTTAACGAATCTAAATTTGAACTTAGCTTTGAAATATCTTCAAGGATATCATATCGAATTCTCTTTTTCCAAACTCGTTCTAAATCAGTTGCAACTAAATCAAAAGGAAATTTTTTCTTCGAAAATTTTACGGAATCAGTAGAAGTGTAATCAAATGATTCTTTCTGTATTTTCTCTAAAACTTTCTTTTTTCTGTTTAAAGCCAAAGTGTAAACAGCAACGAAATCATTCATGAAAGAACAATTATTTTGCAAAATGTAATTGTCCAGTTGGAGTCTGTGTTCGCGAAGTTTTTCGTATTCAATTTTGGTAAATAAATTTCGGTTCGAATCCAAAGCATCCATAAAACCATCAAAAACAAAAACCGATAAACTGTCGTCTACCGGTTTAGGTTGATAATGTTCGCGTTGTAATATCGCGTTTATTTTAGAAAGTGTTTCACAAGTTTTTGCTTCATTTTGACCAAAAAGTGAAAATGTAGTCAGCAAAAATGCAAGTGAAAGTTTCTTCATTTATTTTTATTTCTTGTAAAAAGGTAATTTCACCACTTTGGCCGGAACATCATTTTTACGGATTCTGATAAAGATATCACTTTCCAAAGCACTATTTTCAACAGTTACGTAACCCATAGCAATTCCTTTATTCATCGATGGTGACATCGTTCCCGAAGTTACAATCCCGATTACATTTCCGGATGCATCTACGATTTCATAATCATGTCTTGGCACCGCACGTTCTTGCATTTCAAAAGCTACCAGTTTTTTAGTAACTCCGGCTTCTTTTTGTTTTTTCAGATTTTCTGAATTCGTGAATTCTTTTGTGAATTTTGTGATCCATCCCAAACCAGCTTCCAGTGGTGATGTCGTGTCGTTGATGTCATTTCCGTACAAACAAAAACCCATTTCCAATCGCAACGTGTCACGAGCTGCAAGACCAATTGGTTTGATGCCAAAAGCAGCACCTGCTTCAAAAACTTTTTTCCAAATTTGTTCTACTTCTGAATTTTTGCAATATATCTCAAAACCTCCTGAACCAGTATATCCTGTAGCCGAAATAATTACGTTTTCAATACCCGCAAATTCACCCACTTCAAAATGATAATACGGAATCGCTGATAAGTCTTTTGAAGTTAACGATTGCATTGCTTCAACCGCTTTTGGTCCTTGAATAGCCAATAGAGAATAATCATCCGATAGGTTTTTCATCTCCACACCCAAATCATTTTGAGCTGAAATCCAATCCCAATCCTTGTCAATATTCGACGCATTTACGACTAATAAATACTGCTCGTCCTTCATTTTATAAACCAGCAAATCGTCTACAATTCCGCCGTCATTGTTTGGCAAGCAAGAATATTGCGCTTTTCCGATGGTCAAAGTCGAAGCATCATTTGAAGTCACTTTTTGAATCAAAGCCAATGCATTTGGACCCGTAAGCAGGAATTCACCCATGTGAGATACGTCAAAAACACCCACGGCATTGCGCACCGTTTCATGTTCCGCATTCACTCCTTCATATAAAATGGGCATATTGTATCCGGCAAACGGAAGCATTTTTGCTCCCAAACTCTCGTGTATGTGCGTAAGCGCAGTATTTTTCATTGTGTTTTTGTATATAAATTGACTGCGCTAAATTATCAATTTTATTTCGGGTAACAAAGTTGTGAAGGGCAAAGTTTGAGGCTTCAAACGTTTTCGAAAGAAACGATACTTTATTCTCTCGGTTTATAGGCGGTACATTAAAACAAAATTGGCTATAAAGTAATTTTTAGACTTTAATTACTCACTATTATTGGTAAATAAACCTTCTATTTATAGGAAACAGAATGAGGTTTTCTTGGATTTAATTTTTAAATTGTTCTTTTCATTCGATAAATCTATATGGTATTTTATAAAAAGACCTCTAAAGTTGACAACTTTAGAGGTCTTTAATTTATAATGATTTACAGAAAGTAAAGCGCTGAATTTTTAGTAGGTAGATAAAGTTAGGGATTCTAATTTTTGTAGGTTAATATATTTGTGTGTTACAATGTTACGTAAAAGACAATGCTTTGACCAAATCTTCTTTTTTATTTCTGCTTAAAGGGATTTTTGTTATACCAATTTCAGCGAATTTGCTGTTAAAGCGTTCAACTTTGTCTATGTTTATAATGTAGGATTTGTGTACTCTAATGAATTTTTCTTTTGAAAGATCGTTTTCAAAGGATTTCATGGTTGAAAGAACTAAATTACTGTCATCTTCAGTAACTACCTTTACATAATCGCCAAATGCTTCAATCCATTTTATTTTTGAAGTGAAAATTTTCAATTTTTTTAAGTTGCTTTTTATGAATATGTGTTCACCTTCATCCTCTTTATTTTCTTTTTTGAGCAAATGAAAATCTATTGCTCTTTTAACTGACGCATTAAAGCGATCGATTGCAATTGGTTTTTGAAGGTAATCAGTAGCATCATAATCAAATGCTTTCATGGCATATTCAGCCTTTGAAGTAATGAAAATAATTTGTGGCTTTACTTTTAAGCCATCCAGAAAATCAAAACCGCTGATAACCGGCATCTCGATATCAAGAAAAATTAAATCCACATTATGAATGGACATACAACTTCTTGCTTCGATTGCATTAGAAAAATCACCTATTAAATGTAAATTTTGATGATTATTAACTAACTTAGCGATAATCATTCTTTGGATAGAACTATCATCCACCACGACACAGTTTAGTTTCATAATTTTGTATTTTAGATTTGGCTACGTAAACATACTACTTTTTTATTAAAAAAAAAGAATAGAGCCGATTTTTTTTACCATACATCGAATAAAACAAAATAAGACTTGTTTGTTGAGAATTATTGTTTACTTTTGCACCCAAAATAACATATAAATATATATTTATGAATCATTATGAAACTGTTTTCATTTTAAATCCCGTTTTATCTGAAGTTCAGGTAAAGGAAACAGTAAGCAAATTTGAAGATTTTCTTACTAGTAGAGGAGCAGAAATGGTGTCTAAAGAAGACTGGGGCCTGAAAAAAATGGCGTACGAAATTCAAAACAAAAAAAGTGGTTTTTACCATTTATTCGAATTCAAAGTAGCAGGAGAAATTCTTATTGCTTTTGAAACTGAATTTAGACGTGATGAAAGAGTAATGCGATTCTTGACTGTAAGTCTTGATAAACATGCTATTTCTTGGGCTGAAAGAAGAAGAACTAAATTAAAATCTACAAAAGCTTAATTATCATGGCAACATTACAACAATCGGCTTCAGGAAAAAAAGATGGAGATATCAGATATCTTACGCCTTTGAACATAGAAACTAACAAAACTAAAAAGTATTGTCGTTTCAAAAAGTCAGGTATCAAATATATTGATTATAAAGATGCTGATTTCTTATTGAAATTCGTTAATGAGCAAGGAAAAATTCTTCCTCGTCGTTTAACTGGAACTTCTTTGAAATACCAAAGAAAAGTATCAGTTGCAGTAAAAAGAGCACGTCATATTGCTTTAATGCCATACGTGGCCGATTTACTAAAATAATAAAATAACTCAGTTGTTGGTTTTCTGAAACATGAAACCTAACTTCTATAACAAAGGACAACAACATGGAACTTATATTAAGACAAGACGTTCAAAACTTAGGATTTAAAGATGATATTGTATCGGTAAAAAATGGTTACGGTCGTAACTTTTTGATCCCACAAGGTCACGCACATTTAGCTACTTCTTCTGCAAAGAAAGTATTAGCTGAAAACCTTAAACAAAGAGCGCATAAAGAGGCTAAAGTGGTAGCAGATGCAAAAGCATTAGCTGAAGCTTTAAAAGCTATCGAAATTAAAATCTTTGCAAAAGCAGGTGGTGAAAAATTATTTGGTTCAATCACAAATATTGATATTGCTGCAGCTTTAGCTAAAGGTGGTCAACAAATCGAAAGAAAATTCATCACAAGCGGAATCGTTAAACGTACTGGTAAATATAATGCTAGTGTTCGTTTGCACAGAGATGTTATCGTTGAATTAGATTACGAAATTGTTGCTGAAAAATAATTTTTAGTTAACATATTGTTAATAAAATATAAAAAATCACTCTTCGGAGTGATTTTTTTTTGTTTAATTTCGCGCCATAAACAACACAAATTCAAATAAATGAGAAAATTAATTACATTATTACTAATTTTTAGTAGTTTTTACTCAGTGATTGGGCAAACAACTACTTCAAGTATTAAAGGACTTGTGAAAAGCTCCAACAACGAGACGCTGCCCGGAGCTACAGTGCTGGCAATTCATACTCCAACCGGATCTAAGTATTCTGCTTTATCAAATGAAGACGGAAGGTTTAGCATGTTGAATATGAGAATTGGTGGTCCTTACAAAATTGTAGTAACTTTTGTAGGTTATCGAAGTGAAGAGTTTAATGATGTTTACCTTGATTTAGGTAAGGTTTTCAGTCTTGATGTTCTTTTAAAAGATGAAAGTCAGAAATTAGATGAAGTGAAAGTTACTGGTGCTAAAAATAAAGTTTTTTCCAGTGGCCGAACTGGTGCTGAAACAACAATTGGACGAAGAGAATTGACTACTTTACCTTCAATATCAAGATCAGCTTCAGATTTTACCAGATTAGAGCCTACAGCAAGTGGCGGTTCTTTTGGTGGTAGAAATGAAAAGTTCAACAACTTCTCTCTAAATGGTGCAGTTTTTAATAATCCTTTTGGATTAGATGCTGCAACTCCAGGGGGGCAAACTGGAGCTCAGCCAATTTCATTAGACGCAATTGAGCAAATCCAAGTGGCTACGGCACCTTATGATGTGACTTTATCAGGCTTTACGGGTGCATCTGTGAATGCAGTTACGAAGTCAGGAACAAATGAATTTCATGGTACAGTTTACGGTTTCTTTAGAAACCAAGATATGACGGGAAATAAAATAAAAGGAGAAAAGATTTTTGTTCCTTCATTAGAGCAAACTCAAGCTGGTTTTAGTATTGGTGGACCGATTATTAAAAATAAATTATTCTTCTTTACAAATTTTGAAATTGATGAAAGAAGTGACTTGGGATCAAATTTTGTTGCCAATAATGGGGATGCAATAACAGGTGTTAATGAATCCAGAGTTTTAGAAACAGATTTGATTAATGTTTCAAATGCGTTGTCTTTATTAGGATACAATACGGGTGCTTATCAAGGTTTCTCTCATAATTCAAACTCAAGAAAAGGGATTGTAAAATTAGATTGGAATATCGATGATAATAATAAATTGGCTGTTATATATAACTTTTTGGATGCTTCCAAAGATAAGCCAGCTCATCCATCTGCATTGGGATTTAGAGGTCCAAATGCTTCTATCTTGCAATTTCAAAACTCAGGATATCAAATCAATAATAAATTGAGTTCTTTCCTGTTAGAGTTGAACTCTAAGGTAAATGAAAAAGTGTCTAATAAGTTACAGGCTGGTTACACGCATTTTGATGATTTTAGAAATCCATTTTCTTCACCAGCTCCAGTAATTAACATTCAAGATGGAGCAGGATCAAATTATATTATTGCAGGTCATGAGCCATTTTCTATCAATAATACATTAGATCAAAAAGTTTTTCAAATTACAGATAACTTAAATTATACGGTTGGAAATCACTCTTTCACCTTTGGTGGTTCATTTGAAAAATTCCAATTTCAAAATTCATTTAACCTTGCTGGTTATGATAATTTTGGTACTTTTGGTACATTGGGTAATTATTATGGAACATTTAGTCCTTATCCTAGCGTAAACTCATTTTTAGCAGATGCTTCAGCACCATTGGCTACAAGTTTTATTAAACAAAACCTTGTTTATGCTCAAAATCAATTTGATGCCAAAAACTCTTTTGGAGTAGGTGAAGATAATGGCTGGAAATTATCAGAGCTAAATGTAGGTCAAGTTGCATTTTACATGCAGGACGACTGGAGTGTAAATGATAATTTTAAATTTTCATTTGGTTTAAGAGCAGATAAACCATTGTATTTCAATACAGCTGATTTGATTCAGAAGTATATAGATACTGAAAATGGTTCTACTAGAAATAATGCTACACAGTATTATGATCCTGAGACAGGTAATCAAGTTTCTTTGCTTTCAACAAAATTACCAAGCGATAGATTGCTTTGGTCTCCTAGACTTGGATTTAATTGGGATGTAAAGGGAAACAAAACAACACAACTTCGAGGTGGAACTGGTATTTTTACAGGAAGAATTCCTTTTGTTTGGTTAGGGAATCAAGTGAGTGGTGCTGATGATGGTTTTTTCCAAATTATGGATCCGGATTACAAATGGCCTCAGGTATGGAGAACAAGTGCAGGACTTGATCATAAGTTTGAGAATAATTACATTGTTACTGTAGATGTGTCTTACAATAAAGACATAAATGGAGTTCATGTGCAAAACTGGGGTTTAAGAACACCATCGGGAATTCTTGCGGGTGTTGATAACAGGTTAATTTATGATAATGCTACGGACAATCAAAGTAACAATGCTTATGTAATGACAAATTCTGATAAAGGAAGTGCGTTTAACTCTTCTGTTAAAGTTCAAAAGAATTTTGATAATGGTTTGTTCGCTAGTTTAGCCTATAACTATTTGAAATCTCAAGATGTGAATTCAATTGAAGCGGAAATTACAGGTGATGCTTTTGCGTTTAACCCAGCTTTAGGAAACGTAAATAATGCTGTTTTATCTAATTCTAAATATGGAGATACACACCGTTTTATTGGTGTAGCTTCAAAAAAATGGAAATATGGAAATGACAAATGGGCAACTACTGTTTCAACTTTCTTTGAATATGCTCAAGGTGGCCGTTTTAACTACATTTATGGTGGAGACATTAATAATGATGGATCAGGAACAAATGATTTAATTTATATCCCAACATCAGCTGAGATTAATTCAATGGCTTTCTCAGGTGCAGGGCAAGGAGCAGCTTTTGATGCATTTATCGGTCAAGATGACTATTTAAACGAAAGGAGAGGTCAGTATGCTGAGCGTTACGGAGCTTTATCACCATGGAGAGGAAAATGGGATTTAAAAGTAATGCAAGATTATAACTTTAAAGTTTCCTCAGCTTCTTCTAAAACCAATACAATTCAATTTAGTATTGACGTATTAAATTTAGGAAATTTATTAAATTCTGATTGGGGATTAGTGCAGGTACCAACAAGCGTTCAGCCAATTGGTGTATCAGTAAATCAAACTACAAAAATACCAACCTATACTTTTAATGGAACTCAAACAAAAACCTTCAACTAT
The DNA here is from genome assembly GCF_056156265.1 of Flavobacterium sp. TS_SC_5. Taxonomy (NCBI): domain Bacteria; kingdom Pseudomonadati; phylum Bacteroidota; class Flavobacteriia; order Flavobacteriales; family Flavobacteriaceae; genus Flavobacterium; species Flavobacterium sp. TS_SC_5. Next base: position 3,511,416 of record NZ_CM149588.1, on the reverse strand, counting down.
GATGCAAGTTTATTGTCAAGATGGCAAGCACAGTTTGGAGTAAGATATATTTTCTAAAACTAAATAAAATATATATTTTAAGCCGTCTCAAAATTTGAGGCGGTTTTTTTATGTTTAGACAAGAATTTTTTGATTGATAGTTATTAAATTTACATGGTGTTAGCAATCTTTTCTAATGGTAGGATTAGTTATTTCTAATCTTCTAAATATGATATGCTATAATTTAAATGAAATTTTGAGGATGTGAACTTACTAAATTTGTTAAACTAAGTACTGAAACAGTATCTTCTGGATATAAAGGGTTTCTTTTTCTTGAAGTTGCAGAAAAACCAATAGAAGTTTGCTTCAGAAAACCATTTTTTTGATTTGTTTCTGCATCATCTAATCGTAGAGCCCAAATATGTTTTAAGGTTTTTGGCTAATAATTAATTTATTACTTTGCAATGGTAATATCTATTGCGCCATTTCAGATGCAGGAGAATATACTCCACTAGCCGTAAATGAATTTGAAGACATTGGTTAATTTTGCATTGCTAAACTACTATACTTTATAATTAATTAAATTTTTACAATTATGACAGACGAATTTAAAAGCATTGATAAAGAAGATATCGCTCTTCTTAAATTTCCAACAACTGATGTTCTTGACGATGTTGATGAAATAAAAACTAGAATAAGTGAGATCAATAGAGCGTTATCGCTTGGGAATCTAGAGCATTCGAAAATTAAAATTTTCTTTGAAGATGATGAATCCAAAAAAATAGTAGATACTACCGTTTGGGGTGTTACAGACAAAAATGTGATGTTAAAACAAGGTGTGATGATTCCAATTCACAGAATATACAAGTTGTTTTAGTGTATATTCTTTAATTATTTGGGAAGGTCATTTTTCCATCTTATTAGCCGAGCCAATTAGAGTTACATCTACAAGTTCCAGAGATTTAACCATATCTTTAACTGTCTCCTTATATTTCTTAAAATGAGTTGTTTCTATATGAGATTTGTATGCCGTTGTATCAGCATATATTTCAAGTATTGTGATGTGTGATGGTTCGGTTTTGTCAGCAACGGCGTAATACGTTAATACACCAGGTTCAAGACGAACTGCAGTAGTCATTTGTTCTTTTAACGCAATATTATAATTGTCCAATTGCAACGGATCAACTTTAATTTTTGCCAATCTTACCATTTGAATTTTTTCCTGAGCCAGAGTATTTGTGCTAAAGGAAAGTATAAATAAAGTGACTACAACAGTCAGTAATTTATGGGTTGGTTTAAATGTTTTCATATCTATTGTGTTGAAGTTTACATTATAATATTTAAGATTCCTTTTTGATATTTGTCAATAAGTTGCTTGCTTTTGTTTGTTCATGAGCGCACTTTTGACTTTATTGTTATTTATTTTCTGTTAGGTATAAATTTGCTATTTCTTCGATAAAATTTTCTGGACGAGAACCCACTAAATTTGTCAAAATCACCACTGAAACATTGTCTTTTGGATAAATGTATAAAGCATTTCTATTACCACCTAACGAGGCAATTACAGGGTTTTTAACTCTTGAAGAGGAATAAAAACCAATCGAACTTTGATTCAGAAAACCGTTTTCTTGATATATTTCTCCATTTTCTAATCGAATTGGAGTCCAAAGCGTATTTAGATTTTCAGCATTAATTAATTGATTACTTTGTAATGCGATTATCCATTGTGCCATTTCAGTTGCCGTTGAATAGATTCCGCCGGCTGGATACAAATTTGAAGGCATTGGTTGATACACATTGGTTAGAACATTATTTCTAAAATAAGAATACGGCTTTGCGGAGTGCTTAATTATGTTGTAAAAATCTCCAATCCCAGCTTTGATGGAGTTCTTCATTCCCGCTTTTTTATACTGGTTTTCTGTAATGAATTTTTCAAATGACTGTCCACTTATTTTTTCAATAAGCATTCCAAGTAGCAGGTTATTGGCTTGACTGTCTCTGAATTCTTTACCAGGTTTAAAAATAAGCGGTAATTCTTTTATTTTTTGGAATAAAGTTTCACTGTTTTCAGACAGCATATTTCCTTGTGAATCCCAAATTTCAGGAAGTCCTGACTGATGAGTTACTATTTGTTTTACGGTAATATTTTGCCAAGTTTTAGGCAGCTTATCCAAATATTTTGAAATAGGTTCGTCAAGATTTAATTTACCATTTTCGACTAATTGCATAATCGCAACTCCTGTGAATGCTTTAGTAATAGAATTAATGCTAAAAACAGTTTGGCTATCCACCGCAATTGAATCTTCAATAGATGCTAAGCCGTAATGACTTGTTTTAACAATAGCATTATCTTTAATTACAGCTAATTGCAAACCAACAATTCTGTTTTTTTGCATCAAGTCTTTAATCGCATTATACACTTTGTCAGCTTGAGCATAAGTAGCATTGCAAGCAGTAAAATAGGCAAGGAGTAGCATTATTTTTTTCATGTTTTTTTGTTTTATTTGGGTGGTTTTAAATAGTCTGCGGATATTTCTTATTTGAATTTTCTCATGAAGACTCCGAAGTCGGTAAATTTTGGAGAGCTAACATTTAGTCGCTTGGCGAGCTTGGGGACTTCGTGACCGATTAAATTCCGCTAATATAAAATTTCTTGCGAAACGTAAATGCGAATTTCCCACAAGTCTCGCAATCTTGCAAAACCGATGTTATATGCCGTATTTATTGTTCAGTTACTTTATTTGCTAGTTCGTACCAATGCTTAAACTGTCGTAATGCATTAATTTCTGTTTGTCCTTCGTCCATGTCATTAAATATAACTTCTTCTTTTTCAATTTCAATTTTATACTCTAAAACTAATGATTTGTAAAATTGTTCAACATCAAAGTAATTTTTGATTAGATCGAAACTTTCTTTTTTGAAGTCAGTTTTATATGGATTTGGATTGATTGAACTATGTATCAAGGAAGTCAAAGCAAATACAATCGTTTTGGTAAAGGCAGGATTATTTTCTATCAATGTATTTACATATTTGTATAATTCGACCGAGTCTTTTTCATACCAATAATTTAAAATACTAAAAATGTAGTTGTCGTAGATTTCAAAAATAGTAGTTCCTTTACCTATACAATCATTTAATGCTCTATTTAACAGAATTTCGTTGAGTTGCTTGTATGCTGTTTGATCAAATAGTTTGTCTTCTTCATCTCTTCCAACTTTCAACCATCGTAATATTTCTTTTGAGAAATCGAAAGGAGTGTCACTTGATAATAAATCTTTTGCGATGTTTAACTGGTTCTCTTTGTTTGGATTATATTTTATAAGTCTATATATCGTAATTGCAGCTTGAGATTTTGGACTTGATGCTCCAAAAGTAAAAGCATTTATTATTTCTGGAAATTGGGTTTGATTTTGAGTAATTAATTTAATTACTTTAATGTTTGTTTGTGCATCAAAATTTTCTTCATAAAAATTTAATTTATTTAAAAACTCAAGACCATCAATTTGATTCAAGATTTCAGAAAGTTCCAAAGACAATTCATCTAATGTTTTGCTTGATATAGACTTGATGAAATCATCGAAATATATATCTGAAAGTTGATTATCTGGTACGCTATATAAAAAATACCGATTAAAATATTTCGCTGATCCAATTTTCTTTTCTTTTGTCCATTTTGTTTCACCTTCATGAACATATGAATTATGTAATGCTTCGTTTATTCTTGGAAATAATTCAATAAGGATATTAGTTATCGCTGTTGTTTCTCTTTTAGAAATATCTGAATTTAAAATGGTGAATTGGGATTTAAACTCTTCAACTTTACTTGAATTAGTATTTCCACCAAATGATTTATATGATTCGATAAAAAAATGCGAATTATTCTTTACAAAATCATAATGCTTTGGGAAATATATTTTTACAGCTTCGAATAAAATTAGGTCAGAATGATTTACTTCTCCTTTTAGCAATGGCAATAAAAAAGATAAGGAATTTGCATACCTAACTGCAAGTCGAGGCGTAGTAATTTTGAGTAAAATATTTTGGGAGATTAAATATCCTACATGTTGTCCCTCAGTTTCAGAAAGTATAATACCACTCTCTTTTATTACTTCGTTAATTAGCTCATATGTATAATTAAGTAAAGAACTAGATAAAGCTTTAGGAATTCTTAATGGAACTTGTATAATTTTCTCTAAAAAATTATATCCCGATATTTTGTCGCCATTAGCATATCTTTCCCCAATTGCTGACGCTACCATTTCATCATCAAAAGATAGAAGATAATAAGTATTTGAAAAATCACCAGTTAGTTTAACGAGTTTAAATATTGCAAATAACTCTTGTTTATCAAGTCTGTCTATATCATCAATTACAATCACAACTTTTTTGTTGCTTTCCTTAAGAAAGTCGTTAACACGATTTTTGAGTTCTTCAAGAGCTGTATCAGATAATGACTCTCCTATTTTAGATAAGTCAATATTAAGCACACTTCCAGCACTTCCATATTTTTGGACAAACTTTCCAATTTTCTCCTTTAAATTATTTAATTGCTTGTCTAATGCTTCTGAAATATTCGTTAAAAAATTTAGAACCAAGGTTTCCTCTGTTGTGAACCGCCATGGATTAAATTTTATAACTATGATATTCGAATCAAGATTTAATTCTTTTTCTAAAATATTTAAAACTGATGTTTTTCCTTCTCCCCATGCTCCATAAATTCCGATTACTAATCCATCATCACTTTTTCTATTAATTATAGTTTCTGCAATTCTTTTCGAAAAATTATATCGTTTAAATTTATCTTCAGCAGGAGTTGAAATTGGTTTGTCAGAATTATAGATGGTTTTCATGATTAGATCGGTTTTAATATGGCACAAAACTTGTGTATATGCGCTACAGCGCAGCAATATAGTAAACAAATATATTAAAATTTTCTTACAAATTAGTAATCAGCTTTTTTATTCTAATATGATTTATAAGAGATTCTAAACTTTTACAAAGCGGTTTTTTCGAAAACTTTATTCTGGAAAAAACTCGTGGTCAAATAGCCCCGATGGGAGCAAGTATCCTTTTTATAAATGCAACCCGATAGGGTTGCGTTTATAAAAAGATACTGCGGACAGCGGGACAACTCGTCTTGAAAAAACAAAGTCGTCTGCTCCTAAAAAAAAGCATAAAAAAAACACCAGACTTTCGACTGATGTTCTCCTTGTTTTTTTAATTATGTATGCGGCTAAAGTGTATTCAACTGTTGCTTACTTTTTGCCAATGATCTTTTTGACCAGGTTTACGATTCCCAAAACAAGAAGTCCAATTGCAAGTCCAATAATAAATTCAGTTACTATGGGTGGTAATTGAGGTAGAATTCCATGTAAAAAATCAATTTCATGTACAAATATGCCACCTGCCACTAAAACCAATGCAATGGTTCCAATAACAGATAAACTCTTGATGACTTTTGGCAAGGCTTGAACCAAAATGTTTCCGATAGTCTTTGAGAAACTACGCTCTTTGGTACTCATACTTATCAGTTTTAAACCTGCTTCATCCATGCGGACAATCAGGGCCACAATTCCGTAAACACCCACCGTTGCAATTATAGCAATGATAGTGACCACTATTATCTGCGATGATATAGGTTTCCCGACAACGGTTCCTAATGCAATAATGATAATTTCAACGGACAGGATAAAATCAGTTACGATAGCTGATTTTATTTTTTCTTTTTCGACGGCAAGAATTTGTTCTTCGGTCAACGGTTCCAATGAAATTGCGTGTTTTGCATGCTCATGCGGAAAGAAGTATTCGTATATTTTTTCGGCACCTTCGTAGGCTAAATAAAGCCCGCCAAGAACCAAGATTATAATTACGGCAATGGGCAAAAAAGCACTTAACAAAAAGGCGACGGGTAAAATGATTACTTTATTTAGGAATGATCCTTTAGTAATTGCCCATAGTACGGGAAGTTCTCGAGAGGAGATAAACCCAGATGCTTTCTCCGCATTTACTGCTAAATCATCGCCCAGAATTCCGGCCGTTTTTTTTGCTGCCACTTTGCTCATTACCGCAACATCATCCATAAGTACTGCTATATCATCTAATAATGCGAAAAATCCTGATGCCATTTTGATTGTTTTAGTAACTGCGCTGGACTATTTTTTTGAACGAATTTCTGTTCTGGCGCTATGTTTGTTTATTCCTGCGAATCTAAAACTTTTTTTATTTACTCTATTTATAAAATGGAGAAAATTTTAGTTAGGGTTCACCCAAAACCTTTCTTTTTTAATCGTAGTGTTTTTAGTTACTTTTGAAATAAAAATAATTATGGGGTTCAAACACGTTTTTAAAGCTAAATTAGATTGGTTTTTTTATAAAAAGGAATCGGTGACATATACTAAAAGTCATACGATCGCGATTGATGGGAAGGCTGTTCTGCATGTTTCTGCTGCCAAAGCTTTCAAAGGAGATGCGGCTTTGTACAATCCGGAAGACTTGTTATTGAGCAGCGTGGTTTCCTGTCACATGATGTCATATTTATATGTTTGCGGCCGAAATGGGATTGACGTAGTTTCCTATACAGATGAAGCGGAAGCAACTCTGGAGGTTTTGGAAGACGGAAGCGGACGTTTTACTGCTATTAAACTGAATCCAAAGGTTAGTATTACTGACAAAGAAAAAATAGAAGAAGCGATTAGCTTGCACAAAAAAGCAAACCAACTCTGTTTTATAGCAAATTCATGTAATTTTCCAATTCTGCATTTTCCAACTTGCGAAATTGAGGTCGTAAATTAAAGTTGAAACGCATTTTTAGTTTGTTTTTGGGACTAATTTTAAACAGGAAGTAAATCATCTGGTTTATTCCTAAAAAAAGTTGGGCATAAAAAAACCAGCCTTTCGACTGGTTTTCATTTTATTATAATTTGATTAAGAAACCAATTCTGTTTGATTTCTAAAAACCAGTTTTCCATCAAAGGCATCTATCAAAACAATGCTATCTGTTGTAATTTTTCCAGATAGAATTTCTTTGGATAATTCATTAAGCACATCTCTTTGAATTACACGTTTTACAGGTCTGGCGCCAAATTGCGGATCGTATCCTTTCTCGGATAAATAGGCAATAGCTTCCGGAGTTGCATCCATCGTGATGCCTTGCAGTGCTAGCATTTTAGTAACACTTTTTAATTGTAAACCAACAATTTGGGCAATGTTTTCAGTAGTCAGTGGTGTAAACATTACAATCTCATCTATACGGTTAATGAATTCAGGACGTACCGTTTGTTTCAATAATCCCAATACTTCTACTTTTGCAGCTTCGGTTGCGGCTTCGACACTTCCTTTCAAATTATCAAATTTATCCTGAATAATCTGGCTTCCCATATTCGAAGTCATGATGATAATCGTATTTTTAAAATCAGCTAAACGTCCTTTGTTATCTGTCAAACGTCCTTCATCCAAGACTTGTAATAAGATGTTGAACGTATCAGGATGCGCTTTTTCAATCTCATCCAACAAAATTACAGAATACGGTTTTCTTCGGACGGCTTCGGTCAATTGTCCGCCTTCATCATAACCTACATATCCCGGAGGCGCACCAACCAAGCGGCTTACACTGTGGCGTTCTTGGTATTCACTCATGTCAATTCGGGTCATCGCATTTTCATCATCAAATAAATATTCGGCTAAGGCTTTCGCCAATTCTGTTTTTCCAACTCCCGTTGTTCCGAGGAATAGGAACGTTCCCACTGGTTTTTTCATGTCTTGTAAACCGGCACGGCTTCTACGAACGGCGTCACTCACTGCCTCAATCGCTTCTTCCTGTCCTACGACTCTATGATGCAATTCATCTTCCAATTTTAATAGTTTTTCTCGTTCGCCCTGCAGCATTTTCATCACTGGAATTCCAGTCCATTTGGCCACAACCTCGGCAATATCTTCACGGGTAACTTCTTCTTTTATCAAGGAAGTTCCCGATTGGTTTTCTTGTAATTCCTTGAGTAAAATAGCTAAACGTTCTTGGGCTTCTTTGATTTTACCGTAACGAATTTCGGCTACTTTTCCATAATCACCATCACGTTCTGCACGTTCTGCTTCGTATTTGAAGTCTTCGATTTCGGTTTTTACGGATTGAATGTTATCGACAACATCTTTCTCTGATTTCCATTTAGCGTAAATTTCGTTGCGATCTTCTTTTAAATTAGCCAGATCCATACCCAAAATTTTGAGTTTGCTTTCGTCTTTCTCACGTTTAATGGCTTCAATCTCAATTTCCAGTTGCATTACTTTTCGATCCAAAACATCGAGTTCTTCGGGTTTTGAATTAATTTCCATGCGCAGTTTAGAAGCGGCTTCATCCATCAAATCGATGGCTTTGTCCGGAAGAAAGCGGTTCGTAATATATCGTTGCGACAATTCGACAGCCGCAATAATAGCGTCGTCTTTTATCTGAACTTTATGATGCGTTTCGTATTTTTCTTTGATTCCACGCAAAATCGAAATCGCACTTTCAGTATCCGGTTCTTCGACCATTATTTTCTGGAAACGTCTTTCGAGTGCTTTATCTTTTTCAAAATATTTTTGATATTCGTCCAATGTGGTTGCACCAATAGCGCGCAATTCCCCACGAGCCAAGGCCGGTTTTAAGATATTTGCCGCATCCATAGCGCCTTCGCCACCGCCGGCTCCCACAAGCGTATGGATTTCGTCAATGAATAAAACAATATCGCCTTCGGCAGAAGTGACTTCTTTCACTACAGATTTCAAACGTTCTTCAAACTCTCCTTTGTATTTAGCACCGGCAATAAGCGCTCCCATATCAAGAGAATACACGATTTTGTATTTCAGATTGTCAGGAACGTCTCCATCTACAATTCGGTGCGCCAATCCTTCAGCAATGGCGGTTTTTCCTACTCCGGGTTCTCCCACTAGCATTGGGTTATTTTTCGTTCTTCGCGTTAGAATTTGTAATACTCTGCGAATTTCCTCGTCGCGACCAATAACGGGATCCAGTTTTCCGGCACGGGCTAGTTCGTTGAGGTTTTTGGCATATTTGTTTAATGAATTATAGGTTTCTTCGGCAGAGGCAGAAGTCACTCTTTCTCCTTTTCGCAATTCTTCTATGGCGGCTTTCAATCCTTTTCCGGTTACGCCTTGATCTTTTAATATTTGGGCAGCTTTGGTTTTAGAATCAAAAATCGCCAAAATCAAATGCTCTACAGAAACGAATTCGTCATTCATTTTTTTTGCAATAATTTCCGCTTCATTAAGCGTTGTATTTGCGGTTCTGGAAAGCATTATTTCGCCACCGGAAACTTTCGGGAAACTCTGAATCGTGCTATCCAATATTTGAAGAAATAACGGCACATTTACGTTCAATTTTTTCAAAATAAAAGGGGCCACATTTTCATCGACTTCAAAAATAGCCTTGAAAATATGTTCGTTTTCTATTTGTTGCTGTCCTTGGCTTTGCGCCAATTGTTGTGAAAGCTGAATGGCCTCCTGCGATTTGATAGTGAATTTATTTATGTTCATGGTGTTATAGTGTTTTGCGGTTATTTGACTAACTTTGTAAATCAATATTCAATTTATATTCCAATACAATAATACCGACAAATTGACAGAAATTTCATGATTTATATCATAATTAAAAGTCAAAATGTCTTAAAACAAGACAATTATGAGTTTTTTAAAAAATATGTTCAATAGTTCAGATGATAATGATTCAAAAGAAAACAAAATCAACTGGAACGTACTAACCGATTTAGGGCAACTAAATGAAATTATTACTGCATCAAATGAAAAACCGGTTGCGATTTTTAAACATAGTACCCGCTGCAGCGTAAGTAGGATGGCGCTGAAACAATTTGAAAATCGGTTCAATAGCTCAGATAAAGTTACACCTTATTTTTTAGATTTAATAGCACATCGCGATATTTCTAATGAAATTGCAACTCGTTTTGGAGTGTATCATCAATCACCGCAATTGATATTAATTAAAGAAGGTAAAGCTATTTATAATGTTTCGCACAGTGATATTGATGCGGAGGAGTTGGGGACGAAAGTCTAGTAAATGGTATTGCTTTTAAATTATTTACCGCAAATTCGCTAATTTAATGTAGTCATTAGTTAGCGAATTTGCGGTTTTATTTTGTGGACAAACCGATGAGATCATTAGTAAGCCTTCATCATTTTTTCTTTTATTTCTGATAAACACAAATTATTAATGCTTCCTTCGTGCGTATGTTTGGTTTCTTTTGGAGATTGAAAAGTACCGTTTTCTAATTGTTCTGCAACCGCTTTATAGGCATCTCTAAAAGGCATTCCAGCAACTACCATTTCGTTTAAGGTATCAACCGTAAACAAATAATTGTATTTTGGATCTGCAAGAATATTGTCTTTTACTTTAATGTCTTTTATTGCAAAAATCGCGATATCCAAACATGCTTTCAGGTTTTGAATTGCTGGAAATAATCCTTCTTTTAGCAATTGTAAATCTCTGTGATAACCACTTGGAAGGTTGTTGGTGATCAATGTAATTTCGTATGGTAACGCTTGAATTTTGTTGCATTTTCCACGAATTAATTCAAAAACATCCGGGTTTTTCTTGTGTGGCATAATGCTCGAACCTGTTGTAAGATGCGAAGGCAAAGTGATAAAATCAAAATTCTGACTCATATACAAACAAACATCCATCGAGAACTTCGCCAAAGTTGCTGCAACGCTGCTCATGGCAAAAGCAACTGTTTTTTCTGATTTTCCACGGCTCATTTGAGCCGCAACCGAATTGAATTTTAAAGTTTCAAAACCCAATTCCTGAGTCGTGAATGTTCTGTTGATAGGAAATGAACTTCCGTAACCTGCAGCTGAACCTAATGGGTTTTGGTCCACAATTTTCAAAGCGGCATTCAACATTGTAATATCATCAATCAAAGTTTCTGCATAAGCAGAAAACCACATTCCGAAAGAAGATGGCATCGCAATTTGAAGGTGCGTATATCCTGGTAACAATATATTCTGGTGCTTTTCAGCTGATTCCATCAGTAAATCAAAAAGGCTTTTTACTTGCTCTTTCAGTTCTTTAACTACATCTTTCAGATATAAATTAACATCTACCAAAACTTGGTCATTACGAGAACGTGCAGTGTGGATTTTTTTTCCGGCGTCTCCCAGTTTTACGGTTAGTAAATATTCGATTTTGGAATGGACGTCTTCAAAACTGTCTTCGATTTCGAAATTACCGTTTTCAGCGTCTTTTATTATTTCTTCCAAAGCCAAAACCAAAGAAACGGTTTCAGAGTCTGTCAAAAGCCCGATTTGTCCTAACATTTTTGCATGTGCAATAGAACCTAAAGCATCATATTTAGCCAGAACTAAATCCAGTTCTCTGTCGTTTCCAACGGTGAAATGTTCGATTTGCTTATCGGTTGGTATTCCTTTTTCCCAAAGTTTCATAATTAGATTTTTAGATTTTTAGACAGTTAGATTTTTAGCCCCGATAGCAGTGGAAATCCTTTTATTTTTTTCTTTAAAAAATAAAAGATTGCAACGTATAGCGGGATTAGCTCCTGAAAATAATCAGGATAAATCCAAATTATTTTATTGTTTGAAAAAATCAGTTAGTATTTTGATATACAGCTGAATTCCTTCTTCTATTTCGTTTATAAATATAAATTCATCTGCCGAGTGTGACCGCAGAGTTTCGCCAGGTCCTAATTTCAGGGATTGACAACTCAAAACTGATTGATCCGAAAGGGTAGGAGAGCCGTATGTGGTTCTTCCCAGGGCAATTCCGGCCTGTACTAATTTGTGAGCAACAGGAATTGATGATGCGTTTAAATGCATGGAACGCGGATTAATTTCAGCAGTTAAATGTTTTCTCACGGTATCTAAAATTTCCTGATTATTATAGCAATCATTCACCCTGATATCGACAACCAAATGACATTCCGCAGGAACTACGTTGTGTTGTTTTCCAGCAGTTACTTGCGTAACGGTCATTTTTACAGGACCTAAAACCTCCGATATTTTTTCGAATTGATAGCTGTTAAACCATTCGATCACGGGTATCGCATTGTAAATAGGATTATCCGGATTGTTGTGTGCGGCGTGACTGGCGGTACCTTTTACGATGACATCTAGCACCAATAAACCTTTTTCGGCTACGGCCAATTGCATTAATGTTGGTTCTCCCACAATGGCACATTCCAGTTCAGGTAAATGCTTTAAAACGCTGTTTAATCCATTTTTCCCACTGCTTTCTTCTTCGGCTGAAGCGACCATCACGATATTGTAAGGCAGGTTTTCATTCGAATAAAAATGTACAAAAGTGGCTAAAAGCGAAACCAGACAACCGCCTGCATCATTGCTTCCCAATCCAAATAATTTACCGTCTTTGACGATGGCTTCAAATGGATCGTTTGTATAGCCTTGGTTTGGTTTTACTGTATCGTGGTGCGAATTCAGTAAAAGCGTTGGTTTGGACTTATCAAAATGTTTATTGAAAGCCCAAATATTATTATTCTCTCTTTCGAAAGGGATATTATTTTGTTTAAACCAATTTTCGATTAAAAGGGCTGTTTGGTCTTCTTCACTTGAAAAGGAAGGCGTTTCAATCAGCGATTTTAAAAGCGCAATGGCTTCTTGTGTAAGAATTTCTATACTCTTCATAGTGTAATTGTAGTGTACAATGCGGTTTTGTCTTGCAACATGCGGTGATGACCAATTTTTATTTTTTGAACTCCTTTAGATAAGCTGTTGAAACAGTTGTCTAATTTAGGAATCATGCCCGAATGTATCGCTTTTTCGGCTTTTAATTTGGAATATAATTCTTGATTGATGTTCTCAATTACGGAAGAATCATCTTCGGCATCATATAAAACGCCTGGTTTTTCGAAGCAATAATTCAAAGTAACATCAAAAACTTCCGATAAAGCAATGGCTAATTCACTGGCAATAGTATCCGCATTTGTGTTTAATAATTGTCCTTTTTCATCGTGTGTTATCGCACAAAAAACAGGAACGATACCATTTGAAAGCAATGTTTCCAATAATTGTGTATTCACTTTTTTGACATCGCCCACAAAACCATAATCGATTGTTGGGTGGTTTCTTTTGTTGGACTGAATTAAATTTCCATCAGCACCGGAAAACCCCATCGCATTGGTATTTTTAGCTTGTAATTGGGCAACAATATTTTTATTGATTTGACCTGCATAAATCATCACAACTACATTAAGCATAGCTGCATCGGTGATACGTCTTCCATCAATCATTTGAGGTGTTAAACCTATGCTTTCAGCCATTTTAGTAGCTGATTTTCCGCCGCCATGAACGAGTACTTTATAGCCTTCAATCTTAGAAAAATCAGATAAAAACTGTGATAATTCTGTTGGATTATCAATAATGTTTCCACCAATTTTTATTAGCGTTACCGGTTTTTTATTTTCCATTTTCCAATATTTTTTGCAACACTAATTGTGCGGCATAAGTTCTATTGTTGGCTTGTTCGATAACAATTGAATTTTCGCTGTCAATCACTTCATCAGTAACAATTACGTTACGTCTTACCGGTAAGCAGTGCATGAATTTAGCATTGTTAGTCAGTTTCATTTTATCGGCAGTTACGGTCCAATTTGGGTCAGAATTTGTAATCTGACCATAATCGTTATAATTGCTCCAGTTTTTGGCGTAGATAAAATCGGCATTTTCGAAAGCTTTGTTTTGGTCGTATTCAATCTTGGAATCTTTCGTGATTTCGGGATTCAACTCGTAGCCTTCGGGGTGCGTAATCACAAAGTCAGCATTTTGTAATTGCATCATTTCCACAAAAGAATTGGGAACTGCTTGAGGTAACGCTTTAGGGTGTGGCGCCCAAGTCAAAACTACTTTTGGTCGGTGTTTAGTTTTGTGTTCTGCCATAGTTATAGCATCGGCCAGGGATTGTAAAGGGTGTCCTGTAGCACTTTCCATATTCACAACAGGCACAGTGGCGTATTTTAGGAAACCCATAAGAACGGTTTCGGCATTGTCTTTTTCCTTATCTACCAATCCGGCAAAAGCTCTGATGGCAATTATATCGCAATATTGAGAAACTACCGCAGCAGCTTCTTTTATATGTTCTGAAGCACCTGAGTTCATGATGGCTCCATCTTCAAACTCAAGTGTCCAACCTTCACTGGTAAAATTCATGACCATGACGTTCATGCCTAAATTCAAAGCCGCTTTTTGAGTACTCAAACGCGTTCTCAAACTGGAATTAAAAAACAACATTCCCAAGGTTTTGTTTTTACCCAGTTTTTTGTTTTTAAATGGTTTTTTCTTGATTTTCAAGGCTAGTTTCACCCATTTATCAAGTGAGTCTATGTTTTGTATGGAGATGTAGTTCATTGTTATTATGAATTATGAATTATGAATTATGAATTGTCCAAAAATCAAACAATCCACTATTCGAATTAAATTATTTTAGTAAAAGGTATTTCGTTTTTTAAGGCTTTCAAAATAAAATTATCTTCCAATCCGTTGACAATCCATGTTTCGATATTGGCTGCTTTGGCGATTGCCGAGGCTTCTATTTTAGATTGCATTCCGCCAGTTCCATGTGATGATTTCGAATCGCCAATCTCTTTTTCTAATACTTTTAAATCGGTTACCAGAGAAATGGTTTCAGGAACGGCATCATGGATGGATGCTTTGGTGTAAATCCCGTTCGTATTGGTAGCAATAATAAGAATGTCAACATCTAATAAAACGGCCGTTAAAGCGGCTAGTTTGTCATTATCGCCAAACCGAATCTCATCCGTTGCCACCGTATCATTTTCATTGATAATCGGAATGTAATTGTTTTTCACCAACACATTGATGGTGTTCACAATATTTACTTTTGATTGTTCTTTTTCGAAATCAGAATAAGAAAGCAAACACTGCGAAATCAGCAATCCTAAATCGCTGAAATTTTCATGATAAATTCGCATTAAATGAGGCTGACCAATCGAAGCCAAAGCTTGTTTTACAAAAACATCTTTGTCTTGATTTTCTAGTTTTACAAATTGTTTGGCTGCGGCAATCGCACCTGAGCTTACAATGATAAACTCATAATCGTCTTGTAAAGCGGCTATTTGCATCCCAATATCCTCAATCTTTCCTCTGGAAATGTGATTGGTTTCTTTGGTTAAGGTGTTGCTTCCTAACTTTAATAAAATTCTTTTTTTACCGGATTTGTCCATTTCCGTAAATATACCATTTATTAGTAACTAAATGTTGCAAACCAATTGGTCCCCGTTGGTGTAATTTGTCTGTGCTTATCGCCAATTCTCCTCCTAAACCAAACTGTCCTCCATCAGTAAATCGGGTAGAGGCATTTTGATAAACGGCTGCCGTATCCACGTTTTCCATGAATTCTTGAGCAATTGCATCATTCTTTGTGATTATCGAAGCTGAATGTCCACCACAATATTTATTTATTTTGTCAATCGCTTCTTGATCCGAATTGGTTGTTCCAACAACAATTTTGTAATCTAAAAACTCTTCATGCCAAATTAAATCCGATTCGATCTGAGGAACGTTTGCTATTTTTGAAATGCTTCCATCTCCTAAAACGGTTACGTTTCTTTGTTGCAATTCGGTAATTACTTTCTTTGCAAAGGCTTCCCAATTTTCAAGATTAGTATCAATTAAAACTTTATCTAAAGCATTACAAACTGATATATTTGAAGTCTTTCCATTAATTATGATGGCAAGTGCTTGATCTAAATCAGCTTCCTTGTTTACATAAACAAAATTATTTCCTCGACCGCTTATAATCACCGGGCAGGTGGCATGTTTTTTTACAAAAGCAATCAATTGCTCACCGCCACGAGGAACGATTAAATCTACTTTTTGTGTTGGTTTCTCCAAAAATGCCTGAGTTTCTTCTCGATTGTAATTTAGGTATTCTACCCATTCTGTCGCAACATTATTTGCTGTTAAAGCCTGATGCCACAATTCCACAATTTTTAAGTTGGATAGTAAAGATTCTTTTCCCCCTTTCAATAGAATTTTATTTCCGGATTTAAAAGCGATTCCACCAGCTTCAACTGTAACGTCAGGTCTGGATTCATAAATAATCATTATGGTTCCAAAAGCCGCTGTTTTATTGATGATTTTCATTCCGTTTTCATGGTCGAAATTAAAACGCTCCACGCCAATAGGATCTTCTTGACCTGCTAATTGCTGCATGGATAAAATCATCCCGTCAATTTTGGCATCATCAACCAATAAACGTTTTTCCATCGCCAAGTCATCCCCAGAATAATTATTGATATCCTGTTGATTCACAGTTTTAAGGTTGGCTCTTTCTTGTTCAAGAAGTTCGGCCATACGGCTTAAAACTGCATTTCGCTTTTCTATTGGTAATAAGTAGTTCATTAGTTTTTGGTATACAATTTTAAACGGAAACTCTAAACATATAAGTCATTTAAGTTTTTAGTTCTTGGTTAATATTTATTTGTTTAAAATAAAAAATTCAGAGAATCTCTAAATTCTATTGACTCTGTTTTTTAAAACTCGAATGAATTACATGTTTAAAAAAAAATCATTTCAATTCTACCAATGCTTCTTTTAAAGCTAAAATAAAAGTGTCAATTGCTTCCTTTTTTATTGTTAATGGAGGAAGAATTCTTAATAAGTTTTTATTGTTAGCATTTCCTGTAAAAATATGCTTGTCAATAATCATTTTTTTACGAAGTGTACTTACGTCAAAATCAAATTCTACACCAAGCATTAATCCTCTTCCTTTGACTTTGATAACTTCAGGAACTTGTTTGATTGCTTCTAAAAAATAGGCGTAAACGTCATTTACGTTATCCATTAATTTTTCGCTTTCAATCACATCCAAAACTGCTATTCCGGCAGCACAAGCCAAATGGTTTCCACCAAAAGTAGTTCCCAATAATCCATAACTCGCTGTGAATTTTGGAGAAATCAAGATTCCGCCAATAGGAAATCCGTTACCCATTCCTTTCGCCAAACAAATAATATCTGCTTTAATGTTATGATGTTGGTGTGCAAAAAACTTTCCGCTTCTTCCGTATCCTGATTGCACTTCGTCCAAAATCAAAACGACATCGTAAGCGGCACATATTTTTTCTAATGCCTGAAAAAATTCAGTTGTTCCTTGGTCTAAACCGCCAACTCCTTGAATTCCTTCAATTATAACAGAAGAAATATCTCCTTTTTTTAATTCGTTTTCTACCAACTCGATGTTATTCAATGGTAAAAAAGTAACGATTTGCTGTGCATTGATTGGCGCAACAATTTTTTTGTTATCTGTCACCGCAACTGCCGCCGAGGTTCTTCCGTGAAAGGAATTGTCAAAAGCAATTACACGCGATTTATTGTTATGAAAAGAGGCTAATTTCAAAGCGTTTTCATTGGCTTCAGCTCCAGAACTGCACAAGAATAGCTTGTAATCTTCCAATCCGGAAAGTTTCCCTAATTTTTCTGCTAATTCTACTTGCAATGGATTCTGAATCGCATTCGAATAAAAACCAATATTATCCAATTGATTTTTTAATTTGGCAACATAATCTGGTTGTGTGTGTCCAATGGAAATTACTCCATGACCACCATATAAATCTAAATATTCTACTCCTTTTTCATCTATAATAGTACAATCAAGTGCTTTTACAGGAGTGATGTTATATAATGGGTAAACGTCAAATAAGTTCATTTTCTTTTTTTGTTTTAAATGGTTTAAGGTTTCAAGTTTCAAGTTACGTGCGCAACCTTAAACTTTAAACTTGAAACAAATTTTTAGAATCCAGATGGTTTCAAGTGCAATCCTGTGGTTTCATCCAATCCAAACATTAAATTCATGTTTTGAATGGCTTGTCCTGAGGCACCTTTTGTTAAATTATCAATTACTGAAGTAATCAATAACCGATTTCCTTTTTTCATTAAACTGATAATACATTTATTCGTTTGAACCACTTGTTTCATATTGATTTCATTGGTAGTAACGGTTACGAAAGGGTGGTCTTTGTAAAAAGTCTCGTATTTGGCCACTATTTCTTCCAGACTTTCTTCGATTGTTGTGTATAATGTGGCGAAAATTCCTCTAGCAAAATCCCCTCTATTGGGTACAAAAATCAATTCGTTTGTATAATCTGCTTGTAATTGATTGACACTTTGGTTTATTTCGCCTAAATGTTGGTGTTCAAAAGCTTTATAATGTGACATATTGTTCGATCTCCAACTAAAATGCGTCGTTTCCGAAGGTGAAACTCCAGCTCCTGTGCTTCCAGTTGTCGCATTGATATGAACGTCAGTCGTAAGCATTTCGTTTTTAGCTATTGGTAGTAACGCCAATTGAATTGCTGTTGCAAAACAACCCGGATTAGCTATAAATTGAGCATTTTTAATAGCAGCTTTATTCAATTCAGGCAAGCCGTAAACGAAGGATTTGCTATCGAATTCTTTGTCTTTTGTTAATCTGAAATCATTTCCTAAATCGATGATTTTGGTATGGCTTGCAAATTGATTTTGCTCTAAAAATGATTTTGATTTACCATGTCCTAAGCATAAGAAAACAACATTTACATTTGGATTTACAGTATCGGTAAAATTCATTTCGATATCGCCCATCAAATCATGATGAGCAAAATGTAAAGGTTTTCCGGCGTTTGTCGTGCTGTAAACAAAATCAAGTGTTGCATCTGGGTGAAACATCAATATTCTGATGAGTTCTCCAGCAGTGTAACCTGAGCCACCAATTATCCCAATATTAATCATAATTTTAAATTTTAAAACGTACTTAGAATTAATCCTTTGGGAGCAATTCAATTTTTATTTTTTTTAACCACATAGATTTAATAATTTTGAAAGGCGTTTCACTTTATTAGAGAAAATCATAGCAATGTGAACCCACAAATGGGCTATTTAACTCTTCTTTTCTATGCTTCTATGTGGTTAATTTTTTATTAATCATGTGTTAGTTTGTTTACAGATGAAAATATATTTTGGGCATTTCCAAGAATTTTGATAAATCCTTTGGCATCGTCAGAGGTCCAGGCGTTGTTCATTTCTCCGTATTGACCAAAAGGGGTGTTCATTAAATCATTTTCAGATTCAATTCCGTCTAGTGTAAAGTGATATGGTTTTAGCGAAACGATAACGGTTCCGTTTACAGTTGTTTGGGTGTCTTCCAGAAAAGCCTCGATGTTTCTCATTACAGGATCCAAGAATTGCCCTTCATGAAACAACATTCCGTACCAGTTCCCCAGTTGTTCTTTCCAGTATTGTTGCCATTTTCCAAGGGTATGTTTCTCCAATAAATGGTGTGCTTTGATGATGATTAAAGGGGCAGCAGCTTCAAAACCAACTCTTCCTTTAATTCCGATAATCGTATCCCCAACATGAATATCTCTACCAATTGCATATGCGCTGGCTAATTTTTCTAAGACAACGATGTTTTTTGATGGTTTGTCCATAGTCCCGTTGATGCCCACTAATTGTCCTTTTTCAAATTGTAGCGTTACTTTTTCTTCACCCTCTTTTTGTAATTGAGAAGGATACGCTTCACTTGGTAGCGATTGATTTGATGTCAATGTTTCTTTTCCTCCAACACTGGTTCCCCACAATCCTTTATTAATAGAATATTGTGCTTTTTCCCAAGAATAATGAACGCCATTTTTAGCTAAATATTCCACTTCTTCCTGTCTTGATAATTTTAAATCACGGATAGGAGTGATGATTTCAATTTCGGGAGCAATGGTTTGGAAAATTAAATCAAAACGAATTTGGTCATTTCCTGCGCCAGTACTTCCGTGTGCAATTGCTTCTGCACCAACAGATTTGGCATATTTAATGGCTTCGATAGCTTGAAAAACACGCTCCGCACTTACGGATAATGGATAGGTATTGTTTTTTAATACATTTCCGTAAATCAAATATTTAATGGCTTTATCATAATATTTATCTACAATAGTAAGATTTGCATGTTGCGCACTTCCTAATTCGTAGGCTCTTTCTTCGATAGCGGCTAGTTCAGTTTCATCAAATCCTCCTGTATTTATTAAAACGGTATGAACTTCATATCCTTTTTCATTCTTCAAATATTTTAGGCAATATGAGGTATCTAATCCTCCGCTGTACGCTAATACTACTTTTTTCATGATATTATTTTTTTAAGAACAAGGCTTCTTTAATTAATTTTAATCTGTTTAATACTCTGACATTAAATGGATGTTTAGGCGGATCTTTGGGTTTTTCTTTTGGATCATATAACATTCCGGTACATAAACACATTTTATTTTCTTTGCTTTGCAAAATTTCATAATTGGTACAGGTTTTACAGCCAGCCCAGAAACTTGGATCGCTGGTCAATTCTGAAAAAGGAACCGGTTTATAACCTAAATCAGAGTTGATTTTCATTACCGCCAATCCAGTTGTGATTCCAAATACCTTAGCATCTGGATATTTTTCTAATGAGTAATCAAAAACAAATGATTTGATTTTTTTGGCTAAACCTAAATTTCTGTAATCAGGATGTACAATTAATCCGGAATGTGCCACAAATTTCCCGTGTTGCCAACTTTCGATATAGCAAAAACCAGCAAATTTACCGTTGTCTAAAGCAATGACAGCATCTTTGCTTTCCATTTTTTTCTGGATGTACTCCGGGGTTCTCTTAGCAATTCCCGTGCCTCTTAAAAGGGCGGATAATTCTATGGTATCGCATATTTCTTGCGAATACTTATAATGTTCTTCCTGAGTTATGATGATAGAAATATTCATTTCAAAAGCTGAATTTTATAGTTATAGAATGATTTGTGATTTTGTAATTGAAATATCTCTTTGCCAAATTTAACTACAATATCAAACCTGTTGATTGTTGTGCAATGAATTGAACCACAATACAATAGTGGTAAATAAATAGTTTTTTTTGGATGTGAAAATCCAATGGGGAATAAGGTTAATTTCAAAACGGAAAAATGAAAAATGAATAAAAAAATGAAACAGCTTTTGGGTACTATAGAGATAGCATCCGTACTTCGGGAGAAGTAGTAGGTCTGTTTGTCCGTGACAAAGAAGTTATATGTAAACTTGTTTTATTCATTGGTGCAAAAGTACACTTATTTTTATAATCCAAGGTTACTTTTGTGTTTTGTAACAAAATTATAATGTATTGTTGATTTTTTTGCAAATAAAAAAACTCCTTGACAACATGATTATCAAGGAGTTTTGCATAATGGAATTAAATTTAAAGTTTTAGTTTCTAAATTTATTTCGACTTATAATATCTTTAATTTTAGCTTTTAAGTCTTCTCCGGTATCATAAACCATTTGTTCACTGTTAGGAAAACCTACTGGTTTTCTGTCAAAATAAGAATAGTAATTATCGTCAGAAGCGCGTCGATCTCCTTTATAATTGGCATAGATATTCTCGAAAATAAATTCGCTTGTTATTGGGAAAGATTTTAATAATTGATTGTTTTTTAGATTAATATAGTCAATTTTAGCGGTAATTTGACAAGACTTAAATTGTCTGAATTCGTAAATTTGAGCCGTTACTGTTCTCAGGTTGTCGACCATAACTACTTTTCCTTTTTCGTCCAGCACTTCTTTTCCGTTAGAATCTATCAGTTTTTTGACACCGTCTTTAATGATGCGTTCTTTTACAAATTCTCTTTCTTTGATTTGCTCTGGCGAAATGTAAATTTCTCGGAAATTAATCATCATTCCGTAATCATAACTGATTCCTTTTTGTTTATTGCTATGATAAACTGTCCATTTATCATTGAGCCCGTACGTGCTAAAATCTAATAAATCATTTTGAAGACGAACCGGAATAATCATGTTCGTTTCATTTTTCGTGTAAACGGAAACATAATCCGATCCTCTAAATTGTGCATCGTTCATCAATCGCAAAACATCTTTATAATTTGGATCTATTTGGTTTAAATAGTCCAAATCATCATACGCCTTTCTGAAATTCATCTTGTCTGATGTTACCATTAGTTTTTTTGCATTGGCATATAAATAAATGGATAAGGCATTTTTGATATCAATGATTTGATCGTTATAATTATCAAATGGGAAAATCGCATTTCGTCCTTCTTTAATCAGTTTCAAAGGAAGTAAGGGTTTGATTTTTTCCTGACGGGAATTCAATTGCAAATACGTATTGTATAACTTCTCCAATTGCGCTGGATTAGCATCTTTTGCCAACAAATTTATTGTGTTCAAATCACGTTCTTTAGCTTTGGCGAAAGCTTCTTCTACCAAATAAATATAATCTTGCTTGCCTTTTTTATCTTTATTGGTTCGTAAATTGGATACGGCATTATCAATTGCCTGATCGTAATTTCCGGAACTTAATAAATTTTGGGTTTGCTTTACACCACAAGAGGAAATTAGGACGAAAAAGGATAATAAAAGAGTAATTTTTTTCATAAGCGTTACGATTGAGTATATGATTTTTTTGATAGCAATGCTGTTTTTTTTTCAAACAGATTTATTGATTTAAATTATTAAAATCCAAAAATAATGCCATAAAAAAACCTAACAAAAATAGTACAATTGTTAGGTTTTTTAAAGGTGTGTTTATTTTTTTATTTTCTAACGAAAGGTGGTAGTAATTTACTGGAAACTTCACCAAAACCAATGCGAACATGTCCGTTCTGACAGTGTCCTTTCATGATAACAGTATCATTATCGTTGATAAATTTACGTTCCGTTCCGTCATTTAATTTTATTGGATTTTTTCCGCCCCAAGTTAATTCTAACATCGAGCCAAAACTGTCTGGAGTTGGTCCGGAAATGGTTCCAGATCCCATCATATCTCCAGAATTTACACGGCAACCATTAGAGGTATGATGTGCTAATTGCTGGCTCATGGTCCAATACATATATTTTAAATTAGAATGAGAAATAACCGTTGCTTCGCCGTTTTCAGGCTGAATTGCTACTTCTAAATTTATATCAAAAGAATGTTTTCCTTTCTGTTGTAAATAGGGAAGAGGCGTTGGTTCTTGTTTTGGACCTTTAGTTCTAAAAGGTTCCAAAGCATCCATAGTAACAATCCAGGGTGAAATTGAAGATGCGAAATTCTTTGCTAAAAATGGTCCTAGTGGCACATATTCCCATTTTTGAATGTCGCGGGCACTCCAGTCATTCAATAAAACCATCCCGAAGATATAATCTTCAGCTTCGGTTACAAGAATGTTTTCACCCATTATGTTGACATCCGTGGTGATAAAAGCAGTTTCAAGTTCAAAATCAACAGAACGAGAAGAGCCAAAAACAGGAGTAGTTTCCCCATTTGGCAACGTTTGTCCCATTGGTCTGTGAACCGGAATTCCTGAAGGAACAATGGTAGAACTTCTTCCATGATAGCCCACAGGGATATGCAGCCAGTTTGGTAATAATGCATTTTCAGGGTCACGGAACATTTTTCCTACATTAGTTGCATGCTCTTTACTGGAGTAGAAGTCTGTGTAATCACCAATAAGCACTGGCAATTGCATTTCTACATCTTCCATCCTGAAAATTATGATGTCTCTATCTTTGGCATTGTCTTGTAATTTCGAATTTTTTACATCAAAAAGTTCTGCAATTCGGTTTCGAACCAAACGCCATGTTTTTTGACCATCAGAAATAAAATCATTCAAAGTGTCCTGCATGAACATATCATCAGTCAGTTCGATGCCTTCAAAATAATTTAATTGTTGTAAAGCTCCTAAATCAATGGCGAAATCTCCTATTCTGGTTCCTACTGTTACAATATTCTCTTTAGTAAGAAAAACTCCAAAAGGAATATTTTGAATAGGAAAATCACTGTTGACAGGAACTTCTAGCCATGATTTTCTATTGGTATCGTTAGCTGTTATTGGCATATTTTGTTAATTATTTTGTTAAAAAATTACTCATCAAATATATTATAATCTAACTATTAACCAAACGTTTTTTTGTATTTTTGCATCAAATTAACGAAAATCAAAAAAATGCAACGCGACGAACAAATTTTTGACCTTATTCTGGAAGAACAAGAAAGACAAATTCACGGATTAGAACTTATTGCATCGGAAAACTTCGTAAGTGACGAAGTAATGGAAGCAGCTGGTTCTGTTTTAACTAACAAATATGCTGAAGGATATCCTGGCAAAAGATACTACGGAGGTTGCGAAGTAGTTGATGTTGTGGAGCAAATTGCTATTGACAGAGCCAAAGAATTATTTGGTGCTGCTTACGCAAATGTACAGCCACATTCTGGCTCACAAGCAAATACAGCGGTTTACCACGCATGTATCAAACCAGGTGATAAAATTTTAGGTTTTGATTTGTCTCATGGAGGACACTTAACGCATGGTTCACCGGTTAATTTTTCAGGTCGTTTGTATACTCCTTCTTTTTATGGTGTAGACAAAGAAACAGGAAGATTGAATTATGATAAAATTCAAGAAATAGCGACCAGAGAACAACCAAAATTAATTATCGCAGGAGCTTCGGCTTATTCTCGTGATATGGATTTTGAGCGCTTTAGAGTAATTGCTGACAGTGTTGGGGCTATTTTATTGGCTGATATTTCTCACCCTGCAGGTCTTATTGCAAAAGGTTTGATGAATGATCCGTTGCCACATTGCCATATTGTAACAACTACAACTCACAAAACACTACGTGGACCTCGTGGAGGATTAATCTTAATGGGTAAAGATTTCGAAAATCCATTTGGTTTAACCACACCAAAAGGCGAAATCAGAATGATGTCTTCTTTATTAGACTTGGCTGTTTTCCCTGGAAATCAAGGTGGTCCATTAATGCATATTATTGCTGCAAAAGCAGTTGCTTTTGGTGAAGCTTTGAAAGATGAATTTTTTACCTATGCTTTACAATTACAAAAAAATGCTAACGCTATGGCTGATGCTTTTGTAAAAAGAGGATATGAAATTATTTCAGGAGGTACAGATAACCACATGATGTTAATTGACTTGAGAAATAAAAATATTTCTGGTAAAGATGCTGAAAACGCATTGGTAAAAGCAGAAATTACAGTAAATAAAAATATGGTGCCATTTGATGATAAATCACCATTTGTAACTTCAGGAATCCGTGTAGGAACTCCGGCTATTACCACTCGTGGTCTGGTTGAAGAAGATATGGAAACTATCGTTGCACTAATTGACAGAGTTTTGATGGATCACACCAATGAAGATGTAATCGAGCAAGTAGCTAATGAAGTAAACGAAATGATGAGCGAAAGAGCTATTTTCGTATATTAATTTTTTTTGTTTTAAAGTTTAAGGTTTAAGGTTTAAAATTTTGGAATCAACAGTTATTAAATACTATTAGGTATTTGAATGCTACATTGGTCTCTCAATTTTAATTTTAAACCTTTTTCTTTAAACCTTAAACTTTTTTCAAACTTTAAACAAAATTTATCAATGTCTGTACTAAGATTAAAATTACCAACAGATCCAAGATGGGTCAATATTGTAGAAAAAAACATCGAGGAAATCTTGACGGATCATGCTTGGTGCGAACAAAAAGCAGCTACAAATGCAATTACTATTATTACCAACAATTCAGAACATCAGGACTTAGTTAAGGATTTATTGGCTTTGGCCAAAGAAGAAATCGATCATTTTGAGCAAGTACACAATATAATCATCAAGCGCGGGTTGAAATTAGGTCGCGAGCGAAAAGATGATTATGTGAATGAATTGTATTTGTACATGAAAAAAAGCAGCAAAGGAAGCCGGGTTTCCAGCTTAGTGGAACGTCTATTATTTTCAGCTATGATTGAAGCCAGAAGTTGTGAACGTTTCAAAGTGCTTTCAGAGAATATTCAAGACGAGGAATTATCTATTTTTTATAGAGATTTGATGGAGAGTGAAGCAGGGCATTACACGACTTTTATTACTTATGCAAGGAAATACGGTGTAGGAATTGATGTAGAAAAACGTTGGAGAGAGTGGTTGGAATTTGAAGAATCTGTTATTGCGAATTATGGTAAAAACGAAACGATTCACGGATAAAATACAATCCTTTCTTTAACCCCATAAAATTTTTAATCCCATAAAATATATCATTTCAAAAATACTATTTAAATCATTTCTTAATTTAAGGTTTTAATAAGTTAAAAAATTGAAATTCAATTTTTTATTATTTAAAAAAAGTGTCAGAGCTTCAAATTTTGCAGTGCTGAAAGTAGCTTCAACATGGATATTGTCGTATATTTATAGAAAGAAATTACAACATTCTGTAAAGATAAATATAAGATGAAATGAGTTTGAAATTACAAGTACAATTTTGTTTGTTAATGCTCAGTCTGCTTTCTTGTTCCAAAAATGAAACAGAAGAAATTAAACCAACCGTAGGAGAAATTACAGAAACGGTGTATGCCTCCGGAGTTATAAAAGCGGATGGGCAGTACACAGTTTTTGCGACCGTAAATGGTACTTTGCAAAAAGTAAATGTTATCGCTGGTCAATCCATCAGTAAAGGCCAATCACTATTTGAATTAGAAAGTGATAAAGCGGAACTAAATACGGAGAATGCTCGATTGGCGTATCAATTGAGTTTAGAAAGCAGTCGTTACATCCAGGATAAAATTGCTGAAATGGAAATGAAAGTCCAATCAAGCAGAGATAAATTGACGCTGGATGAATCCATTTATAACCGAAATAAAAGCATTAGGAATCAAGGTGGAATTTCGGAAGTTGATTTTGAAAGAGTCGAATTAGCGTATAAAAGTTCCAAAATTAATTATGAATCGGCTAAAAAGCAATTGGCACAACTCAAAGCCCAATTGAAGAATGATCAAAGCAGAAATAGTGTTAACCTAAAAATCAATCAGAAATCCCAAAGTGATTTTAGCGTCAAAAGCGCCTTCTCCGGAAAACTATTTGATGTCCTGATAAAAGAAGGAACATTAGTTACGCCGCAAACTCCTTTGGCAATAATTGGTCAGGAAAATTCATTTTTATTGGAACTGGAAGTAGATGAAAATGATATGGTTCGTGTGAGAACGGGACAAAAAGTATTAGTGACAATGGACAGTTATAAAGGACAGGTTTTTGATGCTGTCATCGATAAAATTTACCCGATAATGAATGAGCGTTCCCGTACTTTTAAAATTGAAGCCCATTTTGTAAAACCACCCGAGAAACTGTATCCTAATCTTACTGCCGAAGCAAATATTATCATTCAGATGAAGCAAAATACCATCACGATTCCAAAATCATATTTAATTGAAGGCAAATATGTATTAGTAAATAAAGACGAAAAACGCGAAGTAAAAACGGGTTTGAGTGATTATCTAAAAGTGGAAATACTATCAGGTTTGACCGCGGAAGAAACGATTTATAAACCTCAATAATGAACTTTAAACTCATTTTAAACATTGCATTGCATTTGCTCCGAGCGCGATTGAAGCAAACTATTGTTGCTGCTATTGGAGTGACGTTTAGCATTGCTATGTTTATTGCTTTGGTTAGTTTTATGAATGGATTAAACGATTTACTAGATGGTTTAATGCTCAATCGAACACCTCATGTATTGCTGTACAACGAAATAAAACCTTCAGAAAATCAACCAATACTTTTGTCTCAGGAATTCAAGAAAAACACCAATTTTGTTCGTTCAATAAAACCGAAAGATCGAGGGAAATCCATTTACAACAGTAAAACAATTTTGGCAGTTTTAATACAAGATTCACGCGTTATTGATGTCGCACCAAAAGTGACCTCACCCGTTTTTTTTAATTCGGGGACAATCGAAATTTCAGGAATAATTAATGGAATTGATGTTTTATCTGAAGATAAATTATTTAAAATAAGCGATTATATCATTGAAGGAAAAGTAGCTGACCTGCTTCAGAATAACAGCATTATTATCGGGAAAGGTTTGTCAGATAAAATGTTGCTTACCAAAGGAGATATCATCAAGATTACCACATCCAAAGGAAATTTAGCTTCGCTTAAAATCGTAGGTATTTCTGAAATTGGAATTGCTGAAATCGATAATGTGATGAGCTATACCTCTTTGGCGACAGCCCAAAAAATTCTGGGTGAACCTACAAATTACATCACTGATATTCAGCTAAATTTGTACGATATGACTACTGCGCCTGCTGTTGCAAAAGAGTTTCAGGACACCTTTAATTTGGATACGATAGATTATCAAACTGCAAATTCTCAGTTTGAAACCGGAAGCACGGTTCGAAGTATTATTTCGTATTCCGTTGGAGTAGTGTTGCTGATTGTTGCCGGTTTTGGAATTTATAATATTCTGAACATGATGATTTATGAAAAAATGGACAGTATTGCGATTTTGAAAGCAACCGGATTTTCCGGTAATGATGTGAAATGGATTTTTGTTTCGCTTTCTGTAATTATTGGATTGGCCGGAGGATTGTTTGGTTTGCTGTTTGGATATATTTTCTCTTCTATCATAGATGTGATTCCGTTTGAAACGTCTT
Organism: Flavobacterium sp. TS_SC_5; assembly: GCF_056156265.1. Lineage (NCBI taxonomy): Bacteria > Pseudomonadati > Bacteroidota > Flavobacteriia > Flavobacteriales > Flavobacteriaceae > Flavobacterium > Flavobacterium sp. TS_SC_5. The sequence goes on along the minus strand of NZ_CM149588.1, from coordinate 3,482,986 downwards.
CATTACCCACAGTGAAAACCTATCCTATTAATTACAATCCACTATATTATATTATCGGGATTACTTTTGCATTGTTTACAACGACTATTGCCGGACTTTTTCCTGCTTTGAAAGCCAGTAAAGTAGATCCGGTAGAAATCATCAGAGGAAAATAAAAATGGAAAATAATACTGTTTTAGAGACAATTGGGTTGAGTAAATATTTTTACGACCCTGTAAAATTTCAGGTTTTGAAAGAAATAAATGCGTATTGATCACGGAGAGTTTGTTTCGATAGTTGGCAAATCAGGCTGTGGTAAATCGACTTTGTTGTATTTGCTTTCTACGATGGATACTGATTATGACGGTCAGATAATGATTCACAACGAACTTGTTACTGGAAAAACCGACAGAGAATTGGCATTAATCAGAAATGAAAAAATAGGATTTGTATTTCAGTTTCATTACCTGTTGGCGGAATATAATGTGCTAAAAAATGTAATGCTTCCGGGGATGAAATTAGCGAAATATTCGGATAAAGAATTAGAGCATCGCGCCATGGAACATTTGAAAACACTGGACATGGAAGATCAAGCGCTGAAAATGCCCAATCAATTGAGCGGTGGACAAAAACAGCGTGTGGCAATTGCGCGTGCTTTAATAAACGATCCGTTGATTATAATGGGGGATGAGCCTACAGGAAATTTAGACAAGAAAAACAGTGATTTGGTTTTTGATATTTTCAATAAATTGACTCAGGAGAAAAACCAGACTTTATTAGTGGTTACCCACGACACTGATTTTTCCCAAAAAACCAATAGAATTATTACAATGGAAGATGGGAAAATAATTTCTTAAAGAACTATTTTACTATGATTTCATGTTTGTATAGCAATCCTTTTATTCCTTCTAAAGCAAAAATGGCTTTCTTTAATTTTGTTGTTTTGGGATCAATCGTATAATTATAGCTTGTTTTGAAATCAGCTTTGTTGGCAATTGCTTTTGCAAATTCAGAACGGTATAAATCGCAGTTTTCAAAAACGACTTCGGTCAAATCAGTGCTCATAAAATCTACAGCAATAATACTGCAATTCGTAAATGATGTTCCTTTAATTTTTAAGGTGTAAAATTTGGAGAAATCCAAAACACAATTGTTAAAAGCAATTTCAAAAATTAATTTATCGCACATGGCAAAATTCACGTCTTTGATTTCACAGCGATTGAAAGTTACGGTTCTAAAGGCGACATAATTAATTTTGGCATTGCTAAAAATACAATCATCGAAGGTGCAATCAATAAAAGTAACCGCTACAAAAGTACATTGAGAAAAATTACAATTGGTAAATGTACAGCACTCAAATTCCTTAAAATTCACTTCTTCTTCCTTGTACGTAATGTCTTTATACTCAAAATCTAGAAAATATTCTGCCATTTATGGGTTTTAAATTCAGCTTTTAATGCTGTTTTTCGGAACAAAGAAACAAAAATCTGAATCGTTATATTGGATAAATCAGAGTATTATTTGAGATTTAAACTCTTTCGTAGTCGCCTTTCCAGTGCTGAATCGCTTTTTTGATTTCCTTTGCCGGAAGGTTTTCATTCAGCGCTCTTTGCGTAAGCGCTGGAAATTCATCGTCTGGGGCAAATCGTAAAGCAAATAGTTGGTCGTCATTTAACTGGTGTTCAAAATCTTCCAATCTTTTTCCTGTAATAGTAAAATAGCGATACCTCAGTTCCAACCGTACGATTCGATTTTGCAAAGTCAATGCATAATGCTGGCGCAACATGAAAGCCAAACAAAAAAGGACAACAAAAACAGCGCTGATAAAAATCCAAATTAAAGAATCTTCTCTGGTGCAACTAAAATATACACTGAAAGCCAGCAATGTCATGATTATTGGATAATAAACAAAATGATGCGGTGGATAATAGCGTATGTGATTTTTAAAGGATTGTGATTTCATTGTATTTTTTTTAAAGATAGTAAAAACCCTTAGCTTATGGAATTTTACTTCTTTAGAGGATAAAAATACTTTTGAGATTGACTAAAAGTGTTTCATTTACAAGGTTTAATTTTACTGCGCAATTGGATCATTGACAAAATACATTTTCATCATTCCTTTATTTTTGACTTCAATTTCACCTCTGTATTCACACTCAAATTCATTTTTGATAATCTGATACGTGTGTTCAGATATATTAATTCTTCCTGGCTCCGAATTTGATTCCATACGGGAAGCAATATTTACGGTATCGCCCCAAATGTCATACGAAAATTTCTTGATCCCAACCACTCCGGCTACTAAAGGGCCAGTATTAATGCCGATTCTGATTTTAAAATGAGTTTGGTTTTGTGTAATTAATTCTTCGGATATGTTCACAAATCGGGCAATTTCGAGTGCTGCGAGTGTCATTTTATAAGCATGATCTACAGTTGGAAATGGCAAACCACCTGCGCACATATAAGCATCACCAACGGTTTTTATCTTTTCAAGATTATATTTTTCCATAATGGTATCAAATTTCGAGAAATAGTAATCGATGCTTTCCACTAGTTTCTCAGGAGGCAGTTTTTCTGCATACTGCGTAAATCCTTCAAAGTCAGTAAATAAAACCGTCACCGATTCGAATTTTTTAGCTTGTACTTTTCCATTTTTCTTTAATTCAAGAGCAGTTTCTTCCGGCAAAATATTCAGTAATAGTTTGTTAGAACGATTTTTTTCTTCTTCAATAATGCTGTTCGTTTTTTTTACAAATTTATAACGTCGGTAAAATCCGATTGTGATTACCAGAACTAAGAATAAAGAAATTGCTGTTATGTATATGATGTTTTGTTGTCTTTTATCTTTCAATTTCTGGATTTCCGAATCTTTTTCGAGTAAATCGACTTCGGTTTGCTTTTGCGAAACTTCATAATTGGTTCGTATATCCGCCATTTGTTGCATCGATTTAAGGTTGGTTAAACTGTCCCTGTATGCAATATGATTTTTGTAATACGCGAATGATGCAGCCATGTTTCCAGTTTTCTGATGCAATTGTGACAGTTTCAAATTAGCATTGCTGATTTGTTCTTTGAGTCCATATTTTTGAGCTAAATCCAAACTTCGTTTGGCATAGCTAAGAGAAGTTTTCCAATCATTTAGTGCTAAATAAATGTCGGACATGTAAGTCAGGTATTCTGAAATGGCATAATAATCTTTTAGATCTTCCAGAATTTTTATAGCTTTGCTAATATAGACCTTCGCAAGTTTATTGTTGCCCAGTTTTGCATTTACCATTCCAATATTACCCAGACTATAAGCAGTACCAATTAAGTAATCGGCATTATCGAAAATGATACTTGATTCTTTGAAGTATTTTAAAGCTAAGTTATATTTTTTGTTTTTGGAATATTCGTCCCCAGCGTTTAATAATGCGCTGGCTAACGATATAGAATCATCGGTCTTCCTTAATAAATGGATTGATTTGTTATAATAAAGTTCGGCATTATCAGCATTTCCCATAACCGAATATACATCAGCAATAGCCATGTAAGCTACGCCTTCGCCAGTAATAAATTTAGCTTTGATTGCTGCTTCAACACTTTTGAAAAAAGCATTTAAGGCTTTGTTTAGATCGCCTCTGAGCCTATTTTTATTCCCTTTTTGGTAATATCCGCGATGTAGGTACAAATAGTTTTTTTCTAATTGGGAGAGGGCAATAAGTTCATCGGCGTATTTCAGTGATAATTCAAGATTATTAACTTCATTAAAAGATAAATTTCTCAGTAATTCTAATTTCTCAGAATTTGCCAGGCTATTTTTATGATAGATCTTCACAAGACTATCAGCCACCTTTTGATTTTGTGCAAAAGAACTTAGGAACTGGAAAAATATAAAAAATACAGAAAATAAGATTTTGACAAAATATTTAAAATCTCTTAAAAGTATCATGGGTTTGCAGCTAATTTTGGATCGATGTGAAATGATTTAGAAGAATTTCCATCAGCATAAACACTAAAATTGATAGTGTATTTGTCGAGTTTATGAACCAAATTGGAATCATTTTTAACCTTAGCGGTTGCATTTCCGGATCTTCCGCCAGTGCCGTAAATGGTCGTGACATCAAAGAAATTCAAATCTCGGGATTCCGGTTCGTTAAATATACTGTCAATGGCAACGGAATAGCCGTTGTCGTTTGTCACACCAATCCATTTGACGTCTTGGTTGAGGTATACGTTAGATAAAAAGTCCTTCAAAGTTCCGTTTGGAGATCTTCCTGAATTATCATCAGATAAGGAACAAGCGTTATCAATATCCTCTTGGGATGGATTGCTCATTGCGTAAAGACTGCTGGCTTGAACAGTCAATGCGATTACTACTTTTTTGCCCATGATTATTATATTTAAAATTTATTAAATAGTAACTTAAATAGACCATTATAGAATGAGGCAGTTGTAATTAATATATTGATATTTAGTAGATAAAGGTCTAATTTTAATACCAAATTTAATGCTTTTTTCAAGATTAACATCAGTTTATTATGCATGCATCACTAATGGAATTATCTGTTTTTAATTAATTATGAAATGGAAATCCGACAGGAATAAAATTGTGCATGAGACTATTTTATGAATACCAAAATAGAAAATTAAGAATAGATGTACAAAAAAATAAATCAAATAAATATGCAAGTCATTATTAATCAATAAATTGAAGTTTATTTGCTACTTTAGTAAAACCAAAGAATAGTAATTAAAATAGATCGTCATGATTACTGATCAAAGTTCAATCAATTGGAATAAAATATTTTGTTTTAAAAATATTATTTTAAATTTAGTAGGAGTAGTTTTGATAACCCTTGCCTTAAAAGGTTTTATGATACCTAATAAATTTTTGGATGGTGGAATTATCGGAATTTCAATATTGGTTCATGAAATTACAAAATGGCCTTTTGGAGTTTTGGTATTAATGTTTAATATTCCTTTTTTAGTCATTGGAAACCGAATGTTAGGAAAAACATTTGCGTTCCAAAGTTTATTGACGTTGCTGTTAATTGCTGTCAGTATGACTTTTTTAGATGTGAATCCCGTGACTTCAGATCCGCTTTTAATTGCTTTGTTTGGTGGCTGTCTTATTGGGGTAGGTATGGGTTTGTGCATCCGAAGTGGTTCTGCAGCAGATGGAGTAGAAATCCTGGCGTTATTGACTACTAAAAAAATTGGACTCAATGTATCTGAAGTCATTTTTGCCTTGAATACGTTATTATTTCTTGCAGCTGCATGGTCCTTTGGAATTTCTACAGCTTTGTACTCTATCGTCACTTATTTTTCAGCTGTAAAATCTTTGGATTATATATCCCATGGTTTAGAACAATATACTTCGTTGCATATCATTTCTTCTAAAAGCGACTTGATAAAATCACTGATTGTCCAAAAATTCGGAAAAGGAATCACCATTATTAAAGGAGAAAGAGGTTATTTACCTGATAAATTTGATGTGAAATTAGATTGTGATATTATAGTAACAGTGGTAACACGACTCGAATTACTACGAATTAAAGAAGAAATCCGAAAATTAGACCCTAAAGCATTTATGTTTATTCAGTATATCAAAGAGGCCAGTGGCGGTATACTGCGAAGTATGAATTAACATTGATCTGATGCACTTATAATTAATGGTACCAGCGCTTACTATTCCAACTAATAGAAAAATAATAAGAAGTGGGAATTATGCAATAGGTTTAAAATGTAAGCTTGAATAAATTTCATAATTTTATAAAAAATTGTAAAATATGATACCAACGAAGGGATATGCAGTACAGGATGCTAAAACGGATTTAGCCCCATGGAATTTCGAAAGAAGAGAATTAGGACCGCATGATGTGCAATTTGATATTCAGTTTTGTGGTGTTTGCCACAGTGATCTTCATCAAATAAAGGATGATTGGGGAGGAGCAATATACCCGATGGTTCCCGGACATGAAATTGTAGGGAAGGTGGTCAAAGTAGGAAGTCACGTAAAGAAATTTAAGGTAGGTGATTTAGCGGGAACAGGTTGTTTAGTCGATTCCTGCAGGACTTGTGAAAACTGTCAGGAAGGATTAGAACAGTTTTGTCTAAATGGAAGTACAGGAACCTATAATGCTTTAGGACAAGATGGAAAAACACCTACTTATGGCGGGTATTCGGATACGATTGTTGTTCATGAAGATTTTGTTCTGCATATTTCAGACAAATTATCATTAGCTGCTGTAGCACCTTTATTGTGTGCCGGAATCACAACATATTCTCCATTGAGACATTGGAAAGTTGGAAAAGGACACAAATTAGCTGTTTTAGGACTTGGCGGTTTAGGTCACATGGCAGTAAAATTTGGTGTTGCTTTTGGTGCTGAGGTTACCGTTTTGAGTACATCCGCAAGCAAAGAGGCAGATGCCAGAAAATTAGGGGCTCATAATTTTATAGTTACTAAAGATGAAAAGCAATTGGCAAGTGTTGCGGGTTCTTTTGACTTTATTTTGGATACAGTTTCTGCACCACATGATTTAAATTTATACTTATCCTTGTTAAGAGTAAACGGAGTACATATTTGCGTTGGAGTACCACCAACGCCATATGAAATCCACGCTTTTAGTCTTATTGGAGGACGAAGAAGTCTTGCAGGTTCATTAATAGGAGGTTTACCTGAAACCCAGGAAATGTTGGATTTCTGTGCAGAACACGGAATTGTTTCTGAAATTGAAATGATTGATATCAAAAATGTGCATGAAGCGTATGACCGAATGACAAAAGGCGACGTCCGTTACCGTTTTGTTATCGATATGGCGACATTGTAAAGAGATTATAAAAGTAAAAACCCTAAACATTTTAATAATGTTTAGGGTTTTTTGTGACCTACTAACAACCAATTTTCGAATCATTTATATAAGATCTGAAGCTTTGGAGTAGGTTATAATTTGTTTACTAAAGCCATTGAAGCCATTAAATTTATTCTTAGGCCCATATTCACTTAAACTAAGCATTTCCACTTTGGAACAAACCAAGTAATCAAAGGCCCACTTTTCAACCAAAAAAAGGATATATTGTTATATTGATTGTAGTTCTTTGATACTACTAAAAGCAATTTTCAAATCTGTCTTTAAATCTTCGATATCCTCTAAACCTACAGATAATCTAATTAAGTCTTTAGAAACCCCTGTTGCAATTTGTTCCTCATCAGATAATTGCTGATGCGTAGTACTTGCGGGATGAATAATGAGTGATTTAGTGTCTCCAATATTGGCCAATAATGAAAATAATTTGGTTTCGTCAGCTACTTTTTTAGCAGCTTCAAACCCTCCTTTTAATCCAAAAGTCACAACTCCGCTTTGTCCTTTTTGTAAATATTGTTGTGCTAATGCATAATATTTACTTGTTTTGAGACCCGGATAATTAACCCATGCTACTTCTTCTTGAAGTTCTAACCATTGTGCTAATGCCAATGCGTTTTGACTGTGTTTAATAATTCGGAGCGGTAAAGTTTCTAATCCCTGAATAATCTGAAATGCATTGAATGGACTTAGAGCCGCACCATAATCTCGCAAACCTTCTATTCGGACTTTTGCAATAAAAGCTGCGTTGCCCAATACTTCGTTATACACTAATCCGTGATAACCAGCTGAAGGTTCCGTGAATTCCGGGAAGTTTCCATTCGCCCAATCAAATTTTCCTGCGTCAATAATCACACCTCCAAGAGAAGTTCCATTGCCGGAAATGTATTTTGTTAGGGAATGAATGACAATATCTGCTCCATATTGAACTGGATTTAATAAGTATGGAGAGGCAACTGTATTATCGACAATGAAAGGAACTTTCAGAGATTTAGCCTCTGAAGAAATAGCTTTCAAATCTAGAACGTCTAGTTTTGGATTACCTAATGATTCGACAAAAATGGCTTTAGTATTTGGTTTTGCTGCGTTTGTAAAATTAGATGGATCTGTAGGATCTACAAATGTCGTGGTAATTCCTAATCTTGGTAACGTAACTTTCAATAGATTATAGGTCCCGCCATAAAGACTGCTTGAAGCTACTATATGGTCCCCAGCTTTTAGTATAACCAAAAGTGTTGTTGCAATAGCTGCCGTTCCTGAAGCCGTAACCACAGCTCCAATTCCACCTTCTAAGGCCGCCAATCGCTGCTCTAAAATGTCATTAGTAGGATTGTTTAATCGGGTGTATATAAAGCCCGCTTCGGTTAGGCTAAATAAATTGGCAGCATGTTCTGAATTATTAAAAACATAAGAACTGGTTTGATAGATGGGTACTGCTCTGGTTCCTGCGTTTTTTGTTACATCGTGTCCGGCATGCAATGCGTTTGTTTCAAATTTTTGTGTGCTCATAATAGTTTATATTTAAAGTAGTTAATAGTTAAAATTTAAAGCCTAATCGGGCAAAAACAAATCTTCCGTTCAAACCAAATTGTGAAACAGCTCTGGAATAGGCAAACTGATTGGCATTACTCAAATCAGCACTAGGTGATGGCGAAAGAGTTGGAGTAGTATTGGTAAATGATGGCGTTGCAGGATTGTTTCTGTCCGGATATACATCTCCAATATTATTAGCCCCGATTGTCAATCTGAATTTTTCAGAAACTTGGTAGCCAAATGATAAGTCAGTTACTATTTTAGCACTGTATTCCGGATGTTCGTAAACGGATGAAGATCCATCTAAATTCACATCTGTTGCACCAGGATCAGTAACGGCTCCGAAATAGCTGTTTCTGAAATAAATGTCTAATTTTTTGATGCCAAAAGTGGTTGCCAAATTCGCTTTAACCTTTGGAATCGCTTCTTCTAAATATACTCTGCTTGATTCTGGAAAAAAGGAATAGATATACGGTTCTCCACCAGCATCTATAATAGATTGAGGCACATTTAAACCGCCAACTCTTCTCGTTTGATTGTAACTAAGCGCAAAATCATTTTTGATGGTAAAATCCGGAATGACATTGTATTTGTGTGAAATAACTATGTCAATTCCTTTGGTTTCAGAGTTAATTCCGTTGGTCCAGAACGAAGCTCTTTCTACACCTTTCGTGTCAAATGCCTGTTGGAACAAAGTCAGTGCAGCTTGTTGCGTCGGCGTTGCTGATCCGCTTATTTGAGCATCTGAAGGCCTAGCATATTGTCCTGTTAATACAACACGGTCATCAATTCTAGTGAAATAAGCATCGGTTGCGATGGTTAAATTGGCAGAGGGAATTTTAAACGTAAATCCAGTACTCACACTTTTTGAAGTTTCCGGTTTTAAATTTGCCACACCAATACTTTTAGCAGCGTCTGAATCATTTGTAAAATAACCCACCTGATACGGAGATCCATTTATAAATTGTGTTGAACTGCTTTCAAAATATTTCTGTTGCAATGATGGTGCTCTAAATCCTGTTTGTCCAGAAATTCTCCAATTAATATTGCTATTTAATTTTAAAAGTGAAGCCAATTTAAAAGTAACCGTATTACCAAAATCGGAATAATTTTCATAGCGTAAAGCTCCGTTTACGAGCCAATTTTCAAAAGGATTTAATTCTAAATCCAAGTAAGCAGCAACACTTTTTCTGTTTTTTTCTTTCGCATCCGAAGGCTGAAATCCAGAAAATCCTTGTGCTCCTGCGCCTCTTTTATTTCCGAAAAAATCAGTCACGATCAAGGGAGAACTACTGGCTAGATTTCCTGAAACAAAATCACCATTGGTATTATATAAACCGTAAGAAGCTTGTTCACCCGCCTGAATTTCATAATTTTCATATCTAAATTCCCCACCAAATGCAACATTTAATCCTTGTAAGAAATCATATTTTCTAGTTAAATCCAGATTGGTTGTACTTTGTAAAAAAGATACTTTTCCTGCATCGAAAGAGGAGGGAGAGTTTACTCCCAAAGTCGCATTTATTGTATTATTGACGTTGTATTGAAAAGAATTCGTTCCTAAATTAGAACTAATATCGGTATCAAAGCCAAATAAGTTTGTCGTAATTCCAATAGCAGAGGACACATCCAAAATTGTAGATTCTATTTCAGGTAAAAAACCATTTTGATACACTTGGCTAAAAGTTCCAGAGCCATTTGGAAGACGGTTAAAGGCATACGAATTACCGTTTCTATAAGAAACTCCACCAAATGAATACAAGGAAGTAATTTCATTTATGGGATATGTGGTATTGTAATACAGTTGTCCCGAAGCTAATTTTGACTGCCCAACGCTCATGTTGTAATCACTTCTCTGCTGGCCTCTGTATGAAAGTTCATTATTAGTTACGTCAAAATTTAAGGCACTTTGTATTTGACTGATTGTTGTTGCAGCTGAAATTATATTTTGTTGAGTAGGAGTAAAGTAATTTACTTGTGGTGCATATTGTTTAATTGTATTAATAATTTGTCCTGAATTTGGCGTATTATTAATGTTATTGAACAAAGAATTGATAGCTGTACCGCCTTGTGCAGCTCTATTTTCAACAGCATTGTAGGCATTAAAAATTGCGTTACTTCTTATACCAGCCCTGCTTGTAGCGTCCCTTGTAACGGCACTACCAGTAATATTGAGAAAGCTTTTTTCTTTTCCTAGAGAAGTCCCGTAATTTAAATCTAACTGTGCTGTTTGTCCATCAATTCCTCCTTTGAAATTATTAGCTCTAGAGGATAAATTTCCCCCATATTGTATCGTTCCTGAAATATAATTTGCGTCTTTTTTCAGTACAATATTTATAACTCCTGCAATAGCATCAGAACCATATTGCGCTGCAGCTCCATCTCTTAAAACTTCAATTCGATCAATAGCAAAAGATGGAATTGCGTTCAAATCCGTACCCACTGAACCTCTTCCTGGTGCACCATTGATGTTTACTAAAGCACTTGTATGTCTTCGTTTACCATTTACAAGGATTAAAACTTGATCTGGTCCTAAACCTCTCAATTGTGCCGGATCAATATGGTCTGTACCATCTGCAGTTGACGTGGGATTACTGGTAAATGAAGGTGCTACATAATTCAAAATTTGAGTTATACTGGTTTGTGGTGCTCCTTTTGTAATTTCAGATATATTCAAAATATCGATAGGGACAGGCACATCTGTTTTTACCCGGTTTTTGCTTCTGGAACCAATTACGATTATTTCAGATAATTCATTTTTTTTGATGGAGTCATTTTCCTTTTGGTTGATCTGGCTGTAAGTAGTTGAAAAGGCAATTAAGCTTACAGTTATTGCTACAATTTTTTTTGTTTTTTTCATTACTTATTGTTGGTTTTATGTATTAGTACTTTTTTATTAATTTTTAATTTGGGCATAAAAAAACCCCTGCGGTATGCAGAGGCTCTATTTTATCTTTAGAAATAATTACAATAGTAGCTCTGCGGGATTATCCGTCATCATGCTACACATATTGTAATTATTTAATTTCATTTGTTCTGTTAATGATGATTAGGCAAATTTGCAAACTATTTTTTACTCCACCAAGAAAAATCACAATTATTTCATATAGTCTATGGATTTAATAGGATATTTTCAAATTAACATTGCAAGTAGTTCCAAACAAGCTTACTTTTTGGCACACTTATTTTATAAATTTAGGGCACTATAAGAAAAACCATTTGCGAATCAGTAACGCTTAGTAGTGCTACTATTGCCTGGTGCAGAATAGGGGTAATAAAGATGATAAAAGATTGAAGGTATAAAAAAGAAAAAACCCCTATTTTACAGGGGTTTTTAGTTTCTTCGAAAGTTGACTACTTTCATATTTTGTGACCTTGACTGGATTCAAACTTGTGCTTGTTAGGACCAGTAAATTAAGGGGTTTAGATATTTTATTTTTTAAAAGTGTACTTTACGGTGTACTGATCCGAAATTTTTTGATAAAAATTAAAATTAATTGAACTCAAAAAATTTACTTATGGAAACTCGATTTTTTCTTAAAAATACAAAAAACAAAACAACTTCGATTATCTATTTTTCTTTCGCCATGTTAAACGGCGATAAGTTTAGGTTTTCCTCAAGGCAAACAATTAAAACGTCTCTGTGGCAAAATGGATTTCCAAAAAGGACAAGTTTAACACAGGAAACTCGAAAAGTTCTTGAGAGCTATAAAAGCACAATAGATAATTTCATTTATGAAACTGTTAATAAACAAGAACGACAACCAACAAAATTTGAACTGGCAAAATTTGTACAAGATTTAATCAGTGGAAAGAGAATTGAACATGATAATACAATTGAATATTTCACCAACGAATTTTTGAACGATGATTCTTTATCTCTCGCCGAAAGTACAAAGAGGGTTAAAAAAATACATCTCGATAATTTTGTAAAAATTATTGGTAAAAAAAAGATACTTGTAGATTTAAATAAAAAAATAATTGAAAATTATAAGACTAAGCTAAAGAAAGAAGGAAAACGAGATATCACTACGACTAATAATTATATTAAAAATGTAATTGCTTTTTTGAACTGGCTTTGGAAAAAAGATTATATATCTGATGATTTAAAAAAATATCTTAAAAAAGATAAGGAAATTGAAAAAGATGTAATTGCTTTAAATGAAAGCGAGTTAAAAACTTTGGAAGCTGCAAATTTTGAAGAAATTCATCTTCAGAATCAAATTGATATTTTTTTATTTGGTTGTTATACCGCATTATCAATTGGTGATATTAGAAAAGTGAAGAAAGAAATGATAGATGAGAATAATCATTTAATAATACGACGGTCAAAAAATAATTCAAATCAGCGTATTCCTCTAATTCAAGAGGCCGTCTCAATACTTGAAAAGCATAACTATAAGTTACCATATATAGCCGATAATAAAGGTTCTGAAAATTTGAAGACTGCGTTCAGAAAATTAAATTTGAAGCGAAAAGTTAGAATTTCAACGCAATCGACAGACGGTAAAGTAACTGACGAATATTTTGAATTGTATAAAATCATAAGTTGGCACAAAAGCCGTAAAACCGCAATCACAATGTTATTAAGTAAAAATGTACATGTGAATTTGGTGATGGCTATTAGCGGTCATAAGAAGACTTCAACAATGAATAGATATATTGCATTTGCTGAGAATGATCTGACGGATGCAATGAATAAAATGAGATCTTGAAAGAACTTTGATTGTTCAAGGGTTTTTTAGGGTCAGTATAATAATGGTATTTTTACGAGAAAAAATTGAGATAAGATTTCTACTAAAATAATTTTAAAAAAAAGATTAAACAAAGTACCAGCTTTCAGGTATAACATATCAAAGCAAAAAGGTATGATTGAAGAATATTTAAGAGAAATAATCGAATCGATTATTCAAGAAAAAATGAAAGATATTATTGCGGATCTGATCGAGCTAAAACCCCCGGAAAAAGAATTTTACAGTCTTTGCGAAGTAGCAACAATCTTATCAATAACAGAAAGTGGTTTAAAGGCGCGGGGGAAAGCGGGTAAAATTAAATTGGTGTATGATCAAAACAATGTAACGGTCCATAAAAAGGAATTGGAAAGGTATAAAAAAATGTACCTCTATCCACAAATAAAGAAAGGGTGAGTTTAAAAACTCACCCTTTTTATTATTCCATTTTATTCATTGCTTCAATTAATATACTATCCGAAAAATTTGTGTATCGATTTAAAGTGTTCTCATTTTTGTGTCCGCTAATTGCCATTACTACTTTTGTGGCTACACCCAATGATAATAAGCATGTAATCGAGGTTTTGCGACTCTTGTGCCAACTGATAACTTCACACAACTCCATGTATTGGTCAGTAACTTTACCGTTTGAAGATTGGACAGAAATTCTAACTTTTCGTCTCAAATTTAATTTTCTGAACGCAGTCTTCAAATTTTCAGATCCTTTATTTGCAGAGATGAAAGGTAATTTGTAATTATATTTTTCTAAAATTGCAATGGTCTTGTTGATCAAAGGAATTCTTTGGTTATAATTATTTTTAGTTCGACGGATGTTTAGGACATTATTTTCATTAATCATTTCTCTATTTACTTTTCGAATATCAACAATCGAAAGTGAAGTATAACAGCCGAATAAAAATATATCAATTTGGTTTTGCAGGTGGGTTTCCTGAAAGTTTACAGTTTCTAAAATTTTCAATTCGGATTCTGTTAATGTGATCACGTCTTTCTCTATTTCTGGATCTTTTTTTACGTATTTTTTTAGGTCCGCTTCGATGAAATCTTTTTTCCAAAGCCAGTTTAAAAAAGCTATTAGATTTTTTAGATAATTATTGGTGGTGGCAACTTCTCTATTGCCCTCTTTTTTTAATTTAGTTTTATAACTTTCGATTAGTCCTTTTTTTAAATCCACCAGTACTTTGTTTTTTCCCACAATTCTTAAGAAATGATTTAGGTGAATTTTTTTCACTCTCTTGGTGCTATCGGCAAGACATAAAGATTCATCATTTAAAAACATATCCATATAATATTCTAAAGTATGTTTTTGTTCAGTTTCCTTACCGTCAATTAATGTTGTGACATATTCTGATAGTTCAAATCTTGAAGGCTGTCTTTCCTCATTTTCAATTGTTTTTTTTATAAAATTATCGATAGAATTTTTATAATTATCTAATATATTTCTTAATGTCATTGTTCTTGCTATTCGCTTCGGGTAGCCATTGATCCAAAGTGAATGATCTATTGACTGCTTGCTTGTGATTCTTAACCGTTCTCCATAAAATGTCGTAAAAGAGAAATAGATTATTGCCGAACTTTTGTCTTTAATTTTTTTTAAATAAAAGCGTGTTTCCATATTTGAAGTTTTAATTTACTTTTATATTGGATTTTACTCAGAAAGTTTTGTGACTTTTGAAACTTTTTATAAATTTTTACTGCAAAAGCAAGACGGTATTAATAATGCATCTTGTGATAAATGCCGCTATCTTAAGATAATAGATTCTTACTGCATCATTAATATTATTATTTACGTTCAATTTTGCTAGAGCAAAATCGAATTACAAATTATATTCTGAATCATATATTCCATTTTTTACGTTTAAGAATAATGTTTATAAATTAATATGAGGTTATGTGAACCATTATCTTATTATATATGCCAAACATTATTTTGATATAAATAAAATTTTTTATTTTGTAAGTTATTTTTTAATATATTTGAACATAACTAAATTTTTTTTGCAATAATTTCTTTATAATTAAGGGATATAATAAGAGTTAACTAATCTTTAAAACTGCATATGACATTCTACGAAAATAATGAGGTTGCGACAATCTTAACAGATTATAATATAGATTTTATCGAAGATAACGGTTCCTTTGAAATTGAAAATAATCAGGATTTAAGTTTATTACCTAATAAAAAAATCATTAAAATGCTGGGCTTAAAAAAAAATGGCGGGCATTTGTGTTTAGTTATGAAGTTAAATGAAATCGAACCGTCATGGTTATATGTCTTTTTTAAATACTGGAGACATTTTGAAGTTTATGACAACAATGGAAAGATTATTAGATCTCATTTTTATTCATTGGTTAATGAGATATTGGATGGGCTTTTATAAGATTAGATAAAAAAATAGTAAAAAAATATAAAATTTATGGATGAAAAATTATTACTACAAATTCCAGATGTGGATTTGATTCAGCTTATTTATCAAGATGAAAGATATTTAGGGGTAGTGTATAAAAAGTGTAAAGCTAGTTGTGTGAATATTTTAAGAATTAAGAATACCATTTCACTTAGTGATGCTGAGCTTGAAGATATTTTTAGTGACGCTATTATTGCATTATTGCAAAAAATTAGAAATAATAATTTTGTATTAAACGCATCTTTTCAAACTTATTTAAATGCAGTTTGTGCAAATATGTTCCTTAACAAAGTTAGACAAAAAAATGAATTTCGTGTAAAAGTAGAAGCAAGTTTTGAAATTGAGAATATTGATCCCGAAGATGATAATTATAATGGTGACAATGATTCTGAAAAATTTGGTGAAAATTTGTTCGATCCCTTTGAGAAAGAATCAGAAGAAAAGAAAGATTTTTTTGAACGCTACATTATTAAAATGACGCGGGCTTTAGAACTTATGGTGCTAGATCTTGGCAATTGTTACGAATTGATAACTTTATTTTCTTATGAAAATGCAAAAATAAGAGCTTTAACAGAGAAATTTGATTATGCTAGTGATGCTGTTACCAGGAACACAAGATATAAATGTTTAAAGCGATTGAGATTAATGATAGGGCAAATAAATTAAAAAAATGAAAAAATCGATAGACGTAGTTAAAAGCCATTTAATACCAAAACTGGAAAAAGTTTCTAATTTTGATATTAGTAAACTTCCAGAATTTTTCTGGGAACAATTTACCGAATCTCTACTTACTTTCGAAACTAACGCAAAACCGATTTATAAATTTATTTTTGGTTTAGAATTAGATCCGGACGTAACAGAAAAAATAATTTCAAAGATCCCTAATATATTCTCAAAACTAGTAAAAGAATTAGCAGAAGAATATGTAAACGGAGCTTCTTCAAAAGCAATTAATGTACTTTTAAATTCGAAGGGTAAAGCTTTTAAAACTGAAGTAGAATTCTTTTACGTATTAAATAAAGCTATACAAATTGTTGAACAGAAAAGACTAAAAGCAGAAATACCATTCTTTTTTGAAAGGCTAAAAAATGAAATTTCAGATTCTGAAAATAATGAAAGTGATAAAGATTAGAGAATAAAAACTAGATGTTTTTATTTATTAAAGGGCGTAACAGTGAAATCTGTTACGCCCTTTTTTTGTAAAAAATTAACAACAAAATACACTAAAGTGTTTTGCTTTTAGATAGTTGTATTTATTGTGATCTAACAGTAATTAAACGGTTAACTTTTTTAAAATTTAGTACAAATAAAAAGAAAGAACATACAAATTGATCATAAAGAAATATGAAATCAGTTGGCTGACCTTTAAATTTTTTGGTATTACTAAAAAGAGAGATGCTCGAAAGTGATTGTAAAAATAAATAAATCAGTTGGGTGACCTTTTAAATTTTTTGGTATTACTAAAAAGAGAGATGCTCGAAAGTGGTTATAAAAATAATTAAATCAGTTGGGTGACTTTTTAGAATTTTTGGTATCAGTAAAAAGAGAGTTGGTCGAAAGTGATTGTAAAAATAAATAAATCAGTTGGGTGACCTTTTAAATTTTTTGGTATTACTAAAAAGAGAGATGCTCGAAAGTGATTGTAAAAATAATTAAATCAGTTGGGTGACCTATTCATGTTTTTGGTATAAGTAAAAAGAAAGAATATTGAAAGTGATTATAAACAAGAATGAAATTAGTTGGGTGACCTTTTCAAGTTTCGGATATCAGTAAAAAGAGAGATGGTCGAAAGTAACTGTAAAAATAATTAAATAAGTTGGGTGACCTGTTCATGTTTTTGGTATAAGTAAAAAGAAAGAATATTGAAGGTGATCTTAAATAATAAAAAACAAGTTAAATCACCTTTTTAAGATTTTAATATAATGGTAAAGCAATAACAATAAATAACAACAATGATGAAAATTAAAAATTATGGCAGAAAAATGTTTGTGCTTTGGTAAAAAAGAGATTTTATATAATTCGACCGGAATTTTGTTTTATCGTACAACCAAATCCAACAGCTGACTTTTACACAATAGCTCGCAATAATTGGATTACTAATAATTGAGGTAAAATTATACAATTAAATCCTTGGAGAAAATTAGAACATCATGTGATAATCAATCCTATTAAAGCAGATAAATTGTAATCAGTAGGAAAATTAGGTGCGCTAATCCAACAGAAAGGTATGGAAGTTTATATCCAATAGGGATGGAACAATGGAATAAAATCGAAGTCTATAAAAATGGTGATTGGATCTATTATGAATCATTTGACTAAAGTTCCCACCGAAGTGATAGTAATAAAAAAAGAACTTAAAAATAAATTAAACTTAAAAATAAATTAAACTATGGCATCAAATATAGAATGGACGCAGAAAACATGGAACCCAACAACCGGATGCACCCGCATCTCAAAAGAGTGCGATTTTTGCTATGCTGAGAAAGAAACAAACAGACTAATGCACAATCCCACATACAATAAATACCGTATGGGATTTAATGTTATTGTCGAACACCGACACACTCTACAAGAACCTTATAAATGGAAAAAACCGTGTACAATATTTGTCAACTCAATGAGTGATTTATTCCATAAAGACATTTCACTTGATTTCATTAAGAGGGTATTCGAAGTAATGAATAATACTCAAAGACATACCTATCAAATCTTAACGAAGAGACATGACTTACTGGAAAAATACTCAGATCAACTTAATTGGACAGATAATATTTGGATGGGCGTATCTGTTGGTAATCAAATTGCGACTAGAAGAATAAAATCTTTGGTAAAATGCGGAGCCAAAAATAAATTTTTATCCATTGAGCCTTTTATTGAAGAAATTACAGAGATTAATCTTATAGGTATTGATTGGGTCATTGTTGGAGGTGAAAGTGGAAGCAATGCCGTTAGACCAATGCGAGAAGATTGGGTTATGAAAATTCAAAATGAATGTTCAAAACAAAACGTTTCCTTCTTTTTTAAGCAGTGGGGAAAAACAAGGAACAATCCAAATCAAAATGACCCTACTATCAATAAAGTGCATCGTTATCATGCTAAAGGCGGCAGTCAATTAAATGGTAAAGTCTATTGGTCAAATCCAACGATTTCAAATCATTATCTACCCACCATAAATTTATTCGGAGATAACTATCTTATAATGGATGAATTGGAGGATTTGGTTACTATCTGGGAATTAAAATCGCATCTGCCATTTGCCGATAAAGATTCATTCAAAATCTTAAAGGATGACATTAAGAAAAATGAACTTTATGACCCAATATTGTACATAACTATTCCAAATGGTCAAAAATTGGTAGTGGAAGGTCACACAAGACTAGCAGCTTTAATCTCTCTCAATAAAAAACAAATACAATGTAAAGAGTTAAAAGAGACTTTCAAAAGTATCGAGGAAATCCAGCTATGGATGATTAAAAACCAATCCACTAAATCAATTATATAAAATTAATAATTGTAAAGGAGTGGCATTTATGTTTCTGAAATTTGAATTTTCAACACCAGTTTATTTATAAAATTTTTTGAATCGAGATGACTATAACCTTTAACTAAAAAACATAAAAATGAAAAAAAATATCAATCTAGAATATTATCATATTAGTCCTGTAAAAAATTTAGACAGTATTTTATCCGAAGGAATAAAATCTGAAGACAAGGAAATATTTGTCTGTGATAATGAAACCTACCTCCCAATGATCGCAAGCTCGCAGCTTTTCACTAATGAGTATTCAATTTTTAAAATTTCAAATAATGGAATTACAGGTAAAATAATTCAGGACGAAGTGGCTGAATTATGCAGTAAGAATCAATATATTATCTTGCAAAATGTAATTAAACCTGAATATATTGTTCACATGGAAAATGTAATATGGAATATATGGGAATTAAATGAGCATGTTAATCGTTTATATTCTAGAATGCTTGGTTTAAATGAAGAATTGAATTTGGAAAGGACGGTATGCATCGATAGTGAATGGTGTTTATACTATAACAAAAAATACAATAAAGCAATTGCTTGCATTATTGATTAGAGAGTATGTGAATTTAAGATTATTCTTACAATATACTTCGTGTTATTTCAATTCTATAATGTGGGTAGAAAATGATATAAATAGTTAATTGGCAGATTTGCAATAATAGGACACTGTCTCATAAAGTGTGTAAGTTGAAAAGTTAAGGCTTCGATTTTATAATCGGAGCTTTTTTTTAAATATAATTCGATTGTGCTCTCTGTCATCTTTTTAATAAATGATTTTTGTATCCGCGTACCCGATTCCTTTGAGATTGCCTAGTGAAACAAAATCCTTTATATTTTATTTCCCCAGTAAGAATATTTTCTATTTTTAGTGTCGGTGTAGTATTATATAAATTGGTGAAAGATTTGTTAATTATATTAATGGTTTTTTCAATATCCTTCTCTCGAACTAGCCACGCATCATGTATTGTGTAATATTTTAAATCCTGCTTATTGATCTCTTCGCATATTACATCAATGCATATAGTACTCTCGAATTGCTGCATTCGGATAGCGAGCTTATTATGTTTCTCTTTCTTCTGTTCTTTTATCCATTCATTAATCGTAGGAAATAGTGAATCAAAAATATTTTTTTCTTTTTTATAACTTTCGTTTTTACTATAAAATATACAAAACATAACTTCTTTAATATCGTCTCTTTCATAACGTTTTCCTGTTAGCTTATAATATGCATTAATAAATTTTTCATAAAATCGTCCCCTAGTTGTCCACTGCGTATATTTAATCAATTCATTTTGATCAATTTTGTTATCCATCTCATTATTTAGGATAACTGATAATAGATACGGTTGTGAGTTAGTAATGTCGATTTGATACAAAGGTTCCTCGCTGATAATGAATTTTTTCAGTTGTTTTTTCATATTTGTCAGGTTGGTGTCAATTCTCCCATTAGTTTTATTGTGACGGAAGAAAATTGCACCATCATTAATAGCGGAAATAGACATCAACAAGAAATTATACTGGTTATTAATTTTAATAAAATTTTTTAGGATGTCACCTGTGTTAGTTGATAATTTTTCAGAGTACCAATTATTAATATATTCCAAAGCCATATCGTAATCTATCTTGAATGTGTTTAGGAAATGCTCTTTATATTGTCTGTATTTACTATTAACAAAACTATTTCGGGCATTCCGATTATTTATTATCCGTTTAATTAGGGTTGATTTTTTTATTTGGAATACTGTTAATGGTGAAATATAGTTATCGTGATATTTGTAACCTAAAGCTTTACCATTAATTGCTGATGATATTCCATCACATATAATTATTTTTTCATCCTTTAGTTTATCCATCGCAAGACGATAGTTTGTTTTGTCAGTAATAATATCAGTAAAATAGTCCTGCGGTATGTCAGTATATTGGTTAGAGTAGTTTATGTCTTCTTTGTGATATATGCTGATTCGGTAAATCATATCACATATTATATAGAGGTGGTCTTTATTTTTATATTTTAAAACTTGAAGCTTTTCATGTACAAGTTTAGGTACGTAACGGTTAACTGTTTTCACTATTGTATTTTTATTTTTTTCGTTTGCTACAATTGAGTAGCGAGTCGCGTCCAAAGATTAGTCTGGAATACCTGCCGAGAATCTTCAAGTATCACTGGGCTTTATTTATAGTATAAATAGTTTGAAAAGTTGTTTGTTTTTGGATTTTTTTATTGAAATATATTTCACTAAAACCTACCACATAAGTTGGTCTAAATAGTTTAGAGATATAGGGTAATAATAAGTTGGTCCAGAAAACCTACCACATAAGTAGGTCTAAATAGTTTAGAGATATAGGGTAATAATAAGTTGGTCCATAAAACCTACCACATAAGAAGACTTAAATAGTTTAGAGATATAGGGTAATAATGAGTTGATCCATAAAACCTACCACATAAGGAGGCTTAAATAGTTTAGAGATATAGGGTAATAATGAGTTGATCCATAAAACCTACCACATAAGGAGGCTTAAATAGTTTAGAGATATAGGGTAATAATGAGTTGATCCATAAAACCTACCACATAACGAGGTCTAAATAATAATATAAAGAGATTAGCATTTATCTGATATTTCAATAAAAGAAATTCTGAAGTAATTCCCAACGCAATTGAATTTCTTGTCAATCCTTTAGAAAATGATATGAACGTTATATTGTCAAGAATCAACAGGAAAATAAAAGAAGCAGTTGAAGAACCGTTACTTGGTCTTTATAGTATTAAGGGGGAAAGATGTGAAAAAAAATTCATAAAACTAGACCGGGAATTGGTGAAAGATTTAAGTAATTGATTTTAGAAAACGAAAGTAAAGGATAAGCTTTTATAACTAAAACCGGTCGCTTAGCCTGTGCAATTTTAAACTAGTCAGCTATTGTGCTTAGCAAAAGATGCCTCGGATTTAATTAATCCTTTCTGAATCAACAACTCTCTTATTATTTCCCAGTCTGCAAAAGGTTTCAGCGATAATTTACCATCAATTTTTAAAGGGCAAACAATTGCACTATCATCAATCATAAGCTGAGCACAACTTTTTGGAGATGAAGTCCAGGATTCCTGTGTAGGATCTTTTTGGATGCCGTAAAGTTGAATTTCGTTTTCAGCAAACCAATTTACCGCTTGTGTCAAATAATTTTGTCCAATCGAATCTTTAGAATCCCATCGTATTGTAAATAATATTAATTCATGACCATTTTGAACTAATTCGCGAAGCACTTTTTCGGCACCTATACTTTTACCTATTTTCGGAAAACTTTGAGTTACGCAAGTCCCGTCAAAATCAATATTTATTGTCATTTTTTATTTTCTCGTTGCGGTTTTTAATTAATCGGATTCTCAACTTTCTATACAACAAATATAAGTAATGACTTCTTACCAATGAATTTGAATTAATGCATTATTATCATGAAACTCTGAATTTTCAATTTAAAATAATAGTAAAAGGAGGAATGATTGAATTATTAAAAAAGTTAATTCAAAAAAGCTATCTATTACACAAGTGAACGATCATCATTTAATTTCAATATTAACTGTAAAAAATATTCAATAAAAAATATGATTTAAAACAATGATGATTAGTTAGTTATGTAAAATAGTTGAAGTTGGAGCCATATTTTTAATAAAAATGAGGAAAACCGTAAAACAAAATTTTATAAATGCGATAGATTTGGACGAAACAATTGCATCACACATTGACGATCTGTTAATTTCATGGTTAGTAATTACTTGTGATTAGACATAATTATAATTGTGGAATAAAAGGATTCTTATATGTAATTTAATAATAAAATTAAGGTTAAATTTTATTGAAAGAAACATTTTAATTCATCTATATTTGGTCACTCAGGCAATAATAAATGATATGCTGTAGTGATGTGAATTCTGTGAGGCGACACGTGTTATTAATTTTGATAAGACCTTAAAATTACAACGGTTGTTATTCTCTTGGTGTCAAACAAGTAATTTAAGTATCTGTTGGTTTTAAAAGTCAGGCATAATATTTTTAATAAATAATTCTAAAATATATTTCAAATAATGATTGATCCCATGCGTCCATACCGAAGAATAGAAATTGATAAAGTCTTCAGTAAGATCAAAGCAGGAATGCAAGCTTCAGCCTTATTAAGGGGTAAAGCTAGGGGAATGGATAGAGCTCTCTACCAAGATGGTTATACTGGAAAAGAACTGATAGGCGGTGATCCTTACGATTATGAACACCTTAGATCTTCAGAAGCAGTTTACAATGCTTACAAATCAATATTAACGGATGATCAAATAGCACTAGTGGTAAACTGTCCCGAAAATGTAGCCGTAACGCTTACGTTTCTTAATAAATCCAAAGGGAAAAGACGAATGGAGGATTGGTTAACTAATCCAGCGAACATCGTTGTTACCGGAATTGATTTAAAATTGACATTGGCTAATTTGAAAAAAGCAGATGAGGGGATTGAGAGAATGGTAAGGGCAATTTTGTAAATACTATAGTAAACTTTTGCAGTGACACAATTTGTCAGTTTGTAAGAGTAGTTTTGTCTGTGCAAAAAATATAAAATGCAAAAGTGAACTTATTTAAAATGAAACAACAATTTTTATACTTGTTATGAAATTAAAACAGAACAAAATTGAGGATTTATTACTCAATCAAATACCAATTACAGATAAACATTCTTATATAAAAGAACCAAATTTTTGCTATTACAAATCACCACTAGAATTAATTAAAGAACATTTATAAGGTAAAGAATTTAGAATAGAAGCTGTTAAAATGATAAAGAAGTAACTGTTGAGACCTAAAAGTTCAACATCTAAATCATTAGCCACTTAAAAATGAACTAGTCTAAAACTTTAAATGCTAATTTTTAGGAGGAGCAATAGGCTGTTATAGTCCATATTAGGAACATATTATTATTATTATTATTATTATTATTATTATTATTAAAAAAGTAGAATGAAAGAACAATTATTATCTATTGCTGAAGCAAATAATGCAACTGCAATATCTGAAAAAGTAAAAGATTTAAATAAAGAAAAATATAAAACGTCTGTTGCGTTCTTAGGAGAGTTTTCTTCTGGAAAAACCACGTTAGTTAATGCTTTATTACGGAAACAATTTTTGCCAAGCTTTGACAAGCCAACAACAGCAATTATTACAGAAATAACAAAAGGTGAGGAGAATTCTTTTTGTGTTATAGAAAACATGAACGGTTCAATATCCATTAAAGAAATTGAAGTAAGCGAAATTGCTGAGGAGGTTCAAAAAGAAGGGAAAAATAGGCTTTTGAAAGTGGAGGTAAAGGATTCTGAAGTACTAGATGAAAACACTATTTTAATTGATACCCCTGGTGTTTCTTCTATAAATGAGATGCACTCTAAGGTTACTTATGGATACCTACCTAATATGGACATTGTATTTATGGTTGTTAACATCAATATGGGAAGTATTTCTAAAAGTTTACAAACATTTATAAAGGATTGCCCTGAAAATGTAAAAGAAAAACTCCATTTTGTTTTAAACTTTAAGGATACAAAATCACCTATTCAAATTGAGAAGCTAGTTTCAGAGTTTAAAAATTCTGTTAAAGAGTTTATTTCTGATGCTCAAATATTAGTTGTTTCTTCTAAAGATGCTATAAAGGCTAATGCTTCAAATGATATTGACTTATATGAGAAGAGTGGTGTTAATAAAATAGAGGAAATTATTAAGTTAGAAATTCCTAAACTTCATAAAGAGATAGCTGAGGAAAGGTATTTAGAATCTCTAATAAAGTGTAAAAATGATTTAATATATTTTCTTCAAGAGAAAGAAAGTAATTTGACTTTAGATAAAAGTGATTTTTTAAAGAAAATAGAAGATTTAAAAATTGAGAAACAAGATCTTAAAAGAGATAGTGATAAAATTATTAGAGATTTTGAGCTGATAAAAAATTCTACGGAAGAAGATTTAAGTCGGTTAAATAAAGATTACGTTTCTTCATTTATAAATGGTTTAAATAATAATAGTTTAGAGGCTGTGGTAAATCAGTATACAAATGAATTTACGACTGTCTTAGAAACACAATTAGCGTCGATTGAAAATTATACATTACCCTCTAGCATTTTAAATAAATTATCTAATTCCACGATTAATAGTATCAATAACAAAGTGGGTACGATATTTCAAATAGCAAATAAATTACCTAGTCTAATCAATGCTGGGGCAATTGCATTAGCAACTGGAGGTAGTAGTATTGTTGCAAATGTTGCTGAAACTGTTTTGATACAAGCAGGTGGAAAGGCGATTGAATTAGCGGAAAAACATTTAGCGGATGATAATACAAGAAAAGAGGTTTCTAAATTAATTACAGAAGGTCAAAATCAAGCGGTTGATGCCCTTCCTAAAACATCTACATCAAATAAGCCTCTCTCTAAGGGAACAACTGTTATTACTACCATTTTCACTGTTTTGGATCAATTAAATGTTACGGAATTTGCCAAAAATAAAATTACCGAAGCAACTCAGAAAAGCAATGTTTACAAAGCTTTAAAAGAAAATTCAAATCATATTGTAAATGAGGTTTTTGTAGGTATTAATACAATTCTAACTCAGAAGATTGATACTGAAATAAACCATCCTTTAAGTATTAAAGAAGCTGCAATTACAGGAGTTAAGGAAGAACTTTCCAAATCATTAGAGCAACTGAATGGTATCAAAAATCAGATATCGAAAGATTTAGTGACTCTTTATAAAATTGCCAAATAATGGACTTTAATAAAAATGATAGTTTTGAAGAGTTTGAAGCTATCCTCAAAAAAATTCTTGAACAGTTTCAAGACAAAGAATTTATTGAGAATGTGGATGTAATGTTTGACAAAATTAATTTCTTTCGAGAGAAAAAAAATGAGATTGAAAATTATGAAAAGACTATAAACTCTCATACAAGACCTTTAAGACTTGGTTTTGTTGGTGGTTTTAGTACAGGAAAGTCTTCGATGATTAATAGTTTGTTGGGGGAAGAAATTTTAGGTGTGAAATTAGAACCTGCAACTGCGCAAATTACGGAATTAAGTTATGGCGAAAAATTTGAGGTTTTAGAAGTTACGCAATGTGAAGATTCCTACCTTTATTATAAGGAAATATCTTTAGAGGATTATCAGAAAAGCAGTACTATTAGAGTAAATAAAAATAAGAATTTATCTCATTATATTATTAAACACCCTTCTAAAAACCTTTCTAGATTTACGATAGTAGACACTCCAGGGTTTTCATCTACCTCCAAAGAAGACGATGACTTAACTAAAAACTGGATTGAAACACTCGACTTATTAATTTGGATATTTGATGCTAACATAGTAGGAGCTAAAGATGATTATGATAAATTAAAAGAATTAAGTATTAGCACCAAAATAATTGGTGTTATTAATAAAATTGATTTAAAATCTCCTAATGTTAGAGAAAAAATCAGAAATGAAATTTTAAATGAGGAGTTCTTAGATGACGTATTTTTTTATTCTTCAAAAAAAGTACTAGAAGAGTTTACAAAAAGTAAATGCTTTATTGATACTTTGGAAAATATTACTTCTCAAATTAAATATTGTGTAATTAATTCTGAAAGTTTTGATATTAATAAAAATAATAGCTCAGAAATTACATTTAAAACATCCACTCTTAGTAAGCCATTTAGTTTATTGCCTCTACAAACAACCAGTTATACTGAGTACTATGATGAGCTTATCAATAAAATTGATGATGTGAGAGAAAATGAAATTAATTTAATTTTAAATCAAACTTTAGTTAATAAACACAATGATTTTAGAAATCTTATAAAAGATGACTTGTTTTATTACCAAGAGGATTTTAATAACGATGTTAGTACACAAACTGATGAAATAAAACAAACTAATGATTTTTTACAAAAATCAAAGGATTTATATAAAAATCTTATAGAAGACTTTGATGATAGATTTGACGCTAGTTTTAAGGTGTTTTATACTGCTTTTTTTAATGAGCTAGGTGACTACTTGTTTTATAAAAATATTGAGTCCGGAATATTTTCAGATGATGCGTATATATGTATGATAGATGTAGATGAAGGCAAAGTAAAAGATAACCTTTATGAATTTATATCTAATGCCTTTCAATCTTTTTTAGAAAGTAGTTTTGATCTCTATGAAAACATAATAAACAATTCTGTTTATAAAGAGTTTTCTAAGATAGAAAAAATAAGGAATGATGAATATCACATAATTAATACTATTGTTGATGGGTTGATTAATAGTAGTGTAGATTCTATAATAGGTTATCATCGTAACTTTGAAAGTTATAAGACAGAAAATTTTTTACAAGATAAAAACTTTCATAAAAATAATATAGATTTAGTTGTTCCTGATGAATTATTAAAAAGTTCGATTAGTACACTATTAATATATGATTTAATTGATGCGAGATACCTAGATTATGATCCATCATTGGAGAGCGAAATTAAAAAACTAGAATCTGAAAAGAATGATACTTTAGAAATTTTAAGTATGATTGATCTACTATTAAAAAAGATAAACTAACATGGAAAAAAATATTTTAAAAGAATATAATAATAAGGTACAGCAATTAAACACTGCTTTTCAAAATCTTGAAACTAACAATCTTGTTCCAGTAACTCACGGAGAAAAATCTTATACAGTTGAAAATATTAAAGAGGTACAGGACAATTTAAAAAAACAAGAATTTACCATTAGTGTTTGTGGGCAAATAAACGCAGGAAAATCATCTTTTTTAAATTATTTACTTTTTAATGATAAAGAAGTTTTGCCAGCAGATGATACTCCTTGGACAGCAAAGCTAACCACTGTAAGTTATGGAGAAGAAAATTACGCTACAGTAACCTACTATAGCGTAAAAGAGTGGGAGCTTTTAAAACTTCAAAAAGTCACTGATGATACTGGGGCTTCAACTACGTATTATGATGAGTTTTTGAAGAAAGATGTAAATAAAGCTGCCTTAGATGGTTTGCAGGTAGAATCATTCATTACTTCTAGTAATAAAACGGTTGAGGGAGTTGACTTAAATGATCTTAGAGACTATGTGGCTAAGGGGGGGTGTAAGACTCCGTTTGTTAAACAGGTAGATATTAAAGTTAATAATGAACTTGCTAAGGGTGTAGTTTTTGTAGACACTCCTGGCATTAATGATAGAAATGAACTTAGATCTAAAGTAACAGAGGACTGGATAAAAAAATCCTGTGCTGTAATTTATTTGTTCTATGCAGGGCAAGCACTTAGTACCGCAGACTATGATTTTATAGATCAACATTTAAGTTCTGTACCTGCAGATAAAATTCTTTTCGCTTTAACTAAAGCTGATATTAGTGCAGACTACGAAGGAGCAAAATCTTTTGTAGAAAAAACCTTAATGGAAGATGAAGAGCTTAAGAAACGTAAATTTATTACTGATAAAAAAAGTGTGTTTCCAATTTCTACGCTTTCCGCATTAATTAACTATAAGCGGCTAAATAATATTGTACTTAATGAAGATGAAGAATTTCATTTAGAAAGAATAATGGAAGAAAGCCCTTCGTTTATAAAGAATAATGGTTTTATAGAAGAATTTGTTAATGGACTTAAAAGTCATTTAATGACTCAAACAGGTAAAGCAATTATAGATAAAACTACAGAGTTTTTATACGATATTTATAAAACAAATGAAGCATCTTTACTTTCTAATCTTAATACCACGAAAGTGAAATTAAAGGATCTAAATTTATCAGATGCTGAACTTAAAGAGAAAATAGTTAACTTAAATAAATTAATAGATGAAATTGAGAAATTTAAAAAGCAATTTGAAAGAGATACTGCAGGGGGTGCTGTCGCCCGAATGAAGTCAAACCTAAAAATTCGTTTACAAGATTTTAAAGAAAGTGGATTTAAAGTGCTTAAAAAAGATTTAGAAGATTCCTCAAATGATTCAATTAAAGCCTTAAGAAAACTTGCTACACATTTAACGAAAGTAAGTTTGGTGAATATTTCTGATAAAATTCATAATTCATTATTAAATGAGTTGTCTGTTAAGGAAGATATTAATGAACTGTTAGAAACGTTTTCTAATAAGTTTGAAGCGATTATAAGTGACGTTAATGTATATGATGGATCTCTTTTTTGTAAAGTTGCAAACCCATCTGCTATTGTTGAAAATATTTCTTATAACGAATTGTCAGTAGAAAAATTAAAGGAGAATTGTGGTACTAATTATGGTAGTTTATTTAATAAAGATTCAGTAAAAAACCAAATTTTTGCTGAAATTCAAATAATTTTTCAGAAGCATGCGGATTATGTTATTACAAATGTAATGGCAAATATTAGTAATGTTATTGAAGAGAATATAAATGGTGTTTATAATAATGTAAATACCGAAGTAAAAAAAATCAAATCAAACTCTAATGATTTGTTAGACAGTAGCAAAGGGGTTGATGAGCAAAAGAATATTTTTCAAGCAGAAATAGTAAGAGCTCAGGAGAGGTTAGATTATGTGATGTCTAATTTTAAAACCCTACAAAAATGTCTTTAAATATAGGGTTAGTAATAGTTGTCATATTAATTGTCGTATTGTTTTTTAAGATGAAACCTACGGCAATCAAAACAACCTCATCTATTGCACCAGATGATAAAGTTAAGCATGTCATAGAAGAGTTTGTTGAAGGAATAATTTTAGATTACTATAATGAGTATAGGAGCAATTACCTAGCGGTTAGGTATAATATAAAAGAATTAGAATCTAATACAAGTTATGTCTTTAAAACAAAAAAAATTGGTTCGCTTATTAATATTTTAGATTTTAATCAAGTCTCATTTGGGTCTAAATACTTGGGGGAGCTCATTATTAAAAAGTACAGTGTTGTTATTCCAGTTGATGATCACCTTTCTTTTATAATTGATATTTCAAGAATTGAAGGTAAGATTAAAGCAGTGGAAAGTGTAAAGGCCTTGCTACCTATAGAAGATTACAAAAAGGTTATAAGTGAGTTGGAAGCAGATATAATATACCATATTAAAAAATATTCTAATACTGTATAAAGACACTATATCAAAATCGGAATAAATTTCAAAATAGCTTGGGTAATCACCCAAGCTATTTTTCATATAAAGCTATCCCCTTAATCAACTCTTCCTTAATCTCATTCGCTAACCATTTTGGTTCTAACACTTTAACCAAACTCCCATATTTCAATACCTGTTGTCTGAATTCAAAATTGGGGTGAATTCGTAATTCAATATCAAAAGTTTTTCCGTTATCAAGATGGATTTCCTTTTGAGAAAGGTGTAATGGTAGCGAAACCAGATATGGTTTTTGGGAAATATCGAATGACAAATTTATAGTTTCCAATTTATGATCCACATAATTTAGACCAACCACGTTTCTGAACTTGTCTTTGGCTTCCTCCGTTTTTGGTTTGAACTTTTTAGTGCCCACTTTGATATTTTCTATTCTATCGATTCCAAAAGTTCTATAGCCTTTTTCGGTTTCGCCCACCACATACCATCGGTTTTGGTATTGCCTAAGGAAATAGGGTTTTACGGTATAATCAGCTTGCTTTTGATGGTAAAAACTGTTGTGTGTAAAGCTAATCGGCAGGTTTTGTTGAATGGCTTCTAGAGCAATTTTAAAATTTGGAACGGCTGTTATTACGGCTTTTGTTTCAAATTCTATAAGTGAAAGAGGATTGCTTTTATCTTCAAAATGAGAAGTGAAAAGTTCCGCAGTGGCTAATATTTCAATGTGACTCAAAAATGATTCGGTATTGCTGCTTTCTTTTTCGTCAATAAAATAACCACCGATACTATAATCGAATTTAATTTTAATTCCATAAATCACAAATAGTTTGTCTATCAGTCTGTAAAAAGTGCGATCGCTAATTTCGGGTTTTGTGATACCTAACTTTACTACCAATTGTCCTATTTTCTGAAATGGTCTTTTCTTTAGAGTATCAAGTAAAATACTTGTTTGTGCTACTTGTGTTGAGTTAAGAGGTTTATGCTCTGTAATGTCTTTTTCCATAACTCAAAAGTATTAAAATAAACTGACAATTGATGGCACTCTATTGATTTTCAAGTTTATTTGTCACTGACATAAAATGGCATTATCTAATTTTATTTTTGTCTTGAAATTTTAAAATAAACAATTATGAAAAATCTATTTAAAAAACAAAAATCAGAATTGGACTTTAGCAATTTAGGAGCAATTTTAAGCATGAGTGTCGCTGCAGGAGTTGCTATTGCTAATTATTCAGGGAAAAACCCTATAAATGCAGGTATCATTAGCGCTGGCTTATCATTGTTGGTTACTGGTTTATTTACCGCTATGGATGATGAAGTTCCTAATCATAATTCCAACAACTAAAATAGTTATTCGTATCCAATTGATCATTTTTAATCTGACGAAAGTCACAACACATTTACAATTATGTTATTTCAAGTATTACTAAATATTATCGTAGCTATTATTAAGTTTGCGATGTGGGTTTTGGTTGCATTGGTTGCGATACCTTTTGGAATCTATATGTTTTTACTTAAATATTTTCCAGTATTTACCCATGACGCTAGTTTTTGGTTTTGGTCTGTTTTTTCCATATTATCAATAATAGGTTTCGTTTTGTTATGGAGACCTGTTATGTGGGTAGTTGGCGGCATACAGTTATTAGGAGCAGGAGGCGAATAAAAGAAGTTAGTTCCTAAAAATTTCATCTATTTCACCATAAAGGGTTCCTCTTTGTAATTAAAGTTGAGCCCTTTTTTAGTATCAGGTTAACGATAACTTTTAATGAACGAGGGACGATCTTTATTTTATTGCAATTTATATTTAATAAATTAGTGTTTTTTGTAAAAAACATAATAAATAAGGTGAGAATTTAGTTATTAAAAGGTAACTTCTTTTTTAAAATGATTTAGAAAATAGAATAGGCAGTTTAAATGGTTTAGTTGATTTTACTGGAATTTGTAATTATATAAAAATATTAATATGGACGCTCGAAAAATATTTGTTGAAGATTGCACTAAACTAACAGAACTTCCATCTAAACCAAAAATATTTTGGTATGTCAGCGCCGGTCATGATTTTCGTGGACCTGTTTTTTTGACACAAAATCATATCGATTTTGAAGAAAAACATCATGGAAAGAAACTTCAAAAACCGGATCTGTTCGTTTATAACTGTATGGGTCAAGAAGTACAAGAATTAAAAGATAAACTTTCAGAAGGAGGACGTGTAGAATTGTTTAACGACCTTGGAACAAAAATAGTAGGCGATAATTTTGAAATTTTGAAATTGAATAAGAGCATTAATTTCCAAGTAGACCCACTATTTATTGATGTAGAGAATGTCCAAAAATATAGTAGTCATAGAGAAGCTTTTTACTTTGAATTAGAAATTATTAATAGAAATTACAGAGAGAAACAAAAGGTTCTTTATTTTGAAGCTGAAAATATTGACTTTTTCAAAAAGATTATTTTAGCAGATTTTTTTGAAACGTTATACTTGTGTGCAACCAAAGAAGGATGTGGATTTGGAAATTGTAAAAAATCTATCATAGATTTTATATATAATAATTCAACATCATTATCTTATTCAGACTTTGGATTTAAACCATCGTACAATATACTTTATACTGATTTTACGCATAAAATATTCCAAAAGGCAATAGCTGAGTCGAAAATATTGACCGCCAAGGAAGATTATGTAAATTATATTCAGGAAAACCAAGAATATTTAGATTTAGTCGATCAGCCATTCCTAAATCGAGATTCAATAGTTTATAGTTTAGATTATTTAGAATTACTGTCTTAACGTTATTTAGAGTATTTTTATTTAGAATAATTTATTTCAAATCCATTTTGAAATGTAATTAGAATATCATTTTTATTGCTAACTAAAGTTTTATTTTGATATTTTAACTCTGTTA
This sequence comes from Flavobacterium sp. TS_SC_5, assembly GCF_056156265.1. NCBI lineage: Bacteria > Pseudomonadati > Bacteroidota > Flavobacteriia > Flavobacteriales > Flavobacteriaceae > Flavobacterium > Flavobacterium sp. TS_SC_5. The sequence continues at coordinate 3,449,969 of NZ_CM149588.1, read as the reverse complement.
ATAATAGCATTCCGTTAGTCTCTGATAAACTAAATTCTAAATCATTAATGTTGAAATCATCAATTTTAATTTCATAGCTGCCTACTAATCCAATTCCTTTTTGTTCGATATATAAACCATCGTCATAAAGAGTTGTGTTTTTCGTTACGACTGCGTTATATAAAGGAAAAATTTTGGTAACTTAATCTTTTAAGTAGTAATAGAAAAATGGATCTGTTATTATTTTATAAATAGGAGTTTTAATTATTGAGGCGACTGATTTCAAATTGAAAGATTTTCATCGTTTTACAGAAATTTATGAAAATGTTCATTTGAATACTGTTTTTTTATGCGCAGGCAGACCTGAAGAAAACCAAGAGGATGTTGACAGTAGGATTTTGAAGGAAGTGCTGAATAGGTTTAATAAGTAGAGAAAAATATGAAGATCTTACAAAATATTTTAAAGATTTAATTAATTTAGATTTACCACTAGCTATTGACATAAGTAAAAGACTTTATGTGTTTATTAATGATAAAGTCAAGCTTCTAAGTGAAAACTTTGAAGATTTTGAAAAAAAGGTGTCAAGAAAAAGGATTAAACGACTTAGCATATTACATTAGTTTGATTTAATTGCAATAATTAAAATAGCAATGATGCATAATAGATTTCACTTTAGGATTTCAAAACCATTCTGATAAATGAGCAATGTCTCCTTTTTCCTGACAAGAATTTTTGTGTTATGATAGTTAGGTTTTTGTAATAATTGTTTGCCGTTAAATTGCATCAAATTGAATTGTAAATCATCAATATTGAAGCTCTTAAGTTTTAATTCATAGCTAGCAATAAAGCCAATTGCACATTGTTCGATATAAATTCCGGGACTGAAATCTTGTTTAATTTCAATTTGCTTAATATTGTATGATGGAAAAAGCAACATTTCATGATTTAAATCGTCAATTTGAAACTTTCTAATTTTTTTACCATCTAAAAGTATTTCAATTTGGTTTTTGGGAGTGTTCAATAATCCACTGACTTTTTTGCCTGGTAAATGTTCCACCGATGGAATGGAAGCTCTTTTCAGATTGTAATAGAAAAAAGGATCTAATAAAGCTTGTACTAAAGAAAGTTTCATTTTATCAGCCATCTTCAAACATGCATTCAAATCCTCCTCGCCGCACTCGAACTTTTTGACTGTCCAGCTTTCCCCGTGAAGATTGATTTTGAGAATTTGCATTTAAAATATTATTTGAAAAAGGGAGGTTTATAAAACACAATATTCCCGCTATTGGATCCTAATATATTTCAGGATTAAATAGTTTCGTTTTTTAGTTAGTTTTAGTGATGCCTAATATTTTTTAGGATTTACTACACCATTAACATACTGGCATCAATAACAAAGTTCGCCAAAAAAGGCGTTAGTTTGTTGTTCGAAAATCTCAATAGGAATTTGATGTACCAGCTCTTTTTTAATAGTAATCACATAATCAGTTGTCGGGTTACTATGTAGTGCCAGATAATTTAAGTTGTCTTTTGCTTTGATAATATTATCCTGTGCACCCAAAACAATTCGCATGAATGCGGAGTTGTTTTTAGGCAGGGAAGCGGGTATTATTTGTTCGACTGCATTGCGGTAGGGTAGTGCTGGATTATATAGCAACGCACAAATGCCCAGACTGTTCGCCAGATGATAAGCCGCAAAACCGCCCATGCTGCTTCCTATTATTGCATTGATGTCCTGATTGTGATATTCATCGTATAGCATTTGAATCATATTTGGTTTCGATCTATAATCTAAATCGGGAGCGATAATCGTTCCGTAAGTTTCAAGGATAGCTCTTTTTGGGTCGCTCAATTTACTTTCGAGTCCGTGGAGGAATAGTATGTTCATGGTATAATTTCTTTAAAATTCAATATCGTATGAATTATTCTCATTCCCTTCTAAAAGGTACTTTTTATATTCTTCTTTGGTTCCCATCTGTTTTGGCCAAAAGGTTTTGCTATAAAAATACATTAATTCCAACACATCTTCTTTGGTTGCTGCCAAAATATCGAGGTATTTTAGATTGCGTTCGTAGCAGAAATAATCTTCATCATAGTATTGATCTGTCTCACCCAAAAGTCTTTTTTGAAAAGGATAACCTTCCACTTCGTAACATTTACTTTCGCAGTAGTTGATGATCAGACTGCGAACATCGCTTTCGTAAATTTCGGCATACGTATCGTCATCTTTACTGTGGGATAAGTTATTCCATTTTTGATAAATGCTTAGGATTTGGACTTTTATTTTTTCTATATCCATTTTTAAATTGTTTATTCTATTTTCCAATCCACTTCACCTAAATCCAAGATTCCGTTCATTTCGACTTCGAGCCAGGAAGAAATTCCGCCTTCAATGCATTTTAGGTTCAAGCCATAGCCTGAAAAAGTATCGTTGTTCATATTTAAGGTTGTTCCCTTTTGCAAATGGTTCATCATTTTTGAATGCTGTTCATCAGTTAACTCAATAGTAATCTTTTTCATATGTTACTTAGTTTTATTTTTGGTGAAAGATCAGTAACCAAAACTAAGCTTAATGACCCTGTAAAATTTACGGTTTTCCTCATTCGGTTTTTATATCCATTTAGACCAAGCGGATTGGGTTAGATAAGGCACTTTATTGATTTCGCAGATTTCCATCGTATGACCGGTTCCGCCTGTTTTTGGATTCAGTTCATCATCGTAGAAAAAAGCAAAATTCACCGGAGGGATTCCTGAATTCGTCCCCGTTACTTTAACAGTATCGCGAATAATATACGCCGCTTTTATTGCAAACCGGTCTCTGGCACCGTCCACATATTTATCAATTAACGATTTGGTCTTTTTATTGTTTTTGGACTGGTAAATTACCTCAGACTCATTCAGTAAATCAATTTGGTCCAGAGAAATTGTTTCATACGCATTATTTTCTTTTTGGCGGTGGCTGTCATAAGGCGTAATAACCTGTAATCGTTCGGGAACTACCTGCAAAACACCTTTAGAGAAATAGAAGTCCGCTCCATCAGCGTTGCCACTTCGAAACTTTGCTTTAGGAAGGTTTAGTGCCAGGAACATCCCAAATTGGATCAGTTTTTCTTTATCAGATTCTACAACATTGCGTTTCCCTTCTAATAAAATGATGCTATTTTCAACATTATATTTGGAAAAAAATTCGGTGAAAGTCATATCTTTTTATTTATTAATCAACAAAGATAAATAGCCACAACGACAAATCGTGTCGGAGTTAAATTAATTTCCAAAACTCTATGCTTTGTCAGCTTTAATTTTTCTTGAATATAATATAAAATTTTTCTGGCCATATTTTGGCAGATATGAAAAGTATTTTTGATAAAAAAAAATCATGGATCAAATAGAAATTAAAAGTTTAAAAGAAGTTGGAGAGGAGTTTAAAGAAAGGCTTAAGATCATCACCAAAAAAGAAAAAGGTGTTACGGGGATCTCATCTGGATTTCACAAACTGGATGCCATTACTAATGGTTTTCAGCCTTCCAATTTAATATTACTTGGTGGAGTAGCAGGAATGGGAAAAAATGCATTTGCTCTATCGTTAATCAATAAAATGACATTAGAGAATCAATATTCAATTGTTTTTTTTTCATTAAAATTATCAGCTCAACAATTGATGATGCGAATCATTCGGCAACAAACAAATATTTCTTTCGAAAAATTTCGTTTAGGGTTACTTGATGAAAATGAAATGGAACTCGTGTCTCAAAAAATGCAAGAATTAGAAGATGTACCTTTATTTTTTATTGATTATCCATTTCTAACTGTTGATAATATTGAGGAAAAAATATATGAGTTACTTTGTCCTAATTATCGTGTAGATATAATTATAATTGATGCTTTACATTTACTTGCTTCTAATAGAAAAGATAAAGTTGGAAAAGTACTCAATAAAAGGGAGCTTGCTAAAATTTCTTATGACCTCAAACAGTTAGCTGAAAGATTAAATATAACAATAATCGTTTTTGTTGATGTAAAAGAAAATATTTATCGACGTGGAAGTAATAAACAACCACTATTATCAGATATTAGAAAGGATGCCCCGATTGATAAATATGCCGACTTAATTTTACTTCTGTACAGACCTGAATATTATAAAATTGACGAATGGGACGATGATGATTCTTCCCCAACAGCGGGTGAAGCTGAAATTATCGTCGCCAAAAATAATTATGGAGGTCTCGGCAATGCTAGATTAAAATTTACCGGACATTTAGGCGAATTTGATAATTTGCCGATCTGCGCTAACATTGATGATGATTTGCCATTTTAAATATTAATATCACACTCTGCCTTAAATCGGCAGACAAATAATTTATCTTTGAAAAATAAATCAAACAATTATGTCAAAATTAACCTATTTTAAAAGGTATTTGTATGTTATAGACCGCTTGAGAAGCAGACCATGCAGTTTTAATGAATTACAAGATCATGTGATGCACAAGCTAGAACAAGACGATATTGATATGAATTTCGAATATGCCATACGCACTTTTGACCGAGATAAAAAAGACATTTCTACCCTTTTTGGAATTAACATTCAATACAATCGTAAAGACAAAACCTATATTATTGATGAAGAAGAAATTGAAGACCAAACCGTAACACGAATGATTGATGCCTTTTCGATACATCATGCACTTCAAGAAGGAAATAAATTGTCACCAAGTGTGTTTCTTGAAAAGAGAAAATCATTGGGAACTGAGCATATTCATGGAATCATACATGCCATACAAAACCTTTTTATTTTAAAATTCACTCACCAAAAACATTGGGAAGACTTTAGTACGCAACGCGACGTTAAACCCATTGCCATAAAAGAATCGCAACAAAGATGGTATTTGGTTGCTTTGGATATAAAGGATGAAACAGTAAAAACTTTTGGACTAGACCGTATTTTCAATCTAAAAATTACTGATACTAAATTTAATCCGATTGCCTATAATGTCGAAAAGGAATTCCAACACGCTTTCGGAGTAGAAACCTATACTCGCGCCGAAAAAGTGGTTTTGAAGTTTTCCAACAAGCAGGGTAACTATATCAAAACATTTCCGCTGCACGATTCTCAACGCATAATAGAAGAAACTGGTGATAGCATCTTGATGGAAATTTACATTCATCTTACAAATGACTTTACTATTGAACTCTTGAAACATGGTGGTAATGTAAAAGTGATAGAACCAAAAAGCTTGATTGCGACCATAAAACAAAGGGTAGAGGAAATGTCCAATCTATACCAATAAGGAACTTTATGACAATAGATTTCTTAACGGCACGCGGCTATAGCAGCTGTAGTTGTCAAATTGGATTGGTACAGATGGAAAGTTGGTAAAATATTAGCAAACAATGCAAATAGCAAACAAAATGGTATCCATAAAATTAAAAGAAGAGTAAAACTAACCAAGGTAAAACCATTGTTAAATTCGAAAAATAATAAAACACAGGAAAGATTGATGATATTAGAAACAATGACTTTGGAGTTGATGATAATTCATGGTGTTAGTCACCTTAAATTCAAATTTTCAGGAGCAAGAAAAAGAAATGGTTCTTGCAGCAGTGATACCATTCGCTTGTCAATCCATCATGCATTATACTCTGAAATCAATGAAGTAAAGAATACAATATTGCACGAAGTTGCTCACGCAATCGTAGGTTTCGATTATGGTCACCGGGAGGTATGGCAAAATAAAGCACAAGAGTTAGGCTTGGTATTGAATGTCGATCGTTATCGCAAAATAGGAATCAAATAGTCTAATTTAATCAATTAAAACATTGTCTTTTTTTAATATTATTTTCAATGTCTCTTTATCGCGCTTTATCCTATTAGGTTTGCATAAAGAATGATGAAACGTAATAACAAATCAGAATCAGTTTTATTAAAATTATTCAAAAAGAGAGCGGAAAAATACCAATAGGCGAGTAATCTCTTTTAGTTGAAAGAAACAAATATGTTAACGTTCTATTTGAATTTTCTCCCGAGGTTTGATATATGTATTATAGATAGTGTATGGATAGAATTGATTGTAAACTATCAACATTTTTGTGCAATAAAATAATTTTTACTCTGCCACTTTTTGTCACCTACCTCTGCTTTCTTTACATAATGGGAAAGCCGAAAACCAGATAGAGTAGGCAAACTAAAACCAATTTGTATTATGGCACTTATGATTTTAAAGGGAAAAGAAATGATTCGAATTAACCCCACAACGAAAACTAAAATTGAATACTCAACTAATGATGGTAGAAGTTGGATGTCTCGTTCTACTTCTGGATCTTACGGAGATTTTTCAGACTTGATCGACAATGGCAAAGAAATTCTAGGAATGACTTCAAAAGGCTTGTATTATTCCACAAATGAAGGTAGAAGCTGGATGAAAAGAAGTTAAAATAAATTATATTCCATTTTAGACATTCTTATGTTTAATAATATTTAAACCGTCACAATATGGTATTGTGGCGGTTTATTTTTGTTTCATATTAATGAAAACACATAGAAATTATGGAAGAAAACAACATCAATTCAAATCACGCAATGGATTTAGCCAATGACTGTAGAAATACTGTTAAAGTAATCGGTATCGGAAATACCGGTTGCAGTGTTGTAGATTATTTACGTCTTCAACATATTAAAGGAGTCGATTTTACTTTCCAAATCATAGAAAAGGATGTAGTTCCAAACAAAATCCGGCCGGAACAAACCATTGCTGAGGATGCAGAACAATTGCTGGATCTACAGCGCAACCCTGCGTTGGACGCGCTATTGAACGAATTTACAAAAGTGGTGCTGGTAATTGCCGGAATGAGTGGGACAACCGAAAGGGTTGTTGCCTCGAAAATAGCGCAACTTGCAAAAGAAAGAGAGATTATCACAGTAGGTATTGTTTCAATTCCTTTCCTTTCTGACGGAAAATCAAAATATGAAAAGGTGCTTCAGGATATTGATCTACTTCGCAATCAGTTTGACTCCTTGTTGGTAATCGATACTAATAAGCTAAATCCCCTCAATTCCGTTCCTGATTTAGAAAGTGCATTTCTACATATCAATACCACTTTCACCACCCTGGTGAAAGGAATTACTGCAATTGTCCTGCATTATAATTTTGATTTAAACAATATTAAAACCGTTCTATGTAAGGGCGGTTCAACACTGGCTGGGTTTTCAGTTGTTTCCGGCAGGAACAGAGCTGAAAAAGCCATTAGATCGGCTTTGTTTACTCCTTTATTAAGAGATGCTGCGATCACCAATACCAAAAACATATTGTTGCTTGTCACAAGTGGTACAACTGAAATTACAATTGATGAAATTGCAGTAATCAACGATTACATTCAGCTGGAAGCAGGGTATAACGCCCGTATAATTATGTCTGTTGATGAAAATAATAATCTTAACGATTCCCTTGCGATTGCAATAATCGCTTCCGGATTTGATATTCCAGCATACTAATTCAAAAACATCAAATCATTAAAAAAACAGACAGGGAACACTCCAAACCAATACCACTTTAATCTAATTCATTAATCTCAGTATGAAAATAAATACTGTTTTACGGAAAACCGTAAAGTTAGTTTCTTTTTAAAGTTTATGTTTACTGACATTTTGAAGCTCGGAATAAAGTTTCTTTGATATAGAGGAATTAAAAAAAAACAGAGTTCTTAAATTTGGATATCACCAAAAAACGTATTTTTTATATAAATTTTTACATCTAATATTAACGAGCTAATTTTATGACAAAGTACATATTTTTACGGCATTAAAATAGTAACGATGAATATTAGAAATATTAGCTGGAATACACATTAAGAGAGCAATCGATTACAATAATCATGAAGTAGTTATGAATAAGTTAAATTCTGTTTTGTGCCTGTTATTAATGATGCTGTCAGTCGAAGTGGTAGCTCAATACCCTAATAAAAGCAAAATGAAGTTAACGGTTTTAAACCGCGTTTCGTTTATCACCGGTCAAAGCCAATTGGAGATTTTAATGAACAAAGGATTAGTTGAGAATTCAACAACAAAAGTTGAATATAAAAGAATATATAAAAAGAGTGGCAAAATCATGACGGCTTTCAATTTGAAAGGACATCATTTTATGGATTATCGCAGAAATAATAGGGTGAAAATGGTAGTGGTACCAGGATTATTTTTTTTTCAGAGTAACAGTGCACCATAAAGATTCAACAAAGGGAAAAACGATTGAAGATAAAGTTGCCGAAGCCTATGTTAGAATTAGGAAATAAATTTTTTTGATTAACAAAATTGTTTAAAAAGTCATAATATGAAAAAAAAGAAACTAACGAGTGCTACATTAATTTACCAACATTACAGAAAATAATGATCTAGTTAGAATTTACATAAATTAACGGATGACTCATATGCGATTTGTATAATTGAAATATAATTTTATTTGGATAAGAAAAAAGAGTAATAAGTTTAAGCTAGTAACATATATTTAAAAAAGATGAAATTTAATCCAATTAGTGGCGAATTAAGTACCAACGAAGGCCAATTATTAAAAAAAATGGAGTGTTCCCTTGGGGTTAATCAATCCTCCCTGCGGATTAATCCGAATAATTTAAAAACCAGTATTTGTTTAAAATGCAATAATCAAGTATTGAACACAGAAAAATATAGTGATGTAGAATTATTACGAATTCTCAAAAAGGATCCTAATACTTGTTTAAAAGTAGATTTCAATCAAAAAAATATCAGAATTATAACAAACGGATATCATGGATCTAAATAATTTTGAAAAAGAAATCAGGATTATTCAAACAGTCAGGGATTTAAAAAACATGAATGATTCAGTTTTAAAAGGCTTTCAACTTTTATTTAAAAAAGTAATCCCTTCTGATGAAATTAGTACTAAGTATTCAGTTTGGCAGCATAAGCAAACAGGAGAAGTAAAAGTTCTTTATGATTTTAGGGATGAATTTAATGAAGAAATAAAAGAATTCTATTTACCTGTTATTCCATGGACATTTCATTATCCTTACGCATTCGAGTTGCCCTTTGCAGCTTATTTGATTCCTGAAGATTTAGCAATTGGAGAAATCGTTTTTTTAGAGGATATTATTGAGGATATTAAGTCACAGGTATGGAACCAAGGGGATTCATTTAGGCTGAAATATGGCAAAGCAATATGGAACGGCAGTGATTTTGAAATTCAATTTAATCCTGACAAAGACACTTCATTTTCTGTGGGGTAGGGATGTCAGATACACCAAAAGTTTAATAATAAATTTTTTTGATTGAATCCGTTATATTTGATTGTGAATTTTGTCCTATCAATATTATTTTTTTTAATTTTTACTGAACGGACTGTTTCTGTTGACACTAAAAAATATATAATAAGACATATTAAAAAATTGTTTTTTTGATTTTTTTTTAACAATTTAGAGCATTTATATCCCGATTTTTTAGCGAATGTGTTATTTTTAAGGTCATTATTGTAAATCGGGCAAAAGTTAAGAACAGAAAGATAAAAATAAAAATTAATGAGAACGGAATGAAGGACAGTTTCAAAAAAATCATAGATAAATTTGAATTGGAGATTGCTGCAGAATATGAAAATCATGAAAATAAATTCGATTCCGAGAGTTATCATGGAAGGTTTCATATTTTGAGAACGCTTTTATTAGCCAATACTATAATCGAGAACTATATCCAAAAGGGAATCGCAGTTGATGAACAAAAAACATTTTATGCGTTGCTCTTTCACGATATTGGGCGAGAAGGAAACGGTGTTGATTTGTGGGAAAAAGAGAGCGCCTTGGCGTGTCATGATTATTTAATAAGTAAAAATTACGGAAGTTCGTATGCTATTGGCTGCAGCGAATTAATTTACAAGAAAAGTGATCAATCGATAGAAAGACAAATTTTGAAAGATGCTGATGTTTTGGACTACCATCGCTTCTTCATTTCTCATGATGATCAGGATTATTTTGACAGAAGTCACCTTGTTTTTGGAGGAGAAAAAGAGGTAATCGGAAGCATTGATATGAAAGCACGGGAAGCAGTAATTAAGCTTGCAAGAAATTTGGTCCAATTTACTTCTGAAATTCTTGTGGAAATTCCCACTGATGAATTGATCGCTGCTGTAAATAAATATTACAGAAAAGTGAAACCCTGGTAAAGAATAAACGGTTTTTAGAATACAACAATAATGTTATTAATATAACAATCAAAATATGAGTATTAAAATTTTACATACTGCCGATTGGCATTTGGGAAAGAGATTAGACCATTTTTCTCGTTTGGAAGAACAGAAAGAAGTTTTAAATGAAATTTGTCAAATTGCTGACGAACAAAATGTTGACATAGTAATTGTGGCTGGCGATTTATTTGACACTTTTAATCCACCAGTTGAGGCTGTTGATTTGTTATATAAAACATTGAAAAGACTAACAAATAATGGAAAACGACCAGTAATAGCAATTGCCGGAAATCACGACAGTCCTGATCGAATTGATGCCCCAAATCCTTTGGCTAGAGAATGTGGAATCCTATTTGTTGGTAATCCCGACAGTATGATTTCGAAGATGGTAATTGAAAATGGTTTCGAGATAACTCAATCAGAAAATGGTTTTTTTGAAATTAAATTAGCACAATTTGATTTTCCAATCCGGATTATTGCAACTCCTTACGCTAATGAACTTCGTTTGAAAACATATCTGGGAGCTGATAACAAAGAAGTACAGTTAAATCAACTTCTTGAAAATTCATGGAAAGTTCTAGCTGATAAATATTGTGATGATAAAGGAGTTAATATCTTGACCACGCATTTATACATGTTGAAACGAGGTGGTGAAATATTAGAAGAACCTGATGGTGAAAAACCATTGCGTATAGGTAATGCTGATATCGTTTATACGGATTGCATCCCGAAGCAAATACAATACACAGCTTTGGGACATTTACACCGTTTTCAGAACATTGGGGGACATCCTAGCCCTGTTGTTTATTCAAGCAGCCCACTATCATATAGTTTTTCTGAAGCCGGACAAGAAAAAAAAATAGTGATTCTAGATTTAGATCCTAATAAGGAAGTGCGTTTTACGGATATTATGTTGCATTCAGGACGTGTTTTACACAGGAAACGTTTTGATTCTATTGATAATGCAGTTTTATGGTTATTAGAGAATCCTTATTGTTTAGTTGAATTAACCTTATTAAGCGACAATTTTATAGCAAATCAGGATTTAAAAAGGATACACGAAAGTCATGATGGGATTATTCATATTATTCCTGTTATTTCCAAGGATAATTTGGATGGCAATAAAGTAGTGAAAGTAAATTTAGACCAAGATATTCAAGGGCTTTTTAAGGATTACTTTGTTTCAAAGTACAAACAAGAGCCTAATGAAGAACTCATCGATTTATTTCAGGAAATTATTGGAACTCAAGTTGAAAACGAATATTAAACGATAACATATGTTACCATTAAAATTAAGTGTTACGGGTTTATATTCGTATCAAAAGAAACAAACGATTGATTTTACGGAATTGACCAGTGCCGGATTATTCGGAATTTTTGGTGCTGTTGGTTCGGGTAAATCATCGGTTTTAGAAGCTATTGGATTTGTGCTATACGGAGAAACTGAGCGTTTGAACAGTAAGGATAAGCGTTCTTATAATATGTTAAACCTTAAATCAGACAGGGCTAATATTGAATTTGAGTTTTTAAATTTTGAAAAAAGGAAATTCAAGTTCGTAGCCGATTGGAAAAGGAATAGAAACCATTTTGAAAAAACTACAACTGTAGAGCGGTTGGCCTATGAGTGGAAATATGGAGAATGGATTCCAATGCCTTCTTCCGCAGCTACCCCAATAATAGGGCTAACTTATGATAATTTTCGACGTACGATTATTATTCCACAAGGAAAGTTCAAGGAATTTCTAGACCTGAAAGGAACGGAACGGTCTGAAATGATGAAAGAAATTTTTCATTTAGGGAATTTTGATTTGGGCATGAAAGTAAGTTCATTACAAAAAGATAGCAGGTCAAAAATAGACTTGCTTAAAGGAGCATTGTCCGGATTTGAAGGAGTTACCAATGAAACGATTACAAATTTAAAAGTTGAGGTAACTTTGGCAGAAGCCCATTTAAAAAAAGATACTGCTGAATTAGAATTAATTGACTCAGAAGTTAAAAAACTAGCTATACTAAAAGCTAATGTAGAAGAATTAGGAAAAAGAAACGAACAGCTATTAAGTTTGACATCTGCAAAACCTGCTATGGATTCCTTGCAGGCCGAAATTGATGTATTTGAAAAGGCTGAAAAAGTCTTTAAAGCCGTTTTAAATAATTTTGAAACTGAAAAAACGAACTTAAAAGCAGTTAAAGAACGATGTCTTGTTGTAGAAACTAGCAAGAAAAAAGTCAAAGAAAATATAAGTGTAAATGACTTAATAATCAACGATATACAACCTCAATATACTGCTTTAGATAATACAAAAAATAGAATTTTTGATTTGGAATCAATCATTCAAATTCGTGAATTACAGTCGAAAGTAGCTATAATTGAAGATAAAATTAAAAGCGAGGAAAAATTATTTTTAGTCACTGACAAAAAAGAAAAAGAGCTAAAACAAACCCTTGCCATCCTTCAAGTCACACTGAATACTTTGAAATCAAAACGAATGGAATCGAAGGTTTTGTTAGAGGCAGGAAATTGGTATAATTTACAAGGTTCAATTCAAACGAAAGCCGGGGATAACGAGAGTAAAATAAAAGCAATTCAAGGAGATGTAGCTTCGCATAAAGCAACTTTTTTAGAAATGAATTTGTCAATTGAATCGTGGAAAAACGAATTGGATTCCAAACTAAAAGTTTTGCAACTTGAGAAGGGAGAGGCAATAGAAGTTGAAAAAAAGCTCTTGGTATCTAAAGAATTGGCCCGTTTTTCTAATACCATTCATGACGGAGAAAATTGCCCTTTGTGTGGTTCACTAGAACATCCAAACATAATGCAAGTAGAAGATGTTACGGAGCAGTTAGCTATTGTAGTTGCTACGATTTTAAGCGTTAAAGAAAAGGAAAGTGTAATTGTTGGTATTGTCTCTAAAGCTGAAAAAGCGGCATTTTCTCTGGATCATTCAGAGAAAGAGTTGGCAGTAGTACTGGCTGAAAAAGAGACAATTGATAATGATCTTAAGAATCATATCTCAAAATTTGTATGGACTGAATTCGACAGTAAAGATGATTCCATTTTTGTAACTAAAAAGGAGGAGCAAGCTCAAATTGAAAAAGCGATTAGTGATACTGAGTTAAAGGAGAAAGCAATCAGGTTAGAAGTAGAAGAAGTAGCTGAGGAATTAAAAAAGCAAACGAATAATAGACAACTTAATGCGACTGAAAAAGCAACAAAATCTGGAGTCATTTCTAATTTGGTATCCCAATTAAAAGTGCTAGAATTTGCTGATTATGAACAAATCGATATTGCAATTATTTCTGATGAAAAATCAATTTTGACTCAAGAAAATATTCGAATAGAAAAATTGTATCAGTCAACTGCTGATTTGATTGTTTTGCAAAAACAAGATTTAGCTACTTTAAATGGAAGTTTAGAATCTTTAAGTCAGCAGGTTATTGCAAGCGAGAAATCGGTGAGTGATATCAATAACAATATAATTGAATTGCTTGAAGCACATCAATTTGATTCCGTTGAAACAGTACAAGTAATACTTAATAATGTTTGGGATGTTGAATCAGAAAAAAACAAAACAAAACAATTTTCGATTGATTTACAAACTTCTAAAAATGGAGTAGCTGAATTTGAAAATTTAGTTGGGGTACAAACTTTTGACAAAGAAGTATTTGATAAAAAAAATATTGCATTTGAAGAGATCAAATTAAAAAGAGAAGCACAATTAGGGAAATATTCAAGGCTGCAAGGGGATTTAGTACGAATGAATGCTGAGTTTGATGCAAAGGGAGTTTTTCTATCTGAATTAAAAATGTATGAAACGCGACATGCAAATTTAGGGACTTTAGCAAATATGTTCAATGCGAATGGTTTTGTAAATTATGTTTCGAGTATTTACTTACAGAATTTATCTGATGCGGCAAATGTTCGTTTTCACCGTATGACTAAAAACCAATTGAGCTTAACCATCAATAATACAAACGAATTTGAAGTTGTAGATTATCTCAATAATGGAGCTTCCAGAAGTGTAAAAACGCTCTCTGGTGGTCAGGGTTTTCAGGCATCTTTATGTTTGGCTTTAGCTTTGGCTGAAAGTGTTCAATCATTAAATAAAAATGACAAAAATTTCTTTTTTATTGATGAAGGTTTTGGTACTCAAGACCCGGAAAGTGTGGCTGTAGTATTTGAAACCCTGCAATCTCTTAACAAAGAAAACAGAATTGTTGGGATTATATCTCATGTAAGTGATTTGCAAGAACGAATTCCTCGGTCCATAAACGTGGTAAAAGACGAAGAGAATGGTAGTATTATTACAGAAAGTTGGAATTAATTGTTATTGCATATTTTTAAAAATCAAACCTAAGTGTTCTAAATTCTTAAATTAACCTATATGAATTTTATTAACGATTTGCATTTTCAATTTACAGAATTAGTAGCAGATAATAATTTGAAGCCCTTTGCCTATCTCTTATCCAAAAGAATGAAGGAAGGAAACATTTGTGTTGATTTAGTAAAAGAAAATTTTGCAATGGAATATGAAACTTGGGCTGATGAAATTCAAAATATAATCCCGCCTTTTACTTTAGATACATTTACCGAATCAACAAATATTTTATCTATAAATGGAACCGATAGAAAACCGTTTATAGTTTTCAATAATAAGTTCTATACTTATAGATATTTCACTTACGAAACGGGGATAATTGACAAGATTAAGCTTTTAATTTCTCAGGAAGAAATGTTGCTGGCAAAACGGAAAGAGGAATTGAAAAGTAATTGTGAGGCTATTTATAAACTTCAGGACGCTAATTTAGAAATAACAGATTGGCAGTTAGTGGGATGTTTGAATTCCTATTTAAGCAACTTTTCAATTATCACTGGTGGACCCGGTACGGGAAAAACTACTACAATTGCCAAATTATTAGTGTTGTTGTATACCATTAATCCAGACTTAAAAGTTGCTTTGGCAGCTCCAACAGGGAAAGCAGCAATACGAATGTTGGAGTCTCTTAAAAATAATCTATTGTCTAATGTTGAGCCTTTAAAAAGTAAAATTGAAGAGTTAGAAGGAAGTACGATCCATCGATTATTGGGTTATCAACCAAACTCTCATTACTTTAAATACAATCAGGAGAACTATTTGGACTATGATGTTATAATAGTTGATGAGGCATCTATGATTGATGTACCATTACTTGCTAAGTTATTAGGTGCCATCGAACCCACTAAGAGGATCATATTATTAGGAGATAAAAATCAATTAGCTTCAGTTGAAGCAGGGAGTATGTTAGGAGATTTATGTAATTCTTCTATAATAGAAAAGGAACCAACCTTGAACGTCTTTAATGAAGATCGTAAATGTTTTATAAATCAATTTTTAAACAGAGCAAATATTATCGAGTCCAATAATACTTCTAAAGGAAAACTTTTAAATGAACATATTACTGAATTGATGCTCATTAGAAGAGTTACAGAAGAATCAAAAATTATTGCCCAACTTAGTAAAGCAATTATTCAGGAAGATTTAGAAGAAGTTAAAGCATTAATACATCGGGAATCTGATAATTTGAAAGTGGATACCTATTACAACAATGGAATTTTTGAAAATTTTATTTCCAATTATATAGAATATATTAAAGAAAAGGATATCAAAACCGCAATAGAAAAGTTAAATAAGATTCGTGTTTTATGTGCAGTAAGGGAAGGGAAATATGGTATTTATACAGCAAATAAAAAAATTGAGACTTATTTACAAACTAGAAATGTTTTAAAAATAAATGCAGAGGATTATGAAAATCGACCTGTTTTAGTGACAAAAAATAATAAAGAACTGAATTTATTTAATGGTGATATTGGTATTATCAGAACTAATTCTAACGGACACAAAATGGCTTACTTTATTGATAAAAATAAAGATGTACGTGAAATAATGCCTGCGAATATCGGAAGTTTCGAGACAGTATTCGCAATGACCATTCACAAAAGTCAAGGGTCTGAATTTAATGATGTGTTGATTATTTTGCCAGAAAATCAAGAAAATAGATTGCTGACCAAGGAATTACTATATACAGCGATAACGAGAGCTAAAAACAAGGTAATTATTCAGGGCACAGAAGATATTATTCTTCAGACTACACAGACGAGGGTAAAGAGAACCTCTGGAATTATTGATCGAATAAATAATTAATTATGAGTATTCAAGTTTATGCAGCTTCTACAATAGTACCATTAGCTAAACAGTTAGCTAATTCGATAAAAAACAACGGAAAATCTGTTTTTTATTCAGATTTTATTGTTTCAAGCAATAACGTTATGACACAATGGTTGAAAGTAGTAATTGCGGAAGAAAATGGCATTGCAGCAAACCTGGTAGCAAATTCTGCTAAAGAGATGTTGTCAATTGTCCACAAAATTATTGGTGGCAAGGAACAAAATAAATTGGTGTTGAACTCTTTGCAACAAAAATGGATAATTTACGAATTGCTAAATGAATCTTCTTTTTTTACTAAATTTCCATCCGTTGCAAATTATTATCTGAATAAACCGTCGTATAGATTGGCGTTAGCTGATAAAGTATCGACTCTATTTGACCAGTATGCTTTGTATATGCCCAGCACAATGGAAGCTTGGAATATAGAAGAATTTCAACGTCTAGGCATAGATGAGGAATGGCAACAACACCTATGGCGTGCTTTTCAGGAAAAAATAAATACTAACTTTTTAGATGATTATCAGTTATTTCAATTTATTAAATTGGAATTAAAAAAACCGGAAAAAATCGCAATTTTAAAGGAAAAATTACCATCCATTTATGTGTTTAATATTTCTAATTTTAATACCTATTTGTTGGAGTTATTTATTGAAATAGGCAAGGTAATTGAAGTTGAAATTTTTTATGCTTCAGCTATTCGAGAAGTTAAAGAATCCTATAATAATGATCTGGTACAGAATTTAAAAGGAAATTCAGCATATATTCTAGATGCATACAATAACAAAAATATCCCAATTATTTGGTTAGATGAAGTTATAGATAAAAGTCAGAATTCGTTGCTTGGTTCCTTAAAAAAGGCAATAATTAAAGATCTAAAACAAACAGCATTACACGATGCTGACAGCTCAGTAATTATAAATTCTTGTTATTCCTCTTTTCGTGAAGTGGAGGTTTTGTATAACTATTTGGTCAAGTCGATTGATTCTTCATGTAATGGAATTGGAGCAAGGGATATTGTGGTATATTGTTCTGATATTGCTATTTATGCCCCTGCTATTTATGCCGTTTTTGAGAATGCGCCTTATTCTTTCCCCTATCATATTATAGGCCAGAAAGAGCAAAATATTAATTCGTCATTAAATGCTCTGGAAGCTATCATAAATATTGATGTTAGATGGATGAAACCTTCTGCGGTGATGCAATTATTAGAATATACTTCAATTATTCAAAAATATCAAATTGAAGATGTGGCTTTTCTACGCAAATTGGTAAGTGAAGCTAACATCCGAAATGGATTTAGTGGTGATACATACAATGAAACTAATCTGATCTCTTGGGAGCATGGATTAAAAAGGTTGTGTTATGGTATGTTGATTTCAGGCGAAGAGTGGTTTACTGATGGAAATGATGATTACTTGGTAATCGATAAAGTTGAAGGAAGTAATTCTAATGATTTGGTTCGATTTAATTATTTAGTCCATAATTTGCATACTTTCCTTTTAGAATTAGATAAAGAACGAACAATCGCCAATTGGGTATTGTTTTTAGACGATGGGTTTGATTTGTTTTTTGATAGAGAAAATGATTTTAACCTGGAAGAGTTAACCCGAGAATTTTCTGCAATTGAAGAAGTTGCATCTCTTGATGAAGAAATAGCTTTTGCCACAATTTATCCAATATTACAAAAGGTATTTGAAAATAATGATTCTACAAATAGAGTTACTATTAATAAAGGGATTCGTTTCTGTTCTATTTCAGATGCAAAACCTATTCCTAGCGCCATTGTAGCATTATTAGGGTTGAATTTTGCAAATTTTCCGAGACAGCAAAAACCTTTAAGCTATGATTTAATTCAGCTTATTAATAATTCTGTTTTACAAGATGTCAAAGAAAAAGACAAAACCTTTTTCCTGGAAGCGATTCTTTCCGCAAAACAACAGTTATATATCAGTTACATCGGCAAGAGTTCAAAAGACAATTCAGAATTTCCGCCTTCTTCAGTGGTTGATACGTTGCTGGATTACCTTGAGATTAACGAATTAGTTACCAATCATCCCCTGCATAATTTTAATTCAAAATATTTTGAAGGCTCTCCTGAGTTTTATTCCTATTTAGGGGAAAATAATGGGGTTGAAACGGTCGAAAATATTTTTGATAAAGATAAAACTCCTGTTGAAGACAAGCGAAAAATTATAGACATTTCGTTACATGAATTTATTAACTTTTTCAAAGATTCCTTTAAATGCTATTATAATAAACAATTAGGTATTTATTATGGAGGAGATGAAGAAGCACTTGAGGATTCAGAGCTATTTGAGAATAATACTTTGCAAAAATGGGCTTTAAAGAAAATGATGGTAGATAAACGTACACTAAGTCCTCTCGAAATGAAAGCACTAAAAGTAAAGGGCAAGCTTCCTTTAGGTGCTTATGGTGAAATTTGTTTAGAAAATATACAAGAAAAAATTAAACCTCTTACTGATAAAATTTTGGAATTGAGAAATGGGTTTGAAGAAGAAAAAAGGAAAATAAATTATGAAATTAATATTTTAGGTGTTTTATATAAAGTAAAAGGTGAGATTGATTCTGTTTTTACAAACGGTACCGAAAAAAAGTACATTTATTCTAATGTAAGCAGCAGTCAACATAAATATCAGTTTGAAGCCTTTATGCATTTATTGTTTTTAAATAACAAGGAAAAAATTCAACTGGAGTATGTTAGTGATAAGTTCAGCAAAACTATTATTTATTCTGCTGAATTTAATGATATTTTAGATCAATTAATTACAGTTTTTGTAAATTCTAAATCAAATTTTAACCCTTTTTATATTAATGAAAATGTGAACGCCTATATTGTAAATGCTGATAGCAATGAAGTCACTCAAGAGATTGTAGAAACTGCTTTTGAAATGGATTCCTATTTAAGCACCTATGTTCGTAAAGAAATGGAAACAAATTATTTTAATGAAATGGCTAATAACCAAATATTTGTAAAAAATTGTCAATTGTTGAATGAATTAATATTTATAAATTTCAATTAATTATGGTAACAATAGATTTCAAAGATTTTGATGCAAACAAGGTTGGTTTAGAAGGTAGTAATTTAGTTGAAGCCAGTGCAGGTACAGGTAAAACGTATTCAATTGCTATATTAGCATTGCGCTTAATATTGCAAAAAGAAATCCCTGTCAAAGAAATTCTGATGGTGACATTTACTAAAGCTGCGGTTGCTGAATTAGAGACTAGAATTAGAAAATTTATCCGGTTAGCACATAAGTATAGTTTAGGGAGCGAAGATGGAGTAAATACAGACATTAGAAATCTGGTAGACAGTATTGACAAAGAGAAGACACAGATATTACTTATCGAAGCTGTTCGACAATTAGATGAGACAAATATTCTTACCATACATAGTTTTTGTCAAAATACATTGACCGAATTTGCTTTTGAAACCGGACAAGCCTATAATACTGTTCTGATTGAAAATTTATTAGATGTAATAGGGGATGAGGTCAAAGATTTTTGGAGAACAGAGATAGGGAATATAAATAAAAAGGATTTAGAAATAATTGTCAATAACCTGACAAAATATAAAATTTTCACAGATTGGTATCGCTACTTAGGGTTGGGAGTTTTTGAAAATGCTTTAAGTCTGGGGATTGACAATAAAATTTTCATTAACGGGGAATTAAATTTTGATAACTCTAAAACAATTGAAGCCCAGGAAAATGAAGTTCAGGAAGAAATTTTAAGTCACATTATTGATAATAAGGCTGCTTTTATCACTGAAATTAATATGTACCAAGCGCCACGTTATACAGATAACACCAAGGCAACATATGTTCAAGAATTGGAAGATCCATTAGGTTTTCTAACTTTTATTCT
Organism: Flavobacterium sp. TS_SC_5; assembly: GCF_056156265.1. Classification (NCBI taxonomy): domain Bacteria; kingdom Pseudomonadati; phylum Bacteroidota; class Flavobacteriia; order Flavobacteriales; family Flavobacteriaceae; genus Flavobacterium; species Flavobacterium sp. TS_SC_5. Next base: position 3,429,705 of record NZ_CM149588.1, on the reverse strand, counting down.
TAAAACAACAGCAAAACCGGCATTGGCAATTTTTGCAAAAGAAATCAAATATTACCGTGAATTACAAAAGAAAAAGGATTCTTTGAAGAAAATATTTTTTGAGCAATTTATTAGCAAAGTAATAATTTCTAAAACCGAAGTAATCAAGCAACGATTGAGATTATTGAACCAAGTATCTTTTGATGATTTAATTCAAAATTTGCATAGAACGATTGTAATTAATCAAAATGATAGCATAATTAATCTACTTAGAAATAGATATAAAGCCGTATTTGTTGACGAATTTCAAGATACAGATAAATTTCAGTATGAGATTTTTAATGCTACTTTTGATAATGAAAGAAGTATATTGTTTTATATAGGTGACCCTAAACAGTCTATTTACGGATGGAGGAAGGCTGATATCAATACTTATTTTGAGGCAAGAAGTAGGGTAGAGAATGTATACACTATGAATACTAATTTCAGATCGACACAGCCACTAATAAATGGTCTCAATGAAATTTTTAGTGAAGATAATTATTATGACGAGGATCTATGTTTAGGTAAGGGGCTGTTTTGCAATGAAAATGAAAGTTCTGTTGCTAAACAAATACATTATCAAGAGGTTGCTGCGAGTATTACTGCAGAGAATATGGTTTGTGTTTTAAACGATTCGAAAGAATTTCCGCTAACCATTTTTAATGGAATTCAAAACAAAGATGCAATACTTCCTAATGTTATTAATTTGGTTCAGGACTTGTTAAGAAATGGTAGTTTGAGATCAGGTCAAACGGATTCTCCAATAAAAGCTTCTGATATTGCCATTTTAATTCGGAAAGGATTTGAAGGTAAAGAATTAAAAAAAGAGTTCGATAAAATTGGAATTCCATCGGTATTAATAGATGAGGACAAAATTTTTAGTGCCTTGGAAACAACAGATGTACTGTATTTGCTTCAGGCGATCCAAGTGCTGTCTTCCTCGTCGATCAATAAAGCATTGTTGTCGAAACTGACAGGGTATAGCCGTACAGATATAGAAAATCTAGAAATTAACTTTCATATTACCCGTTTTAAAAAATATTTACTATTATTTAATTCTAAGGGAATTTATACTTTTTTACTTGCTTTTTTTGCGGATTATCGTACTCGAGAAAATTTATTAGGAGGTTCTGAATTTGCGGTAAGTAGCGGGCTGAAAGCGTATTCTAACCTTCTTCAGCTAGCTGAAGCTTTACAACGGATTCAAGAGGAAAGAGGGTATGAATTAACGGAATTAATATCCTTTGTAAGGAAGGCTATTGCTGGTGAAAAAATTGATGGGGATGAATATGGACAACGAATAGAATCAGATGAAGATGCTATTCAAATAACTACTATTCATAAAAGCAAAGGATTGCAATATAATCTGGTTATTGCACCTTATTTAGATTTAGATGTAAAATCAAAAGGAGCATTTTCCAGTTTCAGAAATGATCAAGGGAAATATTGTTTTGAACCTAATTATAATCATCCTGAATCCAATAATTTTGATTTTAGAATTCAGAATGAGCAAGAAAACAGAAGATTAATTTATGTGGCTCTTACGCGAGCAAAATACCAGTTGTATATATTTACTCTAAATAAAGGTTCTCTAGGCTCAATTCTGGAAAACAAGCAAAATTCTGACTCTTTGCTCATAAAAAATTATGAATTCAAAGAATTGTTTTTTGATTCGCAAAACAAACTTTTGGACAATTTAATATATGATGAGGCAAAAGAATTTAATTTGAAAGATAAAAAATGGTGTAAAATGAGTTTTTCATTTTTAAGCTTGCCTCATGCAGCTGCGCCAAAAGAGTTTAGTAGAATTAATGAAGATTATGATTACTTTATTTTTAAAGAACTTGAACGTGGCGCGCACATTGGGAATTTATTGCATACTATCTTTGAGTATATCGATTTTACAAATCCAGAAAAATGGCAGAAGATTATTGATTTAAATTTGAAAAGATATATCCCTAAGAAGCAGCAATTATATAGTCCTAAGATAATCGGTTTTCTAAATCATGTTCTAGATACTTCAATCGAAATAGCGGGAGACAAGATATTTAATTTAAAGCAAATTGCCAATTCAAAAAAGCTAAATGAATTAGAATTTGACATCAATATTGCTCAAATGGATTTGAATAAATTGTACGAGATTCAAACCGAGGCTACCCGATTTTCTTTTAGAAATGTTGATCTATATGGTATTCTTAATGGTAAAATCGATATGTTATTTGAACATGATGATAAATATTATATCCTTGACTGGAAATCTAATTATTTGGGGGATACTTTGGATGACTATACGCCTGAAAAATTAAATGATGCCATGAACGAAAACAATTATCATTTGCAGTATTATATATATACTATGGCTGCAAAGCGATATTTAGAAAGTAAAATAACAGGTTTCGATTATAACAAACATTTTGGCGGCGTGATTTATCTTTTTCTACGTGGTATAAGACAAGGTTCAGACACCGGGATTTTTACAACCAAATTATCAGTAGAAAATGTAACCAAATTAGAAGAGGTTTTTCAATTAGCGCCAACAAATTAAAAATAAGAGGAATCGTTTTGTTTAAGAATATTTAAACATTAGTAATGTTAAATTGAAAATAAAAAAGATGAATAAGTCCAATCACAATTTTAATGGATTTCCTATTGACGGATCCATGAGAAGCCAGACCCAATACAATCTTTTTGCAGGATATCTTGCAGAAGGGTTTAGGGCTTCCGCCGCTAAAAGTATTCCAGGAGACATAAGTATATTTTCATTTTTTTTCGCGATCTTGAATTTAGCAGCCTGCATTTCTGCCGGGATTTTAATAATTATCTGGTTTATCCTGTCAGGCTTGTTCCGACTCATTTTTCGTCGGAATATGCACAGTGAGGATGATATTCCTGTTAGTGTTAATGAATCCTCTCGAGACTCTGATTGGGATTATACACCAGAAGAACTCGATTATTATTTATCGGATGAATACGCGGAACTTTGCGAGAAAAGAGAAAATAAGCTATAAATTAAGTGTATTGGTTTGATTTAAAATCAGGTAAACCAGATCGAATTTATTACTATGAAAATGAATTGATCAGTAAATTTGATTATTTTTATGTGAATATTTATGATTTGGATTTTGATTGTATGTAATTCTGCATTATTGGTTTTACGAATTTTTTCTACCTCTCTTATGAAACTTTACTTATTATTTTTGGGTACAGATTGAAAGCGGCACGGTTGGACTTATAGTCTCAAGCATTTTCTAAATTTCTATATATTAGTATATTATTTTCAGAATGGTTTCATTTCACTTCCATCTAGTATACGATTATCTTCAGGTTTCGGGTCATAAACTGATTTAGGTATATCAGTCTGATATTTGAATAAATTATATTCACTCAAATATTTTCTATCATAAATCTTAATACTAAGTGTAAATATGATAATACCTATAAAAATTATAACTGCGTTACTGTTAGTTAATGACTTTAAAACCAGTAAAGAAATATTGATAATAACCGAAGCAATATTTAACATGATAAAAAATACATTACCTCATTAGTCATAAGAACCATTGTCATAGTAAACACTAACCAATGATTATAACAATCGATTAAGAAATAAGAACCAACAACAGCACCAAGTAAATTTATAAATTTATTTGATGTTAAAAAACTAATAAATAAGGTTATTGGGGAAATTAACACCATAAACAATATTATAAACCCAAAAGTCGCAAAACTACTACCAGTTGGTAAATTACCAATACTATCTGGGACCCATTCATTAGCGGTAAAAGTAGTTCCATCACTATTTTTACCTTTAAAAATTCCTTTAGGGATTAATTCCATAATAATAGAATTTATTAATTAAAATATTTTTATGCATTCATTAAATATAATTGATTTATTCTTGCTAAAGATTTTGATTTCAATGACAACAAAGTTTTTATTCATTGTCCTATTTTTAAAGAAAGCAGACTGTATGATTGAGTTGTATAAATTCATTAAAAAATTGGAATTATAAATTATGAATGATCTGATGTCTTAAATTTAATTATCAAACTTTGCGAGATAAAGTTAATAAGTAGAAATACTAATATCCAAGCCAATCTTTAAAACCTTTCCATCCTTTTCCTTTATATACTTCTTCAGGTTTAGCTGGAATAGTATCAGGTTTTAAACCCGATTGTTTAAATTTTCTCCATTCGCTTTCACTACAAAGTTTGAGACTGTGAACGAATACTTTTGCATCTTCATAAGGTAAAAAGTTAAATGAATTTCTTTTAACCGTTTCATACCCTAAAAAATCTTTAAACCCTTTCCATCCTTTTTCTTTATATACTTTTTCAGGTATAGCTGGAATAGTATCAGGTTTTAAACCCGATTGTTTAAAATTTGTCCATTCGCCTTCACTACAAAGTTTGAGACTATGAACCAATACTTTTGCATCTTCAAAAGGTAAGAAGTTATGCGTATTTGTTTTAACCTTTTCATACCCTAAAAAATCTTTAAACCCTTTCCATCCTTTTTCTTTATATACATTTTCAGGTTTAGCTGGAATAGTATCAGGTTTTAAACCCGATTGTTTAAATTTCCTCCATTCGCTTTCACTACAAAGTTTGAGACTGTGAACGAATACTTTTGCATCTTCATAAGGTAAAAAGTTAAATGAATTTCTTTTAACCGTTTCATACCCTAAAAAATCTTTAAACCCTTTCCATCCTTTTTCTTTATATACTTTTTCAGGTATAGCTGGAATAGTATCAGGTTTTAAACCCGATTGTTTAAAATTTGTCCATTCGCTTTCACTACAAAGTTTGAGACTATGAACTAATACTTTTGCTTCTTCAAAAGGTAAGAAGTTATGTGTATTTCTTTTAACCGTTTCATATCCTAAAAAATCTTGAAAACCTTTCCATCCTTTATTTAAATATACATTTTCAGGGTTGGCAGGAATGTTTTCAGGTTTCGTTTCCAATTTCTTATATTTTACCCATTCATCTCTGCTTTTTAAGTTTAGTGATCCTATAAATTTTTTTGCTTCTGCGAAAGATAAATAATTAATGATAATTTTCTGTAAACTCTTTTCTCTTTTCTTTAGAATATTTTCAGCTTCCGGAGTTAAATAAAGTTCTGTATATTCAGTTTTTATAGTTAAAAATTCTTCTGCCAAAGAAATAGCTCTTCCGTACTCTTTCATTGCCATATACGCACTCATCAATCTAGATATTAATGGATCAATAAAATGTGAATATTGTTTTTGTCCTAATTTTTCTTTAAAAAAAACCATAAATTCTTCATAATCTTTTTCTAATAAATTGGCTAATATTGGAGCATCTGTTTTTTTTGATGAAACAAGACCTTCATAAGCGCCACTGCGTATTTTGTCATTAAGATTTGAAGCTCTATGACTTACTTCATAATTATTGTACTGATTGTTCCATTGATAATAATTTTCTTCACTTATATTCCCCCCATTGTATGCAATTTCAATTACTTCTTCGGGTAATTTAATTGCCTCTTTATATTCCAGTTCACAATAAAATCTATAATATTTTTCATTAAATAATATACACAAGCCTTTATTTCCATCCGATCCTATATTATGAATTAGAACTTTTATTTTTTCAATTTTATCTATTAACCCATTATTTTTAAGATAAGCATAGGCAGTGATATTTTCTAGTTCCCTATCGATTTTATCTTTGGTATGAAACTGACTTAGGAATTGCATCTCTTTAGTAATACTTGTAATAGAAATTACATTACTATAAAATGCATTCAAAAGACGTTGGATTCTATAAGTACAATATTTTTGTATGTTATGTTTCGTGCCTTTATTGCTGAAGGCAGTTTTGTATTCTGATTTTTGTAATATATCTAATTCGTTAAAAAAATAAGTATTTGGATAATGTGCATTTTCAGTACATATATTTTGTTCAGGTATATTAGCATCTGAATTTAAATTTAAAAATTCAAAATTTTTGATTTTTATTTCAGTATCTAAATAATTGGTAAATCTTTTAAGTCCTTTTTGATACCTAGCTTCGTCGATTAAGTTAAGTCTATAGGCATTATTTACCTGGGTCAAATTTGAAAAACTCCAGTTAGGGAGTTTACTCGAATATAAGTCAAATAAAAGCAGTCTGTCTTTTTTTTGAATTACCCCTTTATCTTCGTCCTCATAAATTTCAATTGCAATATTTTCAGTCGAATAAGGAATAGGGTTTGTATTAGTATTTGTATCAAAATGATCATCCATGTATTGATACATTTTGTCCAAAATTTCTTTTATATTTAATTTTGTATCTAAAAACCGTATACAATCCAAAGCTTTATGGAAAACAAAAAGTGAGCGTTTTAGAAAATAGTACTTTGGATCATATGTTTCATTAAAAATAAGATTTTCAATAATTTGTATTCCATCGAATTCTTTTTCATCTATAATGATATCCAAATAAAGTTCAATTAATTCTGTTAATTCTGTTTTTCCAAAATAAGTTCTAAATATCAATAAAAAGTCCCAATTAAGTTGGTCAAAAGGAATTTCATTTCTTAAAAAGGCTTCCTCATAATGACTTAATAATCCCTTTAATGAAGGATTATTATTTATTTTTAGATTTAGTAACGATTTTTTAGACTTAGATTTTAAAAATTCTAAATTAATTTCATTTCTAGAATAAAATCCACCATTTTTTTTTAAGTATAAGTTAAAATCAGGTACTTCATTGTTAGAGATATCATCTATAGAAGTTAAAATAGAAAGACCATCTGGTTTTGAAGTTAAATCGGCAACAAATGAAATAAAATTTGATTTGAAACTTAAATATAAATCTCTTCGTAATGGCCTGTTACCATAAGAACGTAATATTGATTTATCATGTAACAGATGAATAAACTGATAAGAAATGTTATTGCTTAATAAATTTGTAATTTTATCCATATTATTTGGAAATTTAGATATTTTAATCTTTAAAATTAAGTGCTTTTTATTAAATGTCCTGTGAACAAGTACAATGCAATAAAGTCAAATGCATTTTTTATTTGTTTATTAAAACCCATATCTAAACTTTCATGATTTTTATTATGTCTGGTTTGGTCGCTTAAATATTTAATTCTACTTAAAATATAAGAGAAGTTCGTTTTTTTAATATCCGTTCTGTAAATCCTTTCAATGTCTTTATATTTTCTTAAATCAGATATGGAATTAAAATGGTTTATTACGTCAGCTTGTCCGATAAATAGTTTAGTTTCAGATTCCAAAATATAGCATTTTAAATATGTTTCAAAACCCGTAATAAGTTTGTTTAAACAAGTTTCACGATCGTAATAATCAGTTTTTGTGCATAAAAGCTCGTATAGTGATTGTAGCAATGAGTCTCCCCATCGAGTTATATTTCCGGTTGTATCTAAAATTGCTGTATAAAAAATATCAAAACTATTTGATAATTCCTCTTTATCCATTTTGTAGAAATTAATTTCGGAAGATAGCTCGTTAATCACTTCTGACTTCAATTTAGTTAAATCATAGCGTACTCTCTCGGTTAAAGCTTTATTACCTAATAACTCTGTTGATTCTTCTTGTACTTCAATATGCAATTCTTGGGGAACTGGTAATAATGAAGTTTCTAATGAAATCCATACGTCACTTTCGATTTGTTCTTTTATGAATAACTCTCTATCTTGAAAAACTCTATAAAAATTAGAATAAGAAATTCCTTTAGGCATTAAAAATTCAACATCAACTTTTAAATCAATTAGTTTAGCTTTTTTATTTTCTTTAAGAAAACTAATAGCATGTGCTCTAACGTTCTTTTTATAATCAGGCTCAGCTTTTTTACCTAATTTTTCTAGATCATGATTTTTTAATTCATGTTCATCAATAGTATAAAACGTATTATTATTTATAGTTTGTTTTAATAAAATTCCCGTTTCAACAAATTTTTGCAAATACGAATAGTAGTTTCCACTTCCATTAATTCTAAAACCATCATTTTTTAATGATTCCATTGTTTGCTTTTCTAAAATTCCTTTTTCAATTTCCTTTTCTTTTGTGCTTCTAATAATTTTAACGATAGTTTTAATTAATGAGTTTCCTAAATACCGATTTCTTTTGTCAACCGTTTTTATCTCAGGATATTTTTTAAGAAAGTCTTGATGAATAAAGAGATTTTCATCTTCCACGGCTCTTCTTGAACATAAAAAAAGGTTTGTTCTTAAACTACTTTCGGGGTATATAGAATAGGGAGTATTAGCTATAAATTCTTTCAATTGATTAAAGTTTACTTTCCCAATAAATTGTTCAATAACGGTTTGGTCTATAAATTTCGCAATAGTTTCTTGAGTTGCTTCATTATTATTTTTACTATAAAACCAATAACCGGATTTGTTTTTTGGTTTTATTTTATCGGTTTTCTTAATATGCAATTCAATAAGACTCGGTATAATTTCAAGATCTGTTTCAGCGGCTCTTTGATTGTATACATTTAAAATCTCCTCTTTATGCATTGCGCTTCCATTCTCTAAAAGTATTCGTTCCAATTTTGCATTTAGTGATGACAGATATTCCCATTTAAATTGGTAAAGCAATTTGTCATCGTCTTCTATAATTTCAATCTTAAAATAATCATCAAGCAATACATCTAAAATTTGTTTATTAATTCCTTTGCTTATGATTGGTATATTACTTTTTGTACTTTTTAGTTTTGGTATGATTTGTTCAAATGCTGAGAAAACTTCATTTTTCGTTAGTGAATTTCCTTCTCTTAGTACAGAATCGAGAACAGTTAGATGTGCCCTAAAGATACCAGATTCACCTTTTCTAACTATGGTATAATTGCTATTGACTAAATTATCAAAATTAACTTGAATACATTCTAACCTGAATAATTCAACAAGTTTTTCGACTTGTATAATGTCAACTTCATTATGATTAGAAAAATATTCTAAAAAATTAGAACTGTAGATCGATTCTTGAAGCGTTTTATTTACAGAAGACAATAAAGTTTGATTAACTTCTAATCCAAATCCCTGCTTGGCATTTAAAAATAAATCACAAAGATCGGGTCTATTTTTATAATCAAATAAATTTGTTCTTATATTCTCGGATGACTTATCGTATTTAAATCCAATTTCTTTAAAATTTAAAGACGCATTTGCATTCAGTCCAAAATATTCATTCATATAATTTGATATCTGAAGAAATGCATTATAATCTATTTTTTGAAAAAAGTTTTCTGGAAGTTTAGATTTAATTTCAAGAATATTAGAAATTTGCGTCAAACTATCTAATAAATTAGATGCGATACTTTTTTTGGGGTTTATGGTGTTACAAATTTGAATAGGTACATTTACTACATAATGATAATAATTTTCAAAATATTCTGATTCGTTGTCAACTTGAAGTTTAAATCGATTCAAGAGGGAGAGTTTCGTAACTCCTAATTTATCAATTTTTGTAAATTCTTCATCAGTTAGATTGTAAATGTCAAGTAATGAGAAGTTTTTTTCAATTAAAGGACCTTTGATTTTTGAATTTAATAATTTTTCCAGGTGTTCTTTTCCTTTAATTTCATTTAATATTGTTTGTAAGCTGATATCCATTTTTCTTGTTTACATGTTTTTTTATTCGATGGGAATGATTTATAAAAGTATTTCTTTTTTTCTGCTAATTGATAAACTAATTGAAATTTTATAATTTATGTTACTAGTTTTATTAAATGTTAGTCTTTGCTCAAGCGCAATGACACTGTTGGGTTTTGTTTAAGCGTATTAGGAGTGTTGTCGCAACTTCTTTACTTCTAATTCTGCTGAATTAAGCGCATTATACAGCATATCCAAATGAATTCACATAAAATATCGGTAGTATATTTAAGGTTTAGATTTATAAATCATCCCTTTATTAAGTATAATATATCTAAGCAAAAGAACGAAGTTAGGAAGGGACAAGATAATTAAAAAATCACGCATAATTTCCAAATTATCGTCCAAATCATGGTAATTTGGTTCACTAAGACTGACACAGGATGGCCTATCCGTGTATCTATCGATAAAAAATGTCAAACCCAATATTAGAGTGACAATAGCAAGTATTAGTAGCGCTCTTGATGTTATTTGTATATTTTAATTTTAAAGTTGAATTAATTGGCTACTTTAAATTCATTGGGAAATACTGCTGCTTTAAATATTTTTCAAGATAACAGTGATTTGTATACTTTCAATCTGTTTGATACTTATCTTCTTCTTAGCGCACTTCTCGATTGAGCTTGAATATTAGGGATGTTTTGTGGGACGATACTGATTTGAGCCATTTTTCATTACTGTTCCTTATTTATAAATCCACATAAGTACTGGTTTAGCACTTGATTTTAGAAAGGGGTCAATTATCTTAAAGCTATTATTTGAAATTGTAGGACAGCCCCAACCTTCAGTTGTTCCATTTGGATAAACTTCTTCATCTGAAACGGCATCCCACGAGTGAAACACAATAAAGCGCTTAAAAGCATTGCTGTTTGTTGGTTCTAATCCATGCAAAACATATTTTAAATTGACACCCCAACTACTATAAGCTCTATCGCCAATTTTATATTTTCCAAGAGAAGAGCAATGACTATCATCAATATTACTAAATTTAGGTTTATCTCTTGAAGAGTCATTCCTCCAAGGATTATCTCAACATCCATGACCAACCAAAAAACTATGCTTTATTTTTTTGTTTTTAAAATCCCAAACTATCAATCTTTTTATACCAGAGTGTAAGCTCATGTCAATTAACATGCAGAAATCTGTATTAAAGTTTTTAGTATTACAAAAGGCAAATGCCTGGTTTGCTTTGTCTCTTGTTGATTCAATATCTATATGGGGCTTTTCACGTGTCCTAGTACATCCAAATAAGAAGGTAGAAAATAGAATTATGATAGTCTGTAGATGTATCATTTTAAAATATTTGTATAAATTAATTAGTATTGTTGTTCTTTTTATTCGACTGAATTTTCGTCCTTGTTTTTTTCGTCATTTCGCTGTAATAACTCGGAAAACACAAATACAAGGTCCTCACCAGTTTCCATTAACCTATAAAATGACCATACGCAATCTTTGGTTAAATCATAATGGTCGAAGCAGTCATTTTCAATTTTTTTTGGATAGAGCATATAGGTTAGTAAATCTCCTGAATAAACAAATGACACATAATTGTACTTAATATTAACTTTGACCATCCCAAAATTTAATAAGCCATTAAAATGAGACGTTAAAACTAATATGTCGTTTGTTCTCTCCTCATCGAAACTTTTTAATATTATTGCATTGAATTCTAATTTATGATCGGTAACTGTATAATTGAATGTTATCAAATTACTTTCGTCTACATTGAATCTGTTTTCAATACGCTTTTCAGTTTCAAATTGCCCAAAACGCCATCCTTGCTCTAGGTTATATTTAATAAGGTCTTTCCAAACAAATTCAGAGCGTTTGCGTACATTCAAGAGTCTGTACATTCGCTTTGCTGAGGATAAAATTTTAAACAATAGTTTTTTTAATTTATTCATTGCACTTTTAAAATAAGATTACAGCTTATTTTTTTGGATTTACACCATATTTGTTAACACCTAAATCACCTTCTACAAATATCATCCAAAGTATATAAAATGGAATTATTTGAAACCATCCGCTATTTTGCATATCATGACATCTTTTAGTGCCTTGGGCTAAGCCAAACCAGTGCAGAGGAATTAAGGAAACATATAAAATCCATTCGTTATCTTCAAAGCTCATTCCATTCGAATAAACTGTCATGCCAAGAACAGCACCAATAATAAAACTAGCAGCGTAATAAATAATAACACTTAAACCATATTCTAATCGGCGAATACGACCTTCAAAAGAAAACAAATTTCGAAACATATTTTTTTTGTTTTGTTGATTGTCTTGAGTCTGATCGGAAGTATCGTATGATGGAGAAAATTCAGTTTTATTTCCTGATATTGGATTGCCACCTGCGGGTAATAAAGCTTCAATCTTAGTCCAATAGAGTGGAATGCTATGAGTTAAAAGAATGGAACTATTGGAATTTATTGGAACCTCATTATTTAGTATTTTTCTACCATTTATAGTACTGCCATTAGTGCTTACGTCACGAAAAATATATAGCCCATCCATTAAAGAAATTTCAGCATGTATTCTGCTGATATTTGGTTCGTTGATAACGATGTCGCAAACTTCGGAACGACCGACGGTGATTTTCTTCATATATTATTGGTTATTAATGTTATATCTTTATTTTTTAAGTTGCGTTTGTTTATTGGTGCGGATTACTTAGCCTGTTCGAGGGTGCTTTAATATAAAACCGCTATCGTTCTTGAGATTATTTGTAGGGCAATCTGAACTCCTATTCTTCTAAATAGAAATTTACCATGTATGATTTACCCTCAACAACTATTGTTAATCACTCTAAAGGTTGTATTGTATTTGAACCTGTTAAATCTAATTTATAAAAGTTTGCCTGTTCGCTACAATTTTGTTTTGAATAAAAATGAAATGCATTTATATTATCGATACAGAAACTAGTATCTGTGCCCTCATATTTTTCACCATTGGTATTTTCTGCATACCAATAAATAGAATTTCCCAGAAACGAAGTTGGAAGTGCAACACTAATTGATTTATTAGGTGTGATTTCAAACCAACCTATAGTTTCCCATCCTTTGTCGTAAAAAGCATAAGCTAAGAATACCGTAACATTTGAATTATTTTCGAAATCTACTATTTTTGATTGAGATGCAACTGGTGTATCAACGGTCGAGTCTATTACTGCAGTGGTATCAAGAACTACTGCAGCGGTATCAATAGTTATCGCATTAGTATCAGCAGGATAGTCAATAGCTGATTCGCTATCATCATTATTAGCTGACTTGGTATATTGAACAAAAACTATTAATAATATGAATAAACTCAAAATAACAAAAACAACATTACCTATTTGACCAAAAGGTGTTGAAAGCTTCTTAGACACTGGTTTGTCTTTAATGGGCTTTTCTATTGGTTTTTGGTTTTTTTTAAATAATGCCAATTTAAACTGGTCACAGTCTTGAAACCGATCTTCCCTTTGCTTTTGCGTGGCTTTATCAATTAGTTTTTGTAAGCGGTCGGATGCATAAGGATAAATACTATTGGCTCGTGGCAAGGGTTCTTTTACAATTAGTGTTTGCACTTCAAAATCTGAGGAAGTAGCGGTGTCATAAGCCGCTTTGCCAGTTATCATTTGATGCAGCATCACTCCTAAGGAGTAAATATCTGTACGCACATCGATATTTGGTGCAGCATTTACCTGTTCCGGACTCATATTGGACACTGTCCCGATGCGAGTTCCTGTTTGGGTTCTGCCTGAAGCGTTTTCGTCCACTATCTTGGCTATCCCAAAATCAAGTACTTTAACTTTTCCATCACGGGTAATAATAATATTAGCGGGTTTAATATCCCGATGAACCACACCTTTCTCATGAGCGTACCCAAATGCATCAAGCAAGATTGACATTATCTCGATGGTTTTAGGTTCAGAGATGGGGCCAGTCACTTCTTTTATGTGCTGTTCCAAATCCATTCCATCTACATATTCCATTATCAAATAGAAACTTGTAGCTGATTCTTCGTAACGAATTAGTTTTACGATATTAGGATGATCCAATTTAGCCATAATTTGTGCTTCACGCTTAAACCTTTCACGCAAATCCTTACTATGTGCTAAATTTGGCAATAGCTCCTTAATGGCTACTTGTTGATGAGTATTTGGGTCTTCACCTAAGTAAACGCGACTCATGCCGCCTTCGCCCAGTACTCTAATTATATTATAATTGAATAATTTCTTCTCCATTTTAAATTTAAATTCACCCGATTTAAGGTATTATTGTCCTGCCTGGCGATAAATATTCACATAGTCAACTACCGCATCACTTGGATTATTCATTTCTTGTAATCCCCATTACTTTCTTTTACCACTTCTTTAGAATGTAAAATCAATCCATATTTATTTATTATTAAAGCATGTTTGGATTAACTAGCTCAGATTTCCTTGAAATATAATATACGTAACTAGTCAAGTAACGATTGTTTTTAGCATCACACAAAAAAGTTAGGGACTTAAAGTTAGTATCCATTAAAATTTTTTGCCCATAATTATCATTTAAAACATACCAATTGTTTTTTCTGTCAAATGAATCATATTCCAATTTTGTATGTAGCCAACCACCTAATGATGGTTTTTTAAATGAAAGGTTAAAATTATTTAAATACAACTCTCCTTGCTCCGTTTTTTCTGATAATATCCATTGTGAATTATTTATATCATAATTGTATTCTTCGATTTTATCAACAATATAACCTCCATTAAAACTTATTATTTTTTTATAGATTTCTTCTTTTTTTACACCGGAAATTGTATTTTCTGTTTGGCTTGTTGCGGCACTATCAACAATTATTGTTGGTGCAGCTGTAGAGTCTATAACTACTACTGCTGAATCAATAATATTGCCAATTGGTATTTCACTCTCATTAGTATTAGGCGACTTATTAATTATGGAAAGACTAATTAAAACTAATAAAACCACAATTATAAAACCAACGCTAAGTGGTAGACCGACAGATGGTGAAAATGGCTTAGATACAGGTATATCTTTGGGCAGTTCTGGCGGTTTTTGATTATTTTTTAATAATGCCGACTTAAATTGATCACAATCTTGAAATCGATTTTCCCGTTTCTTTTGTGTTGCTTTATCAATTAATTTTTGTAAGCGGTCGGATGCATAAGGATAAATGCTATTGGCTCGTGGTAATGGTTCTTTTACAATTAAAGTTTGCACTTCAAAATCCGATGAAGTAGCTGTGTCATAAGCGGCTTTACCAGTTATCATTTGATGAAGCATCACACCCAATGAATAAACATCTGTACGCAAATCGATATTAGGTGCAGCATTTACTTGCTCGGGACTCATGTAGGCCACTGTACCGATGCGAGTTCCTGTTTGGGTTCTTCCAGAAGCATTTTCGTCTACTATCTTGGCTATCCCAAAATCAAGTACTTTAACTTTTCCATCACGGGTTATAATAATATTAGCGGGTTTAATATCCCGATGAACCACCCCTTTCTCATGAGCGTATCCAAAAGCATCAAGCAAGGTTGACATTATTTCGATGGCTTTTGGTTCAGATATTGGGCCAGTCACATCTTTAATGTGTTGTTCCAAATCCATTCCATCCACATATTCCATTATCAGATAGAAACTTGTACCTGTTTCTTCGTACCGAATTAGTTTTACTATGTTTGGATGATCCAATTTAGCCATAATTTGTGCTTCACGTCTAAACCTTTCACGCAAATCCTTACTATGTGCTAAATTTGGTAATAACTCTTTGATCGCTACTTTTTGATGAGTAATAGGGTCTTCACCCAAATAAACACAACTCATGCCACCATCGCCAATTTTTTTTATGATATCGTAATTCAGAAGCTTCTTCTCCATTTTCTTTTAATTGTTTCGAATAATTTGTATATGAAAAAATACTCCTTATCTATTTTATCAAACAATTCGTAATAATTGTTTTCAATTCGATACTTACTTACTATTAATATATCTGTTTGTCATTTTTCCATTTACCAAACTCCGTTTTTGAATCCTTAAATGTTGTAGTGCCATAACCATGTCTATTATGATTAACCCAATCCCCTTCGTATTTTTCCCCGCTTGGCCATGTATACGTACCTTTTCCATTAAAATTATCATCAACCCAATATCCCTTATATCTATCCCCATTTGCATATGTCATTGTTCCTTTTCCAGTCTTTGAACCATTAACATGATCTCCTTCATACTTATCCCCATTCGCAGAGGTATAAATTCCTTCACCAGTACGATTATCATTAATAAAATTCCCTTCATAAATATCACCATTCGCCCATTTCAATTTTCCTTTTCCAGTACGAGAACTATTAACAAAAGCCCCTTTATAAATATTCCCATCCGCCCATGTGAATATTCCATCTCCAGTAAGAGAATTATTAACAAAATCCCCTTCATATATATTACCATCCGCCCATGTCATTTTTCCTTTCCCCGTACAAGACCCATTCAATAAATCCCCCGTGTAAACAATTCCTTTACTATCTCCATCTATTACGGTAAAAGTACCGTAACCATTTGCAACTTGGTTTTCAATTTCTCCATCATAGGTAGCGTTTCCGCCAAATATCTGCATATTGATTTGACCAGTTTGTTTGCTGTTTATCTCTGATTCTTCAGTATTACTTGACTGAATGTTCGATTTATTTATTATTGCCACTATAGAAAAAAGAACAGTTAAAGCTATTAGACTCCAAAGGACATAAGACCAAGGTGTACCTGCGGTATGCGGTTGTTTGACGGGCTGTTTTACCGGTTCTTTAGTATTAATGAATAATGCCAATTTAAACTGGTCACAATCTTGAAAACGATTTTCTCTTTTCTTTTGAGTTGCTTTATCAATGAGCTTTTGTAGATGACCCGATGCATAAGGGTAAATACTATTGGCTCGTGGCAAGGGTTCTTTTACAATGAGGGTTTGAACTTCAAAATCGGATGAAGTTGAAGAGTCATAAGCTGCCTTACCGGTTATCATTTGATGAAGCATCACTCCTAATGAGTAAATATCAGTACGTAGATCAATATTAGATGCTGCATTTACTTGTTCAGGGCTCATATAGGCCACTGTTCCTATGCGAGTTCCTGTTTGGGTTCTTCCAGAAGCATTTTCATCTACTATCTTGGCTATCCCAAAATCAAGTACTTTAACTTTTCCATCACGGGTAATAATAATATTAGCGGGTTTAATATCCCGATGAACCACCCCTTTCTCATGAGCGTACCCAAATGCATCAAGCAAGGTTGACATTATCTCGATGGTTTTAGGTTCAGAGATGGGGCCAGTCACTTCTTTTATGTGCTGTTCCAAATCCATTCCATCCACATATTCCATTATCAGATAGAAACTTGTAGCTGATTCTTCGTAACGAATTAGTTTTACGATATTAGGATGATCTAATTTAGCCATAATTTGAGCTTCGCGTCTAAACCTTTCACGCAAATCCTTACTATGTGCTAAATTTGGTAATAACTCTTTAATCGCTACTTTTTGATGAGTAATTGGATCGTAACCTAAGTAAACGCGACTCATACCACCTTCGCCTAATACTTTCATTATGCTGTAATTAAATAATGATTCTTGCATAAATAAATGATTTTATATCGATTATTTTTAAGGTGTTTTTGTAGTCTGTTTAACCTCGGTTTTTAGCTCATTTTTTTTAAGTTCTGTTTGCTTTTTTACAACAGCTTTTGGGAAAGATACTTTTACAGAATCAGAGTTTACTTTTTTATTAGAGTCAATTTTTGCTGAATCTATTGGTGACTTATTACTTTTATCTTTCAAGCCATCCCTTATACTTTTTTGAACTACTGAGTCAATATCAACAGCTTTTGTACTATTAGTTTTAAGAGTGTCACTTTTAACAAAAACATTAGTAGGTGTTTCATCCTTTGGGAAAAATTTATTCCTGAAATTGTACGCTGAACCACCTAATATTAACAACATCGCACCAATTAAAATAAGTGTTTTCTTGCCTGTTTTGAAATTTTTAAATGAATTGGCTGCCTTTGGATCGATAGGGATATTTGTAACCGTTTTTGTATAGGCTGAATGAGTCATTTCAACAATCTGAACAGTGATATTGTCTGTCCCTCCAGCTGTGTTGGCTAAATCAATCAGTAAATTGGCTTTGCCTTGTAATTCCATGTTTTTTTTCAGCACGGTTTCGATTTCGGAGTCACTGACCATCCCAGTTAAACCGTCTGAACAAAGTAAAAACACATTGCCTTTAGCTGCTTGAATTGCGGCATTACCTACTGTAGGCGGTTTCATGTTTTTTAACCCCAGTGCATTTGTAATCTCATTCTTTCTAGGATGATTCTCTGCTTCTTCTTCAGTCAAACCACCCAAATTGATCATATTTTGTACAAATGAGTGGTCTTTTGTTATACGAGATAGTTTTTTATTGGAGAATAAATATATTCTGCTATCACCCACATGAGCATAATACACATCTGATCCAATAACCAAAATAGCGACACAAGTTGTACCCATACCAGTTAATTCAGGATTCTTTTCGGCATAAGCCAATATCGCATCATTAGCCGCCACAATAGATTGTCCTAATGCCTCATAAGGACTTTTGTAGTCTGATTGCTGTAAGCAATCCTTAATTATTTCTACTGCTATTTGTGAAGCCTTGGCACCACCTACATGCCCGCCCATTCCATCGCAGACAATGAAAACATAACCGTTTTTTGTTTCAAAGTTTCCAAAATAATCTTCATTAGCCTGTCTTACTTGTCCAACATGAGTAGCATTTCCGAAAGAAAAATTATTTAATGATTTTGTGTTTGCCATGTTTTGTTATTTAAAATAGATTTCAACATTTCCTGCTTTTACAATGTCACCAGCATATATTGCTGATTTATTTTGTTTTGTACTGTTTACAATTGTTCCGTTACTAGTGCTTAAATTCGAAAGGATGCAATCCACTCCAGCATAGTCAAGCGTAAAATGACTTCCTGATACCGTTTCGTTATCTATCACAATGTTATTGGTATTGTTTCTTCCAAATGATGTAAAACCTTTAATGATACCAATAGTTTCCGTTTTACCATCGTTTATAATAGTAATGGAGGATGGGGGCGAAGTAATTTGCGTTAACCCTCTTTTTGGAGGAGTTGTATTTTTAATTTCAGTTTTATGAGCCTTGTTAGCCAATTCTTGTGCTTTATTTTCATTAGCTTGTATTTCTGCCAAGGCTAAATCCTGAGCTGCTTTGATTTCGGCTTCTCTTTTTTTCTTTTTATTAGCTGATATCAAAAAAGAAACTAATCCTATAAGAGTTGTAATGAATAAGCCAATAATCCAATAAAGGTATTTTGAAAAGAATCCCTTACTTTTTGGTGAAACAAAACTCTTTGTGAATTCTTTCCCTTTTAATTTGATTATTACATCATGCTTCTCACCATCTCTCGAAACTCTGGTATCGAGTGAAATCGTATAATTATTATAGTTTGATTGTTCAATATATTTAGTAATTGCAGCGTCAATTACATTACTATTTTCTGCATTTATAAAGAATTTCGGATTTTTCTTTACTAACAAATTAAGATTATCAAAAGCGTACCTGTCATCAGATTTTAATCCAATTGTCCGTATTTGAATTTGTAAATCTTTCGCCCGTTTAATACATTCATTATGTTTAATAGGAGATTCGCTTAATGCTTTTCCTGTACCGATAATTATAATTAGTTTTGATGAATAGCCTTCGCTTTGCTTATTTACCCAATCGAGACTTTCGTACGTAGCTTTATACAAATCAGTCCATTTGCTAAATTCAGGGGACTGGCTAACCAAACTATTAATTGCTACAATATCTTGATTTGAAATAGGCTGAAATTTGGCTGAAATCAATTTTAATGCATTATTTTCAGCATCAGAGCGGTTATAATACCCGAACGCGAAATCAGTATTTGGTTGAGTGTTTTTACAAAACTGAGTAACACCAGCAACAATTCGTTCAATTGCTTTCTGAGATTTATCATTATGAGTAACAGCTGATGATTCCATCAAAATGAAAACTGCTTTTTTACCGGTTTTCAAGTTTAATTTAAAATCAGACTTTTGATCATTCTCAAAAATTGAGATTTCAGAAGCTTCCATCTTCTCAATCGTGCTAAAATCAATTTTTAACGAAGGAAATTTAGTGGTATCAATAGCTGAAAATACAGGATTTTGTGCTTTAGTAATAAGGGTAAAACTAAGTGCCAAAAACAAAACAAATAAGTTAGGTTTCATATAAATTATTTTAAAAGTTCAAGTGGAATTGCCATAAATGCAAATTTAGTTTTGCCAATATTTATAATGTCTTGATTTTCAAGGTAACCTTCTTCGGTTTCGAACCCGTTAACAAATGTTGCATTTGTTGAAAACTCATCCTTAAACCTAAACTTTCCACTTCTGTACAGAATAGTAATATGTTTACCTGAAACTCCAGGATCACTGCTAATTACAATGTCACAATTAGGATCTGCACCTATTAAATTTTTTCCTTCAAAGATTTTAAATGATTTGCCTTGAAGATTCAATGTATAAGAAACTAAAAAACCAACCAGTTTTCTGTTGTGGGTAGCTCCTACCTGACCACCCTCTTCATCTGGAGCTATTATTTTAGTGCCATTTGGAACATTTGTTTTGTTCTCGGAAGTAATCACTTGAAAAGGCATTGTTTTATCTCCATTGTTATAACCACTAGCAGAAACAATACGAGTTTTGGCTGAACTACTTGAATCATTCAACTCCGTTGATGCAGAATCACGCTCCAAATTATTCATAACTGTTCTTTCACCTGTGTTCCCTTTTGGGCAATAAGGACATGTGCTGTAAAGACTTGAATCGTAATTGTGACCATTTGAACACGTTTTAATGTTTGCCATAATGTTGTTTTTTTCTAAAAGTTTATAATTATCTATTTTGTAATTCTACTGCATATTTGGCTAACATCGCCATATTGAAACCTTGTGTCTGCACTAAGCCTTTGTAATTTATACCAACTAAATTTCCTTGATTATTAAAAATTGGGGAGCCACTTCCACCACCAATCGTAGGTACATTATGTCCAAAATTTACTCCATCACCTAAGCGCGTTATTTGTCCATTTTGAAAATTTGCCATTATACCTTTTTTTGTCGTTGCGAGTTCAAAACCAGCCGGATAACCTATCATAAATAGTTGTTCTCCAATATTCATTTTACTTTCATCATTAACTGCTTCATTAAGATTCACAATATTAATTACTAATGCTGGAAGAGATTTTGTTTTTGTTTGCAACATTGCAACATCAATTTCACTATTGCCTGCTTCTTTTGATAATACACAAGGGATGAAATCTGAAAGGGAAGTTATATAGCTATTGTTGAGTGCAATTCCAATTCCAATACTCTTACCTGAAATTTTTATGTTCTTCAATAATTCGAAAATTTTAAATTGATCTGCTTGGCTTGCAAATTGAGCATTTTCTGTTACAGATTCCTTAATGAATTTTTCTAGTTTTTCTTTGTCTTCTGAGTATTCCCAAGGAATTGCTACGTGTCTATTGGTGATAATCTCACCTGAGTTAGAAACAAAAAAACCAGTCCCAGTGATTTGAATTGGTTCTGTTTTTCCGTTTTCATAAGTTTCGAATCCTTCTTCTCCTTCTTTTGTTAAGTAAACAATTTTATTTCCAATTTTAACTTCATAAACAAATGAATGATATACTAAAACAACAGAATTTTTATACTTGTCGTTTACATCTATTTTAGCTGAAAATATTTTATCATTGACTAAATTTGATACCGGATTGTAAAATAATATACCAAGAGCGAGAACTATAACAATTCCAATCAATGGAATCCAAACATTTGTTTTGGTGTTTTCTGCTTCATTTCCTACTTTCTTTTTATAAAGACTTTCCCATTCAACGGGATACTTATTAGCCAATAATATTCTGTCACCACCAATTAACTGATACTTTGATATTTTATGACCATTCACATACGTACCATTACTTGAGTTATTATCTTGAATAAAAATTTCACCGCTTGCAGTTTTGTCGATAGTAGCATGATATGACGAAACATCAGATTGTTGAATAACAATATTGTTGGATGAATTTCTCCCTATTGTAAAAGAATTTGGGTCTTGAATAAGTTGTGGCGATGGACTATGCTGTTTGGTTATGTAGTCTTGCCAGTTAATCTCTGAGTCGCAGACTTGAATCTTATCTAATTGGCTAATTCTTGTCTCATTTATTTTTTTCCCGTTTACAAAAGTACCATTAGTTGAATTTAAATCTCTCAGAATAATTTCTCCACTATCTTCTATAATGATTAGCGCATGGCTGGATGATACATTGGGATTGTTGATAATAATGTCATTTGCTGGACTTCGGCCGATTGTGATTTTTTTCATTAAGTATTGTTTATTATAATTATTCTTAATCCAAAATATCAACTATAGACCCAAATACGGATAGATTGTCGCTTCAGATAGCATATTTTATTCTGAGCTAATAGTTTGTATCAAATATAACAAACGATATCTTTTATATAAAAATGAAATTTTTCATAAACTACTTCAATCATTCTTTAACAAAAAGTATGATATAGTTTGTTAAGAAATACAAGATGAAATTTAATTTTCATTCCTTTCTTTAGCAATTTCGTTTGGGCTATTAAAAATTTTATTTTTAAATTATAAAGTAAACGTAATTCGTTAAAAAATGGAATCCTTACGGGAAACCGTAAAGTGGTACGAATATTTAAAAAAATTGTAAAAATGCCTTTGTGGGGGGATATATTTTATAGGATTAAGAGCTGTATAACTAATTATTTAAACGATCCACCAATTCCCGATCCAGCTTAATACTTTTTCTTTCTCCTCTTTCACCTTTAATACTATAAAAATTGAGCAACGTATCTCCAACCGCATCTTTTATTTTTCTGTTGATTCTTGATAAAACAACATTTACGTCATTTTCTAAGGGACTAATCAAAACATCAATTGCTCGATTAAGTATTTTTGGATCTGTGTGTGAACAAAAATCACCATACAATTTTATCAGGGTTGCTTTATGGTCCTGCAGATCCGTTAAATGAAGACCGTCAGGATGGTTTAAAAACAGCAGGTATAGTGCTTTTTCTTTTGGGTTTAAACGTAGTTCAAGCCCTCCCATATCCGTCAGGAAAATCTTTTTGGTATGTCCCCTGATTTCCATTCTGCTTGGCTGGTTTAATATTACAGAACGGCTTCTGAAAGTCATACTCGCACGGATACCATCCAAAATATCAAAAAATTGACGTGTAAGTAATGGAGGTATGTCTCTTTCGATAAATTTTTGCATGCACGTATGGCAGACATCTGCAGTTCGCATCTTTAAGATAATTTGTGATTTTTCCTGGCAAAAATCCATGATACATCCCAAGGGATTTTTGTGAATGTTCTCCATAATCGCTTCATTTGTTGCAAACATATAATAACGCATCACCCAAATAATGACCTCATAGGAAATTGGAAACCTACAATCGATGCCTGTGCCAAAGAAGTGTTCCCAATTGGATGTCTGAATGAAATAGTTTTTCATAGAAGGGGATACTCCACCAAACCAATTTGGCTTATTGCCAATATCAGTAAGTAAAACCACGATGTCATTTTCAGGTATTTTTTTTATGGATCGATACTGTTTGCATTCTGAAAACAATTGGTTCCAGGTTTTTATTTTTTCCTTGTACGGAAACATAATACCTGATTTGGCTTCATTTATGAGGCTGTAATTGATTTGGATCTTCTGGGAAGTTTCAAAATCTTTTATGTTTTCCCATTCTCTTTCTTCGCCTACTGAATTGTATGGTAAAATTTCTTCCTCACATTCAAGGAAATGCATAGGACCACGGAATTGCTGCAGTAAATGCAGCACATTCCTATAGGTTTCCTCTTTTAATTCCGGAGATCGTAATAGATGTATATTCATATTTGTAAAGGGCTAATTTATTATTAATTCCTGCGATCCTTCTTATCAATAAAATCCAGAAAATCTTTCTTCATTTTTCCCATGGATTTCTTTACTGTATAGTCGCGCATTCCGTAACTTACATCATTCAACATGCCGTTCATATCTTCTTTATTAAAAGAAATTACATTTTCGGATCTGATATTTAGCATTTTAGAAGTATGCAAAGCATCAATATCTGCACCTAAAAAAGTAAAAGTCCATTTTGCAGTTTCCTCTAATGCAGCGATAGTAGCGGCAATTTGATGGTAGGTGAATTCCCTGCTCGCATTTTCCATTCCATCGGTTAAGATTACCACCACCACACTCATCTCGTCATTAATGATTTTAGTTTCATTAGCGATCCTGATTTGGTTTATTGACATTCCGATTGCATCTAGCAAGGCAGTTGCGCCATCAGGCTGATACCTTGAATACGTCAGCTGTTCAAATGCTGCAATAGCAACATGTGACAAGACATGATCTACCTGGTCATTAAAGATTGTCAGGGACACTTCAAATTCTTGATCTTGAAATTCCAGTTGCAGTTCCTTGATAGTTGCTAACTGATTGTTGAAGCCGGTTACTGTGGTTTCTTTACAATCATGCATAGAGCCACTTTTATCTAATACAAAATGGTAAAGCGTTTTTTTGTTTTTCATAATACTGATTTTTAAAGTTTATGATACAAATCTAGATTGTTGAATCAGTAAATTCTATTCTTTGCAAGCTTGCAACAGTGGTGATATGATCTTCTACAATTAAAAAAAAAGAAACGTTTAACCTATTTAGTACAGGGATTTAAATAATTGAAACTGCTGTTTTAGCAGCTCTAATTGCAGCTGTATTGATTCAAGTATTTATTCCATTCTTCTCGTTTCCCATTAAAAGTATTTATATCAACCCAACCATTTGTAACATCAAGTTTTCCTTTGTGAGAATGTTGCCATAATGTCCATTTTTTATTGATATTTGGATTTTTACTGAATGAACAAATCCAAATATCATATTTATCCAAATGGCCCAAAATATATTTTTTATAACTACTCTCATTGGAATAAATCATTATTCTTTTTCCAGATGCTTTTTCAACCAACGTAATAAATATTTTAATTTCATCAATGACATCCTCTATTGATTTAGCCTTTATGTTTCCCCATTCTTCAACATCAATAACTAATGGAAGGTTAGTCTTTTTATCACTGATGTTACTTAAAAAATTATTTGCTTCCCTTTTACCAGATTTATTGAATCTGAAAAAATGATAGAAACCAATGGGCAGTTTATTCACTGCATTCGAATAATTTTCTTCAAATTTTGGGTCTACAAAATCTGCGCCTTCTGTTGCTTTTATAAATACAAAATCTATTTTTCGTTCAGAAAGTTTTAAAAAGTCAATTTTGCCAGTATGTGCAGAAATATCAATGCCCGTAATTGGAAATTTAGTCTTGTTTATCTCTATTCCAGATGGAACAAAAAACATCCTATAAATAAGTAATGCTCCAATTATTAGGATTACAGCAACTGAGCCGAAAAATATTAAACAACCTTTTTTCATTTTTAAAGTAATCAGTCAATTTAGTAGTGCACAGTAGGGGTTTCTTCCTCTTATTGAGATTCTTTTTTAGATTAACCGCCATTTCTTTCAAATTTCACATAACATCTTTTCTGTTTATTCAATTCATTTAGAATTTTTATAAAAGTTTTTGTCTGTTTTTTTATTCCCATTAAATGTTCGATAGCTGAGGATCGAAATCTTTTTCTTTTCGGTCCATTTATATTATTTGTGAGTAACCTATAATATTAGGTTTGTCTTAAAACATCTTAATGATTTTTTACCTCCTAGCAGACGAACTACCACCTCCAAAAGCTCCAATACCTAAAATAAAACCAATCCAATAAAAAAAGCCTGTGTTATGCTCCGCATAAATTCCAATGTTAGCACCAAATATTTTTCCAATTATGGAAAATACTATTATCATACCGTGCCATATTCCTGAAAAAAAGCCTGCTTCACCGGATTCATAACCTTTTGGAGCACAAGAATATAGGCTGGTGATAATAAATAACAGGATGAGACCAATTGCAATTTTTTTTGTTTTCATTTTATTGTTGTTTTGGTGTGAATGGTTTAGCGGTTAATTTGTAATTTTAATTCCTTTTGCTAAAATATTGAAATAAAAAATGATGTTTTTACGGTTTTCCTCATTTCGGATTTATTTTATAAAAATCCCCAAAGAGGTAAACATCAGTTTCTTTTAAATTTAATTTTCGTTCTCGTCGCTGTTTATTTGGCGGTTACTAAGCTTCACATTCTTTTAATAATTGTTTTACAAACTACTTTAGGACCCAGCCCGCCTTAATTTTAATAGCTTTACATTTCGGACAGAATTCTTTTTCTTCATTTATACGGTCTTTTCCGTTATCATCTTGCATAAAACAAGTGCTTATGGGACAGTGAGGCAATCCTTGTGTATGTCCTAATTCATGGATGGCAACCTTAAAAAGTTTTTCAGGTTTATTAGTTCCTTTGAGCCTAAATGAAGATACAATACAAGATTTTCCCGGACAATAACCTAAACCCATTATTCCCCAATCGGCATGATTGTCTTTTGCTGTACTAATGTCTTTACCTGTAAGTCCAATAGTTAAATACCCATCTCTTGTTCTATTACTTAGGAACTGTATTAATGAGTCTGCTCTGTATCTTGATCGCGATTGATTTAGAGATGTTCGTGGAAATTCAATTGGAGATTTGACCACTATTTTTTATAGTATTTTCTTAATTCTCTTTTTAGGTATGCAAGGTCAGCGGGCGGTAAATCTGCAAATGGCTGAATTATAATGGTGATTTGCTTTGCTTTGTAATTGGTTTTATGTAATGCTCTTTTAATTGGTATCTTCGAGAAAGAATGAGTCTGCAATTGTAGTTTCTCAACACTTTTTAAATATTTATTTTTCTCTGAAGTAATTCCTCGATTTCTTTTCTGGTGACGCCGTACACATTGAGTATGTTCTTTGCTTTTAAGATATTAGATTTTAGGAATTTTTTTGCACAATACAATTCATATTCCAATTTATTGAAATCAATTTCTTCTACCGTAAATCCCTGATGTTCCAGCTGTAATAAATGCAAATCGGAATAATTTATAGGAAGCTTTATACTCCGCAGAATACTGTCGGTTTCAAAAAAAGTTGTTTGTGCTCTGACGGAAGTTACTCCAATTTTAAATACGTCATCCTGAATGAAACATTCCAGTTGTAAAACTGCCCAGTTTTTGATGATGTCCCTGAAATAAAATAAGCCTAAAGTCGCTTTGGCAGCACTGGTAGTTTCACAAGGTAATTCCAATCTTATGCCAGGAATTACTAATGTTAATAAACCGTCAGTAATGGTTAATTCGATTGTAGTGTATCTGTTCCATTTTGAAACAGGACCCAATGCCTTAGTGATTTTTTTAAGGTCATTTAGCAATTTGGATTTTCTTATTTTGAAGCTGGCTTGGTTCATTATCAAAAGGTATTTAGCTGATTTAAGTCCATACGTAAATTAACACCGATTAGTGGAGTTTCTCAATACCCACTTTTAGTGATATTTAGTTAAATTGGCGTTTATAGTGATTAGCTTTCAATCTATTTTCTCTATGTGGCAGGTGATTACCAATAAAAACTCCGAAGTGAGGACACTTCAGAGAGCTAGGGATTTGGTTAGCGGCTTCATACGGTCTTCTTTTACTATTTTATACGTCTAAGATTTCTTTAACTAGATTACCATTAAAATAAATTGGACTTAAATTTATTAATAGTTCATCAATTAGAGCTGTATCATCAGCATCTTCTAAGATTTCAATTAGTTCATCTTGTCTTGGTTGACCAAAAGTAAATCTGTAATAGGCTAAAACTCTAAGCATATTTTGATATTTTTCTATGTCTTTACTAAACGGATATAATGGTACAATTCTATTAATTTTTAAATGGTCTTCTGTTTCTAAATGCCAACAAGGTATTAAGTCACATGGAAAATCTGAAGCTAATTTTTCAGATTCAGATGCTTTTTTAAAAAGGTTATCCCAAATATTTGACTCATTATCGCTTAATTCATTTTTGTATTTATCAGCGACATTCAAACGGATAACATGTCCTTTGAATCTATGAATTCTTCCTTCTCTTTGTTCAAAATCAATCGGATTGGATGGTAAGTTCCAATGAACTATTTTTTTGCTGTAAAAGTGAAAATCTAATCCTTCCTGACCTATTGAAGTGGAAGCTAATACGAATGGTCTAAAAGGCGAATTAAAAGCTTCTCTAATATTAATCTGGCGGTTGGCTTTTGCAGAAGAAATTTTTTGTTCTCCAAAGTCTAAAGCAAAATGAGATCGAATTCTACTTTTATCTTTTTTACCGTTTTTGAGGTTTTTTATATTTCCTATTTCTAAAGGAGTTGATCGTATTGAAAGAATATCAGTTATAGTTTCAGCTAATTGTTTACTGTCTCTAACACTGTTACTATCTTTAAGCATATAAAAATACTCATCCAACATAGACTGTATATTGCCATCGATACAGTATTCTAAAACACTTTTATAATAGTCCTTTTGATTAGTATTTAATTGAATTACCGATATACTTTCAGGTTTGTTGAACAATGAAACAAATCCAGAGGCAGTGTGATAGCTTTCAACTAGCCTTGTTTCGATAGTATCATCATATAATTTATCGTAGGCTCTATAAGCTGCATTTGCTGGTGAACCAAGGCATAAATCAACTAATAAATCGACTACTGATTGAAATAATTCTAGTGTAATTTTACTGAGTTTTGGGACTTCGTTCTTGCAAATCACATTTTTAACTTCTTCAAAATGTTTGTGCTTTGCAGATTTGTCTTCTTTGTTTTCCGCATCTTCTACATCAACTGCGATATCATCAATTAGTTTAGCATTTAACCAATTTTCAAGTTGTTTTACATTTTTATGATTTTTGTCTAATAGTAATACTGCATACCAAGACCATTTCTGCCAATCACCGTCTTCGTGTCCAATTTCAAATATATTTAATTGTGTTAAATCGTATTTAATTTTTGAGGTTAATTCAGTTCTAATTTGTTCTAAAGTTTTATTTTCATTTAAGTTGCAAGCGCTATCATATAAAGTTGAAAGATAAATAGAAGGATAAT
This sequence comes from Flavobacterium sp. TS_SC_5, assembly GCF_056156265.1. Taxonomy (NCBI): domain Bacteria; kingdom Pseudomonadati; phylum Bacteroidota; class Flavobacteriia; order Flavobacteriales; family Flavobacteriaceae; genus Flavobacterium; species Flavobacterium sp. TS_SC_5. The sequence goes on along the minus strand of NZ_CM149588.1, from coordinate 3,400,879 downwards.
TTAACATGAAGTTATTCATACCCGATAAAGATTTATCTTCTCTAACTATTTTGAAAGTTAATAGCGGAAATGGATATCTTTTTTTTTCAAAATAGGTATCCGTTCTTTCCGTTTTTTGAAGTAATTTCCCAACTGATAATCTTTCTGCTTCATAAGAAACAATACTAGCTACCATACGTGGCACCATTTTCCATGACGAAAAAAGCAATGTCTTGGTATAGCCTTTTGAATTTTCAAATGCACCCTTCAATTCATAATATGGAAGGCTAGGGGGGATCCACAAATATTTCCAGCCATCTTTATCAATTGTTTCATCCAACAATAACCTGATTTTAGCATTAGGGATTACTTTATTTCTAGTGCTGAATAATGGTTTGTAATGCTTTATTAAATTAAAATCCAGCCAATTTTCTTTGGATGAATTTACTAATATTTGTAGTATTTTATCTGTATTGTAATGTTCTTCCAACTTTTTCTTGTGCTGATAATTAGTTAGAAATGATAAAGGATAAGGACATGATTTTGCATATTCTATAGGAATTGCTAATTTGCTTTTATGGGTTTCGTTGAGGTGTTGAATAATTTTATCAAATTGAACAAAATCATTAATATCCTCTTTACTTATTTTTAACACCTGAATATTACTTTTCATCATGGCATCTTTGTTTTTTGATACCAACATTCGTTCCGTTCGAGCAATGCAGGAACGATATACTTTTTCTAAATTTTCTTTGACTTTTTTTGCGTCATCAAAATTTTCTTTTAAGGATGAAATATGTCTTAAATGGTGAAAAAATGATTTTCTATTACTTTCGAATTCTTGCCAAAACGTTTCGCTTTCCCCCTTAAGTAAGAAACGCAAAACATTTTCAAATTCTTTATAATGATGTTCTCCATTTAAATGGTCAAATTCATTAGTATAAGGTTTGAATGGTGTGGCAGAAAGCATTAGTACTCTTGCTCCCTCTTTGTTAAGAATTTGTCTCGCCAGTTCTATTCCTGGTTCATCTGAATGTTTTGATTTTATAAGTTTATTATACCTTTGAAATTCATCCAGAATAAACAGATTTGCTTCTAGATATTCCTTGCAACATTCCGATAATTTAATTCTCAAGTAATTTATTATTGGTCTAAAATGCTTGAATTTTGTGTCGTAATTATTTATTTGGATGCGTTCAGTGCACATTTTTTCTAATAAAAACAGACCTGTTTTTTCTTCTTCTATATCAAAATGATTGTAAATTGCTTTTAGATCTTTAATGGCAACCTTTTGTTTTAAAGCTTTAACAAATTTTTTATATAAGTCTTTACGAATGTGTCTAAAAGTACCCAGATAATAGTATTTCTGATCGAAACCTGCTTCAAATAAATTTGCATCTAAAATTGCTTTTTGCCAATTGTCATCAGCCATTCTTTTGCTTCCTTTTAGCAACCATTTTAAACTGTTTTTCTTATCTGAAAAATCATCAATATTTACTAATAATCGATATAATAGAATACGTTCATCCGAACGGCCTACATTTGTATTTTGATCAAATGATGTCGCAGGTGTAAATGCTTTAATTCTGAATTTGAATTTTCCGGTTTGCTTTTTTGGTTCGTAAGCTAATGCTGTAATTCTATCATCTGTGCTTGAATAATCAATTACTTGTGTTGCGTCTTCTCCATAAAAAATATTCAATTTTTCAATATTTTGTTTGGCAATTGCTTGGTTTGAACAAATATAAACCACATTGAAAGGTTTATTCTTGTTGCTACTTTGCAAATGTTTTTCATACATTTTTGCAATAATACCTCTTGACACAATGGTTTTACCCAAACCAACTTCATCAGCGATCAACATTTTAGTTTTATCTTTTTCAAAAAACTGTTTGATAGTATAGTCAACAGTTTCTAATTGAAAATCTTTTAAACCCGATAATGCTTTTTCTATGTACTCTTTAGCTTCCATTGTCTTCGGTTTCTATAGGTTTAAATACTTGCCACAATTCATCAAATTCGTCTGATATAATATCAATTCCATTTGTTTCTTTTTCTCCTTTTAGTCTTTCTAATAGACGATTTATTTTGACTAAACGTTCTGGATTTCTGCTCGACGTAATCATTAATTTCTCGTAGACAGGGGTGCCATCAAAGAAGGCTATTGAAGCATCCATTCCGTTTCTTTTTATTTTAACAGCTTCAACACCATTCTCCTCTAATTTTTCGGGTGTTTCTTCTGATAACAGGAATGATAAATAATTTAAAAATCGGGAACGATTGTTTACAATGGTTGAGAAAATCTTATTATATCGTGTGGAATCTAGATCTATTTTCATATCGAGGACGAAACTTTTTTCAATTTTTAAATTTCTTTCGATTTCTATAATTATAAAAGGACTTAATTGAATCTCATCGTAGTTTTTAAAATCAGTTATGCATTGTTCCTCCCCAATTATTATCTCAATGCTTTGCATTGTTTTTTCTGGTAGGGGTTTTATTTTTATTTTAATATCGCCGGGTAATTTAAAATTAATCTTTGGTATTACTATTTCTAAATCGTATCCTCCCAACTCATTTTTTATTGCCTTTCCTGTTATTTTAATACCTGATAATTCATGAATAATTCTTCTAATTTCTTGTTCTTTTATTCGTTCAGATTCAAGAATTTCTCTTTTTTCGCCATCATAAGGTTCAAATAATTTTATTGGGGAATCAATAGTAGTTGAAAGCTTTTTTTCCATTTGTAGAGGGCCCATAGATGAACTATTTGTTCTCAGCTCTACCATAAATTCAATGTTTCTTTCAGAAGCCGGCTTACTGGCATTAGCAGAGCCAAGGTACCATGAAATATCACTTCCTTTTTTATCTATAAAAAATTTTGCATGAAGGCTTTGACTCATTGGAATTTCATCAGGCTCACTTAATTCTTCCATGCTTTCTGCGAGTTCAATAAACGGATTGAAACAGTATTTTTTTTGAATACTTTTTAAAAGCATTTCGTTTAAACCAGACAATTCAAAATCAGAACTGAATAGTGAAAACTGTTTGCTGCTACCAACAAAATAATCTAAGGTTGTTTTATCTAAAAATGGTGAAACTACTAAACGATAATCTTGTTTTTCGGATTTTGAAGTTATTGGGTTGGAATAGTTTTTCTTGAATTTACCAATCGGATGGAAGTCAATATCGGTAAAGCCATCTGGCACATCAAATGCTACTTTTGGCAATTCTTTAAAAAACACATCTGGGATAGTTGTGCCACTTTTAGTTTTTAAAAAATGAAGAAAATCTATAATTCCTGCATTCTTGTCTTTTTCATTTTTATTAACCTGACCATCAGTTGTTATCGCCATATCCCAATCTCTTGAAAAAGTCAAATTGCGACTCGTACTGATGAAACGATATTTTACAGGTTCTTTCTTTTTTTTAGAAACAAATCTGATAATCCATATTTTGGGATGAAATGATTGATCATAATTAGGCATTTGAATTTTATGAATCCCTTTTTCCCAATAGGCCATTAAAGGATTGTAGGATTGAGGTACTTTAATTTTACCTCTTTGGCAAAAAATAGCTACATGTTTGGAAACATTAGTTAGTGCTTCCAACACGTCTTCTCTAATGTCTTTTGGGTTGAAATCTAAATCTCCGGAAAAAAACAATGCTACTGGTATCAACAGTATTGCTTCTAAATCTAAGGTATATGTTGTTGTTACTGCAAAGTCTAAATCATAGCCCATAGGCGGTTTGAGTGTTGCTCCATAATCTAAACGGTTGTTTTTGGCATCAAGCATTTTTTAGACCCTCCTTTACATCTTTTACGATTATTTTTGCACTTCTGAATCTGAAATCGAGCAATCCTAAACCAATAGCTTTTCCTTCTATAACTTGGTCTTTTTTATTAAATTTTAATCGTGCTTTTTTTCCTTTCGCTCTATATTCTTGATTTTTTATGAGTTCCGATTTTTTTGCCATATCTAATGGTTCTGTCTGCAGTAATTTAAACCAATCCCGCACAAAATCTCTGGTATATCCTCTCGTTGTATTGGAGTGGACAAATAGATCTTCGACATTAAATGCATTATAATTAATCATGTTATGCTTAAAATCATCATGCCACTCTTTCCAATTTTCTTCAAAGCAATCGGCCCCACAAAACTGTTTTTGCAATTCTTGATTGTAAGCAATATGTGCACCTTCCATTAATATGGCAAAATCATGAGCCAAAATAACATTACTTTTTAATTGTTGATTTGTTATTTCTGAAGAACATATTTTAGCAAAATCTATAAATATATCGCTGGAATTAAATTTCAAATAGATCTCTTCTTCACTTGCGACTAAAGACAAAACAGAATCTTTAATATCGATCATATTGTCTCTTAAAAAAGCAGCTTCATTATGAGACAAGTTTAAATCCAGATCTTCTTTCCAATTTTTATTTATAGGAACTTTTATATTAAAATAGTTTTCAAAACCAGCATCTTTATCATCCCCTTCACCGTCGGTTGTAATATATTGTGTCAAAGTTTCATGGTTACTTTTTGTCGCCCTTTTTAGGAAAGCCATAGCAGATAGTCCTTTCGAATCTATGCATTTCATTACATTTAACCCATTCCAATAGATTTCAGAAGGTCGACGTGCAATTTTTTCTTTACGAACTCGATATTTGCTGATACCAATCACCCCATGGCCTTCCTGATGATCGTACTTATCTCCTAAATCCCACATCACTTCGTACTCTTCGGTTTCTAAATAGGTAATGGGTGATTTCTTTTTTCGTTCCGCAAAGGTTAGTTGCAAAAAATCTTGCAGAATATAAGGAATGATAAAAAAGTATTTTGCTCGTGTTTGAATGGTTGATATGCCTGGAAACATTGCATTTGCCAACCCATCACGAATGGTACCAATACCTAATTCATCAACTTGTCCTTCAGGACGCAGTAAATCTAATATACTGCTTACCCTGTTTCTGTCTTTTCTACTAAAATCTATCCATCCTACTGCTGCCATAATTATTAGTATTTATGTTTTCTAATTACCTGTTTTTAATTTTTCAGATTATTTTCAAGCAAACAAATTTTTTTTGAATTTCTATTGCAAAAAACTAATCATTAATTCTTTTTTAGGTGACTAACTCCTTTATCAAGTTAGCCAATTCTGAAATTTCATCCATCTTATCTTCAGTTTCTAAATGAACTAACACTTTATTTTGAACGTTTACTTGTTTCACTTTTAAATAATCAAAGAGCTCATGCATTTTAACCAAAGCATCATTTGTAGTATATTCTATATTTTCGTTAGCTAGTTGTGATGCATGATTTACATTTGCTCGTAATGGAAACCAAGTGTTTTCAAATAGAAAACAAGAAAGGTTTTCACCATTATTAAATTGTATTTGACCTGCACGACAATTTTGAATAGCCTGAATTATGTGTTGTTTTTCCATGTTACTCTTATTAAGATATTTCCTCAATAGTTATCCCATCCTCCAAAAACCTGTAATTGCCCGGTCGTAAGCTTATGGGTTCACCTGCGATATAATCCTCTTCATCCCATTCATCTTCCCACTCTTCTTTTATTTTAATAAATTTGTATTGGGTTTCTTCGCAACTAATTTGACCTCCAAAATCTTCCTCTATTTCAAAAGTGTCACCAGGTTCTACTTCCATAACATCCATATCGTATCCTTGTTGGAATAATACAGCATCACCGTCATAATCATCGTTTTCTGAAAAATCCATTGAATCTCTTGTAGATTCATAACTTGGGGTAATTAAAATTTCTAGTGTTTTCATATTTTTTCTATTTTAATTTATCGCAAATTTTTGTAAAGTGGTTCATTTTGTTGGCTTCAATAGTACATATAAATGGCGTAAAATGACCATATGCAGAATTATTTCGTGGTATTTTCCTCGAACGTAAATATCTCGACGTCAATCGTGGGTAATTGACCAAATTAAGATAAGTAACTTATTGTATACGGTCTGGTTTATAGAGTGGTTCATGAAGTAGGTTTCTGTCTATCTTAATATATAAATCTTTCATATGAGGCATCATTCGCACCAATAGGCAAAAATGGAAAAAGTAAATCTATGATTTTAATAAGTAATAACCTATTTAAAAAATGAATCTATTATTTTGAAAATATATTTCGATTATGTTTTTTAAAATAGCTTGTTTTAATGGTTAAAATTCAAAATTAGACTAATGGAAAGGAAGTGTTTTACGGGTTTCCGTAATTATTAAAAATAATTAATAGAGAGTATACCGTGGTGAATAGCGGGACGTTCTTCTCTTACAATTTTTAAGTAAAAAACTTAAAAATTAGCCAATTTGATTCTATGACTAAGCTCAGTATTATTAGAATTGATTTGAATGGTGGCTTCGGTAGTGAAGCAATGTCGTGATTGACTGTATTAATTTAGTTTATTCATTTCAGCTTTAATCCAGTATGAACTTTTATATCGATCCGCATAAGTTTTTTTAATAATTAGTGTGACTTCTAATGTAAAGTTCCGCTTTCAAGAATTGCAGATTATAAACTTATCTATGACACATAGTCAAAGGAATTCACTATACTATTTGAAAACTATTTTGGTAGGTGAGTAAGCTCTTCTTTTTTCTGAAACGCGGGTTTTGGTGTAGTAGGGTAGGTGGTTGCAATAGTAATTAGTCATTAAATTGCAGCAAATGAAAATGCAAATCTTCCAAATTGAAGGCTTCTATATTGAGTTCGAAACTGCTCAGAAAACCTATTGCTTGCCGTTCCACATAAATTCCAATGGAGTTTGTGGAATTAATCTTTCATAAAGGAAAAACCGTTGTTACCGGCAATAGTAATCAAGGGTTGAATGCTTTCTTTGTATCGCAAATAATCGAAATCGTTGCCATCCTCCAAATCGGGGAAAATAGTAAGGTATTCTTCTAAATATTTATTTTTAGCATTATGACTTTTTACGATTTCAAAAGCTGTTTTTTGGAGATTAAAAAACTTGTCAAAATATTTGTTTACCGATGGGAGCTTATCACTTTTGGATGAATTAAAACTTTTGTCAATGGGGATTAAGTTCCAAATTAAATCGTGAGAAACAAATGCGTATGGAATGAAATGGTCTATTGCATATTTTTTTTCGTCGAAAATTAATTTGTTTTCTGTGAAGATGCATTCGATAGATCCCAATTCATTAAACACCAATTTCCAATATTCATTGGTTTGTTTAGTCAAGGAATTTCTTGTGATTGATTTGTTTATTTTGTTTGGAATGTCAGGAACATTTGGATTTCTTTTTTGCAGAAATAGGGATAGATTCCAATAACAAAAGTCTTTCAACAACTTTGAATTGGATATTAAATAAGAGATCCAAATGGGGTTAATATTTATGCAATCTTTTTCTAAACTATAAAGACAACCATTGTCAAAATTTTGGGATAAAGAATAAATAGTACTTCGATTACCGGAAAACCAAGGGGAGATAAACCAATGCGGGACATTTAAATCAAAATGATTCAAAAGGTCTACCGTTGCCTTGTTTGTAGAATTTTCTAGAACAGCATTTATTTTGCTCTTTTTTTCATCAATAGTAAGGTTCTCTATCTTTAGAATTGTCCTGACAGCTCCTTGTATTAGATCCTGTTTGCCAAAAGAGACGTGGAAATAATTTACGGTGTACCAAGAATTGCTTATCATTCTACAGAAAATTTTTCTTTTAGGAATGGTTGTGTTACATTCTTCAACCAATTCCAATATAGCCAAAAACCAATAAAATTTGTAAGTGGCCGAAGTACTCGCAAATACTGATACTAATTTGTTAATTGGCAGACTTTCTGAAAGAGGTAGATTCATTTGATATATTCGTGTTTTAATAAAAGAATCCCAAGTAATGAGACATTGGATCGCTGGTGTTTTTGATTTTTTTTATAATTCTTTATTCATTTCGAATTCAAGTGGTGTTTCATCCACAAGAAAGATTGTTGTTGAATCCTTCAATTTAACTATGATTCCCATAAGAGAAAAATGATTTGCTTGATTTCCTATTCTGATTATTTGTTTATTTTGATCCAATTTCCATTTGGCATTTTTAAGCATATGCATTGTCATCAAAAATAATTTAGATGTATTTGCTGATGTAAGTTCAAATATTCCATTTTCATTAAATGTAAATGATGCTTCCTTGAAACCATTGATTAGATCTTTAAATTTAGGGTCTGTTATTAGGGTTGTATTTTTTTGAACTTTCCAAGTGCCATACATTTTTTCTTTAGTTACTTCTTGGCTAAGTGTCTGTATTGAAATAAATAGAAATAGGATAAAGATTTTTTTCATTGGATTATGTTTATAATGTATTCCTGCAGAGGAAGCACATGAAAGGATTGTTTTGGCAGCATCGGGTGCGGTGCCAATTATTATTCATACAATTCCCAATATAAATCATCAATAAAGTGCGTAAATGTTTCGCTTGTAAATATTTCGCTATAATCGCCGTCTTCGTCTAGAAGGTAAAAGCTCCCTTCTTTTTTCATTACAGCGCTATAACTCATTCCAGCTTGATACGGTGTTTCAAAATTGTATAGTTTACCTTCTACTATACATACTTTATTTAATACTGAATTGATAAATAAAAGTCGAGTTTCACGAAGTACTTCTGTTAATTGATCAATAGTTTTTAAATAGTGAGTAGGTGTTTTTAATGAGTTAATATCAAAATTTTCTTTGAGTAATTTTATATTTTCTGCCCAAGGTTTATTTTCAAAATTATTCGATATATCATCAATTTCTTGCGATAATTTACTTACTTCTTCTTCTGTCATAATGCTAAAATGTTTTCTCGTATTCTTCTGTTTTGGTTCTCACTTTAAAATAGAGAATGTATTCTAAATACTGTTTGGATTGCCACTATATGTTTAATAGATGTTATCAAATATATACAACATTTATTACACTTTTATAATTGGATGAAAATAATTTCTTTAATTTTTGTGGTGAAGAAGCGGTAGCGTTTTCATGCTTCATTTTCCACTAGCGGTCGATAAATTTAAAGCAATTCTTCATTTACTAATAGGAATTGCACGGAATGTAATTCTGCGATCGAAATATATGTTTTAATTAGACGTTTACTTTCATTTTATAAATGTGAGAATAATTTTCAAGTGACCTAAATTTTAACAATTGAGCTTAAAGGTTTTTGCGAGTCGATATACTTTTATTTATAAAGAAAGCAAAATATTTTTCATACTTTTCATTCCATTCGATGCGCACTTCACCTTCATCTCCATTTTTCCATTTATGATAATTTGGCGAAGAAATCCCAACAAAATCCTTTAACCGATTTTCATTTATGAAATCAATAAGATATTTTGATGAAATTTTTTCACTCACTTTTTTTGCTATTTCTTTTACAACTTCTATCGTAAATGCATTTAAATGAGCAATCGCACATACATCACCATTTTCAAAAGTGAAAGGTTTCCCGTTTTTTAAATACTTTTCAAAATTGACAATTTTTGCGCCATTATATTGTGTCGCAGCTTTTTCAACTATTACACTGTTGTCCAATATATTTTGAACCATTTTTATCATTTCATTCATTATTTGCTATTTTTTATTACTTTACCACAGCTTATTTTTTCGATATTAACCTAAATGGGGTGATTAGCGAAGTTTCCTTTTTTATTTTACGTTTTTTCAAATATATACAACTATTAGTACACTATTATTATTATTATTATTATGAGATAATTTCCTTAATTTTTGTGGTGAAGGATGGTGAAAGCTTTAGCCATTCAAAACCACGCCTCGATTACCATATCTGGTTAGCTTACCACTTTTGAATTTCTCCAGATGGCAACTAAATTAAAGTTATATCTTCATTTGTATTTCTTGTAAATCAACATGTTTAACTATTATAGGATGTAATTCATTTTCATTTTCTGTTCTTGTTAAGCTGTTTTCCTTGATGTTATATGAATATGTAACACCACCGTACCATCTGTAATCGCCGCCAAAATAACTTCCGGAAATTTTTCCGTAAATTCTGAAGGGATAGTTAATGATACCATTGTCTCCGAAAGGCTTGTACACTGTTACATGCCAATCGGGTCCTTGTAAATGTTCCTTAAAATGTTCGTTACTTTCAATTAAAACTTTAAATATTTCCTGAATCTCTTCTATTGTTTTCATTTTTTTTTTAATAATATATTTATTTTCAATTTTACTGAATGTATTGTCTTTGGTGACTATTTTTATCGAAGTACATTGCTTAATCTATTTTGTAATTAGATATGATCAGGTGACATCATGCTCATACTGAAGTGAAAATAGATCAACATGGCGAAGTAATTTTGATTTATTAATTTCAAATGGTTCGCCTAAGATTTTTACAAAACGCTCTGTGGTCAGTTGCTTTATTTTTTCAATGTAATAATCTATGAACTGATCTTGATTAGCTAAACCATCGGGGAAATAGATAGTAGAATTTAAATCATTATCGTCAGTTCTTGCTTCCAGAATTAAGGAAAGGGAATTTTCTTTTTTTGAAATAATAACCAAGTATTTAGGGAAAATTAAATTTTCAAAATCTATTTTGCCACCTTCTAAAATATAGTTAATTGAACAGGTATTGTCGTTTCTGAGTATATGAAAGACTTCATTTTCATCTTTTATTATATCAATTTCTATCTTGTTTAATTTTTTAAGGTGTTTAATCGCATGCAATGATTCTATAGGATTATTTTCGAGCTTAAGTTCCTCTAAATTACTCATAGCATTTAGACAATCAATATTTTCAATGTTATTGTAGCTGGCATCAATTTTTCTAATTTTTTCTAGATTAGCTAATACCTTTAGATTTTTAAGTTTTTGGAAGGGCATTTTTATTTCCTCAAGGTTGGAACAATATTTTAAAAAAGATAAATCAAGAATATGCTCGGCGTAATCCAAATACAGATAAGTGATCTTTTCAAAATCAGATGCCTCTATGATTTCCTTATGGGCTATAGAATACCCCTTTTTTTTCTGAATTCTCTTCATTGTGACATTGTCAAAAATATGCTCATCCCAAACTTCATTATGAATTTTACGAATATCTTCTTTCGTAAACCCATTTTCAATCCAGTAAAGATGATTTTGAATTATGTATTTTGTGTATGGATCCATGTTCTGTTTTTATTGAGAAATTTAGCGACCTATTTAGACTCAAATTATTTAAAAAGGTAAATCTTCATCGTCTTCTGTTAGATCAACTGTATTTTCAAAGGCGCTAATCGGTGGAATTGTTGCTGGATTATTTATAAGTTCTATTTTAAAGACCTTTACATCTGTGTACCATTTATTGTTGTATTCTCTACTTTCTAATTCATACGATATGGTTAGAAAATTGCCAACTTGTAATTGGTCTTCTTTTATTTTATCTCCCCAAATGCTAACACATACTTTTTTCGGGTATTGACCGTCTGTCTCAACAATGATGTTCAGTTTTTTCCATTGTCCGTTTTTACCCATTCCGGTTTGGAGTGGAAAAATTTGGATGAGTGTTGCTGTTAATTGCATAATTTCTTTCTTTATTTGTTAAGCAAAGAAAATGCGCTGGTGTGCAAATGTGGTGCAGTGAAAAAACAAAAATTAACTTCTAATTAATTAAATTGAAACTTATTTATATAGGAATCTAACTCCGTTTTTAAAATATCATACCTCGCTAATAAAGTATTTACATCATTTTCCTTATTCTCTTTGATACCCTTATTTAAATATATATAATTATCATCAATTACATTTTTTATATGTGCAATAATTGATGAATAACTGTTCAATATATGAGTGTTACTGTTAATACAAATATCGGTTTTCATGTGTGACAAATATTTCACAGCTAGAGTCAAATGTGATTTTAAATGAAATTCACTAAATGATGTCGAGTCGTTTAATTGTTTAAGTAAATCTATGATGTTGTTTTCAAAGTTAAATATGGACAACACTAAAAATTGATTATTAGAACCTATTATTTTTATTCTAGCGAATTTATCTCCACTTGTCGTTTTGGAATCTTGTTTAAGGAAGTTTAGTCGATTGAAATTAAAGTTAAACGGGTTATATTGATCCAGTTGAATTAGTTTTGCAAAGGAATATTCAATTGGAAATAGCAAATTTTTACTATCATAATAATCTATTTCATTTAATTTTTTATCTCTAAGATAATCTGTACGTCCAATTGAATTATTATTGAATTCCCAAGAAGTCCAATGTTCAGTAGCTGAATCCATACAGGAATAGTTACCAATTTTTAAATTTGTTTTATGTGAATAACTATCTAAAATATGATAACTAAAATAAGGAGTTTTACCTGAGTTAGACTTACGGTTTAGCTTCTTGTGGATAGTAAAAAGTAGATTAGCGTTATTAGGAGCATTATCTGATTGCTCTACAGAAAAATCCTCATTAATAATAAACCAATCATCCGATTCCTTTTCATAGGTTGGGGTGAATGATAGATTTGCTGAAAATAATTGAGACTCATATTGATCAATTAATGCTTGAATATCATTTTCTTGTTGTTCACCCATGGCTTGATAACCTTCTTCTTGTTGTTCAAACTGTTCAATTAGACCTTCAATTTCGGATTCCTGTTGTTCAGCTATGGCTTGATATTCTTCTTGTTGATATTCAAGTTGCGATTCAAACGGTTCAATTAGACCTTCAATTTCGGATTCCTGTTGTTCACCTAAAGCTTGATACTCGTCTTGTTGAGACTCAAATAAAGACTGATTATAGTCATTGTCATCTGTATTGTTCATTTTATATTTTATTTAAATTAACTTCCAGTTCCATTGTTTCTTTTCTTTGTTGTATGACTTGATTGCATTCCCTTTGTAACTTAATCCATCTGTTAAATTTAACTTTGAAACTAATGATGGATGAATAAATATATCTTCCATAAATCCAAATGGTTTACCGGATGGAATTCTTATTTTACCTTCTACTTCTTTATGGAATTGTTTTTTGAATGTTTCATCATTTATTTTAACGGCTGTATAGAGTTGATGCATACCCTCATTACTGCCGCCTTGAAATCTTACTTTCAAAGTCTCTCCAATTTTAATGTCTCTAAAGAACCTGTCATATTTCAAAAAGCCAAACTTTGATTCTGAAGCAATAAAATTCAGTATTTTTTTATCCGAATTGACAAATTCAACAATTAGCAATTCTTCAGGTGTATCATAAAACAAAAGCGATTCAGCTTCCGGAATATACCTTTTGTAAAAGTCAGTATTTGATCTTTGCACTAATGCATTTTTATACCATTCCTGAGATTGCCAGTTGAGTACTTCGTTTGGAATTCTATAGGCATGTTGATTTCGTACTTTTACTAATAACTCTATTTCTGTTTTCGCTTCGTTATAGTTATTTTTAGAAATTAGTATTCTAGCCATTTTTTGTCTAAGTCCAACGAGCATCTCTTCTGGGCTTTTGCAAGACAATGCTTTGCAATAACAAGCAAAAACTTTTTCAGAATCATTTGAAAATGCTTCCGCTAATATTTCCCAAACCCAAAAGTCATTGCGTTTTTTCTTTGCAAAAGGCAATAATGATTCCAGCATATGGTCTTTATCACCTAACGCCAATAATATTTTTGCCTTAAAATAAGCGGGATATTGATAGTCCGGGTGACTTTCTTCTAAAACAGAAATTTTGTCTGCAAAAGCAATTGCTTTTTTTTTATCAAAAACAATTTCACCATCTGGATTTTGTTTTGGCAACAAGTGTTTGGCATAAGCTATATAAGCTTGTTCAACAATTGCCATCATTTCTCTCCCATTAGGGAGTGTTTCTTTTTGATAATCTTCTTCTCTGAAATTTTCAAAGTTCCACCAATCTGCAAATTGCAGGTAGTTATCACCATCTTTTAAAAATTTATGAAGGGCTTTAAACAAAAAGCTATATCCTTCTGAAGGTTTAGAGAATGTAAAACTTTTTGAAATTTCATATACTTCAAAAAGTTTAGCATACTGAAAGTTTGGAATACCAACTGTTTTAAAAAATAAGGAACCTATCTGCCAACAAAGATTATCGAAAAGCATTATTTCTTCGGCAGGTAACCCTAGACTCTTTATTATAGATAAATTTGAGATAAATGAATCCAAATCCCCCGAAGCCACATTTTTTTTTAAATAGTCGTAATATACCCAACTGATATTTCGTTTTCCCCAGATATTATCTGGTTGTGCTTCCAATTCTGCTTTTGCCATAGTTAAGGCTTCATCTAATTTTCCTGCTTGGCGTAGTTCTTTTATTTCTTTAGATGGCATATTATTCGTGTTTAAAAGTTTTTAATGCAGTTTGAATATCTGAAAGAAGTTGTTGACTATTGGACTGTTTTTGAATTGGGACTACTCTTCCGAAAAAACCGCTATTATTATACTCAAAGTCTATAACGGCTGCTTCGTGATTTCGTTTCAGAGAATATCTTTCTTTAAATTGCTGATGTTCAATATCCTCAATATTAATATTTAAAGTTTGAAACAATAGACTTAAATCATCAAATAAGTTTTTGGTAAATGGTAGTTTTTCTTCTACTTCAGAATCAAATATTAGTTTGCTGATAATTGTTTCCACCGTATTTCTTTTAATGGAAACATTAGGTAGGGCTTTTAGTAGAGCTTCTATTTCACAATAAAGATCTTCACTGTTTGTATTAGCTGCTAATTTTTGATATTTACCATTAAATACGTTATCTTTATTCACCCATGTTTTAAAAGCTGCAGTTTGATTTTCCCTTTTGAAATAATAAAATAATTCGAGATTTTTCTTCTCCCATTTAATAATTTCAATGTATTGCTTTCTGGCAGCAAAACGCACTCTGATAAAATGGTCCTGTAGCTGGACAATTTGATCTAAAAGGTGAAACTGTGTTAGTTGTGCTAACATTTCATCATCGATGCTTAATTCTTCTCCCTGAAGTTGATTTCCTGATAATTCATTTAACGAATTAATAACGGTAATGTCCAAGAAGGACATCGCGGAATAGGAATTGAAAAAAGGAGGATTCACGGCATATAATACTTTTGATGCTCTTGTTATTGCGGTATAGGCCCAGCGATAAAAACTTTGATTGGTTTTACCTGGTTTAATTTGATTGTCAGTAAAACAGTTAAATCCTTTGGTGTTATCATTATCCCAAATTGTAAATACGTTATCCCATTCACCACCTTGAGCTTTATGACAAGTAACCGCATATCCATATTTCATCAAAAGGCTGTTAAAGTATTCATCCTGCATAATAGCTTCTTTAAATTCCTCTGATTTCGGTTTTAATCCTTTGTGACGAGATGTGAAATCCACATATAGTGCCTGTGTTTCTTCCGGTTTCAAATAGTTGTCACCATAAAGGAAGTTTTCCAACACTTTGCCTTTTACTATTTTATTATTGCTCTCAGCGTCCGGAAATACCAGTTCCACGCCTCGCCAGGTTAAGGTGACGGAAGGTTTTCCTCTTAAAGCGATTGTTCGTGTTTCGCATTCCTTGCTTACTTCATTGATTACTGCAAATTCCCCATTAAAAATTCCTTTTCTATAATTATTACCACCCATTATAACGATATCACTTTTCTGGATTGGTAAATTGGCATTTCCAAATCTTCTTTCTCTTATTTGCAAATTGAGATCGAGACAGGTTTTGTTTTTACTGGCAATAATAATTTTAGGACTTGAAGCTTCTTGCCAAGTATGCAAGAAAGACTCATAAGATGGATTTAATATGTCTTTTCCGTTTGAACGTAAATTAAAATCATTAAAAAAGCCAGCGGAGATGCTCTTCCGAATGTTCGCCGCTGATTTTAGAATACCACTTTCGCCGTCTTGACGCTTCACTTCCTTCATTTCTGTTTCTTCCGATGAAAGATTAAATTTATCTTTCAAGTACTTAGGTTCAAAAGCTTTTGAACTATTATCACCTACAGGTGGTAACTGACAAGGGTCACCTACGAAGATTATCTTAGTCTGCGAGTTACCAGTGTTGATCCTAGAATAGGCGATTAAATCACTCAATAAATGCCCAGAACCGAAGCGAAAAAACTCCCCTTCACTTTTGGCATTTGAAAGCATGGAAGCTTCATCAATAATAAATATTTTACCGGCAACATCAGTATTGTTGCGAACTTTATAATTGTAGAAAAATGAATCTCCTTCTTCGACTTCCACCATGTCTTCGTAGCTATAAATGGACTTGTGAATAGTGAAGGCCTCTTGGCCTGTTTTTTCGCGAATGACTTTTGCCGCTCTTCCCGTAGGTGCCATTAATAAAAAGTCTTTTTCAATGGTGTTAAGGTACTCCACCAATCCTTCAAGAATGGTAGTTTTACCACTACCAGCATATCCTTTCAGCATAAAAACGGGAATAGGACTATCAAAAAAAGCCTCTAGCTTTGTTAAGGCAGTTTCTTGACCATGGCTTAGATTTAAATGACTAAAATGATCGAATATGCTCATGACTTACTATTTTGATGTTAAGGTGATATTGAAGTGTGCAGGATTAGCGCAGAAAAAGTGCTTTTTATTCGTTTTAAGTTTGTTTCTCAGGATTATATAAATCACGAAGTATAGTATTTTTTTTATCTTCTAATATATAATTTATTTGATGTCCAGAATTTACATATTCTTCTTCACGTTTATTGAGAATTAATATTTCAAGTGTACCATCCATTAATTTATTGTAAACTTCATAATCATATGGATAGGTTGAAGACACTCTTAAAGTAAATATTATATCTTGTTTATATTCAAAGACATTGATATATGAATTTAATTTCCCCAAATATTTTATCCATTTTAAATCTTCTTTTTTAATAAATATACTGTCATCTAAGGGTATCTTATAGTTGTCAATTTCTTCGATCATTGCAACTAATTGTTCTCTGAGTTTTATAATTAGGTCAGTCATGTTTTTATTACTTTTAGTAATTAATTGTTTTCATGGGCAAAGTTGAAAAAGATTTATGCAGGATTAGTGCATAGATAATATTTTCATCTAAGGGTAAGATTTATTTTATCGTTTTTAAACCATTAAAAATATAATTATATAGAGAAATGACCATCTTTTTATCTATTTTTATTACATCTCCTGTTGTAGCATTAGCATGAATAATATCATTTCTTTTTTTTATGATTGAATTTAATTCATTTTCAGTTATTTTTTCATCTGATATAAAATCAATTGTGTTTAATATTTTAAAAATCCAAGGCATATTTCTAGTTGATTTTAACTTTCCATTAGTTTTATGGTAATTTCCACTCTTGGAAGGTACTTCAATAAAGTTTCTTAAAAATTGATTTTTTATTCTGAATTGAAAATTGTACTTATTTTGACCATTTTCAACGCCTATAAGTATTAGATTGTCTATATCTATAACTCTATTAGCCATATTTTCAATTACTGAAAAATAGAAAAGGAAGGAAGCTGTTAATCCTGATGGTGAAGTGTCTAAAGAAAGAAGATTATTAGATAGTTCTAACCATTTTAAAGTTTCATCTACAAATTCTTTTGGGAGAGGTTCTTTTGATTTATTATAGTTTTTTCTAGGAATTAGTTCAGCCTTTAGAATTTCAAGTTTACTATAAAAATCTTTTAAAAAGTTTCGATTAAAACATTTATTTATAGTATGAATTAAATTTTCAATTGACAGTTTTGTGAATTGTGGGTCAACACTATTTTCCGGACTTTCTTTAATAATAAACCCATCAGCTCCAGCTTCTTGAAGTGCTTGCAAATTCCAAATTTTATTAGTTGCAGAAAAAATAATAACCTGAATTCCTTTATTGTGTTTTTTAATTTCTTTTAATATTTGAAAACCTGTTACTTCCCCAATGCTGCCATTTCCAAAATCATCTTTATGAAGTCTGAAATCTAAAATGACTAAATCTATATCTTCTTCAATCGTTTTTTTTATTGAAATATCAATTATTTCTTCTTTAGATTTTTCATTGAATTCATCATCTAAATGAATAAAGTCTATACCATCATTATCATCGAGGAAAATCTTGTAGAAAATCTCTCGCCAACCTTTGTTGGCTTCATCATCAATGTAAAGCACCTTTGGATGCCCTTCAAAATTAATTTTTAAAACTTTAGAATCTAATTTGTCTAAATGACTAATTGGATAAATTGTTTTTAAATATTTAAAATATAAATTGCTATTTTGAATAGCAGTAATCTCTTCAATATTATCATCATTTGCATCAATAGTGCGGGACCATCTGTATATTGCCCATTCATTAGCTATACTATGGCTATCTTCATAATTAGAGGGTATTTGAAGATTTATTTTTTTGATTACATTAGAAATTTCTTCGGTTTGTAGGTGTGAAATATTTCTATCTAAAGCATCTTTAAAACCTTTTTTAGAGTATTCAATTAAAAAAATATTCTTTGTTTTTAAAATATCAAAGTATTCATTTTCGATTAAGAACGAATAATCAACAAAACTGTAAATAAAAATAGGCTTTAACTGATTTTTTGTATCTGTACATCTTATATGCACAGCTAATCTTAACCCATTATAATCCGATAAAGTTGGTCCAAAACAAAGAGGAATGAATAAGTTATCATATTCATTTTCTGAAAACCATTCAATAATTATTTCATTTAAATATTCATCTGAAATCTCATCTCCAAAAATAATTTCATTAACTGCATTAGTAAACGGATCATCAATTTCTTCATCTAAACTTTTAGCGACAAAATTTACAGTTGTATCGTCATCAACTTGGAAATCTTCAATAGTATCATTTTTTAGTCTTAATTGCTTATATAAAGTTTCTTCAATCTGATGATTATTTCCATACAAAAGGTATTTTAAGTCAATTATACCTTCTTCTATTTTTTTAATGAATACAGCCAAATTTTGATAAACTATTTCGACTGGTAAATAACCTATTTCATCTTTTAAATTTCTGAATTTCTTGCTGCCACTAAAATAAACTAACTTAAAATTGTCGTCTTTTTTAACTTCATTTTTTAACATTGTTTCAAAATCCTTTATTAACGAGTCGTTAGCCCTCGAACTTTTGTCAATAAATGACTCATGAAATAAAACGATATTACCCGATGAATAGATTTCATTTAATAAATTGCTTAATTCCAGATAATTGTAAATTGGTGTAATGTATTCCGAATATTCAGAAAATTTTGTTGAACTCCAACCACCTTCTTCTTGCCTATGTTTTCGATCGTCAATTAAATATATCATTTTCTAAATTTTAATACATATTGCACTCCCTCAATATTGTTGATTGCGGTACTAACTCTTTCTTTAGTATTCCATAAATTAACTTCATAGGACTTTCCACATTCAAAATTTGCCCTTATATATAATTCACATAGCCCATTAATATTTGATTTTATTAATACAGCGTGAGTATCTCCTGTTCTATTTATAGTATCATTCAAAGAGGTGCGATAATGACCTATATTCATATCATGAATTATAAAATCAACTGTTTTGTCTAAATTTTCCTTAAAAGAAAGAGATATTTTAGGGACGAGAACATTTCTGCCCGCTATACCTATTATATTATCGATAATGGTTTGATACGCTTCTATAAGTTTTTGAACATTGGTAAATAGTTGAATACTTTCGAAAAAGTGGTCTGGTACAAATTCAAAATCTATTTTTTTTGGGTAATGTTTATTATTAATAAACTGAACAATATTTCTTAGCGAGTTGTCCGCTTTGATATGAAATAAATTCTTAAAATGGAGAACTAGATCAGAAAAATAAACAATCTTACTAGCAGAAAAATCAGATCTAATAGATTTAGTTAATTTAAAGCCCTTATTTTTCATTACTTTAATATACTTTCCTCCGGGATTAGGAGCAAGATCTATATTTTTCTGTGACCAATTTACTAATTCTTCAGAACACCAATTAGTTTCGATACCTGCCCACTTAGTGGGTTGCCCGGCATAGTTAGCGCCTGTTAAATAGCTAAAAATTAAATTTACTATTTCATGATTTATAAAGTAATCAGCTTTTAATTTTGTGAATGATTCAATAATCAGCTTTTGATGGTTTTTAATATCGTACACTTCATTATTACATTTTAGTTTGATATCGCTAAATACATTATCAGAGTCAACAGTATGACAAGTATATTTAAGGATTGGATGCTGATTATAAGCCTCTAGAAATTTAGATAATCCATTTAGGGCAAATGGATTATTATATTTAGGTAGATGATTATTTGAAGTTTCATTTTTTCTTAATTTCTTCTGAATCAGTTGCTTTGATACTAAGTTTAGCGTTTCTTCATTAGGAGTAATAGGAGGTTCAACTGTAGGCTCCACCACAAAATATTTAATTTTTTCTTCGATATTATCTATCCTTCTCTTTATTTCAGAATTTTCAGTATCAAAATTCAACAACTCACTTTTGGTCAACTCAAGGATTCTGTTTTTCTCTTCTATTTTAATTTTCTTCGAAGACAATAAATCATTTATAAAATCAATTTTATTATAAGTCATAGAAATATATTTTATAAGAATAGATTATCTAAAATGTCGTTTAAATCATTTGATTTGGTATCAATTTTAGAATTATCAGCAGATAGTTCTGTTTTTTTGGAGTAGTATAAGTCCATTGCACTTTCAATTCCATTTTCTTGCCAAATCTCTAATAATTTACTAATAAATGATTGTTTAAAAGCAAGTTTGTCGAACCTCACTTTTAATTTCACATATAAGTCATTTTCTTCTCCCTTTACCATTTTAAGGTAATTGAGTTTGCCATCAATAACATTTGCCATATTCGGTTTTCCTTTTGGATGTTTACCTTTTTGATAAACATATTGTTGCATAAAAAAAGAATATGCTCTATCATATCCATAGGCCTCCCAATTGTGCAACCATTGGCGCAATTGTTTAATATAACGACGGGTTACATTTACCTTGTCGTTTACTACTAAACCAGTTACTTCTTGACGATACCCTTCTTTTTGCAAACGTACTTTGCTTTCTTTTACATGAAAGTTTTGACTCGCAATGATTCGTCTTATTTCTTGATCAAAAGTACTGTTAGCAACAAAGATCTTTTCAAATGTGTTTGGAGATACCTCATAATTGTTGTGTTTACTACTAAAGGTAATATCATCCGCATAACGTGTGTAATTTAAACCAAAGCGTTTAGCAACTCCTGATAATTGTTTGTCCATTCTTTCACAAATTGCATTAGTTAAAGTAGGAGAGGTAGGCGCACCCTGCGGTAGAACCGAAGTGGTAATTTTTATCCATTCGTTGTTTATAAAACGTTCGACCTCCATAGGATTACAAGATAATCCAGCAATCATATTGGCTATTTTCTTTCTTTCGTCAGAAGTGTTTAAGTTAAAGGGGGCTACCAACAATCTTCCCCAAACACGTGACTTGTCGATACTTGGGAAAAAGTCTTTTAAATCCAGATTATATACATAACTATGGCCCACATGCACTTTTGCATTATCGACAATAGATTTGCACAAAACGAATCCTGCAGCTGATGAATGTGGAACATGTACACATTGCAAAATTATGTTTAAAGCTTTTTGAAACTCTTTCAATCCTTTGGTAGGTGCGTGAATGGTTCTATCTGCGCCAGACTTCTTTTTTATGGTAAAAGAAGTGTAGGATGATTTTCTAGTACTAGTCTTAAAACTATCATCTCCTTTATTTAAAAGAGTTAATAGATTTGTTTTTGACTTTATATTATTATTACTAGTTGAATCCTTGCTGATGTAATAATTGAGTTGCTTTTCTTCAAAAGGAATTACTTTATCTCCATACACCAATTTCTTTGCTTCATTAAGTAAAGAAAGGAAATCATTTTTGCTATTCATAATCTTGAATAATTCATGAATAGTTTTATTTTGGGCAGGAGTAATTTTCATTTTTAAATAAGTTTAGTCGTTTGGTAACCGTAGTATATTCTTTCTTTATGCTTATAAATAGCTTAAAATTATATTATAAAAAGTAACTTAAATAATATTAAAACTTAAATTGAAATAATAGATTAAATAATATTAAAACTTAAAATAATAACATAACTTCAATAATTATAAAATATATAAGTGAGGGTTTTAAAACAAGGTCATATAACCATTGTAAAAATTACGTCACTAACATTCAGTTTTGGAATCGATTAGAATCTGTTTATGGTATCTTTTTATAGAATACTACTAGAGATTTACAACTACTACTTCAATACCTAGACCATTTATCTTAACCAAAACCACCAGCCGATTTGAGATATTATAAATAATACTTCCAGCAGGCAAGTCTATCTTGCGATAGACAATTCAATATTTCACTACGGTTATTCAAAGAACTTTTGTTTGACTCTGCAAACGTATAATTAAAGAGTGCACTTTTACTGCACAGCTTAATTTAATTTTATACCTTGCGTTGTCTTCATATTGTAAATATAAATTAATTCTGACAATGGCAATCACTAAAAACCCTTTAATTCGATATAAAATATTAGATAAATGTTTTCGCAATCCATATAAGAATTTTTATTTCGAAACTTTATTAGAAACAGTAAATGAAGCTCTTTTTCAAGTTACTGGTAATGAGGAACATATTAAGACACGTCAATTGCGGGATGATATCGCCTTTATGAGAAGCCCCGAAGGATGGAGTATTGAATTAGCTGAAATAAGCGAAGGGAAAAAGAAAATATACAGATATGAAGATTTGAACTTCTCTATCAATAATGCCCCTTTAAATGATGTGGAGATGGATCAATTTCAATCGGCGATACAAGTGTTATCACAATTTGAGGGTATGCCGCAGTTTGAGGGAATTCAATCAATTATTGCCAAATTGAAAACCGATTTAAAAATTACTACTGATGAAAAACCGTTTATTGGTTTTGATAGCTCGCAGGATTTGAAAGGGATTGAACACTTTAGTGCGCTTTATAATGCTGTTCAAAACAAAACACCACTTCAAATTACTTATAAGGATTTTAAAACAGAAGAACCTTATACGTATGTTTTTCATCCTTATTACCTTAAAGAATACAATAACAGATGGTTTTTATTTGGTTTGAATCCCGAAAGTTGGAAATCAGATTGGAACGTAGCTATTGACAGGATCGTAGATGTTTCACCAATTGATATTCCTTTTGTAGCTAATGAAACAATTGATTGGCAAGAGTATTTTTCAGATATGATAGGAGTAAGTAGAGGAGAGGGTGCCGAATTAGAAAATGTTACATTACATTTCAATCGGCTAACCGGTAGATACATGGAGAATAAATCTATTCATGAGACCCAAAAGCATAAATGGATAAATAGTGACACCTTAGAACTTAAAATTAATGTGATACTCAATTACGAATTGGAGCGATTGATTTTGTCTTATGGAGAAAGTGTGATTGTTATTGAACCGCAACGTTTGATAAATACCATTATGTTTAGAACAAACACAAGTTTACTCAATTATTAATTTTAATTAGTACTGTATTTTTGATGTTATTATATGTGTTATTAATTTTTTTATTGGATCTCAAACTAGAAATTTTTTTTCTAAAATCTACATTTATACTATTATTATTGCCCATTAAATTAAACGGAGGATTAAAATGAGATATCAATTGCATCTCTATTTTTATTAAAATTATGGCGTTGGTAAAAAAAACATCACTAAATAAGATACCATCCATTTTTTCAACTTCTCTTAATCTGTTCCATTGAATGTAGTCTTTCTTGTATTTGGGTCTTTATCCCTTGGCACCATTTTATAACCAAACTTTTGCGTAGTGTTGAACTTCCCGCATTATTTCCCTAAAAATGTTGCTTAAAATCACGTTTTCTCAAGCTTGTTCATGCAATTCTGCGCGAACGGGTCTATTTAACTATCTGGTTGTGATAATCTCTTTTATCTTTGAGGTGAAGGAATATTAAATTACGATACATGCTTTACTTACAATAATTATAATTCTTCGTTTGATTCAGATAATTCTTTTGCAATAGCATAATCTTTCATTGTAAGAAAAGGAAATGAGCCATCTTCATTTGCTATAATTGTTTCAGAAGAAAGTTTACCATTTATCGTTATAAGTCTCATAGGAACTGCTAATGCTGGTGTTTTTTCATCCTTTTCGAGACAATTCATCATGTTTACTATTGTAGTAATTTGTTCATTAGTAATAAAAGGTATGGCATCATAACGTTCAGTATTAATTCCTACTGCTTTACTTAATATGAAAGGGCCATTATCCTGTTCATATTGGATCAAAAAATTTCTGTATTCGTCATAATAACTACCACTTCCTCTATAATCAATATACCAATCATTTTTAAATACCCATCCTTTTGTTAGAATACGTACACAATATTCATTTAGACCACCTTCTATACATTTATTATAATAAACTGGTTTAATACCAGATACTGGCTTACTTTGAAATAGACCATTACCAAGTTTTTCAGCATTGGAATTTATAAATTTCAGATCTATTTCCGCTTCTCTATAAATTATTTGAGTGGTAACGTTCTCTGTGATTGTCTCTTCTTTTATTAATTTTATCATCTTAAAATATTGGATTTAATTTTTAATGAGCTTATTAGTTGTCATCAAATATATACAACTTTTATTACACGATTATAATTGGATGGAGATAAATTCCTTAATTTTTTTGGTGAAGGATGGTGGAAGTTTTTCCTGCTTTATTTTCCATTGGCAGTCGAGGGATTGTTTTTTATTAAATTTTTCACTTGGGGTTAAAGGGATAAATCGCTTTGTAAAGGCTACTAATTGAATTTAATTAGATACTCGCCAAAGGCGAGTACCAAATTGGGTAATACTACTGATAATCAATACTAAATTTTAAAAAACGGCATTTTGTATCTTTTATTACGAAAAGAACTAAGATGTTGATATTATTTTGATGAAAATGAGATTTGAAAGTGAGTTTTAAATGAAAACCATTATAGTTTAATCAAATCTGAACCAGTACCAACCCCACTGATCAATAAACGTTGTATAGCTCTACTAGATGCAACATAAAAAAGAGATTTTTCAGCTTTTATTATATTCTCTAACTTGTTTTTTTCTAATGTATTTGCATCGTATGGTAATTTTGGAAATGTACGGTCATTAACATCAACTAAAAATACATGTTTGAACTCTAATCCTTTTAAACCATGAAATGTTGATAAGCGGATACCTTCTTTTTTACTGTTCAATAAGCCTTTGTCTACATAAGGTATATTATTTTTATGGAGCAAGTTTCTGAAATCATTCACACTATCTTTAGTTCGAGCTGCAATTACGATTTCATTATAGCTAATACCTTCATCAAACAATTTATTTATTTCTAGTAGTACATGATCAAGTTCAGACTGCTTATTTGTATATAATTGATATATTGGGATTACGCCATGAAATAGAGATAGATATCCTGATTTTTCTTCAGTTTCTCCGTCAAAATCGTCATAGTGTTCATTTGCTACGATCGAAAATGCCAACCTCTTAATTTCTTCTGTAGTTCTGTAGTTGATACGTAATCTTTTACTTCTATTCCCACGGATATTAATACCCGCCTTTGAAAAATTTATCTTGCGATTATAGATGTTTTGAAGAGGATCTCCTACTAAAAATAAATCATCAGGGGCTATTGGGGTAAGAGCACGGATAAAGTTTAATTCAACGTTCGTAAAATCTTGTAATTCATCTACAATTACTTTTGAATATACAGTTTGGTTATTTGATTTGAGATAATTTGCAACTTTATTATAGATTTCTTCTTTGTAATAAAAACCACTTGCTAGTTTTTTTTCTAAAAATAATTCAATTAGATGCCATACATCCAATCGCTGCCTTTTAGATATAGCTTTTCCACGACCAATTCTACTCGCTTTTAGATACTCAGTCTGTGAAGAAATATTTTGAACTAATATAACCTCTTCAAACTCCTCCTTTAAAAACTCCTCATCAAAGTTGGATAAGTTTTCTTCTAATACTTGTCCCCAAACTTCTTGAGGACTTTTCACAGCATTCATACCAAATACTTTATCAGTAGTTTTCCTTAATCCAAATTTTTGGGCCAGATCAAAAGCTAAACTATCGATATTGGTAATATGGTAGCTTTCTTTAGGAATTTCTAAATCAGTTGCTAAATTCATTAAGTTTTCACTTAGTTCTTTGGTATAGGTAGTAAAAAGAATTGGTTTTTCATCTATTTTGTGTTCAGCCAAATATTTTAATCGATGAAGTGCAGCAACTGTTTTACCTGTACCAGCGCCTCCAGAAAGTTTTATTGATCCATTAAATTTCCCGTAAACAAATACTGATTGCGATGGGTGTAAATAATATTTCCACTTTTTAAGTGATCCTTGTAATGCGTCATTTAATATTTCATCATCAGTTAATTCAATAAAAGAACGAGAATTGTTTTTACTTTGAATATTATTTACGGCACCTTCAATAATATCTGTTTTAAGGGTATCAATATTTGCCCCGTCAAGTAAATAAAATAGATTTTCAAAGACATCTACAGGTAGATAACTTTCTATTTTTTCTAATCCAGGAAAGTCATTAATTTTTAATACTGAAGGAATCAAGATTTCGGGAACACCAATTTCTAATAAGTCGCTAAACTTGTACTTGTTCATAAATAAATCGTTCTCAGGTACATTAGTAGAAGTATCTATATCTTTAATCGATTCATGAATGCTAAATACTTGATACGCCTGCGTCTGATCATTCCAATTTATGACTTTATTTTTAGCCCAATCCATTGCTTCGTCATGATTATCAATCCAAATCAATAAATATAATTCACCAGGAGTAACTTCTTTTAGAATTGCTCTATACTTTTGGTCTATTCTAGCTGTGCGGAATGTTTGATCTTTGAATGTATTTATAGATTCAAGATTTAAAGCAGCACTTTTTGAATTGGTTCTAAATTTGCTGATAAAATCGGTAACTTTAGATTGAGTTCCTTTATTTATCTTCAAGAATGCATCCCAAAATTTATCGTAAATAAATAATTTCATAGCTTAATATTTTTTAAATTTTCATCGTCATAAATTGTAAACCCACCTTTTAGCAATATATTATTAGATTCGGACGAGCTTGGATTAATTGCAATTTTAATTGAAGATAATATCAATTCTGCATCTGCCAAAACATCACCTGTATCAGCATCAATCCAAGTGTCTAAAAATTCTGCATTAGATGCTGTAATGATGCCTTTTGATATAGCTGATTGGATTATAGTATGTAGATGGTCTTCATATAAATCCCAAAGCGATTCCATCCATGTTTCATCGCTTTCTGTCAACTCCGTATCTTCGATATCGGCTTGGATAAAATTGTCTGATTGAAAAAGATTGAATAATCTCCAAAATGTTTCCCATTCTTTTTTATCTATTGTGCTACTATCGTTTAAATTAAGTTGATTGACCACATTGTTTTCACCTATATTCACCCAAGTATCCCATTCTAAAAATGAAGGCGTAAAATCATTTTCAACAGGAAGCAAAGCATTAAAATCTTTTATTTTATTTGAAATAATATAGCTATCATACAACAATTCTTTTGATACTAATTTTGATAATTGTGAAGGGTTGAAAGAGGGATCTAACAATTTTTTTGTCCACGAACCTAAAAAAGAGTACCAAGCTTGTTTATTATCTTCGACTGGTGGGTAAATCATTTGTGTAATTAATCTTTCTACACTATTTAAACTTAACGAGTAATTTGTTTTTTCACCTTTTTGAATTGTGTGAAGTAGTTTATCATAATTTTTTTTGAAATTATTTTTGAACAGAATTGCAACATCATCATCATAATTTACTTTATCACCTTCCAATTGTTTTTGAAAGTAATCGAGATCCGTCCAAGTGAGAGACCAAGTTTTAAATTCTGGCTGGGCAACTATCGCTTTACGAATGCGAATATCGTTTTCAAAAACGTTGTTTTCTTCTGAAGCATGAAACTGATATCCATCGAGATAAATAGCAGTCTTTGGAATCTGGTCTCGCCATTCCTTTTCTTTAAATAAATAACTTCCGCAAACCATCAAAAAGTCTGTACGTGTATTAAAAGCAATACCATCTTTAGGGCCTAAAATTATTTGAGGTCTAAGCCAGTAAAGAGCTTTAATATCTCCTTTTTCAATACTAAACTCATAGTAAACCGTTCCATTGTTTTTTTTCTCAGAAAAGTTCCAACCTTCCTGTTGTTCAGCATAAATAGAAAGCAACTTGACAAAACGTTCTTCTAATTCAGATTCTTCAATTTTTCCTGAATTGGTTAAAGTAGTTAAGCCATTATTGGTTTTTACCCATTCTTCTGTTTGGCTATAAATTTTACCAAACCATTTTTCTGCTCTCGCTCGACTTAAATCGGATCTATTATATTGATTTCCATAGCTGTAAATGCATTTGTAGCAGCCGTCATGATCAGTTAACTGACAGGAACAATCTCTAATGGCTTCATAACTCAATCTTAATAAATGAGAAAACTGTTTATCGTCAAAAATTTGTTCTAGATATCCTGTACCGCCAGGAATTGTATCATACAGTAATAAAAATCGGTCAAATTTATCTGTAAGTTGATTGAATTCTTTATAGGATTGAATTTGAATGTGACCAGGATTTCCCTTGAAGTATTTTTTCAAACCTAACTCCAAACCAGCTTGAAACATTCGTATATCGGTTTCACTATTAAATTCCTGAATAGGAAGCACTATTTTTAAAATTTCGGTTTGCATTTCTCTGAAGAAATAAATTTCTTCGAAAACATCTGTTTTTCCTGGTTCATATCGAACATCTCGATGTTTACAGTATCCATAATGAAAATCTCTAGCTTCAGAAATTAAATGAGTAGCTGAAATTGATTTACCACAATTTTTACAAGTAACAAAACCTTTTGTTAGTATTTCTTCTTCGTTTATTTTTATTTTGCGAGCGTCATTAGAGTCGTTTCGACCAAAGTTAACGGAAGTTATCGTCGCACTACTAACATATTCTATACCAAAGGGAATGTCTTTTAAAACCCAAGCACCAGCAGATGTATTTTGATCCAATAATACATGGTTCATCACCTGATACTGTTGTTTGTCTCGCTCATCATTAGCATCACTCAATGTTGCTTTAGCAGCATTATTAAATGACTTCATATGTGTCATTTTAACAAAAGTATGGACATTTGAAGAGGATGACCAAGAAGGATCACCACATTTAGGACAATTACCTGAATTAGATAACGAATCCATTTGCAAATGGTCACATTTTGAACAAAAACGTTTTTTATGCTTTATCTTATGGTCATTCCAATCGAAGGTATTGACACCAGATATTTCAAATTTATACCCTTGGGTATAAAAATAGTTTTCCGGAGCTAATTCTTTAATTGCTTGTACTGCTGATCGTACAATTTCGAAATCTTTATCTAAGCTTCTGGTAGTACTTCCTTCAACGGTTGAACTTAAAACATGTGCATTCAATGTAACCCCTGTCTCTGGGAATGCATAATTTGGCAAGATCCCTACATTTGTGAGATGTTCTAAAATGTTTCTAGCAGCAATGTTTTTTTTGATTCCGTTTAGATTTCTTTTTTCTTTGATATACTCGTCATATAAAGGATCTCCTTTTGCTAGATTAAGTATTTTAACTTCAGCATCCATATCCTTTTTTCGGTTCTCAATATTTAAAAGTTCGTCTCTAATTTGATTAAAGACCTCTAATAAATTACTATAAAAACTACCTGAAAGAAGTGCCTCTTGGATTTCGCCAAATACATTTAATGTAATTGATTCATCATATTGCTTTAAAAAAGATGTAGTAAGAAACAATTCATTTGAATCAATAAAATGATTTACTCTATTGATAAAAAACTCGGGACTTGTTAAATCACGATTGGATAATTTTAAATCACGAACAAAAGTAGGAATGCTATTTTCATTCGGGTTTTTGGATGTCCAACTATCAAAACAAAAGGCAGTAAAGTGACGTCGAAGAATATCTTTAGCTTCAAGGTAGCAACCTGGTGTATTTACTGCACCATTCATCATTTCCATTGGATCTGTAAAATAATACAAATCATGATTTTGATTCTTTGCAAAATTTACAATTACTGCTGAACCAGAACTACGACCAGCACGACCAATACGTTGTAAAAAATTAGAGGGCAGCGGAGGAATACTGTTATTATAAGCTGTGTTTAAGCTTCCGATATCGATACCCATTTCAAGAGTACTAGTAGCTATTAGGGTATTTACCGAATTGAATTTTTCTCTCTTTTTAAAATCAATTTCAAGCTGCTCTCTTACCTTTCGTTCTAGTAAACCTGTGTGTTCTTTTGCAAAAACACGAGGAGAACGATTTCTATTATATACTTCTTTGTAGTAGTTACTAGCCTTAGGCTGAGTCAAATTGTAATGACCAACACATCTATAACTTAAACAACTACCATTTTCTAAAAATTCAACATCATCATAGGTGTATTGCTTGTCCTCACAAGTATTGCAAACATAAGTTTTGATGTTTTTATGAATCCAAATAGTTGCTGGTACGATACAATAGTTTTCGTGATCTCCAGCGGTTTCTTTATTTAATAGCCCTACTTGAACTAATGCTTTTGTCCATTGTTCGTAAAATTCATTCACGAAATCAGTTGTAACTGCGGCAAGATTAAATGACTTATAAAAATAGGCATGAAACCAATTAGTTGTTTTGGCCCTTGTCGTATCTAATAGGTTATCCCTCGATTGTTGATTGGTTATTAATTTCGGAAAACGTGTACGTGGATGGAATCTAGGATTAAGAAAATGGCGACTGTCTTTTTGCCAGTTCAAATCCCAAACACTTAACTTTTCTTTTCGATATTTAGATAAATACAAATGATCTATTGCACCTCTATTTCTAGTACGGTGTAAGATGAGGTTTGTAAAACGAATAAATGAAGCTTTATCTAAAGTAGCGCTGGTATCATTCTCAGAGATCCAATCCGTAATGTGGTCCCATGTTTGCTCCAATAGGTCTTTATCAAAATAGGTAGAAGATGCTCCAGTTTTTTCTAGCGTACGACCAATTTTTGAATTATACCCAAATTCAGAATAGATTTCCCAACGCAGTCGTTCGTCAAATTCTTTTAAAAAATGTGGTGCATATTTATCTGCTACTAAAAAATCTTTTGGAGATGATTTCCCAAGATAATCTTTTGGAAAAAATCGATATAAATAACTGTTTAAGGAATCTTTACCAGACTCATCAGCTCGCACTTTCCAATAGTCTATAAATTCGTCAGCCAATTCAGAAAGCTGAATAGGACGGTTTAGCTCATTGATCACTTTTTGAACCGCTGATCTTAATGCAAAACGGTAGTTTCGACTTTCTATAAAACCCGCTTGATGTGCAGCGTCTTGAACAGAATTGGTAAATGCTAAAATTTTACGTCCTCTATCATCGGCAGAATCTAAATCGGTAGCTAGTGTTTGGCTAACTGCAATGGAACTAAGAGTTGGAATTTTTGTACCAACAATCGCTACAGTACCTGTCGAATTGCAACAAGGACATACCTCTTCTATTTTGTTGTCCTTTAGTTTTCTTAAAGCCTGAACAGCAAAACCCTCTTTATCTTGATCTACCACTTTAAGTGTTTTGGGATTGATTTTTAGTTGCATAAAATCATCAGGCTGATAGCCTGTTGCCTGAAAATCTTCTTGAGATAGTTCGTCTTTTGGAAGTATGTAATAGACATTTTTATTCCTTTCAAAATATTTTTTATATATCTCGTTAGTATCTTTGATAAAAGTGTCACTGTTTTCTAATTTTACTCCTAGCCATCCAGAACTGTTACATTCACGACAATACCAGGGTGGTAAAGCACCTATTTCTTGTTGAGCATCAACCTGATCTCTAAATGAGAAAGCAGCAGGTTGCTGTAAAGTATATTGTACACCACTAAGTTCACGAATCCAGAGTTGGATTTGAAGATACATAAAGGGTGATTTTTCATTAGTGGGATCTTTCGCTTCAGAAATTAAAGAGAGTAGGGATTCAAGCACTCTTTCTTTGGGGTTATAAGCATATTGCTCATCCCATTGTGGCAATTTCCGGTAGGAATCATTGATCATGGATAAATCACGGATAATGTCTTCAAGGGTTTTAATTCCTGAGTTTTTATTAACTACCACGACTAAGTCTCTCACAATCTTTAATTGAATTAAGCCAGTAGCTAACTCATTTTTATCTTGTTGCCATACGTCAATGTGTTGCTGGATAAAAGTGTCATATTCCTCGTACTCCTGATAAACTAATTTTTTTAATTTATTAGGTAAGGGAATAAAGTCATTTAGCACCTCTTCTTCCGCAAAAAATAAATTGGGGCTTATTCTATTTTCTGTAATTATTGCTTCGGTGGTTATTTCTTCACCGAAAACCTTAGTAGCATATTCTGCCAATAAAGTAGGTGCTTCGGGACCTGAACCAATTGTAGCAGATGTACCAACAGGACATAATTGTCTTGCTGCCATATTCAGTTTTAATTTTAATCTTCTAATTAAGTTTGCTACATCAGTACCCTGAGCCCCATCATAAGTATGCAATTCATCCAATACCAAAAATTGTAATAAGGTGCTGTCATGAAGATTATGTATCCACAATTTATGGAAATTATGTTTCATTAAGGCATAATCTAACATCTTAAAGTTGGTAAGCAGAATATCTGGTGGAGCATCTAAAATACTGTCTCGATGTTCTATGATATTTTCCTCACCCATGACTTTAGGAAATTGACCTTTTGGTCCATTACCTTCTCCGATGAATAAACCTGCAGTAATTTTTCCTTTTAGTCTTAAATCATCATAAATCATTTCTGCCAAACGCTTTGCCTGATCTGTAGCCAAGGCATTCATAGGATATAATATGATTACCTTGATACCGCTACGATGCTGTTGTTGAAAACAATAATCTAACATTGGGTATAAAAAGGATTCTGTTTTACCCGAACCAGTTCCAGTAGTAACAATTGTAGGCTCAGGTGATTTGTTTAGAGTAGCTAATTTAGTCCAAGCTTTTACCTGATGATCATAAGGAGGCCATGATGGTTTTATGGTTAGCGGAATCTTATCAATTTCAGATTGTTCCGCTTTCACAAAGCGAAGTTTAAGAGATACATACGGACCTTTAAACATACCTAATGTGGGATGATCGATAAAATTTTCAAAAGCTTCAGCTACTTCTTTTTTGCGAAAAGTAAAAGTAGCCTGCAAATACGATTTTATCGATTCTTTGATTTCAATAGCCTGTTGTAAACTTAGCATAAAGGGTTAATTTATATGATCTTCAATCTTAAAGTTTATTTTATACTCAGTAGGTTCTGCATGAAACTTTGAATTTTTTTCAAAAGATTCGTCAGTAAAACTGAAAGGACTTTTTATAATATGTATCGTACTTTCACCTACTATGGCAATATCGTATTTTTCGACATTTGTTTTACTAATTGCTGTTTGTTTTTCTGCTTTACTAAGAAAAAAATAGCCACCGGAATCTTTTTTAACTTCTAAAAAGCGCCATTCTATGTCTCCAACTTTTTTATATTCTAAATCATAATGCTTCCCATCTGTTTTAGTAGAAACATGATTGACTAAATATCCTTCTTTTAATAAAGAACTCTTTACTCGATTTTCTTGTTTTTTTCCTGAAGCTGCTTTGTTTCTATCTCCTTTGGAGTTATATGAACCTCCTTTATGACCAGATTTTGAACCATTGGAAGGGGAAAAGGAACCATTTAGTAAAGCGCTTTCAACAATGTCTAATGTGATGTCTTCTGGGTTGTTATCTCCATCTGGATCTCCATACTCCGCAGTTTTAGCAGCTGCTTGTTTATCACATTCTAGTTTTACCTCATTTTCAAACCCATCAAAATACATTAAACTGTAGAGTGAAGGATTTTCCTTTTTGATAATTTGTTCCATATCGTAGATACTTTCACCAAAGGAGTATGCTTTCAGAGTCTTTTTATATTTAGTACTAACATCAATTTCCTTTTCTATAACTTGATTTAAGTCGATTTTAAATTTATCCGCACTCCATTTTATTACTAGATCACCGTACTTGGGTTCTAAAATAATACTATTTTGGTTTGCAAAATGAGCATATATACTAGCGGCTTCATTATCAAAATCGGTAAAATTAGTAAAGAATTTTTCTTTTTCGGTTCTATCTGAAGATTCAGTACACTTTATCCAAAGCAGTTTTTCAAAAAGGTTTAAATAGTCCTTGATGTAATTATTGAATTGTTGTTTATGCCAGCTTTCCAGTGTTTTTGCCGTGATCACATCCTCTAGTTTTAAAGTAACCTGATTGGACAACCATTTTAAAAATTCAATTCCAGTTTTAGTTCCTAGATTAGAAAATTCAATGTCTTTATAAAATGGAGGCAATGGCACACCAATATTTTCTGTAATAGAATTTATAAAAGACAATTCGTTATCACCGTCAGTAATCTTTCCTGGGAATACTTTTTTCCAGAAACTTAATTCTTCTTCGCTGATACCTAATAATTTTTTAGCCTCTTCAATTAAATACTCCTTTTCGTCTGATTGTAAAATGTGAAGCGTTTCCTTTACACCATCTTTAAATATGCGTCGGTAAGTGTTTTTAAGATCTGCTACTTTAAATACTACGCAGACGATTTCTGCTATTACATCACAAAAATGGGATTGATTTCTTAAGTTTTCATAATCTGTATTTTCAGAATATTTTAGAATTACCAAATTATCTTTTGGTATGAAATCGAAATTATCAAAACTTAGCGTTGTTCCATCAGATAATGTATAAGTAGCTTCTTCAACAACTTGAATTTTTAGTTCCTTAAGATTTCGAGCTGTGTCTGTTTTGGCATCTTTGTTCAGTGCTTCTAATCGATAGCTCAACCAATAAGGTTTAAGGCGATTGATGTAATCATTCAAATCATCAGTTACCTTATTCTCTTTACCCACATTAAACTTAATGTCAGCAATAATGTCCTTAATTAGATGGACACCGAAAAATTTTGTAACTCTATTTTCTCCCATACGCTTAGGTAAATTGATAAACCAATAATTATCCAATATTTTTTGAGGAAGCAGTTTGTTATCTGAATAATAAACGTTGTTGACAGGTATTAAACTATACTCTTTACCAATGCCACCTTTTCTACAATAGTACTCAATATTCGTAAAATTGGGCTGAAAAGATTCCAATTTGGTATGTTCGTTGGCTCTAAAATAGTCATAGAGTAATTTGTAAAACGACTGACTGTTCACTTCAAATTGACGTTGGTCATTTTGTAACATTTGATAGATATGCTCTGGATTTAAATCATTGAATGACTTTTTAATATGTAGCAAGTCTATAATCTCCTGAATTGTGTATTCTTTAATTTTTAAATCTGTAAAAAAGGAGTCAGTTGTATTTATAGATATAAATGTATTTAAACCTCCAATAGGCATAGAAGCCACTACGTTGTTAGTTATTCCTGACGTGAAAATTTGAGATGATAAATACGATGGTTTATGATGAATCTCTTTTCGCTCTGTTCCAAATTGGGTATCAAACTGATCAGAACTAGTATAACGCATTTGTTCTAATAATTGTTCGTCTTTAGCAATCCAGGCAATTAGTTTTTCAATAGAAAAAGCTTTGTTTTTTAATATATCAGAAAAGGATTTAATGGACTTAACAGTATAATTTTTAAACACATCAGTCCTTTGTTCTTTGTGTAAAGACAGTATGATTTTAGAGTATTCATCATGCTCCCAACGTCCTAGATTTTTTTTGATTATCTCGAATTTACTATATAAATTAACATTCAACCATTTAAAAAAATTGATTATCACGTCCTCTTCTGCAGTTATTTTAAAGAAGTCATTACTGGCTAAATAGTCTTTGTCGTTTTTTATACCTTCAAATATTTTTTCGGTATCTATTCCTGCAGCGTATTCTTTTCCAAAATACAATTCGTCTGCATACTGCAGCTCATTGGTGCGTGACAGTAAAGGAATTTTTTCTATAGATGATAGATTTCCTCTTCTTTTAGGGTTGGATATAAAAATTGAAAATAAGGAAACCACCATTTGCTGAATAATATCCTGCTGATTGGGTGCTGTTTTTAGAGTTTTATTAGTTTCCGAAACTATCTGTTGAATAACTCCAATAATGTCATCCAAACCAATATTGATAATCGGATCCAAAAAACGTTTTATTGCTCTGGCATCACCACTTTCACTTTCTAATTTTCGAGCGCTGATTTCTTCATTGAATGTTTGTCTTAATTGAATATACAGATCTGTCGAAATAAATTGGATATGGTCTTTTATGTAATCAGGAAACTCCAATTCGCTTTCGTCAGTATCCTTTGTAAAAACTCTGATGTTCGAGGGGACAACCTCACCCTTAGTATTTAATAAAAGTGGCAGTTGTATAGAGTTATTATGCAAATCGTTAAAATAGCCATTCTCGTTTTTTGCTAAGATCCCAATCAGTGCTACTCTTTGTTCTAAATTCAGCGAGAGATTCAATTCTTGCACCAATTCTAAAAATGCTTGCACAGTATATCGTTTAGCAATATTCAATTTTTCAATAGGCTTTTTCAATAATCCTGGAAAGTAGTTCCCAAATCCATTTTCTTCTACCCAAGTAGAAAATGCGTCACCGTGGTAAATCACTTCTTCTTTTGTTACATATTGACCATCTAGGGTAGGGTAACAGGCAATGTTTTCTCTTTTTGACCTAACGTTTTCATAAAAAGTTTTCAGTACTTTACGACTGTTCGCAAGCTTCTGAGTAAGAAATTGGTAGGCACGCCAATCAGGTGGGCTTGTTTTTAAATGTTGCTCTGCAATGATTCCTAACGCATTTACAATTTCAGCGAGTATAAAAGTATTCTGTGCATTATCATTGATTTCTTTTCGATTATTGGTTAAGTCAAATGTAGCATGAATAATACAAGGCAAATCGGTTGTTACATCGGTAGGGAAATAATTGAAAAACATTCCCTCGATATCCCAAACGTCTTTCCAAGCAATACAGTATTTGAATTTTGTAGTTTCATTATAAGTTTGTTCTGGTGATCGAAATATATTCCAATGACTTTCGTTAATAATGATTTCTTGCTCTTCATCTAATGATTTGTTTAGTTCTATTCTTTCCCCATCTTTATTTAAAACCACTTTTTTGATATTTGGCAGAAATAATAGGATTTCTTCACTAACTGCCTCAATCTGATCCTCAATTTTAGGCAACTCAGCTTCCTTAAAATGTAAGATGACGTTAGTCACAAACTCATTGTCTTTTTGTGCAATGATTTCTGGAAATGCCAAAGCGGCAATAGGCTTTTCAACTAAACCTATTTTCTTTTCAGCTATTTCTTTTTGAATCCGCTCTTTTACTACTTCTTCAATAGCAATATATTGATCAAAATATTGATCGGAATAACTTTTAGAAAAACGAAAACTCACTTCCTGTGTTAGAATGCTTACCTGATCTACCCAGTTGAGAATGGAACGAAATCCTAAACCTTTGTTACCAATAAATTCAACCTTATTTTTTGTTGAAAGTCCTGTATACATCAAAGATTCCACACCATCTAAACTAAAGGCTGTGCCATTGTTAGCAATGCTAAGTGACTTTTTATTAGTATCCAACTCTATGTAGATGCAGTCACTTTGTGCATCATCGGCATTTTGCATTAATTCTAGTAACTGACGTCCATTATAGTCGGCTACTGTTTGATTTTCTTGTCTATAGCCTGATAGTAATGTTGAAGGATTTAATATATAGGTATCCCTCCATTTATTAACTAATTTTACTATTCCTTCGGTGGTTAGTTGGCTCATAATTTATTTTT
This sequence comes from Flavobacterium sp. TS_SC_5, assembly GCF_056156265.1. Classification (NCBI taxonomy): domain Bacteria; kingdom Pseudomonadati; phylum Bacteroidota; class Flavobacteriia; order Flavobacteriales; family Flavobacteriaceae; genus Flavobacterium; species Flavobacterium sp. TS_SC_5. The sequence continues at coordinate 3,363,032 of NZ_CM149588.1, read as the reverse complement.
CTTCATTAAAACGTTCTTCAAAATGTGCCCAAGCTTTTTTGTAATCTTCTACACGGTCACATTTAGTAAAAGGGGCATAATAGGTTACTTTTTCGCCTTGGTATAATTCTGATTTGGTAATGGTGTGCTCATGCGTTTCGCCTCCAGGCAGCTCTTTTATTTTGTCCCAATCTGCGCGGTCGAGGCCAACACCTACGAGTCCTTTGCTACAGGTAAATACAATATTTCCTTTGGTATCATACCAAGTATCATCTTCGTTTTGTTGCAATACAGGAAACTGAATGTTGTACATCAAGATCAACTCTTCTAAGTTGAGGTTGAGTGCCATAGCAGTAATCACATCAATTTCTACTAATGCCATTCTTCTTTCAAAATAATTACGCAATGGAGTTGTCGATGTCCATTCTAGCGTTAGATCAGAAAATGCTTTAAGACGAGAATCTTCTATAGACCATGAATCTTCAGTAATATCTCCGTTATATAAGTTTTTCCATAGCGCGGAGTAGTGTATACTTAAACAATTCAATAATAATGTTCTATTCTTAAGTAATTTTGAAATCTTAGAGTCAATTACTCTAGGGATCGGCACATCTTTTAATACAAAATCATAAAGATCTCCACGACCAATTGTTTTCAAATAAAAGTCATATACAATAGATCCTAAAAGGGATCCCAAATAAATCAATTCGTTTTGATTGAAGACAGTCAAAGAAATAACACTATTAACGTGAGAAACATTTGGAGGCACAATACAACTTTGCAAAGTTCGCTCTCCAGAAAGACTGAGTCTTCTACTAAAAACAATCTTATATTGATCCCAAATACTTTTGAAATTTAATTCTTCTTTATTTATTGATTTTAATTTTTCATTTAAGTGAAAATTGGATCTACTACAAAAATTCTCATCAATTTTAGATAATACTATTGAATCGTAATCTAAAGGTTTATTACATTCTTGTCTAGGAGTGTTATAAAAAATATTATTAACGTAAAAATGCGGTCCATTCAGCACGAAATTTGACTTCTCAATAGATCCTTGTTTTGTTTCTTTTCTTATATGATTCAATTCCTGTGCTTTATTTTCATCAAAACCCATAGAAGTCTTGCTTTCAATATTTGCAATTTTAGAATCTAAACTTCCTATCTTGTCTATAATTGATATGACTTGCGTACTATGTATACTTAACAACTTGTTTGAAAACCATTCATTTATATCTCCACTAAATTTTGACAGTATTTTTAAAGTAGATTCATTTATATTAATAACTCTATCTTGATGAGGCTTAGTATTCCAAGTGTAGCCTGTTTCAGTCTTAATTTTTAAACCCTCACAAGGTTCTATAGATTTTGTTTTTAAAGATAGCTCAATGGTTGAAGGATGATATAGATTATTAATTGAATAAAAATCAATTAAATCACCGTTTTCACCATATATATTAATTCCATAAGTTACCCAATGTAGTATTTCTGAGAATAGTTTTAGAGTATTTACAAATTGAAAATGGTACTTTAGTTTTTTATAAAGCACTTTCCTGAACTCTTGACCATTCGGATCGTCATAAACACTTTCTGGATGAATCAAACCTAGAAACCCTTCTTTTCGTATCAAAATCAAACCATTAAACAAAATACATTTATAAATATTTGTTTGTTGTCCTTTTAATAATGGATAATTTTGATGAGCTTTCATAAAAAAGGAAACTGCCTCTGTTTCGATATTTTCTTCAAAATATATTAATTTTTGATCATTATTGTTGAGAAATTCTGATTGAAGTTTTTTTACGTTAGAAGCTGAAATTTTACGAATCTCTAATTCAGGATAAATTTCAGACATCAAACCTTTTTCTTCAAAAGTCACTTTCAACCAAGGCGGGTTTCCTACGGCAATATCAAAACCATTGCGTTCGCGAAAAACTTCTATAAATTCTAGTTCATAATGAAAGAATTTATATTGCTCGGCATATTTAGCTACTAATACAGCTCTATCATTAACAAAAAGTGAGGAGGAGGATTGCTTTAAGGCATCGGTCAATTGCTTGGCTATCGCCCTTTTATCTTTTCGGTAATCACGTATCGCATTTTCATCTTCAGTATTTACCTCATGGATATCATCGAGATCGATATTTAAAATTTGTACTAAATCGCTGTACCATTCAGCACGGGTAGGCAAATCTTTTGCATCACGCACATCCCAAAACCAGAGGCTACACCAGTAATCCATAAGCTGTTTTAGCTTGTGGTAGGGCGCATTAGGTTTCAGTCTGTTTTCGGCAAAAGCTTGTTTCTGTTCGTACGAATAGGATTGAAAATCGAAAGTTAGTACCTCTTCTTGGTTTCCAAAAAAATCAGTATTGGCACGAGTAACAAGACCAATATTTTTTTGAATTTCATAATGCTCTAGCAATAGGGCATCAACAGCATTGGCTATTTTTTGTAATTGTTCAAACTCTTCTTTACGTAAAGGTTCGCAAAAGGTTTTTCGCCAGTCGGTTACACGTTTGGCTTCAGCGGCATAGCTTTCTTTAAGCAATTTGATACCTCCAGAAGATGCCATTCCCACATCAGGTAATAAGAAATGATATATTTCGTCTGCTGCCCTTAGCACTCCTTTTTTACCAAATTCTAAATGTTTTGGTGCTGTATACCACCATTCTTTTTTTACAAAACCAGTTGCTCCTTTGGCTTCAAACGAAAAATCTTTGTGTTTATATACTTTGAGCCAGCTACCCACCACGGCATTTCCAACCCCTAATCGATAACCAAAGAATGGGGTTTGCATGTCTTTGTGTATCACATTAAGCCATAAAGAAAGCTTTCCTAGCTCTACAGCAGTAGGGTTAAGATCGACACCATAGACATTGTTTAGCGCGATGTAGGCTTTTATTTTTTGAATTTCCTGTTGATATTGATTGGGGTCTACCTGCTTTTTCATTTCCTGCTGGCGGTAGGTAAGATAAGCTTGCGCCAATTGATTAATCGCTTCGTTATGAAAAGCGGCAGCTCCCATAGCGGGTTCTAAAATTTTAAGATCCAGCAAGTCCAAGCGCCTTCATTTCACCTTTGTCCAAGCGTTCTAAAATAGGCTTGAGCGTATATTTTACGGTAGTCTGCGTGAGTACTTCAGGTGTATAATACGAAGCCGATTTTTGACGGTCGCGACCGCTAAGACGGTAAATAAACGTTCCTTTAGGGATTACCTTTAACTCTTCTGTATCATCTGCTTTTTCGGTATGATATACCTCATTGTGGTCAAAATCATCTAAACGGAATCGAGGTACCAGATAGGAGCCATCTGTACGCACAACTTGTTCTGAATTCTCGTTTTTCTTTCGTTTGCGGTGTACTTCGATATAATCGGTTTCTGCCAAAAAACCGCGGAATGCCAGTAAGCTTTCGTAAACAGATCCTAATTGGTTGATACCTAAATTAGCATAGGATATGCGGCCACGATCTTTTTTGTTTTGTTTTTTAGAAAGTGATAATTGGCAAATCACATCTTGCCACACTTGATTTCTAATTTTAACTCGGTTGAGGTAATGCAGGTTCTCGGGAGCAAACATAGGAGAGTCCAAATGCCTGATCTTGAAACTCTTATTTACGCCATCATGTTCTCTATAACCACTATTTAATAACTTAAAAAGTTGAAAAAGAGATTCATGAAAGAAATACCCATTGATACTAGATTCAGTAACCAAAGGTACTTGTTCTAAATCGCGTAACATTTCTAGAGAATAGCCGTGTTCATAAACTTCGTCATTAGAAGGCAGTATGTCTAAATCTTCTCTAGATTCGGCATAAAACAAAAATAAGAGACGGTACACCATGTTTAGGCAGTCGTCTTTCAGCTTGGTAGCATCTATTTCATCTTGATTGAATCCCTGTGCTGTCCAGTTAAATACGGCTTCATTAGCCAGGCATTCTACGGCATGAATGACACCTTCTTTTAAATCTTGGGTTACCTCATAGGCTGCTTTGTGTGCATCTTCTTCCAATTGTTCCATTAAAATCATATCGGCCGTAGGAGCAAGTAATTTTTTGCCAAGCAAGAGGTAAAAAACAGCGTAATAATCTTTGTTGATCGCTGCATCATCAAACAAGGCTTCTAGGTCTAATTGTAGGTAAGAACCTCTAAACCATTTATCGGATTCTAATAAAAAATATTGATTACCAGCTAAAAGTAGCACGTATTTTGGACGGCTATTTTCGGGCATCAAAAACAATTCATTTATTGCCTGATTGATAATCATTGGAGAAATACTTACCCCCTCAGGAACAGTAAAAATATCTGCCCATTGTGCACGATGGTATTTTTGTTCTTTTGAAAACTTATCTTCTAGATCGTTATTTGAGTTATAGGCTTGTTCAAAAAGGCCATCTGGTTCTTCGTCAGAGGTTTTAATCATGGCATGCATTTCCATTACCATTAAATGCGGTTTAGCTCCACGGTAAAGGATTTGTCTAACCGGCAAGACCGATTTGTCATTAATGTAAAAAGGTTTTTCGTATTGATCGCACGCAACATCATAGCCTAAAGCACTTAATATTTTGGAATGAAATGCATTAGATAAATTGATTTTATCTTTGGTACGTAGATGATTTTCAATAAACCTCTGTTTGAGTTTAAAGTATTCCGGTTTAAGTTGCCCAATTGTTTTACTGAACTCTTTGATTGCTTCGACACTAAAACCTGATTTGTCGATTACTTTTTTGGTAAAGTTGTCGTCAAAATAGTTGGAAGTGAAATAATCGCCTATATTGTTAATGAAATGAATCATTTGTATTTCTTTTAGTTGTTGTAAAAAACGGCTACTACTTTTAAAAATGGATGCCCATTTAAGCTGGTCAAATCTTTAAAATATTGACTGGAGTTATTAAGAATCGTTTCCATTTGATATTCTTTATCCTTCTTTCTTTTCTTAATAAAACCTGTTTCTACAGCATCGGCAAACTCCAATCGTATTTGGTTTTCTTTACTATGTTTCCAATTCTTTAATTTTTCTTCATATACCGCCATTTTTTTCTCCATGTCTAATTGAAGCTTTTGTTGCTCTTGATCCATGTGAAGTTGATGTGCGAAATCGATAGCTTGCGGTAGAATGGTTTGCAATTGACTCAATTCTGACTCTGGAATTTCTTGCGTGTAAAGATTATCGGTTAGATGGTATTCTTTTACAAAATCTTCAAAAGGAATAGGTCTGCCTCGTAAACCACCGTTTAGTAACATTGGGATTACAAAAAAGTCTGATAAAATAGATTGCCCCAGATTGTTAGCTACAATTCCCTGTATCAGGAAAAAAGCGGTGTTGGAAGTAACTTGAGACAACTTTGCTACTAGTGCCACATCTTTATCTACAGAAGCTTCTAACTGTGTCATTAAATATTTGACCACAGGGTGCAGTTCATATAACATCTGAAACTTCGACCATTCTCCTTTTTTCTTTCGAGCTTCCTCTATAGCTTTTTGCACATCGTCTTTATCAAGTGAGAGTTGATATACTCCTTCTTTTTTGATCGGTTTTGCTTCAATAGGTAAATCATAAAGAATGCGATTGAGCTCTTTGGTGTTTTTTATTTCTAACAAATTCCCTTCGAATGTAGCATCATCAAATTTTAAATATTTATCGGTTTTTAGTTGTTCTATTAATGCTGAATAATAAGACTTCTCATCTTCAAATAAAGAGTTCATTTCTGCAATAGGGTGTGCTACTTGTAATTTTGGGGTAGCATCATTAAACAAAGCATCAAAGGAGTCATCAGTTAATTCCTGAACCGCTGGTTTATCTAGCAAATCAATATTACCCGTAGCAATCGTTTTTAAAACTAAATCTTCCTCAGAAGTAGCGTCATAGAGCTTATAAACAGAAGCAGCATCCCCTAAAGATTGATAAACCGTTTCTTCTTTTTCTTTTAGTTTATTGACAATATGTAAATCATCTTTGAGTCCCTCAAGATCCGATTTAGCAATGATGTAATGAATGTATGGAGTCTTGGTTTGTCCGTAACGATCGATACGCCCATTTCTTTGCTCTAATGTTATCAATGACCAAGGAATGTCATAATTGAACATGTGATTGCAATAGTAGTGTAAGTTAACCCCTTGTGAACCCGCATCTGAAGTTAGTAAAACACGATAATTAGAATCGGCTTTACCAAAGTCTTCAATAATGCGCTGTTGTTCCATATCAGTTAAAGAACCATGAAAATCAGCAATGACTTCGTTATCTAACTTAAAATCTATTTGTAATTTTTGACGTAATGCTTTTAATGTCTCAATACGTTCTGCAAAGACCACAATTCGAAAATCATTTTTTCTACCATTCCATTTCAATTTAATAAGTTCATCGCGAAAAGCAGCATATTTAGTATCTAGTCTTAAATTAATGATCGTTTCAAGTTGATCTTTAAGGTTTTCTAATAGGTCTAAATTTTGTTCCACGATTTCTTCTCGAATCTCCACCTCTTTTACTTTTTGAATGCGGTTTTTTACTGTACTCAAGGCAGCCTCTGGAGATGACATATAAGCCTTAAAAAGACCGATGGCAAAAAGTAAATCTTTCTTTTTTCCCTTTTTTGTTTTTTTACCAAAGAGATCGTCAGTGACATCGTCGGAATTTAGTCCTTCTAAAGCGGTAAATTTTATTTTTTGTTGAATAGATAAAAAATCATTTTCCGCATCTGACAAGTCTGCATGAATCGATTGAACCGCTCGTTCTTGAAAATTTGAACGCACCACTTCATCAGCGATATCGTTTTTAAATCTTCGAACATAGTAGGGTTCAATATCGTCTTTAAAATAGTTTTGTTCATCCTTAATTGCCAATGGTTCGATCATATTAATAAGATTGGCAAAGTTTTGCTTCTTACCATTGTGGGGTGTAGCAGAAGTTAAAATAAGAGATTCACATTTAGTACTAAGTAATTGCGCTAAGCTACCGCGAAGTGATGCAGAATTAGATACAGTATGGCATTCATCAATAACAATAATATCCCATTTTGTTTTTTCTATATAATGCTGGAACTTGGCATTATTTTTTAAAGTATCAATAGACACAATAGTTTTGTCATAATAATCAAAAGGATTTTTATTGGTTGGTAAGTCAGATTTAATCCTAGAAATCCCATCCGAATCCAATCGTACCAAAGGAATGGAAAAACGGTTCCAGATTTCTTGTTGAAATTGCGCTAAAATAGATTTAAGAGCCAGTACCATAATTCGCTTTCCTTTTCCACGTTTAATCATTTCTGAAAGGAAAATACCGACTTCTACCGTTTTACCTAGACCTACACCATCAGCGATTAATAATCTTGGCCTTGGTAAATCGAAAGCTTTTAAAGTAGGTTCTAACTGGTAGTCAGCTAGGTTAAAAGCCGCTTTATGCGCAATGGTAATTTGTTTACTGTAAACAGAAGAATTCCTTATTTGGTTTTCTACAAACAGCTTTGTCTTACGGTAACCATAATCAATATCGGCAACTAATTGCGTTTCTCTAGGATCTAATACTCGTATGTTTTTATCAATATTGGTATCGAAAATAAAACGTTTCCCTTTTACCAATTCAGAAATTCCTTCTACTTTCAGTATCCAATTACCATTATTTTCAGTGCTATCATTTATTATAAAATCTTCATCACGAGTAGTGATGCGTTGGCCTGGTGTAAAATTCATTAAATAAAATTATTTTATTTTGCTTGTTTCAATAATTCGTAAAATTGTTGTGAAATAACTTGCTTGAAGGAGATATAAATTAATCTTATTGGCTGTTATATCCAAAATATTTTTTAAATTTTGATTCACTCATTTACAAGTATTGTTTAAAATTATATATTACTAGGTATGCGTAATAAAACTATCCATTGATGTTCTTAGTTGGTGTTCTTAAAATATATGTAAAACTGTAAATTTATATGTTTTTATAAGAATAAACTATTTAATTTATGAATAGCTTATACACTTTTATACAATTAATATTAGCTATTAGAAAAAGGTTTTAAGGATTAGTTTTCAAAAATAAAATTTTTAAAAGGAATCACTTTACGGTTTTCCACATTTTGATTATTTTATTTTTGCTTTTGTATTTTAGTGTTTTGTTTACTAAATAATTTTAAGATAATATCACGAAATGTATTTCTTTATCCAAAATGATAAGCAAAAAGCGATGTTTATAAAAAAGCTACTTCAAAACTTTTTCGATAAGTAACAAAACGCAAAATTAAAATTAGAATTAGAATTTTGTCCAAAATGGTATTTGATGGTTATTTACAGTAAGCATAATTACGAACATTAAGATAGACTGCCGATATTAATAATAATGTGTTTAAAAAATGCTGCTTAATGCAAATTGATTTGTCAACTTCAAATTGGAATACAAGAATTAGAAAATTAGTCGTAAAAAAGTAAGTTAGTTTTTGGATTCTATAATTGTATTTTTAACGGTGTACTCAGGAGTGTATTAAACAGTGTACTGGGTTATATTTGCTTTTTGATGTTTTTTTAGTAGATTAGCTAAAAATTCTCGGATTTAGTACACTTTTCGATAAAAAACATAAAAAAACCCCAACGTTTGTTGGGGTTTTGTGACCTTGACTGGATTCAAACCAGTAACCTCTTGAGCCGTAATCAAGTGCGCTATTCAGTTGCGCCACAAGGCCATTTTGTTGCTATTGATGTCTTAATTAAGGCGTCTTAGCGGGTGCAAATATAGGTATAAATGTGTAATTTGCAAGTGTAAAATTGTAAAAAATAAAAAAAATATGGCGTTGAAAAATTATATCCGTGATATTCAGGGTTTTCCTAAACAAGGAATTTTGTTTAAAGACATCACTCCGTTGCTAATTAATCCCAAAGCAAGGAAGAAATGTCTTGAAATACTGATTTCGTCCTTGAAAGACAAAAAAATTGACAAGGTAATAGGAGTGGAAAGTCGGGGATTTTTCTTTGGAATGTTGATTGCTCAGGAATTGAATGTTGGTTTTATTCCAGTTCGAAAACCCAACAAGTTGCCTTATGAAACTATTTCGGCGACTTATGATTTAGAATATGGAACAGATACTTTAGAAATTCATACCGATGCGATTCAAAAAGGGGATAGAATCCTGATTCACGATGATGTTTTGGCAACTGGCGGAACGGCGAAAGCAGTTTGTGAATTAGTGGAACGATTGGGCGGAGAAATCGTGCAATGCAATTTCCTGATGGAATTAGCTTTCTTGAATGGAAGGGCAAAAATCAAGGGAAATGAAATTTTTGCTGCAATTACGTATTAATCTAGCGCACGCGTCGTTACGTAGTACCTAAAACTAATAATTGCCATTTGCCATTTCTTGGCTTTTGCCAAATCCAAACGCTTCTTTGTGAAACTTGGTAAAATGACTTTGTTTATTTTGGCTAGAATTTTATACATACAGTTTTATTTTGGACAAAGATATAAAAAAAGACGGTCTTGATGGGGACCGTCTTTTGGGGTTATTAATGGGAGTTTATTTTTTATGAAATTCTTTTGTTTCAATTTCAATAATCCCATTCAATGCTTTTTTTCCATATTTTTTTAACGCATTCTGTTTTGTGCTTTCAGGTCCATTTGATGGCTTTTGAGCACCAACTGAAAAAATATCCTCTGGCTTTAATTTATTCAAAGCTTTATAATCACTGATTTTTCCATTAATAATGATAATAGCTTTTTTATAGTCGACATTTTTATCATTTTGAATTCTCGTAATATTGTCTTCTGGCGCAGAGGTTTCAAAACTAATTCCCCAACCTTGATTATCCTTTTTAGCAGGGTCTACTTTTGGAGCTTTAGATTTAAAAGTTGGAGGAGCAGGAGGAGATGGTAGCTCTGGTATCACTTCTTTCGCATCCAAATAGCTTTTAGTAATAATACGGATTGAGTTCTTAGTTGAAGTCCCCTCTTTTTGAACATTAACTGAGCTAATATGATTTGGATTCATACTTTCGGCCTCTAGCGGGCTTACTTTTTTTCCGTCAATAAAATATTCTGCATCACCAGGAACACCATTTATTTCAGTAGTTTTTTTTGTAATTGTATAGGTGTTTTTTGGTTTTTGAATAATTTTTAAACTGTTAGGATCTACATTTTCTATACCTAAATCAGTTGCTGGAGTATTAAAATTAAATAGACTAATACTTTCTGCTCTTTTTTCTTTTGTTACAATTTTAATTATAGATTTGTTATTCTCGTTAATGACATTCATTGTGGCTATGTCATCCGGATTGCTGCGATCTAATTCTTCGTTGCTCACTTTTTTACCGTCGATATAAATTTCCTTTTCGATTATTGACGGGGCATTAGGAGCAATAGGCGTACTTTTTTGATTGTTGCTATTTTCATCTGAACCAAAATTTACAGAAAGCATCCCATTATTATTTTTAGACACTATAATGGCAAATTTATTTATTGCTTCATTTCCTTTTGTTTCCATTTTCTGAGCAATTTCTTTTCCTTTTTTTAAATTAACTTTAATGGCGGTTAATTCGTTTTTAGAATTTCTTTTGATACCGGAAAAATCAGCTATAATGGCATAGTTTTCTTTTAAATTCCTAGATTTTTCTTCTAGTTCTTCATCAGTAGTGTTTTTGTCTATTTCATAAACATCTTTTGGTTGTTCATCTGTTTTTATAATTTTTGTTGATGCTTGGAAATATACTTTTTCCTGAGCAACTACTTCAATTTGAAATAAAGATACAAATGCTACTAAAGCCGGCAGAACAAGCGTGTACTTCCAGGAATTCGATTTTTTTGATTGATTTTTGTTTAACATAACAATTCGTTTTTTGATTAATGATTGATAAAAATGATTAGTAATGGCAACACAATTTTCGTGTGTTGTTATTTTTAAAAATGTGAATTGATATGCTTTTTTGTCTAATATTTTTTTTGAGGCTTCGCTGTCAGCGATGAATTCTAGGTTTTGTAAAATCGCTTTTTTGTACAACCAAATAAATGGATTGAACCAAAAAAGGATACAAAACAGTCTTGAAATCAATACATCAACAGTATGATTTTGCTCACTATGCACTTTTTCATGTTCCAAAATATTTTCTAGTTCGGAACTGCTGTATAAGGACGAATTGTAAACGATAGTATTAAAAAATGAGAACGGAGCGAGGTTGTCTTGTAAGTCAATGAATTTAAAATCGGCTTGACGTTTTATTATTTTTCCTTTAAATACTTTTTGTAAACTGTAAAAATCAAAACCAAATTTAGTTAATAGAAATAATGCACCCATACAGTACAGCACTGCTAATCCAAGATAAATATATTCTTCTGTATGGTCTTCATTTACAGTTGTAGTTATAGGTAATGATGACCAATCATAATTTACAGGAGTAGGTTCGACCCAGATTATTTTCGTAAAAACGACTAACGGCAAAAGAACGGAAGTAAATAAACCCAGTAACAGAAACCAACGATTGCTGGTAAAAAAGGTTTCTTTTCGCAACATAAAATGATAAGCCAAATAAAACAGCGCAATTAATCCACTGGATTTGATAAGATAAATATAGAATGCTTCCATAAATATTGTTGTTACTATATAGTTTATATTTCCTCTTTTTGATTTTCAATCATGGCTAAAATTTCCCGTAATTCAGCTGCAGAAATTTTTTCTTCTTTGGCAAAATGCGATACCATATTTTTATAAGAACTATCAAAATAATTATCGATTGCCGTACTCATAAAGCGCTTTCTATAATCTTCTAAACTCACTATAGGATAATATTGGTGCGTGTTCCCAAAGGCATTGTGAGAAACAAAACCTTTTTCTTCGAGATTGCGCACAATGGTTGAAAGTGTGTTGTAATGCGGTTGATCTTCTGTTATTTCTGCAAGGACTTCTTTTACGAATGCTTTTTTGAGCTTCCATAAAATGTGCATGATTTCTTCTTCTTTATTAGTCAGTTTTTGCATGATTTTTTTATTTAAATCAAACTTACAACTAATTTTATAGTTGCACAACTATAAATGCAGTTTAATAACTATTTTTATAGTTTTTTTAACTTCTTTAAGTAGTTTCTGGAAACTGGAAAATCTTTTGATCAGAGACGTTATTATGAAAATATGGTTATGTGAGGGATAAAAGCTAGCTACCGAAGTAGCGCGTATATCCCGAAAGTTCGGGACGACAGCTATAAAGAAAAGGGGCCAGTAACGATGTTGTTGCTAAGCCCCTTTTTTTTATAGGGTCACGCCCAAAGAATGATAATGGAATTAGTTTTGTTCTTTTTGAACGAGTTTTTGCAGCCAGATACAGCCTGCGACTGATAAAATCCCTAAACTTCCCATGACAAACCAGTTGGCTTGATAGCCAAAAGTGGCTATAATTTCTAGTCCCGTCTTAGAACTTGCAATGTGTGCCAAGCTGAAACTCATTGTAAACAGTGCCATATAGCGACCCTCGTGTCCTTTTGGCGCTCGGCTTAACGCAAAAGAATTAGAGAACGGGAAGATGAACATTTCTCCAAAAGTGATAAAAAGGATACTCACAATTAATATTCCTGCCCACATATTAATCATTAAAACATAGAAACTTAGAGACATCAGCAACGAACCCCAAAGTATAATTTTGAGTTTATCGATGTTTTTTCTTTGGCTTATACTTACAATTGGCATTTCGAGAAAGAAAATCAAAAGCCCATTTAAGGATAATAAAAGTCCGCTTTGAAACTCGGTTAAACCAAATTTTTCATTGTGATATAAAGGCAAAGTGGTGAAAAGTTGAAAGAAAAGCATGGCCGTTATAAAACAGATAAAGAGAAAAATCCAGAATATCTTGTCTTTGAAAACGGAAGCAGGTATTTCGGTTTCGCTATTTGCGGAGTCTAAATCGGCTGGTTTTTTGCGCTCTTTTACTAATAAGGTAAAAATTAATATTGAAATAATACAAGAACTTCCATCTACCCAAAACAATCCGCTGTAGCCTAAATTCATGATAATCAAACCTCCTAAAGCCGGTCCAGCTGTAAATCCTAAATTTACCGCTAATCGAACTAAAGTCAGCGCTCTGGTGCGATTTTCAGGCTTAGCGTAGGTCGCTAAGGAAACGAACATGGCGGGACGAAACATATCAGCAACGGTCATAATGACGAACATACCAATGCATAATCCCCAAAATGTTCGAATGTATTGTACTAAAAACAGCAGTATTCCGCTGGTGAACAAACTGAAAACCATTATTCTATAGAAACCTATTTTATCAGATAATTTGCCACCAAGCCACGAACCAAGCATGGAACCAAAACCAAAAGCTACCATAATCCATCCGACTTGTGCATAGGAAAAACTCAAATCTTCTTTTAGATATTTTGATAAGAAGGGCAAGACCATGGTACCAGCGCGATTGATAAAAGTAATTAGGGTAAGTATCCAAATTTCTCTGGTGAAGCCTTTGAAATTATTTATGTAACGTTGAAAAGCTGTTTGAAACATATAATGAGTTATAATTTCACAAAGGTAGAAAACTTTGTTCCGATGCGCCTTTGTGTCCTAGTAACTTTTAAACTATTTTTGCATAAAAATAAAAACATGAGAACGCTATTCACTTTGTTTATTTTATTACAATTGAATATTGGCTTTGGCCAAGATAAATTTGACGTTTCGGCTGTTGCCAAATTTCAAAAGGAATTGAACGAAGAATATGCGGATGCCAAGAAAAGTCCTTTGACTGCAGAAGATTTAGCAGAGTTCAAAACACTTGATTTTTACCCTGCAAGCGAAACTTTTTTTGTGGTCGCAAAGTTTATCAGAACTCAAAAAGAGAAACCATTTGAAATGGAAACGTCTACAGACAGAAAACCATTGTATGTCAAATATGGCGAACTTTCTTTTACAATTGACGGTCTGGATTTTAAACTGAATGTCTATAAAAACATTGAACTTTCAAAAAAGAAGGAGTATAAAGACTATTTATTTCTGCCGTTTTCCGATTTGACTTCAGGCAAGGAAAGCTACATTGGCGGGAAATATATCGATTTAAGAATTCCAAAAGGAGATACCATCGTAATTGATTTTAATACATCATACAATCCATATTGCGCATATAATCACAAATATTCCTGTCCAAAAGTTCCTTTGGAAAATGATTTGGATATCGAAATAAAAGCAGGAGTTAAAAAATTTCACGACTAATGGAATTCTTTAATCTGCATACGCATAAATGGACTAATCAACCGAATGTGTTGGAATTAGTGAATCAATATCCTCAGGAATTTGATGCAACAATTCCGAATTATTCCATCGGGATTCATCCTTGGTTTATCGTTGAAGAACGAATAGAAGCTGACTTGGCGATAATCGAAAGTAAATTGCAAGAGGCAAATTGTCTCGCTGTAGGCGAATGCGGATTGGACAAACGCATCGATATTCCGATGGAATTGCAACAAATGGTTTTCGAAAAACAATTGCTTTTGGCACAGCAATATCAAAAACCAGTGGTTATACATTGCGTTGCGGCTTTTCAGGAACTGATTGCCATTAAGAAAAAATTGAATATTTCAGTTCCAATGCTGGTTCATGGATTTTCGAAAAATATACAAGTCGCCAAACAAATACTGGACAATGGATTTTATATTTCGTTTGGGAAATATTTATTGCTCAATCCAGAACTGGAAGCTGTTTTTAAAAGCGTTCCTGATAATCGATTTTTTCTGGAAACGGATACGGTTGAGGAAGGAATTGAGGCAGTTTATGAATTGGCAGCAAAATACAAAGGAATTTCAGTCTCAGAAATAAAAGAAAAAGTGAATACAAATTTTAATGAAGTTTTTGATTTCAAAATTTTTCAAAAACATTAAACTTTAAACAAAAAACAATGGCAGAGTGGACAGAAAGAGCCGAACTTTTATTCAAAAAAGAAGGTTTAGATAATTTGAAAAATGCAAATGTATTGGTTGTAGGATTGGGTGGCGTTGGTTCTTTTGCAGCTGAATTTTTGGCAAGAGCAGGAGTGGGAACCATGACTATTATTGATGGTGACGTAGTTGATATTACCAATGTAAACCGCCAATTACCTGCTTTACATTCGACCGTGGGACAACCAAAAGTTACTGTTGTTGGTGATCGATTAAAGGACATCAATCCAGAATTGAAATTGACTCGGGTACAGGAATTTCTTTCGCCGGAACGTGCTTTCGAAATTGTTTCAGAGGAATTTGATTATGTTTTAGATTGCATTGACAGCGTGACTCCAAAGCTAAATTTGATCATTGGTGCCAAACGAAAAAGAGTCAAAATTATAAGCAGTATGGGCGCTGGCGGGAAAATGGAAGCTTCTAAAGTGAAAGTAACAGATATTACGAATACTGTGAATTGTTATTTTGCTAAAACTATTCGAAGACGATTGAAAGAATTTAAAATTGATAAACTAAAAGTGGTTTTTTCTTCTGAAATTCAGGATGAAACGAGTTTGAAAATGACCGATGGATCCAATTTCAAAAAATCATTTTACGGAACAAACAGTTATATTCCTGGGTTATTTGGCTTGTATGCTGCAGAAACCGTGATTCGCTATTTACTTAAGAAATAGTGTTCAGAATTCAGTTTTTTTAGTATTCAGTTCTAAAAAATCTAAAAAGTCTAAAAATCTAAAGAGTCTAAAAATCTAAAAAAATGATACAAACCGTAATTTTTGACATGGATGGTGTAATTGTCGATACTGAACCCGTACACCGCTATGCTTATTTCAAACAATTTGATGAGTTGAATATTCCTGTTACAGAGGAAATGTATACTTCATTCACCGGTTTTTCTACTCGAAATACGTTTCAGAAATTGAAAGAAGTTTTCGTTATAGAACAAGAAGTAGAGGATTTGATTCAAAGAAAACGAAACATCTTTAATGATGCTTTTGATAGTAAGGCTGATTTGGAATTATTGGAAGGTGTTGAAAATCTTATTAAAGAATTATATCAAAATGGCATGCAATTGATTCTGGCTTCTTCGGCATCCAAAGTTACTATTGAACGTGTTTTTAGCAGGTTTAAATTGCATGAGTATTTTACGCATGTGGTAAGCGGAGAAGATTTTCCTAAATCAAAACCACATCCTGCAATTTTTGAACATGCCGCAAGTTTGTCAATTGCACCAAAAGAAAACTGTATCGTTATTGAAGACAGCACGAATGGAATAAAAGCGGCGAAAGCTGCCGGAATTTTCTGTGTGGGTTACAACAGTATTCACTCTGAGGCGCAAGATTTATCGGAAGCTGATGTTGTAATTAATCACTTTAACGAATTGGGTTTTGAAGCTGTTACCAATATTGATTCTAAATTAAGGAATAATTAACATTTGAAAGCCATTGAATTTGTAAATTTGATGACACAAAAATTTAAAACATGAAAAAAATAATCATTGTATTTGCCATTATTATAGCAAATTTCACCATCGAAGCTCAGGTAAAAACACCTCAATCCAGTCCAAAATCTACCATCATGCAAGAAGTAGGTTTGACAGCTGTAGAAATTAATTATTCAAGACCAAGTGCCAGAGGAAGAGCCGTTTTTGGAAATTTAATCCCTTTTGGAAAAGTATGGAGAACTGGGGCTAATGAAAATACAACCGTATCTTTTAGCGACGATGTTGTTATTGACGGTAAAATCTTGAAAAAAGGAAAATATTCATTGTATACAGTTCCAAAAATAGAAAGTTGGGAAATAATTTTCTACAAAACTACTGATAACTGGGGTAATCCAGAAGAGTGGAAAGAAGAAAATGTAGCACTTAGAGCTACGGTTAAACCAGAAACTTTGAATAAGAGTGCAGAAACATTCACTATTGGAATTAGTGGTTTAGATAATAATTTTGCCTTTTTAGAAATATACTGGGAGAACTCGTATGCAGCAGTAAAATTTGAAGTGCCTACACAACAAAAAGCAACAGCAAATATCGATAAAGCATTAGCTGGACCAGCTGCTGCTGATTATTTTTCTGCAGCTCAATTTTTATTCCAATCAAATGGCGACAATGCAAAAGCTTTAGTTTACATAAATAAAGCGTTGGATATGACAAAAGACAAACCGTTTTGGTATAATAGATTGAAATCATTGATTCAAGCTAAACTTGGTGATAAAAAAGGAGCAATCGAAACTGCGAAATTATCCCTTGCGGCGGCTGAAATTGCTAAAAACCAAGACTACGCAAAAATGAATAAAGATAGTATCGCAGAGTGGAGTAAGAACTAATTACCCTCACTGTTTTATAATAAAATCCCGTCTCCATTATAGTTAAAGAGATGGGATTTTTTATGCGCTATCCTGATATTTGGAAAACCATTTTTTTTTATCAAAGATTTATATTCCAATTTTCGGGTGGTTTTAAATATTATAAATCAATTAACACCTCAAAATTTAATGAGATTCCGTAATTGCCTAATTTTGTTTAAAATCTGAAATTTATAATGACAAAAAATATTCCAATTTCCCTATTAGAATTAGCAATAATCACCGAAAATAGTAATGCAAGCGAAACACTACAAAAAACAAAAGCGTTAGCACAACTGGCTGACAATTTAGGATATAAACGATTTTGGCTAGCCGAACATCATAATATGGCGCATGTAGCCAGTACAGCGACGGTTGTTTTGATTGGTTATATTGCCAGTCAAACGCAAAACATCCGTGTAGGTTCTGGTGGTATCATGCTCCCCAATCATGCGCCGTTAATTATTGCAGAACAATTTGGTACTCTTGAAATACTGTATCCAAACCGGATTGATTTAGGATTGGGAAGAGCGCCAGGAACGGATGGATTAACTGCACAAGCGATTCGGAAAGATTTCTTCGAGCAATCGCAACGCTTTCCTCAAAATGTTGCTGCGCTTCAGGAATTTTTCTCGGAGGACAATGCTACTGCAAAAGTGCGTGCTTTTCCTGCTGAAGGGACAAAAGTTCCTATTTGGATTTTAGGCTCTAGTATGGACAGCGCTGCTTTGGCTGCAGCCAATGGATTACCGTATGCTTTTGCAGGACATTTTGCACCGAAACAGATGTATCAGGCATTTCAGTTTTATCGAGATAATTTTGAGCCTTCGGAATATTTAGACCAACCCAAAACGATGGCTTGTGTAAATGCAATAGCTGCTGATACTGATGAAGAAGCCGAAAAATTAGCAACGAGTTTGACTCAGATGTTTCTGAATTTGATTCGGAATGATAGAAAACCATTGCAGCCGCCAGTTGATTCCCTCGATGGAATTATGAGCGAAGAAGAGCATTTTCATGTCAATCAAATGACTGCTTGCTCGTTTGTAGGAAGTAAAGAAAAATTAGTTGCCGAATTGAAACAGTTTATTAATTATACTAAAATCGATGAATTGATGATTACCAGCCCGATTTTTAATCATGACGATAAATTGAAAAACATTCGAATAATGAAAGAAGTTATCGATACAATATAATAGTATTTATTTCCTTCTTAAAAATAAAATAATCCTGCAGCGTTAAACATTGCAGGATTATTAATTTATTACTCATAATTATCAATATGTCATTGATAATTTATTATTTAAAACTTCCTACCATATCTTCGGGTTTAACCCAAGCATCAAAATCTTCTGAAGTTACGTATCCTAATCGTACTGCTTCTTCTTTTAAAGTTGTTCCATTTTTATGTGCAGTTTGAGCAATTTCAGCTGATTTGTAGTATCCAATTTTAGTATTCAAAGCCGTAACCAACATCAATGAATTGTCAACCAATTCTTTGATGCGTTTGTAGTTAGGTGCAATACCTTGTGCGCAATGTTCGTCAAAAGATATACAAGCATCACCTAATAAACGAGCTGATTGTAAGAAATTTGCAGCCATCAATGGTTTGAAAACATTCAATTCATAATGCCCTTGCATTCCTCCAACAGAGATGGCAACATCATTCCCCATAACTTGTGCGCAAACCATCGTTAATGCTTCACATTGTGTTGGGTTTACTTTTCCGGGCATGATGGAAGATCCCGGCTCATTTTCCGGGATAAGGATTTCTCCAATTCCTGAACGTGGTCCAGAAGCAAGCATGCGAACATCATTAGCAATTTTGTTCAAAGAAACAGCCAGTTGTTTTAATGCTCCATGAGTTTCTACGATAGCATCGTGTGCTGCTAAAGCTTCAAATTTGTTTTCGGCAGTTACAAACGGATGTCCAGTAAATTCAGCGATATATTCTGCTACTTTTACATCATATCCTTCTGGAGTATTTAATCCGGTTCCAACAGCAGTTCCACCTAAAGCCACTTCTGATAAGTGAGCTAAAGTATTTTTGACAGCTTTCAATCCGTAGTTCAATTGCGCTACATACCCTGAAATTTCTTGTCCTAACGTAAGTGGAGTAGCATCCATCAAGTGTGTACGACCTATTTTTACAACATTGTTGAATTCAACTGCTTTTGCATGTAGTGTATCTCTTAATTTTTCAACTCCGGGAATAGTAACTTCAACAACTGCTTTGTAGGCCGCAATGTGCATACCGGTAGGGAAGGTGTCATTTGAAGATTGTGATTTATTTACATCGTCATTGGCTTTAACGAATTGTTCGCCTTCGCCAATGTTGAATCCTTTAAGAACTTGTGCACGATTTGCAACAACTTCATTTAAGTTCATGTTACTTTGCGTACCTGAACCGGTTTGCCAAATTACCAATGGAAATTCATTATCTAATTTTCCGGCTAGGATTTCATCACAAACGGCAGCAATGGCGTCGCGTTTTTCGACTGGCAAAACACCTAAATCACAATTGGCATAAGCCGCTGCTTTTTTAAGATAAGCAAAACCTTCAATGATTTCTTTAGGCATCGAAGCCAATGGGCCTATTTTGAAGTTGTTTCTTGAACGTTCTGTTTGTGCGCCCCAATATTTATCAGCTGGAACTTGCACTTCACCCATGGTGTCTTTTTCTATTCTGAATTTCATTTTGTTGTTATTTAGGAATAATTATGTCTTTTACTACTTTTTAGCCCTGATGGGAATGAAAATCCTTTTCTTTTTACTTTCAAAAAGAAATGATTGGAGTGAACAGTCGGAAACAGCTCCAGATTCAGAGTCCTAAAATACGGATAATTCCTTTTTTATAAAAATTGATTGATAGTTTTTGTAGTTTTTTATTGGTACGAAAAGGAATTAAACTTACATTTGTAGCTACATTCAAAATTCCGGAAAACATGTTTGAATTTTCACAGTACTTAGGCTTTTTACTTTTCTTAACCATTCTTACTATAGGATTTTGGTTGATGTTTTTTCTAGTTGGTTTCGTATCCTATTGGGTAGGTGGAGCAAGTTGGGAAGCATACAAGGAGAAAAGAGCAAAAAAGAAGCAAGAACAATCAGTTTAATCTTTTTGTTAAATAAAAAAAGGACTCATTTATGGGCCCTTTTTTTATGTTTATACTTTTTGGACGTGCAAATAAAAACTGGACATAATCTTATAGTCTGTTTAAATGCATTTTATTGGTATTGCTGAAACTTACACTTGAATAATTCCATACTTTTTCAGACCTATCACAGATTATGGATTAGAATTTTATTAATTTTGCGGCTTTTATTTGACTAACCTTATAGGCGAAACCGCCAATAATAGTCTGTAAATAATTTTGAATATCAGCACAAATAAAAAATTATTTGAAAGATATTTTTTTAATTATTTTTTTAGCATTATTTCACATTAAAAACTAAAATACATTCATGAAATACTCAAGATTAACAAAAGAGCAATTTAAAGAATTGAATCAGGAATTCAGTACTTTTTTAGCAACCCAAGCGATTGATAAAGCGGAGTGGGATACAATTAAAGCTTCAAAACCCGAAGTTGCTGAACAAGAATTAGACGTTTTCTCTGATTTAATTTGGGAAGGGGTTCTTTCAAAAGCTACTTATTTAGAACATTTTTCTAAAAATCATATTTTCCTTTTTCATTGTTTTGATACGTATGTTCAATCGATTGTTTTGAAATCATTGGTTCCTGAAGTTGATTTTTTGACCAAAGAAGGATTGCAATGGCTTAGCGATAATATGTTTACGGATACTATTGAAATGAAAGTTGGAAAAAAAGAGTTTACCGAAGAGCGTAATACTTCGATTTTTGAACTGATACAACAAGGTTCATTTTTAAGCGATGGACTTTTATATCAGCAAATAAATGAAATTATGACATCATAATTGCATTGCTATTTCTTTTAAATTGGTTATTTTAGTACACTTTTTCAAAACTAAAATAGCCAATTTTTATTTTCTATGGACATTCAAAATACGATTCAAAAATTAAGGGAAGAATTAAATCAACACAATTATAATTACTATGTGTTAGATAAACCCACGATTTCCGATTTTGAATTTGATTTAAAATTAAAAGAACTTCAGAATTTAGAAAATAAATATCCAGAATACTTTGACGAAAATTCCCCTTCTCAAAGAGTAGGGGGTGCAATTACCAAAAATTTCCAAACTGTTGCTCATGAACACCGAATGTATTCTCTTGATAATTCCTATTCCAAAGAAGAATTAATTGATTGGGAAAAACGCATTCAGAAAGTTCTGGGCGATGTTCCATTAGAATATACTTGTGAATTAAAATACGATGGTGCTTCTATCAGCATTACCTATGAAAACGGAAAACTAAAACGAGCAGTTACGCGAGGCGATGGTTTTCAAGGTGATGATGTGACGAACAATATCAAAACTATAAAATCAATTCCTTTAGAGTTGAAAGGCAATTTTCCTGATAAATTTGATGTTCGTGGCGAAATCATTTTGCCTTTTGCAGGTTTTGAAAAAATGAATCAGGAATTAATTGAAATTGGAGAAACGCCTTATTCTAATCCAAGAAATACGGCTTCCGGGAGTTTGAAATTGCAAGATAGCGCTGAAGTTGCAAAAAGACCTTTGGATTGTCTGTTGTATTTTTTAATTGGAAATAACCTGCCTTTTAAATCGCAATTTGAAGGCTTGGAAACTGCCAGAAAGTGGGGATTCAAAGCACCGAAAGAAGCAAAACTGTCACATAATTTAGACGGAGTTTTTCAATATATAGATTATTGGGACACTCACAGGCATAATCTTCCTTATGAAACGGATGGAGTAGTGGTAAAAGTTAATTCTTTTCATTATCAGGATGAACTTGGTTTTACTGCGAAATCGCCTCGTTGGGCAATTGCTTATAAATTCAAATCAGAACAGGTTTCAACAAAATTAAATTCTATTTCATATCAAGTAGGAAGGACAGGTTCTATAACTCCAGTAGCTAATTTAGAGCCTGTGCAACTAGCCGGAACTATAGTAAAACGCGCTTCTTTGCACAATGCAGATCAAATTGAGAAACTCGATATTCGAGTTGGAGATACTGTTTTTGTAGAAAAAGGAGGAGAGATTATTCCAAAAATTATTGCTGTTGATTTAAGCAAACGCCCAGAAAATACAGAGCCAACAAAGTACATTACAAATTGCCCGGAATGTCAAACTGAATTAGTGAGAAGTCAAGGCGAAGCCAACCATTATTGTCCTAATTTTTATGGTTGTCCGCCACAGATTATTGGGAGAATCCAGCATTTTATTTCAAGGAAAGCAATGGATATCGAAGGTCTTGGCGGTGAAACGGTAGCCTTGCTATTCAATAACGGGTTGGTTCATAATTATGCCGATTTGTATGAATTAAAAGTGGAGCAAATTCTTCCTTTGGAACGAATGGCTCAAAAATCCGCAGAAAATTTGGTAAACGGAGTCGCTAATTCAAAAAATATTCCTTTTGAGAGAGTTCTGTTTGCACTTGGAATCAGATTTGTGGGAGAGACAGTGGCTAAAAAACTGGCTAAACATTATAAAAGTATCGATGCATTGAGTCATGCGACTTTGATGGATTTGATTCTGGTAGATGAAATAGGGGAACGAATTGCGCAAAGTGTGCTTGATTTTTTTGATAATCAGGAAAATCGAATTATCATTGATAGACTTAAAAAACATGGAATACAATTTGAAATTATCGAAAAAATAAATCCAAATGCAACAGTTAAACTTTCTGGAAAAACCTTTGTAGTTTCAGGCGTTTTTGAGAAATTTTCCAGAGACGATTTGAAAAAAGCGATTGAAGATAATGGAGGGAAAGTAGGAAGTTCCATTTCGGCAAAAACGGATTATCTTATAGCTGGCGATAATATGGGCCCTGCTAAATTAGAAAAAGCTAATAAACTCAATATTTCTATAATCTCTGAAGATGATTTTATGAATTTAATAAATCAAATGGATGCGTCTACTAACTAAAAAGTTTAATCTTATACCGGAAAATACAATCGTATTTTTGTTGTTTTCTTTTGCATTTATAGAAGTTATAGCAGAATTATTTTCATTTAAAATGATTTTGTTTGCATTTAAACCCTTAGTTGCCGCTTTGCTAATCTACCTTTATTGGATTACCTCCAAGGAAAGAAATGAGTTTTTTTTTATAACTATCTTTTTTTTGTTGCTTACCAGTATATTTATTATTTCAGAATCACAACTTTATTTGACGTTGGGGTTAGCCGGAATTATAGTTCATAGAACATTATTAATTGTTTACATTATAAAGTTGAATAAGGTCAAAGATTTTATACCTATTCTAATAGCGATAATTCCTTTTGTATTTATTTTTTCTTATTTGCTCTCGATTTCGGATGGAATTCCAGAGGGAAGTTATTACCCTTTGTTAGTCCAAAATATATTAGTATCTATTCTTGGCGGAGTTATTTTGTCGAATTATTTTATGACTGAAACTACAAATACACCGTGGCTGTCTATCTTTGGAGTACTATCTATAGCCTTGTATTTTACTGTTTTTATCGAGAAACTTTTTTTAAATAATTTGCCGCCAACCTATTTTAGACCATTGGGAATGGTTTTGTATGTAACGAGTTATTATGCTTTTTATAAATTTGTAATTGATACCGAAAAATTGAATACCGAGTTAAAAGCAAATAATGAATAGAGTAAGAGACTTTTTTACTCCGTTCAAAAAATCATGAGTGTGAAACGATTTTTGATTTTATAAAAAAATCGATTATAGAGTTACACTATAATCGATTTTCCTTCAAAAGCTTTAGCTTTATTGTTATCTACATAAAAATCTATTCTTCCTAAATTAATGCCATAGCAGCCTACCTGATTTACTAAAACTTCTTTGCCCAAAAGATTCCTAGCAACTGTAGGTTTGTCTAAGAACGTGTGGGTATGACCACCAATAATCAAATCTATATCTTGAGTGAGTTCGGCTAATTTTAAATCAGAAATTTTATTTGGCTCATCTCTGTATCTGTAACCTAAATGAGATAAACAAATCACGATATCACATTGCTTTTCTTTCTTTAAAATCCGAACCATATCCTGAGCTGTTTCCACAGGATTATTGTACACGGTTTCTTTGTACATTCCTTTGTCAACCAATCCTGCAAGCTCTATTCCAAGTCCAAATACACCTACTTTTATTCCGTTTTTATTGAATATTTTATACGGTTTTACAAAACCATCCATTACTGTATTTTTAAAATCGTAATTGGCGGACAGGAATTCAAATTTAGCATGGGGCATCTGCGCATGCAAACCTTCAACACCATTATCAAAATCATGATTTCCTACTGTAGACGCATCGTACTGCATCATACTCATCAATTTAAACTCTAATTCGCCTCCGTAATAATTAAAATATGGCGTTCCCTGGAAAATATCACCAGCATCCAATAGTAACACGTTTGGATTTTCTTTCCGAATCGTTTCAATCAAGGCTGCTCTTCGTGCCACGCCACCCATATTTGCATTGCGGGGATGATCCGCGGGGAAAGGATCAATATAACTGTGAACATCATTCGTGTGTAAAACCGTAAGTTGTCTGGTTTTTGTCGACTCAAAACTGCTTAATGACACACCTAAACCTATTAATGCTGAACCAGCAGCTGTTTTCTCTATAAATTCTCTTCTTTTCATTTTATATTTTTTTGGAGCTATTTCCCGCTTTTCGTTATATCCACGCAAAAAAAGCGTGGGATGCCGCTGCAATCAGGGCTAGGGCTTTCCGTTTTCTAAAACTATTTTGTTCTCTAAATTCGAATTACTTATTCAACAGTAATTCTAACATCTTTTATTACAGGAATGGTATCCACTTCTTTAAAATAATCTATAAGTATATTTCGTAGTTTGTACTCTAAATCAAATTTTTGAACTCCTTTTTTGAAGAAATTCATATTGTCACCACCGTTAGACAAATAATCATTAGTTCCCACATAATAAATGGTTTCCTTATTTAGTGGTTTTCCTTGTACCATAATATTTTTGGCAACATTATTTTTATCAATAGTAAAGGTTACTCCGGCTAATGGATGTGGTTTTTTCTCTGCGATGAAAAAGTCTACCATTTCAAGAATTTGTTCTCCTTTTAATGCAATAACAACCAAACTGTTTTCAAAAGGCATAATTTCAAAAGCTGTTCTGGCTGTTACATTTCCTTTTGGAAGTATGGAACGAATCCCTCCGCTGTTGAGTAAACAAATATCAATATTCTTTTGTTCTCTGGATTGAAATACGATATTTCCTCTCATTAGAGTAACATCAGCCATCAAATTACCAATTGTAGTTTGCCATTTACCGGTACTTTTATCTAATGTTTCCGGGCTATACGCTAAAACGCTATCTAAATCCTTGTTAATATGTTCTCTAAAAGGTTTTATAAAATTTTCAATTGCAGGAACTTGATTTACCTTTTCAGTGATAGGAATTCGTTTCCCTTCTATTTTAGTGACGTAATTTTGTTTGCTGCAAGAGGCAACAAATAAAAATGTTAAGAATATAACAAAAAGTTTAGAAACGTCGTTATACTTTTTTAGATTTACCATTTTAAATGCGACTTATTTAATTAATTTTGTAATCAAGTAAAAGTAATATGTTTTTAAATTATATAAAGAATTTTTTACTAAAAAAAACACTAAAAAATAGCTTGCAAAATTTAAAAAATGATTTCACCGCTCATCCTATCAAATCAATTGGTTTAGTAGTTGATGTTTCAGATTTTAATAATACAGAATCACTGATTAAAGAATTGTTATCGTGGGGAATTCTTCCAGAAAATATAAAAACGATTGTTTATTACGAGAAATTAAAAAAAAGTGAAGCAGAAATTCATCTCACATTTAGTGATAAACATCTCAATTGGAACGGAAAATTTTCATCAGCTGATGTAAATGATTTTGTGAAAGAAAAATTCGATTTGCTCATCAGTTATTACGATTTAGAAAAAGCAATTCTAATGCAAATTACGAATAATTCAAAAGCACATTTCAAAGTAGGTTTTTCATCCATAGACAAAAGGTTAAATCATTTTATGATTAAAACTGAAGTCAATAATTATAGTATTTTTACAAGTGAGCTATTCAAATATTTAAAATTATTAAACAAAATATAAAATAATATGCAATCATTAATAGGAACTGGTGTTGCTCTTGTAACTCCATTTAAACAAGATTTTTCAATTGACACCGAAGCATTAAAAAGAATTGTAAATTTTTCTGTCGATGGAGGAATTGAATATCTGGTAGTTTTGGGTACCACTGCAGAAAATGCAACTTTGTCTCCAGAGGAAAAAGAATTGGTTATACGTACTGTAATTGAAGCTAATAATGGTGCGTTACCATTGGTGTTGGGAGTTGGAGGTAATAATACATTAAAAGTTGTTGAAGAGTTAAAGACTAGAGATTTATCAGCGTTTGCGGCGATACTTTCTGTTTCACCATATTATAATAAACCTACGCAGGAAGGGATTTACCAACATTTCAAAGCAGTTGCTGAAGCTTCTCCAATTCCGGTAATACTGTATAATGTTCCGGGAAGAACGGCAAGTAATATGTTGCCTACAACTGTTTTGCGTTTGGCTAACGATTTTGAAAATATTGTAGCTATAAAAGAAGCGGCAGGAGATCTTGTTCAGGCAATGCAATTATTAAAAAATAAACCTAAAGATTTTCTGGTGATTTCAGGCGATGACATGATTGCATTACCAATGGTTTTAGCAGGTGGAGCAGGCGTAATTTCAGTTATTGGGCAAGGTTTTCCAAAAGAATTTTCTGAAATGATCCGTTTAGGATTAAACAGAAAAGTGGATGAAGCTTTCAAAACGCAATACCTTTTAGCGGATTGTATTGATATGATTTTTGAACAGGGAAATCCAGCCGGAATCAAAGAAGTGTTTCTATCACTGGGAATTTCAGAAAATACCGTGCGTTTGCCATTGGTAAAAGTAGATGATTCTCTGGCTACTAGGATTGATGAGTTTGTCAAAAAAATCAATAAGCAAGGGTAAAGAAAGGGTCTTTTTTTAAACAAAAAATATATTTTGAAGTCGCTGAATTAATAACTAAATTTGCCACCGAAACTTCGGTATGATTTTGTAGGTTGTTTCAACTTGCAAATCATGAAAAAAGTAAAAAAAATGAAAAAAATAATATCTCTATTGCTTCTTGTTGCTGTTTTCAGTTCTTGTAACGAGTACCAAAAAGCATTAAAAAGCGAGGATGTTGCTGTTAAATTTGAGATGGCAACTAAATTATACGATTCTAAAAAATATGCCAAAGCGATTCGTATTTTTGAACAGATTGCTCCTGCTTACAGGGGAAAACCTCAAGCGGAAAAACTGTTCTACATGTTTGCTCAATCCTATTACAAAACAAAACAATATTATTTAGCTGGATACCAGTTTGAAAGTTTCGTTTCTAGTTATCCTAAAAGTGAAAAATTGCAGGAATCGGCATATTTGGGAGCTAAAAGTTACTCAATGTTGTCACCCGTTTACAGTTTAGATCAAGCAGATACCACAAAAGCGTTAGATAAATTACAATCATTTATTGATAATTTTCCGAACTCGGAATATCTAGCAGAAGCCAATACTGCAGTGAAAGTATTAAGTGAAAAAATTGAGAAAAAAGTATTTGAAAATGCTAAAGGATACAATACAATTTCAGATTTTAAATCGGCTATTGTCGCTTTAGATAATTTTGTTGCTGATTATCCTGGAACGCCCTACAAAGAAGATGCGTTGTTTTATAAGTTAGATTCTGCGTATCAATTGGCCATCAATAGTGTTCCTACAAAAATGGAAGAGCGATTAAATGTTGCCAAAGTTGCACAATCAAATTTGATAAAATTTAATGCTGAAACTAAATATAAAAAGATAGCTAACGAAATGTTAGTTCGAATAGAAAAAGATTTACAAAAATTTACTAAATAAATAAAGTCATGGATTTAAAAAAGACGAATGCTCCAGTAAATACAATAACATACAACAAAAATGTTATTGAAGAACCTACTGGTAATGTATATGAAGCGATAACCATTATGGCTAAAAGAGCAAATCAAATCAATTCTGAAATCAAAAAAGAATTGACAGAGAAATTAGAAGAATTTGCTACATATAATGACAGTCTTGAAGAAGTTTTTGAAAACAAAGAACAAATTGAGGTTTCAAAATTTTATGAAAAACTTCCTAAGCCGCACGCTTTAGCAGTTCAAGAATGGTTAGACGGTAAAATTTACCACAGAGATTCAAATAAATAACTGTACGATGTCAGTTTTAAGCGGTAAGAAAATTCTACTTGGAGTTTCTGGTGGAATTGCAGCCTATAAAACAGCATCATTAGTACGGCTTTTCATAAAAGCAGGTGCACATGTCCAAGTGATAATGACACCTGCTTCTAAGGATTTTGTAACTCCTCTTACGTTATCCACATTGTCCAAAAATCCTGTACATTCCAGTTTTTATAATCAAGACGACGAGAACGAAAAATGGAATAATCATGTAGAATTGGCACTTTGGGCTGATTTAATGGTTATTGCTCCTGCAACAGCAAATACTTTGTCTAAAATGACAAGTGGTACGTGTGATAATCTTTTGATAGCAACGTATTTATCGGCAAAATGTCCGGTATATTTCGCGCCAGCAATGGATTTAGATATGTACAAACATCCGTCAACGATAGCTAATTTTTCTTCTCTTACACAATTTGGGAATACAATCATTCCAGCCGAAAGCGGTGAGCTGGCTAGCGGATTATCTGGTGAAGGCAGAATGGCTGAACCTGAGAATATTGTGGTTTTTATTGAAGAGGATTTAAACAATAAATTGCCGCTAAAAGGAAAAAAAATACTAATCACGGCAGGTCCTACCTACGAAGCAATAGATCCAGTACGTTTTATAGGAAATCATTCTTCAGGAAAAATGGGTTTTGATATCGCAATTAGTGCGGCAAATCTGGGAGCTTCGGTGATTTTGGTTTCTGGACCTACAAACTGTAAGGTTTCAAATCCATTGATCAATGTTATTCCCGTAGTTTCAGCAGAAGAAATGTACATGGTTTGTCATCAATTTTATGGAGACACAGATGTAGCTATTGCTGCTGCAGCCGTTGCAGATTACAAGCCTAAAACCGTTGCAGCACAAAAAATAAAGAAAGCTGCAGATAATTTTACAATTGAACTCGAAAAAACGAAAGATATTTTAGCTTATTTAGGAGCCCAAAAGAAATATCAGTTTCTTATTGGTTTTGCTCTGGAA
This sequence comes from Flavobacterium sp. TS_SC_5, assembly GCF_056156265.1. Taxonomy (NCBI): domain Bacteria; kingdom Pseudomonadati; phylum Bacteroidota; class Flavobacteriia; order Flavobacteriales; family Flavobacteriaceae; genus Flavobacterium; species Flavobacterium sp. TS_SC_5. Next base: position 3,333,483 of record NZ_CM149588.1, on the reverse strand, counting down.
ACAGAAAATGAAATTGAAAATGCAAAGCTGAAAATTCAGAAAAAAAACTTAGATTTGATAGTTTTAAATTCGCTGCAAGATCAAGGCGCTGGTTTTGGTAAACTAACCAATAAGGTTACTTTTATTGATAAATTTTTTAATATTGAACCTATGGAATTAAAATCAAAAGAAGCAGTTGCAGATGATATCCTGAACAAAGTAATGACACATTTTGGTATTCAGCGATAATAATTGTAATCGTATTTTCAAATAGTTGTATTTATACAAAACCGATAAAATAGAAATCTACAGATGAATAAAATTTTTACTTTTTTGCTGCTTTTTATTTTTAGTTTTGCCCAAGCACAACAGTTAAATTGTGTTGTAACCGTAGATTCGCAAAGATTGAGCGCCACAAATCAGCAAGTTTTTAAAACTTTAGAAATCTCAGTAACCGATTTTTTAAATAAAACAGATTGGACAGGTCAGGCAGTTAAACAAAGTGAAAAGATTAATTGTTCCATGTATATAACTGTTTCTTCAAATAGTTCTGATCAATTTACAGCCACAATTCAAGTACAATCTTCCAGACCGGTTTTTAATTCCTCCTATGCGTCACCTGTATTAAATTTTAATGACAAAGACTTTAATTTCAGATATATAGAATTTGAAAATTTGATTTTTAATCCAACAACGTTCGATTCTAATTTAGTTTCTGTTCTTGCATTTTACAGTTATATGATTTTAGCATTGGATGCAGACACATTTGTTGCTGAGTCCGGAACGCCAAATTTTGAAATCGCTCAAAATATTGCGAACGTTGCGCAACAGGGCGGATCAAAAGGATGGAGTCAAGCTGATGGAAATCAAAATCGTTATTTTTTGATAAATGATATTTTATCTCCTACATTCAAACAAGTGAGACAAACCATGTTTGATTACCATACGGGATTAGACTTGATGAGTCAGGATTTGAAAGCGTCGAAAGAAAAAATAAAAGGATCATTGGTTAGTTTGGCAAAATTAAATCTTACTAGACCTAATGCCTTTTTAACACGTGTGTTTTTTGATGCTAAATCAGACGAAATAGTCTCTATTTTTTCTGGTGGTCCTAGTATTACTATCTCAGATTTAGTTGATAATCTGAATAAAATTTCTCCTTTGAACTCAAGTAAATGGGTTTCTATTAAATATTAATTGGTCTTCAATTTTAGTTTAATTTAAATTTTTTCAAAAAAAATAATATAGTAAATGATAACTTCACTTTCGATAAAAAACTATGCTTTAATAGAAAAATTGAGTATCGATTTTTCAAAAGGTTTTTCTACAATTACTGGAGAAACGGGTGCTGGTAAATCAATAATTTTAGGCGCATTAGGATTGGTTTTAGGAAAAAGAGCCGATTTAACTTCTTTGAAAAATAAGGAAGAAAAGTGTGTCATTGAAGCTCATTTTGAAATTTCTAAATATAATTTGTTGCCTTTCTTTGAGGAAAATGATCTGGATTATGAAAACGATACCATTATTAGAAGGGAAATTCTGCCTTCGGGAAAATCCAGGGCTTTTATAAATGACAGTCCTGTAAATCTTCAAGAGCTGCAGGAATTGAGCTTTTTTTTGATTGATATTCATTCGCAACAACAAACACAGGAACTTTCAGATGAAAATGTACAGTTCAATATTATAGATGCTATTGCAGCTAATAAAGAGACAATTCTAGGGTATCAATCGGTTTTGAAGAATTATAAATCTGACAAATCTAAATTGAATTCGTTGCATAAAAGACAAAGCGAATCAAAGAAAGAGCAGGAATACAATACTTTTTTGCTGGGTGAATTGGTGGCAGCGCAATTAAAATCAGGTGAACAAGAAGTTTTGGAAGCTGATTTTGAGAAGTTGAATAATGTAGAAATTATAAAGGAATCTATCGATAAATCTTTGGCTATAGCCAATGAAGAACAAATAGGTGTATTGCATAATTTGAACGAAATTAAGGTTTCATTACAAAAAATCGCCTCTTTTTCAGATGAATATCATTCTTTATTAGAACGAATTACAAGCATAACAATCGAATTTGATGATATTTCAAATGAAATGAATCGTTGTTCTGAAAAATTAATTAACGATCCGGAACAATTGGATTTAATCAGTCAAAAGCTTCAAGTTATTTTTACTTTGCAAAAGAAACATCAGGTTTCATCTGTGGATGAGCTATTGGAAATTCAAGCTAATCTTGAAAATTCAGTTTTAGAATTAGGCAATATGGAAGAGGAAATTTCGGCATTGACTGTTGCTATCGAACAAAAAACAGTTGAGTTAGATACTTTTTCGGAAACAATCCATAACAGTAGAGTGGAAGCTGTTCCCGTTTTATCTCTGAAATTGATTACCATTTTGGAAACGTTGGGAATGCCAAATGTGCGTTTCAATATTGATATTAATACAACGGAAACCTATTTTCCAAATGGAAAAGATGAGCTTCAGTTTTTGTTTTCTGCGAATAAAGGAACTGATTTCGGATTGTTGAAAAAAGTGGCGTCAGGAGGGGAAATGTCAAGGATTATGCTGGCTGTAAAAGCAATATTGGCACAGTATTCAAAACTTCCAACGTTGATTTTTGATGAAATTGACACAGGTGTTTCCGGTGAAATCGCCATCAGAATGGGTGAAATCATGAAAGAAATGAGCCAGAAGATGCAAATTTTTGCGATTACGCATTTACCGCAAATTGCGGCAAAAGGGAATGCACATTTTAAAGTATTTAAATCGACTGTTGGCGAGGATACCCAATCTGAATTGAAGCTTTTAAATGACGATGAAAGAATAGTTGAAATTGCGCAAATGTTGTCAGGAACAATCGTTTCTGATTCTGCCTTAAATCATGCGAAAGCCTTGTTGAACTAATATTTTACTTTATATTTGTTTCCTTATAAAAGCAAGATATTTGCATCAGCAATAAAACGATTAGACGAATAAATAAAAAACGAATAACCAAGAATATGATTATAGAACCAAGAATGAGAGGGTTTATTTGTACAACATCACACCCAAAAGGATGCGAGCAAAATGTTAAAAATCAAATAGAGTATATAAAATCAAAAGGTGCAATTGAAGGTGCAAAGAAAGTATTAGTAATAGGTGCTTCAACCGGTTTTGGTTTGGCTTCACGTATTACAAGTGCTTTTGGTTCAAATGCAGCTACAATTGGTGTATTTTTTGAAAAAGCACCTTCTGAAGGAAAAACAGCTTCTCCAGGTTGGTATAATTCCGCTGCTTTTGAACATGAAGCGCACAACGCAGGATTATATGCTAAAAGTATCAATGGCGATGCATTTTCAAATGAAATAAAGCAACAAACATTAGATCTTATAAAAGCTGATTTAGGCCAAGTAGACTTGATAATCTACAGTTTAGCATCACCTGTACGTATGCACCCCGTTACGGGAGTTTTGCATCGTTCTACGTTGAAACCTATTGGAGGTACATTTACTAATAAAACGGTTGATTTCCATTCCGGTAAAGTTTCAGAAATTTCAATTGAGCCTTGCAGTGGTGACGATATTGAAAATACAGTTGCAGTTATGGGTGGTGAAGATTGGGCTATGTGGATTGATGCTTTAAAAGCTCAAAACCTATTGGCTCCTGGCGCTACAACGGTTGCTTATTCTTATATTGGACCATCACTGACTGAAGCGGTATATAGAAAAGGAACTATTGGTCGTGCCAAAGATCATCTTGAGGCGACTGCATTTGCCATTACCGACAGTCTTGCTGCGATTGACGGAAAAGCATTTGTTTCAGTAAATAAAGCATTAGTAACACAAGCAAGTTCTGCAATTCCGGTTATTCCATTGTACATTTCGCTATTGTACAGAATCATGAAAGAGGAAGGAATTCATGAAGGATGTATCGAACAAATTCAGCGCTTGTACCAAGAAAGATTGTATACAGGAAATGAAGTTCCGGTGGATGAGAAAGGAAGAATACGTATTGATGATTTAGAAATGCGTCTTGATGTTCAGGAAAAAGTAGCTAAATTGTGGATTGAAGCTGTAACTGAAAATTTAGCTGAAATAGGAGATTTAGAAGGATACAGAAAAGATTTTTATAATCTATTTGGCTTTGACGTAGCAGGAGTAGATTACAAAGCCGAAACAAACGAAGTGGTAAACATCGAAAGTATTGGCTAATCAAATTACTGAATAAAATATTTATAAAACCATCAATTAATAGTTGATGGTTTTTTTATGGATAAAGATTATATTTGTTAAAATTTTTTAAATCTAAAAATTCACATTAATACCACCTTTGACATTTATGTTTTTTTCCTTAATTATACCCGTTTTTAATTGTCCTGACGAAGTTGACGAGCTTTTAGAAAGTTTGTCTCACACTACTTATAAAGAAATATTTGAAATTGTATTAGTAGAAGATGGATCTACTTTAGTATGTAAAGATGTTGCCGAGAAATATGGAGACCGACTTGATATTTCGTATTATTACAAAGAAAATTCAGGACCTGGTGATTCCAGAAATTACGGAATGCAGAAAGCCAGAGGTGATTATTTTATCATTTTCGATTCAGATTGTATTATTCCAACGCAGTATTTATCAGAAGTTGACAAAGCATTAAAACTAAATTATGTCGATTGTTTTGGAGGTCCTGATAAAGCTTTAGACAGTTTTTCAGATATTCAGAAAGCAATTAATTTTGCAATGACTTCTTTTTTAACAACGGGCGGAATCCGCGGTGGTTCTGAAAAAATTGATAAGTTTCAGCCTCGAAGTTTTAATATGGGATTGTCACGAAAAGCTTTTGAAGCCTCGAAAGGTTTCCGAAATATCCATCCTGGAGAAGATCCGGATTTGTCCATTCGCTTGTGGAATCTAGGTTTTGAAACCAAACTGTTTCCCAATGCTTACGTGTATCACAAGAGAAGAATTGATTGGGAAAAGTTTTCAATTCAGGTGAATAAATTTGGAAAAGCAAGACCTATTTTGAATAGTTGGTATCCAAAACATAATAAACTGACTTTCTTCTTTCCTTCTGTTTTCATTATTGGATTTTTTATTTCAATTGTATTGCTGTTGATTTTTAATTTTGATGGTCTACTTCAATTGTATTTTATTTACTTTTTGGTACTGTTTTTGGTGTCTTCTTACCAGAATAAGAGTGTTAAAATAGGTTACTTATCAGTAATAGCGGTTTGGAAACAGTTTTATGGATACGGTTTAGGTTTTATCAAATCATATTATAAAGTGATTATTTTGAAACAAAAACCCCAAGAAGCTTTTCCTGAATTATTCTTTAAAGTGTAATATGACAAAAATTATTGGTTTAACTGGCGGTATCGGAAGTGGAAAAACTACCATTGCAAAGTATTTTCAATCCTTTGGGATTCCAGTATATATTGCTGATGATGAAGCGAGGAAGATTATGCAATCTCCAGAAATTATCAACGCCATTAAAAATACATTCGGAGAGGATATTTTTGAAAACAGGATATTAAATCGTGAAAAACTGGCCAAAATTGTTTTTAACGATCCCGAAAAACTAAAAAAACTAAACAGTATTGTTCATCCTGCAGTAAAAAAACATTTTGAACTCTGGCTTATAGAAAATAAAACTTTTCCTTACATTATTTACGAAGCGGCGATTTTATTTGAAAGTGGACGATATAAAGATTGTGATATAATTGTAACTGTTACAGCTCCAATAGAAACAAGGCTACAGCGTGTTCTTGAACGTGATAAAACTACTCGGGAACTTGTTTTGAAAAAAATGGAAGCGCAATGGTCAGATGAAAAACGAATTGCAAAAAGCGATTTTGTAATTGAAAATATTGCTCTTGATGCTGCAAAACTGGAAGTGGATCGAATTCTTAAAATTTTAAAGATTAAACAAAAACATTCATAGGTGTTAATGTTTGGTTAATCTATTATTTAATATATTGTTAAAATACTAAATTTGTTTCGATGAATAAACTTTTTTTTAGATTACTTGTTTTATTAATGAGCTTGTCCCTAATTGGGATTATTCTAGTTCAGGTGTATTGGTTTAATACCTCATTTAAAAATAATGACGAGCAATTTAAATTTCATGTTAAACAAGTTATTGGCAGTGTGGCTGATAAGATTCAAAAACAAGAAGCATACAATTTTTATGATAAAATAAATCACTATAAAGACAGTACAGGAAAAGTACCAAAAAAGGATGATATATTAGAATTTTATTACGTTCAAAAAAATCCAAGAACCAATAAAACAATCATATATTCAAACAGTATAATTTCTGAAGATTACAATATTTCACCTTCGTTCTTTGATAAAAAATTTGACAGTGAAAAGTTCAAGAGCTTTAGCTCTAAACGTGTAACTGAAGTTTATAACAATAATTCTATTGATAAATCTGGGGTAACACAAAGTTTAATTCCTGATATTAGAGTTGAAAAAAGAGGTAATTTAGATGTTTTAGACAACGCGTCATTTGAAATTTTTTACAAGGATTTCGCGTCTGTTCTGCCTATTCAAGAACGTGTTTCCAAAGAAACATTGAGTAAACTTATCAAAAAAGAATTAGAGGAATCTGGCGTGAGTACAAAATTCGAATTTAGTATTTACAATAATAACTTAGCGACTGCTGTAAAATCGAACGAATTTAAATACAACAAAGAAGCTACTTATTCTATCCCAATCTTTACTGATAATGAAGGGAACAGTAAATACCAATTACTAGTTACATTTCCGCACAAAAAGAAATTTTTGTTGTCAGATCTCGTAAGCATAACGGTGCTTTCTATCATATTTACGCTAATTATTCTTATTGCGTATTCAAGTGCATTGAATCAATTAATACGTCAACGTCAGATTTCTGAAATTAAGAACGATTTTATCAATAATATGACGCACGAGTTCAAAACTCCGATTGCGACAATTAATTTGGCTTTGGATGCAATCAGAAATCCGAAAATAATTGATGATAAAGAAAAGGTGTTACGATACCTGCAAATGATAAAGGATGAAAATAAACGAATGCACGCCCAAGTAGAAAATGTACTGCGTATCTCTAAACTAGAAAAAAAAGAATTAAATATTATAAAAGAATCACATAATATTCATGAGATTATAAACGATGCAATTGAGCATGTAAATTTAATATTAGAAGATAGAGAAGGTACAATTAAAATCCATTTTAATGCAGTGAGAACTACAGTTTTAATTAATGATGTTCATTTTACTAATGTAATTGTTAATATTTTGGAGAATGCTATAAAATATTCTCCTAATATTCCGGAAATTGAGATTTTTACTGAAAATATCAAAGATATGATTATTATCAAAGTAAGAGATAAAGGTTTGGGAATGAGTAAAATTGCTCAAAAAAGAATTTTTGAAAAATTTTATCGAGAGCATACAGGTGACATCCATAATGTCAAAGGACATGGTTTGGGTTTAGCTTATGTGAAAAGAATTGTTGACGACCATAACGGTCAAGTTTATGTAGAAAGTGAAAAGGGAAAAGGGAGTACCTTCATAATAAAATTACCATTAATAAATTAGTATATGGAAAATGTAAATAAAAAAATACTTCTAGTGGAAGATGATCTTAATTTTGGTGCAGTTTTAAAAGATTATTTAATGCTAAATGATTTTGATGTCACTTTGGCTAAAAATGGGATGGAAGGATTTGAAAAATTCAAAAAAGATACTTTTGATTTATGTATTCTGGATGTTATGATGCCTTACAAAGACGGATATACATTAGCCAAAGAAATCAGAGAAAAAAACAATGAAGTGCCAATCATTTTCTTGACAGCAAAATCGATGAAAGAAGATGTGTTGAAAGGATATAAAGCTGGTGCTGACGATTACTTGAATAAACCTTTTGATTCGGAAGTATTGTTGATGAAAATCAAAGCTATAATTCAAAGAAAATCTTCTGACACTAAAGCAGAACAAGTACAATTTGAATTTAATATTGGTAAATTTCATTTGAATTCAAAACTTCGTTTTCTTACCTTTAATAATGAAGAACCAATAAAACTGTCTCCAAAAGAGAATGAATTATTGAAAATGTTGATTCTTCACGAAAATGACTTGATGCCAAGAGAATTAGCCTTGACAAAAATTTGGAGAGATGATAACTATTTCACTTCAAGAAGTATGGATGTTTACATCGCTAAGTTGAGAAAGTATTTGAAACTGGACGAAGATGTTGAAATTTTAAACATCCACGGAGAAGGATTCAGATTAGTTGTTAAGAATAAAGTAGCAGAATAAATACATATAAGCCTCAAGAAATTGAGGCTTTTTTTTTGGATTGAAATAGTGTGATTTATTTCCAATTCAATTGTAAAGCAAAACTGGTTTTATCTTCTTTTGTAATACTAAAAATGGTTTCTTTTTCTGAAATACTTTCGTGAATGATGACTGTATCTTTTAGTGATAATTCCTTTAAGAAATTCATTTCAAAACTTTTAATTTTCTGATTTAGAATTAATTTCTCATCCACCAAATCCAAACACCATTCCAGATATTTGACATTATTGACATGATTTACAATGTCTAAATCAGATAAGAACACGCTTTTTTCAAAAACAATTTCCTTTTCATGATTGAAATTTATTTTAGAGAAACCATCAATAGTTGCTCTTTTTTCAGGAAATAATTCAAAATGTTCAAATGGTAACGCCAATGCTTCCGGCCGACGCTTTTTAGTATTAAAAACTGCCCAGAAAGTCTCAGAACCTACAATTTTTTCTCCATTTACGTGCATTTCCAGCGCACGCACGGAACGAGAATTTTCCAAAGAATTAATCCATGTTTTCACAGTTACCGTATCACCCCATTTTGGCAATTTGTTTATCTCGACACGCATTCTGCTCAATACCCAAGCTTGGTCAAATTCCTGCATGTCCGTAAAACTGATCCCACCAACTTCTGAATGTGCAGCAGCCGTTAATTGCAGCATATTACACAAATCAGTGTATTTTAAAAATCCATTTGGCGTACATTGTGTAAAATTGATTTCCCAGTCTTTGCTTAAAATGGAAGTGAAATTTGGAGAGATAGGCATATAAATAATTATGAATTATGAATTATGAATTTGTATTCTTTAGTTTTATTTTTTTGAATTGATGTAATCCACAATAGTTTCATAGGGAGTTTCAAAATCAAACCATTTGGTATTTTCATTTCTTTTGAACCAAGTTAATTGGCGTTTAGAAAATCTTCTGGTGTTTTTCTTTATTTCTTCAATGGCAAATTCCAATGAAATTTCTTTGTCAAAATAACTGAATAACTCTCGGTAACCCACTGTTTGTAATGCATTCAACTCTTTATTTGGAAATAACGTTTTGGCTTCCGCTAGTAAGCCTTCGTTCATCATAATGCCAACGCGTTGATTGATTCGGTTATAAATGACCTTTCTATCGGCTTCCAAACCTATTAAAATTGGAGTGAAGGTGCGACTGTTTTGCTTTTGATTTAAAAAAGAAGAATATGGTTTTCCGGAACCCAGACATACTTCTACAAAACGCATCATTCGTTGCGGGTTTTGTAAAGTTTGAGGATTTTCGGCGGCTAAAGTTTTGAAATAATCAGGATCTAAAACTTCGAGTTTTTGCTGTAAATATCCGATTCCTAATTTTTCATAATTCGTATTTATTTCAGTACGAACTGAGGCGTCTATTTCCGGAAATTCATCAAAACCTTTTAGAATTGCATCGACGTACAGTCCGGAACCGCCAACGAGAATCGCATAATCAGTGGTCAAAAACAATTCGTCCAGTTTTGCAATCGCTTCTTTCTCGAAATCACCAACGGTATAATTTTCGAATATGGATTTGTTTTGGATGAAATGATGAGTTGCAGTGTCTAACTCAGCTTTGTTTGGCACAGCTGTTCCGATGGTCATTTCCTTGAAAAACTGTCGGCTGTCGCAGGAAAGAATATCGCATTTGAAATAATTAGCTAAAACAATGCTTAAGGAAGTTTTTCCGATTGCTGTAGGTCCGACAATTGTGATTAAGTATTTCATATTTTTTTAGCCCAGATGGAAACGGAAACCCCGCAGTTATGAAAATTAGTTTTTCCTGGTATAAAAGAGCGACTGAAAGAAGCTCCTTTTATGCCTTAGAAAAACAATTAAAATAACGAGGAGTTGTAGTGTACAGCTGGAATTGCTTCTAATTATTAATTTAAAGTTCTGATCCGCAATGGAAACAGTATTTGGCATTAAATTCATGACCTTCAGTACCGCATACATTACAAGGATTGATTCTCTCAGACCTTGGTTTTTTGCGGTTGCTATTGGCAAATTCAGCTGAAACTATTCCGGTAGGAACGGCAATTATTCCGTAACCCATAATCATGACTACCGATGCGATGGCTTGTCCCAGTGGCGTTATAGGCGAAATATCTCCATATCCTACAGTTGTGAGCGTGACGATAGTCCAGTAAATACTGATAGGAATACTAGTGAAACCACCTTCTTTTCCTTCGACTACATACATTACAGAACCGATGATGATACTGCTGATAAGCATAAAATAAATGAAAATCAATATTTTTCCTTTGCTGGCAATCAACGCTTCTTTGAGGTGTGTAGATTGGCTGGAGAACTGCGGATGTTTCAAAATTTTGAATAATCGCAATAATCTCAGGGCTCTGACCACTGTTAAGACACTGGTTCCAACAAAAAACAACGAGAAATACATGGGTAAAGTGGCAATCAAATCAATAATTCCATAGAAACTAAATATGTATTTCCAGGGTTTTTGGATTGAAATGATGCGCAGAATGTATTCTAAAGTAAAAAATACAGTTATAACCCACTCTAAAATAATGAGTTCGTGATGGTATTTTATATCGAAACCTTTTACAGTTTCGAGCATAACGATGATTACGCTGAGTAAAATAACACCTAAAAGTACCAAATCAAATAATTGTCCGGAAGCTGTATTTGTTCCGTAAATTACGATATTCGTTTTTTGTCTGAAAGCGTCAAATTTCGACTTTATTATGTGCATACTTTTTATTCGATTAATAATCGATTAGAATTTCAAGGTTTTCAGAGTCTTATTTTTTCGGATATGTCCTTGAATAATATTTTTGGTGTCACGGTTATTTTGCATCGGAATAATGATATTTCTTAGTATTTCGATATTATTGATTTGATAGTTTAAATCATAAAAAGCATAGCCTTTATAAATCCCGTTTTCTATCAAAACTGCTGATCGCTCACTGATGGTTCTTCCTTTATCAATCAAGACCATGTTTTGATTCTCGAAACTATTTTTCTCGATAAAACTGAGCACTCTGGCATTGTATTCTTCAGGAGAAACACTACCAATACAAGCGCCGTCGCACTCTTTAATGCTGTATTGAAAACAATTTGTTTTAGTATGATATAATCCGGTCAGTTTCTGGCATAAATTGTAATGGGAAGAGATTCTGAACAATGCATTTTTGCCTTCCTGCAGCGAAGTAAAAGAGGTGATTTCTTTTTTTCGACCATCTGCTTTTTGAAGTTTCAGATTGATGTAACCATTTTTATCTTTCTCAGCATATAAAGCCAGTTGAAAAATACTTTTTCGCTGAGCTCTGTTAAAGATGGGTTTATTTATTTTTATTTCTTCACTTTCTTTTAATAAAGCAATCAATTCACTTCCGGTTTCATCATACGTTACGGTAAAAACTTCTGCTTGAATTTTTTTGCATTTTGGCGAAGTTCCTGTAAAATGCTGGTTGATTCGTTTTTTTATGTTTCGGCTCTTGCCGATGTAAACTAGGTTCCCTTTTTCGTTGTGAATGTAATAAACACCAGTTTTGGTAGGTAATTTTGAAACAATATCCAGCAGTTTTGGAGCAATTCCTTTTTCGATTTCGAGCTTAATAAAATCTTTTACAATTTCTTTTTCCAAATCTTTTTCTAAAAGTATTTTAAATAATTTGACAGTTGCTAATGCATCTCCACTTGCACGATGTCTATCTGCCATTGGGATTCCAAGGGCGCGAACCAATTTTCCTAAACTATGGGAAGGCTGCTCTGGTAATAATTTTTTTGATAATTCAACCGTACAAAGTGTTCTGGCTTCAAAATCGTATCCTAACCGTCTGAACTCTGTTCGAAGTATTCTGTAATCAAAAGAGGCGTTATGAGCAACGACAATACAATCGTTTGTCATTTCGATAATGCGTTTTGCAACTTCAAAAAATTTCGGTGCCGATTGTAACATGGCGTTATTAATACCAGTGAGTTTGACCACAAAAGGCTGAATTGGAATTTCGGGATTGACCAAACTAATAAACTGATCCACGATTTCATGTCCATCAAATTTATAGATGGCAATTTCAGTGATTCCCTCCTCGTTAAATTGTCCTCCAGTGGTTTCTATGTCGAGTATTGCGTACAATTTTTTTGTTTAATGTTTAATGTTTCAAGTTAAGAAACATCTAAAATGCTTCGCCAGTCCGCTATCGGTAGGTTAAAAAGCGTTAATCGAAAATCAATTTCTTCCCCCAAAGATACTACTTCCTATTCGAACCATAGTGCTTCCGCATTCAATTGCGAGTTGATAATCGCCGGACATTCCGATTGAGATAGTTTCCAGCTGGCAGTTTTCAGTTTTCAGTTCTTTTGTTTTGTCGAAAATTGTTTTCAAATGAGTGAATTCTTTTTTGACTTGTTCTTTGTCATCTGTGAAAGTGGCCATTCCCATTAATCCAACGATTCTAATGTTTTTCAGTTCCTGAAATTCGTTTGAGGATAGGAGTAAAGCGAGTTCTTCCTCGTCAAGACCAAATTTAGTTTCCTCTTCCGCAATATAAATTTGTAGTAAGCAATCGATAATTCTATTATTTTTTAATGCTTGTTTATTGATTTCGTGTAGTAATTTTAAACTGTCTACTCCGTGGATTAAGCTCACAAACGGCGCCATAAATTTGACTTTATTAGTCTGAACATGACCTATCATGTGCCATTGAATGTCTTTGGGCATTTGTTCCCATTTCTCAGCCATTTCTTGGATTTTGTTCTCTCCAAAAATGCGTTGACCAGCTTCATAGGCTTCCATTAAATCCGAAACAGGTTTGGTTTTTGAAACCGCAACTAAGGTTACATGTTCCGGTAAAGTAGATTTTATTTGGAGTAAATTATTTGCTACTCCCATTTTGATGTTTTGATTTTAAGGTGTTAAAGTTCATAAACGACTAATCCGCTTCTAAACTTTGGTTCAATGTACGTACTTTTTGGAGGCATTATTAGATTAGCATCTGCTAAGGCTTTTATTTCTCGAATGTTTGATGGGAATAGTATAAAACCGATTTCAAATTCTCCTTGATCAATTTTATTTTTTACTTCTAAAACGGATTGTTTTCCTGATAGATATTCTATTCGTTCGTCATTTCGTAAATCTTCAATGGCAAGAATAGGTAACAATACTTTTTTGTATAAAATTTGTGTATCTAAGCATTCCAAAACGGTATCGAAAACTTCACTTTCTTTGCTTAAAATTAAGCTATAAAAGGAATTGTCAAGATACATTCCGAATTCATGTTTTTTGGAAGGCTGAAAAGGTTGCTGATATTTATTTGTAATAATAAAATTCTTTTCTAATTCCTTTAAAAAATCTTCTTTGGTAAAACCATTTAAATCTTTTACCAAGCGATTAAATTCATATATTTTTACGTTGTTTTCAGAAATTAAATAGCTCAAAATATGGTTTTTAGCTGTATTTTCTGAATCATTATTTTCCTCAGATAACAATTTTAATGCTTCAGTACGATGATGACCATCCGCAATATAAAGACTATCCGTTTTTTCGAAAATGTTTTGAAGCCAATTTATTTCTAAAGGATCTTCAATTTTCCACAAATAATGAATCTCTTTTTTTGTTGTTGAAAATTCAAAATCAGCTAGTTTTTGGGTACAATTAAAAATCCAGTTTTCAATTGTTTTATTGTCTGGATAAGTCATCAAAACTGGTTCGGTATTAAACTCAGAATATTTCATGTAGTCTTTGAGTAATCGAACACGGAATGCGATAATATCTTCGTGTTTTTTGATGATATTATTGCAATAATCAGCTACACTTGTTCCTGCAATAATCCCTGTAAAAGATTGTGTTTTGGTAACAATTTTGTGAATATAAATAGCCGGTTTTTTGTCTTTTACCAAAATGATTTCATTTTTGAAATCCTCATATTTTTGATGAACCTGGCGGTATCTTTTTTCAAAAGAAACAGTTTCCTGATTGGTGTAAGCAGGTTTTAGAATATGTAGAAAAGACAACGGATTGAAATCTAATTGTGCCGCTAATTCAGCATTTACATATTCTTCATAGGAACGGCAGGTGACAAGACATACCTTATCACGAGTAGGACGAACTGCTTTGAAAGGAACTATTTTAGCCATAATTAAGTCAAAAGTCAAAAGCCCAAAGCCGAGCATTTAAAGTAATTAACTTCAAACTCCCGAATTTTAAACATAGAGACTATATAAATTGTTTGGAAATTTTCTCTGCTTTTTTACTTTCAGAATAATCGTAGAAACCTTCACCGGATTTTACCCCCATTTTTCCTGCACGAACCATATTTACCAATAACGGGCAAGGAGCATATTTTGGGTTTTTGAAACCGTCGTACATAACATTTAAGATGGCTAAACATACATCTAGACCGATAAAATCAGCCAATTGCAAAGGCCCCATTGGGTGTCCCATTCCAAGCTTCATAACCGTGTCAATTTCATAAACACCGGCCACTTTGTTATATAAGGTTTCGATTGCTTCATTGATCATTGGCATCAAAATTCTATTGGCAACAAAACCAGGATAATCATTTACTTCAACAGGTGTTTTTCCTAATTTCTCCGAAAGATTCATGATGATTTTAGTCACTTCGTCACTTGTGTTATACCCACGAATGATTTCTACCAATTTCATAATTGGCACCGGATTCATAAAATGCATTCCAATAACGCGTTCTGGATGCGCCACAACAGCTCCAATTTGAGTAATTGAAATCGAAGAAGTGTTGGTTGCTAAAATCGTATCGTGAGAACAAGCTTCATTCAATTGCTTGAAAATATTTAGTTTTAGTTCTACATTTTCGGTGGCAGCTTCTACTACTAAATCAACACCTACAACACCATCTTTAATATCTGTATAGGTTATAATATTGGTGATTGTTTTGGCTTTATCTTCTTGGGTAATGCTCCCTTTTGCAATCATTCGGTCTAAATTTGCGGCGATTGTTGCCATTCCTTTATCCAAAGATTTCTCTGAGACATCTATTAATTTTACGGTGAAACCACTTTGTGCAAAGGTATGGGCGATTCCATTCCCCATTGTTCCTGCTCCGATTACGGCTATTGTTTTCATATTTTTATTTTAAAGTTTATAAGTTTAAAGTTTAAAGTTCTCGAGAGCTACTTTAAACCTTAAACTTTATGCAAATTTTTATTTATTTTTTAAAACAATCGATAATTTGGTAGGCGACACGAAGTGCTTCAGTGGCTTGTTCCAATGTCACAATAGGTTCTGTATCATTGATTATGGCATCTGCAAACGATTCAAGTTCATCAAGAATTGCATTGTTTTGTTCCACATCTGGATTCGAGAAATAGATTTGTTTTTTTACGCCTTCCGCATTTTGTAAAATCATATCAAAATCGCCGGGAACTTCCGGAGCATCTTTCATTTTGACTACTTCACATTTCTTTTCCAAGAAATCTACTGAAATGTAAGCGTCTTTCTGGAAAAAACGAGATTTACGCATATTTTTCATCGAAATTCGGCTTGCCGTTAAATTAGCTACGCAACCATTTTCAAATTCGATTCTCGCATTAGCAATATCTGGTGTATCGCTGATAACTGAAACACCACTTGCACTAATATTTTTTACTTTTGATTTTACCACGCTCAAAATAGCGTCAATATCGTGAATCATCAAATCTAAAACTACAGGAACATCAGTTCCACGAGGGTTGAATTCAGCTAGACGATGCGCTTCGATAAACATAGGATTTTCAATCATGTTTTTTGTAGCTATGAATGCAGGATTGAAACGCTCTACATGACCAACTTGGCCTTTAACATTATATTCTTTTGCTAAAGCAATAATTTCTTCGGCTTCTTCTACCGTATTTGAAATAGGTTTTTCGATAAAAACATGCTTACCGGATTTGATGGCTACTTTGGCACATTTGTAGTGAGAAAGGGTAGGTGTTACAATATCAATTACATCAACGGCATGAATTAGCGTGGCAATTGTAGTGAAATGCTTGTATCCAAATTCTTTAGAAACCTTTTCGGCATTCTCTTGATTTGGATCATAAAAACCGACTAATTCATATTTATCAGATTGTTGTAATAAACGCAAATGTATTTTTCCCAGATGACCAGCACCTAATACTCCAATTTTCAGCATAACGATGTAATTTTTACAAAAATAGCAATAAAATGATTAATCTATTATTGATATGGGACAATTATTACGTTAATTTAAAATTTAAAATCCAACATTTGAATTGAGAAATTCTTTGTTATTTTTACCAAAATAAAATAGTAAATTTTGAAAGACACAGCCAAACATCAAGGACTTCGGAATCAATTAGTAAGCGTTTTAGAGCAAAAAGGAATTACTGATAAAAATGTTTTGGAGGCGATAAAAAAGATTCCAAGGCACTTATTTTTGGATTCCAGTTTTGAAGATTATGCGTATCAAGACAAAGCATTTCCTATCGGTGCAGGACAAACCATTTCTCAACCATATACTGTGGCTTTTCAGTCTCAATTGTTAGAAGTAAAAAAAGAGGACAAAATTTTAGAAATAGGAACAGGTTCTGGATATCAAACGGCAGTTTTGTGTACGATGGGTGCCAAAGTATTTAGTGTAGAAAGACAAAATGAATTGTTCAAAAAAACTTCGGGTTTATTTCCAAAGTTGGGAATTCGTCCCAAACATATTTCTTTTGGAGACGGATACAAAGGATTACCAGGTTATGCTCCTTTTGATAGTATTATTGTAACTGCTGGTGCTCCATTTATTCCTCAGCCTCTGATGGCGCAGCTTAAAATAGGTGGAAGGCTGGTTATTCCTTTAGGAGAAGAGGTGCAGATTATGACTTTATTAATCAGAAAAAATGAAACACAATTCGAAAAACATGAATTCGGCGAGTTTCGATTCGTTCCTTTATTAGAAGATAAAAATTAAATTAGAAACCCCTCTCGCTTAAATAACGAGACGGGTTTTTTATTGACCAATAATATTTAGATACCGTTCTAAACTTTCTTTTTCTATCTGTGCAATGAACAACAAAAAATCGTCTTTATTATTTTTAGTTTGTGCTGTTTCCAGAGATTGATAATAGCGCATTCTATTTTCGTAATCTCCTTTGATATTTGCAATAATGTATCCGTGTTGTAGCAAAACTAGGTTCATTACCAAACGTGAAGTTCTGCCGTTACCATCAATAAATGGATGGATAGTTACCAAACGTTCGTGCATTTCAGCAGCTAAAACTATCGGGTGAAGACTTGATTTATTGGTTTCGTACCAAATAAAAAAATCTTCCATTTCTTTAGCGACCAAAAAGGGTTGCGGAGGCATTTGACTGCTCCCTTGAATCATTACTTGAACTTTTCTATAGCGGCCGGCATCTTCAGGTTGAATTCCTCTCAAAATAAGATTGTGTATAGACAGTACTTCGCTTTCATTTAGGGAACTATTTCTTTGCATTAAATCTTTGATGTAAGCAATTGCCTCTTGATGATTAATGACTTCCAGATGTTCCCGCATACTTTTTCCGGAAATCGTTAAACCTTCATTGATAACCAAATCAGTTTCACGTAAAGTCATTGTATTGCCTTCAATACGGTTACTTTCAAAAGTATATTCCAGTTCTAGAGCCTGAGCAATGCGGTAACTATCAAACTGACGAAAACTATCCAGTTTTGTTTTTAAAATATCTATTTCATCTAAAATTTTTTGAAGTGTAGTAGATAGTTTTTTCTTGGAAGGTTTGCTATGATATCTTAATTCTTGCTCCGCAACTAATAATGCTTTTAAAGCAAATTCATCCTGACCAATTTCATAAAGAATTTTTTCTTTAAGCCATGCGACCATAATCGTTTCTAAATCTATTTCTAGGAGAGATGCTAATTTTATAACTTGGTCTCTAGTGGGTTTTCTGGTTCCGCTTTCAAATTTGCTTATTAAGGCTTGATCAATTCCTAAAAGTTGAGCCACTTCTCTGGTTTTGAGTCCTTTTTGTTCTCTTGCGTTTTTGAGTAGTGTTTTCATTTTTAAAAGTGTTTTTATTTGTCTTGACAAATTTAGTCATTTTTTTAAAATAAAAATATTTTTTCCTAATTTCTTTTAATTTAAAATGATTTTTTGATTCGGTCTAAATCGCGTTTTGTATCTTGTTCTTTAAGAGATTCGCGCTTATCATAGGTTTTTTTACCTTTACAAAGGCCTATTTGGAGTTTAGCCAATCCTTTTTCATTGGTAAACAATTTCAAAGGAACTATTGTCAATCCTTTCGCTTGAACGCTTCTTGCTAAGCTTTTTAGCTCTCTTTTATTTAAAAGTAATTTACGTTCGCTTCTGGCTTTGTGGTTGAATTGATTGCCAAAAGTATATTCTTCGATATACGTATTTATAGCAAAAAGTTCATTATTACTGAATTCGCAAAAGCTCTCAGTGATATTTGCTTTTCCTAATCGAATGGATTTGATTTCGGTTCCAGCTAAAACAATTCCAGCATTAAATGTTTCGATTATTTCATAATCAAATTTGGCTCTCTTATTGAAGATATTTATTGTTTTTAGCATAGTTTGCAAAGGTATAATAAAATTGAAAATTTATGCAATAATAGGTCCTAAAATAAGTATAAATAATTTTCAAACTATGATTTATATCAGTTAATAATGAAAGCCTCAAGCTTAAATTTGTTCAACAATTTAAACCAAAGTTAAAATGAAAAAAATTATCTTAGCCTTTATGGCAGTGTCCTTTTTGACATTAAATGCGCAAACCAAAGAGCAAAGTAACACACAAGATTTCAAAAAATGGCAGGCTCGTATCAGAGGTATTGCTGTTGTTCCTTATGAAAGTGCAAAAATTGGCATTATTGGTGGTGATATATCTCTTTCAAATACATTTGTTCCAGAATTAGATTTTACATATTTTTTTACAAAGCATTTCGCAGCCGAATTAATTTTGGCTACTACCAAGCACGACGTTAATACCGTAGGCTCTGATATATCAGCAATCGGAGGACCAACTAATGTCAATATAGATTTGGGAAATGTTTGGTTGTTGCCTCCAACCTTGACTATGCAATATCATTTTACACCTTTCGAAGAAAAAGTGTTCAAACCTTATGTTGGTGCTGGTGTCAATTATACTATTTTTTACAATGTAGAGGATGGAAATACAGTAAAAAATGTTAGCTATAAAAATAATGTCGGTTATGCTTTCCAAGTTGGTTTTGATTTAATGTTAAACGACACGTTTTTTATCAATGTTGATGCTAAAAAATTATTTCTGAAAACCGATGTAACTGTAGATGCTTCAAACTTAGCAGCAGGACTAAGTATGCCTGCGGATGTTACAATAAATCCATTAATTTTAGGAATGGGATTCGGAATGAAATTTTAAAATAGTTATCAAATCTGCATTAAAGCAAAAAGTCACTACCATTGGATAGTGACTTTTTTATGGTTTTTTAGTACCATAAGCTTTCATTCTAATTTCAACAATTGGTATGAAATCGTATTGTTAACGATAGTAACTATGCAAAGATTCCCAAAATTTTCATCCTCAATATCAGAAAATAAGTTCTGATTGATAATATCATTGACAAATTTTGGTGTGGTATTACTATGTCCCACAATTAAAACTTTTTTTCCTAATGTTTCTTTCTTAAAAGAGTCAATGTTTATTGTTTTGGGATTATACAATTTAATCTCAATTTTCTTTGTTGTCGCGGTTGGACTTGCAGTTTGAATGGTTCTTTTATAATCTGTTGAATAGATTTCATCAAAATCAACTTTTGAAAATATAGTGTTCCAAAGTTCCGCTCTTTTCAAACCCTTTTCTGATAAATCTGGATTTTGGGAACTATCCACTTTTTCAGCATGACGAATGAAATAATAAGTAGTTATATTTTGTTGTCCAAAGCTGATGTTTAAAAATAAAAGCGCAAGTATTAATAGAATTTTTTTCATTTGAATGAATTTAAAAAATTAGTATTTATCGATTTTATATATTTGCCAAATGGAAAATTTAAAATCGAAAGATCCGCTTCACGGAATCACACTTCAAAAAATCGTTGAACAATTAGTGGCTCATTACGGATTTGATACTTTAGGAGAACTGATTAAAGTAAAGTGTTTTACAGATAATCCCAGTGTAAAATCCAGTTTGACTTTCTTACGAAAAACGGATTGGGCAAGAAAGCAAGTGGAAGATTTATATTTAAAATCAGCGTCTAAATTAGTTAAGTAAGTCTAATTTAACTTGTAAGAAACCATAACTCCGCCTCTGTAAGGTAACCATTCACCACTTTTGTTATAGTCTTTAGCTCCTTCATAACGTTCTCCAGTACTAATTAAAAAGCCTTTGTAAAAACCTTGATGCCAGCCTCCACCTAAAAAACAATCTAGCATAAATTTTTCATTGATTTTTATTTGATACCCAATGGTTGAACCTATAAAATAACCGACTCCTTTTTCATATTTATCACTGTTTAAGTAGTTCCATTTTTGAAAATTATATGCACTAGCACCTAAATGTGCACCCGCATAAAATCCATTGTGTTTTTCTTTAAAATGATATCTGTATTCAGAGGTAAAAGTATAAAATTCTCTAGGTTTGCCATTTATTGATTTCCAAAAAGAACTCAAAACATCAAATTGTAAGGTAGATTTTTCTCCAATACTGGTTTCAATACCAACATTTGGAATGGTAAATAATGTAGTAAAAACATTCGCTTTTATATAAGTTTGGCTATGTAATAAAAAGGAGAGTAATAGGAAAAAAACAATAAATAATTTTTTCATAAAAGGAGGTGTGTACTTTATTTTTGGTAAAAACGGATTAAAACAGTCACAAATATAGCTGTTATTGTTTGATTCCCTTTTAAATTTATAGTCAATATTGTCAGTTTAAACGTATTTAACAAGATAAAGGAAGATAGAAATAAAGACTAGTTGTTTAAAATAGAATATATCACGCTATCTAAAAATCGCCCTTCAAAAAATTCATAATCTTTAAAATGCGCTTCTTTGACAAATCCATTTTTTTCTAAAACTTTTGCAGAAGCATAGTTTTCAGGGTCAATTACTGCTTCTAACGAATGTAAGTTCATCACCTGAAATCCATATTTTACAACTTCTCTCACCGCTTCGGAAACAATTCCTTTTCCATGATATTCAGGTAATAACATATAACCTAGTTCGGCGCGATAATGTTCTGCTTTTATTCTGTAATGGCCAATTATTCCAATAAGTTTTGGGTTATCTTTCAACGTAATTGCCCAATTAATGCCTTCATTACTTTCTATTTTAGAGTCAATCATTGCAATATGTTCCAGAGCATCTTCTTCCGTTTTCAATAAAGGTCTGGGAATATATTTCATGGTTTCCGGATTGGATCGCAAAGCCAAAATCTCCTTTATATCATTAGAATTAACTCTTCTTAAAAGTAAACGTTCAGTTTCTAAATTCGGAAATGGACTAAAGTTTAAAGTTACCATCGTTTAGGAATTAAAGGATTTCAATTCTAAATTTGGACTGGAAAGTTGCATCTGGTTCTAAAATTTGAATGCCTTCTTTTTCGAATAGATTTCCGGAAATTTCATTGGTATCCGAATAACCAAACCAAGGCTCAATGCAAATAAAAGGCGCATTCATTTTAGTCCAAATTCCTAAACTAGGAAAATCTTCAAAATGGACTCTTAGGATTGGATTTTCATTTTCTAAAATAGTCAACGAATTGGATTGTAGTGTTTTAAAAATCAATGCGTCGTTCTCAAACAATTCATAAGTCAGAGGAATTTGTTTATTTGTAACCTCTAATTTATTTGTTTTATTAGAAATTAAATCATTCTCCAAAAGATAGTATTCTAAAGGTTCCTCTTTTTCGAAAGTAATAGCGTAATTTTCAAATAGATTGGGCAAAGCAAAAGCGGGATGTGCTCCAATAGAAAATGGCATCGTAGATTTTCCTTTGTTAAATACCTTGTATTCAATCGATAAATTGTTTTCCATTAACTTATAAATCAGATGCAATTCAAATTCAAAAGGATAGAATTTTAAAGTTTCTTCAGAAGATTTTATGGAGAAAGTAGCACTGTTTTCTGTCGAATCAATTAAATTAAATTCCATGTCTCTGGCAAAACCATGTCGAGATAAATGATATTCATTTCCGTTATAATGAAAGGAGTTATTTTTTAAAGTACCTACAATTGGAAACAAAATAGGAGAGTGCTTTCCCCAAAATTCTGGATTTCCATTCCAAATGTATTCTTTATTCTGTTTCGATTTTAACGAAATTAATTCAGCACCAAAATGTTTTATTTCAGCCGTTAGAATTGAATTTTTTATTACAGTTGTCAAAATGATTCGTCTTTTAATTTAAAACTTGGTTTTCTATTGTAAATGTATTTTTTAATTTCAAATCTATTTCAATTTTAGCTGCATATTATTTATTTGTAATGGAATCAATTCTGCTACCATAGCTCAAAATTCTCTTTTTTTTCATTAATTTGTGATATAAATCATAACAAAATGAAAAATATTCGTTTCGGAGTCATATTACATCTGACTTTATTATTGGGATTTACGTCCGTTTGGGCGCAACAAAACCCAGCAAATGCACCTGCTAATGCAGTTTCAAAGTACGATTACCATGATGCTTTTGCTCCGTTTTTTTACTCAAAAAATGGAACAAGTACCCGTTCTGCAAGTGGACAACCAGGAGCGGAGTATTGGCAAAACAGTGCTGATTATAAATTGACGGCCAAACTGGATGAAAAAAACAACGAGATTTCAGGGACAGGAATCATCACTTATACGAATAACAGTCCGGATAAAATGGCATTTGTTTGGATGAACTTAGACCAGAATTTATTCAAAGCGGATTCTCGTGGAAATGCAATTGTTCCCTTGACAGGAAGCCGAAATGGGGCTCAAGGCCAAGTTTTTGATGGCGGTCATAAAATTAAATCGGTGAAAGTGATTACTACTGTAAAAGGAGTCGCTACTGAAACTATTGCTAAGTATGTAATCACGGATACGAGAATGCAGGTTTTTCTTCCGCAAGGATTGAATGCTAAAGGCGGTTCTGTTAAAATCAAAATCGACTTTTCTTTTATAGCTCCTTTTGAAGGTTCGGACAGAATGGGAGTTTTAGAAACTAAAAATGGTAAAATTTTCACGATAGCGCAATGGTATCCGCGTATGTGTGTGTATGACGATGTACGTGGTTGGAATACAAATCCGTATTTGGGAGCTTCTGAATTTTACTTGGAATATGGTGAATTTGATGTGAGTATTACAGCCCCATCAAATCATATTGTGGTTGCTTCTGGTGAGTTATTGAATCCTACAGCGGTGTATACTTCTGTAGAGCAAAGTAGATTAGCACAAGCAAAGCAAAGTGATAAAACTGTTTTTATTCGTACTGCTGCAGAAGTTGAAAGTTCATCAAAAATTGTTGCGACAACTACAAAAACTTGGAACTATAAAATCAAAAATTCCCGTGATTTTTCTTGGTCATCTTCAGCAGCATTTATTTTAGACGCAGCAAAAATCAATTTGCCAAGCGGAAAGAAATCATTGGCTGTTTCAGTTTATCCTATGGAAAGTGCAGGAGATGCAGCTTGGGGACGTTCAACAGAATATACAAAAGCTTCTATTGAGCATTATTCAAAAAAATGGTTAGAATATCCGTATCCAGCGGCTACAAATGTTGCAGGAAATGAAGGTGGAATGGAATATCCTGGAATTGTTTTTTGTAGCTGGGAGTCAAAAGGTGCTGATTTATGGGGCGTTACAGACCACGAATTTGGACATATCTGGTTTCCGATGATTGTTGGGTCAAACGAAAGAATGTTTGCTTGGATGGATGAAGGTTTTAATACTTTTATCAATTCATTGAGCTCATTTGAATTTAATAATGGCGAATACAAAGATATGCCGGTTGATATGCATCAAAGAGCTGAAGTGTATACAAGTCCAACTCTTGAAACTATAATGAGTTCTCCCGATAACATGAAAGAAACCAATATTGGTCTTTTGGCGTATTCAAAACCAAGTTCTGGATTAATTATTTTACGTGAACAAGTTCTCGGACCGGAACGTTTTGATTTGGCTTTGAAAACGTATATCGAGCGTTGGGCATACAAACATCCACAACCGGACGATTTCTTTAGAACAATAGAAAATGTTGCTGGTGAAGATTTGAGTTGGTTTTGGAGAGGTTGGTTCCAATACAATTGGCGTTTAGACCAAGGAATCAATTCGATAAAATACGTGAAAAACGACCCGAAACAAGGAGTTGTAATTGCGATTGAAAATTTTGAAAAAATGGCAATGCCAGTAAGTGTAGACATAAAAACGAAAAGTGGAAAAATAACGCGTGTTAAATTACCGGTTGAAGTTTGGCAAAGAAACAAAGCGTGGTCTTTCAAACACAATTCAACAGAGGAAATTGAAAGCATTACATTAGATCCTGATCATGTTTTACCAGACAGTAATACAGCAAATAACAGTTGGACCGCAGATAAAGGTTTGATTGAAAAAGATGTAATTCTGGATGGTTATTTAGGTGTTTTTTCAACAAAAATGGCGCCATTAAAAATTACTTTTTCAGAGAAAAATGGTGCGCTAAATGTTTTGATAACAAATTATCCAAGTTTTACAGTGGAACCAACAGGAAAAAACAGTTTCGAGTCGAAACAAGCGGGCCTTAAATTCCAATTTAACGACAATCTAAACGGATTTGACATGACAGTTCCTGAAGGACAACAAATACCGTTTACGAGAGATAAATAGTATTTAGTCATATATTTAAAAGAAAAAGACTTGTAGATTTAAATCTGCAAGTCTTTTTTTATGGAATCAATTTTTTTTCTAAATCTATTCTGGAATTTGCTGACTTAAGCAATGTAATGTTCCAAAACCCCAAATAAAATCAGTAGCGCTAATCCCGATGATTTCTCTATCCGGAAAACATTCTGCAAGGATGTTTAACGCTTTTCTGTCATTACTGTCATTAAAAGTTGGAACTAAAACACAATTGTTCAGAATCAAAAAATTCGCATAACTCGCTGGCAATCGCAAGCCATCAAATTCCAAACGTTTTGGCATTGGTAAAACCACAATTACAGGTGATTTTCCATTTTCAAGTTTGGCGTTTTGCAAACGTTTTAAGTTGTCTTGCAACGGTTTGTAGTTATTATCCGTTGGGTCTGTTTCTACAATAGTTACAATTGTATCTTCATTTACAAAGCGGCATAAATCGTCAATATGACCGTGTGTATCGTCTCCTTCAATTCCGTCGCCTAGCCAAATCACATTCGTAATTCCTAGGTACTCCTTGAAAACGGCTTCATAATCAGCTTTAGTAAAATTTGGATTCCGAACCTGAATATCCGGATGCATCAAACATTCTTCCGATGTTAGTAAAGTCCCGCGTCCGTTAGTATCAATTGCTCCACCTTCTACAATTACCGGTTTTCCTTTGTATTGGACTTGCGTAACAGGAATATTCAGAAATTCACCCACTTTTGCAGGAACAAATTTGTCTAATTGAATGTTTTTATATTTAGCCCAACCATTAAAATTAAAGTTCAAAGCCTCTCTTTCGGTTCTGTTTTTAACTATAATCGGACCCGAATCACGCATCCAACTTCTATTGGTTTTATGAATGATATAGGAAATATTCGTTAACTTTACATGAGCTGTTTCCAGCATTGTATTGACTTTTTCTTTTTGGTTTTCATCGGCAACCACTAAAAAAACAGTTTCGAAAGTGGCAACTTTTTTAATGAACTCTACAAAAGCCCATTGAACCGCTTCATATTTTCCTGGCCAGTCTTTTCCATTGTGCGGAAAGCACAGTAAAATCCCTTGTTGTTTTTCCCATTCGGCAGGAAATATTCTATTATTTGTAGTCATAATTAGTCGATTGCTCTTTTTGTAATATCACCAAAAGCGTCTATTCTTCGGTCTCTGAAAAATGGCCAGTTCTGACGCACATTTTCCTGTAAGTCTAAATCTACTTCTGCAATTAGGATTTCCTCTTTGTCGTGTGAGGCTTGCGCCAAAATTTCGCCTTGTGGTCCCGCAATAAATGAAGATCCCCAAAACTGAATTCCAGCCGTATCAGGTAAGTATTGCTCTAAACCGATTCTGTTTGCTGCAGCAACATAAACGCCATTTGCAACCGCATGTCCCTTCATAACACTCATCCAAGCGCCATGTTGGTTTACACCATATTCGTCTTTTTCTGCTGGGTGCCATCCAATTGCTGTTGGGTAAAATAACACTTCAGCACCTTGTAAAGCTGTCAAACGAGCCGCTTCAGGATACCATTGATCCCAACAAATTAAGGTTCCTACTTTTCCTTTTTTGGTTGGAATTGTTTTGAAACCCAAATCACCAGGCGTGAAATAGAATTTTTCATAAAAATGTGGATCGTCCGGAATGTGCATTTTACGATACAATCCTGCCTCTGAACCGTCTGTGTCAATGATGTAGGCGCTATTGTGGTAAATTCCAGCCATTCTTTTTTCGAAGAAAGGAACAATAATCACCACGCCTAACTCTTTTGCCAAAGCGCTAAAAGCAATAAACGAAGTACTGTATAATGGTTCAGCCAAAGCAAAATTATCGACATCTTCGCTTTGACAAAAATAATGACTGCTGTATAGTTCAGGCAACGAAATCACTTCGGCACCAAGGTTGGCGGCATCACGAACCCAACTGATACATTTCTTCAAGTTGTTTTCGGCAATATCATTAAGATTCAATTGAATGACCGCTATTTTATATTTCTTGTTTGGCATGACTTAAATTTTAGACTGCAAAAATAGTAATTTCCAAAGAGATTTATAAATCGTGATGAATAAATAATATTTAAAATGTGATAGATTTATGATACATAATAAAAAATCTTCGTTTTATAAGAAAATTTGTTCGTTGTAATTTTATTATTCTTTTTTAGAGATATAAAATTCACATAAAACTAACATCTTATTGATTTATGAAAGTGCTTTTTTATTGCTCAAAATCAACCTTATTCATTTTAAAATATTCTAATGGAGATACGCCTGCAATTTCTTTAAAGCTTGTGAAAAAAGGGTTGTAGGAGGTAAATCCAACCTTTTTTGATAATGAATCTAGAGTGTTATTTTTTAGGTAGTTTTGTTCAATTTGATTAATGGCGTCATGGATTCGAATCACTTTTTTATATTCAGAAAATGAGATTCTTGAGTGGTATTTAAATAAATACGAAAGATGACTTTTTGGAATTTTTAGACTATTTGCTAAGTCTGAGATTGTAAGTTTTGAATTTCTAAATAATTCATATTTCAGTGAAATGGACTCAATTTCCTTGATATAATCAATAATATTTGAATCTATTTTTTCTTTAAGAACCAAATGCTGTTCGTTATTCAATTCAATATTAGTACTCTTCTTCCAAATATCATTCAAGACTAAAGTATTATTCTTATTCTCATTAATCTTCTGGTGCAGCACATTATAACCATAAAGAATTTCTGGAGAACGTAGTATTTTAAATAAAATGGTTAACCAAATCAGCGCCGATATCCATTGATAACTGTGTCCTTTAATGCTTTCACCAAAATAAATTTCCGTTGAAATTGATATGAAGAGCCTGAATATGGTAAGTATTAGTCCAATAAATAAAAAAAGTGTCCAGTTATTTATTAATTTATTTTGTTGCTGAATCACTTTTATGTCTCCTTTTCTAATCCAAATGGTAGTCCTTAACATTTGAAAACATAAAATAATATACGTTATAGCAAAAATAAAAAAGAGTCCATATAATATTATTTCTATTTGTTTTGAATCAAAATCTAAATGCTCTCGATAAATCATAGCTAAAAATAGTGCTACAGGAAATATAAAATGTAAGAGGTCCTTTGAATTTAGTTTCCCGTAATTTTCAGATAAGTTCTTAAAGTACAGATAGCAAATAGGGATTACTACCAGTGAGAAGTTTGAATATTTGAAATAAGTTATTCTGAAATTGGAATCAAAAATGAAATTTGTCAAACCGGATAAGAAAAAACGCAAAGAAATAATAAGTATAAATAGAATGATGTATAAGTTCATTATTCTATTGGATTTATAATTAGTAAAAATTAAAAATGTAGTTATTAATCCAATTAATCCAGTGATAATGAAAAGTAAATTTGAAAGCATTTTTGTTAATTTTTTCTGGATTTAAAATTACATTTTTTTTTTAGTGTTGAATTACTAAGTTACTATAAATTGAAAAATAACTCACAGATAATTTTGAATGCTTTTTTTTAAGTTTAGAACTCGTATTTAATACTTCGAATAACAATTATTTCGCCATTTCTGCTCTTGATATCATAGTTTTAGAGTTACTAAAAACTGAAAAGTTCTTACTAATCAACTGTATTATCGTTTAAATGCATTTTTTATCGATGAAATACATTTATTTTAGATTAATATTGTTAAAAATAAATTTTATGAGGTACTTACTTATACTTTTTACTGTGACTTTTCAAGGTCAAGTTATGCACCATCAAATGCTTTCTTCCCAGGGGCAGTCAACAAGAATGCCAGATGGTTTGATGATTAAACAAACTATTGGGCAGCAAAGCGTCACTGGCAATTCAATTGGTAATGCTATCGTCATACAGGGGTTTCAGCAAAGTCTTTGGAGTAATTACATTGTTTCCAATGATAAAATTGAAATTACGACATTAACCTATCCCAATCCTTTTACTGAAACGGTCAATTTTCAATTCTCGGAGCCGGTTATTGATCTTATTACTATTACTGTTTTTGATATTTTGGGACGTTTGATATTTGAACAAAAAAAAGCATCAGTCAACAATATTGTAACTATTAATTTGGCACAGTTGTCAAGATCAGAATATCTCGTACGATTAAATGCCCCTAAATTCACTTCTTACACTAAAATTATTAAAAAATGATGAAAAACTACCTACTGTTTGTAATGTTAATTGCGTCCTGTCAATTATTTTCCCAAGAAATTTATTTAAATATGGGAAAGAATTTTACAAAGTATAATTATAAAAATGGCTTTGGGCAAGCAGATCCTGACCTTCAAAGCGGAACTGGTAATTTTTATGAAATTGGGTTTAATAAACCGTTACCAAATAAGCATATGCTTTATTCTTATGGACTTTCTTTGAATGAATATAATGCCTTAGGCGGCAATGTTGCGAATTCCTATAGTTGGGAAACTAAATATCTGGGTCTTAAAGCAGGATTGGGATTTTCTTTTTTTCCTATGAATGATCTTCATAAACTAAATTTTTTAGTGCAAGCTGGTATTTTGGGCGAAACCATAATTTACGGAAAACAAAAAATGGATGGCGCGTTTTATGATTTAGTACACCAAAAAGAATTTTCGGGAGTAGTAGTGGAACCATCGATGGGTTTTCAAGTCAAGTATCGCGTTCCTTCCTTCGGGTCTTTAAGTGTTGGTTATAATTTAGGTCAAACTTATAATGTTTCCAATTCGACCACTGAAAAAACATCATTTATGACCCATCAGTTACAATTGGGTGTTCATTTTCCAATCAATTAAAATTTAATTATGAAAAAAATAATTCTACTTATTTTCCTTTTTATTGGTGCCAAAAATTTTGCGCAAAGTAATGGGATAACTTATCAGGCCGTAATTTTGAATCCAAAAGGAGAACAAATACCTGGAGTAAATAATCCAAATGCTTTTTTAGTCAGTAAAGACATTTGTATGTTGTTTAAATTTGTTGACGAATTTTCTAATGTAGAATATCAGGAAGTGATTCAAACAAAAACAGATGAATTTGGAATGGTCAATTTGATCATTGGATCGGGATTGCAAACAGCTGGGTATGCATCTTCTTTTGATGAAATCGTATGGAATGCTGTCAGCAAAAAATTGATAGTGGCTGTTAATACTAATGGAAGTTGCAGCTCATTTACTGAAATAAGTAATCAGCCCTTTAACTCAGTTCCTACCGCCTTTTTTGCTAAAAATGCCGAAAGTGTTACCGGAGTGGTCCCTATAGAAAATGGAGGTACAAATGCCGTTACAGTTCTTGGTGCTAAAACTAATTTGGGACTTGAAAATGTAGATAACACTACTGATTTGAATAAACCAATGAGCACTGCTTCAAAATTGGCATTGAATTTAAAAGAAGATACGATAAATAAAAGTACTAATATGACTACAGATGGAAATTCAGATATTAAATATCCAACTGTAAAATCTGTTAAAAACTTTGTTGATTCAAGTGTTTCTTTCAATTTATCAGGTTTGAACAATGAGATTTCAAGAGCAACTTTAGCGGAAAATGCTATTGCAAACAATTTGGTTTCTGAAACGGAAAGAGCAACTTTAGCGGAAACGACCATTGCAACAGCTATCACTTCCGAAACAAACCGTGCTACTTTAACAGAAGCTACTTTATTAACCAACTTGACTACTGAAGTAAATCGTGCAACTTTAGCAGAAAGTACTTTAACAGCGAATTTAACTGCTGAAGTAAACCGCGCCACAACAGCCGAAGCAACTAAAGAAGATGCTGAAAATAAAAGTACCGATGGAACATTTACTTCGAATTCAGATGTGAAATTCCCAACAGAAAAAGCGACTAAAATGTATGTTGACGCGAGCGCTTTATCCAATTCTTTGGCTTTGAACAATGAGATTTCAAGAGCAACTTTAGCGGAAGCCACAAACGTAAGTGCTATCACTGCTGAAACAAACCGTGCAACTTTAACAGGAGCTACTTTAGCAACGAACTTATCTGATGAAACAAATCGTGCAACTTTGGCAGAAACTACTTTATCAACGAACTTGACTACAGAAGTTTTACGCGCCACAACCGCCGAAGCAACTAAAGAAGATGCTGAAAATAAAAGTACCGATGGAAGTTTTATTTCAAATTCAGATGTGAAATTCCCTACCGAGAAAGCAATTAAGACTTATGTGGACGCGAGTGCTTTATCCAATTCTTTGGCCTTGAACAATGAGATTTCGAGAGCAACTACTGCCGAAAATACAGTCGTAGCGAATTTGGCTACAGAAACAAACCGTGCAACTTTAACAGAAGCTACTTTAGCAACGAACTTAACTGATGAAACAAACCGTGCAACTTTGGCGGAAGCTACTTTATCAACGAACTTGACTACAGAAGTATTACGCGCCACAACCGTTGAAGCAACTAAAGAAGATGCTGGAAATAAAAGTACCGATGGAAGTTTTATTTCAAATTCAGATTTGAAATTCCCCACCGAGAAAGCTACTAAAACGTATGTAGATGTAAATATTGCAACTTCAAATTCCATAACGCAAACATTATTAGATTCAAAAGCACCTTTGGAATCGCCAATATTCACGGGAACACCTTTCGCTCCAACTCCTGCAGCTGGAACTGCTACAACACAAATCGCTACAACGAATTTTGTTACAAGTGCTATTGCTGATTTTAGTACAAATACAAGTGCAAATTTTGTTGATTTAACAACGAATCAAACCATTGCAGGAACTAAAATTTTTACTTCAGATGCAACTATTAATGGAGTTACGGTAGGAAGAGGAAAATTTAACGAAAATTCAAATGCTGTTATTGGTAATCGTGCAGATATGAGTTTTGACGGTATTACAAATTCGGTTGCCATTGGAGCAAATGCCATAGTAACGGCTTCTAATACTATTCAATTAGGTTCTGACGGAAGTGGTTCTCACACTGCTGTAACCAATGTAAATACAAGTGCGGTAATTACGGCTTCTGGATACAAAATAGCAAGTGGTACCGCTTTACAGTATTTGATGGCGAATGGAAGTGTTTCAACAGGAGCAGCTGTAGTAATTGAAATTGCAGATGAATTTAATTTAACTGAATCTGTAGTGACTTTTTCTTTATCTCAAACTCCATCACCTAATAGTAAAGTGAAAATGTATGTGAACGGGGTTAGAATTAGTAATTCATCCTATTCTTCAGCTGGAACAATATTAACATATGATCCAGCAAATAATGGTAACTATGCATTATCTGTAGGAGATAGAATTCAATTTGATTACTCATTTTAATAAATTTTTTACATAAACTAAAAGCATGATGATAAAAAAAATATTAATTTTTTTAGGGTTATTTCTTAATGGTTATCTAACTTGTGCACAGGGTCCCTGCGTTGTAGGAAATATTTATGCAAATAGCACTTCAATTTGTAAAGGAAATAGCTCCTCATTTTCACTGTCAATTCCTAATGGTACAATTCAATGGCAACAATCTAATGATGGAGTAAATTGGACAAATGTTACCAGCGGCAATAGTTCCACAAGTGCTACATCAGGTAGTACGGCTACTGTAAGTTTTTCTTATACAAGAACCCAGCAAAATTACACAATACCAAGTGGTGTAACAACTATAGTAGCTGCTGGTATAGGCGCAGCTGGAGGTCATGGATCTTCTGACTTTAATGGAAGAGGGGGTTTAGGTGGACGATTAGTTTCAAGCCTTACAGTTACACCAGGTGAAATATTAAGTATTTTTGTTGGCCAAATTGGAGGCAATACAGTAGTTGCCCCTGGAACTGGGAAACAAGCAGATAACCTATGGGTAACGGGTGATGCCAAAGGCGGATTTAATGGCGGTGGAAATTCAAATACTGGCGGTGCTGGCGGTGGTGGTGGTGCTACTGATATTAGGCGTGGCGGTAATACTTTAGCTGATAGAGTTTTTGTAGTTGGCAGCGGCGGTGGCGGTGGCAATCAAAGAAGGATAGGTGAATCAGGCGGAAATGGCGGAAATGGAGGAGGAGCGACAGGAGCAAATGGTGTCGCAGGCAGCGGCGGCGGCGGCGGCGGAAATGGAGGGACTAA
The DNA here is from genome assembly GCF_056156265.1 of Flavobacterium sp. TS_SC_5. Classification (NCBI taxonomy): domain Bacteria; kingdom Pseudomonadati; phylum Bacteroidota; class Flavobacteriia; order Flavobacteriales; family Flavobacteriaceae; genus Flavobacterium; species Flavobacterium sp. TS_SC_5. The sequence continues at coordinate 3,300,369 of NZ_CM149588.1, read as the reverse complement.
CTCAACTGGAGGGAACGGAGGCGCTGGAGCGACCAATGGAACCTTAGGACAAGGTGGAGACGGTGCAACTGTTAGCAGGAATGGCGGCGGTGGTGGCGCTGGATATTATGGCGGCGGCGGCGGCGGTTTTGTAAATGATAAAGCTGGCGGCGGCGGCGGCGGCGGTTCTTCTTTTAGTTCAGGTTCTATAACAACTAATACACAGGGGTATAGCACTGCAACTGGAAATGGTTCATTAACTATAAGTTATAGTGCACCAGCACAAACAACTTCTATTTATAGTACTCCAAATTTGTTTTCTAATATATACTATAGAGCAGAAGTTTCAGATATTTCTTGTAGCACAGCTTATACTACGCCAGTATACATTTCAGTAATTGATGCTCCTTCTTTAACCTCTTCGGCAGGAACAGATTCACAAACAGCTGCTATCAACAATCCAATTTCAAATATTACCTATTCAGCTACTAATGGTATTAGTATTAGTAATGATGGTGTGGCAGGTGCAAATGGATTACCTCTTGGGGTTTCAGCTTCATTTGTCTCAAATGCGATTACAATATTAGGAACTCCAACAAGCAGTGGTGTATACAATTACTCAATACCATTAACTAGTAATTGTGGAATAACTAATGTTTCAGGTACAATTACTGTTGCTAATTTATCTGCTACACTTAATAATTTCAATGATGTTACAAAAATTTATTTTGATGGTTCATTTACAATTACCCCTCCTAATACCGATAGTACCGGAGCTTTTTCTTACGTAAGTAGTGATACCAATGTTGCCACAATTAGTGGTACAACAGTTACGATAGTTGCTGCGGGTGTATCAAAAATAACAGCCACTCAGGATGCAGATGCTACTCATTTATCCACTACGATAAGCGCTGATTTAAATGTAAAAGCCGTTACAGTAGTAACCAAAAATGGTGAAATAACAAATATAAAACCTAATTATGTTAATAAAAATGGGGCTATTGGTACCAGTAGTGGAGTAGGTGTAAATGGAGAAATAAAATTAACAAAAACATCCAGTATCACTCTTTTTACACAAGTAACTATACCATTTGAGGAATATTTTGACTTGGAAGCAGGTTCTCTTTGTGGTGGATCTTGTTTTGATATTGTAACTTCAAATTACGATCTTGTATTTGCGGCAGGAGGGGGAACAATACGTGCAAGAATGTGGTGGAATAATCAATATACAGATATGGCAATGGTCTATGATAAGTCTTTTGATAATCTTTCATCAGCAGATATAGCTAATTATTATTATTGTGATTATATTGGTGATCCAAATTTGAGTTGTATTAATGTTGACACACCTCCAACAGATTTTGTTGGAATATACCATACAAATAGTGGAAATTATTATGCCGTTCAATATCTAAGCGAAGATACTAGTGGAGTGACTTTTAAATATAAAAGACTTAATTAATATAAGAGACTTTTAAACTAAAAAAGGTTCAACTTTGCAGTTGAACCTTTTTGGTATTACAGAAGAAGAGTTTTATTACACTTTTCCTAATGTATATAATTGCTCCATTGTAGGAGTTAAACTTCCACCTGCAGGTTCTAATGTAATTCCAAAAGCTTCTGCTTCATTAGCATTATTTACTGCAAATAATTTTTGTTCATTTACATCAAAGTTTTCCAGTAAACCAATACTGGTAGGAGTAAGCGGGCTTAATTTTAATGCCCAAACCTGATACACCATTCCTTCAGGTGGTTCTGGTAAACCGGCAGCATCAATATAAACAACCTTGGTGTCTTGATTCCAATATACTTTTGCAAAAGATTCTGGAGCAACCGCTTGTCCTCCTAATGCTACAACAGTATTTTTAGTGTCTCTTACAACTGCCAAACTGGTTTCATTAGCCGTATTTTTCAATTTTAAGACATTAAACTCTTTTTCTAATTTGGCTTTTTCAATTTCAGTATTCGCAACCTGAGTTGACGTCTGATTCAGCTCATTATATTGGTAACCAATACCAACCAATAATAGGATAGCTGCTGCCCATCCAATGTATTGAGATCTATTTTTAGTAGGCTCTAATTGAATGACTTCGGCATGTTTCAGTTCTAGTTTCTCTTTGATTTTTTCGAAATTTGCTACAGAATGAAATGGTGAAAAGCTAGATGATAGTGCAACAATCGCTTTTTCAATAGCTATAATTTCAGCATTTATTTCCGGGCTACTTTTTGCCATGGCTGCAACTTCTTCGTTTTCAGTTTCACTTAATAAACCGTAAACATATAGCTCCAGAATTCCTGATTCAATATATTCTTTTGTTTCCATTATACTTTCAAATAATTTCTAAGATCATTAATACAGTTTCGATTGTGAGTTTTAACGGTTCCTAAAGGAATCTCCAGTTCGTCCGAAGCTTCCTGCTGGGTGTAGCCTTTAAAAAACAGTAAATCTATTATTTGAATACACTTTGGTTTCAGTCTTTTTACAAATTCCTGTAAACCTATCGTATCCACTTTGTCTGATAGTTTAGAACTGTCTTCAAAGTGATTTACGAAATTATCAGTAGAAAGGTTTTTTTGACTGTTATTAAAATTTTTAGAACGCAACTTATCAATAGAAGTGTTTCTGGCAATATTCAGGATCCAAGTGTAGAATCTTCCTTTGCTCTCATGGTAAGAATCAATATTCCTCCAAATTTTTACAAATACTTCCTGAAGCACATCTTCTGCTTCTTCTCTGTTTTTTACCAGAACATTAATGACTGAAAATAAACTTTTGGAATACATATCATATAGATGTGTAAATGCCTTTTCGTCCTTCTTATAAATTAATAATAATAATTCTTCTTGACTCATATTTTACTATTTAACGAATACAAACTTATACAATCTTAATTAAAAATAACATAATATATAGTTACCAACATCAAAATAAAAACAGTTTCACTTTTTTTAAGTATTTAAAAAGTTTAAAATCAAATAGTTAAATATTATTTTAATTTTTTTTTAGGATTTTTAAAACCAAATCGGAAACAATCCCGTAAATGCATTTATAACCTTTTAATTAAAAATAAAATGAAAAAAACAAAAATGATTTTAGGTCTATCGCTGGTGGCGGTCTCAGGCTTAATTTTAGTAGCTGCGGATCACATTGATGCACCGGCTACAATGTCAGGAGACGCAGGAGATATTACGGATGTTTATGCTTTTCAAGGGCAAAACACAAGTAATTTAGTATTTGCAGTAAACACTCAAGGATTGTTAAGTCCTAATGCTACTGGTGCTGCCACATTCAAAGATAATGTGATGGTAGAAATCAACATTGATAACAATGGTGACAATGTTGAAGATTTAGTGATTCAGGCAATTAAGAAAGATGATAAGATGTATTTCTTTGGACCTGTAGCTCCAGGAACAACTGGAACTTCAAGTACCGTTAAAACTGCATCAGCTTCAGGAAGTGTTACTATCTCTAAATATGGAACAGCAGCTTTAACTGCTGAACAAAATGGAATGAAATTTTTTGCAGGACCAAGAGATGATCCTTTCTTTTTTGACTTAGGTCAGTTTAAGGCAATTCTTGGCGGAACTGCTACAGGATTTAACAATCCGGGTACAGACACATTTGCAGGTACCAATGTAATGTCTATAGTTGTTGAGGTTCCAAAATCAATGTTGGGTTCATCAAGTACTGTTGGTGTTTGGGCTGAAACTAAGAAAAAACAATAATTAATTTTATTTAAAAAAAGCAAAAACATGGAATCGAAGATTTTCGATTTCGAAAAACTTAAAATTTAAACATCATGAGTAAAACAAATAAATTCAAAATTATAACAATCGCACTAGTAGCTGCAGTTGTTTCAGTAAATTGTGACAATGACGATTCAAATAATGATCCAGTGGCTAGCTTGGATTTTTCTGGAACTTTCGTTCAGCAAGACCAAATGGCAAGACCGGCAATTAATACGGTATTCGTTGCTTCAGGACAACCTAAAGATGACTTCAATGCTGCAATTCCATCGGCAATGGGAGCAAAATACCAACCTATTTTTCAATCCAGATTATTGGCTTTGAATCCTGCATATACAACAAACGCTTTAGGACAAACGGCAGCGCAGCTTACAGGTCTTTTAGCTACAGATGTATTAGGAGTTTCTAAAACAGCACCCACAACTTTCTTTGACGGAACAAATGTTTTGACAGGAAGAACTTTGGCAGATGACGTTATAGATGTTGAATTATTATTGATTTTTGGTGGACCAACTGGTGCTACTAATCCACAATTGACTAAAGATAATGTGAATGCAAATGACAAAGCATTTGGAACAACTTTCCCTTACCTAGCTTCTGCTTGGTAGTATTTCTATAAAAAACAGAGCGTTTACAGCAATACTATTCGCTCTGTTTTTTTTTAATAAAACAAACAAACAAACAAACAAACAAACAAACAAACAAACAAACAAAATAATTAGAGTATGAAAACTTTAAAAATAACTTTCCTTTTTGTTTTCACAACGCTACTTTTATTAGGTTGTGAAAGTAAATCAGAAGAAATCACCAGCAAAGAAGACTATTCTAAATACTTGAGTTTAAAAGACAATAAATCGTTGTCTTTTGCTCACAAAGAAATTGATTTTTGGCAAAAAAAATATGATGCTGCTCCAAATCAAATTAGTTATTTAAGTCAACTTGCAGCTAATTACAGTACACTTTTTGAATATACCGGTGATATCAAAAACTTATATAAATCAGAAGATTTATTGACTCAGTCAAATGAAGCATACAATTATTCAAGGGTTTCAACTGTTCGATCATTGTCAAGAAATTATATTTCACAACATAGGTTTAAGGAAGCACTTGAACTTGCCAATAAAGCATTAGCAATTGGCGAGGGTAAAAAAGAAACTCAAAAATTATTGTTTGATGTTCAAATGGAATTGGGAAATTATCCCGAAGCGGTTAAAAATCTGAATGCAATCAGAGACATGAATAGTTTTGATTATTTGATTCGCTTGGCAAAATGGAACGATCATAAAGGCGATTTGAATACTGCCATAACATTCATGGAAAAGGCAAGAGATATTGCTGAAAAAGAGGATAATAAAGGACTTAAAATTTGGTCGTATTCCAATTTAGGTGATTTTTATGGACATGCTGGAAGAATTCAGGAATCGTATGACAGTTACCTAAAAACGTTAGAATTAGATCCTAATTATTCCTACGCTTTAAAAGGTATTGCGTGGATTGTTTTTTCTAAAGAAAGAAATGTAAACGAGGCCAATAGAATTATTGATGCTATTGCAGCTTCACACAACACACCTGATTTTTATTTACTGAAATCTCAAATTGCTCAATTTGAAGGCAATAAAAGTGAGGAAATGAAAAATAGAAATGCCTATTTTTCTATGATGGAGAAAAATAATTATGGTGCTATGTATAATAAATACAACGCTTTGATTTATGCTGATGACAAACAAACCGCTCAAAAAGCATTAGAAATTGCTAAAATTGAAGTAGAGCACAGACCCACGGCTGATTCGTATGATTTGTTGGCTTGGGCGTATTTAAATGTAGGAGAAAATAAAAAAGCATTAGAAATTGCTCAAAATCATGTGGTTGGAAAATCCTTTGAACCAAAGGTACAATACCACTTGGCAATGATTTACAAATCAAATAATTTAGCGCTCAAAACGAAACCTATTAAGGAAGAATTACTATCCAGTTTGTATGAATTGGGACCTAATTTCGAGAAAAAGGTAAATCAATTATAGCGTATGAAATGAGCATAACCTGAAATTGGTCTCAAACACCAAATACGGTATGCGAATTCCATATTCCAATAAAAAGCAAATATTATCTTCGTATGAAAAATATTATTTTAGTGTTGATTATCCTTTTTGGAATGTCAACTTATGCCCAAATCCAAAAAGGAAAAGTGTTGGACAGCGATGGAAATCCAGTTGAAAACGCTTATTTGGTGAATACAAATTCTGAAAGCCATGCTCATACTAATGAATTTGGATTGTTCAGTTTAGATAAAACGGTTTTAGGAGATATTATCAAAATAACCGCTTTAGGATATAAAAAGTCAAATTACACGATTGTTTCTTCGGATGATATAATCATTCTTGAAGATGATATATTTAGATTAAATGAGATAGTAATTCAACCAAAACTTTCAGCTATGAATGTCATTTCGAAAATAGATTTAGAAACCACGCCGGTGAATTCTTCACAGGAAATTCTTCGAAAAGTACCTGGATTATTCATCGGGCAACATGCAGGTGGTGGAAAGGCTGAGCAAATATTTTTGAGAGGTTTTGATATTGATCACGGAACAGATATAGCAATTTCTGTCGACGGAATGCCAGTAAATATGGTGTCTCACGCACATGGTCAGGGCTATGCTGATTTGCATTTTGTTATACCTGAAACCGTAGAAAAAATAGATTTTGGAAAAGGGACGTATTATGCCAACAAAGGGGATTTTGCAACGGCAGGATACGTTACCTTCCAAACTAAAGATAAAATTGAAAAAAGCAGCATTGGTGTCGAAGTGGGACAATTCAATACCCTTAGAACGGTAGGATTGTTTAATCTTTTGGGCAACCAAAAAACACAAAGTGCTTACATTGCCACAGAATATATCCTGACGGATGGTCCGTTTGATTCTCCCCAAAATTTTAACAGAATTAATTTGCTAGGGAAATATTCCGCTATTTTAAGTGACAATAGCAAGTTTTCAATCTTGGCTTCTCGCTTTTCCAGCAAATGGGATGCATCGGGACAAATTCCGCAACGTTTGGTTGATAATGGAACGATTTCAAGATTTGGAGCTGTTGATGATACCGAAGGGGGAAATACATCACGAACTAATTTTAATGCGAGTTTGAGTAAACCAATTGATGAAAATACGTTCTTTAAAGCCAATGCTTTTTATTCAAATTATCAATTTGAATTATATTCTAATTTTACTTTCTTTTTAGATGATCCAATAAATGGAGACCAAATTAAACAGAAAGAAAACCGCGATATCTATGGAATGAATGCGGAGTTGAATAAGAAGACGAAAATAAATGATACGGATGTTTTTTTGCAATTTGGAGCCGGTTTTCGTGCCGATGCGACAACTGATACAGAGCTTTCCCATACTTTGAATAGAAGAACAGTTCTTGAGAATATAAAGTTAGGTGATATTGATGAGTCTAGTTTGTTTTCCTATTTGAATTCAGAATTCAATTTTGGGAAATTGATGATAAATCCTGCCATTAGATTGGATTATTTCAAATTTAATTATCAGGATAAACTGACGGAGAATTACAAAACACAATCGGAATCCAAAGTTAAATTTTCTCCAAAACTGAATTTCATTTATTCGCAAAATAACAATTTACAGTTTTTTGTAAAATCAGGAATGGGTTTCCATTCGAATGATGCCCGAGTGGTCGTACAAAACAGTGGAAAACAAATTTTACCAACGGCTATAGGAACCGATGTTGGTACCATTTGGAAGCCATTTCCTAAGTTGATTGTGAATTCAGCATTATGGTATTTGTTTTTAGAACAGGAGTTTGTTTACGTGGGAGATGCCGGAATCATTGAACCAAGCGGAAGATCAAAACGTATGGGAGCTGAATTAGGATTGCGTTATCAGTTAAACGATTGGTTGTATTTTGATGCAGACGCAAATTATACGTATGCCAGAAGTATTGATGAGCCAAAAGGTCAGGATTACATTCCGTTAGCACCAGATTTTACCACCACTGGAGGATTAAGTTTTCAAAAGTTGAATGGTTTTTCAGGAGGAATCCGCTATCGTTATTTAAAAAATCGCCCGGCAAATGAAGATAATTCCATTGTTGCGAAAGGCTATTTTATTTCCGATTTAAATGTTAATTATCAATATAAGAAAATCAATTTCGGAATTGCAGTAGAGAATATCTTTGATACTGCATGGAACGAAACACAATTTGCCACTGAATCCAGGCTTCTAAATGAACCGGAAAGTGTTGAAGAAATTCATTTTACTCCAGGGACGCCTTTCTTCATGAAAGGAAAAATTACCTATACTTTTTAAATACCACATTAAGATTTGTTGTTTATTTGTTTGGAAGCCTGGCATTTTCATAGTGTCAGGTTTCCTTGTTTATTTAACTACTGTTTAACTGAAAAACGCTTTGATAAAACAAATTTTTATCTAATTTTATAAAAAATTTCAAATATGAAAAATGTATTATACATAGCGACTTGCGCTTTGATGTTATTTAGTTGTCAAAACCAGGCACAACCACAAAAATCTGAAAATAAAATGAGTACACCCTTAGTAGCTAAAGAAACCGTTTATCAGTTCAAAGTAGAAGATTTATCAGGTAATAGTTTTGATTTTGCTTCTTTGAAAGGTAAAAAAATCATGATTGTGAATACGGCTTCAAAATGTGGGAATACACCACAATACAAAGACTTAGAAGCAACGTATAAAGAATATAAAGACAAAGGATTAGTAATAGTAGGTTTTCCAGCTAATAATTTTGCTTCACAAGAGCCCGGAACGAATGAAGAAATTGCTACTTTTTGCCAAATGAATTACGGTGTGACTTTCCCAATGATGGATAAAGTTTCGGTAAAAGGCGATGATATGGCGGCAATTTATCAGTTTTTAACTCAGAAATCTAAAAATGGCTTGCAAGATTCGAAAGTAGAATGGAATTTTCAAAAATACCTAATCAACGAAAACGGAGAATTAGAAAAAGTTATTTCTCCGCAAACTTTAGTAACAGATCCAGAAGTATTAAATTGGATAAAGGCATAATTTTCTACCGCTAATTTGCTAATATTTATTAAATAAAAAAAGAGATTTTCAGTCAAATGAAAATCTCTTTTTTTTTGCGGTGTAAGTAAGCATAAAAAACATTAAAAATTTGAACCATTAAGTAATTAAGAAAAATTAAGTTCTAATTCTTAATGAACCTTAATTTCTTAATGGTTTTATTTTCAATTTAAATTTTTTCATTTTTGAAAATTTCAGCTACAGCAGCTTCGTAATTCCGAATACTTTGCGCTTTTTTTATTTTTTTCAAAACCTTATGTGGATTTGAAAAAGTAGCCGAAAAGTATTCCCATAAATGGTACATTTTCAATAAAATGTGTGTTGAACCAGAAAGAGATTCACTATAAATAGCATACAAAGTATCGTGAAACGCGCTGAACAGTTCCATTTTGTTTGCAGGATATTCTACTGTATTATTTTTTATCATACTGGGTAAAAATGGATCAGAAATTAATCCTCGGCCAATCATCCAATGATCAATAGTAGGATAGCGTTCTTGCATTTCATGAAACTTTGCTACAGATGTTATATCTCCGTTATAATACAATTTGTGCTTTGTAGTGTCAATGCATTTTTGAAAGCCATCTAAATCTACACCGCCTTTGTATAATTGTTTTCCTAAACGAGCGTGAATAGCTATATTTTTCAAAGGATATTTGTCAAGAATAGGGAGTACATCTATAATTTCTTGAGGCGTTTCATAACCCAAACGCATTTTCATCGAGACAAGAATATCTGATTCCGTGTGAGCTCTTTCTAGAATATGATTGATTTTTTCGGTGTTACTAATCAAACCAGATCCCATACCAGATTTAGTTACCATCGGGTAAGGGCAGCCTAAGTTCCAGTTGAGTTCTTTATACCCCAATTCTCTAACATATTTCGCCACAAATAAAAATTCATCAGCATCGTTCGTTATAACTTGCGGAATCACCTCTAAATCAAGATTGTTCTCCGGAAGCAGGTCGCGTTCGTAAGACGGTTTGATAACCATTTTTCCGTTTAGCCGAATGTATGGCGAGTAAAATGTATCAATTCCTCCAAAAAGTTTGTTTTGGGCATTTCTAAAACGAAAGTCGGTAAATCCTTGTAAAGGCGAAGAGAGTAAGGTATAATCCATGAAATTTTTAGTTGTGCAAATATACTATAAAGTAGGGGGTCTTAAAGTTATAAAATTCCTAAAGTCAAAACATAGCACAAAATGAACTACATGAGGATAAAATTCGTTTTATTCTAAAATCAATTGCATGAACACAGAGTGCAACCAACGATCAAATTTATAACCGGATTCCTTGATGATTCCCACAGTTTTAAAACCAAATTTCTCATGAAATTCTACACTGCTTTGATTTTCAGCGTCAATTACGGCAATCATGGTATGTAATTTTTGATTCTTAGCAAGACGGATTAATTCCTGCAGCAGAATTTTTCCAATACCTTTTCCATGGTGGTCTTGGTTGACATAAACAGAATGTTCCACCGTAAATTTATAGGCTTCGCGAAAACGAAACTCACTATACATTCCAAAACCAACAACTGTCCCATCTAATTCCGCTACAATCACCGGGAAGTTTTTTCCAATTTTTTCTTCGAGTATGGCTTTTTGTTGCTCAAAGGTTCGGATGTTGTAATCATACAGCGCTGTGGAGTGCAAAATATTGTAATTAATGATATCCAAAATTGCTTGTGTGTCTTCTGTTTTGTAAGCTCGTAATCTAATTTCCATGTGTTGTTTATTTGCTTCAAAATTAAGAAATAACCGTTAAAAATAAAGGAAAAAGGGATGCAAGTTTGTAACTTTGTTTCATTGAAAATAAAACAATGATTTACCCCAAAATACCTTTAGCACAAAGCATTATTGAAATTTGTTCGGCCAAAGGAATCACCACCATAATTATTTCTCCGGGTTCTCGAAATGCACCGCTTACAATTGGTTTTGTAAACAATCCTGCCTTTCAATGTTACAGCATTGCTGACGAGAGATGCGCTGCTTTTTTTGCATTGGGAATCGCACAACAAACGAAACAGCCAGTGGCATTGGTGTGTACCTCCGGTTCTGCGTTATTGAATTATTACCCGGCTTTAGCGGAAGCATTTTACAGCCAGATTCCTATGATTGTGATTTCGGCAGACAGACCGCAAAGCAAAATTGATATAGGCGACGGACAAACCATCCGTCAGGAAAATGTTTTCGAAAACCATTCATTATACAATGCGAATTTGCATGAGGATGTTTCGAGTGAGAATGATTTAAAAATCAATCAAGCCATTAATACGGCGATCACTCAAAAAGGTCCCGTTCACATCAATGCGCCTTTTGAAGAGCCTTTATACGAAACTGTTTCGGAGCTTTCAGTCAAAGTCAATACTGTCGCTTTCGCAAATGCTACTCAGACGATTTCCATTGAAGATGTTTCGGAATATGCAACGATTTGGAACAATTCCACTAAAAAAATGATTCTCGTTGGAGTGAATGAACCGAATGCAATTAATGAAAAAATAATTGAGGCTTTCGCCAAAGACGAGTCGGTGGTCGTGTTGACCGAAACAACATCTAACTTGCATCATGATACTTTTATCAATAATATAGACACGATAATTACACCTTTCACGAATGAAGATTTTGAAAATTTTCGTCCGGAAATATTGGTGACTTTTGGCGGGATGGTCGTTTCAAAACGAATCAAGGCTTTTTTACGAAAATACAAACCAAAACACCATTGGCATATTGATTCTCTGAGAGCATATGATACTTTTGGCGCTTTGACTAAACATTTTGAAATTGACCCAAATGTATTTTTTGAAACTTTTTTGCCGCTTACAGAATCAACACAAAGTAATTATTTCGAGCAATTAGACGCTGTAAAAGCATTGCGAAAGCTAAAAAGTGATATTTACTTGGATAAAATTCCTTTTTCGGATTTTAAAGTTTTCGAAAAAGTGATGCAGAGTTTACCAGCGAATAGCCAATTGCAAATCAGCAATAGTTCAGCTATTCGTTACGCGCAATTAATTGATATTGACCCTAAAATTGAAGTCTATTGCAATCGCGGTACCAGCGGAATCGATGGAAGCACTTCTACTGCAATTGGTGCGGCTGTCTCGTCATATGGACGAGATGAAAAACAAACCGTTTTTATAACGGGAGATATTGGTTTTTTGTATGACAGCAATGCGTTATGGAATAATTATATCCCGAAAAATTTCAAGATTATATTGATTAATAACGGAGGTGGCGGAATTTTCAGGATTTTACCAGGACACGAAGAAAGTCCTATTTTTAATACATTCTTTGAAACTTCGCATTGTTTAACTGCGGAATATTTGGCTAAAATGTATGGTTTTGAATATAGTATTGCCAGCGATGAAGCCAGTTTATCAAGAAGTTTGACCTCTTTATATGCTCTTAATGAAAAACCAAGTATTTTGGAAATTTTCACGCCCACATTAACAAATGATAGCATTTTGCTGCAATATTTTAAAAAATTAGTCTAATATTTTTTTTAAATTCGTAAAAGGAGATGAATTATTGTTTAAATTTGGTTTTATAAAAACCTAATAATCAAAACAAAACTTTATTTTATGAGTGCAAGAGAAGAATTAATTGTAAAATATGCTGCCGATTTGAAAGACAAATGTGGTGTACATCCAGATATGGATTTATTGACAAAAGTAACCATAGGTTGTGGACCTTCTATTTATAATAAGGATTCAGCAACGGTAGCAGGAAGCCAACAATCCGAATTGGATACGGTGAAAAATAATTTCCTAATCAAGAAATTAGGTCTTGCAGACGGTCCTAATTTAGATGCTGGAATTGATGCAGTTATTGAAAAATATGGTCGTTCAAATGCGAATAAATACAGAGCCGTTGTGTATTATTTATTGACTGTTCATTTTGGAAAAGAAAGCGTTTACAATTAATACTTAATTTGTAAATGATACCCATAAAAAAAGCGTTTGCCTAGGCAAACGCTTTTTTTATTTAGTATATAGAACGATTTTTAACGAATTGGTATTGGAAAAACCGGTAAACTGGAATGTCCTAATGCATCTACAGCTTGAACAGCGAAGAAAAAATTGTCTTTAGAATAAGGGATTTCAGCTTTAGTGTCTGTTACAAAAATTGTTTTTTCCCAATGTTGTGATGACGTCTCTCTGATAAGAATGTTATATCCATAAACCGACTTTCCTTCAGGAGCGGTCCAAACTAAAGTAGAGAAATTAGTCAAATCCTTTACTTCAATTCCTACGTTTGTAGGTGCTTTTGGAGACCAAGCTAAATTGCTGAATGTAGCCAAGTTAGAACAGGTCACTTTCTTCATGTATTCAAAGTCCATAAATTCTGCTAAATCACCGTACTGGATGTTGTTTTCTTTTCGCACGTTTTGATGTTGGTGATCGTAGTTTTCGTTCATTTCACAAAAACGAATCGCTGTAAATCCGTTTTGACTGAAAGGAGTGTGATCGCCACCACGCAAGAAACGGTCGTTGCGATACACTAAATTAATATCCAGTTGCTCTACATATTGATTGGTAACTGTTTTGATGTATCGGGCTAATTGTCTGGATGGACTGTCATTATCACGATTGGTTGATTTACGCATTTTTGATTGTGCTTCCGTTTCTAAAAATGGAATTGTTTCACTGAAAACACGAACTCTGGTATTATCTCGCAATAAAGTACCGCTCGATAAACTGTTTCCAATCATGTCATTATTGATCATCGCAATAACATTCCATTTTCCATCTTTGGCTACATCAGCTAAATGTTTGGCTCCATACAATCCTTGCTCTTCACCAACAACAGCGACAAAAATTAAGGTAAAAGGAAATTCTCTTTGGCTCATAATTCGGGCAAGTTCCATCATCGCTGCAACTCCGGAAGCATCGTCATTAGCACCTGGGGCATCTGATTTAGCATCCATAACATCAGAAGCACGAGAATCTAAATGGCCACTTATAATCATTACACGATCATCTGTAGGATCAGTTCCTTTTAAGGTTGCCATCACATTACCCAGCTGACTGTCGGTGGTGATGCGTCTTCCATCAGCTTTGATGGTGAAAAAATCAATAACTGAAGTCAGTCTTCCATTTGAAGCCAAAGCATATTTATCAAATTCCAATTTTACCCAGCGTTGTGCTGCACCAATACCTCGGATGTTGCTTTTGGTGTCACTTAATGTATGTCGGGTTCCAAAAGATACGAGTTTACGAACTGTAGCTTCCATGTTTTCCGATTTTACTTCGGCAACCATTTTTTTTATTTCGGGATCATCGACTGTAGTTTGTGCGTAATTAGTATGAAAAATGAATAGTAGTAGGAACAAACAGAGAATTGAGGTTGGTTTCATTAATAGGATTTTTTAGTTTCTTCAAAGTTAGTAAAAAAGAAAAAGAAAGTGTAAACCAAATTGAGTTTTAGGAATTGTTTATTCTTGTACTATTCGAAATTTTGAAAAACAAAACGTCCTAATCTAGCCCTGATGGGAGCAAGTATCCCACGCTTTTGGGCGTGGATACTGCGGACAGCTGGACAACTCGTCATGAAATAAGCCGAAAGTTCTGCTCCTAAAAAAGAAAATAGCCATCGGATTTGGGCTTTGTTTTTTTGTGGACGGTTTCTTAATTTACTATTTTCAAACTTCGTACCTTTGCACTTTAGAAATTGAAAGAAAATGATTGAAATAGGAAAATACAATACGCTTACCATACTACGTGATACCAAAGTAGGTTTGTTTCTAGGTAATCCAGAGCACGATCCTGAAGGAATTCATGACATTCTGTTGCCTAACAAATACGTACCAAACGAATTTGAAATAGGCGAGGAGTTGATAGTTTTTGTGTATTTAGATCACGAAGAAAGACCCGTTGCCACGACATTAGAGCCGTATATATTATTGAATGAATTTGCACTTTTACGTGTGAATTATACCAATCAGATTGGTGCTTTTATGGATTGGGGAATGGAAAAGGATATTTTGGTTCCGTTTAAAGAGCAGGCACGTCCGATGGAAAAAGGAAAACGCTACTTGGTGTACCTTTATATGGACGAGAAAACCAATCGTTTGGTGGCTTCCAGTAAATTGAATCAGTTTTTAAAAAATGATCACCTGACGGTTGAAAAAGGGGAAGAAGTAGATTTAATCGTTTCTCATATTACTGAATTAGGAATTAACGTTATCATCAACGAAAAGTACAAAGGTTTGATGTACAAAGATGAAGTTTATGATGATGCGATTCGCACGGGAGACCGCATGCGAGGGTATATCAAGACAATTCGTCCGGATAATAAGATTGATGTGGCATTGCAAGTTCAAGGATATCAAAGTATCGAGCCAAATGCAGAAAAAATTCTGGATGAGTTAAGAGCGAGCAGAGGTTTCTTGCGTTTGACTGATAATTCACATCCGGAGGACATTAAAACGGTTTTGAAAATGAGTAAGAAAACCTTCAAGAAAGCGATAGGAGCTTTATACCGAGAGAAATTAATCGAAATCAAGGAAGACGGGATTTACTTGGTTAAGGAATAAAAAAATGAAAGACTAATCGTTACTTACGGTTAGTCTTTCTCTTTTTAATGCTGTTTTAGAATGTTAAATTCCAGCAACATTAAAATAAATTTAATTTTACTTTTAAAGTACATTTATCCACCTGTATGAATAATAGTATACTCGATACTATTTTAACAAGATTAACTTAAGCGTAAGTACTTTAAAGGATGGTTTTGTCTTTAAATGTACAATCACTTGCTTAGGAGTTAAGAAATAATTTCACAATAAAGCCGTTGGTTTTCTATATATTGGAAGATGATTTTCTAAACAATTGTTTATTAATGTCTCACTTTTGCAAGGACAAGAAAATAGTTCTTTAATCAACCGTAGGTGTTACTTTGTATTTTTTACTGCTGGGGCAAATGCTAGTATCATTAGCTCGTTTATCGGGGCTTTGAAAATATTTTTATAAGTTATTACCGTAGAAAAAGGAGCGACAACATTTTTAATTGCATTCAATACATTCTTTTTTTAGGTTAATAAATCAGTGAAGAATCAATAATTAATCAAGATAAAGAATTTGTATTCATCTGATTAGCTTGTCCTAAAATTAAAAATAATTTGAATTGGCAACTGTTAAAATCCTGTTTTTTTATTGTTTTTTAACGTTTTAAAGCCTTTAATCAGAGAAGGATTACCACAAGCTTATGCAAATAGAATAGATAAAATGTAAAAAATGATTTATTTTTACACTGAAATATTTTAAATTAATTACGATGAATTGGATCACTGCAAAAGAATACGAAGATATCACTTATAAGAAATGCAATGGCGTTGCCAGAATTGCTTTCAACAGACCGGATGTACGCAATGCGTTCCGTCCGAAAACGACTGCTGAATTGTATAATGCCTTTTATGATGCACAGGAAGATACATCAATTGGGGTGGTCCTACTTTCTGCAGAAGGACCATCGTCTAAAGATGGCGTGTATTCTTTTTGCAGCGGCGGCGATCAAAACGCACGCGGGCATCAAGGATATGTGGGCGATGACGGACAGCATCGTTTGAACATTTTGGAAGTGCAACGTTTAATCCGATTCATGCCAAAAGTAGTTATCGCTGTAGTTCCAGGTTGGGCTGTAGGTGGTGGACACAGTTTGCATGTGGTGTGCGATTTGACTTTGGCGAGTAAAGAACACGCTATTTTCAAACAAACGGATGCTGACGTAACCAGTTTTGACGGTGGATACGGTTCGGCTTATTTAGCTAAAATGGTGGGACAGAAAAAAGCACGCGAGATTTTCTTCTTGGGACGCAATTATTCCGCTCAGGATGCTATGGATATGGGAATGGTGAATGCTGTGATTCCGCATGCTGAATTAGAAGACACAGCTTACGAATGGGCTCAGGAAATTTTGCAAAAATCTCCAATGGCTATCAAAATGCTAAAATTTGCGATGAATCTTACCGATGATGGAATGGTGGGACAACAGGTTTTTGCCGGTGAAGCCACAAGACTTGCGTATATGACCGAAGAAGCTAAAGAAGGAAGAAACGCATTCCTGGAGAAAAGAAAGCCGAATTTTGAGAAAAAATGGTTGCCGTAAATTAGTAATTAGTGTTCAGTGTTTAGTGGTCAGTCACAAAACAAGGTGGAAAAGTTTATTGTTTTAGTTTTCAAGTATAGAACTTGAAACGTTAAACGTTAAACCTGAAACAAAGTAATAAAAATGGAAAATTTCACAAACGAAACGATTGATACCCGCCAGCTTCCAAAATTTGAGGAAGTCACTTTTACGAATTTGCATCCTAAATACATTTGGGTAGTATTAATTAATTTGGCGTTATTTATTGGCATACTTATTCTTCTTCCAATATTGTTTTCCATGTTTAAACCCGAATTGTTTTCTGGCAGAGTCTGGTTGATTACAGGTGTTGTTATTCCTATATTCTCAGTTTTGTTGGTAGCATTTTCTGTTATTGGATTTAAGAAAAAAGGATTTGCATTCAGAGAACACGATGTGATTTTCAGGTACGGAATCATTGCTACTAACACGATCGTAATTCCTTATAATAGAGTGCAACATGTGGCATTGCATGAAGGATTAATTTCGCGTTATTTTGGTCTCGCTAAAATAGAAATTTTTACTGCCGGTGGAAGTTCCAGTGATATTGAAATCCCCGGGATCGAAAAAGAACAAGCCGAAAATATCAAACAATTGTTGATGGGTAAAATACAAAAGCAATTGTAATGGGAGCTGATTTTAGTCAACCACAAAGGCAATCTTCAATAGGGATTTTGGTAATGTTTTTTTACACGCTTCAGCAATACGCCAGAGCGCTGTGGCCTATGATTGTGATTTGGATTTTTAAGTTTGACGAGGTTAATAAATTGTATTTTTTCCTTGGGATGCTTACCGTTTTTGTAAGTATTGGGGTTGTATCCTATTTGAAATACCTGAATTTTACTTTCTTTTTGGATGCCGAAAACCAGGAATTCATTATAACAGAAGGCGTTTTTAATAAAACCAAAACTGCGATTCAACTGCGCAAAATCCAACAGGTAAATATCAATCAGTCTTTTATCCAAAAGTTGATTGGTGTTTATGAATTAGATGTAGATACAGCCGGTAGCAATAAAAAAGAAGGTACAATCAAAGCGATTTCTCATGAATTGGCTTTGGATTTGAAATTCCGTTTGTTGGAAAATGAAGAATTAAAGACTACAATTGGAACTGAAACAACGTCATTGGAGGAAACCGAGCAAAAACTATTTGAAGCCTCGCATCCTTTTATAAAAATTAGTTTTTTGAGTTTGCTGAAAGTTGGAATAACTTCTAATTATGGAAAAAGTATTGCATTACTGGTGATTTTCTTTAGTACGATTTACGAAAATTTTCAAAATTTTGGAGACGAAAGCAGTATTTACAAAGAAAAAGTTGGGTCTTACATCGATAAAAACTTGGTGTTGCAAACTATTTTAACATCGATACTGTTGTTGTTTGGTGTTGTTTTGGTTGTGAATGTAATCCGTACTGTTTTCAAATATTATGATTACAAAATAACCCGACAAAAAGGGTCTTTGCTATTGTCTTTTGGGTTGTTAAATACGAAAAGTACCATTATCAAACCTGAAAAAGTTCAGATTACGACCGTTAAAAGGAATTATTTCCAAAAGAAAATGGGGATTTTAGAATTGAAAATCAAACAAGCAACCGGAGGCGAAAAAGAAGAACGGAAATCAATAATTGAAATTCCGGGATGTAGTGAAGCAGAGAGAGATTCGATATTGAGATTGTTGTTTCATAAAATTCCTGAAAGGGGATTGATGCTACTACCTAATTTTCGTAAACTTATTTTTTCTGTTTTTATTTCAATAGGGTTACCTTTGTTGGGATTTTTGGGGATTGGATATTGGCTTGAACCTATAATTTTTGAATATAGTTATGTGGTGCCGGTTTATGTAGTAATTATTGGATTAATCCAATATTTTAAATTTAAAAATAACCGATTATTCATTCATAAGAATTTTATAATTAAGCAAAGCGGCGCTTGGGATGTGAGCAATGATATTATTGAACCCAGTAAAATACAAGCGATTACAACGTCGCAGCTTTTGTGGCATAAAAAGTTGGATATTGGTTCCATAACATTGCATACTGCAGGAGGAAATATAGATTTTCAGTTAGGGAATTATTCAATAGTAAAACAACAAGTCAACCTCTGGTTGTACGAGATAGAAACTTCCGATAGTAATTGGATGTAAAATAAACTAGTTTAAAGTTTAAGGTTTAAAGTTGCTTGCGCAACAAATCTTAAGTTATAGACTTTAAATTTTTAAATAAAAAAACATGAAACATTGGATTGAAGCCGCACGATTACGAACCTTACCCTTATCGGTTTCTGGAATAATAGTGGGTAGTATGTATGCTTTAGCAAACCCTACAGATAGTATATTAACGCCAACAGAAGTCTTTAATTGGCGATTGTTTGGCTTTGCTATATTGACAACATTAGGATTGCAAATACTATCTAATTTTGCCAATGATTACGGTGATGGCATGAAAGGAACAGATAATGAGGATCGTGTAGGTCCAAAACGCGCGATACAAAGCGGCGTGATTACTCCACAAGCCATGAAACGCGCCATTATAATGACATCAGCCTTGACATTGCTTTCAGCAATGTTATTGATTTATTATGCGTTTAGAGATACAAATCTATGGTATTCCTTTTTCTATTTAGTGTTGGGAATTCTTTCAATTGTATCTGCCATTCGCTATACGGTTGGGAATACGGCGTATGGTTACCGTGGATTTGGTGACGTATTTGTCTTTGTATTTTTCGGATTGGTGAGTACTTTAGGAGTGAATTTTTTATACTCGAAACAATTAGATGCGTTGTTGGTTTTGCCGGCGGTCGCTATTGGATTATTGAGCGTGGGTGTTTTAAATTTGAATAATATGCGAGACGAAGCATCCGATAGAAAATCGAATAAAAATACGATTGTCGTAAAAATTGGCGGAGCTCAAGCTAAAATATACCATTACATTTTGATTGTAACGGCGATGGTTTTAGTGTTGATTTTTGCAATTATTGATGATTTTCACTTTGATCAGTACTTGTTTTTATTGGCGTACATACCTTTAATTAAACATTTAGTTACCGTCTATAAAAATCAAAATGCCAAGGAATTAGATCCTGAATTAAAAAAACTAGCTTTGAGTACTTTTGCACTTTCAGTGTTGTTGTCGTTAGGTATGATTTACTTTTTTTCGGATATCATTGTGAATACTTTTTTAGGCGGGAGATAAATTAATAATCAAGTAGGGAATCAGTCAATTTTAAATAAAAAAATATGAAAATAACATTTTACGGTCACGCGTCATTAGGTATAGAAGTTGGTGGCAAAAACATTATTGTAGATCCGTATATTTCGGCTAATCCAAATGCAGCTCACATTGATATTGACTCTTTGAAAGCGGATTATATTTTGCTTACTCATGCTCACGGGGACCATATCCTGGATGTCGAGGCAATTGCCAAAAGAACCAATGCGGTAATTGTTTCCAATGCTGAAATCGCAGGTTACTATGGCGCAAAAGGCTTTCAATCGCATCCGATGAATCACGGCGGAAGCTGGAATTTTGATTTTGGGAAATTGAAATATGTAAATGCCATTCATTCCAGTTCCTTTCCAGACGGCAGTTACGGAGGAAATCCGGGCGGTTTTGTCATTGAAGGCGAACATAAAAATATCTACATTGCGGGTGATACAGCGCTGACTATGGATATGAAACTCATTCCTATGCGTACTAAACTTGATTTAGCAATTTTGCCAATCGGCGATAATTTCACCATGGATGTCGAAGATGCGATTATAGCATCTGATTTCTTGGATTGCGATAAAATTCTGGGCTATCATTTCGATACTTTCGGTTATATCGAAATTGACCATGAGGAATCTATTCGTAAATTTTTCAATAAAGGAAAAGATTTGATGTTACTGGAAATAGGAAGTTCCATAGACTTGTAAAGTCATTGCGAGTTTTTCGAAGCAATCTCCTGCTATTCGCTTGTATCTTTACTTGCTTAAAAAAGCAAGTAAAGGATACCGCTGCTATCAGGGCTAGGGCTTGAAAGTACTAAATTGCTTAGTGAACTATGCGAATCCCGACACTTCGGGATTGTGCGCTTAGTGTTTAAATTTTATATCAATCATGCATAAAAAGAATTTTATCGTTTTATTTCTGTTGCTATTTACTGCAAATACCGTTTTCTCTCAAAAAGACGGCTATTGGGATAAAACCCGCGCTACAACTGAAGAAATATCGGTTTCCGCAAGAGACAGAATCATCATAAAAACCCAAGATTTTCCTGAAGGTACCACCGAAGTCGTTTACAGAATAACACTTTTGGATAAAAATCAGCAAATGGCGGGCAGTTTAGTTTCGGTTTTAAAAGCTATTCCGGACCCAACAGGAATTAGTCAAGGTTCAGCAGGAGCAGTTTTTATCTTGTCTAAAATTTCAGGAGATGATAAATGTAAATATGCTGTTTTCTCTAGCGCTGAATTAGCTGTAAAATACAAAGAAAACGGAAAAAAAGATGATGCGTGTTTAGTTCAGGATACACCAGTCAGTAAAGATGCCAAGCGACTTTCTACAGAGAAATCAGCTTGCATGCAATCGAATTCAGGGAATTTATGGTTTGGTTTCGAAAGTAAAAACTGGATTATGAACCAGAAAATAATTCTGGAAGTCGTGCCATGGGTCGATAATAAACTCAGTCGTGGCTGGACGATTGAAAACAGAAAGGTAATCATCGATCAATGCAAAACATCTAATTTGGCTCAAAAAATGACTAATTCAGATGATTTTTGCGTTTGTATTCTCGATAAAATTCAATCCAAATACAAGTTTAAGGAATTCCAGAAATTATTGGCTGTAGAGCGCTCTAAAGCATTCAAGGATTTTGGCGACAGTTGTTTTGGCGAAAGCAGTCTTTCTAAAAGCGTGTATAATGATTTGCGCAAGCAAGCCGCTGCATTAGTAAAACAAGGAAAGCACGGTGAGGCTATTGTGAAACTTACTACAATAATCAATGATGGAAAAGCAACCGCTTTGGATTACAACGCAATAGGAAGTAGTTATCTTTTGACGAAGCAATACGGTAAAGCGATTAAATTCCTAAAAGAAGGCGAGAAGCTTGATAATACGGAGTTATTGATACAACTGAACTTGGCGCACGCCTATTTATTGAATGATAATTATTCGTCTGCAAAAGCCATTTACAAAGAGTATAATTCTCAAAATGTAACGGATAGCTTGAGTTGGACTCAAAAAATAAAACAAGATTTTGCAGCTTTCAAAAAAGCGGGAATAGTTTCCAATGACTTTGAAAGAGTTTTGAAGTTGATGGATAAATAGATTGAAATTTAAATGACTTATATGTTTTAAAGAAGCGATTAATTTGTTTTACCATATAAGGCAATTAAGTTTTAATAAAATTAGTCAGATACAAGTATGTTAGATTAAAAATAACTCATAATTTGAAATTCCTTGAAAGCAACCTACCACAAATACATTCTTAATTTCAAACGCCCTTCAGGAACTTCTCGTGGCGTTATGACCGAAAAGGAAACTTGGTTTATTGTCTTGGAACAAGATGGTAAAAAAGGAATAGGAGAGTGTGGAATCCTTCGCGGATTGAGCATTGATGACCGACCGGATTATGAAGAAAAATTGCAATGGACTTGCGACAATATTCACTTGGGAAAAGATCATCTTTGGGAAGGGTTATTGGAGTTTCCTTCGATACAATTTGGAGTGGAAATGGCGTTCCAATCTTTAGTGAGTGAAACTCCTTTTTTACTCTTTCCTTCGGACTTTACAAATGGTACAAAATCCATCTTGATAAACGGGTTGGTTTGGATGGGCGAGGAGGCTTTTATGAAGCAGCAAATCGAAGAAAAACTAGCGCAGGGTTTTAAATGTATTAAACTCAAAATAGGAGCGATAGATTTCGATAAAGAACTACAATTATTGCGTTTTATTCGGCAACATTTCACTCCGGAACAGATAGAAATTCGGGTAGATGCTAACGGCGCTTTTGATTCAAATTTAGCTTTAAATAAATTAATACAATTATCTGAATTTAAATTACATAGCATAGAACAACCGATACAAAAAAATCATACTGACAGTATGACAGAGCTATGTAAAACTACTCCTTTTCCTATTGCTTTGGATGAAGAGCTGATTGGTGTGTTTACTGTGGCAGAAAAAGAACAATTGCTGGAGAAAATAAAACCACAATACATCATTTTGAAGCCTAGTTTTGTGGGTGGTTTTCGAGGCACGCAAGAATGGATTTCACTGGCTGAAAAGCATAAAATAGGGTGGTGGATTACCTCCGCTTTGGAGAGTAATATTGGACTGAATGCGATTGCGCAATGGACCTTTTTACAACATAATGCAATGCCTCAGGGATTAGGAACCGGAGCACTTTATACCAATAATTTTGACTGTCCGCTGGATGTTTCCGAAGGACAATTGTGGTATAAAAATGAATTGAATTGGGCGTTTGATTTTGATCTTTTGAAATAGATTATTTCGTAGTTTTCTTTTGTTCACCGTCTCCCAATAAAACGGATAACGTCTTTAAGCTTGGTGTGCGGTCCGCAATCAATTTGATGATACTGATGAACGGAATGAACAGAATCATTCCTGCAGCGCCCCAAATAATACCTCCCACAATTACTACAATAATTATAACCAATGTGTTTATTTTCAAGCGACTTCCTACTGCAAATGGAAATATAATATAGGCTTCAAGCAATTGCACGATAGAAAAAACGACAATAACGGCTAGCGGATACCAAATGGAATTATACGTTATCCAGGAAACTGCAATGGGCAAAAGAGCGGATATCATAATTCCGACATAGGGAATGAAAGTTAGGATTGAGGCTATAAAACCAAATAGAAAAGGATTTGGCACCCCAATTATCCAAAGTCCAATGCTGTTTAATAATCCAACTATTAAATAAACGACCAACATTCCTTTGATAAAATTGTAATATTCATGAATGGTTTCAATAAGAATTTCATGAATAGTGTTTTTTCTTTCAGGAGGAAAAAGCTCATATAAGGCATTCGATAACATCTGGCGATGGAAAAGTATTAATGTAGAGAAAACAGGTATCATGATTAGAAAAAATGCTGATTCAGATAAAGAATAAGCGGTGTTTCGAACGATTGAAAGGGCTTGTGAACCGGAGTTGTTGAGTATATTATTAATGAAATCATTTTGTTTTTCCAAACTAATATCAAATCGTTCCGAAATAAAAAGGCTCAATTGATTTACGGTTTCGGTTAATTTTAATCGCAAAGTTTGCCATTCTTGAAGGAATTCTGAAAATTGCGCGATTAGTAAATAGATAATGCCTCCGACCAAAAGAGTCACTCCTAAAATAGAAATGAAAATAGCAATTCCTTTGTTTATTCCTTTTGTTTCCATCCATTTACAAACAGGATATAGAATAAAGCCAATGAGTAAAGAAAAACTTAACGGAATAAATAGTGTTTTGCCAAAATAGAGCAGTAGACAAGCTAAGACTATCAACTGAAGAATTTCTAAAACAGAATATTTTCTGTCTGAGTGAAATATAACGGGTGTTTTAGAAGATTGCAACATACAAATTTGTTTTTAAATCCGTTTTTACGATTCGTATTGTAATATGATTTTTAATAAAAGTACGAATTTTAACGTGCAGAAATGCGGTAAATTGAATGTTTCTTATAATTAGATTTTAGTATCTAATAATCGTCTGTGGTAATTTATTTGTCCTAAATGATAGGCTAAGTGCGTAGTCAAATGGATAAGCATAAATTCAGTTGAAGTTTTATTCTCGAAAACTAAAAGGGGATATTCTGTATTTAAATCTTCTTCAGAAATACCATTAAGCGCATTGTTAACCGCAATTCTCGTTGCTTCGATTTTTGAAAGTAATTCTGTTTTTGGGATGTCTTTCAGTGAAAATTCGAGTGCTCTGTTTCTGATATATCCGGTTTTTCCAAACTGCGCACCAATGTAAGTATTTAAGTTTCCAATTAAATGCAAACACAGATTTCCCGCTGAATTACTAATGTTACTTTCAATTTTCCAAAGATTAGTTTCATTTTGGTACGATTCAATTTCAAATTTTAGCATGTTTAAATCCCTATTGAAAAGTTTTTTTAGAGTTTCAATCAGCATGATGGGTATCTTTATATTTTTTCAGCGATAAGAGTGCTTTTTCGTGAATTTTTTTCTGAAAAAAACCTGTCCATCCAAATAGATGTCCGGTAATTCCAAAAGCTTGTTTCGACCACTTAAACAGGTCAAATTCATCTGTATGTTTAATTATTAGTCCGTCTTTGAACTGAAATTGTGCCTGAATTACGTTGACTACTTTTCTATTGGTTTTGCTGAAGTTGTAAGTGGCAATCCATTGTGCAGCACCTAAATATTCATTGGCTTTTATAGCTGAATACTCGATTTTAATATTTCCGTTACTTTTTTCTATCAACATTTTCCACATTTGGCAAACATCATTTCCTTTCAATAATCCGAAAACAGGATCGCGAAATTGTATCGTTGAATCGTAACATTCACACATTGTTGCCGCATCGGCATTTGAAAAAGCAGAATAGAATTTTACCAGGGTTTTCTCGTTGTCAGTCATATTTTACATAAAGTGAGTAGTAAAATTACTAATTTTTTGCGAAAATTCACACTTTCAAATCTAATTTGGAACTTGTAATATTGAACGAAACGCTTTTAGTATAAAATTATTAAAAAGATAGTGATTCCAATCCATTGGATTATGAAGCATTTATACTTTTAAATTTTGAACAAAAAAAAGGATAGAATTTTAAGTTTCTATCCTTTTTGTGTATTTCTAAAATGTATTCTCGATTAATTTGACTTATTTAACAGCAGGAATTATATCAATAATTACAGTACGATTGTAAAAACGTTCCTCTGGAGTTTTATTGTCAAAAGGAGCATTATTTTCATTTTCACCGTAACCAGAAACTTCAAATTTGACATCATTTCTACCAGTTTTAGCTAAAGCATTTGCAATGATATTTTTTGCATCATTTGCACGTGCAAGAGATAATCCTTGATTATACGCTTCTTCACCAATAATATCTGTATGACCTTTGATAACAACCGTTGCTCCAACCGGAATTTTTGGTGTTACAACTTCAGTAAGGTATTTTTCATACATCATAATTGCTTTAGATGTATTAAATTCATAAATGATACTATAGCGCATGCCATCCTCCATTTTTGCAGGGGTCCAAAGTGTAACATGAATCGGAGTTTCTTTTTCTATGATTTTACCACTTTTAGTTTGACCAATCATTTTTACTTTATAATTACCTTCTGGACGACTTCCTAAAATTGATTTTCCAGGGATTTTAACTTCGTCTTCAGTGTAAGGTCCAAATGATTGTACTTTTCCTTGTTCGTCAGCTATTTGTAATGACCAAGAAGATAAAGCTTCGCCGGCTCCTTTATTATTAAAGGTTACATAACTTTCAACTGGTGCTTCTTGTAACGCAACAATCTGAACTGGTTTCAATGGTGCATCAGGACCACTTTGAAATTCCATCAATAAATCAGAACTATTACTTTCAATAGAAACTCTGCGATCTCCTTCACGTAATAATACTAATTCTTGCGTTCCTCCTGGTTGTTCGGATGGGATATTTGGTTTGTCTTGACCTTTGGTTGTAATTCTAGCTGCATTTATTGCAAATACATTTACTAAATACGTTTTCACTGATTCTGCCATTGCAAGACCATCTGTATTACCATTATTAGATGAACCCACCAAAGTAATTGTCGCTGAAGGATTTTTTTGCATACGATCTCCAAGAATGTTTAACACATTGTAATAAACAGTCATTTGACGTTTAGAACGGTCTGACAAGTTTTTTGGAGCAAAAGTTTCCAATTGATCTTCTTTGAAATCTTTCACTTGATCTTTTGTCAATGAAACATAACGGTTTGGAATTTCAGTTGATCCTTCGTTGAAGAAAACGTAGTTTCTAAGAGGGAAAACTTCAGTCATTCTTTTTTCACCCTGAACATTGCTAGGAGAATTCACAGTGAAATCAACCTCACGGTCTTTAACCATGTCAGTAGCCTGTTGGATATTTTGTCCCTGTCCAAATTTAAGGGCTACACCGGCTCTAATTGTAGTGTTGTTCCATGTTTCTGTAGATCGTGGATTTTGACCAAAATAAGGTTGGAAAGATACAAAAGGAGATAAAACAAACTGTGTCTTGTTACTATCCGAAGAAAGTGGAATATCATATCCAGCGCCAATTTGCATGGACAAAATAGTTTTTTCAATTTCACTAAAGTCACTCGGAACCGCAGGAGAAGCCTCCTGGTCAGGAAATGCCGGATTAATACCTAATTGATACTCAAATGATTTATCCAGATTGAAAGCCAAACGTGGACCTCCATAAAGGTAGAAATTAGATTTAAACGGAGCAAAACGCACGCTAGGTTCTACCGTGATGTAGCTAAGATCAGTAGATAAATCTGCAGGGCAGTCGCAATCGGTAAGCACCTGATCGAAAGATCCTTTACGGCTATCAAAACCAGCTTGCAACATAACTCCCCATCTTGAAGTTGCAGGACGATATTCTAAAAGTGGCGCAATAAAAAGTCCAGCACCATCTCCATCATGAAAAGTAGCAGGAGGTGTGAAAGCAGCATTCAGCTGATTTGTAGAACCACGGTAAAAATTAGCATTTACACCACCGGCAACTCCAAAGAACCAAGAAGGTTTTGCATATTTAACTGCTTGTGCTTCCTGTGCTTGTATAGGTGTTTGAGCACTTAACCATGACAAAGCAATTATCGCAACGCTTTTAATTTTAAGGTGATTCGGAGACCATGCAACACATGGTTTCTCAGTATATTTAGTTTTTGATTTCATTTTTGTGTCTTAATTATTAGGTTTCATTCAAAAAATTCCCGCCCCAAGACGGGAGATTTAAATCTGATAGTTGTTGTTTAGTTAGCAGGGATATTAATAATCGTATTTACCATAGTTACCGAGGAAATTAAAGAAATAGCTCTTCCATTCAATACTGTTTCTTGACCAACAAGCGTTGTGCTGTTAGCTGGAGAAGACAATGTAACTCCTTCTTCTGCAATGATGTTTCCAACCATTACACCACCACCTGCGTAATTAATGACTGCAGTACTACCTACGTACCAATAAACATTTTTAGCCAAAGCTCCACCTATCAATTTAACACTTCTTGAAGCTGCTGGAGAACCAACTGTTAATGAAGACTCTGCTTGGAAATACCAAACTGCATTTGGATTACCTTGGGCATCTAATGTAAGATCACCATTAGTGATTTTATAGGCACCACTAGCTGATTTATAAGTACCAGGTGCCAATGTTAAGGCTCCTAATTCACCAGATCCTTGATCACTTCCTCCTGGTTTTGAAGCCGGGGAAATACTATTATATAATGCTCTTGCCTCATTCAGTCCTTCTAATGCTTTTTGTGCTTTTGTAGCATTTCCTGGTGCAGGTGCAGCAGTAAAAATTCCACCAAAAACAAGTCCGTTGTTAAGCGGAGTAATATCATAAAATTCATTTGGAGAAGCTAATTTATCAGTAAATCCAGTTACTAATGTAGAAGCTGCAGTTGTTCCGATGCCTCCGTTATTAATTCTAGTGTTAAGACCTTGATTCGTAATTCCAGCGTTTCCACCAAATATTCCGAAGAATAAACCTGCAGTAGGAGCAGGGGAATTAGTAACCAATGTAGTAAAGCTCCATACATAGTCATTTGCCAATGCAACACCTGCAACATTTTTTGCACCAGTTGAAATTGTAGCTGTATAAAGTGTACCCTCTAATAAATCACTTGTCGGATTAAAAGTGGCTGTAGTTCCAGAATAACTTACGGCTCCAGCAATAGTTGTAGTACCTTGTTTTAAAGTAAAAGTTGTTCCATTAATTGTTAACGCATCCATAATCATACTGAAGTTAGCAGTAATCGATTTACTAAGACTTATTCCCGTTGATAGGTTAATTGGATCTGTAGATGATACAGTAGGGGCAATCAAAGAACCTGTTGTAAATTGCCATACATAATCAGCCATTAAAGCTGTATTGTCTAAATTTGTTACTGCTTTAGAAATAGTAGCAGTATAAACAGTATTAGCTGCCAAAGGCGCAGATGGAATGAAAGTCGCTGTTGAACCACTATACGTTACAGTTCCAGAAACAGCTGTAGTTCCTTGTTTTAAAGTATAAGAAGTTGTTGAAATAGTTGAAGCCCTCATCGGCATATTGAAGGTAACACTTACTAATTTATTTAAAACCACATTATTAGTTTTATCTTCAGGATCAGTAGTTGCAACCATTGGAGTAACTGTTAAACCAGTACTGAAAGTCCAAATAGTTTCTGTTTGTAAAGCATTACCTGTAAGGTCTTTTACTGTTCTTGCTATTCTTGCAGTATAGGTAGTATTAGGAGCAAGTAAAGCTGATGGGGTAATGGTTGCTGTAGTACCAACGTAAGTAACTACGCCTGGTATTTGTGAAGTACCATTAGACAAAGTAAATGAAGACTCATTTATTGTTTCAGGATTCATTTCTTCATTAAAAGTGGCCGAAATTAATTGATCAAGAGGGATATTTGTAGCTCCGTTTGTTGGAGTAGTAATTGTTATTGCCGGACATACGCCATCGATTTCTTGAAAATCATCTTTTGCACAACCGGTAACTAGTGCAATAAAAAGTATTGCAAAGGTTAATAGTAATTTTTTTGTTTTCATTTTTTTTAATTTAGGGGATTAAGTATTTTGTAAAAACAAAGGTTGTTTTATAAAAGTCAGTGAGTATTATACAATTAGGAAGATAAGTTGCAAGATTCACTGTTTACAAATACTTAGAAGCTGTTATTTTGTTGTAAATAAAGTAGTTGTATTTTTATTATTTGAATAAAAGTTTATTATACCTATTGAAAAAATTAGAAAATAAGACAAGTAAGTGTTCTAAAAATGTCATTTAGAGCACTACTTTAGAAGGGAAGGTGAATTTGAAAAAAATGTAGAGAGCAATTAAAATTGAGTATCAATAGTCAAAACAAAAAGTTGAATACATTGAATTGTATTTTTAGAATTGAAAAAATATTTAAGGTTTTAATTCTTAAATCTCTATATTTTTTTTCCCTTTTTGGTTAGAGCTAAAAATAAAAACAGTGACTTATTTGGTGTAAATATCAAGAGCCAAAGCAGATTGTTTCGTTTAAACTAATGATTTTTTCAATTCTTCGGGTGAATTTGAAGGTTGATTCAGGAATTAAGAAATACGTAAAATAGTAGCAATGGGTAAAGTAAGTGCTTTATTAGCAATGATTAATTCTTCGGCACGCTTTTCATTTTTTTGATTTTGAAAAGCAAGTTTATTATTAATATTCTTCCTTGTTTGCTATTTTAGTCATCTTGCTTCAATTTAAAATTTTTCAAGAAATATTTTCAAGACGATGACAAAAAGCAGTCAATTTATTATCAATAACGAAGTAAAGATAATGATTTAAGAGATATAGAATTTAATAGAAAAAATAGATCGATCAAAAATTAGCCATTTTGCAAGTCGTTTTCCTTTACTTTTTCAGACTGTTTTGTAACAATGTTGGTAATTACAAATTGTAACACTGTTCCCAATATTCTTTTTATTGGATTGTGAGTAGATCCGAGCAAAACTTTTTTAGTTATGTATCCAGTAGTCATTCCTACAACATTGCTGAGGATATTCCCTTTAATTTCTGGGGACGTAGCTATAATGCCAAACGCATTTTTTATGAGATTTAAAGGTTTTAAACTTTCAAGGGTATAATGATACTGATCTTTTAGTTGCACTAATTCGTCAGCTTGTTTCATTTTCATTAATAAGATAGTTTCCTTAAGAATATCTGTTTGGTTGACCTTCTTCATATTAATTTTTTTTAAGCATTTTAACAATCATGAAATTACTGATAGGCATTTTAATCCACTCATCTTTAAAGATGTAAAGAATGATTGCTATAAGTAAATAAAAGCTGGATACGATGAAAAAGCCATAATATATTTTTCCAACTAATTCTCCAATCCATAAGGAAAGACCAATATTGACCAAAAAGGCAAACATCGCAAAAACAATAGAAACAGCTATTCTAGAAATTAGAGAGGATACAACATCAGCAGTTTTATCCACTGCATGTAACTTCGCCAATTCTACTGTTGTTCTTGTATAATCCTCTGCTCTTTCAAAAAGCATTTCTATTGTTGTTGCGTTGTTTTCCATGATATAATGTGTAATGAATTTAATTTTGAAATCTTAAAAATGGAATATCTAATTAGATATTTGTATTTTTAATTTCGTTTTTAGCATCGTAAAATTTAGATTTTCCTTCAGAAACTAAAGATTCTCCTTCTTTCCAGATTTTCTCGTATTTTTGAGTAATTGTACCTAATAAAGTATCTAACTTACCTTTTAATTCGTCAGCATAGTCATTACTTTTGTCCATTATTTTTTTTCTTGTTTTGTCTCCTTTTTCAGGTGCAAACAATACTCCTAATAATGCTCCAATAGCCACTCCGCCTAAAACTCCTAATATTATTTTATCTGCTTTCATAATTATTTATTTTATTATTAATTTAAAATTGAATTAAATACCTCTACCTTGAATAAGTCTGAAAAGTATTGCTATAACTGCAATTACAAGAAGTACGTGGATAATTGATCCTAAGCTGAATGCAAAAAATCCGATGGCCCAAAAAATAACTAGTATTACCGCGATTGTATAAAGAAGATTACCCATTTTGTTTTTTTTTAATGATTTATAATTTTGATTTTTTTTAGTAGTCTTGAATTAAATTCTTCTACCTGATATAAGTCTGAATAAGATTGCAATTACTGCAATAACTAGGAGAATGTGAATAAGTGATCCTGCACTGTAGGCGAAGAATCCAATTGCCCAGAAGATAACTAAGATTACTGCGATGGTGTAAAGAAGATTGCTCATGATTTTTAGTTTTAAATGATTAGTTATTAATTATTTAGTTTAGTCTCAATCCTACATAAACGTTTAACACACTGTTTTTTGCGTCAGATGAAGTAAAGCTATTGTCTTTTCCTATTTTAGTTAAACCGTAGTTGTAACGAACACCAAAATTTACTACATCTAAATCAATTCCTAGACCACCAGAGATACCAGCGTCAAATTTGTTGAAATCATCAGTGTTTAATTCACTTGTAGAAGATCCAAAATTAGTATCAATTGATGTTTTTCCGCTAACCATGTAGGCTGCGTATGGACCAACATGCACATTGAAATTATCAGTTAAATTTGCAACTAATAAAATTGGTACTTCAATATAATTTACATTGAATTTTTCAATTACTTGGCCATTGTTGTATATTTGCTCAGAACCTTTTGTTGTGTAATTAATTTCAGGCTGAATTGCGATACTATTCGTAATTGGGAATTTAGCGTATAAACCAGCATTGAAACCTGTGAGTATGTTACTGTCATCTACATTAGCTGTATAAAAATTAGAAAAGTTTAGTCCACCTTTAAAACCGTAAGAAGGGGTTTTTTCTTGCGCTTGTGCGCTCGTAAAAGTCATGAAACTTAATACTAATGAAGCAAAAATCAGTTTTTTTGAATTTTTCATTTTGTTTGTTTTTTAATGAATTATTATATTACAAATATCCGCATCTTACCTTACCCTATTGTTACATTACTTTTATTTAAAGTTACATTATTCACACTTTAGAGTATTTTAATAAATAGTTAAATTGTTAAAATATTGATAGTTAAATTATTAACAAAAAAAGGCGAGTTCTAAAACTCGCCTTTTACATTTTCTATTTATTATCTACTGTCAAGTTTTTCATTGCAGTACCTAATTCATCCATGTCTCGATTATATTCTTCTTTGAAAGATTGCCAGTCGCTGTTGGTGTCATTTTTGTATTCCTGAACTTTTAGTTTGATGTTTTTGTTTTTTAGCTCTAATGCTTCAATTTGTTTAGCATACGCTTCATCAATAGATTTACCAGTTTTTTTCATTTTGGTTTTCATTTCTGCAATGCGAATTTCATTTTGCGTAATAGTAGCATTCGTACTTTCTTTGAATTCATTCCATTCTTCCTCGGTAGCAGCGGCTCTAGCATCTGATAATTCTTCTTTTGCATCATCTAGTTTATCTCTTGCTTCTTCGACGTTATCTTTGGCAGCTTCTTCTTTTTTTAAAGTGTCCTGGCATCCTACTAAAAGAGTTCCAGCCATGAATGTTGTAATTGCAAGTGTAAAAAATATTTTTTTCATTTTGTGTTTTTTTTAAATTATTGATTTGATTTACAGTTTATTGTGTTTTTTTTGGTAAAATTATTAAAGTATTGAAATTATTTTTTGGACAAAATTTTAATTTTTCAATACAGCAATTTAAGAGTAGTCAAAGAATGATAGAACCTATAAACCTTCAAATATTTCA
Source organism: Flavobacterium sp. TS_SC_5 (assembly GCF_056156265.1). Taxonomy (NCBI): domain Bacteria; kingdom Pseudomonadati; phylum Bacteroidota; class Flavobacteriia; order Flavobacteriales; family Flavobacteriaceae; genus Flavobacterium; species Flavobacterium sp. TS_SC_5. Next base: position 3,266,995 of record NZ_CM149588.1, on the reverse strand, counting down.
AGTAATTCTTTTCTGCTTATCCCAAGTTTTGCTTGGTAATTTTTTAGCATTTCGTCTTTTTTTTCCTCTGAAAAAAGTGCTTTATTATTCGTTAAAGCTGCAAACTTTTGTTTTAACCTTTTTTTTTGTTCTTCCCAGTTTCCCTCTCGCTCTATCGAATCCATTGTTTTTTGTGTCTTGTCTGTAAAATAGTTTTCACTTTACAAAGTTCGGCCGTTTACAAAGGGAAGCAGTTATATAACTTTATAGATTAGTTTCATTATTCACTGATTCAATAGATTACAATACAGATTAGTAGAAAATGTAAAGAAATAAAATAATGTTTTTTTTACTATTAAGAATTCAGATGCGAATTATGTAGTTGCATTTTATGTTTATTTATGGCTTGAAATATATTTCTCTATTATATTCACAAGTGATTCATGATAATCGCTCAATACTTTAATAGTCATTTCGGGATTTTCAACGTCGGGAATTGTCACTGGCATCTCTGATAAATATTTAATTAATTCTGGATATTCAGTACGTATTTTCATAGTAATTTCAAGTATCGCTTGATTTATTTCTTTTTCTGTTTTCATGATAAATTATATGTGATGAATAAATATGTTGGGATTGAAAATAAAAATTTAAAACATCATACTTGTTGAGATGTTCGATGTTTTAAATCAGTAAATATTGAGATTTCTAACTATTTTAAAGAATCATTTTCAGCACCAATTTTTAATTCTCTTTTCATTTCTTCCTCTTCTAAATCAGTTGCTGCTTCCTGTTTTTTTTCTTCTTCTTTTTTCTTTTTATTAAAATAACCTCGCAATAAGAAATTATGTTTGGCAGCTTCAATAACTTCATTCAATCCTTTTGTTGCTGATTTAACATTCGTCAATGAAGAATCTATCACTTTTCCCATTCTTTCATCGCTAACCAGTTTTGATAAGGCTCCTTTTCCGTTATTCATATTTACAGTAAATTTTTTGAATTCAGTAGAACTATTTTCAAGATTAGTAACCATGGTTTTAATGCTGTTTCCAAATTCTTCATCAGAAACTAACCTGGATAATGCACCATTCCCATTGTTCATGCTATAACTAAATTGCGCTAACTGCGCAGTAATAACGCCAGCATTATCAGCACTTTTTTTGACACTCACCATTAAATCATCCATTTCTATCGATCTTTTGGAAGTTATATAGTTATTGTTTTCAACAATTACATTAGAATTTTTACCGGATGAAATGGTTAAAATTTTATCACCCATCAAACCATCGGAATTAATACTCGCAACAGCATCTTTCTTGATGTATTTGCGAACTTCCTCTTTTATGACTAATTTAATCACAACCGCGGTATCATTCAAAAAATCAATTTCTTCAACCGTACCAATATTTATGCCTGATAAACGAACATTATTTCCAACTTCAAGTCCATTAACCGAATTAAACTTTGAATACAATTCAAATGTAGAGCCAAATAAATTTTTTTGTTTTCCAACAAAATAAATGGTTCCTACAAAAAGTACTAATCCTATAATTACAAACATTCCCAATTTCCATTGGTATCCAGCTTCTTTATTCATTTTTTATTTTTTTATTGGTTACATGAAAAAAGAACGAACCCATTCATCGTCGCTTTTTTCTAATTCTTCGTACGATCCTTCAATATGTATTACGCCTTCTTTCAAAATAACGATACGATCGCTAGTATGCTTTGCGCACGGCATATCATGTGTAATTATGATAGAAGATGTTTTATTTTTCTTTTGGATTTCCAGTATAAGTTCACTGATTTCTCTAGAAGTTATCGTGTCTAATCCTGTAGTGGGTTCATCATATAATATAATTTCAGGTTTTAGGATGAGAGTTCTTGCTAATCCAATTCTTTTGCGCATACCACCGGATAGTTCCGAAGGCATCTTGTCAATGGCTTCACTCAAACCAACACTTTCTAAAACTTCAACAATTTGGTTTTCTAATTCCTCCGCAGATAAATCTTTAGCATGCCTTTTTAAAGTAAAGCCAAGATTTTCGCGAACACTCATAGAGTCATATAGAGCTGCGTTTTGGAACAAAAAACCTATTCTGATTCTAATTTTGTTAAGCTCGGTATTGTCTAATTTTGTGATGTCAGTTCCAAAAACATTTATTTCTCCTTTATCAACTCCTATTAAACCAACTAAACATTTTATTGTAATTGATTTTCCTGAACCGGATTTTCCTAATACTACAAGGTTTTCACCTTTGTTTACGATTAAATTAATTCCTTTTAGAACTTCGTTTTTTCCGAAGGATTTATAAAGATCTTTTATTTCTATAACTGGAGCATTTGTTTTAGAAATAGGAGTATGGCCTGTTGTTGTTATTTCTTGCATCATTTTAAAAGAATAAATCAGTTATTTGTACCGCAAGCATATCAATAATAAAGATAGTCAGCGATGCAGTGACAACAGCAGAGTTAGCTGCCTTACCAACACTTTCAGTTCCATTAGCAGCATTAAATCCTTTATAACAACCAATCATCCCAATGAAAAAACCAAAGAAAAAAGTTTTCATGGTTGCCGGAAATATATCCAAAAAAGTTATTGATTCTAAAACTTGAGCCAGATAGCGATACAAACTTACTTCTCCATGAATATTTATGCCTGCATAACCACCAATAATTCCAATACCATCAGCATAAATTACTAATAATGGGATCATAAGCGTAGTAGCCAAAATTCTGGTAACAACTAAATATTTATAAGGATTTATGGCTGAAACTTCCATAGCATCAATTTGTTCAGTCACTTTCATAGAACCTAATTCGGCTCCAATACCTGAAGAAACCTTACCTGCACAAATTAAAGCAGTTATTACCGGAGCTATTTCTCTAATAAGCGATAATGCAACCATACTTGGAAGCCAGGATTCTGCGCCAAACTTAGCTAAAGTAGGTCTTGATTGTAAGGTCAAAACTAATCCCATAATGAAGCCAGTAATAGTCACTAATGGTAATGATTTGTAGCCAATGTTATAACATTGTTTGATGAATTCCTTCATTTCGTATGGAGGTTTTAAGACCTCTTTAAAGAAACGTGTGGCAAACAAGGTAACTTTACCTACATCATTAAAAGTATCTTTTAAATAGCTGATTATACTTTCTTTTTTTTCGGTTACTGTTTTATTCATTTATCATTACTATTTTTTATAATTTTTGGATGTATTTAATCTCTTATTCTAATTGTAACGCAAGAATAGTAAAAAGGAAAAAAGTGGTTGTGAGGAAAGAGTTTGCAATTTTAAAAAAATGGAGAGTTCGTTTTGATGAAATTCTGGAATATAATTTCTGTCTTCAAGTCAATAAATTTAAAATTTTAAATAACGAAATGACAAAAAAGTAAAAATCACATCATATTTATAATTTATGATAACATCAAATCGCCTAGCCTTTTTACTTTATCATGATCCGCTGTCAATAACATTTGTTGCGATTTAATCAAGATATGAAGTTCTGCGGTTAGATGATCGAAATTACCAGACAAGGAATCTTTATAACTTTTTATAGCTACAAATTCGTTGTATTCCATTGTATTCAAAATATCTTCTCTGTCTTTTCCGATAAATTTCGATTTAAAATTAATCCAAAGTCTTTTCAACAAACTGTTATTTCTACATTCAAAAACAGGAACTCCTCCCATTTTATGAACCTCTTCAATAAGTTCTGATTTGAATATTGTGCTGGTATTTTGAAATTCAGAAAATAAATCTTTCAAATCATCCTCTTCAGTTACTTTTTTTGCTGTTTTATAAATCTCAATTCTTTCGTTGTTGATTTCAATAAGATTATTTAACACTACAATTGATTTTTCTTTATTCATCATCTTAACTATTGCGTATTTATCTAACTTCGAACATAATTTTTGGGTAGGGAATTTTTGGTGAATAATAGTGATTTATCGTTACTCTTAAATCAGTTTCTTCTAATTCCTTAAAGATATTTTTCGATCGTTTTATAATAAAAATATTATTAATTTTTTTTCAGAACAGTATAATCAAATAAATTGGTCAGTAACAATCTGCTTAATAAATTAAAATTTTCAATTAAACTAAAATCTATTTGTTGTCAGAATTAGTTGCATTCCAGGATACTTTACATCTGCATTATCTTCTGCGGTAATAATTATTTTTGAAGGCTTAAATGACGTAACCGTTTCAAAGGTGGCTTTAAGTTTCGAGGACATAAAACCGGTGTCGCTTTTTATTTGTCCAATATTTTTCACAACAGAATTTTCGGTTTCCATCCAAACAACGTAAACGTTTTTTGAAGGTTGCAACCGATTAACTTCGGCTAAATTTGATATTTTTATTCCAATCGAATAATTTTTGTTACTGTCTTTTTTTACACTCACTTTTCCCTCTGCGGCGGGAACTACTGAGGAGTTTTGAAAAGCTATATTCTTCCCGCATGATGCAAAAGACAACAACATAATTAGTGCTAAAAATCCTGTAAATAATTTTTTAATATTTGAATTTAATCGAATTGTCATTGTATGTTCCTTGAGTTGGTTTATGATACAAATTTCAATAGTAAAGCGGTAAAATATGTTATATAAATATTATAAAAATTTACATTATTCACACGTAAATAATCACAGTCTAAAATAATTTATCCGTTTTTTTTGTTGCCAACCACCAATAAAACAACGCCTCCTATAGCGATTACGATTCCTATAATAGGGGACCAAGCTACGGGATGATTTACTTCTTTGTTTACTTGTATTGGACCTATATCAACCACTTTTTCGGTAGTTGTAAAATTGAAGCTATTGTAAAACAACATTAGTATTCCTAAAACAATCAAGATAATTCCTATGGGTTTCGTTTTCATCTGTAATTTATTTAAAGTTATTTTTTTTAAAGTGATTTTAAGTGTTTAATATTATGCTTCGGAAAAGTATTCTTTTACAAAATTATGTTGCTGGCTTGCGGTCATCTTGTCCGTATTTTTGATTTCGAATTTAATCTTCAGAAAACGCTCGTCTTCACTAAGAAGATCAAAAAGTTCTACTTTGGCATTGGTAGGACCAAAGAGGATTACGCGTTTGTAGTTTTTAATTGTTTCTCCTATTTTTTTGTAATAGTCGTACAATTGTTTTTTCTCTTTTTCAAGCATCAAATTTTCATTTTTTGCCAGATGTTTTTTCTTCTCCTTGAGTGAAAACTTTGATTCAATTGTTTCAATCTCAAAATGTTTTGATGTGAATTCCATTAAATGGGCAAAGGAATGATCCATCCAAATCCCTAATTTTTTTGATGCCGTCATAATAATCTGTTTTTGGAAATAATAAATTTTACATGTTTTAATAGATTACGATAATTAATTATAAAAGTCTAAAGTTCAGCTATTTGTTATTGATTTTTATTATATAAATTTAGATAAAACTTATATAATTCACATGTAAATTCTTTATGAAAAGTTAATCAGATTTAAAACCACGCTCAATAATTTGCATCTCCTTTCAATGGTAAAGGAGTAGTTGGGCAATGAGTTGTTTTGTATTTTTTCTTTGAATGGTCCTCAGAAACTAGATTTTCTGGATCGTTTTAATAAGTGCTCATCTCACTGTAAAGCATAAAAGAAGGGCTGTTGTTTCCAACAGCCCTCCAACTAACCAAACCAAAACCCAACCTAATCTTACTATTTTTCGTAGGTCATTTTCAACTCTACTCTTCTGTTTTTTGCACGACCAATAGCCGTTGCATTTGTAGCGATTGGTTTGCTTTCACCATAACCAACTGCAGTAACTCTTGATGCAGAAACACCTTTTTCCATTAAATAATTTTTAACAGATTCAGTACGTTTTTGAGATAATTCTAGGTTCAAAGCATCACTACCATTGCTATCAGCATGTCCTTCGATAACTAAGTTAGAAGCATCATATTTATTAATGATAGTTACTAATTCATCTAATTGAACTAATGAACCAACTTTTAATTTAGCACTATTGTTTTCAAAGAATATTTTACTTCCTAGGTAAGTAATTCTTTCTACATCTTGTTTTGTGATTTCCGGACATCCTTTATTTTCCATAGTTCCTTTTACTGTAGGACAACGGTCATCAATATCAGCAACACCGTCTCCATCAGAATCTGGACAACCGTTTAAACTCATTGGACCAGCAACATCTGGGCAACGATCTAAATCATTTGGAATACCATCTTTATCATTATCCATAGCACAACCAGTAGCGTCTACTTTAGTTCCTGGTTTAGTATCTGGACATTTGTCATTAATGTCAGCGACACCATCATTGTCTGAATCTGGACAACCGTTTAATAATGCAGAACCTGCAGTATCTGGACAAGCGTCTAAATAATCAGCAACACCATCTTTGTCTCTATCTAATGGACAACCATTTTCATCAACAACTACACCAGCCGGAGTTTCAGGACACGTATCATTACGATCTGAAACACCATCGTTATCAGCATCTTTTTTATCACCTAAATTGAAAGTTAAACCAGCCATGTGAGATAAATAAGCGTCTTTTTTGCCATTATCAACACCGTCTCTTCTGTCTTTATTTGAAAAACTAAAAGTTTCTTGTAGGTTTAATGTAATTATATCATTCAATTTGAAATTTATTCCACCACCCGCTGTAGGTAAGGCGTAATCAATTCTGTCTTGATCAAAGTTTAAATCTTTGTCAAATAACATTGCTCCAACACCTGCAAATGCATAAGGTCTAACAATAGATTCAGGTCCTGTCATGTTAAATCTTAAGTTTAACGCAACCGAATTAAAATCGCTTTTAAAACTTCCTGAAGGACTGTTGTTGTAACCAATTGTTCCCTTAGAAGCTAAAAAGTTCAAATCAAAATAACGACCTAAATATCTAGAAACAGAGACTCCACCAAAACCGTAAAACGCTTTATCAGTTTTGTAAAAATTATTTCCTAAATCACCTTGGTATTGTGTTACACCACCATGAAGACCAACATTCCATTTCTTGTCTTCTGTTTGTGCTTTTGATATTAATGTAAATGCTAAGCATATACATAGTAATAGGATTTTTTTCATCTTTATTTATATTATATTGTTTGATACAAAGGTTGTCAACATTGGGTTGTCAATTGTTATAGAACTATTGTAATAAGTTGTATCATTCACACATTGGGAAGAATTTTTCCTTTTTTTATTCTAAATGTACACCATCAATTAACCATTAGTTAATCGGCAAAAAAAAGAACTATTTAAAAAAATCATTCTTTTGTTAACTGCTCATGGAGAAAGTTTTGAAAGAAGTTTTTTTTAAATGGTTCTAATTAATTTTTTAAAAAGTTTACATTTTTTGTTAAAAACAAAATGGTTGCTGATTCTCTTTATTGACTAAATATTACTTTTGAAAATCCTTTTCTGGTGTCAGTTCAGATTCTTCAATGTATTCTTTAGCAGTTATTTTTCCAACTCTGCAATTACTTCTTGACGTGTAGGACATATCTGGTTCTAAATTTTCCATTATTACAAGGACTTTGTTTATGAATTACTCTAAATATCTTCTCAATGTCCAAGCCATTGTCTCGTGAGCTAGCATCAAACCTGTAAGGAAATCAGCTGTTCCTGCATCTTTATTTTCATCAGCACTAGCGTCAACATCTTTTCTTAACTGAACGATTAGCGTTTCATGATCTTCTAATAACTCCTTAAGCATTTCTTTTTGACCTGGATACTGATTTGGAGATTCCTTGATAATTGTTAAATCTGAAAACTCTTTCATTGTTCCAATCGTTTTTCCACCTAATTTACTAATACGTTCTGCAGTTTCGTCAATTGAAACTTCCAGTTGTGTATATTGTCCTTCAAACAATTTATGTAATTCCATAAAACTTTGTCCAGATACATTCCAATGAAATTTTCTTAATTTAATATATAGCGTCATTTCATTTGCTAAAATTGAAGAAAGGATTGAAATACTGTTTTTTAAATGCGCTTCTGTAATTCCGATTTTAATTTTCATGTTTTCTAAATTTTATTTTGATTACTTATATTTTGTAAAATAATTTGTTTTTTATCTTCTTAAGAGAACTAAAAACTCGTTTATGTTTTATCCAAGAAGTGCTTCTTACAAAGGTCTCTTTATTGCTTTAAAAAAGTATTATAAGATTACAAGAATTAGTTACATCTTTCACACTTTTAACTTAATAACTATTTATTAATCAATAATTTAAACAATAAACAGGGTCGATGTTGTAATATGTGTGGATTTAAAACTGTATTTTCTAATGGAACTTTTTCCTTTTCTATAAATAATTTCAAAGGTGATTGTGTCAGTTCAAAATTAAATATCAATTATGCAATTGAGTCTTCTTTGGCTAAGTAAATTTCTTGAACGGCATGTATGAGCTCAAAACCTTCATGGAACGGCCGTTGAAACGCTTTTCTTCCCATAATCATTCCGGCTCCGCCAGCTCTTTTATTTATTACTGCTGTTTTTATGGCTTCCACCAAATCAGATTTTCCTTTAGATTCACCTCCTGAATTAATCATCCCAATTCTGCCGGAATAGCAATTCATAACTTGATATATCTTTCATTTTAACTTTGCTTTTAAGTGAGTTGTTAAAAATCGAAAAATAGAGTGGAATTAGATTTTATAAACTGGATAATCAGTATATCCTTTTTCATCAGCCGTATAAAATAAATCCATATTGAGGTCTTCTGATAAAGGCCAATCGTTTTGAAATCTTTCTACTAAATCTGGATTATTGATGAAAGGCCTTCCAAAAGCAACAAGATCTGTAAGTCCTGATTCCAGCGCTGATTCTGCACTTTCTTTGGTATAACCACCGCAGGTAATTAAGGTATTCTTGAAGTTATGACGAATTAATTTTTTGATTTCATTGGGAACTGTTGGCGCACCCATTGCCGAATGATCCACAAGATGGATGTGCGCAATATCAAGTTTGTTAAGTTCTTTAGATAAATAATCGTAAGTAGCGTCAATTTCAGGATAATGTGGCATATCACTAGCTACTCCATAAGGAGAAAGTCGAATTCCGGTTTTTTCTTTCCCAATGGCATGCGCTACGGCTGTAACCACTTCTATCACAAACTTGCAACGATTTTCTATGCTCCCTCCATACTCATCGGTTCGAATATTGCTTACCGGGGAAAGAAATTCTTCTAATAAATACCCGTTGGCAGCATGCAATTCGACACCATCAAACCCTGCAAAAAGAGCATTCTCTACGGCAGAAATAAATTCGGTTTTTGCATGCAAAATATCTTGAAGCGTCATTTCATTTGGGACTACAAAATCTTGTAAACCATTGGCATCAGTCCACATTTGTCCAGCTGCCTTGACTTGCGAAGGTGCAAATATTTGCGTGCCTTTGGGCATATTCAGCGGATGACTGATTCTCCCCGAATGCATCAGTTGAACAATTATTTTCCCTCCATTTTTATGGACAATACTTGTGGTTTTTTTCCAGCCTTCTACTTGTTCAGCATTAAAAACACCTGGAATTCTTGCGTATCCTAATCCATTTGGAGATGGTGAGGTTCCTTCGGTTATAATTAGTCCGGCACCAGAACGTTGGAGATAATATTTAGCCATTAGTTCATTGGGAATATTATCAATCGCTCTGCATCTTGTCATAGGCGCCATTACAATGCTGTTTTTAAGGTCTAAGGAACCCCATTTTTTTGGTGTAAATAATTCAAATTTATCCATGATTTTTGTTTCTAAGTTATTGATATAAAGGTACTTATAATTCGTAAATTATAAATTAAAAATATCAGTTAAAATAACGTTATGGTCTTGCAACATGTTCTTTAGCTTTAAAAATATTGTAGATAAAAAGCTTTTGCGAATATTTAAACTTATAGTTAGTCTTCATTTCGTTTCAAAATGATTTTATATTTGCAAAGGGTGATGCATTGTTTAAATATACTTTTTGTTTAACATAATTTTAAACAAAATCTTTGAAAATACTAAAGACTAAAAATTAAGTTAGGCAACATTCCTTTTTAATGTTCTAATTAACGGGTATCAAGCTCGTGTACCGGTTCGTTGGTCATAGGCGGAAGATTGGAAAACCCCTATGTTCTTGATGCCGTTACGCCAATCTGGCAAATCAGAAAAAATGCTACCTAACAAAATATATTTATTTTCAGTTCAATTTAGATCTACATAGGATCTGAAAGCCCGCTAATACGAATGAGTTTCTTGTTTACAAATTCTTGAATTCCTAACTCAGATAATTCTCTTCCGTAACCTGAATTTTTAGTTCCTCCAAAAGGCAAATCAGCTTGGGTCCAAGTTGGGTGATTGATAAATACCATTCCAGTACCAATTTTATCAGCGATACGTTTACCACGTTCTATGTCTTGAGTAAATATCGAACATCCTAATCCAAAACTGGAATCATTTGTCAAAGTTATTGCTGCTTGTTCATCTTTGACTCTGTAGAAAGAAGCTACAGGTCCAAATATCTCTTCATAATAAGCAGGGATTTCTGGCTTCAAATCGGTTAGAATAGTAGGCTGCACGAAAGCACCTGGAAGATCAGACCGAGTTCCACCAAGCAAAATGGTTGCTCCAGCCTCAACAGATTTTCTTATTTGATCTATAATGTGTTCGGCAGCTTCTTCGCTGCTCATCGGTCCTAATTCAGTTGTGGAGTTCATTGGGTCACCAACAACTAAGTTGGACATTTTTTCTTTGAATTTTTCAATGAATTCATCTGCAATTGCTTCTACAGCTATAAATCTTTTAGAGGCTACACAACATTCGCCATTATTATTGATTCTACCTACAACTGCCCATTCAACAGCTTTATCAATGTCGGCATCTTCAAGAATGATGAAAGCATCGCTACCACCCAATTCCAGTACTGATTTTTTTAAATATTTTCCGGCTTCTGATGCTATACTTGCACCAGCTTCCTCGCTTCCAGTAAGCGAAACTCCTTTTATTCTTTTATCTGCAACTAAAGAAGATGCACGTTTTCCTGAAATAAATAGATTCGTATAAAGACCTGCTGGTGCTGCGGCTTCATTGAATAAATCTTCAATGGCAATGGCACATTGCGGAACCATCGACGCATGTTTTATAAGAACTGTATTTCCAACCATAATGTTTGGAGCAGCAAAACGCGCCACTTGATAAAACGGAAAATTCCATGGTTCAACTCCAAATATTACACCAATGGGGCTACAACGAACGTAAGCGCTGCCATATTCGGGTTCCAGATGTTTGTCAGCTAAAAATTTCGCAGCATTAGTAGCATAATAATCAAAAATATCAGCGCTTAATAAAATTTCACCTTCAGCCTGAGCAATTAATTTACCCATTTCGAGCGTGATAATTTTTGCAAGGTATTCCTTTTTTTCGCGCATCAAAGAAGCTACTTTGTGCAATATTTGAGCACGTTGCTCGTAATTAGTTTCTTTCCAGGTATCGAATGTTTTTGCGGATTGTGCAACCAACATATCAACAGTTTTATCAGTCATTTCTTCAAAAGAGCGTACGACTTTATTGGTGTAAGGATTAACAGTTTGAATAGCCATTTTTTATTTTTTAGAAGGATTAATTGTAATTTCTTGTTTTTTTTGTGGGGTAACCAAACCGTACATTGCTTCGTATTGTAAGATGATGTCTTTTTCGCCAATGGAATTGAAAAATTCTTCTAAGCGTTTGATGTGGTCTATCGTAAATTGAAGATGTACTTTGAGTGCATCTGCTAGTTCATCAGTGACAGCATTTTTAATCAATAGGGGAATCGAGATTATCAGTGCTTTTTCTGTAAAGTAAATTTCTTTTAGTTCCTCTACAAAAATATTTCGACAACCTTCACTAGTTTTAGAAGATGTTTCATTTGAATTCCCTTTCCCTTTTTCTAGCATTACTTTTTTATCAGTTTTGGTTACGGTACTTTTCATTTGTTTTTTATTTTATTGAAGTACAAAAATTCGATATCGTAAAGTTGAGGTTATAACAGTTCTAAAGTATTACACAATTAATGTTATGTATTACATCTTTCACATATTATCAAATTAATCTTTTGAAATCAATCAGGAAATAACTTTTGTAATTGCGTTCCTTATTAAAGTACTAAAGCCATTTAGATTTTGATAAAAAGAATGAAGGATTGCAGCTATACAACTCACTATAGGTTGAAGGTCAGTTGTTATTAAAGGATTTTTATTATTTTGATAAATCACCTGCTTAATATCGAATGAAATTAGAGTCTTGGCAGAAAAGACTTTGGAAATGAACAGAAATATTTGTAGGCTATAAAATAAAAAGCTGTAAGTTAAAAAAATGGGAGCGCTTTATTTGGTGTTTTAAGTTCGGTAATGCAAAAAAAGCAATTACGATGGAAATAAAAAAACTTCCTTTTATATAGTAAAAAGGAAGTTATGAATTGTAGTCAACTTATTTGTGCTTGTCTGTTTCAATTTGTTTTAAAAAAAATAGAATCATAAAAGCAAAAATATAATTTATGATTCGTCTTTAGTTGTACGAACTAAGCTAATTCCTGAAACAAAGAATAATATACCTAAAACTCCGTAGATGATTAACGATTTAATATCTGTTGTTTCGCCTGAAGTACTTGCAAATATAACTGCAGTGTAAATAAGTCCACCTATTCCAAGAGCAGTAAGTAATGCTCCGAAGATTCTTTTTAAATTCATGATTTTGATTTTTAAGATTTATATTTTTTTTAGCGATTGTTTTTAACTAAATTAGTTTAAAGACAAACACTTTTAAGTAATTAACATTCCGTTTTAAGAAGGCCCTAATTACTTCACAAATGTATTTTTATGGAACATCCAAAGTGTTACACAATTGTTAATAAAAGTTATATCATTCACAGTTTAAAGTCAATCTGATAAATTTTCACACTAAAATATTATTCTTAGATCATTGATTATGAGTATAAAGAAGGCGTTTTTTTGCCGTAATGGAGTTGTTATTTGTTCCTTTTGTTTTTTGTTAGCTCCACAATTTTTGCAAATAACAACTGTTCGTCGATGGGTTTAGCAATATAATCATCTATTCCTACGGCTTTACATTTTCCTAAATCTACAGTAGTTACATCAGCTGTAAGCGCAATTATCGGGATTTTTAAATTCATAGTTTTTCTAATGTATTCAGTAGCTTCAAATCCATTCATGACTGGCATTTGTAAGTCCATTAAAATAATATCGTATGATTTTTTTTGTAGTTTTTCGATTGCAATTTTTCCATTTTCAGCCACATCTCTTTCAAAACCGAAATCATCCAATATTGTTTTCATCAATAACTGGTTGAGAGCGATATCTTCTACAATTAGTACTTTGATATTTTTTAAAGATGTAGACGACCCTACTAAATCAGTTTCTAAATCCGTAAAATCTAGGGTTTTTTCAAAAGGTAAGGTGAAACTAAATGTGGAGCCTTCATTAATTTTACTTTTGACGCGAATACTTCCTCCCTGAGATGTAACTAATTGTTTAACAATTGCTAATCCTAAACCAGTCCCACCATATTGATGAGAGGTTCCGTTAGTAGCCTGTTGGAAGTTATCAAATATTACCTCTATATTATCTTCGGGGATACCAATTCCACTATCAGTAATTTCAAATTCAATAATAACTTTTTCCTCATCCTCAAACAATATATTGGCAGTAACTGTTATTTCGCCTTTCGATGTAAATTTAACAGCATTACTAACCAGATTTAATATAATTTGGTGTAATCGAATAGAGTCTCCTAAAAGTACTTCAGGTATTTTAGTGTCATAATTAGTAACTAATTTTAAATTTTTTTCCTGAATCTTTGTCTCAAACAATTGAAGCATAGAAGCTAATGAAACAGCCATTTTAAATGGTTTCTTTTCAAAAATCATTTTACCTGCGTCCACTTTTGCTAAATCAAGAATGTCATTTATCAGTGCAATTAAAGTATCGCCACTAATTTTAATTGCATTTAAATATTCTTTTTGTTTATCGGACAATTCCGTTTTTAAAATTACTCTGGTAAATCCAATAATTGCATTCATAGGAGTCCGAATTTCATGACTCATATTAGACAAAAATTGTTGTTTTGCTTTCATTGCATTTTCCGCAATTAGTGTGGCTTGTTCTGCTTTTATTTTTTCGTCTTCAGCTACTAAAGTGGCTAATTCTGCAAAAACTTTAGATTCTATTAGTTCGGATTCAATTCTTTTTTGATCAGTTACGTCTCTGGCAACAATTACAACACCTAAAACATCTCCTTTATCATCTTTATAAACAGATCCGTTTACTAAAACATCTGTTAGCTTGCCACTCTGGTGACGAAGTTTAAGTGGAGAATTGGTTATATAGCCTTTAGCAAATACTTCTTTGTAAATAGCACGAGCTTTTGCAGGCTCCGTAAAATACCCAAAAAAATCTGATCCCTTTAATTTTGCACGGGATAAACCAGTAATGTTTACAGTTGCCCGATTCATATCTGTAATTTTACCTTCATTATTTATTGTGGTTAATGGATCCAAACTTGCTTCAATAAGACTTAGAGAATATTTTTCTTTAAGATAATAACGAGAGCGATCCGTAATATCTTCGATAGCAAGAAGAATTAGTGGTTCACTATTTTTCTTTTGAATAATTAAATGAGCATTAAGCAACATTATTCGTTCTCCAATTCCAGAAAAAGAATGGGTAACTTCAAAGTCTTCGAAACTACTATTTTTCTCAAAAATTTTATTTAGAACTGAACGAAGTTGTGTAATATTCCATTGCTTGTTTCCTAAATTAAATAATAATTTCCCTTCTGTTTCCTCCTTATCCACCATAAATTTTTTATAAAAAGATTTATTGGCTGATATTACATGAAAATTTTTATTAAGAATAAGCATTGGTTCATGAATAGTGGCAATAATAGCCTCTGAATATTCATGTGATTCTATTAATAAATCATGACGCATTTGTAACTCAAAATTGGTAGAAATAAGCTCTTCATTCGTGGCTTCAATTTCTTCTTTTGATGTTTCAAGCTCTTCATTAAGAGTTTGAAATTCTTCATTTGAGGAAACTATTTCTTCATTTGCGGCTTGTAATTCTTCATAAATTGTTTCTTGGGTTTCAACAATGGCAATCATCTCTGTACGTGCACTATTCAGCTCTTCCGTCAGTTTTTTTATTTTTAAATCTTTTAGCGTGGTATTACTTTTCGTATCTGAATTGTTTTCAATAAAATTTTCTACGAGTTCCTGAGGTTTAAACACAATAAGTAATAATGGCTCTTCCCATTCAATTTTTAGAGGACAAACTTCAAATGACATCATTCGCAAAACGGAGTCTACTTTTATTTCGATCCCGGATTTATAGACAGTTTGTTTTGTTTCCAATGCTTTATTAATAGCATTACGGAGTTCAAAAGCAAATTCAGGTCGGGCCATTTTCAAAATATTTAGACTCGCTTTTCCGGAACTATGTTCAAGGTAGGAGGAAACTGCACCTCTGAATTGCAGGATCTCCATGTCTTTATTGACTACAGCACATGCAGGCATATAACTGGCAAGAAGTGTTGAATCGATAGCGTTTTCAATACTTTCTTGATTTACACTTACGTTTTTAGCGGGAGTATTTACTTTTTTATTAGACATATTAGTGCGTGTGAAACGAGGTGTCAAATCAAGTATTTTTTTCACTCCCAAATTATTTTTTCGAGAATAAATTTTAAATTTATTGTTTACAATAGTAAACAGCAGTGAGGATGTCCCAATACTTTCTGCTTTTCCAAGCATTAAAAACCCTCCCTCTTTCAATGCAAAATGTAGCGATGCAAAGACTTTTTTCTGGGCAGCAGAATCAAAATAAATAAGAAGATTACAGCAACTAACAAAATCCATTCGAGAAAATGGAGGATCTCGTAAAATATTGTGAGGTGCAAATATGCACATTTCTCGAAGTTCTCTAATGATTCGATAATTTTCACCTTCTTTAGTAAAAAAGCGAGTTAAATATTTTTTGGGAAGAGATTCCACATCGCTTTGAGAATATTCTCCATTCCGAGCATTCCTGATTGCCTCTTCGCTTAGATCAGTTGCAAAAATCTGGATTGGTACTTTATTCGTTTTAGTATCCTGTAATTCGGCAATAATCATTGCAATGGAATACGCTTCTTGTCCTGTAGAGCAGGCTGGAACCCATATTCTTAAAGTCTCTTCTGTTGATTTACTTTTTAAGAGTTTTGCTAACAGATCAGTTTTTAAAAAATTAAAAGTTTCAGTTTCTCTAAAAAAACTGGTCACATTAATTAATAAGTCAGTATAAAGAATTTCAATTTCGTTATTTTTTTGGAGTAAAAGCTTTACATATTCCTGTATCGTTTTAATTCTATATTGCTGCATTTTATGACTTATTCTTCTCTTTATGGTAGGCATTTTATAGTGACTAAAATCTACTCCGGTTTCTTTAAGTAATAGCTCAAAAATGGTATTTATATCGAAGTTATTATTTTCAATAGTTATTTCTTCCTCTTCCTCTTTCTTAGAATTGGTAGAAATACCTTTTTTACTGATGCGAACCAATGCAGCAGCGATTTCTTCTGGAGACAAAATATAGTCTACCACACCTAGAGTAATGGCTGAATTAGGCATACTGGTTGCTTGTGCAGTTTCATCTTGCGCAAAGGTTACACCTCCAGCATCCTTAATAGCTTTAAGTCCAATCATACCATCACTGGCATAACCCGAAAGCACTACACCAATAACATTTTCTTTATGTGTTTCAGCAAGAGAGGAAAAAAGAACATCAATAGTTAGATTTGGAATATTTTTTTTAATACGGGGATGCAATCGAATGTGTCCATTAACTACCTCTATAACTTTATTGGGTGGAATCACATAGACATTATTGGGTTCCATCTTCTCCATATTATCAATTTCCTGGACTTTCATTTTTGTTATCTTAGAAAGAATTGAAGTCAGTAAACTTTTATGGTCAGGGCTTAGGTGTTGTACGTAGATATATGCCATGCCTGTATCAACGGGTAATTTTTTCAATAAAAGACTAAAGGCTTCCAGTCCTCCGGCTGAGGCACCAATAGCTACAACCGTGAAGGAGTTTTCTTTTGCTTCTTCTTTTAGATTTTCGTTTGGTATCAATTTTTTTGATGAGGACTTTTTGGATGATTCCATTGTATTAGATATATATACTATTTCATAGTTTTAAGGATCAACTATGAGATTTGTTAAAATTATTTTTTTAACCTATTGATATTAAATCACTCAAAAAATATATACGATTAATCTGTTAAATATACAATTCGTTAAGAAGTTTGATATGTTGAATATTTCTCTAATTATACGCCAATGTAAGGATATGTTTTAACTTTTGTACCTAAATTAAGTTAATTTAATTATAGAAATGTAAATTAAGAACTTTGAATATTTAATTAATTGCTTCTTAAATTTAAAAAATACGAAAATACTTTATCAAAATATCTGAGTTATAGTGTTATTTTTCAACTTCTTAAATTGTTAAGTTCCTCCTGTAATTCGTTACAGGCTTGAAGACAAATTTCTTCAAGTTGCTGCACTAATTCATGTATTTCTTTAGATTTTTCTTCTGCTGTGGCTAATTCCTGAATTTTCTTTGCCATATTTTCATAATTTGCACTAATTCCCACGATGGAAAAGGACGGTATCATTTTATGTGCCGAAGCAGCTAATAAAGACCAGTTTTGGTCGGCAAGACTTTGTTTCATAGTTTGCACTAATGGCGGAACTTGTCCTAAATACAGTGCTATCATTTCCATCATTAATTTTGGATTTGATTTTGTTCTCTGGTTTAAATACACGAGATTAATACATCTTGTTTTTTCCCCGGTCACCATGCTATCTTCTAATTTATCACTATGTTTTTGAGGAAACGTATCAAGATGTGACTTATTTAAAATACTAACTATTTTATTATACAATTGTTTTTCGTCTACCGGTTTTGCAAGGTAATCGTCCATTCCTACTGCTTTGCATTTTGCTAAATCGACTGTTGTAACATCAGCAGTCAATGCGATTATTGGAATAGTTGATTTCATTGTATTACGAATGTATTCTGTAGCTTCAAATCCGTTCATTTCTGGCATTTGCAAGTCCATTAATATAATTTCATACTCCTTTTCTTTTAATTTTTCGATAGCTATTTTACCATTTTCGGCTATGTCACGTTCAAATCCAAAATCATCCAGTAATGTTTTCATTAATAGTTGATTCAACGGAATATCTTCAACTACTAATACTTTTATATTTTTTAATTCAGATTCTATTTTTGTTACTTCATTTTCCAGTTGAACTTTGGCATTCGTTTTTTGGAAAGGCAAGGTGAAACTAAATGTAGATCCTTCGTGCATAATACTTTGTACACGAATTGTTCCTCCTTGTGGTTCTACTAATTGTTTTACAATAGCAAGTCCAAGTCCGGTTCCTCCATACAATTTTGAAGTTCCGCTTGTTGCCTGTTGAAAATTTTCAAATATCATTCCTATTTTTTCTTCGGAAATTCCAATTCCAGTATCAGTTATAGCAAATTTGAGAATCACTTTCTCTGGGTCTTCATGCATTAAATCTACACGTACCGTAATTTTTCCTTTGGATGTAAATTTAACAGCATTGCTGACTAAATTTAAAACGATTTGATGCAAACGAATCGGGTCTCCCACCAAAACATTAGGAATTTTAATATCGTATTCTTTTATTAATTTTAAGTTTTTTTCCTGAATTTTATTTTCAAATAAATGAAGCATGGCCGAAATGGAAGATTCCATTTTGAAAGGCGTTTTCTCAAACGTCATCTTTCCGGCGTCTACTTTTGCCAAATCTAATATGCCATTAATCAGAACGATTAAGGCATCACCACTTATTTTGATTGCGCTTAAATATTCTTTTTGTTTGTTGGTCAAATCTGTTTTGAATAGTACTTTTGTAAATCCAATGATTGCATTCATCGGTGTACGGATTTCGTGACTCATATTCGACAAGAATTGCTGTTTTGCTTTCATAGCGTTTTCAGCAATAGCTTTAGCATTTTCAGCATTTATTTTTGCTTCTTCTGCAATTTCCGTGGCTAATTCTGCAAATATTTTAGCTTCAATTAATTCTGTTTCAATTCTTTTTTGATTGGTTACATCTCTGGCAACAATAGCAGCTCCCAGAACATTCTCCTTATCATCTTTGTATACGGCACCATTGAATAATACATGAATCAGTTTGCCATTTTTATGACGAAGAACTAAGGGTGAATCAGCAATAAATCCTTTTTCAAATACTTTTCTATAAACTTCTAGAGCTTTTTCCGGTTCTGTAGAATATTCAAAAAAATCGGTTCCTATTAATTCCTGTCTTGTTTTACCAGTTACTTCAACCGCTGCATGGTTCATATCTGTGATTTTTCCGTGCGGTGAAATTGCAAATAAGGGGTCATGGCTCGCTTCGATAAGACTAAGAGCATAATCAGAACGTAATTTTTGGGTAGTAAGATCGGTATTCAGTTTTTTTAGTTGTTGCGCCTGAAGTAGTAATTCTTGATTTTTGGTATGCAAATCTACAAAAACAGCCACTTTTGCTCTCAATATCTCTGGAGAAAGTGGTTTAATCATGTAATCAACGGCTCCCGCCTGATATCCTTTGAAAATTTGCAAAGAATTATCCATGCTGGCCGTTAAAAAAATTATCGGAACATGTTTGAGTTTATCGATTTGTTGAATTAATTCTACGGTTTCAAATCCATCCATCATAGGCATTTGTACATCGATTAAGATGAGTGCAAAATCTTGTTGGTGAAGCAGAATTTTTAAAGCTTCGTTACCGGAATTTGCTTTGACACATGAATAATTTTCGTCAGAAAGTATAACTTCTAAGGCGAATAAGTTTTCGGGTAAGTCATCGACCAATAAAATTTTAACAGGGCTATTTATTTTCATTTTTAATTGTAAAATAAAAGTTTGAATGTCGTATGTTCTTTAAAAATATTGAAATAACAACAAAAAAATTAACATAATGACTTTGGGGATATACCACCTTTTTGATATCGTTTTATTATTTACTTAACCAAACGCGCATCAATGAGAGTAAACGTTCTACATCAATAGGTTTGGTGATATAATCATTTGCACCCGCATCAATACATTTTTGTTTATCGTCTTTCATCGCTTTTGCCGTCAGGGCAATTATAGGTAACTTTCTAAACTTTATTTGAGAGCGGATGCGTTTCATGGCTTCGTAACCATCCATTTCGGGCATCATAATGTCCATTAAGACTAGATCAATATCGGAATGCTCTTCTACCATTTTTAAGGCATTTTTACCGTCTTCGGATTTTATGACTTCCATTCCGCGTTCTTGTAATATTTTGGATAAAGCAAAAATATTTCGCATGTCATCATCAACTAATAAGATTTTTTTTGTCTGAAATATAGCCTCTTTATCGTGCAAATTATGGATCATCATTTGTTTTGATTTTGTCAAACTGCTGATGGTTCGGTGAAGAAAAAGCGCGGTTTCATCCAGCAATCGCTCTTCTGATTTTATACCTTTTATGATAATACTGTCTGAGTATTTGTGCAGCAGATTATTTTCTTCTTTGGTAAGTTCTTTTCCGGTGTATACGATGATAGGAGGAAGGTTGTGGCCTTTCATTTCGCTCAGCCTATGGATCAGTTCAAAGCCCGTCATGTCAGGCAATCCAATATCCAGAATGATACAATCTATATGATTATTCTCAAATAATGCTATCGCCTCTTTTCCAGTTGCTGCTTCGTAACATTCTACATCACCGGTACCAATGAGTATTTTAATTACTTTTCTGGAATTTTCACTGTCTTCAATAATCAACAGTTTTTTTATTTTTCTATCCACAAAATTCTCAATCCTATTGAATGCCTGTTCCAGTTCCTCCTTTGCTATTGGTTTCATCAGATATTCTACTGCACCTTCTCTAATGGGTTCCAGCGAACGGTCATTTGCGGATATAATATGGACCGGAATATGTCGTACAGAAGGATTTACTTTTAATTCATGTAGCACTTGTTTTCCATTGATTCCAGGCAATCCCATATCGAGAATGATGGCTTGCGGTTTGTATTTTATAGCAAGTAAAAGCCCGTCTTCGCCAGAAGAAGCGGACAGACATTTGAATCCTTTTTTGTTGGCTTGTTTTAAAAGTATAGCCGCAAAATTGCGATCATCCTCAATAATCAGCACTATTTTATCATCGGTTTTTATGAGCTCTCTGTCGTCTTGAATGGTCGGATAATTTAAATATTTAACGTCATTCTCCGAGCGTCGAGGAGCTGAAATTGGTTGCACTGGAATTTCTTGCTCAGATTCTTGTGCAGGGTAAATTGCGAGTGGAATAATAAGAGAAAAAGTAGATCCTTGGTTTAAATTACTGCCTACTTTTATTTCCCCTTCCAATAATTTTGCAAGTTCTCGTGAAATAGAAAGTCCTAATCCAGTTCCGCCATATTTTCTGGAAGTCCCGCCTTCGGCCTGCTGAAAAGCTTCAAATATGGCTGACTGCTTATCTTGTGAAATTCCAATTCCTGTGTCAGTAACAGAAATGTTTAAAGTAGTTTCGGTGTACGGTTCGATGCGTATGGTCACACTTCCATTTTCGGTAAATTTGATCGCATTAGATAAAAGATTTTTCAATATTTGATTCAAACGTTGAGAATCGGTATGGATGAAATCAGGTAAATCTGATGCTAATTCACACAGTATAGTTAATCCTTTTTGTTCCGCTTGATGTTTAAAATCACGAAGTAAATTATGACTGAAATTTTTGAGGGATACTTTTTCAATATTTACATTCATTTTTCCGGCTTCAATCTTGGATAAATCCAACACTTCGTTTATTAATACCAGAAGATCATGACCACTTTTATAAATTATTTCTGCACTTTCAACCTGAACTTCGTCGAGATTTTTCTTTCTGTTCTCAGATAAATCTTTGGAGAGAATTAACAAACTATTCAGAGGCGTTCTTAATTCATGCGACATGTTTGCAAGAAATTCCGATTTGTATTTACTGCTAATTTCGAGCTGTTTTGTTTTCTTTTCAATATCATTTTTTGAAGCTTCAACTTCTTTATTTTTCTCTTCTAATGATTGGGTTTGCTCTTCCAATTCTTCGTTGGTCATCTGCAATTCCTCTTGCTGTTGTTTAAGATTTTGTGCTTGTTGTTCTAATTCTTCATTCAACTGTCTCAATTCTTCCTGCTGTATTTGAAGTTCTTCCGCTTGATTTGAAAGTTCTTTATTCGCAAAACTTAACTCGACCGCTCTTTTTTCTTTTTCATCATTTTGAAAGGCAAGTTCTTCATTTGCAATCGCTAATTCTGCTGCTCTCTTTTCTTTTTCGTCATTTTGATGCGCCAATTTATTATTGGCAATTGCTAATTCTGCAGCTCTCAATTCTTTTTCTTCTGCTTGTTGAACAGTATTTACACTGATAGCAATACTTCTCATTGATACATCAATGAATTCTTTTTCAGTTTCGGTAAAATCATTAAGCTTACCAATTTCTATAACACCTATGGTTCTGCCGTCAAGTAAAATAGGAGTAATAAGCAAGCTTTTTGGTTTCGCATTCAATACCGATGATGTAATACGGATCTGATCTTCTGAAATATCTGTTAATAAAATTTGTTTTTGTTCCCACGCTGCCTGACCAATTAATCCTTCATTCAATTTGAAAATTTCGGTGGTATCTTTGGCTGAAGTAAAAGCAAATTTTCCAGTCAATATCAAGGTATTGTCCTTTTCATTAAGTAGGTAAACGGCTCCAATATTGGCTTTCAGATAGGTACATAAAAAACTTATCGTACTATTTGCCAATTGTACTATGTTTTGATCTCCAATAATTTTTTTATTAAGTTCAGCATTTCCTGTAAGTAACCAATTTTTTCCAGCAGTTTGTGCCTCAGAATTTTTAAGTGCTTTCAAATTTGTTGCAATGATGGTGTATACAGCGATAAGAATCATCCCAATAACCAACAATAATATTGCAAAAACAAAATTAAACTTACTAGCATCATCCTGACTTTCCTGAATTCTTTGAGCAAGTAATGTGCGTTCTATTTCCTGCGCCTGTTCAATTATTTTTCTTATTTCGTCTTGAATTTGTTTTCCTTCACGTGAAGCAACAAAAGCTCTGGCTTTCTCAAAATTAATTTTGCGATATGTAACTCCTGTATTTAAATTTTCTAACCTAAGTTTGATTTGTTTCGAAAGCTCCTCAATATTTTTTTGTTGAATAGAATTGTCTTTCGTTAATTTTTTCACCTTTTCAATTTTCTCAATCAACTTTGAATTAGCAGTTGCAAAGGTTTTTAAAAAAACAGCATCACCGGTTATGATAAATCCTCGTTCGACAGTTTCTGCATCAATGGAATATTTGAGTATTTGTTCGAATTCATATAAAACAGTATTGGAATGGTTTACTAAAGTATTTGAAGCAACAAATTTTTCAGTGTTTTTAAATGAAAAAATTGAAACACCAAAAAGTACTACCGCACAAGCAATAAATCCAATAATTATTTTTCTTCCTAGGTTCATTTTGATAATATTTTTGTAATGATAATGCTGATTATTTGTTCTTTTGATCTATTGTTAGCAGTAACTCAACTATTTTTTCTAATGATAAAACATAATCCGGGATAATGGCTGCAATTGCTGACTTTGGCATATATTCAGATTCAGCTGTTGTTGGATCTTGAATAATAGCTAAACCACCGCATTCCTTTATTCGAATAATTCCATTTGTTCCATCAGTGTTAGATCCTGTAAGTACTATTCCGATTAATTTATTTTTAAAGACCTCGGCGGCTGATTCAAATAAGACATCGATGGATGGTCTGGCAAAATTTACACGCTCGTCAATTGTAAGTGAAAAAGTTTTATCCTTTTCAATCATCAAATGATAGTTTGGAGGAGCAATGTATATGTAGCCTTTTGTGATTTTTTCTTTTTCATCAGCTTCTTTTACATTCAGATTACTTTTGTCATTTAAAAGCTGAATCCATTGACTATCAGATTGTGCGCTTAGGTGCTGCACAATGATAATTGGAATACTAAAATGTTTCGGTAAGGATGATGATAAAAATTTTAAAGCTTTCATTCCTCCCGAAGAAACGCCTATTACAATTGCCTCATAATACATTCTTAATATTTCTTTTTGAATATTCGTTGTTTTGTGTCTAGCTCGATATAATGGGCGTACAAATCAGAAAATCGTAAACTTTCTTTCGAGCCTAAACATAGTACGCCACCATTTATAAGGCTATTGTAAAAAAGATTTTGGACTTTATTTTGTAAATTTTTATCAAAATAAATCAGCACATTCCGACACAATATTAAGTTTACTTCTGCAAAAACACTATCGGTAACCAAATTATGATTGGCCCAAACAATATTTTTTTTAAGAGATTGATTCATAATAACGTGATCATAATTGGAAGTATAATAATTAGAAAATGATTCCTTTCCTCCAGCCAATTGATAATTAGAAGTATACTCTTTTATCATTTTATTCGAAAAAATCCCATCCTTTGCACGGTTCAGAGCCATCTGGTTAAAATCAGTTGCGTATATGGTTGTGCGGTCATACAAACCTTCTTCTTGCAATAATATAGCCATGGAATAGGCTTCTTCTCCAGTAGAACAGCCAGCATGCCATATTTTTATAAAGGGATAAGTTTTCAAAATAGGAATAACATTTTCTCGTAATGATCTGTAAAATAAAGGATCACGAAACATTTCTGTTACCGTAATGGATAAATCTTGTAACAGTTCTGAAGTAAATGTCGCGTCATTTAAAACCTTTGATTGGATTTCAGCAACATCTTCAAATTGCGACACCGCCATTCTATTCATAATCCTGCGCTTGATATGGGCTTGGGAATATTCTCTGAAATCATAACCATGTTTCTGATAAATTGCTTCCAATAACAATGAAATTTCCAAGTCTGATGTCTCTTTATTTCGCATCTTTTTTTAACAATTTTGGTTTTTAATTTGGAACAAATTAAAAAAACTAGTTTTAATCTTTACCTTAAATTCGAACAAAATCAGCATACATTACATACGATCCATGTACCAATTTAATTCTTTTTCCATTTTTTGGTATTTAAAAATAGCAGTAATTATTTTTTGCAACCGTACAAAAGCAGTCTCACTTTTCACGACGTAATCAAATGCTTTATGATGCATACAATTTACAGCTACTTCAATTTTATCTTGAGAGGATAACATTATAACCGGAATATCAGGATTGAAAGCCTTTACTTGGTCCAAAGTCTCGAGACCATTCATAGCGTTTTCTACAATACCATCAAGTTGATAATCTAATATTACTACATCAGGATTATTAGACAAATTTGCTATGCAGAGTTCTCCGGTTGGATAGGTTTCGACTATGAAATCAGCATTTTCTAAAAAATCGATTTCGAGGGATTTCAAAAACAATGCATCATCGTCTACAAGAAATATTTTTACTTTATTGTTGGTGTTCATTTATATGGCATTTTTAATTATGTTTAATTCTTCCTGAAGTTCCTCGCATGCTAGTAAAAATTTTTTTTCAATTCCAAAACTAGATCTATTACTCTTTTAGTTTTGTCTTCTGTAAAATTAATGCACTTATCTTAGTTCTTTGGTTTAAATTGACTAGGTCAATATGTTGTATTTTTTGGATACAGTTTCTTCTTTATTTTTAACTTTCCTACTAATTTGCAAATGTTGGATTTATTAAAAAGGTGTAATTTTATTATGAAATATTGTTAGTTTCCCATTTTTGTGATGAAGTGTAAGAGGAGCATTCGTGACGCATCCATTTACAACAGCGTATTGATATACTGCTTTTACTTTTTGAGGGTTGATTAAATTATTAAAGTAATCACAACCAATTAAACTGTTACGATTAATTCCCGTAATGTTTATTGTTTCATTAACGTCCGAATTTTTACTGCAGGATTTAATGAGATTGTAGGGTCTAGAATGACTTCAATCAAGTTTCTGGCATATTTTGATACGTAACTATATATGATTTCTATTTTTATTAAATTTTTTATCAAAAATTGATTTAACTATTTTCCCTACTTACCAATTTCTTCAATTGGGTTGCGTCTTTTGTCTTTTAGTTGTTTAAAATGAGAAGGGGATAGGCCTGTAACTTTTTTAAATTGGCTGGATAAATGAGCCACACTACTATAATTCATTTTCCATGCAATTTCCGTAATATTCAATTCGCCATAAATTATCAACTCCTTGATGCGCTCCGTTTTATGGGAAATTATAAATTGTTCAATTGTGGTGCCTTGTACTTCTGAAAATAAGTTAGACAAATAGGTGTAATCATGATTCAATTGTTGGCTCAAATAATCAGAGAAATTAATTTTAATGGGTTCAACCGTATGATGCACCATTTGTATAATTACATTTTTAATTTTCTCGATTAACATAGATTTTTTATCATCCATTAATTCAAGTCCTGAATCTAAAAGAGCCGCTTTTAAAAGTTGTCTTTGATCCATAGAAATATTTTCCATTATTTCTACCTCACCTAACTCAACAACCATAAAGTGAAGTTTTAGCTTTTTCAATTCCTCTTTCACTGCCATTTTGCAGCGATTACTTACCATGTATTTTATGTACAGTTTCAAATATTTTTATTTTACAGTTTGCACAAATTTACTTTTTCAATTTAAAGATACATCACAAAATTATAGTTTTAAATTATTAAATAATCTGTTGTTAAGTCTATTTTGCTTTTTTAGACTGATGCTTCAAATTAAATTATATTTAAAACACGACTATTTGTCTGATTTTATTAATTTTACGTTGTGTTTCTTTACGTAAAAATAATCCTTTAGAAAAAAATTACTTTGTTTTTATATGTTTTTTTCTATTAAATTTTTCTAATTCTTTTCTCGTAGTTTCATTTAACAAAGAAACCAATATCATTTTTAATTATAAAGTGTATTTTAATTCTCGTATCCGTTTTTTATCGTTGTTGAAATCATTTTGAACTGCACATTCGCATTAAAAGAATGGGTGCAATGTGCCGGTATAATTATTCCATCTCCCAATTTGAGATTGTGTTTTATTTCATCAATAAATACTTCAGCTGTGCCGTCTATTATCTGAACATAGGAATCAAAAGGGGAAGTACGTTCTGCTAATTCTTCGCCAGCATCAAATGAAGAAGCAGTTATGTTACCAGTTGTTTTTTTTATAATAGTTCTACTTAAAACGGCATTGGGAACATATTGAATGATTTCTACTATAATGTGGGATTCCGATTTTTTTAACTCGCTATTGTCGACTGAATTGATCTTTAAGGACATATTTTTTTTATTTCTTTAGGTAGATATTATATGAGGGTTTAAAGGTAATTTCAGGGAATTAAAAATTTGTTACATAATTATTTCTAAAGCTTGTTTAATTATCACTATTGTTTTACTGCTAATTGGCAGTGTTTTTTTGATAAATAACTTTTTATTAAAAAGGCCAACATAATTAAAATCAGTTGTTTAATTCTTATTTTTCAATTAGATCACTAATTGATAGCCAGCGGATTTTATAAAAAAAATTTAATTGGTATTTAATCCAGCGGAAAAGAATTAATCCAATCTAATGATTTTATGGAAGCTACTTTATTTTCTGCGTTCATCGTAACTCGAAGTTCTTTATTGGCTACTTTTTTAGAATACAAAGCTTTATAGCGAAAAACGATTGTGTTTTCGAAGTTATTTCTATAAGCTTCCACTAATTGAAGATCAATAAAAGTTCCATAATATTGACGAAATCTATTACATGTTTTTGATAACCGCTCAACAGTCGTGTTTTTAATTACTGATGGCGTTGCCTCACTTGAAGTAAAAGGTTTGAATTTAGAGGTGTTACAAGTCATCAAAACTCTTTTTCCTAATTCATACGCTTTACTCTTTTGGTTTTCACTAATTTCAGCTAATCCAATTTTTTCGATTTTAGCTACTTCGGGTTCAGTGACCACTTTTTTTGATTTACATCCAATGAGCAAAAAAATACTCAAAACAATAATTAATTTTTTCATAATCTATTTTATTTTTAATAATATATTAGGGTCTGGACAGTTTTCTAAATAATGATTCAAATCACTTGCACTGCAGACACCGGGATAATCGCCAAAGGAATTTATAATTTTTTTTATAATTTGAAAATGTAAATGCGGGGCATAATCCCCATTTACGGTAGCATCACCCAAAGTGGCTATTTGCTGTCCTTTTTCATAAAGATCTCCAATTTTGATGTGACTTATACTTTCTAAGGATAAGTGTCCATATAATGTATAAAAAGTGTGCTCTTCAATTTTATGTTCTAAAATTATAGTTGGACCATAATCTCCCACGCCTGTATTGTAATTAAAACTATGAATAAATCCGTTAACTGCAGCTAAAACGGGTGTCCCTGCTTTAATCCATAAATCTAAACCAATGTGAATGTTGCGTTCCTCCGTTTTTGAATCGTTGAAGATTTCACTTCTTTTATATAAATTTCTAATTTCGTTATAGCCTCCGTAGGCTACTTTGGCATTGTTTTCCATCAAATAGCTTTCGATATATTTTTCGAAATCTACTGCATTATCAATATTACGTTCTCTAAGAGTTTCATTTTTATTGGATAAATCCAAAGGAATATATTGATTATAATCAATTTTTGCGTCTATCACTTTAACATTTTCAATGTCATGTAAGAACGTTTCTAATGCTATCATTTATAGTAATTTTTTTAAAACACTAAAATTAAATAAAAAATGCCAACATAAAAATTTTACGTTGGCATTATAACCTATAATTTTGAATTAAAGCATTCAATTTTTTTAGAAAACTAATTTAAGAATAGCATTGAGTTTTTTAATCTTGTAAACAAAGCTTTCCCTTTTGTGAAATCTATTCTATTGCTATTTTTTTATCTCCACTTTAGCTTCTCCTCCAGAAACATTCACGCTAGTTTTAGTTTTTCCATCTTTGGTAGTTACGTTTACTCCATCAGTACTTATTTTTATGGCAGTACTGTCTTTCGCTTTCAGTAGAAACTGTGGTAGTTTTTTGGTCAGAAGTTTCATTTGAAGTTTCTGTTTGCGTTTCAGGTGCAGGTACAACGGCATCTTCTTTTTCTTTGCAGGAAACAATAGTAATCATTGCCATCATTCCTAAAATCAAGCTTATTTTTCTCATTTTGTTTATATTAAAATTCACTAGTGTCCACTTAAAATAAGTTGAAAACCAGCTGGTTAGAATCAAGTTCATTGACATTATTGTAATCTGATTTCATAAGTAATTCATTTACAGGTGTTTTATCAAGTAATGATGCTGATAAAATTTGTAGAATTTCGTAGATGGAACGATTGATTTTTAAATCTTTTGCAATTATTGACACCAAGCAATAAGTTATTATTGCGATGTTGATTTGTATGCGAACAGCATTTTCTGTTGTACCCCAAAAGGTCTTAACTTTCAGATGTTGTTTAATCCATTTGAAGAATAATTCAATCTGCCAACGCTGTTTGTAAAGCAAAGCAATTTGCTCGGCTGACAAGTCAAAATTATTAGTCAAAAAGATTATGGTTTTATTATTTTCAGCATCAAAGAACTTCACTTTTCTAATCTTTTCGGGATAATCTTTTGAAGTATAAAAGCCGTCTATTTTCCCTGTTTGGTCATAAATAACCCCAGTAGATTTATCCGTTTTTTTAGAATACATTCTTTTGAATTTTAAATTTGATTTTGCCCTGACTACAAAATAAGCAGTTGATTTTGTGATTTGATAAAGCCTTAAATAATCAACATAAGCACGGTCAAAAATATAGTAAGCAAAAGGTTCGTAATTGATGATGTCCATAGCATTAACATCGTGCACATTTGCCTCTGTGATGTGAATAAATACTGGGATTTGTGTGTTAATATCAAAAAGTGTGTGGAGTTTTATTCCTGCTTTGGTTTTTCGAAAATGAGCCCACCAAAACACACTCAAACACAAGTCAATAGTTGAAGAATCAAAAGCATAAATATTACCTTTTATTTCAAAACTATCGTTGCAGTTTTTTTCTTGGGCAATCAATATTAAATGGTTGGCAAAGTCTTCAAATATTTTATAATTACGATTTTCATTTGCCTTGGATAAGTTGCTTCGAGTTACATTTTTTCCAAATCCTAAATGATACGATTTTGATTGATGTGCTTCGATAACAGTTATCAAATCTCGCAAGCTTTCACGAGAGGATAATTGACCAAAAAGCATACATAAAAGTTGATTCCAACAAGTAAAATGTTTAACACTTTTATTACCATTATATTTTGTTACAAGTCTATCAAAAACACGTTGTGGTAGAAATTCAACCAATTGAGAAAAGACATATTTGCCGTGATTCATTTTCGTAAAGTTAATTTACGAACATAAGAATTCAATTCAAATCGTCACGCTCTAAAATGAGACTTAAAATACAGATTTACAATAATTTCAAAGAACTTTTTTTAATCTATAGTGGACACTAGTGATTAAAATTATTAAATTAGAGAACAAGGTAATATTTTATTTGTTTATCTGAATTCGAATTTAAAATATAAAAAATCCTAACCATTGCTGATTAGGATTTATATCTTAAAATAAATTGATTTTAGTAAAGACTAGGATATTTTGAAGGGTTTACTTCATTCATCATTTCATAGACTTTCTCAAAAATATCTTCTGCAGAAGGTTTAGAGAAATAATCTCCATCCGTTCCATAAGCCGGTCTGTGGGCTTTTGCAGTTAAGGTTTGTGGTTTGCTGTCTAAATAATTATAGGCATCTTGTTGCTCAATTATTTGTTGTAAAATATAAGCTGAAGCGCCACCAGGAACATCTTCATCAATTACTAAAAGACGATTTGTTTTAGCAATACTGTTTGCCACATCTTGATCGATATCAAATGGAAGCAAAGACTGTAGGTCGATTATTTCGCAATCAATTCCAACTTCAAGTAATTCTTTGGCAGCTTGCTGAACCAATCTCAGAGTTGAACCATACGAAACTAGTGTAATATCAGTTCCCTGTTTCAAGGTCTCGACAACTCCGATTGGAGTTTTGAATTCGCCATAATTCAACGGCATTTTTTCCTTTAATCGATAGCCATTCAAACATTCGATAACTAAAGCAGGTTCATCACATTCTAACAAAGTGTTATAAAAACCAGCTGCTTGCGTCATATTTCTTGGAACTAAAACGTGAATTCCTCGTATGGCATTTATAATCATTCCCATAGGAGAACCAGAATGCCAAATGCCTTCTAAACGGTGTCCACGCGTACGTATGATTAATGGTGCTTTTTGTTTTCCAACAGTTCTGTATCTTAAAGTAGCCAAATCGTCACTCATGATTTGGATAGCATATAATAAATAATCTAAATATTGAATTTCGGCAATTGGGCGTAAGCCTCTCATAGCCATTCCAATTCCTTGACCTAGAATAGTTGCTTCGCGAATTCCAACATCGGCAACGCGTAACTCTCCGTATTTTTCCTGCATTCCTTCTAAACCTTGATTGACATCACCAATGGCTCCGGCATCTTCACCAAAAATTAATGTTTCAGGATATTTAGTAAAAATGGCATCAAAATTATCACGCAGAATCATTCGGCCATCCGTGTCTTCTTTAGCATCTTCAGGATATACCGGTAAAACTTTTTCAACAGAAAACACATTTAATTCAGTTTCTGAAAATAAATTACTGCTAAAATTCTTTTGGGTTTTAATTGTATAATCTGTAATCCATTGCGATAATTCTTGCTTTCCATTTTCATTAAGGATTAAACGCAATACTTTTCGCGCTGTCACCAAAATTTCCTTTTTTAACGGAGATTTGATTCCACTTAAATCAGCACTGAATTTTAATATTGTTTCCTTATTATTACTGGATTCCGCTATTTTTTGCAATAATGCAACTAATTCTTTTTGCTCTTCAACGATAGGTTCTATAAAAGCATTCCAAGCGGCTTTTTTAGCTTCTAAAACGTCTTTTTTAGCTTGAACATCAATTGCTTCGATTTCTTCAGGCGATGCAATATTAATAGCAATCATCCATAATTTCATTTGACGAATACAATCAAAATCTCTTTCCCAAGCTAAACGGTCTGCGTTTTTGTATCTTTCGTGAGAACCTGAACTAGAGTGTCCTTGTGGTTGTGTCAGTTCATTTACGTGAATCAAAACAGGAATATGATTTTCTCTGGCAATGGTAGCGGCTTTTTCATAAGTGGCAATTAAGTCCGCATAATCCCAACCTTTTACTCTTAAAATTTCAAAACCATTAGTATCGTGTTCTCTTTGATATCCTTTTAATATTTCAGATATGTTTTCTTTTGTAGTTTGGTGTCTGGCGTGAACAGAAATTCCGTATTCATCATCCCAAACGCTCATTACCATTGGTACTTGTAGAACTCCAGCGGCATTTATTGTTTCAAAAAATAATCCTTCGGATGTACTTGCATTTCCAATGGTTCCCCATGCAATTTCATTTCCTTCCACAGAAAAATTAGAAGCATTTGGTATTCCTGAAACTTGTCTGTATATTTTTGATGCTTGGGCAAGACCTAATAATCTTGGCATTTGTCCTGCTGTAGGAGAAATATCAGCACTCGAATTTTTTTGTTTTGTTAAGTCTTTCCATGAACCATCTTCATTTAAACTATGCGTTGCAAAGTGACCGCCCATTTGTCTTCCGGCTGACATCGGATCTTGTTCAATATCAGTGTGCCCGTATAATCCGGCAAAGAATTGTTGAATAGTAAGTTCACCGATGGCCATCATAAAAGTTTGATCGCGATAATATCCAGAACGGAAATCGCCATTTTTGAAAGCTTTTGCCATAGCAAGTTGCGGTACTTCTTTTCCATCACCAAAAATACCAAACTTGGCTTTTCCAGTCAATACTTCCTTGCGTCCTAAAAGGCTGCACTCTCGGCTTATTATGGCTGTTGTATAGTCCTTTAAAACTTCGATTTTGAAATCTTCAAACGTCAATGTAGTATTGGTTTTTTCTTTTATCATAATTGAAAAGTATAACTTTATGAGGCAAATTTACTTAAAAACAACCTATTTTCATAATACATTGAAAAAAATAGAATTTAATTTTTGCAATTTATTCTACTAAAAAGAACTTTATTTTTTCACTATATATAATTTTATAGATTAATATCTAAGAATAGTTTAATAAATATTGAAAATACTATTGGATTAGAACCATTTTCGATTAAAAAGATTGATTAATGTTTTAGGCGAAAAAGTTACAATAAAACGTATTTTTTCGTTGTAATTATCTTGGGCAATTTCCCATCCATTGTTAGAATAGACTGGAAAATACAATTCAAAATAGTCTGTAACTAAATTCAGCCGAATTCCACTGTCATAAACAAATCGTTGTTTCACTCCTTTATTTTTAATAAACCCAACATCACCATACGCTTCAATCCAGTTCCAAATACTATAACTAGCATTAAAGCTTGTAATCCATTGATTGGCAAAAGGTGTTGCAATTTTTGATTTAAAACCACCTTCCGCTATTACGTATTGTTGACTAAAAAGTCCCGTGCTTTCTGATCTTCCAAAATAATTGTAGTCAAATAGGTAGTCCGTGGGTCTATCCAATGCGAAACTGAAAAAATCCGATTGCGTCTTATTGTACAAAAAACTTCCCGCGTAGAAGCGTAAATTAATTTGGCGATTGTCTTCAAAGAGTTTTCGGTATTCAATTTCACCAGTGATTTTTCCGAATTTTCCAGAAATTTGTAAATCCGTAGTAAAATTAAAATGATTCGTAACCTCAGTTTTTGTGTTAATGTATCTTGCATCAAAAACCGAATAATTTTCAGGTGAGTTATCAAGAACCAAAGCACTTTTCTCCTTATTAACAATCACTTGTCGAAATAAGAAAAGTTGTTTCCTGTTGTCTCTAAAATTTGGCTCTCTGATTCGCAATTGTATGGCCGGATTTAACCTAAAATATGAGGCATCTTCAGCATAATGAAAATAGGAGCCGCTAATAGAAAATCGGGCATTATAAAGGTTACTTTTTCTAAAATTTTGGTTGACTACAAATAAAGCAGAACCGGATAAATTATTAGATTTTGTAGAGTAGGAGGGATTGACATCAAAAATAAATGGTTTTTCCAGAATGGTTTTATTGTGTAGTCGCAGTCCCGGGGCTACACCATCGTACAAATTGTAATATATTGACGGAACATACAATACTTGATTGTAATACGGGTCCTCCAAATCTTTCATAAATACAAATTTAACTGGCCGATTATTAGGAAAAAAACCTTCTAATTTCTTCCAGTTGTTTCTTAAGTTGTATTCTGGCACTTCGTTTTTCAGATTTAAGACAATCTTATCAATACTATTTCTCGGAATCGTAAATGTGCTGTCGCATTCTTCTATATCCAGCCATTGCTTAAAAACAATTTCTCCTTTTTTGGTACCGTAAATTGGAATCGGAATCGGAGCTCCTGTGCGGTTTCTGACAGAAAAAGTGATGCTGTCTTTTGTTTTTATTACGCTTGAAAATTTATAATCAATGATGTCTCTAGAATCAATAATAGTTTTAAAAAACCAACTGATATCTTTATTGCTGTTTGATTTTATGATTGTTTCAAAATCAGATCTGGAAACCTGCGTAATTCGATTTTTTTTGTAAAATTGTTTAATACTGTTCGGCACAACATTGCTTTGTAAATAGTCATCAAGAAACCGAATGCTTAGTCCCGCTCGATATTTACTTGCTATTTGTTCGTTGAATTTCACTAAAGTGTTTTTTGGATCTCCCAACGGCTGATCGAGATTTTTTCGAGCCATCAACATATAAAAATAGCTGTATTGACCATTAAAATCAATATTTGTTAGATTGAAACTTTTAAGCAATCGGATGTTGGAGGCACTTCCCATCATTTTTGTTTTGGGATGATTTTCGTCCATATATTTCATCATTGCATAAACCTGAATTCCATCATAAATCCAATTATCTTTTCTAGGATCCAGATGCAAACTTGTCTTTAAATATTCATTTAAATAGGTTTTCAAAAACTTAATTTCAAAAATAAATTCATCCGGAAACGGACTTAAAAATGATGGAAGTTGATTCAATCCATAAAAAGGATTTTTTTCATAATCCGTCTGCGAAACTACAATTTTTTCATACGGATATTTACCAATTAAATTACTGGCAAAATTTACAATTCGATCAATTACAATCGCTTTTTGAATATTGTCTAATTTGTTGTTTTTTAAATCAGTCAGCACTTCAACGGAGCTATTTTTGTAACTCTCAAAACTGGATTTAGGTTCAATAATCAAATTGAAATCAGTTCGGTTATTTCCTGATAATCGGTAATATAAAAAGTCATCATTTCCAGTTGTTTTCTCGCTATTTAAGTCGGAAGTGGCGTCTAAAGTTTTAGAAATTTTAAGGTCAATTTCGTAATCTGAAACAGCATTGGCAATATCTTCCAGATTGTTATTACTGTTTTTTATAAAAGTATGATTTTCATATCTGGCAGGAGTCAGGTACCAGTTCTTAAGGTTAAAGCTACCATTGTTAGTATAGCCATATTTGGTAAACTTTTCGTTGGGAATTTTAGTAATATAGGAAAGATGTAAAGCTACTTTTTGATTTGGAAGTAACGAATTTTTAAGTTCAACAACAATATAATCGGGGTTTTTCTCTGTTCTTTCCCAAGATAAAAACTGTTGAGTGGCATCATTAATAATCAAATTTATTGTACTTCCGCGTTCCTCTTCTTTGGCTAAATGAAAACCCCTATAAAATTCATCTGAAAACCGCTTGGCAAGAGGTGTGTTTTTATTGGAAAAAGCATGATTCCAGTCATTCAAAACAATCGATGTCAAAGTGTCCTCCGACTGATTTACAAAAATAATTTCCTGCTTAATAGCCAGTGTTTTATTAGCAGCATTAAGCTCAACTTTCATCTTAGATTGATGCTGGGCATATTGATTAAATGAAGCTAATAAAATAAGGAATTGGAATATTATTTTAAGATATGCTTTCAAATTTTGGTATTATTTATTAAAAAAATAAATATACTTATAATTCGATATAATTATTCAGATGTTTACTAAAATTAAGCAAAAAAAAGAAGCTGTTTTTGAAGCAGCTTCCTATTTTTAAAAGTTTGGTGATAAATCGTATTTCTTATAAAAGGCATTTAGCACATCAACCACTTCATCTTCAGTGTCTACAATTTTAAATAAATTCAAATCTTCCGCATGAACTGTGCCCTCTCTTTCTACTAATACTGTTTTTATCCAGTCAATTAATCCAGTCCAGAAACTGCTCCCAACCAATATGATTGGGAATTTGGCTATTTTTTTAGTTTGAATCAAAGTCATCGCTTCAAACATTTCGTCCAAAGTACCAAAACCTCCTGGCATCACTACAAAACCTTGTGAATACTTGACAAACATTACTTTTCGAACAAAGAAATAATCAAAATTCAGATTTTTATCACTGTCAATATATGGATTATAATGTTGCTCAAAGGGTAATACAATGTTTAGTCCCACTGAGGTTCCACCGCCTAAATGGGCTCCTTTATTACCCGCTTCCATAATTCCTGGTCCGCCGCCAGTAATCACTCCATAACCAGCTTTACTGATTTTATAAGCAATTTTTTCGGCAAGCAAATAATATTCATGCTCTGGTTTTGTTCTAGCAGAGCCAAAAATAGTTACGCAAGGACCTATGCGACCCATGCTCTCGTAACCGTTCACAAATTCGGCCATTATTTTAAAAATCGCCCAACTATCATTGGTTCTAATCTCATTCCACGTCTTTCTTTTTAATCGGTCTTGGATAACTTTATCCTCATCATTGTCAAAATCTTCTAATCTCATACTCTATATTTTATAATCTTATTTTTTTGGAGCTACTTCCAGCTATTCGTTTCAATCTTAATCGCCGAACCCCGGCTCATAAGGATTTTCACTGCTATCTGGGCTAGGGCTTCTAAATACTAAAACAATTCTTTTTTCAAAAACTGCGCTGTATAACTCTTCTTAATTTTTTATAATTTTTACAAGAAGTTATTTTTACATCGAGTTGTTATTGTATTTTTCCCCTCATTTGGAGGGGTGCCCGTTAGGGCGGGGTGGTTTTATTGTCTAAATTTCAACTAATAGCCTCTTTATTTCCAAATTCTAAAACAATATAGCTTTCCAGTTCCAACATTACATTATTCAAATCATGTTTTACCCTTAAATCAGATATTCTGTAAACCTTTAATCCTAAAGAAACGAGATAATCTTCTCTTGTTTGGTCGTAATCTTCTTTATTATTATGGCTTGAACCGTCAATTTCAATTACTAAACCTAAGGTTTTTACATAGAAATCTACAATATAATTACCAATGATTCTTTGTCTGTCAAAATCTATTTTCCAAAACATTCCTTTGTGCACTTGCAACCAAAAGATAACTTCTGACAACACACCTGCTTTGCGCAATGCTCGGGATCTAGCTTTTAATTTTATGTTGCAGGGTAAGTTTTCGATGAAATTTCTATAAATAGGCTGTATGTTTATATAAGCCGTTATCTCGCTATTGTTTTCCATAATCGTTGTTTCTATTCCCTTTTTTTAGAACGAACCTTAGGAATAAATTTACAAAAAAAACACTAATAGTAACGAAAACCACCCCGCCTTTCAGGCACCCCTCCAAATGAGGGGAATTTAAGCCAGTTCTTTTTTCAAAAACTGCGCCGTGTAACTCTTCTTAATTTTTATAATTTCTTCAGGAGTTCCTTTGGCAATAAGCTGTCCGCCACCTTTTCCGCCTTCTGGACCAATGTCAATTATATAATCGGCCAGTTTAATAACATCCATATTATGTTCAATAATCAAAATCGTATTTCCTTTATCAACCAGCTTATTGATTACTTCCATTAATACTCTGATATCTTCAAAATGTAGTCCTGTTGTGGGTTCGTCCAGAATATAAAACGTATTTCCAGTGTCTTTTTTAGATAATTCTCCCGCCAATTTGATTCGTTGAGCCTCGCCACCGGAAAGCGTTGTACTTTGTTGGCCAAGCGTAATATAACCCAAACCAACATCCTGAATGGTTTTTACCTTTCTGTAAATCTTCGGAATCATTTCAAAAAATGGAACTGCTTCATCCACGGTCATATTCAAAACATCCGAAATTGATTTCCCTTTATATCGAATTTCTAATGTTTCTCTATTAAAACGTTTTCCTTGACAGGTTTCACATTCTACATAAACGTCTGGCAGAAAGTTCATTTCAATTGTTCGTACACCGGAACCTTCGCAGGTTTCACAGCGTCCTCCTTTGACATTGAAACTAAATCGGCCCGCTTTGTATCCCCGAATCATACTTTCAGAAGTCATCGTAAACAGATTTCTTATTTCGGTAAAAACCTCAGTATATGTGGCCGGATTACTTCGTGGCGTTCTTCCAATCGGGCTTTGGTCAATATCAATCACTTTATCGATATGTTCCAATCCTTCAATTTTTTTATAGGGCTGCGGTTTTTTGACACCGTTAAAATAATAAGCGTTCAAAATAGGGTAGAGCGTCTCATTAATCAAAGTAGATTTACCACTTCCCGAAACTCCAGTCACGCAAATCATTTTACCCAAAGGCAATTCTATTGAAACATTTTTTAAGTTATTTCCTGTTGCTCCCGTCAGTTTTAGGAATTTTCCATTTCCTTCTCTACGTTTTTTTGGAACTTCAATTTTCATCTCGCCATTCATGTACATCGCCGTAATAGTATGATGTTTCAGGATTTCAGCAGGCGTTCCTTTACTGATGATTTCTCCTCCATATTTTCCTGCTTTTGGTCCAATATCAATTACATAATCGGCACGCTCAATCATGTCTTTATCGTGTTCCACTACAATTACAGAGTTTCCAATATCTCGTAATTGTTCCAGCGAATGAATTAGTTTTTCGTTGTCTCTTTGGTGTAAACCAATACTTGGTTCATCCAAAATATACAAAACACCAACCAACTGTGAACCAATTTGAGTTGCCAAACGAATACGTTGTGCCTCACCACCCGAAAGTGATTTTGAACTTCGGCTTAAAGCCAAATAATCCAAACCTACATTCATCAAGAAGTTTAATCTATCCTTAATCTCTTTGATTACTTCAGTAGCGATACGCTTTTGTTTATCAGATAAATGGCTGTCTAAATCATTAAACCAAACCGTCAAATCCGAAATGTCCATATCGCACAATTCGGTAATATTTTTTCCATTAATTTTAAAAAACTGTGCCTCTTTTTTCAAGCGAGAACCTTCACAAACCGGACATTTTATTTCGTCCATGAATTCTTTTGCCCAACGTTTTATGCTTGTTGAACCACTTTCATCATGTTGATTTTTGATGAAATGCGAAATCCCTTCAAAATCAATTTTGTATTCTCTGGCAACACCTAAATCTTTAGAGTTGATCGTAAATTTTTCTTTTCCGCCATTCAAAATCATTTCCATCGCCTCAGCAGGAATGGTGTTAACTGCATCTGTTAATTTGAAGCCATATTTTTCACCAATAATTTCCAATTGCTTGAAAATCCAGGATGATTTATATTCTCCTAATGGAGCAAAGCCTCCCGCTTTTATTGATAATTTTGGATTTGGAATAATCTTCTTTGGATTAATTTCATTTACCGTTCCTAATCCGTTGCAGTGGTCACAAGCACCTTTTGGCGAATTGAAAGAGAATAAATTCGGTTCTGGATTCTGGTAGGAGATACCGGTGGTTGGACACATCAAATTTCTGCTAAAAAAACGTACTTCATTTGAATCTTGGTCTAAAACCATCAATACATTTTCCCCGTGATGCATGGCTGTATTGATACTTTCTGTCAAACGTTTTTCATTATCAGCAGTATCTTCAATAACCATTCGATCCACAACAATTTCGATGTCATGGGTTTTATAACGGTCTAATTTCATTCCCAAAGTAATATCCAGAACATCGCCATTTACGCGAACTTTAAGGAAACCTTGCTTGGCAATTTGTTGAAAAAGTTCTGCATAATGACCTTTTCTAGCACGAATAACAGGCGCCAGAATATTGATGCGTTTGCCAGTAAAATCCTGAATTATCAAATCTTTGATTTGCTCATCAGAATAAGAAACCATTTTTTCTCCAGTATTGTAACTGTAGGCATCGGCACCACGAGCGTACAATAAACGCAGGAAATCATAAATTTCAGTGATAGTTCCCACAGTGGAACGCGGACTTTTACTGGTAGTTTTTTGTTCGATCGCAATTACAGGAGAAAGTCCGTCTATTTTATCTACATCTGGACGTTCTAAGCCTCCCAAAAATTGACGCGCGTAAGCAGAAAAAGTCTCTACATAACGGCGTTGCCCTTCGGCATATATGGTATCAAAAGCTAAGGAGGATTTTCCGGAACCCGAAAGACCAGTTATTACAACTAGTTTTTCGCGTGGAATGGAAACATCTATATTTTTTAAGTTATGAACGCGTGCGCCTTGAACTTCAATGGTATTGTCTTTGTCTAACATAATTTTTGCAAAAAAGCAAAGTTACCATTTTGATTTATTCTTTTGATACAACAGTTTAGAAGATTGTGTTAAATTAGGGCATAAAAAAACGCTAATTGGGGTTAGCGTTTTTTGTTCTTTAGATAAAAGTTGTATTTAAATTAACAACCACCTTCTCCATAAATTTTCTTAATAATTTCTTGACCTGTAGCTAAATTTTTAATTGATAATTCTGCGGATTCAATTATTAATATGATGTCATCTTCTAATATTGTTTTTCTTTTTCTAATTTTAATAAAATACGCGTCATTTTTAAACTGATAATCATCCGTATCATCATCTGAATCTATTCTTTTTAGTACATTTTTTGTGTCATTTATGTATAGATTAAGAGAATTATCATCTTCAAATTCTCCCCAAAAACAGATGTACTTTTTTGCTTTATACAATTCTTTGGTTTCAGAATATACCATTGAGCAATTCTTAGGTAGTGCTTTTAATGTAAATGAAGAAATAACAAATGGAGTTTTCATTTTTAACTCTAGTATCGAATCTTTCAAAACAGCCACCGTTTTGGTCAATATTTTAGAATTGTCTTCACTTTGTTTTTTTAGTAATAGTAACGAACCAATTTTTACTTTTTGAGCTTCTATAGAATCTTTAGAAGCAATGAAGTTTTGGTTTAGTAAATCTAGTTCTTTCTCTTTATTGCTGCTAATTGATACCAAAGAATCTTTACTCGCATTACTATTTTTCAAAGCTATTCTCAATTCTTTTTTATCCATTTTTTCGATGTCTTGGGAATAAGTTGTTAGGCTAAATCCAAAGATTAAAAGGAGTAATATTTTCTTCATAAATTTTTTTATCAAAAACTATTTGTTTTCCAAAATCCCACAGGCTTTTACTGCTGCAATTCTATTCTGTTTTACTACATTATTTATATCTTCTCCCATCCCACAATTTCCCCCAGTAAAGTCAGATATTATTTTTTTCTTATTTTCATTATCTAATTCAGGGAAATAGGTATAATCATCACTACACCATGCTCCTAGGTCATGACGGTCACTTCTTTTGGAATTAATTAAATAGCCCTCATATTGGATTACATCTTTTAATTCTCCATTTGACAATAGTCTAAAATCATATACTGTCTTGTATGAACATACAACAATAAATGCTCCCTTATCGAAATATATTTTTTCAGATTCATACATTTTTTTTCTGCTCACTTCATTCTTTTCAACTTTTAGTTCGTAAGCAATACCATTTGTATCAGTAACTTCTTTGTAATTGTTGTCTAAATAATATTTTGTGCTTTCGATTTGAGAATCTCGACCTTCATTATTTTTTGATACTACACCTGATGTATTTTCATCTTTATCTTGTAAAAACTCAGTTATTAAATTTATACTTATAAATATTAAAAGCCCAATGAAAGAAACAATCCATTTTGTTTTAGATGTAAGTTTTAAATTTGCTTTTTCTTCTATTAAAAATTCGTATGATAATGGAATTATAAATAAACTAAGTGGGATTAAGATTAGGGCCATATAATCTCCTCGAGTTGTTGAAATTAACGCTACTAATAAAAGGATTATTCCTATTATCCATTTTAAAATTATTTTTATTGTCATTTTTTTGTTTAAACAAATTATTTATAATAAATATTACTTAACAATTTTCTTAGTCTTTCTTTTCGCTAAATAATATAAGAAGTTTGCAATGCCAAATGACCACCAACCAAAAAAGATAAAAATTAAAATATGTACTGTTGTGGAACCTTCATTCCTTTTTAGTAAAAAATATTCAGGTGTTTCTTCTTTCAATTGCCAGTCATTTGCTAGATACATTTTCATATCTCTTTTAGCTTCTTCTCGTGCTAGTCTTGTTTCTTGTGCGCTTTGGTTTTCTTCTAAAATCATTTGTTATTATTATAGGTTGAAATCCAAAACTATAAATATAAAAAACAATAAAAAACCCCGAAAATGTAATTCGGGGTTTCTATGCTATAAAACATTTATCCTGTGCTATAATTAATTTTTGGGATTAAATAATTAATTGGATTTTTACAGTAGTTCCGTTTTCTGAAAAATCAATTTTTAGTGGGTCAATATTGGTGGGTTGCATAATCTGTAGGCGTTCTTTGGCTATC
Source organism: Flavobacterium sp. TS_SC_5 (assembly GCF_056156265.1). Lineage (NCBI taxonomy): Bacteria > Pseudomonadati > Bacteroidota > Flavobacteriia > Flavobacteriales > Flavobacteriaceae > Flavobacterium > Flavobacterium sp. TS_SC_5. The sequence goes on along the minus strand of NZ_CM149588.1, from coordinate 3,224,271 downwards.
GTAATACCTTTGGAAATATGCGTTTTTGTAGTTTTTGTATTGCCTTTTCCATTATCGGAAATTAGGATTTGCAGTACGTTTTTGTCAAGTATGGTAAATTCAATTTTGAAGGTAGGATATTGTGATTCCTCATTAAAAGCGTGTTTAAAAATGTTTTCTACAAAAGGCTGTAGCAACATCGTTGGGATTTCAGTATATGCTTTATTGATGGCTTCATCAACTACTATTTCATATTGAATTCTATTTTCAAAATGTAGGTTTTCTAGTTTGATATAGGTTTCCAGATAAGCTATTTCATCCTCAATTGTGATGGTTTGTTTAGATGAATTGTCTAATGTTTGACGCATCAAACTAGCAACTTCGCTAATATAGATTGTTGAATTTAGAGAGTCATTATTAAAAACAAAACTTTGAATTGTATTCATAGCATTGAATGTAAAATGTGGATTCATCTGACTTAATAAGGCTTCCAGTTTTGCTTTTGCAATTCGATTTTCGGTTTCCGATTTTTGCCAGGCTCGCTTTTTTATATTGGAAATTATAAGAACAACTCCTAAAATTAAAAGAACTCCTAATAGTCCGTAAAACCATCCTGTTTTCCAGAATGGAGATTGGATAGTTATTTTTAAAATATTGAATCGCATTGTTTTTCCTGCATTCAAATCTAAAACTTCAATTTCTAAATGATAGATATCATTAGGTAAATAGGACAAATAAATAAAAGGCTTTTCAGAATACGGACTCCAACGATTCGTCTTTTTAAGGCGGTATCTAAATTTTAATTTGTTAGGGAAAGAATGGCCTTTTGGTACAAAATCTATAGCAATAGTATTGTGCTGATAATCGCAAACTAATTGATTGGAAATGTATGAAAACCAACGAAAATTCGATTGATTTATTGGAACCGAATTGATCGCAATATTCCTTATTTCTATACTGGAGACGGTGTTTTTGCTTGCTGTAAGTTTTTTTAAATCAATAGTGTAAAATCCTTTTTTGGTACCAAGAAATAATTGGTTATCAAAAATATGTGAACTGCTAATCCCAGCATCTTTTAGTCCTTGTTCTTTGTCAAACAATTGTATTATCCCGTTTCGGTAAATGTTGATTCCTTTTTCGGTGCCAATAAAAATGAAATCTTTGTAACTTTCAAGAAAGGTTACAGTATTGCCTATAATCTGATTTTTTGGGATGGTTTGAAGTATTCTAAATGATTTGGAGACATCGATTACGGTAACAGCACCAAATTCTGAAGCGATGATTAGGTTGCCTTTTTTGTTTTTGGTAATGAATTTTAGTTTGCTTTCTTTCCAAATATTTTCATTTAGCAGCGATTGGAATTTCTGGTTTTGATGAACAAACAATCCTTGAAACACCGAAATCAAATAGGTTTTGTCATCCGTATTTAAAATTCCAACAATATCAACTGGCGTATTTTTATCAAATTCCGAAAAGTGTTTGGCTTTCAAATGATACAAGTCATCATACACGCGAACGCCAGCATAAGGAATGGTTTCTATGAATTTATTATCATTGGTAAACCCAATTTTATAACTGTGAATGGGAATGTAATTTATGATTTTGCCTTCAAAATTCATTTCGAAAACTCCGATATTACTAATAATCCAAACCGATTTTTGATGTTTTAGAATTTCATAAAACTCGATTTCGGGTGCTGGGATGTTGTAATTTAGCTCATAAAATCCATCGGCGTGTGTAGGTAATTTTTGTTTTGAATTCTTTATATATTGAACTTGATATTTTTTAAAATCATACAAATCAATTGTTTCAGAAACGGAATTATTGGTATTCAAAAGGGATATTCCATCTTGATGAAGTATAATCTTCTGGTTTTCGAAAGTTTCAAAATCTACAATGGCTTTATTTTTAAATGGATTGTATTCGATGGCTTTATCTAACTGAATTTCGTAAATTCCTTTATCTTTTGAACCGACGTAAAGGATATCTTTTTTTGGACTGTAAACAACATTCAACAAATTTTTAGAATCGATTCCGAATTGTTCAGAAACGTTAGACATTTCATTATTAGCAATGGAATAAAGTCCGCCACTTAAATCAAACACACCCCACGCAGCCGCATATAAATTGTGTTCTTTGTCTTTTGCGAAATCCCAAGCGATAGTTTTTCCAAATGGTTTTGAACCTGTTTTTCCAGCAATTAGATTTTGAATTTTGAAACCAACAACAAACCCTTTGTTTCCACTATAAATAGTATCCTTAAAAAAACCTAAACTATATGCAAATTGATACTTAAATACACGCTCGATTACAGCAGTATTATTTTTATAAGCGATTTTAAAAAGCCCTTCATTTATGGTTGAAAAATAAACTTCATTATTATAAATAAAGAAGTCAGAAACCATGAAAACACCAAAATGAGGCAAAATTCCTCTTGGAACTGTTAGTTTATTGGTCTTGATATCGATTATGGCAATACCTAATTCTGTACCTGCAAAAATCTTTTCTTTGTAAGATAATAATTTGCGGGTTCTATCTGTTGGCAAGCCTTTTTTTTGATTGAAAACCATAAACTTTATGCCATCAAATTTGTAAATACCACCACCATAGCTGGCAAACCACATGTTTCCATTTTCATCTTGAGTAATATCCCAACAACTATTATTAATTATTGTTTTAGGTAAAATGAGGTTTGAAAAAGTACCATTTTCTAATTTTGTTATTCCATTTTCTGTACCAATCCATAAATTGGAATTTTTATCTAAATATAATGAGCGAACAGAATTGTTAGGTAGTCCATCAGCAGTTGTATAGTTTTCCGAAGGCTTATATTGAGCAGCCATAAGAAAACTGCTCAAAAAGAAAATGTAAAGTTGAATCTTATTAATTAAGTGCATCCATCAATGTAGATTTATTGAACTCTGTAACCGTAATTAAATAGCCATTTGAAAGTGTCAATTTTTTTTCTTTAGTATTAAATGACTTTATGAAGCTTTTATTTATAATGGCGCTACTACTTACTTTTAAAAATGAATTTTCAGGAAGTAATTGAGCTATTTCTTTTAATGATTTTGTAATTACAATAGTATCATTCATTGTTTCTATTTTGCATTTCCCATTACCATTTCCGGTTTCACAATAAATAATATCAGAAACAAGTACCACTTTAAAACCATCATTATTCGGAAAAACAATAGATTTATTATTTTTACTATTTAAATTGTCTTTTAAAACTTTAATCCGATTTACACCATTAGCTATTTGAATCTTATTTTCAAATCTATCTACAATCGATTTTATGTTAAGTGGATTTATGGGTTTCATCAAATAATTCAAAGCACTTACTTCAATGGCTTTAGTATACTGGTTTGCATGTCCAGTTACAAAAACAACTTCAAAAGGTAATAAATCAAAGTTGTTTATTAAATCGAAACCATTTTTATCTGGCATATCAATATCTAGAAAAACTAAATCAGGATTGTTTTTTTTAATAGAAATAATTGCAGTATCCACAGAATTACATAAATCTAAAATATGTATTTTATTATCGCTGTAGTCCTCACAAAAGGTATGGATTAATTCTCTTGATTTTCGATCATCATCAACAATAATAGCTTTTATTGGCATAAAAAATTCATATAATTATTGAACCGTAAAAAAAACATTAAATGTATCATTCTTTTTTCACTAAAAAGCAAAGTTACCATTTTGATTTATTCTTTCGATACAACAGTTTAGAAGATTGTGTTAAAAGAAGTATTAAAAATTTATTCAATTGTCATGGATTTTAATTTGGTTCTGTAAGCTTCAAGCGCAACAGATTTAGAAATAAAACCATAATATTTCCCTTCTTGAAGAACGGGCAAGAATGCTTTTTTAGATTTTTCAAATTTATTCATAACCATTTCCATGCTGTCATCCGGTGAAATTGTTTCAACGGGTTTTAGCATTATTTCCTTTACCAATGTGTATTTTACTCGATAATTATTGAATATTATTTCTCGGATATCATTAAAATGAACAATACCCAATAAGTTCTGTTCGGTATCAACTACTGCAAATATCACTTGGTTGGAATGAGAAATGAGATCAACGAGTCTTTCTAAATTTTCATTAGGAGTTACCGTAAGAAAATCTGTTTGAATAATAGTACTTGTCTCTAGTGTAGAAAGTACATTAGTGTCTTTATTACTGGTAAAGGCATGCCCTTTTTGCACGAGATTTTTCACATCCATCGAGTGTTTTTCAAAACGTTTTGAAATGGCAAAACTGATTGATGCTACAATCATAAGCGGAATCATCAAGTTATATCCTCCTGTAATTTCAGCAATTAAGAATATCGCAGTCAAGGGAGCATGAAATAAACCGCTCAAGATTCCTGCCATACCCACTAAAGTGAAATTACTTACGGGTAATTTAGTAAGTCCAGTCAGATTTAAAAATTTAGAGAAAAAGAAACCAACATAAGAACCCAAAAACAATGAGGGAGCAAAATTTCCACCATTACCACCACTGCCTAAAGTAATTCCTGTCGCAAAAACTTTTATCATCATCGTGCACCCTACAAAAAGTAAAAGTGCCCAACTGTTATCCCGAAAACTGCTGAATAAAGTGTTTTCTAATAATTTTCCGGGATCGTTCTCTGATAATGTTTTGATACTTTCATATCCTTCTCCAAAAAGTGTTGGAAAAATAAAAATAAGAATGGCTAAAATTGAAGAACCAAACAACGCTTTTTTATAGGGTGATAATTTAAGTCTTGCAAAAAAATGTTCTACTTTCTGAAAATTTCGGGAGTAATAAACGGAAATGAATCCGGTAAATAAACCTAAAAGAATATAAAAAGCAATATTATGATAATCAAAACTCTGTTGCTGTTTGAAAGATAGTAAAATTTCCTCGTTTAATGCAATTACAGAAACCAAAGCTCCTGTAGCCGCAGCTATCATGATGGGTGTAAAGGCTGCAATACTAACGTCTACCAACAGTACTTCGATAGCAAATAATACTCCGGCAATAGGTGCGTTGAAAGCTGCGGCGATTCCAGCTGCAACTCCACAACCAATTAGTAAAGTTCGGTCTTTATAACTTAATTTATATTTTTGAGCATAATTTGAACCAAAAGCAGCTCCTGTAATCACGATGGGACTTTCTAAACCTGCGGAACCTCCCAAACCAACTGTCAATGAGCTAGTTAAAATTTGAGCGTACATTTGTTTTTTTGGAATAATACTCGCTTTTTTGGCAACAGCATATAAAATCTGAGAAGTTCCTTTTTGGATTTTTCCTCCTAAAACTCTTTTGATGACAAAAACGGTGAGCACAATACCAATTATAGGTAGAATACTATTAATGAAACCCAATTTCAAAATTCCGCTGACATAAGTTGCAAAAGAAAATACCCAATGCGCAAAAGTTTTCAGAACTATTACGGCAAATGCAGAGGAGATTCCAACCAAAACGGCAGATAAGAATATAAACTGTTTTGGAGTCAATATAGACTGTGCTACGGCAATTATTACTTCTAGTTTGGCTATTACTTTTTTGAACATGATACTTTTTAAGAGGGCTACAAAACTACTATTATTTTAATCCTAACACATATTTTTTAACGCTTCTTTTTTGCTTAATGGCTTTAAAGTATTGGTTTTTACAAATTCTTGAACATCTTCAGGATTTGATTTTGCATATTCCCGTAACGCCCAACCGATTGCTTTTTGAATAAAAAATTCTTTAGAATGCGAATGCTTTAAACATTCGGAAAATAATAAATCAGCACTGGTTTTTTGTTTGTACCCCAATTGAAATAAAATTGCACTTCGGTTCAACCACATATTCTCAGACCTTGAAAATCGTTCTATTACATTTTTGGTTTCTAATGGAAATTCCAAAAGATACTCACCTAAAATATATTTTGCAATTGTATCCACGCTGTCCCACCAAGAGTTATTCAGTATCAGTTTTTCAATCAGTTGAATGTCATCTTTTTTGTAATTTCCTTTAAGTTCTTTTATCAAAATTTCAATGGCACAATACTGAAATTCCCGTTGTGGTTTTGAATATAATTCTAAAACAAATCTCCTTGCGTCTGCGGAAACTTCTTCTTTGTTTTCTTTCCAGATTTCCTTGAAAATGCATCTTCGTTCCTCCGTTTTTATTCCAAAAAACGGAAAGTTGTTCTTCATGTATTTTGCCATGGCAAAAGCATTTTCAGAATTTTGATTTGCTTCAAAAGCGTTTTCTAAGGCAAGTATAAAGTTCATAAATAGTAAATTTCAATTGCAAAATTCAATTTCAATTGCAAAATTCAATAACAATGGCAAAATTCAAAATCAACTTTAAAAAACGTAAACATAAATCAGAGTCCTAAATTTCTTTTCTCTTATCTCTATTTTCTCACATCTCCTCTAAAATCCAACTGCTTTATCGTCTCCTCTAAAATCTGCGCCACCTTCGAGTTTTTTATTTGGTAAAACCAAAATGGCATCTACTTTTCCTATTACAGGTGTTGTTTTCTCGTTAATAAGATATCCTTTTGATTTTAAAGTTTCAAAAGTTTTAGTGTCGAAAGTGTTGGGTTCGAAAGTGATTAAATCCGGTAACCATTGGTGGTGAAAACGAGGTGCATTCACAGCTTCCTGCATACTCAAACGATACTCATAAACATTTAATATCGTTTGCAATACTGATGTGATAATCGTAGAACCACCCGGAGAACCCACAACCATAAATAAGTTTCCGTTTTTTTCTACAATAGTTGGCGTCATCGAACTCAACATTCGTTTTTGTGGTGCTATACTATTGGCTTCATTACCTACTAACCCAAACATATTCGGTTCACCTGGTTTGGCACTAAAATCATCCATTTCGTTGTTGAGGAAAAATCCCAATTCGTCACAATAATATTTGGAACCATAACCGTCATTTAGTGTAGTTGTAGACGAAACCGCATTACCAAACTGATCCACAATTGAATAATGGGTGGTCTCCGTACTTTCATTATAAGTTACTTTTCCTTCTTTTATGTCTGATGATAAAGAGGCTTTTTCAAAACTAAAATTTGACATTCTTTGTTTCAAATATTCATCAGCCATTAATGCTTTCAAAGGAATTTTTACAAAATCCGGATCTCCCAGGTAATAACTTCTGTCGGCATAGGCTCTTCTTTCGGCTTCTACAATAACTTGAATGGCTGCCGTTGAGTTATGTCCCATTTTAGCTAGGTCAAAAGGCGCTATCATTTTGAATATTTCAGCCAGACATATTCCGCCACTGCTAGGTGGAGGCATTGAGATTATCTTTAAATCCTTGTAATCAAAAGTAAGCGGCGTTCTCCATTTGGCTTCATATTTGGCCAAATCTTCCAAGGTGATTATTGCTCCTTTTTCCTGAAGGTATTTGACTAATATTTTAGCAGTTTCTCCTTTGTAAAATTCATCTCTGCCATTTTTTGAAATTCTTTTTAAGGTGGTAGCCAGCGCAGGATATTTTATAAAATCATTTTCTTTGAAAGCAGTTGCAAATAATGTTTTATCGCCATTTACTTTTATGATTTTATCTCGATAAGCAGCCAATCTATCTTCTTGTTTTTTGGTAACAATAACACCTTTTTCTGCCAATTCAATTACAGGTTTCAGAATTTCTTCAATCGGCAAAGAACCCAATTTTTCATGAACCGCAAAAACGCCTGCAATTGTTCCTGGAACTCCAATAGCAAGAGGAGATTCGGTACTTTTTCCTTTAATGACATTTCCTTTTTCATCCAGAAACATATCTTTTGTAGCTGCTAATGGCGCTTTTTCTCGGTAATCCAAAGAACCAACTTCACCGTTTGCTTTTCGATAAACCATAAAACCGCCACCACCAATATTTCCCGCAAATGGATAGGCTACAGCCAAAGCTAATTCGGTTGCAACCATAGCATCAAAAGCATTTCCGCCTTTTTTCATGATTTCAACTCCAATTTTTGAAGCTTCTTCCCGTGCTGAAACAACCATTGCCTGACTTGCAACTTCCCCAGTGGGCTGAATCATATTTTTTTGGGTTTTACAACCAATAGACAAAATGCTTAAAAGAATAATAATTTTTTTCATCCGAAATTGTATAAATTTAAAAACCAACCGCTTTATTATCACCTCTTTTATCTGCGCCACCTTCCAATTTTCCATTTGGAAGAACCAAAATAGCATCGACTTCACCAATGATTTCTTTGTTTTTTTCATTGATGATGTATCCTTTTTTCTTCAAATTAGTTAATAATGCTATATCGAAAGAATTAGGTTCAAAAGTAATTTCGTCCGGCATCCATTGATGGTGGAAGCGTGGTGCATTTACCGCTTCTTGCATACTCATATCAAATTCATAGACATTAATTATCGTTTGTAAAACTGATGTGATAATGGTAGATCCTCCAGGCGTTCCTACAACCATGAACAATTTGTTATCTTTCTCTACGATCGTTGGTGTCATGGAACTCAACATTCTTTTTCCGGGAGCTATGCTGTTTGCTTCACTTCCAGTCAATCCGTATAAGTTAGGAATACCCGCTTTAGCACTGAAATCATCCATTTGATTATTCAAAAAGAAACCCAATTCTTCGCAATATATTTTAGAACCATAATTATCGTTTAAAGTAGTCGTTGCCGAAACTGAATTTCCTTTTGAATCCACAATTGAATAATGCGTGGTTTGATTGCTTTCATAGCCTTTGATTGCTCCATGGGCAATATCCGAAGATTTAGAAGCTTGATCGAAGGTAAAGTCACTCATTCTTTTTTCTAAATACGATGGACTTAATAATTCTTTAACAGGAAGTTTAACAAAATCTGGATCACCTAAAAAGTAATTCCTGTCGGCATAGGCTCGTCGTTCGGCTTCTGTAATTACTTGAATCGTTTTTACGCTGTTGTGTCCCATATGTGAAAGGTTGAAAGGCTCGATCATTTTCATGATTTGATTCAAACAAATTCCGCCACTGCTGGGAGGCGACATTGAGGTGATTTTTAAATTTTTATACTGAAAAGTAATTGGAGTTCGCCATTTGGCTTTATAACTGTTCAAATCTACTAATGTAACATTTCCACCTTTTTTAGCAAGAAAAGCAACTAACTTTTGGGCCGTTTCTCCTTTGTAAAATTCATCCCGACCGTTTTTCGCAATTCGTTTTAATGTTGCTGCTAGTGCGATATATTTTATGGTATCATTTTCTTTATATGCTTTAGAAAACAAACTATTCTTTCCATTACTTTTTATAAAGGAAGCTTTGTAATAAGCCAAACTTTCGGCTTGAAATTTAGTGACAACAACACCTCTTTCTGCTAATGCGATTACAGGTTTCAGAATTTCGCTTATGGGTAAAGAACCGTATTTTTTATGGACTTCAAATATTCCGGCAATGGTACCCGGAATTCCCGATGCCAACACCGTTGCGGTACTTTTTCCTTCAATTACATTTCCTTTTGTGTCCAAGTACATGTCTTTTGTGGCTGCTAAAGGTGCTTTTTCTCTGTAATCTATTGCTCCAGTTTCTCCATTGGCTTTTCTGAAAACCATGAAACCTCCACCACCAATATTTCCTGCCTGTGGATGTGAAACCGCTAATGCCAGTTCTGTTGCAACCATGGCATCAAATGCATTTCCACCTTTTTTTATGATTTCAACCCCAATTTGCGAAGCTTCTTCACGGGCTGAAACGACCATAGCTTTTGAAGTTACTAAACCAGTTGGTTCAACCGTTTTTTCATTTGATTTGCAACCTAAAACAGCTAAGGCGAGTAGGAAAATTATTTTTTTCATTGTATAATATATTTAGGGTATTGTTTTGGTTGTTTTTAATAAGCAATGCTACAAATGGTCTAACCACGTAGAGACATAGAATTTTATTTTGTGTATTAAAGAAGCTTCGCTTAGAAATAAATTTCATAGACGAATTTAATTATTCTTTTGGTAAAGTTTTATAAAATTCATTAACAAAGGTCTTTTGTCCTTCTTTGAAAATATTATAACAGTTAAAATTTATCAAAACACCTTTTGGTGATTTTAATAATTTCATATGATTCAAAAGTTTTGCTTCAAAAGCAGGATGCATTTCTGATACTGCTTTGAACTCAATAACAATTAAGTTTTCAACTAACAAATCACATCTAAAATCAGATTCCATGATTTTGCCTTTGTAAATGACAGGTATTTTAAGCTCTGATATAAAATTAATATTCCGCACCCGTAATTCCTCTTTCATGCATTGGTGATAGACACTTTCTAATAAACCCCTACCCATGATTTTATGGACTTCTATTGCTGCCCCAATAATTTGAAAGCTTAATTCATTTAGATATTTTTGTGTAGTCATCTTTTTTTAGCCATTTCGAATTATTAATGTTCTTAGAGCGTTATTGTTTTAATTAAAATATTGTCTTTGAAATATTACTATGTTTAAAAATTATTTTCTAATCTTTTATTGTAATAAAAAAAACCTATGTTTCTATGTGGTAAAAAAAATTAACCAATTCTTTTTTGTGTTGCAAAAACGTTCAATTCTTGAAAGAAATTGGTGAATTCCTCTTCAAATTCTGTATAAAATTCAGAAAGTTCATCAGTTGCAAAACGCATTTTAGATTCGTTTTTGGTACGTTGATCCATTTGCGTCAAAATTCGATTGATGCCTTCGATTGTTTGATAACTCACCAGCCAATTGTGTTCAATCATGTAAGGCATCATTCCCTTAGTTCTCTCCGAAAGAATACTGTGATTGTCGTGCAAAGATTGGTAAAAGCGTTCTACAAATTCTTCTAACTTTTCATCAGAATATGTATTCCAGTTTTTAGCTAAAAAATGATCATAAAAAACATCCACAATTACACCTGCATAATGATGGTATTTCTCATGTAGTTTTTTGGTGCTTTGCCTGAAAATGGGATGTGCATCAGTAAATGCGTCAATTGCACGATGTAAAATAATTCCTTTTTGAATTTCTAAATGATAACTTTCAAAATGCTTCCCCCGAATACCATCGGCCATAAAATTGCCAATTTTTATTAAATCATTATCACCAGAAAGATAGATGTGCGCTAGAAAATTCATTCGCCTAATTTAGGAATTTAAATTAGGAATTTTGAAATCTAAATGACTTTTATAAACTGTCAATTATTATATTTGTGAGCAGTTTAAAATTTATAATTCAAAATTTAAAATAATAATCAATGACTTTAATAAAATCAATCTCAGGAATTCGTGGAACTATAGGAGGTAAAGTAGGAGATAATCTTACGCCGGTTGATGCGGTAAAATTTGCTTCGGCTTATGGAACTTGGTTAAAAAAATATATTGGAAAAGAAAAAATTACTGTCGTAGTAGGTCGGGACGCCCGTATTTCGGGACCAATGATTCACAATTTGGTGGTAAATACTTTGATTGGTTTAGGAATTGACGTGATTGATTTAGGACTTTCGACAACGCCAACTGTTGAAGTTGCTGTCCCTCTTGAAAAAGCCGAAGGTGGAATTATTCTTACTGCTTCGCACAATCCAAAACAATGGAATGCCTTAAAATTATTAAATGAAAAAGGAGAATTTTTAAACGGAGAAGAAGGACTTAAAATTCTTGAAATTGCGGAAGCGGAAGCTTTCGATTTCTCGGATGTGGATGATTTAGGAGCCATTATGATTAACGATGCTTACATGGATATCCATATTGATGAAGTATTGAATTTACCTTTAGTAGATGTTGATGCAGTAAAAGCAGCTAAATTTAAAGTGGTTGTTGATGGTGTAAATTCTTCGGGAGGAATTATTATACCAAGGTTATTGAAATTAATGGGCGTTGAAGTGGTCGAATTATACTGTGAACCTAATGGCCATTTTCCTCATAACCCGGAACCGTTGAAAGAGCATTTGACTGATATTTCAGAATTGGTGGTAAAAGAAAAAGCCGATTTAGGAATCGTTGTAGATCCTGATGTGGATCGTTTGGCTTTCATTTGCGAAGACGGTGAAATGTTTGGTGAAGAATATACTTTGGTGGCTTGCGCCGATTATGTTTTGAGTAAAACACCAGGAAATACGGTATCGAATATGTCATCTTCACGTGCGTTGCGTGATGTTACTAATTTGCATAACGGAAGTTATGAAGTAAGTGCCGTGGGCGAGGTTAACGTGGTAGAATTAATGAAAAAAAATAACGCAGTAATAGGAGGAGAAGGAAACGGCGGAATCATTTATCCGGAGCTGCATTACGGACGTGATAGTTTGGTAGGTGTGGCGTTATTTTTAACACATTTGGCCAACAAAAAAATGACTGTTTCTGCTTTACGTGCTTCGTATCCGGAATACTATATGAGCAAAAACAAAATTGAATTGACCCCACAAATTGATGTAGATGCTATTCTGGTTGCAATGACCGAGAAATACAAAAACGAAGATATTACAACTATAGATGGTGTGAAGATTGATTTTGCTGAAAACTGGGTTCACTTGAGAAAATCGAATACGGAGCCAATCATTCGTATTTATACGGAAGCGGCTTCACAAGAAAAAGCAGATGCTTTGGCACTTAGAATCATTGATGAAATAAAAGCAGTGGCTGGAATATAATTCCGCATTTTATATAAAAAAACCCTTTCAAAATAGCATTTGAAAGGGTTTTTTCGTTTGAGATATGATAGTCTGAGTTTTCGTTTAAATTATTGAAGACAATAATATTAATCCAAAAGACGTTAGTTTTCGTAAATGAATAAGAACATATAATTTATGTTATAGTAAGATAGTATCAATACTCCTAATTTAAAAAAACTTTGAAAAAAATATTTACATTACTTGCGATTGTTTTGTTCCTCTCAGTAGTATCCTGTTCAAAAGAAGATGATCCCATAGATAATCCGATTGCAGTAAATCCTATAACTAACAAACAACCAACAGGAAGTTCTGCTAACGATTTATTATCGGATAAAAAGTTTAAGAGCATGGTTATTGAAGTAGTGTATGTAACCGGTTTTGAGCCAAGCAATACTGCTATAAATAATTTTGTAAACTTTCTTACATCCCGAACATACAAACCTAATGGCATTAGTGTTATAAAACGTTCTATACCATCTCCGGGGAATTCACCTTATACTAATGAAGAAATTGTAAGTATTGAAGATGCGAACAGAACTAAATACAATAATACTGATGAAATAGTGGTTTGGGCATTTTTTGCAGATGGAAAATCTTCAAAAGACACTGATACGTCAGTTATTCTGGGAACGGCTTACAGAAACACTTCTTTTGTTATTTATGAACAAACGCTTCTAGCTTTAAGCGACAGTCCATTTGAACCTAACAGAAGTTTATTAGAAACAACAGTAATCACTCATGAGTTCGGGCACATATTAGGATTGACTAATCTTGGCACAGCTTTGCAAAGCAATCACGAAGATGCTGAACATCCGAAACACTGCATTGAAAAAACGTGTTTGATGTATTGGTCCTCTGAAATTGGAGGCGGTATTGGAAACATGGTTTCAAGCGGTGCAGCTCCACAATTAGACGCGCAATGTATTGCGGACCTTCGGGCTAATGGAGGAAAATAATTATTTTGAAGAAGAACTTTGGCGCAAAGCTAAGTTTTGCAAGTAGAAAAAATATAAAATTAAAAATCTCCAAAATCATTTGAGTTTGGAGATTTTTTTGTGATTTAACTATTTTTAATATTAAACATAAAACGTGAAAGTAGCAGTTTTAATTCAAATTATTATTTTAGAATCAGGCGTTTATTTACTTTTATTTAAACCAAAAACTAGCATTTTTTATCAAGTAATTTATTGCTTTTAAGTACTACACGAATTAGATAAATTAATAGAGAACAGACTATTTTTTTAAGAGTACCGCTTTATTGTATTCATAATTCATCTTTGCAATTGATAGCACCGATATGTCCTGCGGGCATTCCACTTCGCAAGCTTCCGTGTTCGAGCAACTTCCAAAACCTTCCGCATCCATCTGGCGAACCATCGCAATGACTCTTTTCGAGGCTTCTAATTGTCCTTGTGGCAATAAAGAAAGATGTGTCACTTTGGCACTGGTAAACAAAGCTGCACTCGAGTTTTTGCAAGTTGCCACACACGCGCCACAGCCTATGCAAGCAGCCACATCAAAAGCAGCTTCGCTCTGTTCATACGTAATGGGAATGCTATTAGCTTCTGGCGCTTGTCCCGTCCCTGTATTGATGTACCCACCCGAAGTAATGATGGCATCAAAGGATTTTCGGTTAATTTTGAGATCTCTCAATATAGGAAATGCAGCTGCCCTAAAAGGTTCTATATAAATGGTATCACCATCTTTGAAACTTCGCATATGCAGCTGGCAAGTGGTGGTATGTTTTAGCGGACCGTGTGCTCTTCCGTTTATCATAATACCGCATTGCCCGCAAATACCTTCCCTGCAGTCATGGTCAAATTCGATAACTCGTTCCCCAAGCTGAATAAGCGATTCATTTAAAAGATCCAGCATTTCTAAGAAAGACATCTGTTCGGATATGCCGTCAATCTCATAATTTTCCATTTCTCCTTTTGAAGAAGCATTTAGTTGCCGCCATATTTTTAAAAACAGTTTCATATATACTTTTTTAGGTTCAAATTATTTATAGCTTCTAACTGCAAGTTCCACAGATTCAAACGTAAGAGGCTCTTTATGAAGTTCAGGAGGCAGTTTTTCACCTTTCCACTCCCAGGCAGAAACATAACAGAAATCACTATCATTCCGTACCGCTTCACCTTCTGTGGTCTGATATTCTTCTCGGAAATGCGCTCCGCAGGATTCTTCTCTTTGCAGGGCATCGTGACACATCAGTTCTGCTAATTCGATGTAATCTGCCACTCGGCCTGCTTTTTCTAATTCGCTGTTTAGCGTATCATCGCCGGTTATCAGTAGATCTTTTTCGAATGATTCTTTAAGTAATTTTAAAGAAATAATTGCCTCTTCCAGATTTTCTTTACTTCTGGATAATCCACATTTTTCATACAACAGTTTGCCTGTTTTTTTATGAAAATAATCCGCTGAGAATTTCCCTTTGGTATTCAGGAAACGGTCCAGTTGTAGTCTGGCGGCTTTTTCTGCTTCCGCAAAAGCTGGGTGATCCGTTGTAATTTTGTCCGTTTTTAATTCCCCCGAAAGATAATTTGGAATCGTATAAGGTGCTATAAAGTAACCATCAACGCAGGCCTGCAACAGGGAATTTGCTCCAAGTCTATTTGCTCCATGATCCGAAAAATTAGCTTCTCCAAGTGCGAAAAGTCCGGGAATGGTGGTCATCAATTCATAATCGACCCAAAGTCCACCCATCGTAAAATGTGCTGCGGGAGAGATAAGCATCGGTTCTTTGTAAGCATCTATTCCGTTGATTTTTTCATACATCGAAAATAAATTGCTGTATTTAGCTTTGATTTTTTCAACGCCTTGAGCAATAATAGCTTTTGAAAAATCGAGATACACTGCATTTTTCATTGCGCCTGCGCCAAAGCCGGCATCGATCCGTTCTTTTGCTGCACGCGAAGAAATATCCCTCGGTGCAAGATTTCCAAAAGCAGGATACCGACGCTCTAGATAATAGTCACGCTCTTCTTCCGGAATGGCATTGGGTAATCTGTCATCACCCACTTTTTTCGATACCCAGATGCGTCCGTCATTTCGAAGAGATTCTGACATCAAGGTTAGTTTAGACTGATTTTCGCCGTGCTGAGGAAGACAAGTAGGGTGGAACTGTATCCAACTTACGCCGGCCATGTAAGCGCCTTTTTTGTGTGCACGCCAGATAGCTGATCCATTGCAACCCATGGCGAGTGTAGAAAGATAATAAACCTTGCCATAGCCTCCTGTAGCCAGTACTACCGCATCTGCTTCATGACGTTCCAGAGTTCCTGTCTCTAAATTTCGAGCGATAATTCCCTTTGCTTTTCCATCAATAACGACTAATTCCACCATTTCATGACGAGTGTGCATCGTTACTTTGCCGGTGTTTACCTGACGCAAAAGCGATTGGTAAGCACCTAATAAAAGTTGCTGACCCGTTTGTCCGCGAGCATAAAAAGTACGCGAAACCTGCACGCCTCCAAATGATCTATTGTTGAGATAGCCGCCGTATTCTCTGGCAAAGGGAACACCTTGGGCTACCGCATGGTCAATAAGAGAAGCGGAACATTCAGCAAGACGGTAAACATTAGCTTCTCGAGATCGGAAATCGCCTCCTTTTATCGTGTCATAAAACATTCTAAAAGTACTGTCGCCATCATTTTTGTAATTTTTGGAAGCGTTAACGCCACCTTGTGCTGCCACAGAATGGGCGCGTCTTGGAGAATCTTGGAAACAAAACGACTTAATATTGTACCCTTGTTCCGCAAGCGAAGCAGCGCAGGAAGATCCGGCGAGTCCCGTTCCCACTACGATAACGCTGAGCTTGTTTCTGTTGGCTGGATTTACCAATTTTGCCTTTGCTTTGTAATTATTCCATTTATCAGCAAGCGGTCCGTCCGGTATTTTTGAATCTATCTTTTCCATAACTATTTAAAATAAATATAAAGAGGTATTGCCATGAAACCTCCGGTAATGGCGAGGGAATAAAACCATCCTATTATTTTCACTGCTTTTGCATACTTTGGATGATACAACCCTAGTGTTCGGGATGCACTAAAAAAACCATGCAATAGATGAAAGCCTAATGCCAAGAAGGATATTTCATAAATTATAACATACCATGCTTGAGAAAAGGAACTGATAACAACCTCGTACAAATCTTTGTTACCATTAGCATCCACCGGCAATGCAGTAAACTTGTAGGTGTACCAATAATCCTTGAAATGAACGATGAGAAACAAGAGTAGGATAGTACCCAGAATTCCCATATTTCTGCTGTTCCATGCGCTGGCAAAATTTCTCTTGTCATATTGGTAGCTTTTTCCGTTGGCCGTATTATTTTTTACAGCAATAATTAAAGCATATACGGCATGACCAATAAGCGAAGCATATAATATCCAAGAAATTACCTTGATCAAGAAATTACCTGAAAGCATGTGCGAATACCAATTGAACTGTTCTCTTGCAACATCTTCGGGCAACAATAACTGCAAGTTTCCAAGCAGGTGAATCACCAGAAAAAAGCAGAGGAAAAGTCCCGTTGAAGCCATGATCAGCTTGTTATTTAACGTGTTTTTCATAAGATCAATAAATTTTCGAATTCATGTTTTAAGGACTATATTATTTACCAAAGCCCAATTGCTTTCCACCAAAGCCCGCCAGCTACAAACCATACAAGAAGAAATAAAATGCTCATAAAAAAACCTTGTTTCCACCAGTCTTTCAGATCTACATAGGTGCTACCAAAGAAAATAGGAGCAGGTCCGTGACCATAATGGGTAAGCGATCCCATTAGCGAAGCACAGGCTCCCAGAAATATGGCTAGCATTGTGCCCGGAATACCCACTGCGATACCCACTGCTAGAAACACAGAATACATGGCAGCAACTTGTGCTGTTGCGCTGGCAAACATATAATGACAGTAGGAATATACGATTATAATCAACGGAAAGGCTACTTTCCAGCTTAATTGTGACAGTTCATCGCCAACCAATTTCCCGAACCAACCTATCAAACCTAACGAATTTAAGTACGATCCCATCATTACCAGAGAAGAGAACCAAACGATAGTATCCCAAGCTCCTTTTTCTGATTTGACATCTTCCCAAGTCAATACGCCGCTCAACAACAGAATGCATAGTCCGATAAGCGCTGCGGTTGTTGCATCGATTGCAAATAAGTTCCCGAATATCCAAAGTACTAATAATATGATGAAAGTGGCGACCATCAACCATTCTTTTAAAGAAATCGGTCCCATTTCCTTGAGCTGTTTTGCCGCTATTGCCGGTGCTTCTTTGGTCTCTTTTAATTCAGGTGGATAGGATTTGTACAGAAATAAAGGAATCAGCAAGAAACAGATTAGCCCGGGAACCGATGCCGCAAGCGCCCAGCTTCCCCAAGTGATTTCTACTCCTAAATCAGCAGCAAATTTTTGCGCCATCGGATTGCTCGCGGTAGCTGTCAAGAATAATACAGAAGTAATCATGTTGGCATTGTAGCTGCTAAGAGTAAGGAATGCCCCAATTTTCCTATGCGTTTCTGGTTTTTCAGCGTGCGATCCCATGTTTGTGGCAATTGATTTCATGATGGGATAAATGACACCTCCAGCTCTGGCTGTATTACTCGGAATGGCTGGTGCGAGTATAAGGTCAGCCGTATTCAATCCATAGGCAAGACCCAGCGGGCTTTTGCCAAATATTTTGATAAAGTTGTATGCTATTCTGGTTCCAAGGCCGGTTATAATAAATCCCCTTGCGATAAAAAATGCAAGACCAATCAACCAGATGGTAGAATTTCCAAAACCGCTCAAGGCATTAACGATAGATTTTGTAGGATCTCCAGGAGCCAAAACCTGTGTGACTGCGCAGAGTGTGATTCCAATAATAGCCATCGTTCCCATAGAAGCCGCTTTTGAAATGATTCCAACAATGGTGGCCACAAAGATCGCGAGGAGATGCCAGGCATTTGGCTGGACGCCTTCTGGAGCTGGAATGAACCAGATAGCTAGTCCTATAACGCAGGTAATTAGACCTGATTTGAAATTGATTTCTTTCATAATAATTGTTTTTAGAATCTCACCTGTAATTGTACGTAGGAAAGGCTGTGTGTATTTGTTGTTGTTAATGGAATATCTTTGTCATAAATATCGAAAGAAACGCCCATTTGCAGCGCGGCATAAAAATCATCTGCAAAAATCAGCGATAGATTTGGAATAATAGTCTGTCTGATATTACTGTCTAATTTGTAATTTTCATCAAAATATTCATAACGGGAAGAGAACTCAATTGCTCTTAGCCGGCGGTTCTGGCAATTGTATCGTAAAGTGGGCAGCAGATAAAAACCATGCATTTTGAATTGGTCAAGAGCAGGTTTTACTATTTGGTTTTCATCGGCTTTGCTAGCACTGTAAGCTAAAAAGTTCGTTCCTATCTTTCCTTCCGCCATGATTAAAAGTTGCCATTTATCTGAAAAATCAAATTTACCCGTTAGGTCGGCACCATATGCGTTGCCAATACCGCTTTCGCCAAAGCTACCTCTGGAAACATTGGCTCCTAAAGTCAGACTCTTATTAAAATCAGTCTCCAGTCTCAAATAGGTGTTTTTAGAATTATTGTCATCTGTTTTTTGGTTTTTGTTATTTCCATTATAAGCTCCTGCATAATACCTCAAGCTCCCGTCAGGAACTATTTTTCCAAAAATAGAAAGTCCCACTTGGAAACTCTGCCATCCATTTTTCCCAAATGCATAATACTGGTTCGAAAAATCAAGTGTGCGTATAATATCTACAGGAACAGCATCTTCAATACCGAAAAAAGGGCGAAATTGTCCTGCCTGAAGGCTGAAGTATTTGCTAACGGTATACTTTATATAGGCATTTTCAAGTACCTTGTTAGAAGGATTATCATTAAATTCGGCAAAATTTGCTAGAACGTTTGCTGAAAAATGATCATTAATATCGGTTTTTAGCATTACTCTCGCTCGTTTCAGCATAAAAGTATTGGTTATTCCACTTGTTGCCTCGGGATCAAAATTCTTTCCATTCACATCAGAATCCTTATTTAATGAAAATACGTATCGAGTTTGAAGTACGCCAGCAAAGCTCAATTTTCTCTTGTAAGCCGAATAGTTTTTGATCGTATCTGTTGAGGAAGTGCGGTCTTTTTGTTGCGCTTTCATTGGAAGAATTATAAAAGTGGTAAAAAAGTCAAGCAGGATAATTCTATTCCTTTGTGCAGATCTGGGGCAGCTTAAAATTTTATTAAACATGTTTATTATTGCTTTAGTGTAAATATAGTGCAAATGACTGACTTAACTTTTGATGCGAGTATGACAATTATCATATCGTTCGGGATAATACCGTTATGGGTTTAATCAGGCAAGTTGTACAATATATTTTTTCTGGATTAAATTTTAATTATTGATTCATAAGACTACGGTTTTCGTATACTGTGCGGCAAATAGAAAATCAATATTTATGATATAATACAAACCTTTATAAATTAAATGTCAAAAATCTGTTCTAATTCCTGCTTATTATGCGTAAATTAACAATAGTTTTCATTTCAATTGTAAAACGAATCAAAATCACACTTTGTCAGCTACTTTACATTAGGGTCTTGTTTATAAAATTTATTTAAAAAAATAAGTCTTAACAAAAATTAGAAAAAGACTATTTGGTAAAAATCAATATCTTTGAACACAAATTAGACATATAATGATTACTAAAAAAGCGCCAACACAATTAGAGCAATACTTTCAACAGTATCGCGATAACATAATCGGAATAAATCAAGAATTTGAATCTCCTTACGGAAATAAACAAATTATTTATACAGATTGGACTGCCAGTGGTCGATTATATCGTCCTATTGAAGAAAAATTAATAAATCAATTTGGTCCTTTTGTGGCCAATACCCACACTGAAACTACAGTTTCAGGAACTGCAATGACTAAAGCGTATCATCAAGCGCGTCATATTATTAAACATCATGTGAATGCAAGTGCTAATGATGTTTTGATTACCGATGGAACCGGAATGACGGGTGTTGTAAATAAATTCCAACGAATCTTGGGTTTAAAAGTACCCGAAAACTTAAAAAATTTTATCACAATTCCCACCGAAAAGAAACCAATTGTTTTTATTTCGCACATGGAACACCATTCCAATCAAACGTCTTGGCTGGAAACTATTGCCGATGTGGAAGTGATTCCATCTTCGGAAGATGGTTTGTTCAGCATCGAAAATCTGGAATTATTATTGGAAAAATACAAAGAAAGACCCT
This sequence comes from Flavobacterium sp. TS_SC_5, assembly GCF_056156265.1. Lineage (NCBI taxonomy): Bacteria > Pseudomonadati > Bacteroidota > Flavobacteriia > Flavobacteriales > Flavobacteriaceae > Flavobacterium > Flavobacterium sp. TS_SC_5. The sequence continues at coordinate 3,203,408 of NZ_CM149588.1, read as the reverse complement.
TCAAAATAGCTTCTATTACCTCGTGTTCTAATGTTACAGGAATCAGAACGCCCTATCATGAAGTGGCAAAAATAATGCATCACCATAACGGACTTTGTTTCGTAGATTTTGCTTGTTCAGGGCCTTACGTGAAAATCGACATGCATCCAGAAGATACTGAAAGTTATTTGGATGCCATTTTCTTTTCGCCACATAAATTCCTCGGCGGACCCGGAACTTGTGGTGTTTTAGTATTTAATAAAAAATTATATCAAAATTTAGTTCCTGATAATCCAGGTGGCGGAACCGTAAGTTGGACAAATCCTTGGGGAGAACACAAATATATTGATAATATTGAAGATAGGGAAGATGGTGGTACGCCGGGCTTTCTTCAGGTTATAAAAACCGCATTGGCGATTCAGTTGAAAGAGCAAATGGGAATTGAAAATATCTTAAAAAGAGAGCACGAAATCGTAGATTATATTTTCTCGGAATTAGGAAACGTTTCCAATATTAAAATCCTTGCGGGACAGCATCATAATAGGTTAGGAGTGATTTCTTTCTTTGTTGAAGACTTGCATTTTAATTTAGGTGTAAAATTGTTAAATGATAAATTTGGAATTCAAACACGTGGCGGTTGCAGTTGTGCGGGAACCTACGGACACTTTTTATTACATGTAGATCAGGAAACCTCTCATAAATTAATTGATGAAATTACGCTTGGCGATTTAATCAGAAAACCGGGCTGGATCAGGATGTCTATTCATCCAACAACTACAAATGCTGAAATTGAATTTGTTTGTAAAGGAATAAAAGCATTGGCTGAAAATCATAAGACCTGGGCTTTGGATTATGATTATAATTCAGCGACAAATGAGTTCGTGAATAAGAACGCTCAACCTCTAGAAGATGAATTGGTGAAATACTGGTTCTCATTATAAGAAAGATGAGGTTTTCATAATATAAAAAAATCACTTAATCAAAAGCGTATGTTTTTGATTAAGTGATTTTTTTTTTAAAATAATGCCATTTAGGAATGTGACTGAAAACTGCGATTGAATACTATCTTCTGTGTTTCCATCTTTTGTGCGTCCAGAAATAATATTCAGGTGCTTCCCGGATTTGTTTTTCAACTTCTTTTATATAGGCACTTGTAATTCCAAAATTAGGAACGGAGTTGGGATTGTCACTAATTGGGATTATTGTAAGTTCATAATATCCTCTTTCAATCTTTTTGACTTTTGCAAAAACAACAGTCATATCATATTTTTTTGCTAACATTTCAGGTCCTGTATGGACAGGAACTTCAACGCCCATAAAGCTTTCCCAATGAAATATTCGATCTGCTTTTGGGGATTGATCACTGGCGAGACCATACACACAATGAACACCATTTTTTTGATTATCGGAAATTAAAGGAATTGTTTTACTAGTTGGTACTAATTCCGTGTTGTATTTAGATCGAATGTCTCTTACGAGTTTATCAAAGTATTTATTGGCTAATTTTTTATAAACGGCTACGCCGCGAAAAGATAATTTTTGGTTCAGTGTAATCAGCCATTCCCAACTTGCATAGTGGGAGGCGATAAGCATAATGCTTTTTCCTTTTTTTTCATATTCTTCAATGACTTCTAGATTGGTAATTGTAAATCTTTTATTCATTTCTTCCGATGAAATAGTCATGGTTTTTATCATTTCCATAAACATATCACATAAATGATGGTATGATTTTTTTTCGATAACAATACGTTCTTCATCCTTTAGATGCGGTAAAGCTAGAGCTATATTTGCGCGAACTACTTTTTTTCGATACCCAATAATATGGTAAACTAATAAATAAACTCCATCTGACAATCCATAAAAAACACGAAATGGCAGTATAGAAACGATCCAAAGAAAGGGGTAAGCAATAATAAAAATAAGGAATTGCATGCAGAAATTTTTATGCAAATATAAGTCAAAAATGTAGACTGATATAAATTTTGACACCTTACTGCATCCGTATTTGAGAATGACTATCTTTACAATTCACAATAATCACACTTTATGAATATCATTTTAATAGCAATAATTGTTGTAAATGTTTTAATTAGTTACAAAGGATTTAATGACCTTTCTTTTTTTAGAAAATACGAATTTCATGTTGGCAGTATTCGTTCAGGAGAACAAATTAGGATGTTATCCTCTGGTTTTTTGCATGCCGACATGACACATTTGATTTTTAATATGTTGACACTTTGGTTTTTTGCTCCGGTTGTCATAAGTTATTTAGGTGATTTTTCGTTTTTGCTTGTCTATTTTGGAAGTTTGATTTTTGGAAGTTTGTTGACTATGGTTTTTCATAAAAATGACTACGGGTATAGGGCCGTAGGTGCTTCTGGAGCGGTAACGGGCGTTTTATATTCGGCCATATTGTTGCAACCTGACATGATGTTGGGAATCTTTTTTATTATTCCAATGCCTGCCTATATTTTTGGAATTCTTTACTTATTGTATTCTATTTACGGAATGAAGGCTAAGAATGATAATATTGGTCATACGGCGCATTTTGGGGGCGCTGTAGGAGGTTATTTGATTACATTATTAAAAGAACCTGCTTTGTTGGTAGATCATACTTTGATGGTGATATTATTGGCTATTCCAATAGTCATTCTTTTCGTGATGGAAAAAATGGGAAAACTATAATGGCACAACTTTTGGAAAGAAATTAGTACAAACAATTAAATTTTATAAAAATGAAAAAAGCACTCTTGATTCTGTCGGTTCTATTTGTTTCTATGTCATATGGACAGGAAGTGAAGCAAATTCCTCAAATAAATGTAAACGGAGAAGGCAAAGTAAAAGTTGTTCCGGATCAAGCTATTATTGCGGTAACTGCCGAATCAAAAGGAATTAATGCTAAAGATGTAAAAAAACAAAATGATGAAAAGATTGAGGCTGTTATAAAATTTATCAAAAAAATGAATTTGGCGCCGGCGGATTATAAGACCCAACGTGTTGCATTGAATCCGCAATACGATTACGAAAAAAAGAAGCACAGCTACAATGCTACTCAAACCATTGAAATATTATTAAGAGATTTATCAAAATATGATGAGTTGATGGAAGGCTTGGTGAATGAAGGAATTAATAGAATTGATGCTGTTACGTTCCAATCTTCGAAATTAGCACAATATCAATCGGAGGCTAGAAAATTAGCGATAAAAGAGGCAAAATTAAAAGCGGAAGATTATGTATCAGTTTTGGGACAAAAAGTGGGTCGTGCGATGACTATATCTGACAATTCACAAACCTATTATCCACAACCAATGTATGCAGCTATGAAAACAATGGAAAGAAGTGATACTAACGAACCAAGAGAAACTCTCGCAGTAGGAGAAATCAACATTACAGCTAATGTTACTGTAAGTTTTATTTTAGAGTAAAGAAGTTAAAATTGTATTCAAAAAAATTCCATCTTAGATAAATTAAGATGGAATTTTTTTTTGAATTACCTAAATGCAAAATGATGAAAATATTAATTAGTGTGAATAAAAAAAACGTTTCAATTGCTTGAGACGTTTTAGTGGGGAGAGCAGTCCCGAAGGTTCGGGAGAAGCTGCTAAATTGTTTGCAAAAAAAAACGTTTCAATTGCTTGAAACGTTTTAGTGGGGAGAGCAGGATTCGAACCGTCTTGCTAAGCCTTTGATATATAACGTATTGTGTTATTTTGAAAAACAGGGTCTCGATTTTGCATCTGAACTGCAAAAAACATCTAATCTTATGATGTAAATTTAATGATTATCGAGAATATTACCAAATTATTTACTTAATATCATACTAAATTTTGAACTAGTTTTGATTGGTTTCGAATGGATTACAGACTCTTAGCTGTTCAATTGTTATCCAACTATACATCGCACCACATGTTCGATTTTAAGCCCTGTATACTCACAAAATTCCTCTATCGAGATTAACTGATAAGGCTCTTTATTTAGATGTTTTTTTATCTTCAATAAATATAATCTTGCCTGAGCATATTCCTTTCCCATGATGCGCTGCACGTCTTTTGGATATATACATACCCTCGTGTTGCTTGGTATCACTTTTTTAAGTTTTAATGCTTTAACTATGCCTTTGACTAGGGTTTGCCTAACCTTTGGGAGTTATTACAAATCTAAATAATTTCTGATAAATATCGCATGTTATTTTAGTTGATTTTATATGTTTTTATTTGGTTTCTAATGTCTTGTGTTTGAATTATGATTTTATTACCTGAAACTTTGTTTAAATCATTCGGGATTTAGTTGCAACGATTATCGAAATGAAAGTGAAATATGAAAACGATTATTAATCAAAAAGTTAAGGAATTATGGCAAGACAGAAAGGCATAATTAAATTGAAAGGTACTATTGGAGATATTACTTTTTACAAAACGCAAGATGGTCATTTGGCAAGAGAAAAAGGCGGTATTGACGCCAATAGAATTGCCAATGATCCAGCGTTTCAAAGAACACGTGAGAACGGATCCGAATTTGGTAGAGCAGGGAAGGCCGGTAAAATTTTAAGAACGGCATTGCGAGCTGTTTTAATAAATTCAGCTGATGGAAGAATGGTAAGTCGATTGACGCAACAAATGATTAAAGTTATTCAAGCTGACGCAGTAAGTGTAAGAGGATTACGAAATGTTCTTGATGGTGAAGCGGAACTTTTAGCAGGTTTTGAATTCAATATTAGAGGTAAACTAGGCACAAGTTTATTTGCTCCTTTTGTTGCATCTATTGACCGTGTTACTGGTGCTATTATTGTTGATTTAGCTTCATTTATCCCATCGAAAATGATTGCTGCACCTAGTGGTACTTCTCATTTTAAAGTCATTTCAGCTGGGGCAGAAATTGATTTTGAAGCAGAAACTTTTGTAGTTTCAAATTCAGAAAGTGATATTGTACCGTGGGATATAAACCCGTCGGAAGTTATAAGCCATTCCAATCCGGTTACTCCAGCAAGCACAAAACCTTTGTTTCTGGCTTTGGGTATTGAGTTTTACCAAGAGGTGAATGGGCAAATGTATCCATTAAAAAATGGCTCTTACAACCCATTATCAATTGTGAAAGTAGATAGTGGCGTATAATGGTTATCACGATAATCAGAACTTATTTCCCCGATGGAACTAATGGTAAACTCGAATGCGAGGGTAAATTCATTTGTAATACCATTGAATTACCTTGGAAGGATAACGAAACGAAGGTTTCCTGCATTCCAGAAGGGAAATATTTTATAAAAAAGCGATATAGTAAAAAATTCCAGTGGCATTTGGAGATTTTGGATGTAGAAAATAGAAGTTTGATTTTATTTCATCCTGCCAACAATGCTCAAAAAGAATTAAATGGATGTATTGCTACAGTAACTAAAATTTCTGGACCTGGTTTAGGTTTAATGTCTCGAAAATCTTTTAAAAAGTTAAAAAATTTAGTCTACAAATCATTAGAGACCAGAGAAAGTATAAGATTGATTGTTTCATCTTAAAAATCTAATTATGAATATTATAAAAAGAGTGAAAACTCCAACACCAAAATTTTTCAAAGTGCTTCGAAATATTGGTTTGGCATTGGCAGCTGTCGGTGGAACTATTTTAGCTGCACCACTTGCATTGCCAGTTCTGATAACTACGGTAGGAGGTTATTTGGCTGTGGCAGGAGGTGTTCTATCTGCAGTTAGCCAATTGACGACAACGGAGGAGAGAAGTAATGCAGGCAAGTAATCATACATTTATGGGTACCGCTGGCGGTACATTTTTAAGTGTATTACCGAATTTGCATTCGGAAGATGTTTTAAAAACGGTTGTGCTAGCTTCTGTTGGTGCGTTTGTTAGTTTTACAATATCTTTGATTCTCAAATTTTTCATTAAGAAGCACAAAAAATAGTCTAATTCCAGTTGTGGTGACCTTTGAATTAGATCATACTGAGCCCATTCCGCAAGGAATGGGCTTTTTTGGTTTTAGATTTCTTCAAAAATATTCAATGTTATCTCCAGAACAACAACTTTAGAATTACAGTTGCTAAGCTCCTGCCATTTTGCGCTTTCATTCGCTTTAGCTCTAGTGTCAAAAACTCCAAAGCATATTCTAGAAGCTTTGCTTTTCCAATTATCGGTTTGGTATAAAATAAAAAGTTTCATATATGTATAGTTTAATTTTTAGCGGTCAGATATGTTATCGCCTTATATTTATTGGTGTTTGTTTGCAACAAACAAGTTGTTAGTGACGATTTCATTTTTAATAGCTTTAAGTTTAAATTATTTACTGCAATACCGGTGTAAAATGACTCTACGTAATTCATTTATAAGATTTATGTTTTCGTGAAATTGCTTTTCTTTTTGCTCTAAAATTTTAAGAGTTGCAACATTTTTAATATGTTCATCATGTTCTTGCATCATCAACCTTGCTTTTGTATAGAACTCGTTTCTGAAATCAGGAAGTCGTAAAAATGGAATTACGGAACCAACTAAAGATTGGTGCCAAAATTTAGATTTCCACAAACTATAAGCCAACCAATAAACTGTTTCAGCATCTTCTTCATTTTGAAATAGGATTACAAAACTATTGGTAAAAGGTTCTTTCTGAGGCTTACCACTATTCATCCCTTTGTTGAGAATGAAGATTTGGTTTGCTTTGTAAACTGCATTTTTTTGGTGCGTTTTAATGATGAAATTCGGCATGGAGTATTGGTTTTAAAGATTCGACCTTAATTTTTTGAAAAGAAAAAAGAGAAAAAAAGAAAGCCGTTAAAACAGCAGAAATGACGAACGAAAACGGAGGGCGACCCTGAAAAAAATATTGGAACAGAGCCTGAAACAAGTTCAGGGTAAACCGACTGAAAGTGAGGAATGGATGCTATGTTTGCTGGATTTTTTTCTTTTTCTTTTCAAGAAATTGCACCATCGTCTTGTTGAGGTTCTTCGGGGGATGTTGTTATGGAAACGGCAATCAAACACCCCCAAGCACCGGAGTCTTGTCCTTTTCGGACGAGACGAGGAGCGCAGTGGCGGGGTTGCGGCAATCGAACAGCCACCTGAAGCCGAGAATTGCAGCTGGTGAGGAACGAAACGCAAAATGAAGGAGAAAGAGCGTGTAACGGCGGGGAAAAAATAAGAGACAGCCGAAGGCGTTCCTTGATTTAGGGCAAAGCGGCCGAATTAATTATGAATTGTGAATTATGAGTTATGAATTTATGGGGATGGTATTGTAAGACTCACAGAGAGGGAGCGGAGCCAACCCCGATGGCTGTGCGAAGGAGCAACCGCTGAAAAAATAAAGGGCGGCAGACATCATACTGCTGGAATGCAGTGAAACGGAGCCTGCGGAGTATAACGAAATGAAGCGGTATTGTGGCTGTACTAGCCCTGCCGAACGCAGGAAGTGAACGTGTGAAGATGAGGAACGCAACAGTGCAAAAAAACAGTGGCTTGTTTTCAAGTGGCTTTTTTTTAGTGCTGTGAAGTGTCTGCGGAATGGAGGGAAACCTAACTATTGAATTGAAGTAATAAATTGCTTATTTACTAAAAAATGTTTTTATGTAATTGTAACGTTGACCGACTGAAGCTGCCGAACGGAACAAAGAGAACGACCGAAGAGAGACCGCTTGATGGCCCGTGATGTTTATAGGATATGTTATTTGGTTTAGTTGTAAGTTGAATAGAACTAGGGGATTTCATAGGGAACGTTATGCGGCAATATTTAGCAACATAATTTGGCTTAAGGTATTAGCTGTTATTAAGATATGCTGTATTGGAAAAATATGTCAAGGGATTAGCCGATGTACTTAAAATACAATTACTAAAGATGAAGTAGGATAGCTTTTGCGTTAATTAACACAGGTAATTATTCATTGTAGAACCATTAATTTAAATAAATATTAACAAAACATAACTTACAGAGTATATTATTTATATATTTGACGCCTCTTAGGTTATATGAATTTGGCTACGCTATTGTAGTGAACTATCTTATAAATAATTGTATTTTATAAATACTTTTTGTTGCCTAAGCGTTTATTTAGGAATATAAAAATAAAAGAGTGAAAATAAAAAATTTAAAATCAATCCAACTTTTAATAAGTATAGGGTTATTTATCATTAGCACAAATTGTTTTTCAAATACTTTAAAAGACACTTTAAGTAGCTCTAAAAAGAGTGAAGAAATTTCGAGAATTAATGTACCGCAAAAAAGGAGTGCAAAAAAAATAGCCACAACGAAAATTACTTCAGCTTTACAAGGAAGCGAGTTTACGGATGGTTTCATCAAAAAAAATTACCCAGTTTCTAACTTGACTAATGAAAGTCTGAGTAAGGCAATTGCTACTTGCAAAGCAATTGATGAGAATGAAAATGTGACCGACTTGTTAGAGACCAAGAGTTTGTCTATGTTGCCTTTAGGTATAAAAAAGACAATTGGAGGTATTCAATATATGTTAGGTATAAGTAATGCCAAATTCACCCCTGAATATACTGAGTTAACTGCTTTTGTTAGAATCATACTTCCTCAAATAGATTCACTAGGAAAGCAAAAAGAACTTTTTTTTGGAGCTAATAATATCAAACTTTCGCACAAAGGAGGATTAGTTGGGGATACTAATTTAGTGTTACTTGGTGATTTCCCTATGAAACTTTTTGGAGATAAAGCATTACTAGTTCTAAAAGGGGGAATGGATATGCAAACAGGGGAGATCCAAAATAAAACCTATGTAACTATTGATTGTAATGGATTTAAGGATTTAGGAATTGCTGCAGAGATCAAATTCTCAAGAAACTTAATAGAACCAGTCAACGATAATTTCATAGCGTTGCCAAGTCCCGCGCACGTTACAGCTAATTTTAAAACTGTAGTATCAAACTGGAATGATATTTTAGTAGAAATATCAATACCAAAATTTCAGCTTGCTTCAAAAAAAGGCTTTTGTTTTGAAATAAACACTGCTGTTATCGACTTTAGTGACTTACGTAATTCCGATAACATAAAATGGCCCATTGATTATGAATCGAAATATTTAGTACCTGGGAACCAAAATCTATGGCGAGGTCTCTATATTAAATCGCTAAAGATCGTTTTACCAGAGGAATTCAAGAAGAAAGAGAGCAAAGAGAGAATCAGATTTGAATCTACAGATTTAATTATTGACCGAATGGGGGTTTCTGGCACTTTTTCTGGTACTAATTTGATTAGCATAGATGAAGGAGATGCCTCCGGATGGCAAATGTCACTAGATTCTTTCAACATAACTCTTGTTGCAAATTCGCTGACTTCAGCTAGTTTTGGCGGTGATATTCTTTTACCAGTATCGGAGAAGTCCTCGAATTGTAATGAGGGACAGAGATCTGAATTATCATATCGGGCTATAATTGATCCTGTAAAAAATGAATATGTTTTGAATGCCCAAGTCACAAATGGGGTATGTTTTCAAGCATTTAAAGCAAGTGCAATAATTGAAAAAAATTCTTATATCGAACTCAAAGTAAAAGAAGGTATTTTTTTACCAAAAGCGGTTTTATTTGGTACACTATCTCTAAAAGCAAGTAACAAACCCGTCACAGCTGCTGAAGCACAATTAGGAAAAGATGCAAAAACAAAAGAGACTGTTGATTTTAAGGGTATTATTTTTCAAAATTTAACTTTGCAAACAGTACCTCCTTATTTAAGTGCCGATTATTTTGGATATAAAAACATTCAAGACAAAGATGCAACTGTCAGTAATTTCCCAGTAACTATTAATGAAATTTCCTTAATTACTGCGCCCGAAAGTGCTAGTTTAAAAGTTGATTTGGCCATAAATATAATGGAAAATCAATTTACAGGTCAAACTAAATTTTACGTCATTGGAAAATTTGGTAAAGAGGAAGGCATTCAAAAATGGAAATACGACAGTCTTAAATTTGAACAAATTACCATTGGAGCAGATATAGGAGGAATGAAGTTAAATGGTAGTATTGCTATAATGGATAATGATCCTATTTATGGTAAAGGTTTTAAAGGGATGCTAAGTTGTGATTTTACGGGAGGAATCAAGGTGGAGGCAAACGCTATTTTTGGAGCTACAACTTTTAGGTATTGGTATGTTGATGCTATGGCAGATAATTTAAATATTCCATCAGGAGCAATCACTTTTAAAGGTTTTGGAGGTGGCGCATCCTATAGAATGAAAAAGGAAGGGTTCAGTAGTAATTTTACAGCATCAGGGTCTAATTATGTTCCAGATATTGCATCTGGTTTAGGCGTAAAAGCTATGATTAAATTTTCAGGAACAGCTTCGGCAGATGCATTTTGGGGAGGTGCAGGTTTCGAAATTGCTTTTAATAGTAATTCTGGTATCAATAGAATCAGTATTTATGGTGAGGGACATGTAATGCAACCTTTTGAAATTCCCATACCAGATAAACTTAAAAAGGCTTTGAAGGATGTTAGTGAAAAAGAAGCTAAATTTTCAAAAGAAATCCTAGAAAAACTAAAAAAAGAGAATTTATCTAAAGCAGCTGAAGATTTATATCCAAATGATATCAAAGGTTCAATGGGTATCAATGCTTTTGCTGCGATACAATATGATTTTACATCAAAAACATTACATGGTACATTCGATATGTATATTAATACACCAGGAGGAGTAATTAAAGGCCGTGGAAGTAATAATAGAGCTGGCTGGGCTGTGTTACACTTTGGTCCAGATAAATGGTATATCCACATGGGTACTCCAAAAGATCGGTTAGGATTAAAAATGGCTATAGGCCCCATTGAGGTTGAATCTGGTGGATATTTCATGATGGGGGATAATCTTCCAGCTAGTCCGCCTCCACCAGCTATTGTTGCTGATCTTTTAGGATTAAAACTTGAGCAATTAGACTATATGCGTGATGAAAACAGTCTCAGCGCAGGTAAAGGTTTTGCTTTTGGATCTGATTTTAGTATTAAAACCGGCGACATAACATTTTTGCTATTTTATGCTAATTTTCAAGCTGGTTTTGGTTTTGACATTATGGTAAAGGATTATGGTGATGCTGCCTGTCAGGGTTCTGGACCAATAGGCATTAATGGTTGGTATGCAAATGGTCAATCTTATGCCTATTTAAAAGGCGAATTAGGTATTAAGATAAAGCTCTTTATGGTAAAAAAGAAAATAAAAATTATTGAAGGAGGAGGAGCCGTTTTAGTACAAGCTAAACTACCTAATCCAGTATGGATTAGAGGATATCTGGGAGGTCACTTCAATTTGCTTGGAGGATTGGTAAAAGGACGATTCCGATTTAAAGTCGAATTTGGAAAAGAATGTGAGTTTATAAATAATACCCCTTTAAATGGCTTAAAAGCTATAGCAGATATTACTCCTGCAAAAGATGCAAAAGATGTAAATGTGTTTGCAGTACCTCAAGTAGGATTTAACATGCCTATTAATAAAAACTTTACAATAGAAGAGGATAGCGGCCTAAAAACATACCGTTTAAAACTCGAAGATTTTTCTGTAAAGAAAAACGGTAATCAAATACTTGGTTCCATGAGCTGGAATACAACCAATGATTTAGTTAGCTTCAATGCAACGGAAGTATTACCGCAAAATTCAGACTTAACGCTAACTGTAAAAGTTAGTTTTCAAGAATATAGTAATGGTAACTGGAAAACTATTTATGATAACGGCCAAATAGCTACTGAAGATGAGACTGTTAATTTTACAACCGGGACAGCACCAAATAACATACCAGTAACAAATATAGCGTATTGTTACCCTGTTTTTGATCAAAAATATGTATATCAAAACGAGAGTAAACAAGCTTATGTAGTTCTTAAACAAGGTCAATCTTATTTATTTGAATTAAAACCAAGTCAAACTCAAAAAGCATTTTACAAAACAGGAACTAAAACTGTCAATGGTACAATGTCCTATTCGCCTAGTTTGAAAAAAGTAAGTATAGATATACCTGTTTTAGAGAAAACGAAGTCCTATAATATTACTTTAATGACCTTAGAAACGCAAACAGAGGCAAACAGCAATTTAAAAGAAAGTTATGAAACACAAAATTTAGACTCACAAACTAGCGTTGAAACTAAAAAGAATGAGTTAAAAGAAACCATAACTGGAGGCCAAGGTATTGAACTATTGCAGTACAATTTCAATACAAGTCAATACAATACTTTTGAAGAAAAAATGAATGCAAAAAAACCAAGACAAACCTTGGTAGAAATCATCTACTCGGATGTACATGCTTTACATTCTATCAATAATTCTTCAGAACCATTTGATGAAATTGAAATTATTGGTAATGCCAAGACCTTAAATATTCCTTTAGTGACTACTGAGGCTATACTTGACGATAATTATTATATCAATGAGATTTTTCCATTGATATATAAAGGATATCCCCTAGAAAGTGATTTAACATTAAATAGAAATACAAGTACACTAGGGCTACCGCCTACAAAAGGTGTTGAAACACTTGCTTGGTATCAGGATGATCTTATGAACAATGCAACTAGTTTTATGCTGAAAGAGTACCTACCATACCGATATAATTTACCTTTCTATTTTAAAACAGACTTTGTGGATTTAAGATATAAAGTAGTAAACAAATATTTGAATACTGCCAATCAAGTCATGAAAACAAAGTATGATTATATTATCAATGGGACATTCCCGTACCTCAAAAAAGGGAACTATAACATAAAATTGAATTATACTTTACCAGGCGGTCAACTAGGAACAAGTTCTATTTTTACATTTAATAAAACCAATTAAAATGAAGCCCAAATTTTTAATGTTCCTTATTTTAACTGCTATACATTTAGGGTTTGCTCAAAACCCACTAATTAAAGAGCCTAAAATATCTGAAAATAAACTAGAAATAAAAGTACTTACAAGAGTTCAAAAAGATAAGATACTTTTACGCTGGGCCGTGACCGATGCTATGGCTTGGAAAAAATTAAACAAATACGGCTACTTAGTAGAGCGGTTTACTATTGCGAGAAACAATAAAACGCTATCAAGTCCAGAAAAAGTTGTTTTAGCCAAACAAATTAAACCAGAGCCTTTAGCATCTTGGGAAACAATAATAGATACCAATGAAAATGCCGCTATCATTGCTCAAGCACTTTATGGTGAGGATTTTTCAGTTAATGGAACTGATAATTTACAATCGATCATTAACCTTTCTGAAGAAATAGAGCAGCGGTTCACATTTGCTTTATACACTGCCGATAAAGACTTTGAAATTGCTAAAAAAGCAGGTTTAGGATTTGAAGATACTACTATTAAAGAAAACGAAAAGTACTTATATCGAATTTCTTCTAATGTTCCTAAAGAAGAATTAGATATTGATTATGGAGGTGTTTTTATAGATACTAAAGAAGTTGAGACATTACCAAAACCAATGGATTTTTCAGCAAATTTTACAGATAATAGCACCATGTTGAGCTGGAACTTCAATATACTAGCGCACGCCTATGGTAGTTATTATATAGAACGTTCAGAGGATAAAAAAATATTTAAACGTATTACAAATAAACCCTACACTAGTTTAAATCAAGAAAACACAAACAATAACAAGATTTTTTATGTAGACTCTATTGCAAACAATCGAGAATACAGTTATCGTATCCAAGGAATTTCTGTTTTTGGAGAATTAGGTCCTTATTCTGAAATTGTTAGTGGAAAAGGAAAATCATTATTAAAATATGTACCGCACCTTACGGTACAGGAATTTAAAGATGATACGACTGTTAACCTAATTTGGGAATTTCCAGAAGAAGGAGATGAAGAAATAACTGGTTTTGAACTTAATCGTTCTGATAAAGAAGATAATAATTATGTTACGGTAGTCAAAAACATTTCACCAAAGACTCGCAACGTAATTTACAATAAATTAAATCCATCAAACTATTTTACTATAACCGCAGTGGGGAAACAAGGAAGAAGTAGAACCTCCTTCCCAATGCTTGTTCAGCCAATAGATTCCATTCCCCCTAGCAAACCTCTAGGATTAAAAGGAACTATTGACAGTCTGGGCGTGGTAAAAATTTTATGGGATACCAATAAAGAAAAAGACCTGTTGGGTTATCGAATTTATAAAGCATACAATGCATCTGAGGAATACAGTCAGCTGACAGTCAGCCCAAATGAAAAGAACACTTTTGAAGATAAAGTAATACTCAAAACCTTAAATAGTAAAGTTTATTACAAAGTGATTGCTGTAGATTACAGATACAATATGTCTGAATTTTCAGAACCACTTGTTCTAAAAAAGCCAGACATTATTCCTCCTGCATCGCCTGTTTTTTCAAAATACGAAATTAAGGAAGGGAGTGTTTTTCTAGAATGGTTCAGTAGTCAAAGTGAGGATGTAGGAGTACATGAATTGTATCGACAACAAAACGATCAAAAGGAGTGGAAACTTGTTTTTGAAACCAAAAATAACGAAGAACAATTTCAAGACAAGTCTGTTGAAGAGGGGAATACCTATACGTATGCCATTTTTGCAAAAGATGAGTCAGGGCTTCAATCGCTCCCTTCGCCTAACCTATCAACTTTTGTTCCTTTTTATGGAGTAATGGAGGGTATAAAAGGCTTTTTTGCTCAAGCTAATAAAACTACAAACACTATTGATTTATCTTGGAGTTACAGCAATCCTCAAGTTGATAGTTTTGAAATATACAAAGCATCCGAGAAAGATGCATTGCAATTGATTCAAATTGTAGATGGAAAAAAAAGACAACTATCTGACCCAACCATTACCATAAACACCAATTACAAATACGGCATTAGAGCTGTTTTTAAAGATGGAAGAATGTCTAAAATGGATTTTTATACGGTTAAATTTTAAGAAGTATGAAGAACTTTTACTTATTTCTATTAATAGCTGTTAGTACACATACTTTTGGACAAGAGTTGAGTTATAGCGGTACTCTAAATTTTAATTTTCCTTTTGCAGGTAATTTTGATGAGAGTGGTTACGGTTCATTTACACTTGGTGAGAATGATATTTGGTATTTTTCATCTGGGAATATGACTATTAATAGTACAGATATACCCTTTTTTGATTTTTGTTATTTGGAAAGTATACATTATAAAAAATTAGGAATGAGTTGTTTAAAAAAAGAAAGATTTACAACTAATCAATTACTTATAAATAATTCTATTACTGTTACAGCATGTAATTTTAAAACCATTCTTTCTAATTTCAAGCCAAATAATCTTAAAATTTTTATACCAAATAGCGAAGTATGTGCCGGAGCTCAAGTGAATTTAACTGCCTTACCAGCCGGATACCCAAATGAAGCGTATCATTGGCAATATAGTTTAGACAATCAATTAACTTGGATTGATGTTCCCAATATATTAATAAATAATTTACCAGCAAATAACTCTCCAACACCTAGCTTTACGATTAGTGATATTTTAGGAAATCAGCACTCTAATTATTTTGATTTGATTCATTTTAGATTAGGCTATTCCTCTTTTTCTATAGATAGACCATTTACAGATCCAATAGCCATTAAATACTCTCCATGTGCTCCAATACTTGTGGATAGAACATATATTGCTCCAGATTGCAAAGGAGGTCCTATAAAAGAAATAACAGCTTACTTTCAAAGACCATTAGAGCCAAACGAAACAATAAGCCCTATGCAAATAATTCCATATCCGAAAGTAAATGGTGATCCAATATTTTTCTCTCAACAAGAGGAAATAACAAGTCTCGTTTTTGATGCTACAAAAAATCTTTGGGCTTATAAATTTGAAAACTTAGATAGTGGTAGGTTGATCAATAGCAGAAGGTACATTATAGAATACCAAGCAAAGAAGAATGGAGTACCAAGAGGAACACTTCAATCATTTGAACCATTCATATATAATGATCCAACAGCTGTACAATTCGAGATTGTCAATGCTGAAAACCCCTTGTGTCACGATGGTACTGGTGAAATTGTCATTAGTGTAACAGCCGGTACAGGTGCTTATAAATTTTATGATGACACAATAGAAATAATTCCAGCAGCAATAAAAGGAACTGACGGTTTTTATCATCTAAAAAATTTAGCATCAAAAGAGCACAAAATAAAAGTTACGGATTCAAATGACTGTATTGATAATGGTAAATATGACTAGGCGTATGAAAAAAATTACCTTTCTACTGCTTGTTTTAATAGTGAATTATGCTGCCTATTCGCAAAATAATTCATTTGGTATATTAGTTAAAACTATACAACCTCCAGCATTTCCGAATGGAAAAGGTGAATTAGTTAAAGCTAATCATAATATAAATATCGAAACAAATTCATTAAACTTATTTACTAACACAACAGGCCCTACACAATATTTTGAAGAATTTTGGATAGTTAGTAACAATGAAGCAGATATCTATTATAATTTTGAGGATAGTAGCGATAATAACCTGTGCTACCAGTCAGGGACAATAAGCTGGAATTTACTTACTGAACCAAACAAAATAATTACTGGTTGTATTGCAGAGACATATTTATATGCAATCCATGTTACATCTACAGACGCAGATAACAGCAGCAAATGCCCTGAAGATTTAATTGACTTAAATTTCGGCTGGAATTGGCAATATAGTTTTGATGGTACAAGTTGGATAGATTTTGCTGCTAACTTTCAAGAGCAAAGATCAATATCTTTTAAGATTAATGAATTGGATGGCTTTGAAAACAAAACAAAAGTATTTTTTCAAGCAGGATATGGAACGCAATTTACTAATATTTTACCTTACGATATTATACCTTGCTCACCGAATGTAACAGCACCAATAGAAAAAGAAAACACTTCATGTGCTTATCAAAATGATGGAATAGTATCTCTAATATTTGATAGACCATTAATAGAAAATGAAAGTTTTGAGTTTTCTTTCTTTAAAAACAATGCTCTAATTACTACCCCTCTTTATTCTGTAGATGCTGCAACCAATAAAAAATATACTTTTTCAGGTTTAGCAGCTGGGAATTACTACATAAAATATCAAACCTTTATTGGTTCCAAACCAACAACTGAAAACAAAGAGCCTAATCCTTCATTCACCATTAATCCTGCTACTCCACTAACTTTTGAGCTTAAAAACCCAAAAAACCCAAGTTGTTTTGGAGCAGAAGATGGTAGTGTTGAAGTCTTAATTACCAGTGGCATCCCAAAGTTTTTTGAAGTAGATGGCGAAAGTGTTATTCCAGATGAATTAGGTCCAAATCTTTACAGAATAAACAATCTAGAAGCAAAGCCTGATGGACATAAAATAAAAGTTACTGATGCCAATAACTGTATTGACATAAATTAATAACTAAATGAAAAGAAAAATACTATTTATACTATTAGTTTTGATTGTAACAGCTAGTTCCTCTGCTCAGGTATTATATATTATGAAAACCAACTATGGTGGTTGTTCTCAATATAGAGAAGGACAACACATGTATGAAGACGATTTTGAATATACAATTACTGGAGTTAATGGAAATGATGATTGGGTATGCCCTATAATTGAAGTAAATGGTTATTTAATATTTGATAAAAAACCATATTCATACACATTTTACTCATATCAAGCAGAAACGTATCACTGTAGTGGCCCCTGTGGCACATATCATAGTGTTGGCCTTATTGCAGATTTAACATCTGATTGTCAAAAAAGTGTTGGGACAAACTATGGTTATAGTGGTCCTGAAACCCCATATTTTGAATTAATTAGTAACCAAGTACTAACTTCACCAGGAGTAAACAATGCATTAACGGATAAAATCAAATTAAAAGCAACAGGTTGTACTGGAACACAAATGTTTCATTGGGAGTACAAACTTAATGGAGGTCAATTTCAAAAAATGAATATTAGTACTTCTTTTAATGAAGAATTTGAATTTATAACTGCAAATTTTATCCCATTAGATTACTCTGGTTTTGTAGACTTTAGAGTAGTCATTGATTCGGATCCGTCTATTACCGAAGAAAACGTATATTCTAATATTATTTCTTACAATGTTACAAGAAAAGCTCCAAAAATTATCTCAACATCTTCTCCCAATTTAACTAACTGCTCCTATTCGAATGATGGTGCAGTTACCTTCACATTTGAGAGAGAATTACAATTTGAAGAGCAATATGAAATGGCTCTTATGTATGAAAATGGTGCAGCAGTCCCAAATGGGAATAAAATAATTCCTAAAGATTCGATGACTACTCCAGCAACCTATACTTGGACAAATTTACCTGCTGAAAAGTATATACTTACGTATCAAACCAAAAAAACTATAGGGAACTCCGAGCTCGTGAGTGATCCAGAACAAAAAAGCTTTACAATATCATCTCCACAACTTTTTTCTTTTTCTGCAACGGAAACTCAACCAAAATGCTATGGCGAAAAAGGTACCATAACCATAATTGCTACTGGAGGCACACCACCTTACTATTATTATTTAAATGATGACCCACAAATTGAGTTTACCTCTCCAATAACCATTGACGTAAATGCTGGAAATAATTCCATAAAAGTAGAAGACAATAAAAACTGTATTGACAATACTAAAAATGATACAAAATCATGAAAAAATTTATAACATTCCTTATTTTATGTACCACAACAATAGTATTTTCTCAGAGTACCGGTATTAAATTAGTAAAAATAACAAATCCTGCTCCTATTGAGGTCGATGGAACATATACAACAACAAATGCTACGCGTTTTGATTTAGCAGATGGAAAATTATATATCGCTTTCAAGGGGAGAACAGAACCCTATACGTATTTTTGGTCAAAAAATGGTAATTCATTTACCCCTACAAAAGATCCAGAAAATCCAAATACTTGGATTAATCTGGCTGCTGGCAACTATACCGTTATAGCTTCAAAAGATGGCTGCAGCAGTTTACCAATTAATTTCACAATATACCAACCAGCCGAATTATTAATCAGTCTTGATCAGCCTAATAAAATTGGTTGTTTTGATGGTACAACAACGCTAGCCATAAGTAACAACACCGCTTCAGGAGGTTATCCGTACGTTGGCTCTAAAAATTATACCTACACATGGTACAAATGCGATAATATTACTGGAGCAGGTTCTCAAAAATTGCCTTATGATGCAAGAACCACTCCTGTAGCAGCAGGATTTTATTATGTTGTAGTTGATGATACAAAGAATACAAAAACCTCAAATATAGTTCCAGTAACTCCAAATGAACAAATAGTCGCTTCAGTAAGCAAAATAGAGCCTCCATGTAAAGGAGACAATGGAAGTGTTACAATAGCTATTACAGGAGGAACAGGTAGTTATAATGTAACTTGGACTGGAGATGACATTAACACTGCAATAATTACCAATAATGGTGAAAATTTATCAGGCAAAGCTGGTACTTACAATTATACCATAACAGATGCAAGTGTTTTAGGATGCTCTATAACTGGATCAATCAATTTTCAAGACCCAGAACTTTTAACAATAACCTTTATAAGCCAAACACAACCATCATCATCAACCGCCACTGACGGTGCAATAACAGTCATGGCAACTGGGGGAACTTTGCCATATACTTATGTCTGGACAAAGAATGGGGTGCCCTATTCTCCTAGTACAGATATTACCACAGGCGTAACGACGGGACTTACAAATGGAAATTATCAGATTGTCGTAAGCGATGGAAATACTTGTTCACAAACAAGTCCTTTAATTGTATTAGATGCATTGGCTGTCACGCTTTTGAATAAAGTAAATATCAATTGTAAGGGAGAAGCCACTGGTAGCGTAACAGTTAAAGGTAGCGGAGGCTCCGGATCAGGATATGCCTATCAGTGGTACAAAATGAACGGTGCAACAGAAACTATTTTGACGGGTGAAACAAATTCATCTTTAAACAATCAAAATTCGGGAATATATCGCGTCAAAGTTAAAGATAATACAAATCCATACATTTCTGCAGATTACGAATTATCGGAACCATCGCAAGCACTTGCGGTACCTTTTACGGCCACAAATGTAAGCTGCTATGGAGGTACTGATGGTACCGCTACAGTAACTCCTTCGGGCGGAACCGCGGATAATGGGAATTATACTTATCAATGGTTTAAGAACAGTATTTTATTGCCTGCAGTCACTACAGCTAGTTCAAACGCGCTTTCTGCAGCTGACTACAAAGTGATAATTAAAGATAAGTTACTCTGTTCTAAAGAAGTGATTTTCACTATTACTGCCCCATCTGCCATAATTGTTCCGGATGCAACAATAACTAAAGTGGCTATTTTTGGCAAAAGCACAGGAGCAATAACACTTGATCCGATAATTGGCGGGAACGGAGGATATACCTACAAATGGAGCTATGATCTTGATTCTTCGTTTAGTGAATCAACACTAGATATTTCGGGACTAAAGGCGGGTTCCTACACTCTTGAAGTGCGCGATGCCAAGGCTGGCGTTACTGATAATGCAGGATGTATCGCAACAAGAACTTATGTAGTAACTCAAAATCCGGAATTACTGGTGGCTTTACAGGAAACTCAATCTATTAAATGTAACGGAGATTTTAATGGTGAAATAAAAGCCAATGTCTCTGGTGGTGTTTCAGCTTACTCTTATCAATGGTTTAAGGATAATATTGCGATTGCAGAAACGACAAATACTATAGGAAATTTAGGATTGGGACAATATAAAGTAATTGTTACAGATTCTGAGGGAGCTGAAAGAACTTCGGCACTATTAGATTTAATACAACCAGACAAATTAACAGTATCCTTAGTAAATAAAGTGGATGTTTTATGCCATGGAAATGAAATTGGAGCCATAGATATCAATGTCGGGGGAGGAACAATACCCTATACGTTTGAATGGAAAAAAGACGGCGAAGTAAATGTATATTCTACCATTGAAGATATAGAGGGATTAAAATCAGGAGTATATTCGGTTTTAATTACAGATAAAAATAATTGCGAGATAAGATTGTCAAATATTGCTATCACACAACCTGATGCAGCGTTACTAGTAACAGATGTTGAAGTGAAGAACCTAAGTGGCTTTAATACTAAAAACGGTAGTATCGAGGTAGCCATATCTGGAGGAACTCCAACTTATACTTACGCATGGAGAATTAAAGGAATTTCCGCAATTATTGGGAATAGTACTATATTAGATGAATTAGCTAGCGGTACTTATGAACTTACGGTAACTGATAGTTATAATTGTGGCAAAACCAAAGAATACACTTTGACGCAGCCCGATAAATTAGAAATTACAAATACAACCCAAACGCAATTTATCAAATGTAGTGGAGATAAAACGGCCAGTATAACAGCTGTTGTAATGGGTGGTGTACTGCCTTATACTTATAAATGGTATAATGTGCTGACTCCGGCAGTGGTCGAGTCAACAACTGCTATTGCCACTAACTTAGGTGCGGGCAGTTATAAACTTGAAATTTCAGATATAAATAATAATACGACTTTTGTAATCACTGATATTAGCCAGCCGGAACCATTGTCAGTTACTTACACTCAAACTAATGTTTCCTGTCAGAATGGAACCGATGGAACAATAGATCTTAGCATTACAGGAGGGACTGGCGCTTACAGTATTGTATGGAGTTTCAACAATACCATAAACAAAGATAAAATAGCGATTAAAGATCTTGGATTTGGAGAATATACTGCTATAATTACCGATGTTAACCAATGTTCCACTTCTCGAACCATTACTATTACGGAACCGCAAAATGCTTTGGACTTTGCCTCAGAAAATAAGGTAAATGTTTCTGGATTTGGACTCAATAATGGTGAAATTACAGTAGCCGTTAATGGAGGAACTCCAAATTACAATTACAAATGGTATGCAAATGGTCAAGAAATAGTAGGGCAAAACAATGCCATCCTTGATAAGTTGTACGCGGGTTCTTATAAACTGATTGTGACTGACAGTAAAGGCTGTACAATTGACAAAACGTTCATTATTAGCGAACCACTTGAACTAAAAGTGACTGTAAGTATCACCAAGGATATAGATTGTTTTGGCGGTTTAGGCACTATAAAAGCCACTGCTAAAGTGGGTACAGGTGTACCAAATGCCCAAGGATTCTTTACCTATCAATGGTATGATAAAAACAATACTCTACTCAGTACAATCACCGCGGCCGATGCGAGTTCCGGTACAATTCCAACTGGTGAATATTATGTTGTAGTGACCGATGCCAACAACAACCAAACTACTTCGAATCCGATTGATTTGAAGCAGCCTAGCGCAATTATGGTGGCAGTAGCCTTAAAACAAAACGTGAGTTGTTTTAATGGAGAAGATGGAGTACTACATATTAATGTTGGCGGAGGAACTCCAGATTTATCTTCAGGAGCTGAGCCGTATACCTATTTATGGAGTAATGGGAGCACCATAAAAGATCAAAGTGGTTTGAAAGCTGGAACTTATGCAGTGCAAGTTTTTGATGGTAATACTTGTTTGGGAACTTTAAACAATATGATAATAACCGAACCTGAAGATTTTGGTTTTGATCTCAATAAAATAGTTCCTACGTTACCCACAGCAATAAATGCCACAGACGGTGCTTTGCATATTGAAATAATTGGAGGAATTGCTCCCTATACTTACGTTTGTAAAGATAGCAACGGAGCGGTTGTAGAAACTAAAACAGCTTCACAATCAAAACAAGTTGACTTTGTATCACTTACAACAGACAATTATTATATATCCGTTACCGATGCAACAGGATGTACAAAATCAACAGCATTTGATTTTAACAATAATGTTTTGACTGTAAGTCTGACGCAAGCTACACCGATAACTTGTAATAATGGCACTAACGCTAATTTGGATGCAGCTATATCAGGTGGTTTCGGTGTCAAAACAATTAGCTGGTATAAAAATAATATTGAAATGGCGAATGAAACAAATGTTCAACTTACAAATGTGGGAGCAGGAACCTACTATGCCATCGTAAAAGATTTTAATAAAGTAGAAGTAACAAGTACACCTATTATCGTTACACAACCAGATGCTATTGTTGTTACGGCTTCCCAAAAAGAGGTAAGCTGTTTAAGCGGAAATGATGGAGCCATTTATCTTACTGCTTCCGGAGGAAGTGGTGTCTATCAATACCGTTATAAATCCCAGGGGTCTGTATATGGGAATTGGATTTTATTTTCGGATGCAACGGCAACATTATCTAATTTAAAAGCCCTTTCTTATGATGTACAAGTTCAGGATAGTAAAGGCTGTACTTATACTGCTAACTTAAACCGTAGCATTTTAGAACCTACACAATTGAGTATAAATAAAACTACAATTACCGCAACAACTGGTTTTGGTCTTTCCAATGGTAGTATAGCTATAACTACTCAAGGGGGCAATGGCGGTTATACCTACAAATGGTTTGACGAGACGAATGCTGAATTAAATCAAATCACAGCAACAATAACGAATTTATTGGCGGGTCAATATTATGTGATTATTACTGATGCAAAGGGATGTCAAATCACTTCTGAACTATTTGAAGTGACACAACCAGATAAATTAATCACAAGTATCAATAAAGGAAATTCGGTATTATGCAATGGAGACACAAACGCAAGTCTTAAAGCAAATGCAATAGGAGGTATTTCGGGCTATACCTACCAGTGGTTTGCCGTAAATAATGCAACACAATTAGGAACCGGTGCTACTCTTACTGGTATAGGAGCGGGGACTTATTTTGTAATAGCAACCGATTCTAAAAACAATGTAGCTCAAAGTGATCCTTTTAATGTAAGCGAACCAGCTATTTTAAATAATACACTTACCTCAGATTATACCCTTTGTGGTGATGCCAACGATTGGACGATTGCTACAACACCATCTGGAGGAACTGCACCCTATACGTATTTATGGAACACGGGAGCTAAAACAGCAAGTTTACAAAATGTACCTCCTGCAAAATATACGGTTTTACTAACTGATTTTAACGGTTGTAGTATATCTAAAGAGATTCTAATCACTGCTCCGATTCATTTGGCTGCAGTTGAAGTACTAAAAATACCAACATGTTATGCTGGCGCTGATGCGACAATTACAGTAACGGCTTCTGGAGGTAAAGCACCCTATATTTATTTATGGAACACAGGCGAAAAATCAAATGTACTAAGTAATGCTTCAGCTGGTGAATATACCTTAAAAGTAACTGATAGTAAAGGTTGTATCATTAATCATACTTATACTATCGCAAATCCTCCAAAGGATGTCATAAATATAGGGGAGGATATGACATTATGCATCGGTCAAAGTGTAACTATAAATGCCACCATAAATGACAACAAGGCAACTTATTTATGGAAATCAGACAAAGGATTTACGAGTGATAAACCAATCATTACTATTTCTGAGGCCGCAACTTATGAGTTAGTTGTAACAAATAAATTAGGTTGTCAAGCTTCTGATGCGATAAAAATATCCTATCAAGATATCGCTATTGATGCTGTATTTGCTATTTCGTCACAGGTTTTTGTTAATGAAAAATTTGTAATTGTTGATATTAGTAATCCAAAAGCCGACAGTATCGAATGGATATTACCTGCCGCAGCAACCGTTGTTTCTAAAAACAAAGATTTTGCCGAACTGAGTTTCGAAAAAGTGGGGGAATATGAAATCACATTGGTTACCAAAAAAGGAGATTGTAGTGCTTCCCAAACCAAAAAGGTATTAGTTGTAGAAGGAGAATACAAAGATCCAGATAGTACTGATTTGCAGAAAAAATTTGACATGAAAATTTATCCAAATCCATCCAATGGTATTTTTAGCGTGGATGTAACTTTAGATAAAATGATGCCTGCTCACGTTAAGGTTTATAATCTAATCAATAATGCGATTGTTGACTCTAAGTTCGAAAACGGTAAAGAGGTTTATACGTTTAACTTTAATTTAAATGGGCTAACCGCCGGTGTCTACTTTATCCTTTTCGAATCTCAACAGGGAAATATCTTAAGGAAGATAATTATACAATAAATCCTCCCCCCACCCCCTCCGAAGGAGGGGGAGCCGGAGCCAGATAGATAAAACGATATAATTGAAAATTTTAGCTTAAAAGATAAAAAACAAATAGATTTATTCTGTTTTACTCCCTATTATTTGGTGAGTTGTAAGAGGATAATAGATTAAATAAGATGATTTTAAAAAAAATATTTTTTCTTGCAATACTCATTTTTGTAAGTGCATTAGGTTTTTCACAAAATTTTAATGTAGAACAGGTGGCCAAGGCCAAATTAGTAAATGTAAGCGGGGGGGCAACGGCCAATACTGTTTTTTATTCTGGTGATGCATCACGGGACCCTTTTACTTATTTCTTGAACGGAAATATCAATATAAATGTGGCAGGACTCTATAATTTACCTTTTTCATTTTCTTATACCAGTCAAAAATTTGGTTATAACAAACCTGTTTTAATGAACCGATTGAGCATTCACCCTTCTTATAAATGGATTACTGCCCACATAGGAGATGCCAGTATGAGCTTTTCACCCTACACCTTGAGCGGACACCAATTTACTGGTTTTGGAATCGATCTTACACCGCAAGGGAAATTTAAAATTAGTGCCATGTATGGTCGTCTTATAAGAAGTAGTGAATTCGATACAAACAATGCCGACTTAGTACCTACTTATAAAAGATTTGGTTATGGTTTTAAAACTTCATACGCATTAGACAAAGTCAATTTGGGATTTACTTTTTTTAAAGCAAAAGACCAGGTGCAATCATTATCAATTCCCATTCCGTTTGAATTAGGGGTTAGCCCAAAGGAAAACGCAGCAATAAGTTTTGAAACTACGTTTAAACTCTTTGACAGATTACAAGTGGTTACAGAATTTGCAAACAGCAGTATTACCGAGGATTCCAGGATAATTGCTAATGGAAAACCCAAAGGATTTGCATCCTATTTTTTAAGTACCAATGCAACCACGACCAGTTATAATGCCTTTAAGGGGCAGCTTGTTTATCCAGCCGGAAATGGAACCTTAGGACTGGGTTATGAACGAATAGATCCTAATTACAGAACATTAGGAGGCTATTTTTTTAATAATGATTTAGAAAACATTACTTTAAATGCATCGCAATCATTATACAAAAATAAAGTTTCGTTAGCTTTAAATTTAGGAATACAAAAAGACAATTTAGACAAACAGAAAGCGAGCCAAATGAAAAGATTGGTATCCTCTGTAACGATGGATTATAAAGCGAGCCAAAAATTAAACATCAATTTAAATTACTCCAATTTTCAGTCTTTCACCAACAGTAGAAATCAATTTGATTACATCAACCAGACTTCTGATTTTGATTATCTAGATACTTTAAACTTTAGGCAAGTGAATCAGAATGCAGGAGTGGCAATAAATTATTTACTAAAAAACGACAAGAAAATAAAAAAGGCACTAAATGTTAATTTCTCCTTACAAGATGCAGTAAATCAACAGCAGGGGAAAACAATACCAGGAGGAGCAACTATTTTCTACAATTCGGCAGTTGCTTATAGTGTGGGATATCCGGAAAAAGCATTAAACTTTACGGGCTCTTTGAACAATACCTATAGTAAACTGGAAGGGGGAAATAATTTAATTATTGGACCAACTCTAGGCGTAAATAAACTTTTTTATGATAAAAAATTAAACACGTCTTTTTCCAGCAGCTACAATACTAGCTTTACCAATGGTGATAAGAAAAATGATGTTTTTAATTTTCGTCTCAGTAGTTCCTATCTCTATTTAGAAAAGCATAATTTCAGTTTGGGGGTTATTTCACTTCTAAGCAAATCAGTAGGCATACAAAATAATGATCTCACAGCCACTTTTTCTTATTCTTATTCTTTTGATAAAATAAAAATGAGAGCAAAAAAAGAGGTCAAACCAGATGAAAAATTGACCTTAGACACGACCTTAAAAATAAATTTTAAAGGCCGGATAGTAGAAGGAACTAAAGAGGAGATTAGAGCACAATTACAAGATTTACAGGGTCAGTTGCAAGCCATGCCTATAGCAGAAATCGTTATTTTAGAAGACTTGTTAGCACAGGTTGGTTTAGCGCAAAACGATAAAGAATTTAAAGATAAAGTGCTGGATTATCTAGAAAAAGAAGATGCCAATTCAGAAATAATAAAAACATACAATCAATACTTGGTTGAAGTCATAAAAAAGCTGGAACAGGAGATGATTGCTAAAGACGAAAGTCTAGAAAACACTTATGTAAACGCTAGAGCAAAAGTAAATAAGCATAAATTACACGGGTCGAATGCCAGTGATGTTGCTGATAAAATTAGTTACAATTCCTATTTGAAATTGGTGGAAAGAAGCAGTAAAAACGAGGCTGTTCTTCGCAATCAGCGATGGATGCACCATGAGTTTGCCTTACTTTCAGATGCGGATAGTAAAGAGAGGCAACAGAACGGCTATTTAGCCAATTTTAGCAAGCAAGAATTAGAGGAAACTTTCAATTTGATAGCAGCTAAGAAGGAGGAAATGGAGATCAAAAATAAACTGGAGCAAAAAATCATTCTGTTTTATCACGAATTGGCAGGAACCAATTCAGGAAATGATGACGTTGAATTGAAATATATTTATAAAAACACAAAACAATAAAATAAAAAAATAGTTGCCTTTAAATTACCCAAAATGATAAAAAAACTACACCTATTACTGGCTCTTGGCTTTTGGCTTGTAACCTTTACCGGATTTGCACAAACGTACCCCGTTACCATAAGTACGCAACTGACGCAGCCCTCGCCAATATACTTGAGTAATTATGCGGATGCTACTACCATAAACAGCCCCATAAAAATACAGCTTGTTCTTAATGATTTAACCATTTCGAACCGACAAATAAGGTTAAAATGCTATTTTCAAGGCAATGGAATTTCTTTGGTAACCAATGATTTTGTGGTAGGTGCAAGACCTTTATACCTAGAAGGAGGATTCCCTTTGCAATTAACCAATCTCGAGTTGGCTCCCTATTTTGAATTTCAGAATATGTTAGGAATCAATCCCAATCAATATGCTCAGGCTTTGCCGGAGGGCATTTATACGTTTGCGGTAGAAGTGTATGACTTTGCCACGGGCAAAAAGTTGTCTCGTAAAACAAGTGTGACCACCATTATTTTCCAGAACGACCCCCCGTTTTTGAACCTGCCTTTGAACGATGCTTCAATCATGCAGCAAAACATTCAGAATATTGTATTTAGTTGGACACCACGCCAAATCAATGTGAGTAATGTAGAATATGAATTCTCTTTAGTGGAAATATGGGATAAATACACCCCGGTACAAAACGCTTTTGCTTATTCGCCAGCACTTTATACCACCACTACCCGCAGCACCACTTTGCAATACAGTATTACGGAACCCCAATTGATTCCCGGAAAACGCTACGCCTGGCGCGTAAAGGCAAAAGCCATTTTTGGTGCCGAGGAAATTGGTGTTTTTAAGAATAACGGTTATAGCGAAATCTATGCTTTTACTTATGAGGTGTTTTGCACGGCACCAGTTGGTATAACTACAGACGGTGTCAGTCAAGATAAAGCAAAAATCACTTGGAGTGGCGACGTAGCTAATTATGATTACCAGGTAAAATACCGCGAAAAAAATGCGGATTCTAAGTGGTACGACCTGGTTACCCCAAGAGAAAATATAACGATTAGTAACCTAAAACCAAACGCAACCTACGAATATACCGTAGGGGCATCCTGTGATTTAGGTAAATATGTTCACAGTAGCATTTATGAATTTACAACCTTGGCCAATGACGAAATCGCTTTTGCGGGATGCGGAATAAAGCCCGACCCAAAAGACTTAGCGAACAAAACTCCATTGCCGGATCTTTTTCCTAATGATGTAGTTACCGCGGGTGATTTTCCTATCGTAGTATTGCACAGTACGGGAAGCAATGGTACGTTCTCTGGTGATGGGTATGTAACGCTACGGTTTCTAGAAAAATTTAAAGAATTGATTGACGCTGCTGACGCCTTGGGTGGCGGTAAAATAAATATAGGTAAATTCTCCCGTATCAGGATTACATTCAACAATATTGGGGTAAACACCGATTTTAAGTTGATTTCAGGGGAGATTGTAGCGAGTTATGACCCGGATTGGGGTGGTATGGTAGATGGGGATAAACTCGTTAATGATATAATGGGCGATACGGGAACTGTTATTCCTATTGATGTACAGTTTGAAATTAAAAGTGTTGTAAAAAACCCTGATGGTACTCTAACAATAACAGGTACAAATGGTGCTGTTAATATCCAACCAAAAACAGCAAATGATGTAATAATCACCGACAGAAATGGTAACCAATATGCTGTTTCTCCCAATGCGCCAGCAGGAGAAATCAAATCTACTGGAAAAGCAGCTCCCGGGGGTGTACCTACTCCCCAAAACACAAACGGAATGGGATCTGGCGGCAATATCAAAGAAATTTCCTCTCCAGATGTTACTATAACCTTTGCAGCAGGTGCAGGTTTCTATAGCTTGGATGAAAACCCAAACCAAGATCCTAAACTTAAGGACAACACCAAACTTAATAACACCTACGATATCATTCCTAAAAAGGATGGCACTAGCTATTATGTACATTACAAAGTCATATCGGATGCGCCAAAAGCAGAAGACTATGTAACTGCAAAAGCGACATTCAGCAACGGAAAAACAACTGCCGATATCGTATTTAAAACCGAAAACGGTACCGAAATCAAACCTGTCTGGTCAGGAAATGTAGCAACGCTTCCATTAAAAAGAACTTTAGATTTTGCCAAAGAATCGATACTGGCAACGGTAAGACCTCCTGTTCAAAAAGACAGCGTAAAGGTAACCGCCAAATACGACATTGCAGGTACATTCAATATGTGGCACATGACTACCAAAAAAGTAAATGTTACTTTGGTAGGACTTAATGGTGGCGAAACACCAACACAAAGCCAAGCTCAAGAATACCTTAATAGCATATACGGTAAATCAGGAATTCAATTTGAGGTTAGTACTATAAAAGCTGATATAGAAGACAGTTGGGGCACTAGCATAGAAACTGGAGACAGTGATTTGCTCAATACTTATACCAATGGACAGCAAACCATTACTAACGATTTCCAAACCCAATTAGGAACTAATTATAAAAACGACACTTATTATGTGTTTTTTACTAAAGTTCATGCAAGTAAACCAGATGTATCGGGCTTTATGCCACTCAAACGACAGTTTGGTTTTGTGTTTTCCCAGTCTGAGGATAAAAAACTTCGTACCTTAGCACACGAGCTTGGGCATGGCGTTTTTGGGTTGCAACACCCATTTACGAATTACAAAACCACTGTTATTACCGATTTATTAATGGACTATGGAACAGGAACTGCATTAAACCACAACGATTGGGAGATTATGCACGCTCCAGGGTTGCAGTTGTATCAGTTTACTCAGGGGAGTAGTGCGGGGGAGCAAATTGCATCTGGTTACAATTATTTAATGCCAAACCATCAACCTTTTAGATTTCAAACAAATGACGGAAAATTGGAAAGCGATTGCATCATTATTACAAGTGCTAATAACGGTAATTTCCCAAATGGAACACTCTATGCTTTTAACATTAACGGTAAAGACTACCAGTTTATTAAAGATGGATTTTATACCAAAGGGATAGCTATTCCGTATACGAATGCCTTTAACAATACGAATGCCAAAGAAAATTTTAGATTAGTCATACAACAAGTGGGTAATTCATGTAATTACGCTTTAGCTTTACGAAAGACAATAAATTTTGACAATCCTAATTTGATTATTCAACCAACTGATGTCTTTAATAAAGCTAAAGACTGTAATAAAATACCACTTTCGAATGAGAAAGAAAGCAATACAAATCCGAACGAAATCTTGAATGTTCTGGCTAAAATAAAAAAGGCAGTAGATTTGGATGTGAATATATTGAGCAGTGATTTGCCAAAAATTGCCAACGCTATGGCAGAAACAAATGTAACCCTCGAAGGAATGAAATACGATTTTATTCAGTTAGAAATTCAGAATACGAATCTGGAGGTTCATCCAAAGGGGAAAATTACAAGAATACAAAGCAAGAATATGTATGGCGCTTTGTTTGGTTTGGATATCGATGGTAAAATTCAAATTTATGTAGATAAGGAACAAGTTGAATTTATGTACAATTATTTGATGAATCTAAAAAGTGACAATTTTATTTTATTCGTAAACGGATACGATCCTGCCAAAATAGCGGATGATACTAATGAAGTTTTTGAATATGACAAACTAGATTATTGGGGTACTATAGACGATAAGTTTGCAACGGCCATAAACAGTAAAAGCCATCTTATTTATGCTGATGGAGATAAGGATATCGACACCAGTAATCACGAAACTACGTGTAATTTTGTTAAGAGTTTAGCCAGTGTAGAGAAAAAACTTGCTGTAGTACTCAATACACTAGGTGCTTTAGGAGGTAATTTCACCACCGCAGTTGCCCTAGAATGCACCACAGCTGTGTCTAAACCCTATCTTAACATTGCCCCTAATTTAGGTGGTTTTGAAAAAAGAAAAGAAGCTGGAAAAATGGCTGCAAAAAACTTCATCGATAAATTAAAAAACGGCACCATAAACTGCTCTAAAACCATAAAAGAAGGAAAAATGTCCGTAAATGGCGTGGTCGATATTGTAGCACACAGTATGGGCTTTGCCTACAGCTTAGGTATGATTGAAGTTTTACAAAAAGAAGGTATCGAGATAGGGAACTATTACGTACTCGCTCCCGAAAATCCTTGCTCGGGTACTTTACCCAGTAACATTCGCAATAGAACTTGGCAATATGGGAGCGATGAAAGAACTACCAATGAAAACCCAATAGAAATACAAGATGGTGTGGCGCCTCAGTGTGCTATTAAGGAAATTGATCCTTTAAAAAGAATCTATATCCCGATAAAAGAGCGAAAACCCGAACAATTAGGCTTTACCCAAAGCCACTCCGTAGTGAATTATGAATGGATATTTAATAGACAAAATCAAGAGGGACATGTTATACCGAGAAACTAAGATCTTTTTATTAGTATTATCTCTTTTATTAGTTTCTTGTAAAAGGGAATTGACAAAAGAGCAACAGGCTGAAAAAGCAAAAAAAGAAGCAGAAGAAACGAGTAAGAAAAGAATGCTTTACTTTTCTTACTCGAAGAAATTAATAGGTGAAAAGGAATATTATAAAATTTATAAAGAAGCAAATGATACGATTGAAAATTGGGTAGTTAATAATCTAAAATGCTACATATTTAAACCATATCAGTTAGATTCTTTACTATGTTTTAATTCAAAAAAAGATAAATTCTTTGGTGCTCTTTTAATTCCATGCTACGAAAAAAAATGTGTTCAAGATGATATTAAATTTTTTTATGGAGCTAAAATAAAAGCAAAATGGTATTTTTCACGTGGCCCAACTATTGTACTCCCTCGTGAATACTATCAAGACGACATTCACAAACCGCTGAGTTTCGAAAAAATGAAACAAATAGCCATAGACGAAATCTTTAGCGGGTATTTAATTGAAATACCATCGGATGATACTTTCAAGAAAGGAACTTATAAAATTAATGATTCTGAATTTATCAGAATGGAAGCTCGTAATGGTAATGATGGTACTTTTGGTTCTTGTAGTAATTGCAAAACATTTGAGGAGTATGTAATTTATTTAGTAAACCTTAATTGGAAACAACCAAATGCTAAAGGGAATATAGAATATAATAATCTTACTGCCGAAGAAAAGGCACGGGCTGGGTTATAAAAATGACTTAGTCAAAACAACTAAGCTTTATTCATGGCAGCAAAAAATTTCATATCTAAATTAAATAACGGCAGCATAAACTGCTCAAAAACCATAAAAGACGGAAAAACGACCGTAAATGGCGTGGTCTATATTGTTGCACACAGTATTAACCCTATCACGAGATGGAGAAAAGGTATTTTTCGGGATATCGGCTGAAGTATCCAAACCTAATAGGATGTCAGCAGATGCAGTGGAAATTTGGCATGCAAAAGACAAAATGATATTTCCCGACCGAAAGTTATCTGCTACAGTAAAGTATCCACAATACCTCGCTGTTTGGTATCCTAAGAGGGCTATTGTGCATCAAATCAGTACTGCGGAGCAGCGCTGGGTGATGTTGAGCGGTAATCAAGATTATGCTCTTGTGGCTGACCCTTTGCAGTATAATCCACAATATAAGTGGATTGCCGATATGGATTATTATCTGGTACATCTTGCAACCGGTAAACGGGAATTATTTTTAAAGGGACATTCGGGTCTTATTAATCACATGGGTATTTCGCCGGATGGACGGTATATTAACTATTATAAAGAAAGTAATTGGTGGGTTTATGATCTAAAACAGCAAACTCATACTAATGTCACCAAGGGACTTGATGTATCATGGGATAACAGTGCCACTGATCCTGGGAACCAATTGAATGTGTGGGGACAGCCCGGCTGGACTATAGACAATCAATGGGGAATTTATTATGATTATCATGATATTTGGGCCATTTCTCCTGATGGACTGGTACGAAAACGCCTGACCGATGGTAAAGAAAAGCAGTTGCGTTTTCGTTTTGATGTTTCAGCCCTTTCAGATCGACATGATTTTAATTATAAAGGAAAAGGAATCTTTAGATATGACCTTTCAAAAAGCCTTTTGCTTACCGTACTTGATTTATATGGAGGCTCAACTGGATACTACACTTTACATCCTAAAAAGGGTGTGGTGTCTCTTGTGATGGATACTAGTTCTATCAGTAAATTACAAAAGACCAAAGCGCTGGATGCTTTTGTCTATGTTACGCAACGCTTTGATCGACCTCCCAGCTTGATGTTTCGAAGCAGTATTGATAAACCGGCTACAGTTTTGGTGCAAAGTAATCCTCATCATGAATTGTATCAATGGGGGAAATCAGAAATGATTCATTACACCGATAGTAAAGGCAGGATTTTGAACGGGGCTTTGTTTTATCCCGCAGGTTATGATTCGACCAAACGATATCCCATGGTGGTTTATATTTATGAAATAGTATCACGTGATGTCAACAATTATGTCAATCCTACACAATACAATACTTTGGGTTTTAATATAACGAATCTCACTAGCAACGGATATGCTGTTCTTTTACCAGATATTGCTTTTGAGAAAGGCAATACCGGATTTTCTGCTGTAGATTGTGTGACAAAGGCAGCCTCAAAAGTCATTGCAATGGGAATAGCTGATGCCGGAAGAATAGGGTTGATGGGGCATTCATTTGGGGCTTATGAGACCAATTTTATCATCACTCAGACTTCCATGTTTGCAACGGCCATAAGTGGCAACGGAGTTTCGGACACTCTGGGGCATTATTTTACTATAAATACTGACTACAATACCATGGATGGGTGGCGGTATGAGAACCAACAGTATCGAATGGGATTTTCTTTTTTTGAGAATCGTGAAGCATATTATCGCAATTCTCCTTTAGTTAACGCAAGATCGATTACAACTCCTTTACTGACTTGGGCAGGTGTATTAGATCAGAATGTACAGCCTAGGCAGGCAGCGACTTTTTATGCGGCACTGAGGAGATTGCAAAAAGAGCATGTTATGTTGGTATATCCTAATGATGGTCATATTTTTTTTAATCCTAAAAATCAGATTGATTTGACCTATAAAATTCAGGATTGGCTTGGTCATTATTTGAAAGGGGAGGTCAATTATATTTCCACAACAGGAAATTTTGAATATGATTTAAAGTAACCTCAAAGCGCTGCAGAGTTCCATATGCATACTTTTTCCCGACCAATTCTTTCATTTTGTCATTATGATCCTGAAATATGGGAATAAGTGTTCTATGGTTTTTATACAATCCTTTAATTATTGATTGTACGTTTTGGAGAGATACATCTTCGTCCTTATGAATTAAGTCCATTTCGGCACTTAAAACCTTTGACCTCATCATATCGAGATAACTATTTATTGAACGGGCTTCTTCCGTGTTCCCTTTCATTTTCGCTAGCTCCGTTGACCATTTTGATTTGTCTATGAATTTTTTAGAACTAAATTCAGTTCGTTCGCCATTAATGGTTAACCGAACATAAATAGGCAAATTGCCGTTAACATTCATTTTTGTACTTTTTGCATAAAAATGTAAAGTGATTTTTGTTTTCATAGTGGTGACCTTTTAATTATTATTCAATTTATATTACTGAGTAATAACAAACAAGATGTACATCTTTTGAACAGCATAATGAACAGGCTGGAAGTACAGTGTTTGCAAGCCTTAAGAAGATTAAGCGAGACCCTAGAATTGAATTTTTTCTAGGGTCTCGATTTTGCCCCTTAAGATTTAAGATTGAATGAATATTTTGAAGTTGTCAGAAAAACAAAAACCCAGTAAATCATAAGATTTACCGGGTTTTGAGATTGAATGAATTCTCAATCGTGGGGAGAGCAGGATTCGAACCTGCGAAGTTTGCACAGCAGATTTACAGTCTGCCCTCGTTGGCCGCTTGAGTATCTCCCCAAGACTTAACAAGTGTTACTTGTTGTGCTAACCGGGTGCAAATATAAAAACTGTTTTGATGTTTCCAAACTAAATTTGCACTTAATTTCAGTATTATTTTTAATGCGTTGGTATTGATGGACATGCCCCAAAAAGTTAGACACTATTTGGGGCATTTTTTATGGAAAGAAAAGTAAAATATGATTATACATTTAAATTAGAATGTGTAGAATTAGTTTTAAACAAAGACCAATCATGTGGTGTTGTATCGAAACAAAAAGAAATAATAAAATCCCAAGTTCAAAAATGGTTAAGTTTATTTAAAAAGCATGGTCAAAAAGCTTTGCAATGAGCAAGGAATTAGACTTATACCATTGATTTTCAGGTAAATGTTTTAAAAGCATTATCCAAAAATCAATTATCTTTAAGAGAAGCGTGTTTGTTATTTAATATTCCTTCAGAATCTACTATTTTAAAATGGAAAAAAGATTTTGCTAACTTTGGTATTGAAGCACCACATTCAAAAGCAAAAGGCAGAGAAAAATCTACGAGTAATTTAAAACGTAAAAAAATAAATCAGACAAGCCATTAACCAAAGAAGAAGAACTTCTTTTAGAAAATGAAGCATTACGCTGTGAACTTGATTATTTAAAAAAAGTTAAAAGCCTTAATTCAAGCCGAAGAGAAAGCCAAAAAGCGCAAGCCATAATGGAGTTAGGGCATAAATTTGATTTAGAATTACTTCTAGATCTAACAAAAATGGCACGTAGTAGTTTTTATTATCATCAAAAGCAGAATAAATTACTTGATAAATACAAAGAAATTAAAGAGTTAATTAAAGCCATTTATCAAAGACATAAAGGGCGCTATGGTTACAGAAGAATAACGGATGAGATACAAAAAAGGGAATAATTATCAATCATAAAACCGTTATTAGATTGATAAATTTATTGGTATTAAAAGGCATTTTTGAAGTAAAAAAGTACAAATAGTATAAAGGAGAATAAGGTAAAATTGTTGCAAACATATTAGAAAGAAATTTTAAAGCAACAGCACTAAATCAAAATGGGCAACTAATGTAACTGAATTTAATATTGCAGGAAACAAATTATATTTATCGCCAATAATCGACTTATATAATCAAGGAAATAATGAGTTATGAGCTAGCAGAACGACCAGTATTCAATCAAGTGGTAATGATGTTGACGAAGGCATATAAGAAAATATCAAACAACACTAATCTAGTTTTACATTCTGATCAAGAATGGTCACATCAAATGAAACAATATTAATACTTACTAAAAGAAAAAGGAATAATACAAAGTATGTCAAGAAAGGGAAATTGTTTAGATAATGCAATAATTGAAAATTTCATCGGAATACAAAGTCCGAATTATATTACTTGAAAAAGTATCAATCAATAGAACAATTAAAAAAAGAAATAGAGGAGTATTAAATTATTATAATAACGATCGAATTAAGTCAAATTTAAACCAAATGAGCCCAATAACATATCGAGCCCATTAATATCAAAATTAATTATAAATTTGTCTAAACTTTTAGGTGCAGTCACAGGGGAAATTTTTTTATGGAACATAAAGAAGAATATTTTTTTATTTAATCCAATAATTCAGGATTATTAAGTATCAATTCAATTTTTTTAATAGTAATTGTGATCTGACTCATTTGTAATTCTATGTTTCTAAAAAAGAGGCTAATATCTCTATTAACCCAACTTTCAGAAATAACTCTGGCACCCAAACTAATTCTTAAAATAGCGCTTTCAATTTCTGTAGTATATTTTACGTTCACTGCTTGACCAATATGACATTTTTGCGCAGCAAGCCGAATGATTTCTAAAGAAGAACCTTCAAATTGATCTGATAAATCCGAATTCAATAAAGTATATAATTTCTTTACTTTATCAACAGATAAGACTTCATTGTTTTTAAAAATAAAGAAAGGAAAAATGGTACGGATGTTTCGTATTCCAAATTCCTTACTGTTGTAACTCTTCGTTTTTGTTTCATCCCCATAAATAGGCTGTAAAAAAGCAGCTTCTTTTATGGAGTCATCTACAAAATTGCAAAACATTTCAATACCCATATTTCGATATAAAATAGGTGTTTTGTAATATCTGTCCATTTCAACAACGGCAGCATTCCAGCGCATATAAGAACCATAGTTATAGCCGTCAGATAATTCATTGGAACAAAACCAGGAAGATGGCCAATCCGAATGATTATAATATTGGGTTAAGCCTTTGGGTAATGTGTTTTTTACAGAATGAATTAATTTATTGACACTTTTAGGCAAAATTAAGGCACCGCAGTATGGAGGTCCTGTGAAGAACTTACTCCCTGTTATGGTAACAATATATCCTTTGTTTAAATAATTTTGTATGTCTTTTGGGTCTAATCTTAGCTGTGAGCCATCCACAATTATTTGAATTGATAAATCTTCAAGTGTATTTAGTTTTTTAATAAATGCGTCACTGGGAGATTGATATCCTAATTTTGATTGGTCCATAGTATGCAATACTATGTGCCTGCCTTGATTTTTAGTCTTAATAACGGCATCAAATACTTCCTTATCTAATTGATCAGAAGGTTTTAATGCGCCATTTTGATCTCTAAAAGGAATTTGAATTAAATCAACATCTCTAAAACCTTCAATTTTTGTGTCTTTTTTAATTGGATAATTTAAAGCAGTAGTATTTTCAAAATGACATCCTTTTAATGCCGCAGCTACACCACTGCCAGTTTCATCAGAGGCAACCAAAATATGTGTAATTTCTTTATCGGAAATAATTTGGGTTATAGCTGCTATTTGAAGTGAAGAATCAGTACCTGATGGTGAAAAAATTATTTCACATTCCTCATTTAATTTGAATATTTTTCTAAGGTTGTTTTTTAGCAATTCAGAAAACTCGATAGTAGTATTTTTAAAACCATTTTTCAAGCTATTTCTAATTAGTATGCTTCTCACTTTATCAGTCTTATCAAAAGCAAAATTAGAAACACTGGAAGCTGTAGATGAAGCAAAAGTAAATGCATCAGGTCTTGGGAATGGACGACATCCGTATTTGTTTAGCAAATGAATTTCGTCGATATTCAATCTAAGATCTCCGCCAGACATCAACATGTATTCTGTGGGTTTTGCAAGATTTTCGATAATAGGTTTCCAAGATTCTTTGAGTTCAATGTTAGAATTTTTCATACCATGAAAAGACTGAAGCTCGTCGTTTAGTAATGAAGATTCAGTACTTAAATCAATATCATTTTTGATTAAATTAATTAAAACATAATCAAGATTTTCTAATTTTTCTTTATCATCTTTAGGCAGTAAATTATAAAATATCCGCGTTACTTCAAGAGCTGCAATATCACATAAAACCACATCCTGTTTTTCGATATTCAAAGCTTTATACCATAGCTGCCATTCGATTCCATATCTTAAATATACTAAAGCTAAAATGGGTTTATTCAAAAAAGAGGAACCAATTATAATTGATTTATTAGGGATAATTTTGAAAATAGTAGGCGCGCTGGTTGACGTGATAATATTGATGTTATTTATCTTTGGTACGGTATTAAATCTTTTTAAAATGCGAACTAAATAGTCCACATTTTCTTTTTCAAATAAACTGGTTCTTTTATATTGATTTTCAATAAGAATATTGTTTGTCATATATGTTATAATTTTAAGCGTTCCTTAGAACGATATTCTGTATTGGTAAATTTAGATTGCTAACTAAACTCAGGCAATCAGGGACAATATTTTGTAATAAATTATCACAAAAAATAATTGTGTTACCAATGGATTGAGGTTTCGCCTATTTTAAAGCGTTACATATTGCAAAAGTCAGCAAATATAAGAAACTTGGTAGCAGTAAAAAAGACATTAAAAAATACTCGTTTGCGAAATCATCTATTTTTATTTAAAGTCAGTTATTTAAACGGTATTTATAAAGTGATTTACAAGGATAAACTTGTTAAAAAAAAATAATTTCTAAATTATTAATTTATTGCTTGAAAACTTGAGAAAAAGTGAAAAAAGATAGGAGAACACATAATTCCAAGAAACTATTTGGTTTGAGTTGTAAATATATTTTTAGCATATTTTAAAAAGTAATTCAGAGAAGACTTTAAATAATAAATCACAGAGGCTATATTTATATGGGTATCTATCATTCAATTTTGATTCCCATTTAAGTTGCGTTTTTTCTATGTTAATGAATTTTTAATTTTATTCCACTCAGCACACAAACTAAACTTTAACATTTGTTCCAATTAACAGCGTATTGTTTTTAGCGAAAAAAAACTACTTTAGAGCACTATTATGCAAATTTTTAGCCAAATTAATGATTTAACCTATGAAAAGAAGATCTTTTTTAACCACTGCAACACTTGCCTCAGCAGGTTTAACCACACTTTTGATTACAGGTTGTACTTCAAATACAAAGAAAAAGGAAGAAGAATCAGTATCGGTCGCAGAGACTAATGAAGCCTTTGAATTGGACGAAGAAACAATCGGGGGTTTAAGGGAGAAATTAACTTCTGGAAAATATACTTCGGAACAATTAGTTCAGTTGTACTTGAAACGCATCGAAGCTATTGATGCTTCTGGACCAAAATTGAATTCGGTTATCGAAATTAATCCTGATGCAGTTGCTATTGCAGTTGCAATGGATAAAGAGTTCAAGACAGGCAAAATCAGAGGACCTTTACATGGAATTCCTGTTTTAATAAAAGACAATGTAGACACTGCAGATAAAATGCAAACAACGGCTGGTTCTCTTGCAATGGAAGGGAATATTGCTTCAAAAGATGCTTTTGTGGTAAAAAAACTCAGAGAAGGCGGAGCTATAATCATTGGAAAAACAAATTTAAGTGAATGGGCTAATTTTCGTTCGACCCAATCATGTTCAGGATGGAGCAGCAGAGGCGGCCAGACTAAAAATCCTTATATTTTAGATCACAATCCATGTGGTTCAAGTGCTGGATCAGGAGCTGCAGTTTCAGCGAATCTTTGTGTAGTTGCTGTTGGAACTGAAACCGACGGTTCTATTGTGTGTCCAGCATCGGTAAATGGAATTGTGGGTATTAAACCGACAGTAGGTTTGGTTAGCCGCTCTGGAATTATTCCAATATCAAAAACGCAGGATACGGCCGGTCCAATGGCGAGAACGGTAACTGATGCAGCTATTTTACTAGCAGTAATAACGGCGATTGACGAAGATGATTCAGTAACTCTCGAAAGTAAAGGAAAATCACAGACGGATTACACAACGTTTTTAGATGCCAATGCTTTGAAAGGCAAACGTATTGGTATTGAGAAAAAACCACAGGGAAATAATAAATATATTAACGCACTTTTAACTGATGCTATAAACCTGCTCAAAAAGCAAGGTGCTACCATTGTTGAAATCGATTATTTAGATAAAATTAATGCTGCAGGTCAGGCTGAATTTGAAGTTTTGCAGTATGAATTTAAAGCCGGTTTGAATAGCTACTTGGCTACAGCCAATGCAAAAGTTAAAACTTTAAAAGAGGTAATTGATTTCAATAGCGCTAATGAAGATAAAGCAATGCCGTATTTTAGACAAGAAACATTGGAGAGTTCTAATGCAAAAAAAGGACTTGATGATAAAAAATATACAGAAGCATTGACTGCGAGTTTTGAAGGAAGTAAAAGTATTTTAAATGCTGTTTTTAAAGCAAATAAATTAGATGCTATTTGCGGAATAACTATGGGACCGTCATGCAGTATTGATATGATTTACGGCGATCGTTGGGGCAGTTATTCATTGACTTCGCCAGCTGCGGCAAGTGGTTATCCACATATTACTGTTCCTTGTGGACTGGCTTATGATTTGCCTGTTGGGTTGTCATTTTTTGGAAAACCATATACAGAAGGTGAATTAATAGGTTTAGGATTTGCTTATGAACAAGCGTCTAAAAAGCGTTTGAGACCTAACTTTAAGCCTTCTTTTTTATAAAAGATATTTTAAAAGGGTAATAAGTATTTCACTTTTTACCCTTTTATTTTTTTATGATACTTACAAATCGAGTTAATAGGACATTCAGGACATTTAGGTTGTGGGCGGCAAATTTCTCTTCCTAAAAAGAAATAGCCATCCCAATTTCTCCCCAGATTTCTTTTGGAAGCACTTGCATCAACTGTTTTTCGGCTTTAATTCCGTCTTTGGTTTCTGAGATTAATCCAATTCTGGGTGCCACTCTGATAACATGTAAATCGGCTATAATTCCCTCTGCTGGAATTTTTGCTTCTCGCATAATTACGTTAGCTGATTTTCTTCCAATTCCTTGTAATGCAACTAAACCTTCCATTGTCAATGGAATATTTGCATCATTTAGAACAGTTTTCGCTATTTCCAAAAGCCATTTTGCTTTGGTTCCAAAATTCCTCACTTCAGAAATATACGGAAATAATGCTTCCTCATTAGCAACGGCTAAACTTACCATATTTGGATATGCATCAAATAAAGCAGGAGCAATTTTATTGATATTAGCATCAGAATCCTGAGCCGAAAGTACCACCATAACCATAAGTTGGTATAAATTATGGTACTCCAGCGGATGTTTTTGTCCTTTATATTTCGTTAGGATAGGTTTTAGTTTTTCAGTCCAATCAGTAGAATTTCCAAATAAGTCCATCATACTATTCTTTAAAGTCTACTGATAAAGAGTTTACGCAATAACGTTGTCCGGTTTTTGTAGGTCCGTCATCAAATACATGTCCTAAATGGCTGCCGCAATTAGCGCACAAGATTTCAGTACGTTTCATGCCATGAGAAACATCTGAAATGTATTTTACTTTTCCAGGAATGGATTCATCAAATGAAGGCCAACCGCAATGTGCATCAAATTTTGAATTACTTTCAAATAAAGGTTCTCCGCAAGCACCGCAACAATAAGTTCCTTTTTCGTAATGTAAATTATAAGTTCCCGTATGAGGATATTCTGTTCCTTTTTGTCTAAGAATTCTGTAACGTTCTTCTCCCAATTGTTCTTTCCATTCTTGTTCTGTTTTTTCTAAAGGATATTTCATGATCTATTTTTTTTACTAATTATAAAATGTTGCATTCTATTTATTTTGAATGAATTGAACCGTTTTTTCGATTACTTTAGAATTGCCAAGAATTTTGCGATGCCCTAAACCATCGGTTAATAGTAGCTCCCCATTTTTTAGATACTTATGAATATGAATTCCCGCTTTTACAGGAACTTCAGGGTCATTATTATCATGTATTACTAAAACTGGAATAGCGGTTTCCTTTGCAGCCAGAAAAGCAGAATAACTATTCATTTTTTCTCCATATTTTTTTTCGAAATGCAAGCGCAAAAGAGTGCCAACAGTTGGTTTCAATTCTAATTTTGCCACAAAATCGTCTATAATATCTTCAACGATATCGCCACTGCCAATAACCACAGCATGATTTACTTTTAAACCTTTTTTTATTGCATTTAATACGGACATTCCACCCAATGAATGACCGATTGAAGCTTCGAAGGGACCAAATTGCTTTTCTATTTCTAAAATTGTAGCGATAAAATCGACCATGATAGTATCTTTTCCTGGTGATTTTCCATGGGCTGGAGCATCAAAACTAACGGTTGAATATCCTACTTTGAGCAATTCATCGGCAATTTTGAATAATTGTGTTCCTCGACCTGACCAACCGTGTACTAATAAAATTTTCTTTTCATTTTTGCCATATTCGTAAACAACAACTTCTTTGCCAATTGCAGGAATCGAAACTAATTTTTGGAGACTGTTTCTCTCCATTTCTAATTCTCTTTTTGGAATTTTATGTTTTATAGGTGTTGTAAAGAGTTTAGCAGCAAATAATGTAATCAGTTTTGGAGAAATAAAAGAGATTAATTTACTGGTTAATAAAATAATCTTAGGAATTTTCAATGATTGGGTATGATTAGAAGTTTTTTTTGTCATTTCAATAAATTTTCAACCGAGTTCTTATATTATAAATTTTTTACTAAATTTAGAAAACATAAAAGTAGTATTTTTTATAAGGTCTTTATGGGTATTAACATAAAAGACGGAAATATTAATAATTAATCGAGTAGCATTACAATACTCAAAAATATCAAAATTTCATAAATGGAAATATTTCATATCAGCGCAGAATGTTATCCCGTTGCAAAAGTAGGAGGTTTAGCTGATGTTGTTGGCGCTTTGCCAAAATATCAAAATAATGCAGGACATTTAGTAAGAGTCGTTATGCCATGTTACGACACCAAATTCAGGAAGGATAATGATTTTGAATGTGTTCATTGGGGTCATGTAAAATTGGGTAATTTTAATTTTCCTTTCAATATTTTAAAAGAAAAAACGGACCACCTTGGATTTGAATTGTATTTGGTCGAAATTCCAGAATTGTTTGATAGAAAAGATGTTTATGGATATAAAGATGATATTGAACGATTTTTGTCTTTCCAAATTGCCGCTTTGGATTGGATAATTGGTAGAAAAGACATTCCAGATGTTATCAATTGTCA
Organism: Flavobacterium sp. TS_SC_5; assembly: GCF_056156265.1. NCBI lineage: Bacteria > Pseudomonadati > Bacteroidota > Flavobacteriia > Flavobacteriales > Flavobacteriaceae > Flavobacterium > Flavobacterium sp. TS_SC_5. The sequence goes on along the minus strand of NZ_CM149588.1, from coordinate 3,159,371 downwards.
CGATCATCACACAGGTTTGATTCCATTTATGATGTTGTACTGCCATAAATATGAAAAACTGCGCAATACACCGTCTATGATTACCATTCACAATGGTTTGTACCAAGGTCAGTTTGGTTTTGATAAATTATATTATTTACCAGAATTTGATTTGGCTCATGTGAAAGTTTTAGAATGGGATAATTGCATTAATTCATTGGCAGTAGCCGTAAAATGTGCTTGGGCTGTAACTACAGTTTCGCCAAGTTATCTGAATGAAATCAATTATTCTTCAAATGGATTGGAATCCTTATTTAATTTGGTACGCTATAAATCCAAAGGAATTTTAAACGGAATTGATATTGAAGTTTGGGATCCGGCAAAAGATGCGATGCTGGAAAAAAATTATTCGGTTAAAAATTTTGAAAAAGGAAAACAAGAAAATAAAGATAAATTATGTAACCTTTTTAATTTAGATCCAACAAAACCACTTTTTAGTTTCATTGGAAGATTATTAGAGGAAAAAGGAGGCGATTTATTGCCACATGCCGCCGCTCTAGCCTTATCAGAGAATTATCAGCAAATAAATATTTTGATTTTAGGCTCAGGAAATACGGCCATAGAAAATCAGTTGAATAGTTTGTTACAAGATTACAAAGGAAATTACAACACATTTATTGGTTATAACGAAGAATTAGCGCATTTAATTTATGCTGGTTCTGATTTTTTGCTAATGCCTTCCAGAGTAGAACCTTGTGGTTTGAACCAAATGTATTCCTTGCGTTACGGGACAATTCCCATTGTACGTCGAACGGGCGGATTAAGGGATACTGTAGTTGATTTTGGCGATGACGGAAATGGGATTTGTCATGATCAAGCCACAGTTGGTGATATTTGTTACTCGATTCAGCGAGCAGTAAATTTATATGATGATAAAAAACATCTGAATGAAATAAGAAAAATAGGAATGAACACGGACCATTCTTGGGAGCGTGTTTGTCAGGAATATATAGAAATGTACAATCTAATAATTAACAAGAAATGAAAGCCAAAAAGAAAAATGTAATTGCAATAATTTTAGGTGGAGGACAAGGATCCAGATTATATCCGTTGACAGAATCAAGATCAAAACCAGCTGTTCCAATTGGGGGAAAATATAGATTGGTTGATATTCCAATTTCAAATTGCATGAATTCAGATATTTATAGAATGTTTGTATTGACACAGTTTAACTCAGCTTCCTTGAATGCTCACATCAAAAACACTTATAACTTTAGTATTTTCAGCCATGCTTTTGTTGATATTCTTGCTGCAGAACAAACTCCTGACAACCCAACTTGGTTTCAGGGAACGGCTGATGCGGTAAGACAATGTATGCCTCATTTCCTGAATCACGATTTTGATTATGCGTTGATACTTTCCGGAGATCAGTTGTATCAAATGGATTTCAACGATATGTTAGAAGAACATATCAAGAGAGAAGCAGATATTACCATTGCGACATTACCCGTAAATGCAAAAGATGCACCTGAATTTGGAATTTTGAAAACAAACTCCGAAAGTTGTATTGAATCTTTCATTGAAAAACCAGCGAAGGAATTATTGCCAGATTGGGAATCAGATGTGAGTGAGCAAATGAAAAGTGAAGGAAAAAATTACTTGGCTTCGATGGGAATCTATATTTTCAATAGAAAATTATTGGTAGATATCATGTCTAACAAAGAAACCAAAGATTTTGGTAAAGAGATTATTCCGCAAGCCGTTGGTCACAAAAAGATTTTAAGTTACCAATATGAAGGATATTGGACGGACATTGGTAATATTGATTCCTTTTTTGAGGCGAATATTGGATTGACCGATGACTTGCCTAAATTTAATTTATTTGATAACGATAATAAAATTTTTACCAGACCTAGATTACTCCCGCCGTCCAAATTCCAAAAAACAATGATTGATAAATCATTAATTTCGGAAGGTTGTATTTTAAATGCAAAAGAAATAAATCGATCTGTGATTGGAATTAGATCAAGAATTGGTGAAGGAACAATCATTCAGAATTGTTATGTAATGGGGAATGATTTTTATCAGAATATAGATGATATGAATGAAGATCTTAAAACCGGGAAACAACTAGTGGGAATTGGAGAAAGATGTTTTATAAGCAATGCTCTAGTGGATAAAAACTGTCGAATTGGGAATGATGTTTACATCAGTGGAGGCAGTCATTTAGAAGATTTCTCAAATGAGTTGTATGCCATAAAAGACGGAATTGTTGTTATCAAAAAAGGTGCAGTTATACCGGATAATTACATTATAAAGTAAACTTTTAAACTGTTTTTTCTTAAAAATAATATTCTATTTCTAAAAGGTAGAATTATACAATTATTATATGAGTAAAGTTATCTCGCATTCCCTTTTTACCGATTTTGATATTGATTTATTTAAAGCAGGAAAACATTTCCGACTCTACGAAAAACTTGGAGCACATCTTATTTCAGTTGACGGAGTTGACGGCGTTTATTTTGCAGTTTGGGCTCCTACGGCACATTCGGTATCGGTAGTTGGGGATTTCAACTTTTGGACACAAGGCGAACATTTGTTAGAAGTTCGTTGGGATTCATCCGGAATTTGGGAAGGTTTTATTCCAAATGTCAAAAAAGGGACAACCTACAAATATAAAATACAATCTAATAATGGCGGTATAGTAACTGAGAAAGCAGATCCTTTTGCTTTTTACTGCGAAAAACCTCCACATACGGCTTCAGTGGTTTGGGATTTAGATTATAAATGGAAGGATAAAAACTGGATGGAAACCCGTCAAAACCATAACGGTCTTGACAAGCCTTACTCAGTTTACGAAGTCCATTTAGGATCATGGAAACGTCATGCCAATGATAATCGTTTTCTCACCTATCTTGAATTTGCCGAAGATTTAGTAAATTATATAAAAGAAACCGGCTTTACGCATGTAGAGTTCATGCCAATCATGGAATATCCGTACGATCCGTCTTGGGGTTACCAACTAGTGGGCTATTTTGCACCAACTTCCCGTTTTGGGAATCCACAGGAATTCATGCATTTAGTAGATAAATTGCATGAAGCCGGAATTGGAGTAATCCTGGACTGGGTTCCTTCTCATTTCCCTGATGACGCGCATGGATTAGGATTTTTTGATGGATCGAATCTCTTTGAACATCCCGATCGCAGAAAAGGGTATCATCCGGATTGGAAAAGTTTAGTTTTCAATTATGGACGAAATGAAGTTCGTTCCTTTCTGATAAGTAATGCTTTATTTTGGCTGCATCATTATCACGCCGATGCATTGCGCGTAGATGCTGTTGCCTCAATGCTGTATTTGGATTATTCCAGAAATGATGGCGAGTGGGAACCAAATATTTACGGTGGAAGAGAGAATCTGGACACGATTAGTTTTCTGAAAGAATTCAATGAAGCCGTTTATTCTAATTTTGAAGGCGTTCAAACCATTGCTGAAGAAAGCACATCGTTTCCTATGGTTTCGAGACCAACATCAATTGGTGGTTTAGGTTTTGGAATGAAATGGATGATGGGTTGGATGCATGATACGTTAGAGTATTTTCAAAAAGACACCGTATATAGAAAGTACCATCAAAATGATTTGACATTCTCGATGACCTATACGTTTTCGGAAAATTTTATGTTACCGCTTTCTCACGATGAAGTGGTTTACGGAAAAAAATCCATTGCAGGAAGAATGCCTGGAGATGAATGGCAAAAATTTGCGAATCTACGATTACTCTATGGCTATATGTTTATGCATCCCGGGACAAAATTATTGTTTATGGGAAGTGAATTTGGACAAAGTAACGAGTGGAATTTTGAAGGAAGTTTAGATTGGCATTTGTTGCAATATCCGTTTCATGCCGGTGTCAAAAAATTGATTACGGATTTAAACAAATTATATAAAACCCAGCCTGCCTTGCATGAAAAACAATTCAGTGCGGAAGGTTTTGAATGGATTAATTATTCCGATCATCAAAATGCGGTAATGTCTTTCATCCGAAAAGGAAATAATCCAAAAGATGACGTCATTATAATTTGCAATTTTACGCAAGTAGTGCGACCTAATTATCGAATTGGTTTGCCCAAAAAAGGTAAATTGACAGAAATTTTCAATAGTGACTCTTCAAATTATGGAGGAAGCGGAGTTTCAAACGCAAAAAAAATAGCAATTGAGTCCATGCCTTATGATGGAAGAGATTATTCAACAGAATTACTTTTGCCACCTTTAAGTGTTACTGTTTTTAAAATTTCATAAGCGTAAAATTGTTCTTTTAAAGATAAGCATAACTAATGGTTTTCATTTATAATGGAAACCATTATTACATCTAGTTGATTGTTACATTGAAACAAACTACAACGTTATCGTGAATAAAACACACATATTTAACAGTTTACAAAGTATTTTTGTAAGTTTGAATTCTAGAAAAAGATTAAAATTAATACCATAAAACATGATTACAAATACAGAATTAGAATACAAAGGAGATTTATATCCCACAAAAATAGTCTCTTTTGAACATGAAGTCGATTCCATAAGTTTCCACACTGATAATAGTGTCATATTAAAAGTAACGGTATTAAGAGACAGTTTAATCCGATTTAGATTTACAACAAAAGGGTATTTCAGTAATGATTTTTCTTATGCAATAGATAAAAATCATTCCCATGGATATAATCATCTGGAAGTTTCAGAAGTAGAAGATTATTATCAGATTAAAACCAGTAAGGTAAAGTGCAGGATTCAAAAAAATGACATGAGATTGTCTATTTTTGATTTAGAGGACACTATTATTTTAGAAGATGAGTTGGGATTTCATTGGGAAGAAAGCTATGAATATGGTGGAAATATCGTAAAAATGAGTAAAGCTTCCAAAGATGGAGAATGTTTTTACGGACTTGGCGATAAAGCAACTCAACTGAATCTTAAAGGTAAGAGACTGGAAAATTTTGCTACAGATCAATATGCTTTTCAAAAAGACCAAGAACCATTATACAAAGTAGTTCCGTTTTATATAGGACTTCACAACAAAAAATCTTACGGGATTTTCTTTGATAATACATTCAGGACCTATTTTGATTTTTGTCACGAAAGAAGAAATGTAACGAGCTTCTGGGCTGAAGGAGGTGAGATGAATTACTACTTCATTTATGGGCCTGAAATGCAAGATGTCGTTACAACCTATACTCATCTAACGGGTAAACCAGAGCTACCGCCGCTTTGGGCACTTGGATATCACCAATGTAAATGGAGTTACTATCCAGAAAGTAATTTAAAAGAAGTTGCCGCCAAATTCAGGGAATTAAAAATTCCTTGCGATGCGCTTTATTTGGATATTGATTATATGGAAGGTTTTAGATGTTTCACTTGGAACAAAGAATATTTCCCAGACCCAAAAAGAATGGTCGCTGAACTAGCCGAAGATGGTTTCAAAACAGTGGTAATTATCGATCCGGGAATCAAGATTGACAAAGAATATTCAATTTATAAAGAAGCTTTAGAAAAAGATTATTTCTGTAAAAGAGCAGATGGTCCATACATGAAAGGGAAAGTTTGGCCGGGAGAATGTAACTTCCCGGATTATACAAATCCTGCGGTAAGAGAATGGTGGGCTGGATTGTTCAAAGAATTAATTTCGGAAATTGGAGTAAAAGGAGTGTGGAATGACATGAACGAACCTGCCGTTATGGAGGTTCCTAATAAAACGTTTCCTATGGATGTACGTCACGATTATGATGGAAATCCTTGCAGTCATAGAAAAGCGCACAATATTTACGGCACACAAATGGCTAGAGCTACTTACCACGGTGTGAAACGTTTTGCGTACCCAAAAAGACCTTTTGTAATAACAAGATCAGCGTATGCAGGCGCGCAGCGGTACACATCGTCCTGGACCGGAGATAATGTGGCCACTTGGGAACATTTGTGGATAGCAAATATTCAGGTACAACGCATGTCAATTTCGGGAATGGGTTTCACAGGATCTGATATTGGTGGATTTGCAGAGCAACCTTCAGGCGAGCTATATGCACGCTGGATTCAATTGGGCGTTTTTCATCCATTTTGCAGAACACACTCTTCCGGAGATCATGGAGATCAGGAGCCATGGGCATTTGACGAAGAAGTTATTGATATCACCAGAAAATTTGTCAATTTGAGATATCAATTATTACCTTATTTATATACCATGTTTTGGCAGTATATTGAGGAAGGAATTCCTATGCTCAAACCATTGGTCTATTATGATCAGGAAGATATTCAAACACATTACAGAAATGATGAATTTGTTTTTGGAAATCAAATATTAGTTTGTCCTATTTTAGAACCAAATTCTTTGGGTCGAAGAATGTATATTCCACGTGGACAATGGTATAATTATTGGACGAATGAAGAAGTAAAAGGAGGTAAAGAAATTTGGGTGGATACTAAATTTGATCAGATTCCAATTTTTGTAAAAGCGGGAGCAATTATTCCTAAATATCCAGTGCAACAATATGTAGGTGAGTTAGAATTTGATGAACTCACTTTAGATATTTATTATAAAGAAGGTAAAGAAAAATCAGTGGTGTATGAGGATGCTCAAGATGGTTATGATTATAAAAAAGGGAGATACAGCTTCTTATCGTTTCAAACAACCGGTAAAGAGAAAGAATTGATTATCCAACTGCATAAAGAAGGAAAATACGATACGAATTATTCTAAGTACAAAATAAATCTTATTGGTCTGCCATTTAAAGTTAAAATGATCGAAATTGATAATGTAGAAGTCCTATTTGACAGTTTTACTTTAGAAAATGAAAATTATTTAATTGTAGATAAGGAGTTTACAACTTTTCATATCATTGGGGAATAACAAAAAAAGTTGATACTTATACAATTAATTATGTAAATTTAAATGTTTATAATAATTGTATTTTTGTTAAATATTTAATATTTAAAATTATGAAAAAGCATTTATTAATAGGGATTTTTGCGGCAGGATTGGTTTATTCTTGTGCTACTAATCCAATTACAGGGAAAAAAAGTTTAAATTTTGTTTCTAACAGTGAATTGTTTCCAACATCTTTTCAACAATATGGTACTTTTTTAAAGGAAAATAAAGTAATTACCGGAACTGCAGATGCTAGAAAAGTTGAAGCAGTTGGAATGCGAATTAAGGCTGCTGCAGAAAAATATTTAATTTATTTAGGGCAATCACAATATTTGACTGAATACCGTTGGGAATACAAATTAATTGACAATAAAGAAGTGAACGCTTGGTGCATGCCAGGAGGGAAAATTGTCGTTTATTCCGGAATTTTACCAGTAACACTTAATGATTCAGGTTTAGCAACTGTAATGGGACATGAAGTTTCTCACGCCTTAGCAAATCATGGAGCTCAACGTATGAGTGCGTCTCAATTGCAACAATTAGGAGCTGTAGGAGTTGCTGTAGCAACTGGAGGTAAAAGTGAACAAACACAACAAATATGGGGCCAAGCGTATGGATTAGGATCTCAGTTTGGTGTTATGCTTCCTTTTAGTAGAAATCACGAGACGGAAGCAGATAAAATTGGTCTTACTTTAATGGCTATTGCAGGTTATAATCCGGAGGAATCTATAACTTTCTGGTCTAGAATGGCTGAAAAATCTTCAGGTCAAGCACCGCCGGAATTTATGAGTACGCACCCGTCTGATGCGACTAGAATTGCAAATTTGAAAGCATTGATCCCGGAAGCTAAAGCTTTAGCAACCAAAGTGGGTATTATCTACAAGTAACAATTTGAAATCATAGTGTTCTTTATCGAACATTTAAAAAGGCTATTCTCAAGTGAGAGTAGCCTTTTTTTGTTATACTATTTTGCGACTTTTAAATACATTGCAATTATGACGCAATTTGTTAATATCAAATAAAGCTGTTTTTTGGATTTTATCAATAAAAATTAAATAAATTCGCAACATAAATAAAGTAAACATGGCAGATTTAGAAAAAGGAAGTAAAAAATTATTAAATGCTTGGGCTTTTTATGATTGGGCTAATTCTGTTTATACGCTTACCATCGCATCTGCTGTTTTTCCAATTTATTATGAAACCTTGTTTTCTGAGCGAGATCATTATATTGATGTTTTTGGTTTACATCTTAAAAATTCAGCTTTAATCAGTTTTGTTACTTCTTTTGCATTTTTATTGGTCGCTTTTATTTCTCCACTATTATCTGGTATTGCTGATTATGTTGGAGATAAAAAATCATTTATGAAATTCTTTTGCTATTTGGGAGCATTATCATGTATGGGATTGTATTGGTTCAACCTTGAAAATATATACCTTGGTTTAGCATTTTATTTCCTAGGATTGATTGGATATTGGGGCAGTTTAGTTTTTTATAATTCCTATCTACCAGATATAGCTTTTGTAGAGCAACAAGATAAAGTTAGTGCCAAAGGGTATTCGTTAGGATATATTGGAAGTGTCCTTTTATTGATTATCAATTTAGCGATGATTATGAAGCCAAAAATTTTTGGGATTTCTGGAACTGATGGTGAAGCAGCTATGAAAGCCATGCGATATTCCTTTGTAATGGTTGGTGTTTGGTGGGTTTTATTCAGTCAGTACACGTATTATTTTTTACCGAAAGGAAATAAAAACGCAAACAGCAAAGTAACGCACCATGTTGTATTGAATGGTTTTAAAGAGTTAAAAAAAGTATGGTTTTTATTAAATGAAAACATTGCATTAAAACGATATTTAGGAGGATTTTTTGTTTCGAGTATGGCAGTGCAAACTGTAATGCTTGTCGCCACTTATTTTGGAGCACAAGAAATTGCTTGGTCTTCTAAAGCGGAAAGTACAACGGGTTTAATTATTTGTATATTAATCATTCAATTAGTAGCTGTTCTTGGTGCAGTTCTAACTTCCAAAGCCTCAGAAAAATTTGGTAATATTCCAACTTTGATTTTCATTAATTGTATTTGGGCAGTTTTTTGTGCACTTGCATTTTTTATCACTTTACCCATACATTTTTATGTAATGGCGTCAATTGCAGGTTTGGTGATGGGAGGAATTCAGGCTTTATCGCGTTCTACTTATTCTAAATTATTGCCAGAAACGCAGGATACAGCTTCTTTTTTTAGTTTTTATGATGTTGCTGAAAAAATTGGAATCGTAATTGGAATGTTAGTTTACGGAATTATCGATCAGATTACTGGCAGCCCGAGACTTGCCATCGTATTTCTGGGAGTATTTTTTGTAATAGCCATTCTCTTGCTGAAAAGAGTGCCAAAAAAAGGCGTTTTAAATTAATAAAACACCTTATTGTATAATGCTAAATTCGAAGTTAAGACTTTGAAATATTCCCTGATCCAGTCACTTTGGTATCTTTTTTCTTTGGATTGCCTTTGTATTCAATATCTCCCGAACCTGAAACTCTGGCATGAAGGCTTTCACTGCAGAAAACAGTATTATCTCCTGATCCAGAAACGGTTGCTGTTACGTTTTTAGCTTTTAAATTTGCGGCATCTATATCGCCTGATCCGTTTAAATTACTGTTTAAATTTACCGTTATTCCGGTTAATTTTAAGTCTCCGGAACCATTTAAATTGGCGTCAAGATCGTTTGCTTCTACTTCTAAATTCATGTCGCCTGAGCCAATTAGTTTAGCTGAAAATGATTTTGATTGGATGCGATTTTTAGTCAACACATCTCCGGAACCGGTCAAAGAAACTTGATTAATACTTTCGAAAGGAACAGTTATAATAATTTGTTTTCCTTTGCTGCTACTAATGTATTTGTTCTTTTCTGAATAAATTTTCAAAACTTGATTCGCAACTTCAATTTTGATGTATGGAAGTAAATTTTCTTCTCCTTTTACAATTATGTTTCCTTCATTTCCTGAAACTAATTCCACATCAAAAAAGCCTATTACAGCAATTTCATCATACGAAGATGTCGTTCTTTTTTCTGATATAACAGTGCCATTACCAGTTATTTTAGCTTTAGAGGACCATTGCGCTTGAGCCATCGATGTGATTAATATTGCGCAACTGACAAATAATTGAATTGATTTTTTCATAAGTTTTGTTTTTAGGTTATTGGTTTTTAGTTAATATTACGTTTCCATAATCTGAAATTATATTCAAATTGTTAAGTCCTTTTTTCTTGTGAAAACCACTATATTTTTTTGAATTTGACACTTCTTCTTTAGAATCAATTTCTAAATCAGAGTCATATTTAAAGTTTGCATATTTTAAAAGAACATTAAAATCAAAAGCAAAATTAGTGTGGTATCCAATATTGATTCCAGTATATCCGGCGACTACAGTAACCGAATTTGCCTTTGCATTAATCGATTGAATGGCTAAAGAACTGTATTTTGTGTTCAGTTTTAAATAATCAAACACTTCTCCAATTTTTATTGTCAAATAATTTCCTGATGCGTCTAAGGTTTTTACATTTTGAATTCTGATTTTCCCATATTTACTGTTGTATTTAATGGCATCACTTTGCTCAATTTCGATATCCGTGTAATCAGAAATTAAATCTAACTTAGTTACCTCACCAATTTTTAGATTCGAATATTTTGCTGTTACCATTCCATTTTTTAGAAATGCAATGCTCGAATTAGAGCAATATTCCATTTCAAGTGTACTGTTTCCATACAATCTCCCCAAGATTACCTTTCCATATTTACATTTGATATCCGCTTCTGCGTATAAATCAGAGGTGCTGATATTGCCGTATTTGTTATTGAGTTTTACACTTCCATTTTTTGGAATTTTGAGGGTGTAATTTATTTCAAAATTATTGTTTTTACCGTGACCTTTGTAATTGGAATTTCCTAGAATTGTTTTGGCAGAAATCATTCCTTTCAAAGCGACTATATCAACAGCGATGGTTTCAATACGCTGGTTGACCCAATTTTCATTATCACCGCTAACTTTGATACTTATGTCAAGTTCAATTTTATCTTCGTTCCAAGTGGTTACTGAAATAGTGCCGTACGAATTGTCAATCGAAAGCGTTGCGTTAGGATTGACATAATACGCTTTTTTAATATTTTTTTCTTTCAAATGCAGGAAGTCATTGTCAATTGCATGTCCCAAAAATGGAATTAAAATAAATAAAATCAGTATTTTACATTGTTTTTTCATCAGCTATGTTTGTTTTTTGTTCCTTATTTTCAATATGTTGCAGTACGCTTTGCAAAAAAGAAATCCGCGTCTGAAGATTGCTGATCATTGCATAAATAATCTGTTTACTTTCTCCATTGGTTTCGAGTTCCTTAATTATTTTGTCGTAATCATTGTCCAATGTTCGCATTTGTTTGAGTGCATCAGCGATGATTTTTTCGTTTTCAGGTGATTTTTTTTCTTTTATTTTTTCTAATTCCTTTTCGATTAAAATAGTAAAAATCGAATCCGTTTGTTTCGTTTCTTTTGATGCAAATTGTAATTCCTCAGTTTTTTTAGGAGTAGTATTGAAAATTGAAAGTCCTAATATAAGTCCTATAGAAGCAGCGATTCCAATAGAAACAAAACGTTTCCAATTCGATTTCTTAGATTTTAATTTTTGTTCAAATCGTTGCTCATGATTACTTTCAGGAGACTCGACATCCCATTGATTTTCAAATTTTTCAAATAATTGGTCTAGTTTTTTATTTTCCTTTTTCATATTTCCTCTAGTTTTTTTCGCAAACAATCTTTGGCTCTGCTCAGTGTAGTTCTGCAATTGGCATAACTGATATTCAAAATTTCGCTAATTTCTTCCTGGTCGTATCCTTCAATGAAAAATAGTGTTAAAACCATTCTGTAATTATATTTCAATGAAGTGATGGTGTCTAGAATTTGTTTTACTTTTAAATCTTTGAAAGAAGTGCTTTCTAAAATGCCATTTTCTGTTTCTTCGATTTTATAAAGTGTCGCATCAAAATCTTCTGGTTTGAATTGGTTGTTCTTTTTATAAAAATCAATACTGCAATTCACCACAATTCTTTTTAGCCAAGCGCCAAAAGCAACTTCTTGCTTGTAGTCATCTATTCGCGTGAATGCTTTTAAGAAACTTTCCTGCATTACATCCTCGGCAAAATGGCTGTCTTTTACGATTCTATGCGAGACATTATACATGGCTTTTGCATAGCGATTGTAAATTTCGCATTGTGCTTTTTGATTTTTTTGCTTGCAGAGCAAAATCAATTCTTCGATATTATGTTGATTTACATTCAAACAGCTGCTAGTAATTTAATAGTAAGGACTTGTTAATTTTTTCTTTGTTACACTTTTATAAAAATAAAACTAAAATTTTCATTTGATTGCTCCTGCAGTGATTAATTTGTTGCTGTTTTAATGGTCAGCATTTTTACTTTCTGATGAAAAATAGGATAAAGATAGTTTCTTTTGGCACAAAGATTGACTCTTTTACCGTTATGCAAATTTTGAGGATTAAACATCGCTTTTATATAAAAAGATTATTTTGAAACCTTATATTTGCTTAAAGAATGAATTTTTTAATGACAAAAAGACTTAAATAATATATGTCAAATCATAAAATACTTACTATTGACAATCTGTCACTTCAGGAATTTGATTCTGAAGCAGATTTAATTCCACTTTTGACTCCTGAAGATGAGGAGGAAATGAATAATGAAGCATTACCGGAATTATTGGCAATTCTGCCTTTACGAAATATGGTTTTATTTCCTGGAGTTGTAATACCGATTACCGCGGGACGTGACAAATCGATAAAATTGATTAATGACGCCAATGCCGCTGGAAAAACGATTGGAGTTGTTGCTCAGATCAATGAAGAAGATGAAGATCCAACTAAAGATGATATTCATAAAATAGGTACCGTAGCCCGTATTTTGCGTGTATTAAAAATGCCTGATGGGAATGTAACGGTAATTCTTCAAGGTAAAAAGCGTTTCGAAATTGATGCTGTTATTGATGAAACGCCATACATCACAGCAAAAATTAAGGAAGTTCCTGAGAAAAGACCTAAGAAAAATGATACTGAATTTGTCGCGATTCTTGATTCAATCAAAGAATTAGCCATTCAGATTATCAAGGAAAGTCCAAATATTCCCAGTGAAGCGACTTTTGCCATCAAAAATATTGAAAGTCAATCATTTTTGGTCAATTTTGTGACTTCTAACATGAACCTGATTGTTAAAGAGAAACAAGACTTGTTGGCTATTAATGAATTAAAAGGGAGGGCTTTAGAGACGCTTCGTTATATGAATATCGAGTTGCAAAAACTTGAATTAAAAAATGATATTCAGTCCAAAGTGCGTTTTGATTTAGACCAACAACAACGCGAATATTTTCTTCACCAACAAATGAAAACCATTCAAGAAGAATTGGGTGGCGTTTCGCAAGAAGAGGAAATGGACGAAATGTTGCAGAAGTCTTTGACGAAAAAATGGGATGAAAAAACCAAAAAGCATTTCGATAAAGAATTATCTAAAATGCGTCGCATGAATCCACAAGCGCCCGACTTCGGAATTCAAAGAAATTATTTAGAATTGTTCCTGGAATTGCCTTGGAACGAATATTCAAAAGATAATTTCGATTTAAAAAGAGCTCAGAAAATATTGGACAGAGATCATTTTGGATTGGAAGATGTTAAGAAAAGAATGATTGAACATTTGGCAGTTTTAAAATTGCGAAATGATATGAAATCCCCGATTATTTGTTTGACAGGACCTCCGGGAGTGGGTAAAACTTCAATTGGACGTTCGATTGCAGAAGCTTTGGGTAGAAAATACGTTAGAATTTCCCTTGGTGGATTGCGTGATGAAGCGGAAATTCGCGGACACAGAAAAACCTATATTGGTGCGATGCCAGGACGAATCATTCAAAGTTTGAAAAAAGCGGGAACCTCAAATCCAGTTTTTGTTTTGGATGAAATCGATAAGCTATCCAACAGTAATCAAGGTGATCCTTCATCTGCATTATTGGAGGTTTTAGATCCGGAGCAAAACAATTCTTTTTATGATAATTTCCTTGAAATGGGATATGATTTGTCTAAAGTGATGTTCATTGCGACTTCCAATAATATGGCTGCGATTCAACCTGCGTTGAAAGACAGAATGGAAATCATCAAAATGTCAGGTTACACAATTGAAGAAAAGGTCGAAATAGCGCGTCAGCATTTGTTTCCAAGACAGTTGAAAGAGCATGGTTTGACTTCCAAAGATTTGACCATAGGAAAAAAACAATTGGAGAAAATCGTAGAAGGGTATACACGTGAATCTGGTGTTCGTGGTTTAGAAGCTAAAATTGCTCAAGTAATCCGTAACGCAGCCAAATCAGTTGCGATGGAAGAGGAGTATAACAAAAAAGTCACAGATGAAAATATTATTAAAACACTCGGTGTTCCAAGATTAGAAAGAGACAAATACGAGAACAATGATGTTGCCGGTGTGGTAACTGGTTTGGCTTGGACCTCTGTTGGGGGTGATATTCTGTTTATCGAATCGTTACTTTCTCCTGGAAAAGGAACCATGACTATTACCGGAAACTTAGGTACGGTCATGAAAGAATCTGCTACAATTGCTTTAGAATATATTAAGGCAAACGCGAAACTTTTAGGATTGGATTCAGAAATACTTTCTAAATATAATATTCACTTGCACGTTCCGGAAGGAGCCACGCCAAAAGACGGACCAAGTGCCGGAATTGCGATGTTGACGTCATTAGTTTCATTGTTTACACAAAAACGTGTGAAGAAAAACTTAGCTATGACAGGGGAAATCACGTTACGTGGAAAAGTCTTGCCAGTAGGAGGAATCAAAGAAAAAATATTGGCAGCAAAACGAGCAAATATCAAAGAAATTATTCTGTGTCACGAAAACAAGAGTGATATTGATGAAATAAAACCTGAATATTTGGAAGGACTTTCTTTTCACTATGTAAAAGAAATGAGCGAAGTATTAAAATTTGCTTTGACCGATCAAAATGTAAAAAACGCCAAGGATTTGTAATAAGTTACAACTCCTAAATACAAAAAATCCAAATTCCAAAACTTGATTTTCAAGACATGGAGTTTGGATTTTTTATTTGCAATTACCAGTTTTAAAGTTGCCATTTATTCTATTTATAATTTTATCTTCGCAGTTGCGTTTTTATTTACACCAACTGCAGTTTAAAGCATGCTAAAAAAACTTATAGTATACTGTTTCCTTATGATTTGCGCTGTTTCACACAGTCAGATAGGGGGAAAGTATACGTATCAGTTTTTGAACCTGGTCACTTCTCCAAGACAGGCAGCTTTGGGAGGAAAAGTAATTACGATTTATGATGATGACGTCAATCAGGTTCATTTTAATCCGGCAACCATAAATGCAGAAATGGACAATCATCTGGCTTTAAATTATGGTAGTTATTATAAAGAAGTTACTTACGGAACGGCTTCTTACGCCTATAGATACGACCAGCATTTGCAAACTTTTCAGGCTGGTGTAAATTATGTAAACTATGGTAATTTTGAAGGCTTTGATGAAAACGGTCAACCTACATCAGAGTTTACAGGAAGTGAAATAGCCCTTTCTTTTGGGTATGCTTACAATATTCCGTACACCACTATTCACATTGGAGCCAGTGCAAAACTGATTTCTTCTAGTTTAGAAACCTATCATTCTTTTGGCGGAGCGCTTGATATTGGCGCTTTATTTATCGATGAAAGAAACGACGTAAATTGGGCTTTGGCTATTCGAAATATAGGAACGCAATTTTCAACTTATAATGGTACGAATGAGAAACTGCCGCTTGAAATCATCGCTGGAGTTTCACAGGAATTGGAAAATGTTCCTATTCGGTGGCATCTTACATTAGAAAATTTACAGCAGTGGAATATTGCTTTTTCAAATCCAGCCAGAGCAGAATCTTCATTTGACGGAGAATCCACCGAAGAAAAAGTATCCTTTATAAATAATGCTTTACGACACGTAATTGTTGGTGTTGAACTTTTTCCGAAAAAAGCATTTAACCTAAGAGTGGGATATAATTTTAGAAGAGCAGAGGAATTACGCCTTGTAGAACAACGGAATTTCTCAGGAGTTTCATTGGGATTTGGACTTAAATTAAATAAATTGAAATTCAATTATTCGTATTCCAGATATACATTGGCCGGAAATACAAGCTTATTTGGGCTGACAGTTAATTTCCAATAATTTTGATATAACATAGAACTTTAAATTTTACATTTTGAATAAAAAAATTACTATCGCAATTGATGGTTTCTCTTCTACAGGAAAAAGCACATTGGCTAAACAACTTGCGAATCATCTAGGATATATTTATGTAGACACGGGAGCGATGTATCGTGCCGTAACTTTATTTGCGATGCAAAATGGGCATATAAATGCGGAATCTTTTGATAAACAAACCTTGATTACTAGTTTACCAAATATAAAATTGCAATTCAAATTCAATGCTGATTTAGGTTTTGGCGAAATGTATTTGAATGGGGTAAACGTCGAAACCGAAATCAGGACGATTGAAGTTTCCAGTTTTGTGAGTAAAGTTGCCGAAGTTTCTGAGGTTCGTGCCAAATTAGTGGAACAACAGAAAGAAATGGGAAAAGACAAAGGAATTGTAATGGATGGCAGAGATATTGGTACAGTAGTTTTTCCAGATGCGGAGCTAAAAATATTCATGACCGCAAGTGCAACTACAAGAGCACAAAGGCGTTATGATGAACTGGTTGCAAAAGGCGATGCGGTCACATTTGAAGAAGTTCTCAAAAATGTGGAAGAGCGCGATTATATTGATACGCACCGTAAGGATTCTCCATTAGTTATGGCTGAAGATGCTGTAGAAATAGATAATTCACATTTGAATCGTGAGGAACAATTCAAGCTTGTTTTAGAATTGGTAAATGAAATTACTAAAACGATTTAATTAGTTGCAGATCTCATTTTTAATAGTAGATTTACGCCTTGTAAATTTTTTAAAATAAAAAATAACAATTCATCTCATGGGAATTAAGAATAGATTGGTAATAATGAGCTTTCTTCAGTTTTTTGTTTGGGGAGCTTGGTTGATTACCATTGCAAATTACTGGTTTGGAACAAAAAACTGGGAAGGAACTCAGTTTGGGTTGGTTTTTGGAACGATGGGAATTGCTTCATTGTTTATGCCAACACTGACCGGAATTATCGCTGACAGATGGGTAAATGCTGAAAAATTATACGGAATTCTTCATATTTTATATGCTGCGGTTTTATTCTATATTCCACAAGTTACCACTCCGGAAACCTTTATTTACATTATGCTTTTGGCAATGTGTTTTTACATGCCAACGATTGCCTTGAGCAATTCTATATCGTATACAGCATTAAAATTAAACAATAAAGATGTAATAAAAAATTTCCCACCCATTCGGGTTTGGGGAACAATCGGATTTATTGTTGCGATGTGGATTACTAATTTAACTGGAAATAAAGCAACTGAATATCAGTTCTATATAGCAGGTTTAGCCGCTGTAGTTCTGGGGATTTATTCTTTTACTTTACCAAAATGTAAACCACAGCGTTTATCAAAAGAGAATGCGTCACTAATGGAAACATTAGGTCTGGAGTCCTTCAAGTTGTTTGCCGATTATAAAATGGCTTTGTTTTTTGTTTTTTCTATGTTTTTAGGAGGGGCGCTACAATTAACTAATGCTTACGGAGATGTTTTCTTAGATGAATTTAAACATTTTCCAAAATATGCAGATTCCTTCGTTGTAGAATATTCAACGATTATCATGTCGATTTCTCAAATTTCAGAGACATTATTTATTCTTGCGATTCCTTTTTTTCTAAGACGTTTTGGAATCAAGCAAGTGATGTTGATTAGTATGTTGGCTTGGGTTTTGCGTTTTGGATTATTTGCATACGGAAATCCAACAGATGGGTTATGGATGATAATTATGTCTTGTGTGGTTTACGGAATGGCATTTGACTTTTTTAATATCTCAGGTTCATTATTTGTAGAAACGAATACAGATGCTAAAAATCGTTCTTCAGCGCAAGGATTGTTTATGATGATGACCAATGGTTTTGGTGCGGTTTTAGGAAGCTTTACTTCCGGATGGGCTATTGATAAATATTTTACTAAATCATTTAATAATACCACTGAGTTAGCTGGTTTTTTGGAAACAGAAACTACAAATTCAAAAATGCTAGAATTTGTAACTGGTCAAGGGAATGTAATAGGAGCTGATGGATTGTTTAGTAAAGTCATTTTTATGAAAGACTGGCATACGATTTGGCTGGCTTTTGCTATTTATGCGTTGATAATTGCCGTTGCATTTGCTATTTTATTCAAGCACAAACACAATCCTTTGGATGTTCAAAATGTAAGTCATTAAATCAGGATTTGAATAAATACAAACCCGATATTTTTTAGGAGATATCGGGTTTTTTTTGTTGAAAATTACCAATTGTAGTTAACTAGCCCCGAGTGAAGCGGCATCCTTTTACGCAGCTTCCAGCCCTTTGAAGGCTGGAAGCTGTGTAAAAGATACAGCGGAAAGCGGGAGCAGAGTTCCTAAAAAATCCAAAATGTTCTGCTCCTAATAATCAATATATTATCGAAACATAAATATTTTGGTATTTGATATAAATGTGTTACTTTTGCAGTCCTTTTGGTGAATAAGAGTTTCCTTTAGGGTTCAACTAATTATACAAACAACTTCTGCTGTTTTCTGGCACATTAAGAAACTCGAGAGAATACAGAATACAAATTTTTAATCAGCATGTCTGAACAAGTAAAATCACAAGAAGAGTTTTTAGCAAATTTTAACTGGCACAACTTTGAAGAAGGTATTGATGCAGTTGATCAAAAAAACTTAAAAGAATTCGAAGAACTAGTTTCAAAAACTTTTATTGCTACAGATCAAGAAGAAGTAGTTGATGGTACAGTTGTTAGAATTACAGATAGAGACGTTATCGTTGATATCAACGCAAAATCGGAAGGTGTTATTTCATTGAACGAATTCCGTTACAACCCAGCATTAAAAGTAGGTGATACTGTTGAAGTATTGATTGACATCCGTGAGGATAAAACTGGTCAATTAGTGTTATCTCACAGAAAAGCACGTACTATCAAATCATGGGATAGAGTTATTTCGGCTAACGAAACAGGAGAAATCGTTAATGGTTTTGTAAAATGCAGAACTAAAGGTGGTATGATCGTTGACGTTTTTGGAATTGAAGCGTTTTTACCAGGATCTCAAATTGATGTTAAGCCAATTAGAGATTACGATGTATATGTAAACAAAATGATGGAATTCAAAGTTGTGAAAATTAACCACGAATTCAAAAACGTTGTTGTTTCTCACAAAGCGCTTATTGAAGCGGATATTGAAATTCAGAAAAAAGAAATCATCGGTCAATTGCAAAAAGGACAAGTATTAGAAGGTGTTGTTAAAAACATTACTTCTTATGGTGTCTTTATTGACTTAGGTGGAGTTGATGGATTAATTCACATTACTGACCTTTCTTGGAGTCGTATTAACCACCCAAGTGAAGTTCTTGAATTAGACCAAAAATTAAACGTTGTAATCCTTGATTTCGATGACGAAAAAACAAGAATACAATTAGGATTGAAACAATTAAACGCTCACCCTTGGGATGCTCTAGATGCTAAATTAGCAATTGGAGACAAAGTAAAAGGTAAAGTAGTTGTAATCGCTGATTATGGTGCATTTATCGAAGTTGCTGAAGGTGTTGAAGGTTTGATCCACGTTTCTGAAATGTCTTGGTCTACTCACTTACGTTCTGCTCAAGATTTCGTAAAAGTAGGGGATATTGTTGAAGCTCAAATTTTAACTTTAGACAGAGATGACCGTAAAATGTCATTAGGTATCAAACAATTGTCTCAAGATCCTTGGACTGATATCACTGCTAAATACCCAGTAGGTTCTAAACATACAGGTATCGTTAGAAACTTCACAAACTTTGGAATTTTCGTAGAATTAGAAGAAGGAATTGATGGATTAATTTACATCTCTGACTTATCTTGGACTAAGAAAATCAAACACCCATCTGAATTTGTAAACGTTGGTGAAAAACTTGACGTAGTAGTATTAGAATTAGATGTTGACGGACGTAAATTATCTTTAGGTCACAAACAAACTACTGCTAATCCTTGGGATCAGTATGAAGATTCTTTCGCAGTTGGAACTATCCACAACGGTGAAATTTCTGAAATCGTTGACAAAGGAGCTACTGTAGAATTCGGAGATGATATCGTTGCTTTCATTCCTACTCGTCACCTTGAAAAAGAAGACGGAAAGAAATTGAAAAAAGGAGAATCAGCTGATTTCAAAGTAATCGAATTCAACAAAGAATTCAAAAGAGTAGTTGCATCTCACACTGCTATCTTCCGTGAAGAAGAAGAGAAAAATGTGAAAACAGCTACTGAAAACACTTCATCTAACTCATCTACAAATGCACCAGCTGCAACTTTAGGTGACAACAATGATATGTTAGCTGCATTGAAAGCTAAAATGGAAAAATCAGAGAAAAAATAATTTATTGAAATTTTTTGAATATAGAAAGCTCCGCAATTTGCGGAGCTTTTTTTTGTTTAAAAGTTTGAGCAGCAGAACATTTTTACTTTATCTCATTTTCACAATAGTAAAAAAAAATAGCTTTCAAATAGTTTAAAATCAGTATTTTAAAAAATATTTACAATTTTTTTAAAACCAAAAGTACTTATTGTGCGTAAATGCTTTGTATAACTTAATAAAAACAGATTTTATGAAAACTAGAAAATTTTTATCTATTGCATTATTTACAGTAGTATTGGGAGCAACTTCTTTCGCTCAAAAAACAGTAAGGGTTGGTGGAGCTGCGATGTATCCTTCTAAAAATATTGTTGAGAACGCAGTAAATTCAAAAGATCATACCACTTTAGTTGCAGCAGCAACAGCAGCCGGTTTAGTTGAAACATTACAAAGTAAAGGTCCATTCACAGTTTTTGCACCAACAAATGCAGCGTTTGATAAATTACCTACAGGAACTGTAACTACATTGTTAAAACCAGAAAACTTAAAAATGTTGCAAACTATACTTACGTATCATGTTGTGGCAGGAAAAATGAATGCTTCGGATATTGCTAAAGCTATCAAAATGGGCAATGGAAAAGCTACAATGAAAACAGTAAGTGGTGGAACTTTGACTGCTTGGATGAAAGGTAAAGATTTATACATCACTGATGAAAATGGTGGAAAATCTAAAGTAACAATTGCTGATGTTAACCAATCTAACGGTGTGATTCACGTTGTTGACGCTGTTGTATTACCAAAAAAATAATTTTTTATAGAGGTTGAAATTTGTTAATTTTTAGAGCCTTGTAATTATTTGTAGGGCTCTTTTGTATTATGTAAAGTCCTTATTCTAATTTAGGAAGCAGAATATTAAGTAATATGCTTATTATTCAAAAACTTAAGGGATTTTAATTTTAGAAAAAAGTATGTAAAAATCGTATGAAAATGTTTATTTTTGGTAAAATGAAACATTTATGATTATAAAATTACCCTTAATTAGAGTTAAACACCTTTATTGTTTTTTTTCTTTTTTTCTTTTTATTTTTTGTACCTATGATGCCTATGCACAATGTTCAGGAATTGCTGGAAATGATGATAACAGCATAATTATTTGCGATATTTCAAACGTATCTAGTACAGCTATAGATTTGAATTTGCAATTAGGTTCTCATATTTCTGGCGGAACTTGGAAAGATGATGATAGATCAGGAGGATTAAATAGAACGACGGGAATTCTTAATGCTCAGTTAATTAAGAAAAGTGGTATCTATAAATACACGTATACTGTTTCGGATGGGTTAGGTTGTACAGATTCGGCGGTTATATCCATAACAGTAGGTGGATATACAGGAGTACCGGGGTCCAATGCTTCAATTTGTAATACCAAACAAGCTTATAATTTATTTGAGGCTTTTAATGGTGATTTTTTAGCGCCACAACTGGGTGGTACTTGGGTTGGAAATACAAGTAATGTAGGCTTAAATAATAATATACTGGATGCTACAAATTTAAATCCTGGTAGTACTTACGAATATACGTATTCAATACCAGCTATTGGTTCTTGTGCAGCGCCTCCAGAAGTTAAAATTTTTGTAACAATTTATCGATCGCCACAGCCTGGAACTCCGTATGATTTGAATTTGTGTTCCAATGAACTAAGTGCTTACACCAATTTTAATTTAAACGATCAACTAATAGGGGAGGATAGTAACGGTATTTGGACTGAGACTGTAACGGATGAAATCGACAATAACGACGATACTGATTCCACTATTAATATCCAAAATATTTATAATACCAAAGGACCTGGGACATATCGTTTTACTTATACAGTATTCACGGATAATAATGTTTGTGATGATCAGTCATCAAGTGTAGATATTACCATTGAAAAACAACTCGATTATACAGGAGCAACTTTAACTGTCAATACACCCATTTGTGAAAAAGAAATTGCAGTAACGGCTTTTTCGGCAACTTTAAAAGATGTTGTGAATATTCCAGATGGAAGTTATAGCGTTACGTATATCATATCAGGTATTGGATCGCCAATAACAACTATTCAAAACTTTTCAAATAATGTTTTGACTTTTCCAATTGCTTCTAATAATTTTTCTGTTCCCGGAAATTACACTATCACGGTTACAAATATTGTCAGTGGCACATCACTTAATATTTGTAATAATATAATTCCTTTAATTTCGGGAGTGATTAAAATTAACCCAATTCCTAAAATCAATAACGCTACACTTACTATTGCTCCAGTTTGTCAAACTTCTGACGCCGTAGTAGAATTTTCGGGGACCTCCAATCTTACTGACGGAAGTTATACTATTGTTTATAATTTATCTGGAAGTAATATAGCCACGGCACAATCGACTGTTATCAACGTTACCGGTGGACTTACTTCATTTTTTATACCAACAGGTTTAATTCCAAATATTGGTACTACAACAATTGCAATTACAAATATCAGAAATCTCACTACCGGCTGTACCAATATGACAACCTTGTCTAAAGATTTTGTTGTTAAAGCATTGCCAGATGTAACCAATTTAGTAGTTACTATTAAAGATGTCTGCCAAAATCAACCTGTCACTGTGGAACTCTCAGGATTAGGGAATTTAACATCTATTTTTTTAAGCTATACTCTTTCAGGTGCTAATAACAGTGCTTCGCAAATAGTAACCTTAGCAGTGAATTCTGGAAAAGCTAATTTTGTAATGCCGGTAACTAATCTTCCTAACACAGGCAGTACTTCATTTACGATTACTGACCTTACTAATGTAAATAATGGTTGCTCAGCAATAATAAATCCAAATTCTAAGAGCTTTTTAATAAATGTAATACCAAACAATCCAACAGTTACGAATCAGGAATTTTGTAAAGTTGATAACGCTACTGTTGCCAACTTAGTTCCAAATGGTTCGCAATACCGATGGTATAATTCATTGACAAGTACGACTGCTCTAAATAGTAGCGCACTATTGGTATCAGGTAATTATTATGTAAAAGAAATAAATTCTGTTACAGGATGTGAATCCGGGCTAGAAATGATAGCAATTGTAATAAATGAATTGCCAACACCAATTTTAAATCCAGATGGTGAAAACTTTTGTGGATTAGATAATCCTACAATTCAAAATTTATCTGATAATGTTACTACTAACGGTACTTTAGTTTGGTTTGATGGTGCAGTAAGTGGAAATCAATTGTCTGCCAATACATTACTTCAAGATAGCGGTATCTACTACGGATTTGATTCTACGACTGCTAATAATTGTTTGTCAACAAATCCATTACAAGTTACTGTATCCCTTACAAATTGTAATGTTACGGCTGATTTCTTTATACCTGATGGATTTTCACCAAATGGGGATGGCGTAAATGAAACATTTAGCATTCCAGATATTGATTTTTTATATCCTAGTTATACATTGGAAATTTTCAATCGATATGGAAATTTGATGTACACCGTAAATAAAAACAAACCGGATTGGGACGGGACAGTATCGGATTCTAGTACTGACATCAATGGAAAAGCGCCAAATGGAGTTTATTTTTATGTTATTAATTTTAATAAAAGTAACACTTCACCAAAACAAGGACGACTTTATTTAAATCGTTAATGGTTCTTTACAAGTTAAAAACAAATTTTAAATGAAAAAAACACTACTATTTTTAAGTTTTTTCTTAATTATAATTAAAGTATCAGCACAACAGAATCCACAATACACACAATATATGTTCAATATGAATGTGCTAAATCCTGCTTATGTTACAGGAGTTGAATCCACTTTAAATCTTGGAGCTCTATATAGAACGCAATGGGTAGGAGCCGTTGGCGCCCCAAAAACATTGACTCTTTTTGCCCATATGCCAGTAAACAAAAAAGTTGAAGTTGGTTTCTCATTAATTTCGGATGATATTGGAGACGGTGCTAAAAAAGAGAATAACTTTTTTGCAGATTTTGCTTATTTGTTAGAATTCAATAATAATCATAAATTATCTCTAGGATTAAAAGCGGGTTTAACATCCTTAGCAACTAATTTTAATGGGTTTGTTTTTGAAAGTGGCAATGCTTCAACAGATTTAGCATTTTCTGAAAATATTAATGATGTCATGCCAAATATTGGTATCGGAGCATTTTACTTCACGGAAGAGTACTATGTAGGTTTATCAGCACCTAATTTGCTTGCTACAAAACACATTGAGGACCGTTCAGGAATTAACTCTTTTGGCTCAGAAAATATTCATGTATTTCTAACTGGTGGTTATGTTTTTGATATCTCGCATTCATTCAAATTTAAACCATCTTTTATGTCAAAATATGTTAAAGGCGCACCAATTTCACTAGACCTTTCTGCTAACGTTCTATACAATGACCAATTTGAATTTGGAGCTGCATATCGATTTGGAGATTCAGTAAGTGGTATGATGAATGTAAAAGCAACGCCTAACATCAGAGTTGGATATGCCTATGATTACAATACGTCTAATCTGGGGCAATTCAATTCTGGAACACATGAAATTTTTGTATTGTTTAATTTGGATTTATCTAGTAAAGGATATGATAAGTCGCCAAGATTTTTCTAACATATAAAATATGAAAAAAATAGTACTGATTTTAATCGTATTTTCAATACAATTAATAAACGCGCAAGAACAAGATTTAAAAAGAGCCAATCGTTTTTTTGATAGAACTTTTTATAATGAAGCTATTCCCTTGTATGAATCCATTATTCGAGAAAACAGTTCAGTAACGGTTGTTAAGAACCTGGCTGATAGTTATTATTTCACGAGTGATTTTGCAAATGCACAGCGCTATTACAAACTATTGATAAATAATTATAGTAAAGATCTAGAAGAAGGGTATTATTTTAAATATTCCCAAACTTTAAAAGCTACTGGAAATTATAAAGCTGCTAATTCAGTTATGAGAAACTATTTTTCTTCATTAACGGATCAAAAATTTTTGATTGACTTTGAAAAAGAGCTAGTCAACCTAGAAAATGTTTCTGCTATTGGTGATCGATTCGAAATAAAAAATTTAGGGATAAATACGCCAAATTCTGAATTTGGAGCAGTGTCAGAGAGAGGCAATTTAGTGTTTTCGGGAGTAAAAAAGAAAGCAGGTTTATTTGATAAAATGTATAAATGGAATGGTGAAACGTATTTGAATTTAATTTCAATTCCTTTGAAAAATATAAATTCCAGTGATTCAATTGTAAATTATTTTTCTAAAGAAATAAATACTTCCATGCACGAATCTAACGCTGTATTCACCAAAGATGGAAAGACAATCTATTTCACTAGAAATAATTATAAAAAAGGAAGAAGAGGTAAGAATAAAGACAAAGTTTCAAACCTTCAAATTTTTAAGGCTCAATATGTTAATGATAAATGGACAAATATAGTTTCGTTACCATTCAATAGTGAAAATTATTCTACAGAACATCCAGCATTGAGTACTGATGAGAAAACTTTATACTTTGCATCCGACATGCCAGGATCACTAGGATCTTTTGACATTTTTTCAGTATCAATAAGTGGTGATGCATATAGTACTCCCCAAAATTTAGGTAATCTAATTAATACTTCCAAAAAAGAACAATTTCCTTTTATTTCAAAAGACAATAAATTATATTTTTCGTCAAATGGACATGAAGGTTATGGATCGTTGGATGTTTTTGTTTCGCAGTTGCAAAATAACGTATTCTTAAAAGCAGAAAACGTAGGTTTGCCTCTAAATTCGGGATATGATGATTTTGCTTTTTACATAGATTCAGAGTATAATGAAGGTTATTTTTCATCCAATCGATTAGGAGGAAAGGGTAGTGATGATATTTATTCTTTAAAAGAGGTAAAGAAATTACTAATAGAGGATTGTAAGCAATTTATTTCCGGTATCATTTCAGATGTAGATACAAAATTATCATTAGAGAATACTGTAGTTGTTTTACAAGATTCTGATGCAATAGAATTACAAAGAATTTTAACATCTGCAGACGGTGCATTTAATTTTACAGTTTCTTGTGAAACAGAATTTAAAGTAAATGCATCCAAAGAAAATTATACCAACAGTTTCAAAATAGTTGCTCGTAGCAAAGAAAGAAATAAGAGGAATGATGCCTCAATGGAATTAAAATCCATGGAAGAAATAGCAAGAGCAGCGCAATTGATTCTTGATGAACAGAATAAAACAGAATTAGCTGCCTTAGCCTTGAAGAAAAAAGAAGCAATTTTAGCGCAGGAGCAAAACAAAAAAGATCTTGTAATAGCAGCCAAAAAAGATAAAGATTTAGCCGAAGCTAAGAAGAAAGAAAAAATAGAAGCAATTGTAGCGAATGAAAAAGATGTAGTTCAAGAAAAAAATAGATTAATCATTAAAACAGATCCGATCTATTTTGACTATAATTTGTGGTATATCAGAAAGGATTCAAAACCTATTTTGAACAGAGTTGTTGAATTAATGAAAAAATATCCTGAAATGGTTATTGAAATTGGTTCGCATACAGATAGCAGAGGTAACAATACGTTTAATATGAATTTGTCATCCAGAAGAGCGCAAGCAACAAAAACTTACTTTCTGGAACAAGGAATACCTTCTAAACGAATTCTTGCTAAAGGATATGGGGAGACGGTCCAAAACATAAAATGTATTCCTGAGGACTCTTGTACTGAAGAGCAACATGAGTTAAACAGACGTAGCGAATTTGTAATTAAAAGCATATAAAAACAAAATCCCGATTCTAATTTTAGAATCGGGATTTTATATATTATAAAAAAAAATAGAAATTATCTTAAACTTGCTCCAAGTTCAGTTTCAAAATTCTTTTGCAGTTTGCTCATAATTTTGTCAATTTGAACATCCGTCAACGTTTTTGAGTTGTCTTGTATAGTGAAACTCAATGCATAAGATTTTTTACCTTCGGGAAGATTCTGTCCTTCGTATACATCAAATAAATCGATATCTTTTAGTAATAATTTCTCGGTTTGACGGGCAATATTATAAATGCTTTCGTACGTAACATTTTGATCTACTAACAAGGCTAAATCTCTACGAACTTCAGGGTATTTCGGAATTTCAGCGTATTTAATTTTCGTAGAAATTTTCTTTAAAATTACATCCCAATTAAAATCAGCATAAAATACTTCTTGCTTTATCCCAAAATGTTTTAAAATAGATTTTTTTACTACTCCTAATTCAACAATTGTTTCATTACCAATTTCAATAGCTATTCCTTCAGAAAAAATATCCGAAGTTTCCGGAGTATTTTGGATTTTTTCTAAACCTAATCTTGAAAGTATTCCAGATACATATCCTTTGAACAGAAAGAAATCAGACGTTTTTTGTACGCTAGTCCAGTTTTCTAGATTTCTATTACCAGTAAGGAATAAACTCAAATGTTTTTTCTCTTCGTAACCAGCAAGATAATTATGATATGTTTTTCCAAATTCGAATAGTTTCAAATCAGCATTTTTACGATTGATGTTATACGAAACTGCTTCCAATCCTGAAAATAACAAAGATTGACGCATTGTGGATAAATCAGCACTTAGCGGATTAAGCATCGTCACATTGTGTGCGACATTCAATTCGTCCGAAAGTGTAGCATAAGTAGCCGTAGTCAATGAATTTGCCATCATTTCATGAAAACCCTGAGAATTCAATTGAGTGGCAATCGTATTTTGAATTTTGTAATCTTCGTTTCTAGGTGAATTCGAAACCGTGGCATTTAACTTTATAGAAAAATTAATGTTGTTGTATCCGTATACTCTTAATATTTCCTCGATTACATCAATTTCTCTTTGTACATCCACACGGTAAGATGGAATAGTCAATCCCAATCCTGCATCTGAAACGCTATTCACTTTAATATCTAAAGAAACTAATATTTTCTTAATGGTATCTTTTGGAATTTCCTGACCAATAATTTTTGCGACTTTACTAAAGTTTAAGAAAACAGAAAAATCTTCAATTTTCTTAGGATACATATTCATAACATCAGATGTTATTTCGCCTCCAGCTACTTCTTGAATCAATATTGCAGCACGTTTCAAGGCGTATTCCGTAATAGTTGGGTCAATTCCTCTCTCAAATCGGAAAGAGGCATCAGTATTTAATTGATGTCTTTTAGCTGTTTTACGAATGCTTACCGGATTGAAATAAGCACTTTCTAAAAATATAGAATTGGTGCTTTCTGAAACTCCTGATTTTTTCCCGCCAAAAACACCTGCAATACATAAAGGTCCTTTTTCATCACAAATCATCAAATCTTCTTCGTGTAAAGTTCTTTCGATATCATCAAGTGTAGTAAATTTGGTTCCTGCAGGAAGAGTTTGAACTACAATTTTCCCATTAATTTTTGCAGCATCAAAAGCATGAAGTGGTTGACCTAATTCGTGTAAAACATAATTGGTTACATCCACAATATTATTTTTTGGATTTAATCCAATAGCTTTCAATCTGTTTTGCAACCAAACCGGAGATGGTTTAACCTCAATACCAGAAATTGTCACCCCGCAATATCTTGGGGCAAGTTTAGGTTCTTTTACATCAATGTCAATTTTTAGAGTTCTTTTGTCGACTCTAAAATTACTTACGGATGGTGTAATCAATTCTACGTTGACACCACTTTGCAGCATTCCGGCTCTTAAATCGCGTGCAGTTCCCAAATGACTCATTGCATCGGCACGATTGGGTGTTAATCCAATTTCGAATACTTCATCATTTTCAATTTTGAAAACTGTGGCCGCTGGAGTTCCAGGTAATAAGGCATCATCCAATATCATAATTCCGTCGTGGCTTTCACCAAGACCTAATTCATCTTCGGCACAAATCATTCCGTGACTTTCCTGTCCGCGTATTTTTCCTTTTTTTATTGAAAAAGCGACTCCTTCTTTATCATATAGTGTCGTTCCAATAGTAGCAACCGGAACTTTTTGCCCTGCGGCAACATTACTGGCACCACATACAATTTGTACAGGAACGCCATTCCCTAAATCAACGGTAGTTATTTTTAATCTATCGGCATCCGGATGTTGAATACAAGTAAGAACATGTCCCACAACAATGCCTTCTAATCCGCCTTTTACCGATTGGTATTTTTCAACAATTTCTACTTCCAGACCTAAGTCAGTAAGTAAAGCTGCAGTTTCCTCAGATTTCCAGTCTATTTTAATGAATTGTTTTAACCAGTTGTAAGATATTTTCATCTGTAAATTTTAATGAGATTGCAAATATAAGGATTGCTTATTGGAGTAAGAAACAATTTTTTTGGTTTTTTTGTGTCAGATTTGGGCTAATTACTACTGGAATTAAATGTTAATATTATATTATAAGCCATAATTAAATGTGAATTAAATAATAAAATTAGGTTAAAAAAATACATATGAAAATTTAATGCTATTAGTTGAATGAATTGTGCTATGAAAAGAAGAATTAGCAAACTAAATTTGAGAAAAATAAAAATTTAACGATATGGATAACGTAGTACAAAGACCTGAATTTAAGGCTAAATATGATAATTATATAGGTGGAGAATTTGTTGCACCAGTAAATGGTAACTATTTTGATGTAATTTCTCCTATTGATGGAAAAGTATTTACACAAGCTGCTCATTCAAGTAAAGAAGATTTAGAGCTGGCTGTTGATAAAGCACATGAAGCTTTTCAGACATGGGGAAAAACATCTGTAACTGAACGTAGTAATTTGTTAAATAAAATTGCGCAGGTTATGGAAGATAATCTGGAATATCTTGCAACTGTTGAGACGATTGATAACGGAAAAGCAATTCGGGAGACATTAGCGGCAGATATGCCTTTAGCAATTGATCACTTCCGCTACTTTGCTGGAGTTATTCGTGCTGAGGAAAGCTCTATTACCGAGTTAGATTCGCAAACCGTTTCCATCGCTTTAAGTGAACCTTTGGGAGTAATTGCTCAGATTATTCCTTGGAATTTCCCCATATTAATGGCAGTTTGGAAACTTGCTCCGGCAATAGCTGCAGGAAATACTGTAGTTTTAAAACCAGCTGAAAGTACCCCAATTTCTATTTTGATATTAATGGAATTAATAGGAGATATTCTTCCTCCCGGAGTTATCAATATCGTAAATGGTTTTGGTGCTGAACTTGGAAGAACTTTGGTAACTAACAAAAAAGTCTCGAAAGCAGCTTTTACAGGTTCAACGCCAACAGGTCGCTTAGTGATGCAATATGCAACTGAAAATATTATTCCGGTAACATTAGAATTAGGTGGGAAATCTCCAAATATTTTCATGAAATCAGTTGGTGACGCTGATGATGATTTCTTCGATAAAGCTGTAGAAGGTGCTGTAATGTTTGCTTTAAATCAAGGTGAAATTTGTACCTGTCCGTCTCGATTATTAGTTCACGAAGATATTTATGATAAATTTATAGCTCGTGTAATTGAAAGAACAGAAGCAATTAAAATGGGTAATCCATTGGACAAAACCACGATGATGGGAGCTCAAACTTCATTGGTACAAAAAGAAAAAATTCTATCGTATATAAAATTAGGAAAAGAAGAAGGTGCAGAAGTTCTAACGGGTGGTGAAGAAAATCATCTGGAAGGGAATTTAGCGGAAGGGTATTATATCAAACCGACACTTTTCAAAGGGCACAACAAAATGCGTATTTTTCAGGAAGAAATTTTTGGACCCGTTTTAGCGGTTACTACTTTCAAAACCACTGAAGAAGCGATAGCTATTGCAAATGATACGATGTATGGTTTAGGAGCTGGACTTTGGACACGTGACGCACACGAGATTTATCAGGTTCCAAGAGCGATTCAAGCTGGTCGTGTATGGATTAATCAATACCATTCTTATCCTGCAGGAGCACCTTTTGGAGGGTACAAACAATCCGGAATTGGTCGTGAAAATCACAAAATGATGTTAGGTCACTACCGTCAAATTAAAAATATGTTGATTTCTTACGATAAAAAGAGATTAGGTTTCTTTTAGAAATATTATAATAATCAAAAAAAGTAAGTTTTTTAACTTACTTTTTTTTAAAATTTTAAAATTATGTTACCAAAAACGATGAAGGCAGCAGTGATTAGGGAATTTGGATCAATTTTGAAAATTGAAGAGGTAGAAGTCAAGCGTCCGGGTAGAAATGAGATCTTGGTAAAAGTTATCGCCAGTGGAGTTTGCCATACTGACTTGCATGCTATTGAAGGAGACTGGCCAGTAAAACCAAAAATGCCATTAATTCCCGGTCATGAAGGCGTGGGTTATGTTGTTGCTGTAGGACAGGATGTGAAAAATGTAAAAGAAGGAGATGCAGTAGGTGTGCCATGGCTTTACAGTGCCTGTGGGGGTTGTGACCAATGTATAACTGGTTGGGAAACGTTGTGTGATACTCAGCAAAACGGAGGGTACAGTGTAGATGGAAGTTTTGCAGAATATGTGATTGCCGATGCAAGATACGTTGGGCATTTACCTTCAAATGTGAATTTTTTGGAGATGGCACCTATCCTTTGCGCAGGCGTCACTGTTTATAAAGGATTAAAAGAAACGGAAGTTAAACCAGGGGAATGGGTAGCTATTTCTGGAATAGGTGGGTTAGGTCACGTTGCGGTCCAATATGCAAAAGCTATGGGAATGCATGTTGCCGCCATTGATATTTCGGATGATAAATTAGAGTTAGCAAAAAAATTAGGCGCTGATTTAGTAATAAATGCTAAAAATCAAAATCCTGGAGAATTTCTTAAAAAAGAAGTTGGTGGGATGCATGGAGCTTTAATTACAGCTGTTTCACCAATCGCATTTAAACAAGGATTGGAAACTTTACGAAGAAAAGGAACAATGGCGCTAAATGGCCTTCCTCCCGGAAATTTTGATTTGTCCATTTTTGACACTGTTTTGAATAGAATTACAATTCGTGGTTCAATTGTGGGTACTCGTAAAGATTTACAGGAAGCAATTCAATTTGCTGTTGAAGGTAAAGTAAAAGCAACTGTAACACCTGCAAAGTTAGAAGATGTAAACGATGTTTTTGATAAAATGAAAAAAGGACAAATTGAAGGTAGAGTTGTTCTTGAAATTGCTAAGGCATAACGCTTTAATCAGAAAGTAAAAAAACCTGTTTTTCGCAGGTTTTTTTACTTTTTTAATTCATTATAATTTGATGACAAAAAGAATTGATGCAACAGAAAAAGCAATAGAATTAATCAAAATTTTACAGGAGAAGCATGGAGATTTAATGTTTTACCAAGCTGGAGGTTGTTGTGAAGGAACGCAGCCACAATGTTTTGAAAAAGGAGGTTTTTATCAAAGATTGGGTGATGTTTGTATTGGTTCAATCGAAAATACAGAGTTTTGGGTAGATAAGGATTTGTTTGAATATTGGAAACATGCTCATTTTACTTTGGATGTTATGGATGCATTTGGCGTTGGAGGATTTTCATTAGAAACACCTTTGAAAAAAACATTCCGAATCGAATATAGAATTTTCACTCCTGAAGAAGAATTATCGCTTGAACCCGTAACGTATATTGAATAAATCTAATTGATTACGTACAATAATTGGTATTGTTTTGGAGTAATTCCTTCATGTTTTTTAAACAAACGAATAAAATAATTACAATCATCAAATCCGGATAAATAACAAACTTCATTAATTTGTATCGAGGGATTTTTGAGCAATTGTTTGGCGCATCTTATTTTCTCGCCAATCACAAATTCGATAGGACTCATACCTAATTCTCTTTTGAAAAGTCTATAGAAGGAAGTAGAGCTCATACACGCTTTTTCACTTAGATTTTTCATGCTGATATTTTCCTTTAAATTCAATCGAATAAATTCTACCACTTGTGTGATTGGATTTCTTGGGTCGGCAAATAAGCCATCGTCAATTGCTTTTGCAGTTTGCGTCTGAATAATCCGAATCAGTAATTCCTGTAGAGTCAAATCGGCTAAAGCATCTTTTGTAATAGAGGTACTCATGCATTCTTTGATCAATTTATTAATGGTTGTTGCTAATTCCACATTATTGTAAAAGAAATAATTTTGGTAATCCAATTGCCAAAATTGGTTTTTTCCTTCTTTTGGATACCGTTCGTTCAAAAACTGCAAAGTATCGGTAATTTTAGTTTGGTCTATCGCCAAAGCCAAACACTGCGTAGGATTATTTTTTGAAGCTTCCGGAAAATCTATTTTCATTTCCACATTCGAAGGAATCACAACGGTTTCACCAGGTAAATAAACAAATCCGGGATCATCAAAAAGATACATTACTTTTTTGCCTCGTAACATGCTGGTCACCACAAAATCATTAAACTTCAAAGGAACCAATGCTGAAGATTCATAAGTCTCAAAAAGATTCAGCTCACAATGGTTTAGAGAGTAAACTGTTCTATTTTCGACTAAAGTTTTTAATGATTTCTCGTTGGATAAAAGAGGTGGATTTATAAGAGCACGGTTACTATTCATATATTTTAAACTTTAAAAAAAGACAAAGTTTA
The DNA here is from genome assembly GCF_056156265.1 of Flavobacterium sp. TS_SC_5. Lineage (NCBI taxonomy): Bacteria > Pseudomonadati > Bacteroidota > Flavobacteriia > Flavobacteriales > Flavobacteriaceae > Flavobacterium > Flavobacterium sp. TS_SC_5. Next base: position 3,125,346 of record NZ_CM149588.1, on the reverse strand, counting down.
AATTTAATAAAAAATAATTAGAATCAGAACACGGTTTGACAAAAATTAAAGTAACTCTTCTACATGTTTTTTTATGTTCTCAGCAATTTTATGTGTAGGTAAATCATTAGCATCCGTACCAAAAGGATCTTCAATTTCCTCCGCAATTAACTCTAAACTCGCCAAAACATAAAAAATAAATACTACTACAGGAATGACAAAATACCCTAAACTAATGGCATATCCAAAAGGAAGTGTAAGTACATAAAAAAATATAAATTTCTTAAAAAAAGCACTGTAAGAATAGGGAATAGGCGTGTTTTTAATTCGTTCGCAAGCGCCGCATATATCAGTAAACGATTTTACTTCTTCGTTTAAAATAATCAGTTGATCACCCGTTATTTTTTTAGAATCGTATAAGTCATTAATCTTTTGAAACAACATTTTAGCGACTTGATTGGGTTTGTGTTTGTGATGATCAATTTCTAAATCGACATCATCAAATAACTGTTTGCCGGTTTCCTCATCTTTTAAATGTTTGTTTAAAATAGAAGCGTAGCTGGGAATTAATTTTCTGAAGAAAGCTAAATCTTTTTCATCTGTTAAAATGACGGATAGTTTAATAGCAAAATTACGACTGTTATTCACTAACGCACCCCACATTTTTCGTCCTTCCCACCATCGGTCGTAGGCAGTATTAGTTCTGAAAACCAGCAGTAACGAAATCACGAAACCAAGCATTCCGTGCATAAGAGTAATGTTTTTTACATAACTTTTATCAGTCAATTTCCAGTATTCTACTTCTAGATATCCTATTATCCCAGAATAAATTGCGATGGCAAACATTATCGGCAGTAATGTTCTAAAGGTGTCTGATTTCTGTAATTTAAAAATAAAATTAATCCAGTCTTTTGTATTGTATGAAATCATTTAAGATGCTTTTTTTAACAAAAGTAAATCAAAAAATAAGATTTCCTGCCAATTCTCGAAGTGCAATTTCAGATAATTTTCCTTGAAATTGAGCATTGCTGTAGCGTACTTTGGCGTTCACATAATTCAATTGTGCGGTTCTAAATTCTAAAGTAGTGATGGTTCCGATGCGAAATTTGTCTAAAGTTATGTTCAAATTTTGTTTGGCAATCAATTCATTATTTTCTTCTAAAGCAATCAATTCTAAATTGGTTAAATAAGTCTGATAAGAAGTCGCCAGCTGCGAGTTTAAAACCAAATTTTGCTGATCTATATTTAACTTCGAATTTTCAATTTGAATCTTGGCGATTTTCTCATTTCTATTTTGTGCAAAACCATCAAATATATTAAGTGAAGCACTAAAACCATAGTTCAAGCCTCTTGATTGCGATTGTGCCACGAACCCAAGGCTGGATTGACTTTCTGAAAAATTATAGGCGCTATTTACGCGAACAGTAGGGTAACGTCCAGCTTTAATTTGCTTTAATTCTAATTCGGCTACTCTCTTATTAATAATTTGAGTTTCTAATTGTGGATTTTGTTTTTCCGCTAAAGCTCTTAATTCTGGTAGTAAAAGTAAGGAATCTACTTTCAGAACGTCAATAACTTTGAAATCTGTGGCAACATCTCTGGCCAACAGTTGATTTAATAAAATTTTACTGTTGGCATACAATTCTTTTTGTCTTAATAATGCGACCTGATCCGTATTCAAATCCACTTGGGCATTCAAAACTTCTAATTTTGAAGCTTTTCCAATCGTAAATCTATTTTGCGCCAAAGTCAATCGCTGGTTTGAAATAACGATTGTCGTGTCTAGTGCCGCTAATTGTTGTTGCTGCTGTACTAAATCATAATACGCGGCATTCACATCGCTGATTCTTGTGATTACGGTTAATTTTAATTGTGCTTCGCCCAATTTTTGCAACTCCTTCAACTGATCCATTCGGGCAAACATGCGCATACCATCAAAAATGGTCCAATCTAATCCAACGCCATACGTCAAACTATTGTTTTTGGCATTGTCTAATTTTGTTTCAGTTCCGTCCTGACGCGTTTGTGAACTGTTTTGAATACTGTTATTATCAAGTATATTAGCGGTAACAGTAGGCAACATTCCGGCATTTCCAATGGCTACATTTGTTTTTTGAATAGTCAAATTATTGGTTGCAATTTTTATTTCGTAATTGTTTTCCAAAGCTATTTTAACTGCGCTTTCTAACGTCAGTACTTCCTGCGCACTAGCTGTTGCAGCGCAGAACAAGATTAGTATAAAGCTTTGAAAAAGTATTTTAGTATGTATCATAATTATATTTTTTTGACTCGGATCACTATTTATTCAAATGAATATTTTTAACCCAAATCATCAGCATTCCCTTAAAATTAGTTGAAATCTTTTTCATATTCTTCAATATGATCAAATTCGGGATAGTGTTTTCTGGCTCTTGACCACATCAAATACATTGCTGGAATAACGAACAACGTTAACACTAAAGAGAAAATAGTTCCACCTACAATAACAACTCCCATTCCAATTCTACTGGTTGAAGCCGCTCCAAGTGACATTGCAATCGGCAATGCTCCTAATGAAATGGCCAAACTAGTCATTAAAATTGGTCGTAATCTCGCTTCCGAAGCTTCTAATATGGCTTCTAATTTTGGTTTGCCTTGTTCCCGAAGCTGGTTCGCAAACTCTACAATCAGGATTCCATTCTTGGTTACCAAACCAATAAGCATTACGGTTCCAATTTGGCTGAAAATATTCCAAGTCTGGTCAAACAACCACAAGGAGAATAAAGCTCCCGCAACGGCCATGGGCACGGTCAGAATAATAATGAAAGGATCAATAAAACTTTCAAATTGTGCCGCCAAAATTAAAAATATCAACAGCAAGGCCAGTCCAAATGCAAAAGCAGTATTCGAACTACTTTCGACAAAATCCCGGGATTCTCCACCTAAATCAGTGGTAAAGGTATCGTCAAGAACTTTCGCTTTTATTTCATTCATTGCATCAATTCCATCGCTGATACTTTTGCCCGGAGCAAGACCGGCAGAAACAGTTGCCGCCATATACCTGTTGTTGTGGTACAATTGTGGCGGATTACTTTTTTCTTCAATAGTTACCACATTGTCCATTTGAATTAATTGTCCCATGTTATTTTTCACAAACATAGACGTTAAATCCAATGGTTTAGAACGGTCTTTCTGGTCAAATTGTCCAATAACCTGATATTGTTTTCCATTTCTCATGAAATAACCAAAACGCTGTCCGCTCAAGGAAAGCTGTAACGTTTGTGCAATATCAATCACTGAAATTCCCAAACTTTCTGCTTTCTCTCTGTCAATGGTGACATTAACTTCTGGTTTGTTGAATTTTAAATTCACATCACTAACCGCAAAAGTTGGGTTTTTAGCAACTTCATCCATGAAAACAGGAATTTTTTCTTCCAGTTTTTTAAAGTTTGTTGCTTGAATAATGTATTGGATTGGCAATCCACCACGTCGGTTTACGGCAATTGTTGGTTGCTCAATTACGGAGGTTTTTGCATCAGGATATTGCTTCGTCCATTTGGTCAGTTTCTCGGCAATTTCTTTCTGTGAATCAGTTCTTTCATTTGGTTGCACCAACGATACCCGAATAAAACCACTGTTTACCGATGAAGAGCCAAAACCTGGAGATGTAATAACCAAGGCTACTTTTTTGCCCGGAATCGAGTCATCAACTAACTTTGAAACTTCCTGCATAAAGCGATCCGTATATTCATAGGAGGAACCTTCAGGTGTTGTCATTCTTAAAACAAAACCACTACGATCGTCATACGGTGCGGTTTCTTTTTGCAAAAGGTTAAAAAACAAATAAATTAATCCAAAACAGGCAATCAATATAGGGAAGCTCAACCATTTTTTCTTCATAAAACGGCTTAATGAACTCGCGTAACCACTGTTTAGTTGTTGAAAGTAAGGTTCCGTTCGAATGTAGAATTTTGATTTTTTTTGCTCGCCGCCTTTCATCAAATAAGCGTTTAACATCGGAGTTAATGTCAGCGATACAAAAGCCGAAATTAGAACCGCTGCGCCAATGACGACGCCAAATTCCCTAAACAGTCGCCCGACAAATCCTTCGAGGAAAATTACCGGAAGAAAAACCGCGGCTAAGGTGACTGAAATCGAAATTACCGCAAAGAATATTTCGTTAGATCCTTTGATGGCTGCCTCGATAGGCGTCATGCCTTCTTCTACTTTTTTGAAAATATTCTCGGTGACCACAATTCCATCATCAACCACAAGTCCGGTTGCCAGAACGATTGCCAAGAGAGTCAGTACATTTATAGAGAAACCAAAAAGCCACATGATAAAGAACGTAGCAATCAGCGAAACAGGAATATCAATCAATGGTCTGAAAGCAATCGCCCAATCCCGGAAGAATAGATAGATAATCAAAATTACCAAAACAATAGAAATTCCTAATGTTTCCGCTACTTCAATAACTGATTTTTTTACAAAAATAGTATTGTCAATGGCGATATTCAATTTGATATCTTTTGGTAAATCCTTTTTTAGTTTTTCGAATTCCTTATAAAAAGCAGTAGAGATATCTAAGTAATTCGCTCCCGGAAGTGGCACAATGGCAACACCAACTAATGGCGTTCCGGATTGTGTCATTTTGGTTTCTGTGTTTTCTGGTCCTAGGGTTGCTAATCCTACATCGCTGAAACGTACTACTTTTTCACCTTCAGTTCGGATAATAATATTGTTAAATTCTTCAGGAGTAGAAAGGTTTCCAACTGTTTTTACCGTCAATTCGGTGTTGTCACCAGTTAGTTTTCCCGAAGGCAACTCCACATTTTGCTTATTCAACGCATCTCTCACTTCCGATACAGTACATCCATAAGAAGCCAGTTTAACCGGATCAATCCACAAACGCATCGCATATCTTTTTTGTCCCCAAATTTGAACTCCACTTACGCCGGGAATAGTCTCGAGACGTTGTGAAATTACATTTTCAGCATAATCACTTAGTTCTAGCGCATTACGGGTATCACTTTGCACGGTCATCGAAATGATGGCATCACCATTTGCGTCAGCTTTCGAAACTACCGGAGGAGAATCAATGTCTTGAGGAAGATTTCTAACGGCTTGTGATACTTTATCACGAACATCATTAGCAGCATCTTCCAGATTTTTATCCAGATTAAATTCGATTGTAATATTGCTGCTTCCCTGCGCACTGGAAGATGTTACATTTCTAATTCCGTCAATGGAATTAATTGCTTTTTCAAGCGGTTCTGTAATTTGGGATTCGATGATATCAGCATTTGCACCGGCATAATTCGTTCGGATAGAAACTTGTGCCGGATCAATAGAAGGAAATTCTCGAACTCCCAGAAAAGTGTAACCAATTAAGCCAAACAAAACGATGGCTAAATTGATAACTATGGTGAATACGGGTCTTCTAATACTTGTTGTGGATAAACTCATTTAGATTTTAGATTTTTGATTGCTAATTTTAGATTTTTGATTGCTAGGAACTAATCTAATATCTCAATCTATTTTATTAGAACTTTTACAGGAGTTTCGTTCTTTAGTGACATTACACCACTTGTAATCACGGTATCACCCGCTTTCAAACCAGAAAGTACCAGAATAGAAGCATCTGTTCGTGTTGCGGTTTCTATCATCACTTCTTTGGCCTGACCATTACTGGCGATAAAAACTTTTTTACCGTTTTGAACAGGAATAATGGCTTCTGTAGGAACAACAATCGCATCTTTTATGATATCCAATGGCAATTCGACATCAGCAAATGTTCCGGGTAATAATTTTCCGCTTTTATTTTCGGCAATTGCACGAACTTGTAATGTTCTGGTAGCAACAGCCACTTCAGGTTCGATTGCGTATACTTTGGCAGTATATTTTTCATCAGAACCAGCGACTTTAAACGTTAAGGTTGTATTTGTTTTTACCTGACTGGCGTATTTTTCAGGAATCGAAAAAGTAATTTTTAATTTTCCGGTGTTCACTAATTTTGCCACTAAAATGGCTGGTGTGATGTAGGTTCCCGGTGAAATAGAACGCAATCCTATTCTTCCTGAAAAAGGCGCTCTGACGGATGTTTTGGCTATTTGCGCTTTTATCAATTGACTTTGGGCTTGTGCCGATTTTAAATCAGCGCGAGCCAAATCATATTCTTCTTGGCTGATGGCCTCTTTTTGCAGTAATAATTTGGCTCGTCTTTCGTTTTCTGAAGCCAATCCTTCCCTGGTGGAAGTTTGTCTCAATTGAGCTCTTAATTCTAAATCATTTACTTTAAAAAGTACTTGACCTTTACTTACGTTGCTGCCTTCTTGAAAATAAATACCTTCTACAATTCCTGAAACTTCACTTCGAATTTCGACTTGTTCATTAGCTTCAATAGAGCCGGAAAGGGATAAGTTGTTATCAAAAGTTTCATATTCAACTACGATTCCGTTTACGCTCATCGATTTGCCTTTTCCTTTTGGGTCTTTTGAATCTTCATTTTTACTTTTGTTTTCTGAAATTCTGTAACCGATAAATCCAATGATTCCAATTGTTAGCACGGCATAAACTAGGTATTTAATTTTCATGGGTTTAATATAAAGTAGGATTAGTTTTCAATAATTTTAGTTAAAACAAATTTAGGTTTTAGAAACGGGAATTGTGATCTTGTTAATTTTTATTTAACGTTTGTACATACAAATATTAACATATAAAATTGTCTTATCTGTCAAATAATACAATTCATTACAAATAATAGCTTTTAGGACTCCTAAAATTGCAAATGGTTTAATCATGAAGTAAAAAAATGAATTTTTATGCAAGAATTAAGTGCGAAAGATCAAGAGCAAAATTCAATAATGACTGTTTTTATTGCAGAAAGTATAAATTTAGTTTTTAATTTTTTATTTATTACATATTCAGACGCTAACGGATTTGATTAGTGTACCTTGTCCCGTTGGCGGTATTTTCAGTCAATGCAAAAGTCATGGAAAATAGCTTTGAGGATTTAATTGCCTCATATATTGAGAGTAAAGTAGGCATATCGGAACATTTTTTAAGCACTGATTTAGCCAATAATTTAAAACAAAACTTGATTACTCTAAATCAAAAAAGCCTCCTGAAAGATGCTGGAGTTGGAAATTCACAAAAGGTTTCTTATGATAGTGCTATACGCAGCGACTCTATTTATTGGTTGGATAAAAAGCACAACAATGTATTCGAAAATGAGTTTTTTGCTCAAATCGAAGCCTTTATTGTTTATTTGAACCAAAGTTGTTATGCCGGAATAACGGGTTATGAATTTCACTACTCTTTATATGAATCGGGAGATTTTTATCTGAAGCATTTGGATCAATTCAAAAATAATTCTGGTCGAAAATACTCTATGATTAGCTATTTAAATAGCAATTGGCAGGAAAGCGATGGTGGCGAGCTACTCATTCATCAATTAGACCAAAATTTGAAAATTGCTCCTACGCATGGTAAAACAATTTTCTTCAAGAGCGACGAATTAGTCCATGAAGTTTTAGTTACCCAAAATACCAGAATGAGTATTACGGGTTGGTTGAAAATCGATTAATTCCTACAAAAAATACATTCATTGGGATGGATTTTTTTCAAGCAACTCCTTTACAAGTCCTAATAGGTTAAGAACTTCTACAACTTTACATCTACCTAAGTTGCTTCTTCATTCTTCAATATTCTGTACATATTGAATGCTTTAGTTAAGAAAAAATTGCACTCCGTTAAAGAAAATACTCCAGCTATAGGAACCGAAAAATGGGGTAATCCAACTCTTGTTTCTATTTTTTTACGTGATTTAGTTTTTATAAATTTTTTTATTGAAATTTTCGGTAATAACATGCAAAGGGTTACCCTATATTCCAAGCCCAGATTTTCGTCTTAAGGTATACTTTTTTTAAAGTAATAAAGCACATAATTCACATAACCAACTTTTAGATTTTATTAATTATAGTGGTAGCGAAAAGAAATTCTGTTTTCAAATTTTTTAGGTATTTATTTTTTAAAACACGACTATTTAAGAGATAAATTATTGGTAAATAATCCTTTAAACAATTATTTTATACTAATAAATAGGCTTTTTTAAAAATAATTTAAATTATCATTTTCGCAATATGTAAGAAAAAGTATATACAAAATTATTATATATGTATTTAATCGATTATTTTAGGTATTTAAACGATATTATTGATACTTTTGGATAAGAGTTAAAAACATATATCTAATTCTTAAAGAAGTTTGCCCCACAATCTACTTTAAACTTAAACTACTACAATTATGAAAACAAATTTACTCCGTGTAGTATTGCTTACTTTAGTAATATTTATGATGAATTCTTGTTCATCAGATTCTGAAACAACTACAGAAGAAATTAAATCTGAAATAATTGAAACTTATTCCTATTCAGCTTCAGAATTAGAAGCGATGAATTTGATTAACGAATATAGAGTAAGTAAAGGGTTAAATGCATTAAAAAAAATAAATCATTTGTCTCATAAAGCTGAAGAACATGATTTTTTCATGATTGGAAATAATATAGTAAATCATGCTAATTTTAGCGATCGTTCACAAAATATTATCAGCGCATTAGGAGCTAAAAGCGTAAGTGAAAATATTGCATATAATTATAAAACTTCTCAAGCTGCATTAACTGCATGGTTGCTTAGTTCAGGACATAAAGAAAATATTGAGGGAAATTTCACCCACTTCGGGATTTCAATTAGAGAAAACCCCGTTAACGGGAGAAAATATTATACTAATATTTTTATAAAAATTTAATTTAGTTTTTTAGTAAAATAAGGCTGTCATCCCCCAATGACAGTCTTTTTTTATTTTCAATATTTAATTATATGCATAGGTTAGTAACTTCTAGTTTTCAATATTATAATTGATTGAGTTCTATCTTCTTATTTTTTAAAATACTTTAAAAATAATTTCTGTTAAAAATTATTAATCTAATGTCCATTTTTATAGGGTAGTGCCAAAATTATATTTTAATTCTATTGAATTTCAAATAACATTTTCTTGAAACTCGTTGACGTTGAGCAGTTTTATATTCTGTTTAAAATCTCTTTATTTTTATTCTTCTCCTTTTTAAAATTTCTGATATAATTCATATTTATTGATTTTACTTTTTTCTATCCTAATTTCACAAAATAATGATAAAAGTTCAAATGATTATCTTTTGTTTTGTAAATTAGGGACTAAAATTTTTGTCTGTTTCTTGATTTTTCACCATTTTATTCATCATTATGAAAAACTTAATATTGGTTCGCCATGCAAAATCAAGTTGGGAAGTTCCCATGGGTGATAAAGATCGCGGTTTGACTTGTCAAGGTGTAAAAGATTCTCATCTGGTCGCGACCGAAGCTAAAAATTCGATTCCTAAAACATATATAATTTGGAGTAGCATTGCCAAAAGAGCCACTGATACGGCGTTAATTTTTGCTCAAAATATTTCATATCCTATCGAAAGTATCGTTTACAAAGACGACCTTTATACTTTTGATGAAAAGAAATTGGAAAAAGTAATCAAATCATGTAATAATAATTTTGATAGTGTTATTCTTTTTGGGCATAACGCGGCAATTACAGATTTTGTTAATAAATTTGGTGACGTTTCCATTGAAAATGTTCCTACATCTGGTTTTGTGTCATTTAAATTTGATACGGATGATTGGAAAAAAATAGAGAATGGTAAAATAAAAAAAATAATATTCCCCAAAGACATAAGATGAACAAAGTATTAGAATATAAATATATTGATAGAGAAAAAAGTTGGTTGGCGTTTAACGCAAGAGTACTCCAAGAAGCTGGTGATCATTCGGTTCCTTTACTTGACAGGTTGCGTTTTTTAGGTATTTTTTCGAATAATTTAGATGAGTTTTTCAGGGTTCGATTTGCCGCCATCAGACGTTTAAGCTTAACAGGCATATCCGGCGAAAAATATCTTGGAGGTATATCTGCTCAGCAATTAGTCAAGGATATTACCGAAATCGTTATTCAGCAACAGTCTGAAAGTCTTCGAATATTGAATATTATCGAAAGCGAACTGGAAACTAAAAATATTTTTATCATTACGGAAACCGACATTACTGTTGAACAAGAAATTTTCCTGAAAGATTTTTTTATTCAAAAAGTGAGTCCGGAATTAGTTACCATAATCTTAAATGATTTGGCAGAATTCCCCGTATTGAAAGATACTTCAGGTTATTTAGCGATTAAATTGGTAATGAATAAAAACTCAGAGGTTCGGTATGCTGTAATCGAAATTCCTAAAACGATTAACCGCTTTGTAGTTTTACCCTCCAATAATGAAAAACAATATGTCATTCTTCTAGATGATGTTATTCGACATAATCTCAGTAATATTTTCAATATTTTTGATTACCAAAGCGTTTCGGCTCACATGATAAAAATCACCAGAGATGCGCAACTCGACATCGATAGTGATTTGAGTAAAAGTATGATTGAAAAAATATCATTAAGTGTAAAAGATCGAAGAATTGGGGAGCCGGTCCGTTTTATTTACGATCAGTTAATTGAAGAAGATACTTTAAAGTTTTTTCTGGATAAAATGAAAATTGTCTCCACTGACAGTATCATTCCAGGCGGTAGATATCACAATAGAAGGGATTATATGAATTTCCCAAACCTTGGTAGATTTGATTTACTATATCAAAAAAATGATCCTTTGCCTATTCCGGGATTAAGTCTTGAAGGAAGTATGCTCGAAAAAATAAGCGAGAAAGATTATTTATTGAATGCGCCTTATCAGTCCTTTTCCTATTTGACCAAGTTTTTACGTGAAGCGGCGCTAGATCCTAAAGTAATTTCGATTAAAATCACCTTGTATCGATTGGCAAAAAACTCTCAGATTATTAGTTCACTGATAAATGCGGCCAAAAACGGAAAAAAAGTTACTGTTCAAATCGAATTGCAGGCACGATTTGATGAGGCTTCCAATATTTCCTATGCTGAGCAAATGCAGTTGGAAGGTATTGAACTTATTTTTGGAATAAAAGGCTTAAAAGTTCACAGTAAAATATGTGTTATTGAAAGAATTGAAAATGATAAAATAAAACGATATGGTTTCATTTCAACTGGAAATTTCAATGAATCTACTGCAAAAGTATATACGGATGTCACTCTGTTTACAAGTCATCAACAGATTCTGAAGGATATAATGAGAATATTTGAGTTTTTTGACATCAATTACAGAGTGCATCGATACAAGCACCTCATTGTTTCACCACATTACACCAGAACTAAATTTGTTAAGTTGATTGACAGAGAAATTACGCATGCATTAGCCGGCAGGAAAACACATATTAAGTTAAAAATGAATAGTTTATCTGATTTTGCAATGATTGATAAATTATATGAAGCGAGCAGAGCAGGAGTTAAAATTCAACTTGAAGTCAGAGGAATTTGTTCGTTAATTCCCGGAATTCCCGGAATGAGTGATAATATTGAGGCAATAAGTATAGTAGATAATTATCTGGAACATTCCAGAATTTATATTTTTGGAAATGCCGGACAAACAGAAGTTTATATCTCATCAGCTGATTTTATGACCAGAAATCTTGACGGAAGAGTCGAAGTAACTTGTCCAATTTATGATCAGGGAATAAAAAATGAGTTGATTGATAATTTTGATATTGGCTGGAAAGGAAACGTGAAAGCGCGTTTTCATTCTTATAAATTAGATAATAAGTATCGCACTAGAAATCATAATCCTATTTTTAGAGCACAATTAGAGACCTATAAATACTACCAAAAAAAGCTGGACGCAGTATTAACTGAAGAGGAAAAAGTATAATTGTTTGTTCATGATTAAAGGGGAACTTTAACAAAACAATTAATAAGGAATTAAACGAATCAAAACGAAGATGATTAAAATAAAAAAATATGCAGCAATAGATATTGGTTCGAATGCCATGCGTCTATTGATTGCTAATATTGTGGAACAAGAGGGAAAAGAGCCTCAGTTTAATAAAAGTTCCCTGGTAAGAGTACCCATTCGTCTTGGGCAGGACGCTTTCACCGTTGGAGAAATTTCAGAGGAGAATATTGAAAGAATGTGTGATGCAATGAAAGCTTTCAATTTGTTGATGAAGGTTCATAAAGTAGAGCGCTATATGGCTTTTGCGACATCAGCAATGCGAGAAGCCTATAACGGAAAAGAAGTTGTAGCAATAATTAAGAAAAAAGCAGATATAAAAATAGAAATTATTGATGGTAAAAAAGAAGCTGCAATAATTGCATCAACTGATTTACATCATTTATTGAAAACAGATCAAACCTATCTTTTTGTAGATGTTGGTGGTGGAAGTACCGAGTTTACATTGTTTTCTAATGGTAAAATGATCAACTCAAGATCGTTCAAAGCTGGAACCGTCCGTTTATTGAATGATATGGTTTGTGATGTTGTATGGGATGAAATCGAAAAATGGATTAAAACCAATACGCAAGAATATGATGATGTTACGCTGATAGGTTCTGGAGGAAATATAAATAAGCTCTTTAAAATGTCGGGGAAAATGCAAGAAAAACCACTTTCCTATATTTATATGAATTCGCAATATGCTTTTTTGAATTCTCTTACTTATGAACAAAGAATTTCTGAATTAGGACTTAATCCTGATCGTGCCGATGTAATTGTGCCAGCAACAAGAATTTATCTGAATGCAATGAAGTGGAGTGGAGCACGAAATATTTATGTACCAAAAATTGGTCTTTCGGATGGAATTGTAAAAGCAATGTACTACGGAAAAATATAGTTTTAATACATACTAAGCGTCTAAATCTAATCCAAATGTTGTGCGTAAAAGCTCAATATTTGGATTTATTTCTAATAATCTATTGTAACGGTCTTGGTCATTAAAGCTTCTCTTGTTTTCAATACTTTCATTGACGATAACCTCAATTGTAATGTCATGATTGTGTAAGTGTCCTTTTAAATGTCCTAAAAGTCCATGTATTTCTTTTTCGAAATCTAATTTAGAGCCTTCATTTGGCAATTCAATTGTGATGGCGGTTTTGTTTAATTTTGGATCGTTAATAAGCAATAGAGATTCCATAATTCTATAGCCTTTGTCGCCTAAACGTTGTGCATATTTATTCCACTGCAGCAACATTTCAGTCTCTGAGAAAGGCTCGGTTGGCAAATGAAGTACTTCTTTTACAATTCCTTTACTACTTTCTTCTAATGCTTTTTTGGCACGAATACTGGCTAATGAAAACGCGGAAACCTTTATTCCTTCTGATTGTGGAATACTACTTTTTGTTGCGGGACTAGGAACTGGAATTGATGGAACAGCAGTTTTAGTTTCCAGTTCTTTTGATGGAACTGATTTTCCAACTGGCATAGCAGGTTTTGAATCTTCAATTTTGGGTTGAACCGTTATTGAATAATCATTCTTTCTATAATAAACAGGTGGGATTATATATTGCTCAACTTTTTTTTTTCTCCATCATAAGTGATAGAGGCTAATTGCATCAGACAAAGTTCAACAAGAAGTCGTTGATTCTGGCTCAGTTTGTATTTTAAATCACAATCATTTGCAATCTCGATTCCTTTCAAAAGAAAGTCCTGACTACATTTTTGGGCTTGCACGCCATACATTTGTTGTGCTTGTTCCCCAACTTCTAATAAAGTCAAGGTTGCAGGCGTTTTAGAAACTAATAAATCTCTAAAATGAGAAGCCAATCCAGATACAAAATGATGTGCATCAAAACCTTTTGCTAGAATTTCGTTAAACTCCATCAATAAATCCGGGATTTTGTTTTCCAAAATTAAATCTGTTACATTGATGTACGTTTCATAATCCAACACATTCAAGTTTTCCGTAACGGCCTGACGTGTTAATTCTTTTCCACAAAAAGAAACTACTCGGTCAAAAATAGACAAAGCATCACGCATGGCGCCATCAGCTTTTTGAGCAATAATGTGCAAAGCGTCATCTTCAAAAACTACGCCTTGGCTAGTGGCTACTTCGGCAAGATGTTCTTTAGCATCTTTTACAGTAATTCTTTTAAAATCAAATATCTGACAACGAGAAAGTATCGTTGGAATAATTTTATGTTTTTCGGTCGTTGCCAAAATAAAAATCGCGTGCTTAGGCGGTTCTTCCAGCGTTTTCAAGAAAGCATTGAAAGCTGCCGAAGACAACATGTGAACCTCATCAATAATATAGACTTTATATTGTCCTGTTTGTGGTGGGATCCTAACTTGATCAATAAGATTTCTGATATCATCAACGGAGTTGTTTGATGCAGCATCTAATTCGAAAACATTAAAGGCAAAATCTTCATTGGGATCATCATATCCTGGCTGGTTAATTTTACGAGCCAAAATACGGGCGCAAGTTGTTTTTCCAACGCCACGAGGTCCTGTAAATAACAATGCTGAAGCTAAGTGATTGCTTTCTATGGCATTCAATAAAGTATTAGTAATGGCTTTTTGTCCTACAACATCTTTAAATGTTTGAGGACGATATTTACGGGCCGATACAACAAATTGTTCCATAGAAATTTTATTCGAAAGCAAATATAGGTTTTAATTTAAAGATGCAAAAATTTAAGTATTGAAAGATTTTATAATTTTCAGAATGGTTTTTGTTCCCCAAATTTCCTAGCCCAGATTACTTCACAGTACTATAATTTTATTGGAGTTCAGTGAACTGCGTTTGTAGTGAAAATCCTTATTCGCCGGTCCCGAAACCTCGGGATGGCGTATAAGATTGTAACGGATAGCTGGAATAAGCTCCTAAAAAAATAATTGATTTAAGTTCTTTTAGAAAAGGATTTACTTGTCTCTTCCTTTGATGCTAAGATCGATTAAAACTCTTGCTGCACCATTATCTGAATTTGCGGCATATCCCGCTACAAATACTCCTTTTTTTCCAGAAGTTGATTTTATGCCATAAACCGTGGCTTCGTCATCTGGATTGGTGTCTCCTTCGTAACGGTAAATATGTTGAATCTCATAATGGCTTGGATTTTTTATAATGTCTTCCTCATGTAGATTGAAATCATAGGTAAAACCCATCTCGTTTAAATCGTCTAAGGCTTTGGAAACGGTGGCATAATGATACATATTTGACATAATAGAGATTTTTTAGTTATTTATTAAAGGTAACTATTTTATTATGAATTGATTGTAAAAGGCTTGTTAAAGTAAGCAGTGTTAAATGAAAAAAGAGAATTAAATAGTGTAAATTTGCCCTGCAGACCGCCTTATCGCCGTCTCGTCTTTTGGGACGAGAGGGAGGAAAGTCCGGACACCACAGGGAAGCATAGCGGGTAACACCCGTCGGTTACGTCTTTACGGGCGTGATTAGGACAAGTGCAACAGAAAGTATGTACAGGTAATGCTGTAGTGAAACCAGGTAAACTCTATGCGGTGAAATATCAAGTATATCAGCATTTAAGGGCTTCTCGTCCGTTGTTGAAGGGTAGATAGCTTGAGTCTCGCAGTAATGCGGGATCTAGATAAATGATAAGGCTCTAATTTATTGGAGACAGAATCCGGCTTATAGGTCTGCATTTTTTTAATTAAATTATTTAATAAAATTAAGATTGTGAAATCTAAAAAAAAACCATTAAGAAATTAAGTTTCATTAAGTTCCAAAGCTTAATTTTCTAAATTTCTTAATGGTTTTCTTTTTAATTAGTAGTTATAAAATCGCCAATAACAACAAGTTTGGATTAGTAAAAACAATAGATAAAAAACTAAAACATAAAGGTCAACTTAAAAATAAATTTTATACCAATGAAAACAAGAATTGGAATTTTAGGATTGGGTGGAGTAGGCGGTTATTTTGGTGGGTTATTAGCCAAAGCTTATACTGACTCAGATACAATCGAAATTATTTTTATTGCTCGTGGCAAAACTAAAAAAGCCATTGCTGCAAATGGTTTAAAAATCATTTTGGATGAAAGTGAAATGATTGTTTTTCCAAAGTTACTTTCTGATGATGCAGAAAATATTGGTAAACTGGATTACTTAATTTGTGCCACAAAAACCTATGATATTGAAACTAGTTTTGAATCCATAAAAAACTGTATAACTTCAAAAACTATAATTTTACCTGTATATAATGGCGTTGATGCAACGGAACGCATACTAAATTTGTTTCCTGAAAATAATGTTTTGCAAGGCTGCGTTTATATTGTTTCCATGATTGAATCTCCTGGAGTGGTAAAGAAAATAGGGCATTATGAAAAGTTGTTTTTTGGGTCTAAAAACACTTCAATTTCTTCATTAAAGGAACTGCAATCTATTTTCGAAAAGGCTTCTGTCCAAAGTTATCTTGTTGAAAATATAGAAGAAACAGTTTGGGAAAAATTTATATTTATTTCAGCTTTGGCTTCAGCAACTTCTTATTTGAATGAGAATATTGGTGGGATTCTAAATAATCCGGATAACAAAGCAATTTACATTTCACTTCTCAATGAAATTACTGCTGTAGCTCTGGCAAAAGGATTAGCGTTGCCAAATGATGTTATTGTTCAAACAATCATTAAACTCGAAAAATCACCACAAGATAACACATCATCTATGCATAGGGATTTGTTGGCAGGTCATAAAATAGAAGTGAATTCCTTAACCGAGTTTGTAGTAAAAGAGGGTATGAAATATGGTGTTCCAACTCCAACGTATCGAATGATTTTAGATAAATTAATGGATAGTAACATTTACTAATTAAGAAGATTAAATATTATTTGCTAGCGTATAAAATAACTTCACGATTTTTATTGAATGATAAAAATGAAATTACACAACCAAGTTTATCAATAAAAAAAAGAGGTTGTCTTTTTTAGACAACCTCTTTTAATAAAAAATTTTCACAAAAATTATGGTCTTTGCTTTTTCATTTCTTTTTCAATCATTTCGTAGAACTGATCAATTTTAGGTAAAACAACAATACGAGTTCTTCTGTTGCGGGATCTGTTTTCAGCAGAGTCATTCGCCACTAAAGGAATGTAAGAACTTCTTCCTGCTGCAATTAATTGCTCTGGTTTAACACCCAATTGATTTGTTAATACACGGATTATAGAAGTAGAACGTTTTACACTTAAATCCCAGTTGTCTAACAAAACACCAGAACCATTGTAAGGAACGTTATCAGTGTGTCCTTCTACCATACATTCGAAGTCTGGTTTGTCATTCACTACTTTTGCAACTTTTGCCAAAACCATTTTAGCTCTGTCTGTCACTTCGTAACTTCCGCTTTTGAATAATAATTTATCTGCAATGGAGATGAAAACTACTCCTTTTTCTACATTTATTTCGATATCTGGGTCAGATATTCCTACTGAACTTTTCAAGCTGGTTACTAATGCAAGTGTTACGCTGTCTTTTTTAGTTAAAGCATCCTGCATTCTGCTTATTTTTAAATCTTTCTCTTTAATAGATTCTAAAGCTTTTTCAATATTTTCAGCCCCCTTAGTTGACAATACAGTCATGTCTTTCGAAACACTGATTAAACCCTGATTTTGCTCTTTTAAAGTAGCTGCTGTAGCAGCAAGACCTGCTTTTTCCTCTAAACAGGAATTTAATTTCACTGTAGCCGTATTTAATAAATCTTGAGTTTCTTTGTTTCTAGCTTCTAATTCAGTGTATTTCTTTTTAGAAACACAGGAAGTTAAAAGGGCCATTACTGATAAGGCAATTACGATTTTTTTCATAAATTGTTTAAATTTAGATTAAAGGTTAATGACAAATTTAGCTTTTTAAAATTTATTTGGTTCTAAATAAATCGTTAAAAACTTTTATTTTTCTGATGAAGTATATGTAAACGATACTTTTGACGGTATAGTATGATGATTCTTGAAATTCATTTCTTTTTTTATAATTATCAGAAAAAAGGTTATAAAAAGACCCATGTGCTTTCAATATAGCCCAAAAATGCTTGAACTTTCCTTGAGTTAAAAATTGAACTCCTGCAATTCCATCTAAAATCATTCTGACTAATAGTATTCTGTAAAGTTGCTCTTTCGGAAGGTTTTTGGTCAGCATTAATAAAGAGTTTCTAAAATTTAAGTAGGTCTTCATTGGATGGCCTTGCTGTAAAGTGGCGCCTCCTACATGATAAACTACAGATCCAGAATTGTATTTTATTTTATATCCTTTATTAATGGCACGCCAACACAAATCAATTTCTTCCTGATGTGCAAAAAAATCATCGTCAAAACCATTTAGTGTTTTGTAAACCGAACTTCGGATAAAAAAACAAGCTCCTGATGCCCAAAATATTTCACGAGTATCATCATATTGACCGTTATCTTTTTCTAAAGTATCAAAAATACGACCCCGACAAAAAGGATAACCATATTCGTCAATAAATCCACCAGCAGCACCAGCATATTCAAAGTATTCTTTACGTTTATAATCTAATATTTTGGGTTGAATAATAGCAGTTTTTGGTTCGTTCTCGAAAGTATCAAGAATAGGTTTCAGCCAATTCTCGGTCACTTCGATATCCGAGTTTACTAATGCATATATTTCAGCATCAATATGTTTTAAAGCTTCATTGTAGCCACTTGCAAAACCAAGGTTACTTTCGTTTTTTACAATTTGTACCGATGGGAAAAAAGCTTTTATGTAGGAAATAGAATCATCTGTAGAGGCATTATCAGCAACATAAATTGTCGCTTGTGGAGAATAATTAACTACAGATGGAAGAAACTTTTCAAGCAATAAAATTCCATTCCAATTTAGTATGACAACAGCTATATTCATTTTTGTTTTTATATTTTCAGATTTTAGACTTTATAGATTTTAAAATTTCAAGAAGTCTAAAGTAAGCTAATTATTATAATTTGGCAGATTCTCTAAAAATGCATATTTCTCGTTTTCAAAATCCATTTGGCAAAAGTAATGATTCAATCCATTGGTTACCATTAGGAATTGGGCTTTCATCGTCATGTTATAACGGGCAATTTGGTCGAAAGTCGCTTGTGCAATTTTGATTTCTGGCGCTTTGCATTCAATTAAGATGAAAATAGAACCATCGGGATTGAAAACCACGACATCGTATCTTTTGCGCAAGCCATTGACTTTTAAAACTTTCTCGACATTAATTAAGGAGTGTGGATACTTTTTTTCTTCCAATAAAAATTGGACTACATGCTGTCGAACCCATTCTTCAGGAGTAAGAATGATGAATTTTTTCCTGATTGCATCAAAAATGGAGACTTTATTTTCGCTATTTTTGAACCGAAAGTTATAAAGTTGAAAATTGAGTTTTTGCATAAAGCAAAAGTATTAAATAAGTTTAAAATTTAAAGTTTAAAGTTTCATTCGAAGCGACAAACTTTAAACTTCAAACTTTAAACAAAAAGGAATGGACGAGGTTATAAAAATTGTAAATGATATAAAAAGTGGTAACATCAAACCTATCTATTTTTTGATGGGTGAAGAACCGTATTATATTGACAAACTATCGGATTATATTGAACAAAAAGTCTTATCCGAAGAGGAAAAAGGTTTTAATCAAACAGTTTTATACGGCAGAGACGTTTCTATAGAAGATA
Organism: Flavobacterium sp. TS_SC_5; assembly: GCF_056156265.1. Lineage (NCBI taxonomy): Bacteria > Pseudomonadati > Bacteroidota > Flavobacteriia > Flavobacteriales > Flavobacteriaceae > Flavobacterium > Flavobacterium sp. TS_SC_5. The sequence continues at coordinate 3,105,819 of NZ_CM149588.1, read as the reverse complement.
TTATTTCGACTGCAAAACGCTATCCAATGATGGCGGAGCGTCAAGTGGTCATTGTAAAAGAAGCACAAGATTTAATCAGAACAATAGATAAGCTCGAAAGTTACGCTGATAACCCAATGGCAACAACAGTTTTAGTTTTTTGTTATAAATATAAAACGTTGGATAAACGTAAAAAAGTAATGAAATTGTTAGCTAAAAACGGTGTCGTTTACGAAAGTAAAAAACTGTATGAGAACCAAGTAGGTGATTGGATCAAACGTGTTTTGTCAGGCAAAAAATATTCAATTGAGCCTAAAGCAAATGCCATGTTGGTCGAATTTTTAGGAACTGATTTGAGCAAAATAAACAATGAACTCGAAAAATTACAAATTATTTTGCCGGTTGGAAGTACCATAAGTCCAAAAGATATTGAAGAAAATATAGGGTTCAGCAAAGATTTTAATGTGTTTGAATTGCGAAAAGCACTTGGCGAACGCAACCAGTTAAAAGCATATACTATTGCTGAAAATTTTGCACAAAATCCAAAAGATAATCCAATGGTAGTAACGACGAGTCTGGTTTTTAGTTTCTTTATTCAATTATTGAAATACCATGGTTTGAAAGACAAAAATCCCAAGAATGTAGCAGCAGTTATTGGTGTAAATCCTTTCTTTTTGAAAGAATATGATGTGGCTTTGAAAAATTATCCGATGAAGAAAGTGAGTCAGATTGTAGGTGCTTTAAGAGATATTGATGTGAAAAGCAAAGGAGTTGGCGCAAATGCGATGTCCCAATCTGATTTGTTACGAGAAATGCTTTATAAAATATTTAATTAAAGGGCAAAAATTTCCGATATTTGCACTCCCGTTCCGAGGCTTCGGAATTGGATCATTAAAATAAATTCCACAATTATGTCAATGAATAAAAATACGATTCTGGGTTGGGCCACTCTGATAATGATAATCATGGGCTTATTGCTTATTGCATTAGGTGCTTTTAGATATGATGATGTAGCGGGTTGGGGATTTGCAGCTGTAGGAGTTGGTTTTCTAGCTAATGCGTGGGTGTTTAGTTCACTCAAGGGAAGACTTTAGTTAATCATAAATTACAAATTTAAAATTGAAAAAATTAGATAAGAACTAATTATCTAAAAGTATAATAATCAGAAAATCTATAAAAAATGGCAGACGATAAAAAAGTAATATTCTCAATGTCAAAATTGAGTAAAACGTATCAAGGAGCAGATAAGCCGGTACTTAAAAACATCTATCTGAGTTTCTTTTACGGGGCTAAGATTGGTATTTTGGGATTAAATGGTTCTGGAAAATCTTCCTTATTAAAAATTATTGCCGGTGTTGATAAAAACTACCAAGGTGATGTAGTGTTTGCACCAGGTTACACAGTTGGTTATTTAGAGCAAGAACCTATTTTAGATGACAGCAAAACAGTTATCGAAATTGTAAGAGAAGGAGTTGCTGAAACAATGGCTGTTTTAGATGAGTTCAATAAAATCAATGATAGTTTTGGTTTGCCGGAAGTCTATGAAAATGCCGATAAAATGGAGCAATTGATGGATCGTCAAGCGCTTTTACAAGATAAAATTGATGCATTGGGTGCTTGGGAAATCGATACCAAACTGGAAATTGCCATGGATGCATTACGCACGCCAGAAGGAGATACGCCAATCAAGAATTTATCTGGTGGTGAGCGTCGTCGTGTAGCTTTATGTCGTTTGTTGTTGCAACAACCTGATGTATTACTTCTGGATGAGCCTACGAATCACTTGGATGCGGAGAGTGTACTTTGGTTAGAACAACATTTAGCACAATATGCGGGAACTGTAATTGCAGTAACGCACGATAGATATTTCTTAGATAATGTTGCCGGTTGGATTTTAGAATTGGATAGAGGAGAAGGTATTCCTTGGAAAGGGAATTATTCTTCTTGGTTGGATCAAAAATCAAGCCGTATGGCATTAGAAGAGAAAACAGCTTCTAAGCGAAGAAAGAATTTAGAACGTGAGTTGGACTGGGTTCGTCAAGGTGCCAAAGGTCGTCAAACAAAACAAAAAGCGCGTTTGCAGAACTACGATAAATTATTGAACGAAGACCAAAAACAATTGGATGAAAATTTGGAAATTTATATTCCAAATGGTCCGCGTTTAGGAACGAATGTAATTGAAGCCAAAAATGTTGCTAAAGCTTTTGGAGATAAATTATTGTATGATAATTTAAATTTCACTTTGCCACAGGCAGGAATCGTTGGAATTATCGGACCCAATGGAGCTGGTAAATCAACTATTTTCAAAATGATAATGGGTGAGGAAAAGCCAGATTCAGGAGAGTTCTCAATAGGAGATACGGTAAAAATCGCTTACGTAGATCAAGCGCACTCTAATATAAATCCAGATAAATCAATTTGGGAAAACTTCGCTGACGGTCAGGAATTGATTATGATGGGCGGAAAGCAAGTAAATTCAAGAGCCTACTTGTCACGATTTAATTTTGGTGGTGGAGAGCAAAATAAGAAAGTTTCTATGCTTTCTGGTGGAGAACGTAACCGTTTGCACCTTGCGATGACTTTGAAGGAAGAAGGAAACGTACTTTTGCTGGATGAGCCTACCAATGATTTGGATATTAACACACTACGTGCATTAGAAGAAGGTTTGGAGAGTTTTGCAGGTTGTGCGGTAGTTATTTCTCACGACAGATGGTTCTTAGACAGAATTTGTACGCACATTCTAGCTTTCGAAGGAAACTCTGAAGTGTATTGTTTTGAAGGTGGTTTTTCTGAATACGAAGAAAATAAGAAAAAACGTTTGGGAGGTGATTTAACACCAAAACGATTGAAATACAGAAAATTAATTAGAAGTTAGTTTTCTAATTATACATAATAACAGCAAGAGGCTGTCCGTAAAGGCATCCTCTTTTTTATGTTGTTATTTTTTTCTGTCGGAATTCATCATAATGAAAACTGCCGAAATGATTCCTATTATGACTAACCCGAATACGACAACCATTATAAAAGTTCCGTTATCCCAAGAAAAAAGTGTGGTGTCTTTCATGATCCATTTATTTTTAAGATTTGTCAAATATATTATTCTTGCAAAATAAAAGGTATGATAATTATCATGATTGGATGTTTATTCTAAAAATTTGGCTTGTAGCTCCTTTGTGGGAATCATGCAAGTTTCCTTTTTTCCATACCATTTGTAGCGATTCTTAGCGATATAATCATAAATATGGTTACTGAATGAAGTGGGTAATATTGAAAATAGTGAAGCAAAATAAAATATTCCTCCTAAATTTTTAGCAATTTCTAAAGCTGCTTCTGATTTGTAGTGGTAAGCAAAACCAGGCTGATACAGAATAATACTATCCATTTTTTGTGTATCAATTCCCAAGTGCTTGATGATTTTTTTACCTAAATCAGATTGTAAGGCTACAAACCGGAAAACATCTTTTTTATCGTTCTTAATAATCATTTGCACCGCCAAATCACACAGATTGCAGACGCCATCAAAGAGGATTATTTTTTTGTCTTTAGGTATATCTAGCATTTTCTTGTTTTGTTATGTCATTCTATTTTTTTCCTGCTTCCACAAATTCTAGTGCTTCCAGACTGACTTTTGAAGTAAATACGCCGTAGTTCACTGTTACTTTGTTTTTTTCAATAGAATCGATGGTTCCTACTGCCTTTCCATCAAACATGCGCACGCGATCACCTAGTTTTAATATTGGTTTTGGTTTTTCAACCACGACTTTCAATTTCTTCTCTTTCTTTTCTTTTCTGATTTCCTCAACTTGAACCGTCACTTCTTCAATCACTTCTTTTTTCTTTTCAATAAGTGCTTTCGATTCTTTGGTTGTCGCTTTTTTGCGTTTTGAATTTTCGATTTCAATGATTTTCAAAAATTCTCCGAGCAGTTCTTTCTTGTTTTTATTATTAAAATATTTCTCGGAGATGTCTTCAATTTTTTGACCAATGTAAATCGTTTTCTGGTTGCTGTCGTACAATTCCTGATAGCTTTCCAGTTTTTGTTTGATTTTTACATTAATGGTTTCCATTTTCTTGCCTTCTTCACGTGCTTTTGTTTCTTCTTCTTTAAGCGTTTGCGAAGTTTTCTCCATTTTAGAACGTTCTTTTTGAAGAGTAGCAATGGTTTTATCGAAACGTACTTTACCAACTTCGATTTTCTTTTTAGCTCGATTGATTAAGCTGAAAGGAATTCCGTTTTTCAAAGCTACTTCAAACGTAAAGGAACTTCCTGCCTGACCTAAAACTAATTTGTACAACGGCTCTAATGTTTTTTCATCAAAAAGCATGTTGGCATTTGTGGCAAAAGGCAATTCGTTCGCCAGAATTTTTAGGTTTGAATAATGCGTTGTAATAATCCCGAAAGCTTCTCGATGGTAGAATTCTTCTAAGAAAATTTCGGCTAAAGCACCTCCTAATTCAGGGTCTGAACCAGTACCAAACTCATCAATAAGAAACATAGTTTTTCTATTACACTTCTTTAAAAAGTAGTTCATGTTCTTTAATCGGTAGCTGTATGTACTTAGATGATTTTCAATAGATTGATTATCGCCAATATCTGTTAAAATCCTGTCAAAAAGAAAGGTTTCACTGCGTTCGTGCACCGGAATCAGCATCCCGGATTGCAGCATTAATTGCAGTAGTCCTACGGTTTTCAACGAAATGGTTTTCCCTCCGGCGTTTGGACCTGAAATCACAATGATTCTACTTTCCTGACTTAATTCAATAGTTTGCGGATGTGTAATTTCGTTTTTTAGTTTGTTGTTTAAAAACAAAATAGGATGATACGCATCTCTGAAATAAAGGCGGCGTTCCTCTGTAATTGTTGGTAAAATTCCATTGATTTTATTGGCATATTTTGCTTTCGCAGCAATTACATCAATGTCACTAAGAAAATCCTGGTATTTGATCAAGAGCGGTAAATATGGGCGAATATAATTAGATAACTGTTTTAAAATTCGGGTGATTTCTTCTTTTTCTTCATATTCAAGATTACTCAATTCACGGGAATATTGTAAAGTAGCTTCGGGTTCAATATAAGCAATACTTCCTGTTTTGGAACTGCCCAAAATGGATCCTTTTACTTTACGGCGATACATTGCTAAAACTGCTAAAACACGTCGATTTTGAACAAAACTTTCTTTGATATCGTCTAAATATCCTAAAGCATTGTATTGAGTCAATGCTGTACCAAAACTTTGATTGACTTTTCCTCGAACAGCATTCATACTGCGACGGATGTTCAATAAATCCGGGGATGCATTGTCTTTAATTTCGCCATATTTATCGACTACTTCGTCCACCATCGTGATGATTTCTTTGGTCAGTTCGACTTGGTTTGCTCTTGCGTTTATATTTGGATAATAATCCTCGAATTTTCTCAAAAAACTCAACAAGAAATTTACCGTTGAAGAAATGGTAGCGATTTTTCTAAAACTGCCCACTTCCAAGAAACTGTCTTCAATGGCAAGAAACTTTATTTCATGCGTGATAGCATCAAAACCATGATTGGGAATCGCATTGTTATTTTGGAAAGACGAAACATATTCTGAGGTTTGCATTAATGCCTGCATCAATGTTTCCTTGTCTTTAAAAGGGGTTATTTCTAATGCTTTTTGTTTTCCAATGTCAGTGTTACAAATGGTCGAAATGGTTTCGAGAACCGTTGGAAATTGTAAATCTTGTAATGTTTTTTCAGTGATGGATATCATTTATCGTATAATTCTTTTCAACACAAAAATAGCTAATAGTTAAGACTATTTAACAGACTTTCACAAAGAATTAATGAATGTTTATTATCCTTTTTATGATTCAAAAAAAATATTCTCTCTGTATCTTTGCTTTCTAATATTTAACTATGCAAATCAATCTTAATCCCACTTGGCAATCCATTTTATCTGGTGAAATCAAGAAATCCTATTTTCAGGAATTAATGGAAACGGTTGATGAAGAATATAAAAATCATACGTGTTATCCCCCTAAAGAATTGATTTTTGCTGCCTTTAATTATTGTAGTTTCAAAGATGTAAAAGTGGTTATCATTGGTCAAGATCCATATCACGGCAAGGGCGAAGCCAATGGTTTGTGTTTCTCTGTGAATGATGCTGTTCGAATTCCGCCTTCGTTACGCAATATTTTCCGCGAAATGAGTGAAGATTTGGAAACTATTTTCATGCCCACTTCCGGTAATTTAGAAGCTTGGGCAAAGCAGGGTGTTTTATTGTTGAATGCATCGCTGACCGTGAGAGAAGACAATGCGAATAGTCATAAACACTTAAAATGGAATCTTTTTACGGATGCAGTTATACAGAAAATTTCGGAAGAAAAAGAACATGTTGTTTTCTTACTTTGGGGGAATTTCGCCCATAAAAAAGGACTCAAAATAGATCGAAAAAAACATTTAGTTTTAGAATCCGGGCATCCTTCGCCAATGAGCGCCAATCAAGGAAAATGGTTTGGAAATAAACATTTTAGTAAGACGAATTCGTATTTAGAAAGTAATAATTTAGAACCTATAAAGTGGTTGTAGTTTTTTAAACTATTTTCAAATTTCCTTTTTCTGAACCATTAAGAAATTAAGTTTAATTAAGGCTATAATACTTAATTTTCTAAATATCTTAATGGTTTGATTTTAAAAATACTATTTTCTAAAATTTACTTTTGTTGGTATAAAGAGTAATTATTTTTTAATAATATCCTCTAAAACGGCTTTATCAGCGTAATTAATCACTTTCAAAGTTACCTCTTGGTTTTTGATTGTTTTTCCTTCGATGATGTATAACTTTCCTTTTTTAAGTTCTTTGTTACTTTGATCAAAATCTACGTCACCAAATTGCAATGTATTTTTAATATCGGCAGTGTCAATCCATTTTTCAGCCAAAATCATTGAAGCTTTATCCGAATAATAAAACGGTTTGTTTCTCAAATCATTCAAAACTCTTGCATTTGGAAAATAGTTACAACGGGTATCTTTACCACTGAAAACTAACGCTACAAAAAACAGTCCTATTACTAAACCTACTAGATAATAGGCAAAACGATGTATAAACTTCATGAATTAAATTTTTGGCAAAGGTAGAAGAAAGTTTTCTTAAAAAACAATTAAATTGATGTCGTTATAAGGCAAATCAAACCATTCGCCTATGGAAGTATTAGTGAGGATTCCGTGGTACATGTAAACTCCATTTTTCAATCCTTTATCACAACGTATAGCACTTTCGATGCCGCCATCTTCAGCAATTTTCATCAGGTAAGGGGAAATTATGTTACTTATGGAAAGCGATGCCGTTTTAGAATATCGGGAAGGTATATTGGGTACACAATAATGTAAAACATTGTTTTTGATAAACGTTGGTTTCTCATGTGAAGTCACTTCCGAGGTCTCAAAACAACCGCCGGTATCAATACTTACATCCACAATTACGGCTCCATTTTTCATGTGCTCCACCATGGTTTCTGTGACAATAACTGGACAACGTTCTTTGCCTCGCATGGCACCAATGGCTACATCGCAACGTCGGAGTGCTTTAAGTAACGCTTTTGGTTGTATCGTGGAAGTGAAAATCCTTTGGTTTAAATTATTTTGTAAACGACGTAATTTGGTAATAGAATTGTCAAAAACTTTGACACTAGCACCTAATCCTATAGCAGTTTTTGCAGCAAATTCCCCAACGGTTCCTGCGCCTAAAATAACCACATCAGTAGGAGGGACGCCGGTAATGTTCCCGAATAATAATCCTTTTCCAAATTCGTTGGTAATCATCAACTCGGCAGCGATAAGAATGGATGCTGTTCCGGCAATTTCGCTCAAGGATTTCACCGCAGGATACGTTCCGTCTTCGTCCTTGATGTATTCAAAAGCTAGAGCAGTAATTTTCTTTTTGGTTAACGCCTCAAAGTATGTTTTCTTTCGGGTTTTCAATTGAATGGCGGACAGCAAAATTGTTTGCGTGTTCATCATTTCAATTTCAGCGAGTGTGGCTGGTTCCACTTTCAAAATCATGGGGCAAGTGAATACTTTTTTGGTATCATTAGTAATTTCGGCACCTGCATCAGAATATTCTTTATCAGTATAACTCGAACTCAATCCCGCTCCCGCTTCAATCATCACTCGATGGCCATGATAGGTAAGCGAGTTAACAGCATCTGGGGTAAGACAAATTCGGCGTTCCTGATAACTCGTCTCTTTTGGAATCCCAATAAAAAGTTCGCTTTTTTGTCTTGCAATTTCCAGTTTTTCCTCTTGGGGCAAAAGCTGTTGTTTTGTGAATGGCGTTATAGTTATTGACATTGTTGTTGTTAAATTAAGGGTACAATTTACGTAAAAAGTTTTATAAACAGTACAAATTCAATCGTGTTAAATTCATTTGGAATGCTGCTTAATTTCAGCGAATGATTCTTTCCATTTTGATATCGGCTCTTTCATAAACGCCATCTTCCAATGGTACTTCTACGAAACCAAATTTTTCATACAAATGAATAGCCGACAGTAATTTCCGGTTCGAATATAAAATCACTTTTTCCATTCCTTTTGCTTCGGCAACAGCAAGACAATGCAACATTAGTTTCTTGCCAATTCCTAATCCTTGTACACCATCTGTAACTGCCATTTTACTCAGTTCGAAAGTCGTATCGTCAATTTTTATTAAGGAAACCGTTCCTACGATTTCATATTTATATTTCGCATAAAAAATCATTCCACCTTTGTCTATTATCTGACCTTCCGGATTGGAAAGCACAAGTTCATCTTTGGGTTCAACCCTAAAGTGTTTTTGCAACCATTCCAGATTTAATGTTTTTATAGCTTCTTTTTCAGCAGGAGAAAATGGGATAATTGATACCGTATTGTCTACACTCATGTTTACTTTTAGCTTAAAGTTAAAGAACGTTTTCCATCAGCAAGCAGTGAAATAGTGATAACCGAATGTACCTCGGGAATCAAATTTGGAATCTTCTCTGCCCATTCTATAAAGCACCAATTACCGGAATATAAATAATCATCAATACCCATATCCATAGCTTCTTCCTCTTTGTTTAATCGATAAAAATCAAAATGATAAACCAGCTGATTGTCAATTGCTTCATATTCATTAACTAAAGAAAAGGTTGGACTGCTCGTTGCTCCGGTTACGCCAAGTGTTTTACACAATTGCTTGATCAATGTCGTTTTTCCAACGCCCATTTCTCCGTGAAAAAGAATTACTTTTTTGGGATTTGCGGCTATTATTTTTTGCGCCACTTCTTCGAGCTGGTCTATAGAAAAAATGATATTCATTCTTATAAAATTGTTTAAAGTTTAAAGTTTAAGGTTCTTGCCGTACACTGAAAACTGAGTCTGACTACTTTTTTATTTTGGGTTAAAAACTAAAAACGGAATAATCATTTCTTCCAATGAAATTCCACCGTGCTGATACGTGTTTTTGTAATAACTCACATAATGATTATAATTGTTGACATACGCCAAGAACAAATCATTTTTTGCAAAAATATAAGAACTACTCATATTTATGGTAGGCAAACCAATATTTTTTGGTTCTTTCACAGCGTAAACGTCTTTGTGTTCGTATGTCAAACTGCGTCCGGTTTTGTAACGTAAATTCAAACTCGTATTTTTGTCACCCACCACTTTTGATGGATTTTTTACATTTATTGTCCCGTGATCGGTGGTCAAAATCAATTTGAAACCCATTTTTTGGGCCTGTTGAATGATTTCTAAAAGTGGGGAATTCTTAAACCAACTCAACGTCAGCGAGCGATATGCTTTATCATCTGAGGCCAACTCTTTCACCACATCCATCTCTGTTTTGGCATGCGAAAGCATATCTACAAAGTTGTATACCACGGTCACTAAATCATTATCTTTTAAGGCTTTGAAGCTTTCGGCTAATTTTTTTCCGCCGGCAAGACTGGTGATTTTAAAATAATCTTCCTTGATATTCAAGCCCAATCGTTTCAATTGCGCCGTCAAAAATTCGGCTTCAAAAAGGTTTTTTCCGCCTTCTTCAGGGTCATTTTTCCAGTATTGCGGAAACTGTTTTTCCATTTCCAATGGCGTTAAACCAGAGAAAATTGCGTTTCTTGCATATTGCGTCGCCGTAGGAAGAATAGAGTAGTAAGGCACTTCTTTTTCCAGTTTGTAGTAATTTCCCACTACACTTTCAAAAGTTTTCCATTGGTCGTAACGCAGGTTGTCAATCACGACAAACAAAATGGGCTTGTCTTTTTTCTTAAGTTCAGGAAGAACTAATTCTTTGAATAACGTGTGCGATTGTACCGGTTTATCTGCTTTTGGAGCAAACCAATCCTCGTAATTGCGCTCAATGAATTTTCCAAATTGCGAATTGGCTTCTGTTTTTTGGGATTCCAAAATTTCAATCATACTCTGATCATCGATATTCTCCAATTCCAGTTCCCAAAAAATCAATTTCTTGTACAACTCAATCCAGTCTTCATAGGAATTCACCATCGCCATTTCCATAGTGATTTTTCTAAATTCCTTCTGATAATCCAGCGTTGTTTTCTGCGAAATCAATCGGGAATGATCCAGATTTTTCTTTAAACTTAACAAAATCTGGTTTGGATTCACGGGTTTGATCAAATAATCAGCAATTTTAGAACCTATGGCTTCCTCCATAATATATTCTTCCTCGCTTTTCGTAATCATAATCATGGGAACCGAAGATTTTTTCTCCTTCATTTCTGACAGCGTTTCCAAACCGCTCATTCCGGGCATATTTTCATCCAAAAAAACAATATCAAAATTGTTTTCCTCAAAAATCCCAATGGCGTCAAGTCCGTTATTACAAGTAGTTACCTCGTAATTTTTCTTTTCCAGAAATAATATATGTGGTTTCAAAAGGTCGATTTCATCATCAACCCAAAGTATTTTTATTTTGTCCATAATTGTATCAACAAGTGTTCTATCGTGCCTAAATTAAAGTGCCAAATTACATTTTTTTGTAACGGCTTCCTGCTAATATTATGATAATTTTTTAACACACTTACGCTACATTTTATAAAACCGAAATTCGCTTTCATTTTGTTTTATATTTGTTTTTAGGCGTGCCCCATCCTCCGTAAACTCCGCCCGGGTCGGGCTGTACGCTGTATCTTTCCTTCTTAAAGAAAAAAGGAAAGGATGCCGCTTCCATCCCTCACGCAGTTGAAAGAATGATTGGGGTTTACAAGAACGTTTGAGAAGAAGAGTTTTTTTATAATATAAATTACATTTGATTATTTGTAGTTGTTTTTTTATATTTTCGTAAAAAATAATAATAGATGTATATTACGTAAAGCCGCCTAAAAATGGTCGGCTTTGGGTGAGCTTAGGACACATATAAATAAGTTGGATCTATTGTAAACAGACCCAATAAACAAATAAAAATTGACAGAAAGAGAAATGAAATGTAAAAATTGCAACACAGATTTAACTTTAAAATATTGTCCAAACTGTGGACAACCAAACGAACTGAAAAGAATTGATAGACATTACATAATTCACGAAATTGAACACGTTTTGCATTTTGAGCGTGGAATTTTATATACGATTAGAGAACTAATTACAAATCCAGGACAAAATGTAAAAAATTATCTCACTGAAAACAGAACAAGAATTGTAAAGCCAATTATTTTTATTATCGTAACTTCATTAATCTACTCATTGAGTAGTCACTTTTTGCATTTTCAAGACGGCTATTTAAGCTATTTAGATAGTGTTAAATCTACAACAAGTGAAATTTTTAAATGGACACAAGGACATTTAGGGTACTCGAATATAATTATGGGTGTATTCATTGCATTGTGGACAAAACTGTTTTTCAAAAAGCACAAATACAACATATTTGAAATACTAATTCTTCTCTGTTTCGTTATGGGAATTGGAATGTTGATTTATTCAGTTTTTGGAATTATTCAATGGATAACACATTTAGACTTAAAGCTATTTGGAGAAATTGTTGGACTTATTTACACAACGTGGGCTGTTGGACAATTTTATGATAAAAGAAAAGTTTCCTCTTACTTTAAAGCTTTTTTTGCTTATATTTTTGGTATGCTAACTTTTGCATTAGCAGTTATTATAGTTGGAGCGTTAACAGACATAATAATCCCAAGATAACCAGAGCGTCACACTCGTGACCGCAAATAACATTGATTAAAATTGCAACAAAACGAACAATTTAAAAGAATTTTAAACACATTCGCTGATAAAAATATTCGAGTAAAAACAAAATGATGAAACCGATACTGATTTTAATAATGCTCTTTTTTACAGCAGCTTCAAATTCTTAAATCAATAAAAAATAAATTTCATTCTTGAAATTCTGTTTTTTTTAAATACAGTAAATTAATTTCTTTAAGAATTACTTACGAAAAAAACAGGGAATTTATTGAGCCTCGAAAAAATAGGAATTAATAAAATTTGGGTTTTACTTTTTGAAACAATAACCCTGACAACATTAAGAAAATAAGACATTACGCAGAGAAAAATTAATATAAAATTGGCAGTTACAAAGTATGGAGGTTTTATTTTTGTAATGTAGTATTATGGCGAATAAAATTGGTCAAGTTTTTGTACTACCACAGTACTGCAATTTATTATTAATTAAATTTTTACTATTATGACAGAAGATTTCAAAATCATTGATAAAGAAGATATTGCGCTTCTTAAATTTCCAAAGACAGATGTTCTAAACGATGTTGATGAAATAAAAACTAGAACCGGTGAAATCAACAGAGCTTTATCGTTGGGTAATTTGGAACATTCAAAAATTAAAATTTTCTTCGAAGACACTGAATCCAAGAAAGTTGTAGACACTACGGTTTGGGCTGTTACTGACAAAAATGTTATTCTGAAGCAAGGTGTGATGATTCCAATTCACAGAATATATAAGTTGTTTTAGTATTATAAAGAACAAAAAATGAACACCCTAATTCTCAAAACAGAACGATTGATTTTAAGACCAATTACACTATTGGATTTGGATTATGTTCATGAATTGCATTCTTTGAAAGAAACCGATGAGTTCAATACGTTAGGAATTCCGGAAAATAGTGAAGAAACAAAACTTCTGTTAGAAAAGTGGATTTCTGAAAACAATAAAGCAATTACGACTCATTTTACTTTTGCGGTCGAAATGAATACCGGAAACCAAATTATAGGATTAATTGGAATTAATTTGGGGAAAGTAAAATATAAAAATGCTGAAGTTTGGTTCAAATTCCACAAAGATCATTGGAACAAAGGATACGCTACAGAATCTTTAAAAGAAATTCTCCGTTATGGTTTCAATGAACTGAATCTGCATCGGATTGAAGCAGGTTGTGCGGTCGGGAATATTGGTTCCATACATGTTTTAGAAAAAACAGGAATGACCAGAGAAGCTCACACTCGAAAATTATTGCCGTTATCATCCGGCTGGTCCGATAATTACGGCTACGCTATTTTAGTAACTGATTAATGAAATTTAACAAAAACCACACTATGAAATTTACAACAATAAATCTTGGAGACAATAAAATTGAAGTTTTTAATTCTTTTATCGGAAGAGAGACAATAGTACTAAACGGTAAAGTAGTTTCGGAGAAAAGTTCGATAACCGGAGCAACACATCATTTTAAAATGATTGAAAATGATCAAGAAGTTGCGTGTAAATTTATTTTGGGTTATGGACTAAATGGAGTGGTAATGAGTTTATACAAAGACAACAAACCAGTAATTGAGTCTCAAAAAAGTATATTCTTTGGATTTGTATTTCTGACGCTTATTTGCTTTGGTTTTGTGTTTTTTTATAACGTAATCTTTCACTGAGAACGTCAATAATACCATTCAATACAATTATAATTTAAAAGACAAAACCACTGCCGGTACAAAGAGCAGTGGTTTTGAACAAACAGGAATCAATACTATTTAGTCAAGCAATTTGATTACTGCCAGCCACCACCAAGGGCTCTGTACAATTGAATTATCGCTTTGTATTGTTGGAATTTATTGTCTATCAAGCTTAGTTCAGCATTCAAAGCATTGTCTTTTACGGTCAAAACTTCTAAATAATTGGCTAAACCATATGTCAATAATTCATCCGAATAATCGGTGGCTTTATTCAACGCATCGACTTGTTTTTCTCTAACCGTAAGTTTATACGTCTCATTATTGTATTGTGCCAAAGCATCCGAAACTTCTTTTCCAGCAATCAATAATGACTGCTCAAATTGAAGATAGGCTTTTTCCTGATTGGCTTTAGCAATTTCAAACTTCGTTTTAATTTGGCGTTGATTGAAAATGGGTTGCGTCAATCCCGTAATTACATTTGCGAAAATTGAATTGGCACTAAACCATTCTTTCAAATCGATACTCTGAAGTCCGCCAGTTGCAGTAACTTTCAGTGTTGGATAAAAATTACTTTTGGCTACATTAGTTTGTTCAAAATTAGAAATTAAGTTGTATTCAGCTGCAATAACGTCAGGTCTGTTTCGCAGCAAAGTTGCAGGAACCCCAAGTGTAATTGTAGGTTGCATGGATTGAGACTCGAATGTGCTTCTTTCAACTTTGGTAGGACCTTGACCCATCAGAATACTTATGGTGTTTTCAAGAATAATAATGCTATTCTTTAAATCGGCAATGATGATTTGGGTAGCATATTTCTGAGCTTCTGTTTGCTTAACGCCAACTTCAGTTACATTTCCCGCTTTTTTCAATGCTACAATAGTTTCAACACTTTTATCTCTGTTTACCAATGTTTTCTCCGCTAATTTTATTTGCGCATCAACCGAAAGCAATTGATAATAAGTAGCGGCAATGTTAGCAATCAACTGCGTTTTTACGGCTTGATTGGCAGCAGTTGTTTGCAGATATACAGCATTTGCAGCACGCTTGTTGCTTCTTATTTTTCCCCAAATATCAGCTTCCCATGAAAGATTTCCTGTTAACTGATATTGATTGGTACTTCTGTCTTGCAACAATGCACCAAACTGACTATTCCTAGAAAGTTCCTGATGCGTCCAGTCGGCACCGGCAGAAAGAGTAGGGAAGTACCCTGCTTTTCCTTGCTTCATCGATGCTTCTGCCGCTGCAATATTTTGCATGGCAATTTTGATATCCAAATTATTTTCTAATCCTTTCTTGATATATCCCTGCAAAATCGGATCCGTGAAAACGTTCTCCCAGGCAACATTTGCAAGTGAAATGGTATCGGTTGAAACAATTTCGTTTCGGTATAAATTTTCCGTTTTTAATTCTGGTCGGTCGTATTCTTTGGCAACAAAGCACGATTGCATTACTGTTGCGGTTGCAACAAGTACTGCTATTTTAGTTAACTTATTCTTCATTTTCTTTGTTTAAAAGTGCGACATTTGAATCCTGATTTTCTATAGGAAGTGGTTTTGTAGAAATTTTTTCCTGTAAGGTTTGAAAGACAATAAAAAGAACTGGTATTACAAAAACACCAAAAATAGTTCCTATTAACATTCCACCAATAGCTCCAGTTCCAATAGCATTGTTTCCAATAGCTCCAGCTCCTTTAGCTAACATTAAAGGTAATAATCCAAAGATAAATGCAAATGATGTCATTAATATAGGACGCAAACGCGCGACTGCACCATGAATAGCAGCTTGCGTTATACTCATTCCTTTTTTTCTGGAATCTACAGAAAATTCGACGATCAAAATGGCGTTCTTAGCGAGTAATCCAATAAGCATAATCAGTGTTATTTGAAGGTAAATGTTATCACTCACGTCGAATAAATAAGCAAATAAGTACGCTCCTGCTAAACCAATTGGCAATGAAATTAATACGGCAAAAGGCAACATATAACTTTCATATTGAGCAGCTAACAAGAAATATACAAATACCAAACACAATAGGAAAATATACAATGTTTGACCGCCTGCACTTATTTCCTCTCGGGTCATTCCTGAAAACTCATAGCCATAACCAATAGGTAAAGTTTGACTTGCCACTTCCTCAACTGCTTTGATGGCATCACCAGAACTGAAACCTACGTTTGGAGCACCTGTGATTTTTACAGAAGTAAACAAATTGAAACGCTCTATTGCTTGAGGGCCAAATACTTTTACTAACGTCACAAATTGTGAAATAGGCGCCATTTGACCGTTTTTATTTCTGACTAATACTTGATTTAATGATTCGGGATTACTTCTAAATTCAGGTTCAGATTGGTAAACCACACGAAATTGTTTTCCAAATTTGTTGAAATTAGAAGCATAAACGCCACCATAATATCCTTGCATCGTTCCTAAAACATCAGTAACTGTTAAACCTGATTTTTTTATGGAAGCAACATTCAAATCAATTCGGTACTGCGGATAATTTGGAGAAAAAGAAGTAGTCGCATATTTGATTTCAGGACGGCTGTTTAAAGCTGCCAAAAATTTATTATTTACCTCACTTAACTCCGAGATTGTTCCTCCTTTTTGATCTTGTAATTGAAATTCAAAACCATTGGTAAAACCAAAACCAACAAGTGTAGGACGAGCAAAATAAAGGACTTTTGCATCTTTTACTGAAGCTGTTCGCTTAAATAATTCCTGTACAACTGCATTTATTTCTTGATTCGTTTCTTTACGTTCTGCCCAAGTTTTCAATTTCACGATTACCATTCCGTAGTTGCTACCGGTACCACTTAGTAAACTTCGACCTGAAATACGAAGCACTTCTTTTATTTCAGAAATGTCTTTAACTTTATTTTCAATTTGTAATAAAACCTCTTCTGTTCTTTCCAATGACGTTCCTGGCGGAAGCGAAATATCTGAAAGAATAGCACCTGTATCTTCACCCGGAACAAAAGCCTTTGGAGTAATATTTAATAATAAGATAAAAATTCCTGCAAAGATGGCAATTCCTAAAAATGCCAACCATTTTCGTTTTATAAAAAACTCAATAGATCTTTTATATTTAGCGGTTGTGGTTTCAAATCCAACATTAAATGCAGTAAAAAAGCGATCTGCAAAACCTTTTTTCTTAGCACTTTTATCGTGTTCTTTTAAGAAAATGGCACATAAAGCTGGGGAAAGTGTCAAGGCATTAATAGCTGATAATACGATTGCAACAGCTAAAGTTATTCCAAACTGCTTGTAGAAAACTCCCGCAGATCCACTGATAAATGAAACTGGAATAAATACTGCCGACATAACTAACGTAATGGAAATAATTGCACTACTAATATCCTGCATGGCACTGTGAGCCGCTTTTTTGGGATTATGTTCCCCAGCTTCCATTTTGGCATGCACGGCCTCAACGACGACAATGGCATCATCGACCACAATTCCCACAGCGAGTACTAAGGCAAAAAGCGTTAGTAAATTTATGGTAAAGCCAAATAAACTTAGGAAAAAGAACGTTCCCACAATTGCAACAGGAACAGATATTGCAGGTATAAGGGTCGATCTCCAGTCTTGTAAGAAGATAAAAACTACGATGAACACCAATATAAAGGCTTCAATTAAGGTATGAATCACTTTAGTAATAGATTCGTCTAAGAAGTCGTTTGCATTAATTAAAGTGGCATATTTTACCCCTTTTGGGAAATTTACTTCCGCTTCATCTAATACTTTTAAGGAACCTTCAATTACTTCTTGTGCATTAGATCCTGCAGTTTGAGCAATTGCAATCGCAATGGATTTGTTTCCGTTTGTGTACGCATTACTGGCATAGTTTACAGCTCCCAATTCAATTTTTGCAACATCGCCTAACTTAAGGATTTCTCCGTTTTCGGTTGAACGAACGATAATTTCTTCGAACTCTTTTACATTTTGCAAACGACCTTTATATTTTAAAGCATATTGAAAAGATTGGTCACCACTTTCACCTAATTGTCCTGGAGCGGCTTCAATATTCTGCTCAGCCAATAATGCTGTAATGTCCGAAGGAACAAGTCCATATGCACCCATTACATCTGGCTTAAGCCAAATGCGCATGGAGTAGTCTTTTTGTCCAAAAATCATTGCTTCTCCAACTCCAGCTACACGTTTTATTTTTGGTAAAATATTAATGTTAGCATAATTTTGAAGAAAAGTATCATCATAATCGGGGTTGTCACTGTATAATGATAAAATCAAGATATTATCGCTCTGTCTTTTTGAAGTTGTAACACCGGCTTTTGTAACTTCCTGAGGTAGCAAAGGTGTAGCACGTGAAACACGATTTTGCACATTTACAGCGGCTAAATCTGGATTTGTTCCTAATTTAAAGTAAATATTAATGGCTGCCGAACCATCATTATTTGATGTAGAAGTCATGTAAGTCATGTCTTCGACACCGTTGATTTGTTCTTCTAATGGAATTACCACCGAGCTCATTACCACTTCGGCACTGGCTCCTTGATAATTTGCTGATACAGTTACTGTAGGTGGTGCTATTTCTGGATATTGTGAAACTGGAAGTGAGATTAACCCTAAAACTCCCAAAATTACGATGATAATAGATATCACCGTTGACAATACCGGTCTGTCAATGAATTTTGAAAACATATTTTATTATTTATTCAATAGTTAGTGTGTGAATTATTTTTTTGCAGGATTGATTATGGTATTAAAATCGACTACTTCAGGTTTAATAAGGGTTCCTTCCGTAACAATCCCAACACCTTCAACAAGTATTTTATCATTTAAATTTAATCCGCTATCCACTACAAAAAATTTGCCTCCAGGAATTGCACGAACTACAATAGGAACCGCTTGTACTTTGTTATTTTTATCCACAACAAGGGCAATACGCTTGTCTTGCAATTCTAATGTCGCATTTTGTGGGACAATAATAACATCTTCTAAATTTGTTGGGATTTGTATCGTTCCACTTCCTCCAGAACGCAACAATTTGTTTCCGTTTGCAAAGCGTGCTCTTACATTAAACGATCCTGTTTGTGCATTGGCTTGTCCGCTAAAGGTTTCAATTTTACCCTTTTGTTCATAAGGCATACCATTGCTCAAAACCAAATTCACCGCTTCCATTTTGTTTATTTTTTCCTGAAATGACTGTCCTTCAGCATTCATCATGATATCCAATTGTTCTTTTTCATTCACTGAAAAATAAGCATAAATGGTACTTACATCTGAAATTCGGGTTAATGGTTCAACGGTTTGGCTACTGACATAACTTCCCAGTCTTAAAGGCAAATTCCCTACAATTCCATTCACGGGACTTTTTATAGTAGCATAATTAATTCTGGCAACTATACTTTGATAGGTACTCTTGGCACTGGCTAAATTTGCTTTTGCAGTTTCTAATTGCACATCACTGATAATGTTACGTTCTACCAAAGGGATTAATCGATTTACCTCTACTTGAGCAGCAGCAACTTTTGCTTTTGCAGCACCAGCTTCTTGGGTTGCAGTTTGTGTCTCTAATTTAAAAAGTAATTGCCCTTTTTTAACTTCTTGGCCTTCTTGCACAAATATTTTTTCAATATAGCCATCCACTTTTGCACGAATGTCAATATCAGTAATTCCTTCTAAACTGGCAGGATACTCCGCTAATAAAGTGGTATTAGAGTTTCCTATTTTGACTACTTTATAGGACATAACTGGAGGAGCCGTTTGAGTAGTTTCTTTTTTGCAAGAGAGTAAGCTTATTGATAACAAAATTACACTTATAAAATATTTCTTTTTCATGCGGACTATTTACTAAAATTGATTAATTATTTTTACTGTTATTGATTTCTATTTCTTTGAATTTTTCGATGGTTTTAATCAAAAGTTCCTCCACTTCACATACATGGACTTTATAGGCTTTTACATTTTCCATATTGCATTGTTCCTCTTTACAAGAAATAGTCTGCTCTCTGTACGTGATTAATTTGTCTATTATTTTTTTTTCAAAATCAAGGATTTTGATATAATTAGAAAGTCTTTCACTAAATGGAGATGGTTTAAAATATTTTTTACGATCGCCACTTACTGTGTAGTAATTTATTTTATCCATCTTTAGAAGTAGATTCAAGTTTGTGGAAATAGAGCTTTTACTGGCAGCCATTTTTTCAACTATCTCTTCAAATGTTAACCCGGTCTTGCAACCATCTACTATTAATAATCCAAGAATTCTGGAACCTAATGGCGGTAAATTGTATAATAACTCAAAATGAATTCCGAACATCTCGATGAGTTCTTCTCTCTCTTTTTGGATTGTTGCCATGATTTTTTTTGCAAAAGTAAAGTTAGTTCGTAATTTACCGAACTAAACGAACTTAAAATTATGTTAATTTTCAAGAAAACGATTTCTCTATAACTTATTGTCTTTCGAATAAAAATCTAAAGTTTAACCCTCAATTAGTTATATTTAAATTAAAAGTTAGTTCGTGAAAAAAAAATGCTTAATATTGAAAAGAGAACAATTAGCCTATATTGTATTAAACCAAATGAATTTAACTATGAAATCTAAAGACTTCACGAACTCTTTTTTAATGATTGCCTTATTTTCTGCAACGGCAGCTATGGCGCAACACAAATATGTCAACACGCCGCCGGAGGTTTCACCAATGCCAATGAAACCGGAAATGACTGAAATTTGGGAACCAGAAGTGAAAGTTATTACTCCCGCAAAAACCATTGGAAATGCACCTTCGGATGCCATTATTTTATTTGACGGTAAAAACTTAGATCAATGGGTAAGTCAAAAAGATGCCAGCAAAACTGCACCTTGGAAAATTATTGACAAAGATTACATGGAAGTTGTTCCAGGTTCAGGAGCCATTCAAACCAAAATGTCTTTTGGAGATTGTCAACTGCATTTGGAATGGAGTGCGCCGGATGTTGTTTTAGATGGTGGACAGGCTAGAGGAAATAGCGGTGTATTTTTCCAAAATAGGTATGAATTGCAAATATTGGATTCCTACAATAACAGAACATACAGCAATGGACAGGCGGGAAGCATCTATAAAGATCATCCACCATTAGTTAACGCGGTAAAAACACCATTAGAGTGGAATGCTTATGATGTAATTTATACGGCACCTCGATTCAAAGCAGATGGCAAAATTGATGCTCCAGCTAGAATAACCGTATTTTTGAATGGGGTTTTAGTACAAAATAACACTACTATTAACGGATTGACGCTTTACATAGGTTTACATAATTATCCGTCGTCTCACGGCGAAGATGTTATTTCGCTTCAAGATCACGATTCAAAAAATCAATTTAGAAATATTTGGATTAGAAAACTTTAAAAATAAATAGACTAACGGAGCGCCATAAACGCTCCGTTTTTTTTTTGTTCTAAATCAGTATCAGTAACGCTTCTGTTTTGAAATCTAATTTACTTATATTTGTTGACCTTAAAAACAAACTTATAGTGAGTCAAATCAATAAGCTAAAAATATTCAATGATCCCATTTATGGGTTTATTACCATTCCAAATGCATTAATCTACGATTTAGTTCAGCATCCATATTTTCAACGTTTACGCCGCATTTCCCAAATGGGATTGTCGTATTTAGTATATCCCGGAGCGAATCACACCCGTTTTCATCACGCTTTAGGCTGTATGCATTTGATGCAAAAAGCAGTCGATGTGTTGCGTTTTAAAGGAGTTTCTATTTCTCAAGAAGAAGAAAATGCATTATATATTGCTATTTTACTGCACGATATTGGGCATGGACCTTTTTCGCATGCAATGGAAAAAAGCATTGTTGAAGATGTACATCACGAAGAAATTTCACTGTTATTTATGAACCAATTGAATGTGGAATTTAACGGTCAGTTAAGTTTGGCAATTCAGGTTTTCAAAGGAGAATACAATAGGAAATTCATGTTGCAATTGATTTCCAGTCAGTTGGATATGGATCGAATGGATTATTTAAAACGTGATAGTTTTTATTCGGGAGTGGCAGAAGGAAATGTCAATTCGGAAAGACTGATTCAAATGATGAATGTGGTAGAAGATTATTTGGTAATTGAAGAAAAAGGGATTTATTCTGTAGAAAAGTTTTTGATGTCGAGACGCTTAATGTATTGGCAGGCGTATTTGCACAAAACGAGTTTAGTGGCAGAGTTAATTTTGATGAAAATCTTAAAACGCGCCAAAGAATTAACGTTAAAAGGAGTGCAGTTGCCATGCAGTGAACCGTTATTGTTTTTTATGCAAAACAAGGTAACGATTGATACCTTTGATGCTGAAACTTTAGATTTATTTGCTCAATTAGATGATTTTGATATTATTGGAGCTTTGAAATCTTGGCAAAAACAGGATGATTTTATTTTATCGTCTTTGAGTAAAATGATTGTCAACAGAGATTTATTAAAAATAAAATTAACCAGTGAAAAAGTAGTGATTGAAGAATTACAGCCGCTAAAAGAACGATTTGCACTGGAAAATAATATTTCATTATTAGAAACTAATTATTTTATTTTTAAAGGCAAAATAAAAAATCAGGCGTACAGCAAAGAAGCGGAACCGATACGAATTTTGAAAAAAGACAGCACAATTGAGGACGTTATAGAATCTTCTGACCAGCTGAATTTAAAATCGTTATCTAAATTAGTGACTAAGTATTATATCTGTTTCCCAAAACAACTGTTATAAAAACGTCATTTAAAATCTATTTTTTTATATTTTTGTCGGGATGAAATTTACAGCAGAACAAATAGCGGGGATTTTAGAAGGAGTAGTGGTAGGGAATCCCATGGCCGAAGTTTTTAGATTGTCAAAAATCGAAGATGGCACGGAGGGATCGCTTACTTTTTTATCAAATCCTAAATATCTTAATTATATATATTCTACAAAAGCTTCCGTAACAATTGTTAATGAGACTTTTGAACCAGAATCACCCTTGACTACAACATTAATAAAAGTACAGGATGCGTATGCCGCATTTTCTAAATTATTGGAGTTTTATAATCAGGTGAAATTAAATAAAAGTGGAATAGAGCAACCTTCTTTTCTTTCACAAAGTGTAAAATACGGAGATAATTTATATCTTGGTAGCTTTAGTTATGTGGGACAGAATGTAGTTTTGGGAAAAAATGTAAAAATATATCCCAATTGTTTTGTTGGAGATAATGTGGTAATTGGCGATAATGTATTGTTATTTGCAGGCGCAAAAATATATTCGGAGACGGTGATTGGGAATAATTGTACCATTCATTCCGGAGCTATTATTGGCGCTGATGGTTTTGGTTTTGCACCAAATCCAGACGGATCGTATACTAAGATTCCGCAAATAGGAAACGTAATTATTGAAGATAATGTTGATATAGGTTCATGTACCACAATAGATAGGGCCACAATGGGATCAACAATTATTAGAAAAGGAGTAAAGCTTGACAATCAAATTCAGATTGCTCATAATGTTGAAATTGGAGAGAATACCGTAATTGCTGCTCAAACAGGGGTTGCTGGTTCTACAAAAATTGGAAAAAATGGGATGATTGGCGGTCAAGTTGGAATATCCGGGCACTTAACCATTGGAAATAATGTTCGAATCCAAGCGCAATCCGGTGTGGGACGAAATATAAAAGATGATGAAATCTTGCAAGGAAGCCCTACATTTGGATACAATGATTTTAGTAAATCGTATGTTCATTTTAAGAATTTACCGAAAATCGTTGCAGAAATAGAAGAATTAAAAAAACAAATATTAAACCAAAAAAATGGAAACAATGGTTAAACAGAAGACCATCAAGACAGAAATTTCGCTAACTGGAGTTGGATTACACACAGGAAAAGAAGTAAAAATGACTTTTAAACCTGCTCCAGTGAATAATGGTTTTACTTTTGTTCGAGTAGATCTTGAAGGACAACCTATTATTGAAGCAGATGCGAATTATGTTGTAAACACGCAAAGAGGAACCAATTTAGAGAAACTTGGCGTAAAAATACAGACACCTGAACATGTTTTAGCAGCATTAATTGGTTGTGATTTAGATAATGTCATTATTGAATTGAACGCCTCTGAACTTCCTATAATGGATGGCTCTTCTAAGTATTTTGTAGAAGCGCTTGAAAAAGCAGGTTTTGAAGAGCAAAATGCAAAAAGAAATGTATATGTTGTCAAAGAAGTAATTTCTTTTACTGACGAAGCATCAGGAAGTGAAATTTTAGTAATGCCGAGCGATCATTATTGTGTTACCGCAATGGTTGATTTTGGCACTAAAATTTTAGGAACTCAGAATGCAAACATGAAAAGTATTGCTGATTTCAAAACTGAAATATCACAGTCCAGAACCTTCAGCTTTTTACACGAATTAGAATCTCTCTTGGAAAATGGTTTGATAAAAGGTGGTGATTTGAATAATGCAATTGTTTATGTTGACAAAGAAATTTCAGCAGCAACAATGGAAAATTTAAAAGTTGCTTTTGGAAAAGACGAAATTACAGTTAAACCAAATGGAATTTTAGATAATCTCACATTACATTATCCAAACGAAGCTGCAAGACATAAATTACTTGATGTTGTAGGTGATTTGGCTTTAATTGGAACAAGAATTCAAGGAAAGGTAATTGCGAATAAACCTGGGCATTTTGTTAATACACAGTTTGCAAAAAAAATGGCGAAAATCATAAAAATAGAACAAAGAAATTATGTTCCTGTTTATGATTTAAACCTAGAACCTTTGATGGATATTCATAAGATTATGGCGGTTTTACCTCACAGACCACCGTTTTTATTGATTGACAGAATCATTGAAATGTCTGAAACCCATGTTGTGGGAATGAAAAATGTTACCATGAATGAAAACTTCTTTGTGGGTCATTTTCCTGAAGCTCCAGTTATGCCGGGTGTTTTAATTGTGGAAGCAATGGCGCAAACAGGTGGAATCTTAGTGTTAAGTACTGTTCCGGATCCTGAAAATTATTTGACGTATTTCATGAAAATTGACAATGTCAAATTCAAGCATAAAGTTTTGCCTGGTGATACTTTAATTTTTAAATGTGATTTAATTACGCCAATCAGAAGAGGAATTTGCCACATGCAAGCAAATGCTTACGCAAATGGTAAATTGGTTGCTGAAGCGGAATTAATGGCGCAAATTGCAAAAAAACAATAGACTTAGGTTGAAAACGTTACAATTGAATCTCAACAAGAATTGATTGGAGTTTTTATTCTGATAAATATAAAAAATAAATAATAGCTGATGAATCAACCACTAGCCTACGTTCATCCAGGCGCCAAAATAGCCAAGAATGTTGTCATCGAGCCATTTACAACCATTCACAATAACGTAATTATTGGGGATGGAACTTGGATTGGGTCGAATGTTACGATAATGGAAGGCGCAAGAATTGGAAAAAATTGCAATATATTTCCAGGTGCTGTAATATCGGCAGTTCCTCAGGATTTGAAATTTGGAGGAGAAGATTCTTTGGCAATAATTGGAGACAATTGTACGATTAGAGAGTGTGTCACCATCAATAGAGGAACGATTGCATCAGGTCAAACGACTTTAGGTAATAATTGTTTGGTAATGGCAACCGCTCATATTGCTCACGATTGTCATATAGGAGATAACGCTATTATTGTGAACGGAGTCGCTTTGGCCGGTCATGTAACCGTTGGTAACTACGCTGTTATTGGTGGGTTGGCTGCAATTCATCAATTTATTCATATTGGCGATCACGCGATGATTTCTGGTGGATCTCTGGTTCGAAAAGATGTTCCCCCTTATACAAAAGCAGCAAAAGAACCATTATCATATGTTGGAATTAATTCTGTAGGATTGAGAAGACGCGGTTTTACTACCGAAAAAATCCGTGAAATTCAGGATATTTACAGAATTCTTTATCAAAAAAATTACAATACTACTCAGGCTCTGGGTATTATTGAAGCTGAAATGGAAGCAACACCGGAAAGAGATGAAATCATTGATTTTATTCGAAATTCATCAAGAGGAGTAATGAAAGGATATTCTGGGAACTACTAAAAAAAAGTAATTTCAGTTACCAAAAAATAAAAATAGTAATAAAAAATAAACATTCAAATGGCATCTACATCAGATATTAAAAACGGATTGTGTATCAAATACAACAACGATATTTACAAAATTATTGAATTTCTTCACGTAAAACCAGGAAAAGGTCCAGCTTTCGTTAGAACTAAATTAAGAAGTTTGACAAACGGAAAAGTCCTAGACAATACGTTTTCAGCTGGTCATAAAATCGAAGAAGTTCGAGTTGAAAATCATAAATTTCAGTTTTTATACCCTGAAGGCGATGATTTTCATTTTATGAATACAGAAACTTTCGAACAAATTACTTTGAATAAAAATATTTTAGATTCACCAGACTTATTGAAAGAAGGAGAAAATGTAATGGTAAGTATCAACACTGAAACTGACTTACCGCTATCAGTAGATATGCCGGCATCTGTTATTCTTGAAGTAACTTATGCTGAACCAGGAATTAAAGGAAATACTGCTACAAATGCAACAAAATCAGCAACTGTTGAAACGGGTGCAACTGTAAATGTTCCTTTGTTTATCAATGAAGGGGACAAAATAAAAATTGATACTGCATCAGGTTCTTATATGGAACGTGTAAAAGAGTAGATTACAGTGTTCAGTATTCAGTTTAAAAAGGAGCTGAATACTGAATATTGAAACCGAACATTAAATTTATGAAATTCCAAAAATTTTACACTTTAGAAGAAATTGCTACTATCATCGACTGTGAATATGTTGGTGATAAAGATTTTCCAGTGACTGGAATGAATGAAATTCACGTTGTTGAATCTGGAGATATTGTTTTCGTAGATCATCCTAAGTATTACGACAAAGCATTAAATTCAGCGGCAACAATAGTTTTAATCAATAAAAACGTTACTTGTCCAGATGGAAAAGTACTGTTGATTTCTGAAGATCCCTTTAGGGATTTTAATAAATTGACAAATTATTTCAAGCCATTTCAATTTTCGAATGGTTCAATAGCTACTTCAGCTTATATAGGAGAAGGGACTGTAATACAGCCAAATGCATTTATTGGGAATCATGTTGTTATTGGGAAGAATTGTTTGATTCATTCTAATGTTTCGATTTATGATTACACCGTGATTGGAGATAATGTAATCATTCATGCCGGAACTATTCTGGGTGCTGATGCATTTTATTATAAGAAACGACCTGAAGGATACGATCAATTACGTTCTGGCGGAAGAGTGGTCATCAAAAATAATGTGGGAATAGGGGCGCTTTGTACTATTGACAAAGGAGTTACAGGTGATACCACTATTGGTGAGGGTACAAAAATTGACAATCAGGTACATGTTGGACATGACACTGTTATTGGGAAAAAATGTTTGATAGCTTCACAAACCGGAATTGCTGGTTGTGTAATCATTGAAGACGAAGTTACTATTTGGGGACAAGTAGGAACTACCAGCGGGATAACAATAGGAGCAAAGGCAGTGATTATGGGACAAACTGGTGTCACAAAATCAGTTGAAGGAGGAAAATCGTATTTTGGTACTCCAATAGAAGAATCAAGAGAAAAATTGAAACAACTGGCAAATATTAAGAAGATTCCAGAAATTTTAAATAAACTAAAATAATATGTCTGCTAAAGAAATCGTTCAGAAATTTTATAAATCAGATGCTTTCATCGATAGCGAGGTCATAAAAGATTTTTTGCATCCTGAAGTTATCGTCGAATGGAACAGCAGCAAAGGATTAGTTCAATTAGATTATGATTCCTTGGTAAGTTTATCCAATGATTTGAGCAAGGCATATGTACGTTCGAAAGTTCGTATCAGTCACATTTTATCTGAAAATGATTTAATTTCCGTTCGTTATTCTCATTTTGTGAAAACGATTGAGAATCCAAGGGAAGAGATGTTACTAGCACATTTTATTGTTATTTGGCAATTAAAAGACAATAAATTATTTCGAGGCTATCAAATGAGCCAATTATCCTAATTTAGTGTCAAAAAACTGAATGCTGAATACGGATTACTGATTAGTATTTTATACTTTTGCATAACGATTTTAAAAACTACATAAAAAATATATCATGAGTGTTTTAGTTAATAAAGATTCCAAAATAATTGTTCAAGGTTTTACAGGAAGTGAAGGAACTTTCCATGCTTCTCAAATGATTGAGTACGGTACTAACGTTGTTGGTGGTGTAACTCCTGGAAAAGGTGGGACAACTCACTTAGACAGACCAGTTTTCAATACTGTAAAAGATGCTGTAGAACAAGCAGGTGCTGATACAACTATCATTTTTGTACCGCCGGCTTTTGCTGCAGATGCAATTATGGAAGCTGCAGATGCCGGAATAAAAGTAATTATTGCAATTACTGAAGGAATTCCTGTTGCTGACATGATAAAAGCAAATAGTTATGTTAAAGAGAGAAACGCACGCTTAATCGGTCCAAATTGTCCTGGAATTATTACTCCGGGTGAAGCTAAAGTTGGTATCATGCCAGGTTTTGTTTTCAAAAAAGGAACTGTTGGTATTGTTTCTAAATCTGGAACATTAACATACGAAGCTGCTGACCAAGTTGTAAAACAAGGATTAGGAATTACTACTGCAATTGGTATTGGTGGAGACCCAATCATTGGGACTACTACTAAAGAAGCGGTTGAATTACTGATGAATGACCCAGAAACAGAATGTATCGTAATGATAGGTGAAATTGGTGGACAATTAGAAGCTGATGCTGCTCATTGGATTAAAGCTGATGGTAACCGTAAACCAGTTGTAGGTTTCATCGCAGGAGTTACTGCTCCTCCAGGACGTACAATGGGACATGCAGGTGCAATCGTTGGTGGATCTGACGATACTGCTGAAGCTAAAAAACAAATCATGAGAGAATGTGGAATTCACGTAGTAGATTCTCCAGCTGAAATTGGTAAAAAAGTAAAAGAAGTTTTAGGTTAATCTAAACTCCAATTAAATATTTCTAGAAGCCTCACAATTTGTGGGGCTTTTTTATTATTAATTGAATTAAAGAAATATCTTTGCACTTTATTAAATATTCTGTTTTTGCAGATTCAATTATAATAAGAACAAACATAAACGACTGAATTCTAATGGGCCTCACGGTTTTGTGGGGTATTTTTTTGCCGAAATCAGTTTAAATAAAAATAAAATAATATGTACAAAGAGTTAAAAAAATTCAAAGTTACCAATCAGTTTTCATTCACCACAGAGGATAGTTTAGCAGAAGTTTGCAACGCATCAGAAGGATCTGGAGTATTTTTAGTGTATTCCGTTGGAGATGAAAAAGAGTTAATTATGGTTGCTTCTACTGGAACTGTTCAGAATAATGGAACTTTAAAAATCAAAAATGGAGGTTTGAAAGATAAGATTGTTGAAGGACACCAATTTGCAAAAACTGGAAGAAAATATTCTTGGCCCGCACAAATGAAAATCGAAGATATCAGCACACTAGAAGTAGTTTGGTATGAAACATTTAATGATAAGACTAAAGTAATCCCAACATTTGTAGAAGGACAAGTTTTACAAAACTTCCTTGATGAAAATGGAAGATTGCCAAAATGGAACGTAGCTTTCTAAAAAGTTAACAACTGTTTTTTAGTATTTTATAATTAAGCGCTGCATTTTTATGTGACGCTTTTTTTGTATTATTATTTTTTTGAATGAAATTCGAAATATTTCATAAATAATTAATTACTTTTGCACCCGTTATCACGAATCCTTCAATAGGATAGCAACCTGCAACAACAAGCAAGGTGCTAAAACGATAAGCCAAATCCTTTGGAAAAAATGTTGTTTACATTCCCATATTTAGCTTTGTTTTTCCTCATAATTTCTAATTTTAAATTATTTTTATGACTTTATTTTCCAAAGACAAAGGAAATGCCTTTGCATTAATCCCTTTATTTGTTTTTATTTTTACTTTTTTGGGAGCAGGAATCATTTTGAATGATTTTTATGCTTTTCCATCACCGGTGGCTGTTTTAGTTGGTATTATCGCTGCTTTTTTACTTTTCAAATCCTCAACTGAGGATAAAGTTGCTACATTAATTGCAGGATGTGGGGAAAGCAAAATTATGACCATGTGTTTAATTTACTTGCTAGCGGGAGCGTTCGCAGTGGTAAGTAAAGCGATGGGCGGTGTTGATGCTGTCGTGAATCTTGGAATAAATACTATCGACGTTGCCTATTTTCCGTTAGGAATTTTCTTGATAGCTTCTTTTTTATCAACTGCTACAGGAACTTCGGTTGGTGCAATTGTAGCGATTGGTCCTATTGCTGTTGCATTAGCTGATAAAAGTGGTGCTTCATTACCGCTTATATCTGGCGCTTTATTAGGAGGTTCTATGCTTGGTGACAATCTTTCCATGATTTCTGATACTACAATTGCAGCAACGCAATCATTAGGATGTGATCTAAAAGATAAGTTTAAAATCAACTTGTTTATAGCTTTTCCAGCTGCAATTT
Organism: Flavobacterium sp. TS_SC_5; assembly: GCF_056156265.1. Classification (NCBI taxonomy): domain Bacteria; kingdom Pseudomonadati; phylum Bacteroidota; class Flavobacteriia; order Flavobacteriales; family Flavobacteriaceae; genus Flavobacterium; species Flavobacterium sp. TS_SC_5. The sequence goes on along the minus strand of NZ_CM149588.1, from coordinate 3,075,457 downwards.
TGACTATTCTGGTTTTCTTTTATCTTGGTTTAAACTCGGATATTGTCACAGTTGCTATAGAAAAAAATAATTTTTCCTGGATTGCAATTGTGCCTTATCTTTTAGTAATAGTATTGGCGGTTGTAGGTGTTAATGTTTTTTCAACGCTGCTTATTGGTACTTTATTAGCAGGAATCATTGGATATTTTAGTGGTTCGTTTACGCTAATGGAGTTTACTCAAAAGATCTATGAAGGTTTTACCAGCATGACTGATATTTTCTTATTATCCATGCTTACCGGAGGTTTAGCTGCTATGGTAGATAAAGCGGGTGGAATAACGTATTTATTAGTTCAAATTAAAAAAAGAATCAAAAGTAAAAAATCAGCTCAAGCGGGAATTGGCGCTTTGGTAGGTTTTGCTAATCTAGCTATAGCTAACAATACGGTTTCTATTGTAATCACGGGGCCAATTGCAAAAGAAATTAATGATGAATATGATTTAAATCCTAAAAAAACAGCTGCGATTTTGGATATTTTTTCGTGTATAATTCAAGGGATTTTACCATATGGTGCTCAAATATTGCTTATATTGAACTACGCTAATGGCAAATTAGATTTTTTTGACTTAATTAGTAATGCATGGTATCATCTATTTCTACTAGTTTTTACATTAGTGGCTATTTATAGTTCGTTTTGGGACAAATGGACAAAGCGATTCTTTAAAATTTAAGAGTTGAATCTTGACTGTTCTTGCTTTTGAATTTTTTTTAAAAAGAGAATTATTCTATATTTGACGGGTGTAAGATAGCCCTGATAGTAGTGAAAATCCTTTTATGTGAGCGATAGCGATCCTAAAAGATTGAAGCGGATAGCAGGAATAGCTTCAAATAAATTTTAAACTTATTTTTGAATATGAAATTACTAGAAGGAAAAGTGGCCATAATTACTGGTGCGAGTCGTGGAATTGGAAAAGGAATTGCTGAAGTTTTTGCAAAACATGGTGCAAATGTTGCCTTTACATATAGTTCATCAGTAGAATCTGCTTTGGCTCTTGAAAACGAATTAAACGCTATTGGAATTAAAGCCAAAGGATATCAATCGAATGCTGCCGATTTTAATGATGCTCAAACTCTTGTCGATGCTGTTTTAGCTGAATTTGGAACGGTTGATATTCTAATAAACAACGCCGGAATTACTAAAGATAATCTTTTGATGCGTATGTCTGAAGAAGATTTTGATCAAGTAATTGATGTTAACTTGAAGTCGGTTTTTAATATGACTAAAGCCATTCAACGTACGTTTTTGAAGCAACGTTCTGGTTCAATTATCAATATGAGCTCTGTTGTGGGAGTAAAAGGAAATGCTGGACAAACTAATTATGCTGCTTCTAAAGCGGGAGTTATTGGTTTTTCTAAATCTGTAGCTTTGGAATTAGGATCACGTAACATTCGTTGTAATGTAATTGCTCCGGGTTTTATAGAAACGGAAATGACGGCTAAATTAAATGAAGATGTTGTAAAAGGATGGAGAGACGGAATTCCGTTGAAACGTGGCGGAACGACCGAAGATGTTGCTAATGCTTGTCTTTTCTTTGCTTCGGATATGAGCGCTTACGTAACTGGACAGGTTATGAATGTTTGTGGGGGAATGCTTACTTAAAAATTAATTGAAAGATTGTAAAATTCAAAGATTTAAAGATTTTTGAATTGTGTAATTAATTTTTTAATCATTAAATCCTTCAATCTTTTAATAAAGAATAAATGACAACAAACACGCTACTATTATTACTGCTTTCTTTACTAATAGCTGGTGGTTTGTCGTTTTTTCAATACATCTACAAAGCCAAAAACAAATCGAAAGTCGGTTGGTTTTTGGCTTTTTTGCGTTTTTTATCCATTTTTGGAATTTTATTGTTATTAATTAATCCAATATTAACTAAAAATACGCTGGAAACGGTAAAAACGCCTTTGCCGATTGTTGTTGATAATTCAAGTTCTATTTCTTTTTTGAATGCTAATGAAAAAGCATTGGAATTGTATAAAAGAATACAATCAAATTCAGATTTACGAGAGAAATTTGATGTGCAATCGTATCAGTTTTCGGATGATTTTGAACCTACGGAAAAATTTGATTTTAAAGGAAAGCAAACTAATATTGATGTTGTAGCCAAAAATCTAAAAAGCATTTATAAAAACACAATTTATCCAACAGTTTTGATTACCGACGGAAACCAAACTTCCGGGAATGATTACGTTTTTAGTTTTGATGCAGTAAATAAAGTATATCCTGTCATTGTAGGTGATACGACAACTTTATTAGATTTTAAAATCAATCAGCTGAACGTTAATAAATATGCTTTTCACAAAAATAAATTTCCTGTAGAAGCTTTTTTGCAGTATTCAGGAACTAAAAATGTAACAGCTGATTTTATCATTTCACAAGGCAATTCTGTATTAAGTAAACAATCCATTGCCTTTTCACCTTCTAAAAAAACAGCAACTGTAAACATACTTTTACCGGCTGATAAAATAGGATTACAAGTTTTTAAAGCTACAATTTCATCAAAAGAAAAGGAAAAAAATACTTATAACAATACCAAGAATTTTGCGGTTGAAGTCATTGACCAAAAAACAAATATTGCTATTATTTCAGCTATAAGTCATCCTGATTTAGGCGCGATGAAAAGAGCAATTGAATCGAATGTACAGCGTAAAGTAATAATTGTTAAACCAAATGAAATCAAATCATTACAAGATTATAATGTTTTGATTATATATCAACCGACAACAGACTTTAAAACTATTTTTGAGAATAATAAAGTTGCCGGAATTAATACGTTTATCATTACTGGAAACAACACCGATTTCAATTTTCTTAATCAGCAGCAGGATAATTTGAACTTTAAAATGAGCGGACAAAAAGAAGATTATTTGTCGGTTTTTAATGGGCAGTTTAATTTATTTGCAGCTGACAATATCGGCTTTGAAAATTTACCGCCTTTGCAGAATGCTTTTGGAACCGTTACCGTAAAAGGTGCGGTGTCTGTTTTGCTTTCGTCCAAAATCAGATCTATAGATACCAATTCACCTTTGTTGGCTTTTGCCGAAAATCAGGGCAAAAGAGCCGCTTATCTTTTAGGAGAAAACAGTTGGAAATGGCGTTTGCAAACCCATGTCAACAATCAATCCTTTGAAAAATATGATGTTTTCATCGATAAGATTATTCAATTTTTGGCTTCTAATAATTCTAAAAAATCACTGGTGGTTGAACATGAAAGCTTCTATAATTCAGGTGAAGCCATTGCAATAACCGCTCAATTTTTCAATAAAAATTACGAGTTTGATGAAAAAGCCCGTTTGACAATTGCGGTGACCAATACTAAAACGAAGCAAACTAAAAATTACGATTTATTAAAAGGAAATAATTCCTACAAAGTCAATCTTGATGGATTGAAAGCGAGTTCTTATGTGTTTACAGTAAAAGAATTGAATTCTAAAACGACCTATTCCAGTAGTTTTGAAATTCTTGATTTTGATATCGAAAAGCAATTTGTCAATCCCGATGTGGAGAAATTGACACAATTAGCCACGCAAACGCAAGGAAAAGCTTTTTTCACAGACCAAGTTGATGTGTTGATTAAAACGCTTTTGGAAAATGATGAATTTAAAGCGATAGAGAAGAACATTGTAACTAAAACTCCTTTGATAGATTGGATTTGGTTATTGGTTTTAATTTCATTTTTGTTGGCAACGGAATGGTTTGTTCGAAAATACAACGGATTACTCTAATACAATTAAACAACATGGATTTTAGACTGAAAGTATTTTATACTGTTGCAAATCGTTTGAGTTTTACAAAAGCCGCAACGGAATTATTCATTACGCAACCTGCGATTTCCAAACATATTCAAGAGTTAGAAGAGCAGTATAAAATCAAATTGTTTAACAGGAATGGTTCAAAAATCGCATTGACACCTGCAGGTGAAATGTTATTAAAACATACCAAAAACATTTTCGAACTATATCGCGAGATCGATTTTGATATGAGCACGCTCATTAATCAACGTTCGGGATTATTGCGATTAGGTGCCAGTACAACTATTTCTCAGTATATAATTCCGCCACTTTTAGCCCATTTCCATCAAAAATTGCAAGATGTAAAAGTGAGTTTACTCAATGGAAACACGGAGCAAATAGAAAATGCGCTTTTAAAACAGGAAGTTGAAATAGGAATTGTTGAAGGGCAGTCGAAAAATAAGTCCATTAAATATACCGAATTTTTAAAGGATGAATTGGTTTTAGTTTGTAGGAGTTCCAATCCATTAGTCAGTCTTGATGAAGTGACTCAGGAGGATCTAAAAAAAATGCATTTTTTAATGCGGGAACAAGGTTCAGGAACACTTGAAGTTATTGAACATGCGTTAAAACCATTTGACATTAAACTATCGGAATTACAAATTGAAATGCAATTGGGAAGTACCGAAAGTATAAAATCCTATTTGATGAACTCTGACTGTGTGGCTTTTATATCGATTCATGCGATAAAAAAAGAACTTCGGAACAATGAATTGGCCATATTAGATATTAAAGACTTAGTTATTGAACGTTTCTTTTACGTCATTACTTTACAAGGAAAAACGGATTCATTAGCGAATTTGTTTATCCAAAACATTTCCAATCATTATAATTTAAAGTTATAGCGGATTATAATTTGCGATTGGCTTAAATAGATTTATCTGCTGACCTTTGTACTATACTAATTCAACAACTTTACATTGGAAACGCATCAAAAAGAAATTCAAAAAGAATCTTTTATTATTTTTAAAGTTGAAGCCCCTTTGCAGCAACTTATTTTTGTTGTCTTGCTATTGTTTTGTACCACAATTTTCGTTTCTCCTCCAATTGCTTTAGTATTAGGATTGATTGTCACCAACTTTTTCGGACACCCTTTTTTAGAATTGAATCACAAAGCCACCAATTATCTGTTGCAATTTTCAGTTGTTGGTTTAGGATTTGGAATGAATGTTCACAGTGCTGTTTCTGCAGGAAAAGAAGGGTTTTTGTTCACCATTATTTCTATTGTGAGTACTTTGATTTTAGGAACTTTTCTTGGAAAATGGTTTAAAACCGATAAGAAAACATCTCATTTAATTTCTTGCGGAACTGCGATTTGTGGCGGAAGTGCCATTGCTGCGATTGCACCAGTAATCAAATCCAATGAAAAACAAACGTCAGTTGCTTTAGGAGTGATATTCATTCTGAATTCAGTAGCACTGTTTTTGTTTCCTGCTGTAGGCCATTGGTTGGATTTAACTCAAAAAGAGTTTGGATTATGGTGTGCCATTGCCATTCATGATACTAGTTCTGTGGTGGGAGCGGCGAGTAAATTTGGCCCCGAAGCCTTGCAAATAGCCACAACAGTAAAACTAGCCCGAGCGTTATGGATTATCCCTGTCGCATTGATTACGGCGTTTATTTTCAAAAATAAATCTGGTAAATTAAAAATCCCTTATTTTATCGGCTTGTTTATTTTGGCGATGATTGTCAATACCTATCTGCCACAAATTGAGAATGTAGCGACGCATTTGGTTTCAGTTTCCAAAATAGGTTTGACAGTAACTTTGTTTCTTATTGGAGCAGGACTAAATAGGAATGTTTTAAAATCAGTGGGATTAAAACCGCTGGCGCAGGGAATCTTGCTCTGGACATTTATTGCAATTGCGACTTTAATTTCAATTATTTATCTAAAATAGTTTTGTGACGGAAGGTTTTTCGTTTGATCACATGAAATTGCAATCGGATATAATCATACAAAAGCGCAAACAACAAAAAGGTTGCAGCAACAAAAAGTGTTTTCATTTCCAGTAAATTATAAAGAAAACCACCTGAAATACAACCGATGAAAAAGAAAATAATAATCGATAATCGGAGGTAAATACTGGTCTTTAATTTCTTCTTTTCTTCGGGTTTTTTATAAAAGAACAACTGCGACAGTTCTATTCCTAAATCAGTAAAAAGCCCCGTTAGATGAGTTGTTCTAACAGTAGATTGAGAAATTTTAGTTACCAAAGAATTTTGTATTCCCATCGCAAAAAGCATTGCAAAAGCAATCCATTTTCCTTCGATACTGGATAATGCAGATTGTGCTCCGAAAATCCCAACACTAATCAAAATAATCATTTCCAAAGAAATAGGAATAACATGAGATAAATTGGGATGTTTTCTCGAAATTAATTCGGCTAAAAAATTAGAAGTAAATGCACCCAATAAAAAGAAAATGGTGAATATAAAAAATGTAATTGCAGCTGTGTAATCACGCTTCATGATTTCTTCGGCAAAATAGGCGAAATGTCCCGTAACATTTGTTGTCAATGTTTGTAATGATAAAACTCCTGTAACATTTACGATTCCGGCAACAAAAGATAATAAAGTGGCTAAACGAAAATTATGAATAAAAGTTCTGTTTTTTCCTTGATGTCGAAACATATTTGTAAGTTTTCTTATTTAATTAACAGAATCTTAAACCCAATTTTTTCTAATAACGATTTAAAGAAATACATTTGTACTTCAAAAAAATAAATTTAATGAAAAATTTTAAAATTAGACCTACACTAATCACTTTATCTGTTCTTGGAGTTGCCCTTTTTCTTTTGTCATGGGGCGTTATTGGTCATGAACGAATCAACAGAGCGGCAGTAATGGCATTGCCAAAACCGTTGCAAACCTTCTTTTACAATCACATTGATTTTATTACACAAGAATCTACCGTTCCAGATTTAAGAAGAAATGTTTTGAATGATAAAGCAGAACCACCACGTCATTATTTTGATATGGAAAACTTTGGTGATGTGGCTACATTTCCAAAGACTATGGACGAAGCAAAGCTAAAATACGACGAAAAATTCTTGACCAAAAACGGAATTTTACCTTGGCATATTCAAGATTTAATGGTGAAACTTACCAAAGCATTTAAGGAAAAAAGGAAAAATGAAATACTATTTATTGCAGGTGATTTAGGACATTATATTGCTGATGGTCACATGCCATTGCACACATCGGACAATCACGACGGGCAAAATACAAACCAAAAAGGAATTCACTCTTTATGGGAAAGCCGTTTGCCAGAATTGTTTGCAAAGGATTATAAGTTCAACGTACCTCAAGGCGTTTATCTTGAAAATGTAGAAAAAGCAACATGGGACATGATTTTTGATACTCATAGTTTAGTAGAACCTCTATTAGCGATTGATAAAAAATTGAGAACTTCGACACCTGAAAATAAAATATTTGTGACTGATGCTAGTGGAGAAATTGTAAAAAATAAATACGGAGGAACCATGTATTCTGATGAGTATGCCAAACAATTGCATGCCGATATGAACGGAATGGTTCAACAACAAATGAGAAAAGCTATTACAGTTACGGCAAGTTTTTGGTACACTGCATGGGTTAATGCCGGTAAACCTGATTTAAGTGGTCTTGACACTCCAGCATTAACTAAAAGAAACAGCAAACTTCTAAAAAAAGATATGAAGACTTACACTAAAGGAGATCTTTTTGGGTTGACAAACGAAAAAGAGTAACTATATATTTCCAATTAAAAAACGGGTGAAACTTTAATTTCACCCGTTTTTTTTATGCTAATTAATTTTTTGATATTTCTTTTTCTTCAACATATCCGAGGCTGTTTGATAGTAAGAAATTGTTTCGTTTACTAAATCCGATCTTTCATTTTTCAACGGTATTTGGTCATAAAATATTTGAAAATCAGAAGCTACTTTTTGATTGGGTTTCAAAGTCAATTGAAACTGTTTTACGGTTTGTTTTGGGGAAATAATCGTTAAAATATTGTCTTTAATCAATCCTAAATCCTGATAAGTAGCAATCAAAGCTCTTGGTCTATAATCTGGTTTTAAAACATCCTGCCCAAAGAATTTACTTTGGTAATCAAAACTCAATAATCCAAAAACGGTCGGCATTATATCAATTTGCGACATTAAATTATTGTATTTTTTGGGTTCAACAAAACCAGGGCTGTAAATCATTGCCGGAATTCTGTATTTATCTGCTGGAAGCTCTGTTTTTCCTGCACTCGAAGCACAATGATCGGCTAGAATCACAAAAACTGTATTGTTAAACCAAGGCTGTTTTTTGGCCATTTCAAAGAATTTTCTCATCGCATAATCCGTGTACTTTACACCGCCATCACGAGATTTTGCATCACCTGGAATATCAATTTTCCCATTGGGATACGTAAATGGTCTGTGATTGCTTACGGTCATAATGTGATTGAAGAACGGCTTATTTGCCGCTGCTTCTTTGTTTATTTCTTTGATAGCTTTGTTATACATATCCTCATCGCAAACTCCCCAGATATTGGCAAAAGTGATTTCGTTGGGTTCAAATGTTTTTTTATCTACAATTTCATATCCATTTCCTGAAAAGAAATCGCCCATGTTATCAAAATAGGAATCTCCTCCGTACATGAATTTTACAGCATAGCCTTTTTGTTTAAAGATACTTCCGGTAGAGAATTTATTTTTATTGTCTTCCCGTTTTACCACACTTTCTCCGGCTGTAGGAGGAAAGCATAAAGTAACCGCTTCAAGACCGCGAACTGTTCTGTTTCCTACGGCATAAAGGTTGGTGAAAACTAAACTTTTGGTTGCTAAACTGTCAAGAAATGGAGTAATATTTTCCTCGTTTCCATACATTTTCATAAACTCTGCACTGTAACTTTCAATAGTAATCAGGACCACATTTTTATGATTTTCCGCAAATTCATTTTTTATTTCTCTTAAAGTCGTTTCACCTGAAATGGAAGAAATTTGTTGTTTTAATTGAGCAAAAGCTTCGTTACTGGGAACTGTTTTATAGAACTTAAAATAATCTAATTCACTTTTCATAAATGCCAAGTAAAACTTATAAAGTCCATTGGCTTGTAATTCATTGGCAAATATATTTTGGGAATTTTCTCTGGCAGATAAAGCGGGAACTGCTAATAATGATAATCCGAAAAGTAGTAGGTAAACTCCTGAAATTTGGACTTTTTGCACAAAATCGGGAATGTTTTCAATATAGCTTTTTGATCTTTTTACAATGAAATAAGTAACAAGTCCTGCAATAATAAACAGCGCTGAAAATAAAGGGATAACAGGATAGGATTCCATAATATTTCCAATCACTTCATTGGTGTAAACCAAATAATTTACTGCAATGAAATTGTATCTTACCCCAAATTCATTCCAAAAGAAATACTCGCTAATTGCGTTTTGCAGAATTAAAACTACGTAAAGAAAAATGACGAAGGAAAATAACCAAAACCTGATTTGGTTTCTATATTTTGGTAAAAAAAGTAATAACCCGAATAAAATCATTTTTATGGATAGGAAAGCGATTACAATTTTAGGTATAGCACTTCCATATTCGTTAAGGATCGTGTTTCCAAATGCAACGTAAAGCAATAAGGCAATCAACAATCCAAAAATTAGATATCCGTGGGGCTTATAATATTTTGCATTGGATATAAAAATAAGATACAGCCATAAAAATCCACTAACTAAAACAAATATAAATATATCAGAAATTAACCCTAATACAAATAAAGACAGCATATCAACCCAAATAAATGATGCTTGTGTTATTGGATGAAAGAAAAGTATAAATCTTACAATAAAACTTATGCTAATGTAAAACAAAAGCAAATGATAAAACGGAGAACTTTTTATTAAAACGTTCATAATTAGATATTTATGTAAATATAGTGCATATTGGTACTTTTTATTTTTAAGATTTGCTTAATGTTTTCTAAAAATTAATATTAGCTTAAAATTAGGAAACAAGAGATTTGATCTGGTATAAAAGGAATAATTTTACTTCAAAATGTAAACCGTTATTGCAATGAAAAAAAATATTATGATTTTGTTTCTTTTCATAGGATCTTTAGGCTATTCCCAAAACTGGGAAGCAAATTTTGAAGAAGCAAAAACGCAAGCCAATAAAGAAAACAAAAATATTCTTCTTGTCTTTTCAGGATCAGATTGGTGCGCTCCATGCATTAAATTAGAAAATACCATTTGGAAATCGGAAGATTTTAAAAAAGAAGCAGAGCAAAAATGGGTAATCTATAAAGCTGATTTTCCTAAAAAGAAGGCAAATTTACTATCAGCAGAACTAACTGCCAGCAATAAAAAATTAGCAGAACAATACAACAAATCAGGAAACTTTCCTTTAGTGCTGCTTCTAGATAAAACAGGAAGTGTATTAGGAATCACTGGTTACAAAAATGTAAGTCCACAAGAATACATTCAAATCATTCTTTCCTTTGAAAAATAATGAAAAAAATACTCCTTATAAGTTTTTTATTTACAACAGTGTTAGCAACTTCTCAAATTACACACAAGAGAAAGTTGTTTATGTTGGGAAGTCCTTTTGAGGTTACTGCTGTTGCAAATGATACTATAAAAGCCAACGAGTATATTGATTTGGCTATAACTGAAGTGAAACGAATTGAAAATTTAATTTCCGATTGGATTCCAACGACACAAATCTCAGAAATCAATCGCAATGCAGGAATAAAACCCGTAAAGGTAGATACCGAAGTTTTTGAATTGGTCGAAAGAGCGATAAAAATTTCTCAAATTACCAATGGTGCCTTTGATATTTCCTATGCTTCGATGGACAAAATATGGAAGTTTGATGGTTCGATGAAAGTAATGCCAACCGAAGAAGCCATAAAAAAATCAGTTGCGAAAATTGGTTATAAAAACATTATTCTAAATCCAAAAGAACACACCATTTTTCTAAAATTAGAAGGAATGAAGTTAGGATTGGGCGGAATTGGACAAGGATATATTGCTGATAAAGTGAAAGATTTATTGTTTTCAAAAGGCTGTGTTTCGGGAATTATAAATGTTTCTGGCGATATTAATGCTTGGGGAAAACAACCGGATGGAAAACCTTGGACTATAGGAATCGTAAATCCTTTGAATAAAAATAAGATTTTTGCTACCTTCCCAATAGAAGACAGCGCAGTTGAAACTTCAGGCAGTTATGAAAAATATGTGATTTTTAATGGAATCCGTTATTCACATATTATTGATCCCAGAACGGGTTATCCGGCAAAAGGTGTGGTCAGTGTCTCTGTTTTTGCCAAACAAACAGAAATTGCTGATGCGCTGGCCACCGGGATTTTTGTAATTGGAGTAGAAGTAGGCTTGGATTTAGTAAATCAAATTAAAGGTATTGAATGCATTATTGTTGACGATAAAGGCAAAATTCATTCTTCAAATGGAATAGATATTAAAAAATATAATTAAAAAAATACATTCATGAAACAGAAGATAGCTTTTGTGTTTTTCACACTACTGATTTTGCAATCGTGCAGTTCCGTAAAACAATACGAAAAAGAAAAAATTAATGATCCTGATATGAAGATTTCTGCTCGAACAGCGGAGCGTTATGAAACATCTTTTCAAATATATCGAGAAGCTGCGGCTGGCGCCAATGGTGGAAAATCAGGTGGCGGTTGTGGTTGTAACTAATTTAACGCATCAATTCAGATTGTAAATTTGAATCCACTAAAAAATGAAAATAAAAATTTTATCTCTTTTTATCCTGATTACGGCAACTGCTTTTTCGCAAGAAAAAAGTAAAAAACCAGTTTTCAAAAAAAGAGTGTTGGAAAGTACCGAAGTCGACTTTCTAGCCAGTTATTACGATCAAGATGGTTCAAGATCAGCTGTATCTGGTGGTATTGGTTCGGAGAAACTGACTGATGTTGCTTCCAATATTGTTGTGGCAATACCCTTGAATGATGATGATGTTTTAACTATTGATTTAGGAATATCAGCTTATTCATCAGCATCTTCGAGTAACATAAATCCATTTAATTCTACGGGAGCTTCTGGTGCAGGCGGAGATGATGATGATAGAATTGCTGGCGGTCAAAAAGTTGCGGCTACGGGTCCTACTGGAACGCCTTGGCAAGCTTCTTCTGGTGCTTCAAAAAGTGATCAGCTGGTTTCTGTTGTTGCAAATTACAGTCATAGCAGTGATTCAAGAAATTTTATTTGGAATACCGATGTTTCTTTTTCAAATGAATACGATTATACTTCTGTTGGTTTTGGCGGAGGAATCGCGAGTCTTTTTAATGAAAAAAATACGGAATTGAGCTTGAAAGTAAATGCATATTTAGATCAGTGGAGACCTATTTATCCTACTGAATTACACGAATATTCAAAATATGGTTCTAATTTTTTAAATCAAGGTTATTTTAGCGGAGTTTCAGTTTTGGATCAAAACGGAGTTTCCACAACCAATTATTTGCCGTCAGCGTTTCAAACAGTAAATGCGGTTAATCGAAATTCATTCTCAGCTTCGGTAGGATTTTCTCAGGTTTTAACCAAGAAATTACAAGTTTCTGTTTTCTTTGATGTGTTGCAACAACAAGGATTATTGTCGTCTCCTTATCACCGAATTTATTTTGCTGATAAAGCGAATTTTTACATTGGACAACCGGAATATATCAGCAATTATGAAAGTACAAGTAATGCCGGAGCTTACAAATTAGCAGATGATATCGAAAGATTACCTGATTCACGTTTTAAACTTCCTGTTGGAGCACGTTTAAATTATTACGTCAATGAACATTTTATAGTGCGAACTTATTATCGTTTTTATTCTGATAACTGGGACATACAATCCCATACCGCCAGTATAGAACTTCCTGTGAAATTATCCGATAAGTTCACTGTTTTTCCCATGTATCGTTATTATACACAAACGGCTTCTAAATATTATGCACCTTACGAAACCCATTTGTCAACAGAAAAATTTTATACTTCGGATGCTGATTTAGCAACATTTGATGCGAACCAATATGGTTTTGGCGTAAATTACACCGATATTTTTACTGCGGGTAAAATCTGGAATTTTGGTTTGAAAAATATTGACTTTAGATTCAACCATTACAAACGAAGTGATAATCTGAACGCTAATATTGCTACCATTGCTTTCAAATTTGTAATGCAATAAAACCTAAATTTACAAAAAGATAAAAATGCACATATTAATTGTAGAAGACGAAGCCGGAATTGTTCAATTTCTGCAACAAGGATTAGAGGAAGAAGGCTATACAATTAGCAGTGCTTCGGATGGTTTGAAAGGATTTGAGTTGTCCCAAAAGGAAAATTTTGATTTGATTTTATTGGATTGGATGTTACCCAAAATGACTGGATTAGAACTTTGTAAATCCATTCGATTAAAAAACACTACGACTCCAATCATTTTTCTGACAGCAAAAGATACCGTTCAAAAAACAATTGAAGGATTGAAAGCTGGTGCCAATGATTACATCAAGAAGCCTTTTAGTTTTGATGAATTGGTGGAGCGCATCAAAATTCATTTCAGAAACCAAAATGAAGATGAAATTCTGACTCTTGGCAGCATCAAAATTGATATTCCGCGACATCGTGTTTTAGTAAATGAAATTGAAGTGGCATTGACCCAACGTGAATTTGAACTATTGACGTACTTGGTAAAAAATAAAGGAAAAGTGTGCACCAGAACTCAGATTATAGAAGATATTTGGGACATTCATTTTGAATATGATACTGGCGTAATTGATGTTTTTATGAATGCAATTCGTAAAAAATTGAATTTAAAAATTGAACAAGACTACATAAAAACGGTTCGTGGTGTAGGGTATATTGCTAACGATTAAATAAAAATGCAACAACTTTCCTTTAAAAATAGAATTGCTTCTAACTATATTGTTACCACAGCTTTGTTGATTTTTGTGGTTTTCTTTATTATTTATTCTATTGTTAAATATAGTGTTTACAACCATGTTAACAACGATATTAGCAGTGAAGTGGAGAAACATCTCACCGAAATTGAAATTGTGGGCAACAGTTTCCGTTTGATTCATGAAGAAGAATGGAAGGAACGGGAGCACAATACGCTGGATGTAAATCCAGTATTTATTCAGTTTATTGATCAAAATAGTAATGTGATTGAAAAATCGCCCAATCTTAAAAAATCTACTTTAACTTTTGACAAAGAAAATGCGGAAAATAAACTTTTTGATACCAAATTAGCCGATAACGCTATCCGTCAAATTCAGGTTCCCATTTATCAAAAAACAAAAGTCATTGGTTACATTTTAATTGCTATGTCATTGGAAGATGCTACGATGGTACTCAATAATTTATCCGAAGTATTGATAATTGCCTATCCTGTAATTCTGATAGTATTGTTTTTTATTGCACGTTTTTTCGCAGGAAAGAGCATAAAACCGATTAGCTCCATTATTACCACTTCCAATATTATTACCAAAGACAATCTTAGTTCCCGAATTCCGTTACCGCAAAATCGAGACGAATTGTTTGTATTATCACAAACCATCAACAATTTATTAGACCGAATAGAAACTGCTATTGAAAGAGAAAAGCAATTCACCTCGGATGCTTCACACGAATTAAGAACACCATTAACTGTAATCAAAGGAACTTTGGAAGTTTTGATTCGCAAACCCAGAGATCACGCTGAATATGAAGAAAAAATTAATTTTTGTGTCACAGAAGTCAATCGGTTGAATCATTTGGTGGATCAGTTGCTTTTATTGGCTCGATTTGAAAACCAAAAGCAAACCTTAAAAACGGAAAAAGTGTATCTAAATGCGTTATTTTTAGATACAATTGCTCTAAACTCTATAGTCATTCAATCTAAAAATATTACAGTTGCTACTGAATTTCCTCAAGAGTATTACTTGGAAACGGATAGCTATTTGTTTTCGATAGTAATTAACAATCTGATATCTAATGCATTAAAGTATTCAAATCAAAATGGGAATTTGATTGTCACTATAAAATCAATCGGCTCTAAAATTGAATGTCAGATCACTGATTTCGGAATTGGAATACCTGTTGAGGATTTAGAAAAAATATTCAATCAGTTTTACCGTTCAAAATCTAGTAATCATCCAGAAATCAAAGGAACAGGCTTAGGATTGTCTATTGTAAGAAGATTGTGTTCCTTGCTCAACATTGATATTGCAATTAGCAGCGAAGAAAATATTGGAACCACAGTAATTTTAAGTTTATTTAAAGCAGACCTTAAGTAGTTCTTAAGGAAATCCTTATCTTTAAACTTTACTTTTGAAGTATAAATAAGATAAAAATGCTCGAAAAAATTATTGCCTTTAGCTTAAAAAATAAACTAATTGTTTTACTCTTTACTTTAGGAGTTTTTGGATTTGGTTTGTTTTCTGTTTTCCAAATATCTATTGGAGCCGTTCCTGATGTGACGAACAACCAAGTTCAGGTAATTACCACTTCTCGTAACCTTTCTACACAAGACATTGAACAGTTTATCACGTATCCTGTTGAAATTGAAATGGCTAATTTGCCTGGTGTCACTGAAATTCGTTCCATTTCAAAATTTGGCTTATCTGTTGTCACGATTGTTTTTGATGAAAATTTAGGAACTTATCTTCCAAGACAACTTATTGCGGAGAAAATAAAAACTGCCTCGGAGAAAATTCCGCAAGGTTTTGGAACACCGGAAATGGGACCAATTACCACTGGACTTGGAGAAATTTATCAATATACTTTAGAAGTAAAACCAGAATTCAAGAATAATTATTCCGTTACTGATTTACGAACCATACAGGATTGGGTGGTAAAACGTCAATTGTCAGGAATAAAAGGTGTTGTAGAAATCAATACTTGGGGTGGTTTTTTGAAGCAATACGAAATTGCGATTAATCCGTCAAGTTTGAAAGCGATGAATATCACTACTACGGATGTTTTTACAGCGCTGGAAAAAAACAACAGTATAGCAGGTGGTGCCTATATCGAAAAAGTGAACCAAAGTTATTTTATCAGGGGTGAAGGAAAAGTTAATTCACTCGAAGATATTGGGAATATTGTTGTTACAAACACCAATGGATTGCCAATTTATATCAAGAATGTAGCGCAAGTTCGTTTTGGTCATGCCAACCGTTTTGGTGCAATCACCGGAAATGGCGAAGGCGAAAAAGTACTAGGACAAGTGATGATGCTTAAAGGTGGAAATTCTAAACAGGTAATTGATGATGTTAAAAATAGAGTTGCCGAAATTCAAAAAACATTGCCGGACGGTGTGTACATTAACGGTTTTCTGGAACGAAGCGAATTAGTGGGAAAAACGACTTTTACAGTTGCAGAAAACTTGATTTTAGGATGCTTAATCGTAATTTTTGTTGTCATTTTGTTATTAGGAAACTGGCGTTCCGGATTGGTCGTGGCCTCTGTGATTCCGTTATGTTTATTATTCGCCATTTCGTTCATGAATATTTTTGGTATCGATGCCAATTTGATGAGTCTGGGTGCTATTGATTTTGGAATAATTATCGATGGTGCCGTAATTATTGTCGAGTTTATTGCGTTCCAAATCACAAGTAAATCCGCTCATTTAGTGAATCTTAGTAAGGAAGAACGTCAATTGGAAATTGACCAAATCACTTATAAAAGTGCTTCCAAAATGATGAATTCGGCTATTTTTGGCCAATTGATTATTCTGATTGTTTTTATTCCAATTTTATCCTTATCCGGAATTGAAGGTAAAATGTTCAAACCAATGGCGATGACGTTTAGTTTTGCTTTATTAGGCGCAATGATTTTCTGCTTTACCTATGTTCCGGTTGTTTCTTCTTTGTTTTTAAAACCAGAAGCAGAAAATCCAAATTCAATTTCCAGTAGATTAATCCGTAAACTGAAATCCTGGTATTTACCGATAATTACTTGGGCGATAAGCAATACCAAAAAAGTAATATATGGCGCATTAGGTTTATTATTGCTGGCCGTAGGATTATTTGCAACCATGGGAGGAGAATTTATTCCTACGCTTGATGAAGGTGATTTTGTGATTCAGCCGGTTTTAAAAACAGGAACTTCATTGACAAAAACAATAGCGATAACCACCAAAATAGAGAAAATAATCCTCAATAACTTCCCAGAAGTCACACAAGTTGTCAGCAGAATTGGAGCTGCCGAAGTGCCTACAGATCCTATGTCCATGGAAGAAAGTGATATTATTGTAAAATTGAAACCCAAATCAGATTGGACTTCGGCTTCCTCCAAAGATGAATTGGCAGATAAAATAAAAGCAGCATTAGAAGAACAAATCCCGAATATGGAAATCGAATTTACGCAGCCGATAGAAATGCGTTTTAACGAATTAATTTCTGGAACCCGATCTGATGTGGCAGTTAAAGTTTTTGGCGAAGACTTAAATATTTTGGCCAAAAAAGCGAATGAAATCAAAAATGCTATTGCAAAAGTGGAAGGCGCTTCGGATATTATTGTCGAAAAAACAGAAGGTTTGCCACAAATGTCAGTGGTTTATGATCGCTCGAAAATTGCCCGTTACGGTTTGAATATTGCTGATTTGAACGAAATGATTGCGCTGGGCTTTGCCGGAAAAACCGTTGGAAATGTCTTTGAGGGCGAGAAACGTTTTGATATGGTAATACGTTTGGATCAAGCAATCCGTCACGACATTGAAGATTTACGTAATTTATATGTTCCAACGCCTAACGGAGAACAAATTCCGTTGAGTGAATTGGCTTCTATCGAATATACCGAAGGTCCCGCTAAAATTTCTAGAGACAATACCAATAGAAGAATTGTAGTGGGAATCAATGTTCGGAACCGAGATTTACAAAGCGTAGTGACCGATATTCAGAAAATTGTAGACAATCAAGTTAAAATGCCAGACGGATATTACGTGAAATATGGCGGACAATTTGAAAATTTACAAAGCGCCAAAGCCCGATTGATGATTGCAGTTCCTATCGCTTTATTTTTGATATTTATCCTTTTGTATTTTGCGTTTGGCTCCGTAAAAGAAGCCTTAATGGTGTATTCAGCAATTCCTTTATCAGCAGTTGGGGGAGTTTTATTTTTATGGATAAGAGATTTGCCGTTCAGTATTTCGGCAGGTGTTGGTTTCATCGCGCTTTTTGGAATTGCAGTATTAAACGGAATTGTACTAATCGAACATTTTAAAGAACTCAAACACCAAGGCATGAAAGATATCGATGCATTAATTTTAAAAGGAACTACCGATAGATTACGTCCGGTTTTATTAACCGCGTCGGCTGCCGCATTAGGATTTTTACCCATGGCAATTTCATCTTCAGCTGGAGCCGAAGTGCAACGACCATTAGCAACGGTAGTGATTGGCGGATTGTTTACGGCAACTATTTTGACGATGATTGTGTTGCCTATTTTATATAAGGTTTTTGATAGTCAATCCTTCAAAAAAGCGAAGTTTAAGAAACATCAAAGTTCCACTTATATCATTTTGTTATTGTTGAGTTCTTCGTTGGCTTTTTCACAAAATGCTAATCCAGAATTGGATAGTTTATTGTCTAAAGCACTTCAAAATAATAAAGGAATTAAAGCGGCTCAATTGCAAGTGGATAAAACAAAAGCCAATATCAAAACTGCAAATACTTTTGATAAAACCAATCTTTATTACAGTTACGATCAAAATAATTTGGCAATCAATAACGAACCTTTAAGAGTATTTGGCATACAGCAACGTTTTGCTTTTCCGACGGTTTACGGAGCGCAAAAAAAAGTATTTTCCTCAGAATATGAAAGGGTAAAAGCCAATTTTGATATTCAAAAAAACAAACTTTCATTGGCTGTTTCTAAGTCGTTTCAGCATATCGTTTATTTGCAACATCAAGAAAAACTCTATCAATATTTAGATAGTTTGTACCAAAATTTCTCTAAAGCAAGCGACAGACGTTTTGAATTAGGAGAAACTAATTATCTTGAAAAAATTACTGCTCAAGCTAAATTCAGACAAATTAGAACCAAACTTTCACAAATTGAAAATGATAAAAAAGGACAATATGAACTGTTGCAATCATTGCTTCAAACCGATGAAATTATAGTAATAAATAGTAATTCAATTACACCTCTAAATACTTTTATTGATGCAACAAGTAAATCATTTTATACTGCTTATTTAGAAAGTGTTACCACAAATTATAAAAACCAGATAGAGCTGCAAAAACAGCATTGGCTACCGGATATTAACTTGGATTATTTTCAAGGAAGAAATAACGGTTTATCACAATCGTTGTATGGTTTTCAAGTTGGTTTAGCAGTACCAATATTATTCTCTGGACAAGTTGCTAAAAGCAAAGTAGCGCAGCTTGAATTACAAAGTTGGGAACAACAAAAACAAAATGAGGAAGTAAAAATAGAGAAGTACATTTCTCAAAAAAAGAATGAATTAGCGAAGTATCAGGAAGCGATAAATTACTACAATCTGTACGGAAAAAAATTATCGGATGAGATTATAAAAGTGGGAAACAATAGCTACAAACATGGTGAGATTGATTTCTTTCAATACATCCAAAGTTTAGAAAATGCTACAACCATTCAGGTGGATTATTTAGATACTATTTTGCTATTCAACCAAACCCAATTAGATTTACAATACCTAAATTTTTAAAATACAAATAATGAAAAAATCTCTATATATAATTGCTCTATCCATTGCTTTATTTTCTTGTAAAGAATCAAAAACAGAGGAAGTGGAACAAAAAGACGACGGTTTGACAACTGTAACTTCCGTCCAATTCAAATCTTCTGGAATGGAGATTGCCACTCCAACAGAACAGGATTTTGATGTAACGGTAAAAGCATCGGGAAAAATTGATGTTCCACCACAAAACCGAGCTAAAGTAAACACTTTTATGGGTGGCTATGTGAAATCAACAACACTTTTGGTTGGAAATAAAGTGACTAAAGGACAAGCTTTGTTAACGCTACAAAACACGGAATTTCTTGATATTCAAAAAGATTATATGGAAGTGGCTGAGCAACTTAATTTCCTGAAATCGGAGTATGACAGGCAAAAAACCTTGTATGATGAAAAAATAACTTCGCAGAAAAACTACCTAAAAGCAGAAAGTGAATACAGAAGAGCCAAAGCAATGCATCAAAGTTTACGCGCCAAATTAGTGCTTTTGAATATTAACCCAAGAAATGTAGAGAAAGGAATTTTGACTTCAACAATCACTATTTTTTCTCCAATAACAGGTGATATTGTGATAATGAATGCCAATGTGGGAATGTATGTGGCGCCTTCGGATGTGATTTTAGAAATTGTCGATACGGATCATTTGCATTTAGAGTTGGCCGTTTTTGAGAAAGATATTTTGAATGTGAAAATTGGGCAAAAGATACATTTTAAAGTTCCTGAAGCTTCTAAAGATGTTTTTAATGCCGACGTACATTTGGTTGGAAAATCAATTGAAGGAAATGACAGAACGATTAATATTCACGGACATTTAGATGATGCCATAAAACAAAAACTATTGACGGGTATGTTTGTAGAAGCTGAAATAATTATCGATTCTAAAAAAGGTTTAGCCATTCCTTCTGAAGCATTACTAACTGAAAACAACAAAAATTTCGTGCTTTTATTGGACAATGAAAAAAACGGATATTCATTCAAGAAAGTAAGCGTTAAAATAGGCGAGAAATCTGAAAAGTTTGTCGAAATACTTCCAAATACTATGATTAATGATTCTTCAAGAATTTTGACAAAAGGGGTGTTCGATTTGGCTAATTAATTAAAATGTAAATAAAATGGACTTGAAAAAACTAAAAGATCAGTTGCAAACAGAGGTTGATACTGCCTTTTTGTATGATAGTATTGCGGCCATTCAATCGGACGACAATCTTTCAAGAGTATTATTGAGTTTGGGTGAAATTGAAAAAGGACATGCGAAACACATGCTTGATAAAGTGTTGACTTTGGAACCAAATTATAAAATGCCTTCGCCTTCAGGAAGAGCAAAATTCCAATTGAAGTTGGGTAAAATCTTTGGTTACAGTTCTATTATTAGCAATCTTTCTAGTATTGAAAAGCAGTTTGCAGTAAATTCAATTAAAAATAAACTTAAAAGCGGAGAGAAACCAACAGGTTTTGAGCACAATCATCTTAATATTATTGAAGCTGTAAACAATAATGCTGCCTTGAATGTTTCCGGTGGCTTATTGTCTAAATTTGAAAGCAGGCATAAATCAGTAGGCGGAAATGCATTGCGAGCTGCTGTTTTAGGTTCTAATGATGGATTGGTTTCGAATATGAGTTTAGTCATGGGAGTTGCCGGAGCAGCTGTTTCTAATAATACCATACTATTAACCGGAATTGCGGGACTTATGGCAGGAGCAATCTCCATGGCTTTGGGCGAATGGCTTTCGGTACAAAGTTCACGAGAATTAAATCAGCGCCAAATCGATTTGGAAACCGAAGAATTGGAAGCTTCACCCGAAGAAGAGAAAAAAGAATTAGTTTTATTGTATCAGGCCAAAGGAATGAATGCTGTCGAAGCACAAAAACTGGCTGATAAAGCTTTTGAAAATCCTCAAACGGCAATTGATGCAATTATCACGGAGGAATTGGGAATTGATAAGGAAGAATTAGGCGGTTCAGCCTGGGAAGCGGCAATAGCTTCATTTGTACTTTTTGCTATTGGAGCGATAATTCCATTATATCCATTTATGTTTTTAGATGGAAAAAACGCCATTTTATTGAGCGTCGGAAGCAGTGTTATTGGACTTTTTGGGATTGGTGCCGCTATTACTTTACTTACAGGAAAAAGCGTTTTATTTTCCGGATTTAGACAAGTTTCTTTTGGATTGCTGGCTGCAGCCGTGACTTATGGAATTGGCTCCCTAATCGGAGTTTCACTGGCGGGATAAAATAATTAACGTCTTAAAAAATATTGAGTAGTATTAAACTTTTAAATAAAAAAATTATGAATGATGCTCATTTACACTTGGTTGTTAACCATTTTCCAATTATTGGAACTTTTTTTGGAATTGCAATCCTGATTACAGGAATATTATTAAAGAACAATTCTATAAAAAATACTGCTTATGTTTTATTCATAATTGCAGCAATTTTTGGTGCGTTCAGTATGGGAACCGGAGAAGGAGCAGAGGAAGTGGTGGAAGATTTTCCAAATATTGGTAAAGCAATCATCCATGAACATGAAGAATTAGCGGAGAAATTTGCTTTACTGCTTTATGCAACCGGAGTTTTTGCGTTGATTACATTAGTTACAACTGCAAAAAAGTTCCGATTGGCTAAAATATTTTCCATTATTACGCTTGTTTTAGCATTGATAAGTGGAATTATGTCGATAAGTGTTGGAACTTCGGGTGGAGAAATTCGTCATACAGAAATCAGGGAAAACAGCGCCGCTTCTGCACCGTTGAATGAGAATCCAGCTGTTACTAAAGAATATAAAGAAGATGAAAAATAATTTTAATTTAACAAAAATCACTGGTTAAGTTACAATAAAAATTGCTTTGTAAATAATTTATCTCTTATATTTGCACAAGAATTAAAACAAGTACACTAAAATGTTTACAAATCAATTGCATCATCATCATTTTCATTATTGCTCTCAAGCGATGTGTTAATGGTATGTGTGTAAATCATCATATTCTAAAAACCCGTTTGAGTACATCAAACGGGTTTTTTATTACCCATTATTTGTACTCAATCAAAATATTTTAAACAAAAACAAAAAAAGACAAAATGAGTACATTAAAAATTGCAATTCAAAAATCAGGACGTTTAAACGAAGACAGTATTCAAATTCTTAAAGATGCAGGTATTTCAATAGATAACGGAATCGACCAATTAAAAGCCGAAGCATCTAATTTCCCTTTAGAAGTTTTATATTTAAGAAATTCGGATATTCCTCAATATTTGATTGATGGAGTTGTAGATATTGCTATCGTAGGGGATAATCTTTTAGTTGAAAAAGGCGGGGATATTGAAGTAATTCAAAAATTAGGTTTTTCAAAATGTAAAGTATCTGTTGCTGTACCAAAGGCATTCGAATACAAATCCGTTAAAGATTTAGAAGGTATGCGCATTGCAACTTCTTACCCTAAAACAGTCCTTGATTTTTTTAGTTCTAAAGGCGTGACAGTTGATATTCACCAAATTTCAGGTTCAGTAGAAATTGCTCCAAACATTGGTTTAGCTGATGCTATTGTTGATATTGTTTCCAGCGGAAGTACTTTATTTAAAAATAATCTGAAAGAGGTTGAAGTTATTTTTAAAAGTGAAGCAGTTTTAGCTGTTTCGCCAAAAGTAAGTCCTGAATCTCAAAAAATAATTGATACGTTAAAATTCAGAATCGAATCTGTTTTAAGAGCAAGAAAATCAAAATACATTTTGATGAACGTTCCAAATGACAAAATTGAAGCAGTTGGTAAAATTCTTCCTGTATTAAGAAGTTTAACCGTATTGCCATTGGCACAAGAAGGATGGAGCAGCGTACACTCTGTAATCGACAAAGATACTTTTTGGGATGTAATTGATCAACTGAAAGAAGCCGGTGCCGAAGGTATTTTGGTTTGTCCAATTGAGAAGATGGTACTTTAAGAATTTTAAATTATAAATTGTGAATTATGAGTTTAAAAACGGAATAATTCTATTATTTAATCTTTGAATAAAACTATAAATGAATAAAATATACAATCCAAAAGCAGAATCTTGGTCCTCAATTTTAGAGCGTCCTACCAAAACTATTGATGACATTGAAGCCACTGTAAAAGAAATTTTCAGTGAAGTTCAAAAGAAAGGTGATGTTGCTGTTGCAAAATATACGTCGCTTTTTGATGGTGCCAAAATCGATTCAATTGAAGTTTCTAAAGCTGAAATTGATTTGGCAATTGCTTCCGTTTCTCCAGAGTTAAAAGAAGCTATTGAGTTAGCCAAATCTAATATTTCGAAATTTCATATTGCTCAAAAAACAGATAGAGTTACTGTTGAAACAATTGAAGGAGTAAATTGCTGGCAGGAAAAAAGACCTATTCAAAAAATAGGATTGTATATTCCTGGTGGAACCGCACCTTTATTTTCTACTGTTTTAATGCTCGCTGTTCCTGCAGAAATTGCAGGTTGTAACGAAATTGTTCTTTGTTCGCCACCGGATAAAAATGGAGTTGTAAATCCTGCGATTTTGTATGCTGCAAATTTATGTGGTGTGACAAAAATATTAAAAGTTGGAGGAATTCAAGCTATTGCAGGAATGACTTTTGGAACAGAAACGATTCCGAAAGTGTATAAAATTTTTGGTCCCGGAAATCAATTTGTGACAGTTGCAAAGCAGCTCGCGACTCAATTTGGGGTAGCAATAGATATGCCAGCTGGACCATCAGAATTACTGATTGTTGCTGATGAGACTGCAGTTCCGGCTTTTGTAGCTTCGGATTTGTTATCACAAGCAGAACACGGAGCGGATAGCCAAGTAATTTTAGTTTCTACTTCCAAGAAATTAATTGATGCCGTAGAGAATGAAATTCAAATACAAATGGAAGCGTTGCCAAGAAAAGCGATTGCCGAAAAAGCGATTGCGAATTCTAAGTTAATTTTTGTTGAAAATGACAAAATTGCTTTAAATTTAATTAATGAATATGGACCGGAACATTTTATTATCTGCTCCGAATATGATGATTTTTACAGTAATGGCGTTCAAAACGCAGGTTCTGTATTCATAGGAAACTATACACCAGAAAGTGCTGGGGATTATGCTTCCGGAACCAATCATACATTGCCAACGAATGGTTATGCCAAAAATTATAGCGGTGTAAATCTGGATAGTTTTACGAAAACGATGACTTTTCAAAAAATAACCGAAAAAGGGATACAAAATATCGGGAAAGCTATAGAAATCATGGCAGAAGCGGAAGGTTTACAAGCACACAAGAATGCAGTTACATTACGATTAAAAGCGATTGAAGATGGAAAATAATTTTGATATAAATAATTTAGTTAGAGAAAACGTTAAACAAATGAAACCCTATTCTTCGGCTCGCGATGAATTTGAGGATTTTGACACCGCAGATATGATTTTTCTGGATGCTAATGAAAATCCGTTTGAAAATGGGGTGAATAGATATCCGGATCCACAACAAATGAGTGTAAAAGAGGTTTTGGCTAAACAAAGAAACGTCAAAACAAATCAAATTTTGCTAGGAAACGGAAGTGATGAAGTATTGGATTTGTTATTTAGAGCTTTTTGCGAACCAAAAACGGACAATGTAGTTACTTTGCCACCAACCTATGGAATGTATGGCGTTTTAGCTAATATTAATGCTGTAGAAAACAAAGAAGTATTACTTTCGGATGATTTTCAACCGCAAATTGAGAAAATCATGGAAGCTGTTGATGAAAACACAAAAATCATCTTTTTGTGTTCTCCAAATAACCCAACCGGAAATTCCTTTTCAGATGAAAGTGTTGCGTATCTTTTGCAAAATTTTAAAGGATTAGTGGTGATTGACGAAGCCTATATTGACTTTTCAAAGAAAGAAAGTTGGATCAATGAATTAGATGAATATCCAAATTTGGTAATTACCCAAACACTATCAAAGGCATATGGTTTAGCAGGTATTAGATTGGGAATTTGTTATGCATCTGCGGAAATAATTTCTGTTTTAAATAAAATTAAACCACCTTATAATGTGAATGAATTGAGTCAAAAAAGGGCTTTGGAACGGTTGGACAATCCGGAAAAAATAAAATCTGAAATTAACTCTATTATAGTGCAAAGAGAGGATTTACTTAAAGTATTACTTGATATTAAATTTGTCGAAAAAATTTATCCAACAGAAGCCAATTTTATTTTGGTAAAAGTGGATGATGCCAATAAAAGATACGATGAATTGATTGCAAAAGGAATTGTAATCCGTAATCGAACAACCCAACCATTATGCGACAATTGTTTGCGTTTTACTGTTGGAACTGAACAAGAAAATATAAAATTAATTGAGGTTTTAAAACAACTTTAAACCTTAGACTTTAAACTTTTTTTAATGAAAAAAATACTTTTTATAGATCGTGACGGAACAATGGTTTTGGAACCAAATGATTATCAATTAGACAGTTTTGAAAAATTAGAATTTTATCCAAATGCCTTTCAATATCTTGGTAAAATAGCAAAGGAATTGGATTTTGAATTAGTAATGGTGACAAATCAAGATGGTTTGGGAACTGATTCTCATCCTGAAATTAACTTTTGGCCAGTTCATAATTTAATTATGAAAGCGTTTGAAAATGAAGGAGTAGTTTTTAAAGAAGTTTTAATTGACAAAACATTTCCACACGAAAATGTGCCAACTCGCAAGCCTGGCACTGCTATGTTGACCAAATATCTTAATAATCCAGAATATGATTTAGAGAATTCATTCGTCATAGGAGACAGAATAACCGATGTTGAATTAGCAAAAAACTTGGGTTCAAAAGCGATTTTCATTAACAGAGATGAAGCTTTGGGAGGAGATGAAATAGCCTCTAAAAGACATGAATTGGATTCGGTTATTGCTTTGCAAACTACTGATTGGAAAGTAATTTATGAGTTTTTGAAATTAGAAGAGCGTTCAGCAACCATTTCTAGGAAAACGAATGAAACTGATATTTTCATCAATTTAAATCTTGACGGAACAGGAAAAAGCAAAATTGAAACAGGTATTGCTTTCTTTGATCACATGCTAGACCAAATTGCGCGCCACGGACAAATGGACTTGGAAATCCTTGTAAAAGGAGATTTAGAAGTGGATGAACACCACACAATTGAAGACACTGCGATTGCACTTGGTGAAGTTTTTGCGAAAGCATTAGGAAATAAGTTAGGAATAGAACGTTACGGTTTTTGTTTACCAATGGACGACTGTTTAGCACAAGTTGCCATTGATTTTGGAGGCAGAAACTGGCTGGTTTGGGAAACCGAATTCAAACGAGAAATGGTAGGTAAAATGCCGACGGAGATGTTTTATCATTTCTTCAAATCATTCTCGGATGGTGCCAAAGCTAACATTAACATCAAAGCAGAAGGAACAAACGAGCATCACAAGATAGAAGCCATTTTTAAAGCTTTTGCAAAAGCTATAAAAGTAGCCGTAAAAAGGGATGCGGAGAAGATGATTTTGCCAAGTACCAAAGGAATGTTGTAAAATTGTTTAAAGTTTAAAGTTTCAGGTTGACTCGAGCAACTTTAAACATTAAACTTTAAACTTTAAACAAAACTAAAATGAAAATAGTAATCATAAATTACGGAGCAGGAAATATTCAAAGCATAAAATTCGCCATTGAAAGATTAGGTTTTGAGGCTGTTTTGAGTAACGATTGGACAGAAATTAAAGCTGCGGATCGAGTAATATTTCCTGGTGTTGGAGAAGCTAGTTTTGCAATGAAAATGCTTATCGACAGTGGTCTTGATGTATTAATCCCAACCTTGAAACAACCCGTTTTAGGAATTTGTCTGGGCATGCAATTGATGTGCAACAAATCAGAGGAAGGGAACACTACAGGCTTAGGAATTTTTGATGTTGATGTGATTAAATTTACACCAAAAGTAAAAGTACCACAAATGGGTTGGAACCAAATTTACAATTTGAAATCGGATTTATTCAAGGGCATTTCTGAAAATGAATATATGTATTTAGTACATAGTTTTTATGCTCCAAATTGTCCTGAAGCCATTGCTACAACAGATTATGAAGTCGAATATGCCTCGGCTTTACAGAAAGATAATTTCTATGGAACACAATTTCACCCAGAAAAAAGTGGCGATATTGGAGAACAAATTTTGGCAAATTTCTTAAAATTAAAGGATTGAAAAATTCAAAGATTGAAAAATTAGAGAGTCAAAAATTTCTTTGACTAACAATGTCAATCTTTAAATAATTCAATTTTTAAATCTTTAAATTATAAATAAATGAGAATAATACCCGCAATAGATATAATAGACGGAAAATGTGTTCGCTTATCAAAAGGCGATTATAACACAAAAATCATCTACAACGAGAATCCGCTTGAAGTGGCTAAGTCATTTGAAGCACACGGAATTGAATTTTTGCACTTGGTTGATTTAGACGGAGCAAAGTCAAGCCAAATTGTGAATTATAAAATATTGGAGCAAATTGCTACTCACACCAAATTAAAAATTGATTTTGGTGGTGGATTAAAATCGGATTCCGATTTAAAAATTGCGTTTGAAAGTGGTGCGAATCAAATTACAGGTGGAAGTATTGCCGTTAAAAACAGAGAGTTATTCGAAAAATGGATTGCTGAATATGGTTCGGATAAAATCATTTTGGGAGCAGATGCAAATAATGAAAAAGTAGCCGTTTCGGGTTGGTTGGAAGATTCAAATGAAGATTTGATTCCATTTATCCAAGATTACCAAGGCAAAGGAATTCAGTATGTTATTAGTACGGATATTGCCAAAGACGGTATGCTTGAAGGACCATCTTTTGATTTATATAAAAAAATACTTGATGTATGCACTGTCACTTCGAGCGGAGTCGAGAAGTTGGCGGAAGCCAAGGGCATAAAATTAATTGCTTCAGGAGGAATTTCTACTTTTGATGAGCTACCAAGACTAGCCGAATTAGGTTGTGAAGGAACGATAATCGGTAAAGCAATTTATGAAGGACGAATTTCATTGAAACAGCTTGAAAACTATATTTTAAATAAATAGATTATTTCACAAAGTCACAAAAAGAAAACACAAAGATTCTCTAAAAATTTTGTGTACCTCTGCGTTACTTTTGTGAATCTCTTTGTAAAAACAAAATTATGCTTACTAAAAGAATTATTCCTTGTCTAGATATAAAAAACGGACGTACCGTCAAAGGTGTAAATTTTGTAGATTTGCGTGACGCCGGCGATCCCGTAGAATTAGCCAAAATATATTCGGATGAAGGTGCTGATGAATTGGTTTTTTTGGATATTTCGGCAACGGAAGAAAGAAGAAAAACCCTAGTTGATTTGGTTCGTAAAGTAGCTTCAACTATTAATATTCCGTTTACTGTTGGTGGTGGGATTTCATCTGTAAAAGATGTTGAAATATTGTTGCAAAACGGAGCTGATAAAGTTTCTATTAATTCATCGGCAGTCAAAAACCCGCAGTTGATTAATGATCTGGCACAAAAATTTGGAAGTCAATGTGTCGTTGTTGCGATTGATGCCAAACAAATTGATGGTCAATGGATTGTTTATTTAGTTGGAGGAAAAGTACCTACAGAATTGAATTTATTTGATTGGGCAAAGGAAGTCGAAGAACGTGGAGCAGGTGAAATATTATTTACATCAATGGATAATGACGGGACGAAAAACGGGTTTGCTAATGAAGCTTTGGCGAGACTTTCGGAATTAGTCAATATTCCAATTATTGCTTCTGGTGGCGCGGGAAACATACAGCATTTTGTAGATACTTTTTTGGATGGAAAAGCAGATGCAGCATTGGCCGCAAGCGTATTTCATTTTAAAGAAATTGAAATAAAAACATTAAAAACAGCGCTTAAAAATAACAATATTGAGGTTAGAATTTAAGTCTTAGTACTTAATTCTCACTACTTAATACTTAAAAAAAATGAACATAGATTTCTCAAAAAATACAGATGGATTAATACCAGCCATCATTCAAGACAGCGAAACCAAAACGGTTTTGATGTTGGGTTTTATGAATGCTGAAGCGTATCAAAAAACGGTGGAAACTAAAAAAGTAACATTTTATAGTCGCACCAAACAAAGACTTTGGACGAAAGGAGAGGAAAGTGGCAATTTTCTGAATCTGATTGACATCAAAAACGACTGTGATAATGATACTTTGTTGATTCAGGTTAAACCAGAAGGGCCAACATGTCACAAAGGAACTGATACGTGCTGGAATGGCGAAAATAAAGGAAAATATGGTTTTATTTCAGATTTAGAAGATACCATCCAACTTCGAAGAGAAAATGTAGACTCTGAAAAAAGCTATGTGGCTTCCTTATTTAAATTAGGGATGAACAAAATTGCACAGAAAGTTGGCGAGGAAGCCATTGAAGTGGTGATCGAAGCTAAAGATGACAATGACGATTTATTCTTAGGCGAAAGTGCCGATTTACTTTTTCATTATCTTATTTTATTGCAAGCCAAAGGTTTTAAATTAGATGATGTTGTTGAAGTTTTGAAAAGCCGCCAGAAGAAAAATTAATTTATTTAAATTTCATTTATAAAAACCCAATAGGAAATTCATTTGCTATTGGGTTTTCTTTTTTCTTTTATTTCCAATGGCAATCGACTATATTTACTATTATTTATAATTAAAGAAGCGCATGCACATAATGAATACAGATAATACCACCTTTAACCCTGATTTAAACAATTCCATAATAAATACCGGACTGCATATAATAATGACAACTGACGAAGATGATTCTCGACCGGTTTACATCTCAGGAAATTTTAATAATTGGCGAACACAGGACAAAGAATTTGTAATGGAAAAGATTGGAAACGGTTCATATCATTACAAATTTTCTCATGATTTTGATTATCCTGCTATGCTTTTGTATAAATTTACAAAAGGAGATTGGAGTGAAGTTGAAATTGACAGCCATGGAAATCGAACCAAAAATCGCTCCACAATAGCGCATACTGGAATTCAAAACGAACACGTTGCCAGGTGGAGGAAAAACTGGTTGCCATTTAAACAATCGTATTTGCCACAAGTGCAGTTGATATCGGATGAATTTGAGATTCCGCAACTCAACAAAACCAGAAAAATTTGGGCGCTTTTGCCACATGATTATGATAATTCGATAGAGAGTTATCCGGTGATGTATTTGCAGGATGCTCAAAATTTATTCAATGAAAATGCTGAATTTGGAAATTGGGAAATTGACAAAAAACTGGCAGTTATGTCTGAGTATAAAATCGGAAAAATTATAATAATTGCAATAGAACACGCCGAAGAAGATCGCATAAAAGAATACAATGTTGGGAAAACAGTTTTGGGAAAAGGGCAAGGCAAGAAATACATTCGCTTTGTAACGGACACATTAAAACCCTATGTAGACAGTCATTTTAGAACCAAAAAAGAACGAGAATTCACAGGAATTGGAGGAAGCTCGATGGGCGGATTAGTGAGCATTTTTAGTGGGTTGAGAAATCCTGAAGTGTATGGAAAATTAATGATTTTTTCCCCGTCATTGTGGGTTGTTCCCGAATTAAAAATTGACCCAAAGAAAGCGAATACTGCTGATACCAAAGTGTATTTATATGCTGGCGGTGATGAAAGTAAAACCATGATTGAGCATGTAAATAAGTTTCAGAATGATTTGATTTCAAGTGAATTTGTGAAAGAAAAATCGAACATTAATTTAAGTATAAACAGGCAAGGAAAACATAGTGAAACGTATTGGAGTGATGAATTTCCTAAGGCAATCGAGTGGTTGTTTTTTAATACAAAAAATTCGTAAAGAAGCGATTTATTGAATATAAAACAAAAAAAGTATCAGGCAATGCTATTGCATTTAATCAGTTAGCTATAAAAAAACAAGAAAATGACAACAAAAACAATTACAAATTTAGATAGTTTTTCAGGTACAATTTTGATTCCGGTTTTTGAAACCTATTCAAAAAGTATTGTTCCCATTGCATTCAATGGACTGGAGATTGCCTCTAAAGTTTTTTTTGGAAAAAAAGATTCTTACTATTTAGCTGAAGAAAATGATAATATGTATCTCTTCATTGGATTAGGAAAAACTATAGATTATAAATCTTTGAAAACTACTTTTCGCCGCATTTCATCGAAACAAAAAGATAATTTCAGTTCGAATGTAGCTTTAGTTATACCGCAGGAATTCTTTGAAAACCAGATTGAAGCTATGGTTTCAGGTTTGCTTTTGGGTACGTATGATTTAGGTCATTTTAAATTAGACAAAAAAAAACATCCATTTATAGAACCGGATTTTAATTTGAGTTTGATTTCAGAAAAAGATTATTTGGCTGCAGCCAAAAAAGGAATTAAAATTGCCAAAGCACAATTAGCAACCTATAGCTTAGTCGATTTGCCACCTAATACTGTTAATCCAAAATATTTAGCAAAATGGGCCAAAGAAACAGGAGATCAATATGGATTTGAAGTTGAAGTTTTGGGTTACGATGCTTCAAAAATAGTTGGATTGGGTGCTTTTTTAGCGGTAGGAAAAGGAAGTGAAAATGAGCCTCAGTTTATTATCATGAATTACACCCCTAAACAAGAAGTGCCACATCTAAAACATGTTGGATTGGTAGGAAAAGGAATTACTTTTGATACTGGAGGATTGAATATCAAAACAGCAGGAATGGTTCATATGAAATGTGACATGGCCGGCGGTGGTGCTGTATTTGGGGCGATGCAACTAATTGCTGATTTACAACTACCTATAAAAGTTACTGCAATTGTTCCTTGTGCTGAAAATGCTGTGGATGCCAAATCATTTTTACCCAGCGACGTAATTCACAGTTACAGCGGACATTCGATAGAAATTATTGATACGGATGCTGAAGGGCGACTTGTTTTAGCAGATGGATTGTCCTATTTGATTAAAAATTTCGAACCGGAATATATTGTTGATATTGCTACATTGACTGGAAGCAGCGTGGCTACACTTGGTTTTGAATGCGGTGCTTTGTTTACCAATAACGAAGAAATGGCTAAGAAGCTACAAGAAAATGGAGATGCAATTGGGGAGCGTTTGTGGCCATTACCGCTTTGGGATGTATATAAATCAGATATTGATAGCGATATTGCCGATGTCAAAAATTATAGCGGAAAAGCAGTTGCCGGAGCCATAAGTGCTGCTAAATTTTTAGAATATTTTACGCAAGAACATAAAGCTTGGGCACATCTTGATGTGGCAGGAGTGGCGTTTGGAGATGATGAATTTGCAAAAAGTAAACACGCAACAGCGTTTGGTGTTCATTTATTAACTAAATTCATAGAAAATTTATAACCAATGGAAAACACTAAAACCTTTCTTTGTATTTCAAATTATTTCAAGGGTGCCGATTTTTTAATTAATTTAAAAAAGTTGGGTAACAAAGTCTATTTAGTGACGAGTGAAAAACTCAGAGATAAACCATGGCCGCATCAATATATTGATGAAATTTTTTATATGGAAGGTCAGGACGTCGATTGGAATCTAGAACATCTGTTGCTGGGTGTTGGGAATTTTATGAAGTCCACTAAAATTGATGCCATTGTTGCTCTGGATGATTATGATGTTGAAAAAGCTACGTATCTCAGGGAAAATCTTCGCATTGATGGGATGGGACAAACTACGGGACGTTATTTTAGAGATAAACTCGCCATGCGCATGAGAGCCAAGAGCTGTGGAATACCTATTCCAGCTTTTTGTTCTTTATTTAATGATCATGACATCAACACTTTTGCGGATACAATTCCGGCCCCATGGGTTCTGAAACCACGCTCTGAGGCATCGGCATCAGGGATTATAAAAGTTTATGACAAAGAGAATTTGTGGATTCATATCAATGAAATGGGGAATAACAGATTCAAATATTTATTGGAACAATTCAAACCAGGCGATGTGTATCATTGTGACAGTTTGATTTCAGAAAGTAAAGTAATCTTTAGTTTGACTTCAAAATATTTGGCAACACCAATGGAAATTTCACAAGGAGGCGGTGTTTTCCGCTCCGCTAATATCAAATACAATTCTGATGATGACAAAGCGATAAAAAAACTAAATGAGCAAGTGATGAAAGGCTTTGGCTTGAAACATGGTGCTGCGCATACGGAGTTTATAAAAAGTAATGATGATGGTCAGATTTACTTTTTGGAAACATCCTCAAGAGTAGGAGGAGCGCATTTGGCCGAAATGGTTGCTGAAGCTTCCAATATCAATTTATGGAAAGAATGGGCAGCAATTGAAAATGGATTGGTCAAAGAATCTAAATACATTTTACCAAAAGTAAAAAAAGGATATGCCGGTATTGTTTTGACATTGTCTAAATTCCAACATCCTAATTTAGCATCGTTTTCAGATCCGGAACTTTGTTTTAAAGTTCCACTAGAATATCATGCTGGATTGATAGTGAAATCAGATAAACAAGAAAGAGTTTTAGAATTGTTAGAGGATTATGGCAATCGCTTAGCTGCTGATTTTACTGCTGTAGTAGAACAAAGTAAAGTGACAAACCTTCATTAATCTTTGACTTAAAACCTTGAAAAAAGCGACTATTTCCATAAGAATAGTCGCTTTTTTATTAAACTTTACTTAAAGTTGAACTGAACTGATTTTTATATCTTCGTAGCAAATTTAGAATTTAGACATATTTTATAAAAATACCACATGAAAAAAATACTTTTTATTTTTGGTTTTTTGGCCTTTATTGGTTGCAAAACGCAGGATACAAAATCCACTATTATAACTGAAAAACCGTTTCAAAATACTTTCTTAACGGTTGCATTTGGTTCCTGCGACAACCAGAAAATTAAGAATGAACTTTGGCCAGCAATAGATGAAAATCATCCGTCCGTTTGGATTTGGGGAGGAGATAATGTGTATTCGGATACCGAGGATATGCAATTTCTCAAAAATAATTATGAAATTCAGAAACAGGATGCTGATTATCTCAAGTTCATCAAAGACAAAATCGTTCTTGGAACATGGGATGATCACGATTTTGGCGCAAATGACGGCGGGGAAGAATATCCTTTTAAAAGAGAAAGTCAACAGCTTTTGTTGGATTTTTTAGGCACTCCAAAAAGTGATCCTGAGCGAAAAAGAGATGGCGTTTACACTGCCGAAACTATTGACGTAAATGGAAATAAAGTCAAAATAATTGTATTGGATTCCCGTTTTTTTAGAACTAAATTGACGAAAGCCAGCGATTCTAAAAAACGTTTTGAACCCAATAAATACGGTGAAGGAACGGTGTTAGGAAATGCACAGTGGGAGTGGTTGGAAAAAGAACTTCAAAATTCTGATGCGCAATTTAATGTAATTGTTAGCAGTATTCAATTTCTTTCCGATAAACATGGTTTTGAAGCTTGGGGGAATTTTCCTCATGAAGTAGAAAAGATGGAAAAGTTAATAATTTCTACCAAAGCGAAAGGTACTTTTATAATCTCCGGTGATCGCCATATCGCTACATTTTCTTCAAAAAAGGTAATTGGTTTGTCGTATCCTTTAATTGATTTTACTTCAAGTGGATTAACGCATACTTACACTTCCTTTTCAGGTGAAGAAAATCCTTATGTGAAAGGTGAAGTTATCAAAGATATTAATTTTGGGTTGTTGAAGTTTGATTTTGAAAACAACAAGGTAATCATGCAAATTAGAGGAAAAGATAATAAGCTGTTGCAAGAATATGCCCAAATTTATCCTGGAAAATAAATTTCAGGAAGTTTATTTCTAAAATTTTAAAGTTTATTTTTGTCCAAAGTAAATTCACTATGAAAAAACAATTCAGTCTTATTTTTATCTCATTTATCATTTTTAATGGTTTAAATGCACAAGGACTTTTAGAAAAAAAAGAAGAAATATTCACCAGACAAGATACTCTACGCGGTAGCATCACCAAAGAAAGAGCATGGTGGGACGTAAAAAATTACCATCTTGATATAAAAGTAAATCCTGCAGACAGCACTATTTCTGGTTCCAATACTATAAAATATCAAGTTGTTGAGGAATACAAGACTATGCAAATTGATTTACAAAATCCAATGCAAATTTTTAAAGTTATTCAGGATGGTACGACTTTAAGATACAGCAGAGAAGGAAATGCCTTTTTTGTCGAATTAATTGCTCCTCAAATCAAAGGTGCTATAAAAGAACTGACAGTATTTTACGGAGGTAAGCCAAAAGTTGCAGTAAATCCGCCTTGGGATGGAGGAATTACTTGGAAGAAAGACAATAATGGTAACCCTTTTATTGCATCTTCCTGTCAAGGATTGGGAGCCAGTGTTTGGTGGCCGAACAAAGATCACATGTATGACGAAGTGGAAAATATGTTGATTAGTGTCAATGTTCCTAAAAATTTGACTAATGTTTCCAACGGACGTTTGCTAAGTGTCAAGCAATTAAAGGATGGTACTAAGACCTACAATTGGTATGTTTCTAATCCAATCAATAATTATGGAGTAAACATAAATATAGGGGATTATGTTTCTTTTTCTGAAAAATACAAAGGAGAAAAAGGCGATTTAGATTGTACCTATTATGTTTTAAGAGACAATTTGGCGAAAGCCAAAAATCAATTTCAGGATGTTCCAAAAATGCTGAAAGCCTTTGAACACTGGTTTGGTCCTTATCCATTTTATGAAGACAGTTATAAATTAGTAGAAGCGCCATATTTAGGAATGGAACATCAAAGTTCAGTAACCTATGGAAATAAATTTCAAAATGGTTATTTAGGACGTGATTTGAGCGGAACGGGTTGGGGATTAAAATTCGATTTCATCATTATCCACGAATCTGGACATGAATGGTTTGCGAATAATATTACGTACAAAGATATTGCTGATATGTGGATTCACGAGAGTTTTACGAACTACTCGGAAAGTCTTTTTGTAGAATATTACTATGGAAAAGAAGCTGGATTTGAGTATGTGAGAGGAACCAGAAAAAACATAGAAAATGACAAACCAATTATAGGGAACTATGATGTTAACAATGAAGGTTCTGGGGACATGTATCCTAAGGGCGCGAATATGTTGCATACTCTTCGCCAAATTGTAAATGATGATGAAAAATGGAGAGGGATTTTAAGAGGTTTGAACAGTACTTTTTATCACCAAACGGTAACTACACAACAAATTGAAGATTACTTAAGTCAGCAAGTAGGAATCGATTTGTCTACCGTTTTTAATCAGTATTTAAGAGATACCAGAATTCCAACATTGGAATATTTTTTCAAGGATAATCAAATGGGTTATCGCTGGACAAATTGTGTTGCTGGATTTAATATGCCTGTGAAAGTAACGCTGAATGGGAAAGAAGAATTGCTGCAACCAAAGACAGAATGGAAAAATGTTCCAGCAAATACTGAAAATTCAAAACTGGAAATAGATAAAAACTTTTATGTAGCCAGTTTTAATATTACGGAGTAAGTTTAAGAATAAATTATAAAAAAAGGGATACGATAAGTATCCCTTTTTTTATTCAATTTTCTAAAAATATTTAGATTAAATTTTTCTTAATGTAATTAAAACTTGTTGCTGCAGATTCTATTGGATTTGGTTTGTAGTTTGATTCGTGTTCCAAGAAAAAACGCTTCATTCCAGATAGTTTTGCTTCTGCAAAAATCGATTTGAAATCTATAGTTCCAGTTCCTATTTCAGCATTCCAATCCGGATTTACTTTATCCATATCTTTTACGTGCCACATTGTGAAACGTCCTGGATATTTTTTGAATAATTGTAATGGATCATTTCCAGAACGAACTACCCAATATAAATCCAATTCAAAATCAACTAAATTTTTATCCGTTTCATTTAATAAAATCTCATATCCATTGGTGGAACCAAATTTTGTAAATTCAAAATCATGATTGTGATATGCTAATTTTAAGCCGCCAGCTTTGCAAAGTTCACCCACTTTATTAATTTGTAATGCTAATTTTTTATATTCATCACCTGTAGTTCCTCTTAATTCTGAAACTATATAAGGTACTGTTACGTACTCGCTACCTAGTAAATTAGCAGTTTCTATGTAATTTTGAACCAAATCAGTAGAGCCGTCTTTGATCATCGAATTAAAATCGAAGTGATTACTAGTAGCTTTTAAATCATTATCATCCAATATCATTTTAAAATCACGAACTGAGGTTCCAAAAAAACCTTTATCGGCTGAGTAACCAAAAGTTTCTACTTCACAAAATCCAGCTTTACCGACTTGGGACAAAACTCCTTTGACATCTTTTGGCAATGTATCACGTAATGTCCATAACTGAATTCCGATAGCTCTCTTTTTTGATTCAAAAGCAAATGAAGGAGCAAGGGCCAAAGCGCCTAAAGCTAAACCAGTATTTATTAAAAATTCTCTTCTTTTTATCATGAGTTAGTTTTTTAGATTCGTTAAATATCACAAATAGTAATAGCTTGTTTCAGGGAAGCTAATTTGTCAGGGTTTTTAGGAATAAATTCTTGTCCTACAAAACCTTTAAAACCAGTTTGTGCAATTGCTTTCATAATTGCAGCATAATTTAATTCTTGTGTGTCATCAATTTCATTACGTCCAGGAACTCCGGCCGTATGATAATGAGCAATATATTGATGATTGTCTCTTATATTTCTAATTACATCACCTTCATCAATTTGCATGTGATAAATATCGTAAAGCAATTTAAAGTTTTCTGAATTTAAACGTTTTGCTAATTCTACTCCCCATGAGGTTCTGTCACATTGGTAATCTTTATGATCAATTTTACTGTTTAACAATTCCATTACTAAAACCACATTATGCTTTTCAGCCAAGGGAATTAGTTTTTGTAAACCAATAACACAATTATTCCAACCTTCCTCATCTGTTTTTCCTCTTCGGCTTCCGCTAAAGCAAATCAGATTTTTATAACCGGCTTTTGCCACCATCGGAATCATTTCAGTATAGTTTTTCAGGAGTGTTTCGTGGAATTTCAAATCATTAAAACCATCCACTAAATTAATCTCAGCACCATTGCACATTGTAGAAACTAAATCATATTTTTTCAATGTGGGCCAAGAAGCTGGACCTACTAAATCAATACCGGTTATTCCGATTTTATTGGCTTCAATGCAAAGTGTATCCAAATCAAGACTATCAAAACACCAGCGAGAAACGGAATGATTTATATTTCCTTTCAACATACCTAATTGTTCTTCTGTATTATTCATTGGCATAGCCAAAGCAGAAAATCCAGAAGGAATTCCCATAGCGGCTGTTCCGGCTAATATCCCTTTTATGGCGGATCTTCTATTTAAATTATTGCTCATTTTTATTTATTTATACAGCAGAAGAAGTTTCATCTACTTTGTTTTTTTCATTGAATAAAAGTGCAAAAAGTAGGAACACAACTATTGCAATACCAGCAGGAATAATCCACACCATTTGCCAATTTACAGCACCGTTAGCCATTTTGTAATTATCGGTTATCCAACCTGCAACTGCAAATCCAATTAACATTCCCACTCCATAAGTAGCTAATGTGATTAGACCCTGAGCGGCACTTTTATATTTTTCTCCCGCTTTTGAATTGGTGTAAATTTGACCCGAGACAAAAAAGAAATCATAGCAAATACCGTGCAGCGCAATACCAATGATCAACATGAAACTTAAATCATCTCCATTTCCATAAGCAAATAAAACATAACGGATTGCCCATGCTAACATCCCGATTAAGATTGTTTTTTTGAAACCAAAACGGGCAAAAAACACAGGAATCAATAACAAAAATAGTGCTTCAGATATTTGACCAATTGCCATTTTTCCAGTTGGATTTTCAACACCTGCTTCCGTTAAAAAGAGATTAGCATTTTGATAATAAAAAGCAAGAGGGATACAAATTAGAATAGACGAAACGAAAAATATTGCAAAGTTTTTATCTTTTAATAATTTTAATGCATCAAGACCTATAATATCTCCGATTTTTATTTTTTCATCACTTACCTTAGGTGGTGTTTTTGGCAATGAAAAGCTAAATAAACCTAATATGAAGGCAGCAATACCAGCCAGTAAGAAGGTATTTTTAAGTAAACCTGAACTTATTCCTTCAGCAGAATCCCAATGAAATAAATAACTTATTGAAAGCCCCGCAATGATCCAACCAATAGTTCCCCAAACTCTAATATTAGCAAACTCTTTCTCCGGATCTTTCATTTGATTAAAAGAAACAGAATTTACTAAAGCTAATGTTGGCATATATAAAATCATATAACTCAAAACATAGGTATAAAACATTCCAACCTCTTCTGATTGATACATTTGATACATTAAAAAAGCTCCAATAAGGTGAAGAATTCCTAGAATTTTCTCAGCATTAAAATAACGGTCAGCGATTAATCCAATAATAAAAGGTGCGATAATGGCGCCCCATGATTGTGTAGAAAAAATTGCAGCAGTTTCTGAACCTGATGCTTTTAAATTATTTCCAAGGAATGTTCCAAGGGTTACAAACCATGCGCCCCAGATAAAAAATTCTAGGAACATCATTATGGATAATTTAATTCGGATTGTGCTATTCATTATTTTTTATTTTGGTTTTTATTTTTTTGGTTTTGGTTATTTTTTTAATTTTCAGATATTAATTACATTCCGGCCTCACATCCCGTTGTAATTTTCATGGTATTCCATTCTTTAATCATAATGTTTCTGAACCAGACATTATCGCCATGATCTTGTAGTGCAATTTTTCCTTTTTTGAATGCTGCAAAACCAGGCCAAGAAGCGAATTTACTTCCTGCTACAATAGTTTTAAAATTATCATCCCAAAGTGTTGTTTCAACTACTTTTACACCATTCAATAACATCGTAAGTTTTCCGAATTTGCAAACTAAATCTACAGAATTCCATTCTCCAACAGGCTTAACTGGTTCTGAAGTACTTTTAATTAAATCATATAAATCACCAGCTCTGTGTTTTTCAATTTTAGCATCTGGATGGCCATTGTTATCCAATACTTGCATTTCTAAACCAGTTTCATAGGTATTTTTGAATTTTGTCAAATCCTCATTCACGAAGAAAATAATACCACTATTTGCATTCGCTGCTACTTTCCATTCTAATTTCAAATGAAAATTCTCATATTCAACATCAGTTACAAGATCGCCTCCTTGACCATTTTGAGCAGCAGAAGGGTCAAAATGCAAGGTGCCTTCCTCAACTTTCCAACCAGAACCAACTGTTTTTTTTCCATAACTGTGCCAACCAGTTGTCGATTGTCCGTCAAATATTGACTTAAATCCTTTTGGTACGGGAGCTTGTTGCGCATTTGCTGCTTGAATTAGTATCATAACAAGTAATGAAGTAAAAATATTTTTAATCATTTTTAAATTTTTGAATTAATAATTAATCTTGCTTAAAGAGTTAAAGCTTTCCAACCTTGACGATAATCGCGTTTTACAAATTGATTTACTTCATCAAAATTTGTAATCCTCATGGCGTCATTATCCCATAATAATTTTGCAGAACGTCCCGGATACACTTCTTCTCCAAGTTCATCTCGCATGACATCGTAACCTCTGATAGCAAGATTTGCCATTAATAAGGCTTCTGTTAATGGTCCGGCAATTTCTAAAGGAGAACTTAATTCTTCTTTTCCATAACCAGCAATAGCAGCTTCAACCCATTGTTTGTAATGGCCATCGGCACCATCAATTACTCTGCTATATTTTTGAGCTACTTTTAGATCTTCATTTTTACTAAGAGGAAGTAAACGAGGATTTAAACCGTACGTATCACACATCATTTTTCCTTTAGTTCCAGTGAATAATGTTCCATTTCCACCATCGCCAAAAATTTCATTAGGTCCTAATTCAGCAGGTCTTTCAGGTTGAATTCCTCCATCCATCCAGTGAACTGCTATGTCGCCGTTTGTTT
This sequence comes from Flavobacterium sp. TS_SC_5, assembly GCF_056156265.1. Taxonomy (NCBI): domain Bacteria; kingdom Pseudomonadati; phylum Bacteroidota; class Flavobacteriia; order Flavobacteriales; family Flavobacteriaceae; genus Flavobacterium; species Flavobacterium sp. TS_SC_5. Next base: position 3,034,028 of record NZ_CM149588.1, on the reverse strand, counting down.
TTTCTGTTTTTGGAAAAGTTAAGGTTACGTGACTTGAAGGAGGACAGCTTTCAGGGAAATACCCCCTTTTAAATTCATCTACATAGACGGAGCCGACACTACATTGAACATCTTTTGCATATTTTAGGTTCAAAACACTAAAAGGTGCTTCTAACAAATGGCAACCCATGTCTCCTAATGCACCAGTGCCATAATCCCACCAACCACGCCAGTTGAAAGGAACTAATTTATTCACATAGTCTTTATAAGGAGCTGTTCCTAACCATAAATCCCAATCTAATTCTTTTGGAATGTCGGCTTTATTTGCAGACCAAGGAATACCTTGCGGCCAAACTGGACGGTCCGTCCAAGCATGAATAGTGTGAACATCTCCAATTAAACCTGCTTCATACCATTCTTTCATGATACGGGTACCATCATTGGAGGCACCTTGATTTCCCATTTGGGTTACCACTTTATATTTCTTTGCAGCTTGAGTTAAGATACGCGCTTCATATATATCATGAGCCATAGGTTTTTGAACATAGACATGTTTCCCTAATTGCATTGCAGCGAGCGCTTGAATAGCATGATTATGGTCGGGCGTAGAAACTGAAACGGCATCAATATTCTTGTGTTCTTTATCTAACATTTCGCGCCAATCTTTATAGAATTTAGCTTTAGGAAAAGCATTTACGCTTGCGGCAGCTCTTCTGGTGTCCACATCACATAAAAATGAAATATCAGCTTTTCCACTGCTTGCAAACATAGCAATATCCGATTTTCCTTTTCCGCCAACTCCAATTCCGGCTATCGATAAACGATCACTTGGTGCTACAAAGCCTCGACCCAAAACATGACGAGGAACAATCATAAACGCTGCAGCAGCTATAGCAGTTGTTTTTATAAAATCGCGACGGTTATTTGTGATTTTATTTTCTTCTTCTTTTTGTTTCATTTAATTTTAATACGGTTAGCTAATAGAAATGAAAATTATTTGAGAATTGGTCTGTTTTAAATAATCTACAGTGAGTTTGAATTTGCAAATACCTGTACTATTATTTTTTCAGCGATAAAATATACTTTGCCATAGAAGTTGCATCATTCTTTTTCAAAGATGCATGCGCTGACATAGGAATTGTTCCCCAAACACCGGAGCCTCCTTTTATAATTTTACCTGATAAATAAGCAACATTTTTATCAGTAGCTGGATATTTTTTTGCAATATCTAAATAGGAGGGACCTATCAATTTCTTGTCTAATTTATGGCATCCAATACAATCCGATTTAGCAATTAGTTTTTCACCATCTGATACTTGAAAAACAGTATTTGTTCTTTTGCTCGCAGTAGTATATTTTGTATCTAAAGTATCATTAGAAAATGAGGTTAGGCTCACTAAAGCCAACCCAAAAAGCAAATATTTTAATTTCATTTTTATTTCTATTTAAGTTTTATAATCCTAAGTTTTTTCTATTAAAAGCCTTATTTGTTTCCACAGCAGCAAAATCATCAAATGCTTTGTCGGTTACTTTAATAATATGATTTTTTATAAATTCAGCGCCTTCCCGGGCTCCATCCTCTTGGTTTTTAATGCAGCATTCCCATTCCATAACTGCCCAACCTTTAAAATCATATTGCGCCAATTTGCTAAAAATAGTTTTAAAATCAATTTGACCATCTCCGGGAGAGCGATAACGTCCAGCGCGGTTTACCCAACTTTGGTATCCGCCAAAAGTCCCTTGCTTTCCCGTTGGGTTAAACTCGGCATCTTTTACATGGAAGGCTTTAATTCTTTCATGATAAAAATCAATGTATTGGATGTAATCTAACTGTTGTAATACAAAATGTGAGGGATCATATAATAAACAAGCTCTAGAATGATTATTTACAGCTTTCAAAAACATTTCATAAGTTTCTCCATCAAATAAATCTTCTCCAGGGTGAATTTCATAACAAAGGTCAACTCCATTTTGATCAAATTCATTTAAAATAGGCAACCAACGTTTAGCTAATTCAGCAAAACCGTCTTCTACTAAGCCTGGAGGTCTTTGTGGCCATGGATGAAAATATTGCCAAAGCAAAGAGCCACTAAAAGTTGCATGTGCATTTAATCCTAAATTTTGGGATGCTTTTGCGGCATATTTTAACTGTTGAACAGCCCATTCTTGTCTAGCTTTAGGATTTCCATGAACATTCACGGGAGCAAAAGCGTCAAAAAAATCATCGTAAGCAGGATGAACAGCTACTAACTGACCTTGTAAATGCGTTGATAATTCCGTGATTTCTAGTCCGTAAGAAGCAATTGTACCTTTAAGTTCCTCTGCGTAGGTTTTACTTTCTGCAGCTTTTTGCAAATCAATGAATCGAGTATCTAGCGTTGGCATTTGAATGCCTTTAAAACCTAAATCTGAAGCCCATTTACAAATTCCATCTAAGGAATTAAAAGGAGCTTCATCACTAATAAACTGCGCTAAAAATACTGCAGGACCTTGTATTGTTGTCATATTATATTTTGTCTAAAACTTTTATGAATTCCTAATTTATTATAAAACGAAAGGAGTCCATTTTTTATCTGATTGCGAAGATGTAACTACATTATCTATAAAAGCCATTCCTCTTACTCCATCTTCAACAGAAGGAAAATCTAACATTTCGGGAGTAGGTTCTGTCCCATCTAATTTACAGCCTAGTGTTAAAGCAAAGTTGCGATAAATATTAGCAAATGCTTCTAAATAACCTTCTGGATGTCCGCCGGGCGTGCGACAATTATGAGTTGCAAAAGATGATAAATAGCTATAATTAGATCCAGCTCTTAAAATTTGAGCTGGTTCATTTAACCATCTCACCATTAAAGTATTTGGATCATGTTGAAACCACTCGATTCCACCTTTTTCACCATAAACTCTAATTTTCAAAGCATTTTCTTCCCCAGCTGCAACTTGTGATGCGATTAAAACTCCTTTAGCACCATTGTCAAATTTTAATAATACAGCGCCATCATCATCCATCAAACGACCTTCAACTAAGGTGTTTAATTCCGCACAAACATCGGTAATTTTAGCACCAGTAATATATTCAGCTAAATGTGAGGCATGAGTTCCAATATCGCCCATTACAGAACTTTTTCCAGATTTTTTAGGATCCGTTCTCCAAGCTGCTTGCGCGTTTCCTTCTCTTTCTGAAAGTGTGCTCAGCCAACCTTGAGGATATTCAACTAAGACTTTTCTAATCTTACCTAGTTTCCCTTCTCGAACCATTGCTTTCGCCTGTTTAACCATTGGATAACCGGAGTAGGTATGCGTTAGACACAGAATTAGTCCTGTTTCTTCCACTTTTTGCTGTAATAATTTTGCTTCTTCCAATGAAAAAGTCATTGGTTTTTCAATTACCACATTAAACCCATAATCCAAAGCCATCATTGCAGGTGCAAAATGAGCAAAATTTGGGGTAACAATTGTGACAAAATCGATTTTTTCATCAGCTGGCAATGCCGCTTCTGCTTTAATCATTTCTTCATAAGTCAAATATATTCTTGATTCCGGAAGAAATAAGGCCTTTCCAGATGCAAGAGCAGTTTCTGGTTTTATGCTTAATGCACCACAACTTAATTCTATAAGTCCATCCATATTAGCAGCTAAGCGGTGAATCGCGCCTATGAAGGCATCTTGGCCACCACCGACCATTCCCATTCTTAATTTTCTCATAATGATGAACCTAAATATTACCTTTTTTTAATTCTTTTACTGCATAATCGCAGGCTCTTGCTGTTAAAGCCATGAACGTTAATGATGGGTTTTGACAAGCGATAGAAGGCATACAAGAACCATCAGTAACAAATACATTACTTACTTCGTGCATTTGATTCCATTTATTTAAAACAGAATCTTTAGGGTCATTACCCATTCTGGCAGTACCCATTTCGTGGATAGCCATTCCAGGGTAATAATCATTATCATAGGTTCTTACGTTTTTAATTCCTGAAGCTTCCAGCATTTCTGCAGCATCATTCATCATATCTTCCCGCATTTTAGCTTCGTTACCCTTGGTTTCACAGTCTATTGCTAAAACAGGTTGACCCCATTTGTCCTTTTTGGTATGATCGATGTACACTTTATTTTCATAATAAGGTAACATTTCTCCAAAACCACCCAATCCCATACTCCAAGAATCAGCTGGTAAAGACATGGTCGATTTGAAATTTTCACCAAAAGCCAATTCGGCAACTTCCTTATGCCATAACCCTCTGCTGGCGCCACCTTGATATCCAAAACCTCTTAAATAGTCTCTTTTATCATTTCCAACATTTTGGTACCTTGGAACATAAATCCCGTTGGCTCGCCTTCCATAGGTATATTTATCTTCAAAACCTTCAGCAGTTCCTTCAGCGCCACAACGGAAGTGATGATCCATTAAATTATGACCCAATTGTCCGCTGGCGTTACCCATTCCATTTGGATGAGCTTCAGAAGTCGAGTTTAATAAAAGGAATGTTGATCCTAAAGTAGACGCGTTTACAAAAACAATTTTTGCGTAAAACTCCATTGTCTCATTTGTTTCAGCATCAATAACCATTACACCTTTTGCCTTTTTGGTGTCTTTATCATAAATGATATGATTCACGATAGAGTAGGGTCTTACGGTAAGCCTATTCGTTGCCATAGCAGCAGGCAATGTTGATGATTGTGTGCTGAAATAAGCTCCAAACGGACAACCACGGCTGCATAAGTTCCTGTATTGACAACTACCACGACCTTTGTGAGGCACTGTTAAATTTGCTGTACGGCCAATAGTCAGAATACGTGTTTTGTTATAATGTTTTTCAAGTCTTTCCTTAACTGATTTTTCAACGCAATTTAAATCCATTGGAGGCAAAAATTTACCATCGGGTAATAATGGCCAGTTTTCAGCTTGCCCACTGATTCCAGCAAATTTCTCTACATAATCATACCATTTAGTAAGGTCTTTATAGCGAATAGGCCAATCATTTCCATGCCCATCTTTTGCATTATCTTCAAAATTATGGTCACTAAAACGGTAACTTTGACGTCCCCACATCAAGGACTTTCCACCAACATGAAAGCCTCTGTACCAGTCAAAACGTTTGTCTTCAGTATACGGACATTCAATATCATTTACCCACCATTTTTCGGTAGCTTCATTGTATGGATAATCTCTTGTTTGCACAGGATGTGTTCGTTTTTGTTCTTCTGTAAGTTTACCTGCATGTTCAAATTCCCAAGGAGCTTTCATTGCAGATTCGTAATCAGTAATGTGTTCAATATTCATTCCGCGTTCTAGCATCAAAACCTTCAACCCTTTTTCAGTAAGTTCCTTTGCAGCCCAACCACCACTAATTCCTGATCCTACCACAATAGCATCATACGTATTTTCCGTTTTTAAATCGGTATTTATATTCACGTTTAGTTTTTTTATTTATTTAAATAGTTTAAGATAACAGCAAGCAATTAATTGGTAGCCCAAGCTTTTTGTCCAGGAGTATAAGTTGCACTTCCATCATAACGTCCGGGAACCGGTAAATATTCGCGCGCTTGTGTGCAACCTATTTCAGAAGAGTAATAGCCTAGAAGAGTTAAATCTCTAGCTAATAAAAAGAATGAAGGTGCTCTATTGCTAGCAATTGCCTCATCACGCAATGAAGTCATTAGTTTTTGACGTTCTTCAACTGACATTGACAAGAAATCTTTACCAAAATCTTTAGAACATTGGTATTGCATTGCCTTTAATCCAGAAGCAAAAATTTCTTGCAGTTTTGCAGGATAACAATCTCTAATGATCATTGGAATAAAAGCACCCAGTCCTGCAGCTTTTGCTCCTGGCGAAGATGCCGTGGTTGGAATAATAATGTCGGCGAATTCAGCCAGAATCTCTTCATCCGTAGCAGAAAAGGATACGTAATTTTTTTCTTTTTCGGGTAAAGTAAAACTTTCAAATAAAACGCCAATTGTTGTTGCTGAGATTGCGCCTCCCATCAAAAATGCAACGTTTTTAAGTGCTTCTCTTCTATTCATTTGCTAATTATTAAAATTGTTGAATATTCTTTAATTATTATAACCTTACAATAATAAAGAAAAAAAAAGCATCTTATTTTTTTTAATGTTAAAATATTGAATAATTCCATATTTTTCAAATTATTAAGGGAATCGCTTTATAAAATTCAGTAAACACTATCTGGAATCTATTATTACGATAAAAAATATATTTTTTGCAAGTCGGAAATGATTTAAAATTCTTTTTTTTGTCGTTTTTATTTCTAATATATAAGTTTTAACTTATAAAATTTTCATTAATTTTTATTTTCAGGATTTTCAATGCGTTAAAATGACATTATCATCAATAATACTACTTAAAAAAGAACTGTAAATTACGTCGTGAAATTCTGTGTTGATAAAATCGGAAATATTATTGCTTTACAAACAAATAAAAGTTCAAATAAATAATACGTAGAAGCTGTTAAAAAGCGAAAATTCATTAAAAAGAGTTGCTAAAATGAAGATGTGATAAAGTTGTTAAGTTGGCATTTTTTTTTTTATAAATACTAAAAATTTCAATTAATCTTAGAGAGTATAATTAATTTACATTTCAATTTGCCACAGGAAAAGATGAAAAAGAGACAAAAGTAAGAAAGCCACGATTGTTTTAATCAAGGCTCTTATTCTCAGGTAAAATGAAAAATTGTCTCAATTTTTTGAGTTTTTACTTAAGAAAGAGATGAATATTTGTTTAAAAACAACAAAATGAAGTCTCTCGAAAATAATCACAGAATATTTTACCTTTCAAATAATCCAAGTGTTCCGCCAACCCAATCTTTATCTTGGTTGAATTTTACACCTATCATTTCACCTCGGCTTAATCGTACTAAGTTGCAGACTAGAGTAGGAGCAGCATCCTCTTTTTTCCAAATGCAAAGTACGCGAACTTCTGCTTTGACTTTTCCTTCAGGAGATTGTATAATAGGAAGGTAGTTCACCTTTTTTTGAAGAATATAATGCTCTTTTTCAACTACAGATTCGATATCTTTTTTTGTAACATGAAAAATAACGCCTGTTCCTGAAAATGAAAATAGTGGTTTTAGAACATAGTTTTCTAAATCCTTGGGGATTTCCTTAAGTTCGCTTAAAAGAGTCGTTTCAATAAAGTATTTCCCTTTTAAGAAAGGTAAAATAAATTTACTGATTCTAAAAAACCAATTAGGATGTCCTGCCCATTCCACATCAAGTTCATCAGAAAAATGGAAATTTAATTTTAAATCTGTTCGCAAATCCAATTCATCGAAAATAACCCGATTATAGATTCTTTTTACGAGAATTTCATCTCCGGTCGCATTTTTATAGAATAATTGTTTTCCTTTTTTGATTAAGTCAGTAACGCATACAATTGGAATTCCGATATCTCTTTTACAATAATAAAAATCAATCTTGGTATTTTGTTTTTCAGGTTCTATTTCAAGCAGAATAACATTTTCTTTTGGATGATGATTGCAAATTGCTTCTTCCAAAATATCCAAATATTCTTGTGGCTGAATATTATTTATAAAAGGAGTCAATTCACTAAGAAAAGGGAAATGGTTCTGGAACTTTTCATATAAATTAAACTGATAATTGTACAAAGAAGGAAATCCTTGTACTTCGATTAGTTTAGGAATAATTTGACCATCTTCTTCACAAATTCCAAAATCAATCGCTAAAAAAGTAGTGTGATTGTCCTCATTTGGAACTTTAGGGTTAAGTTCTAACGATTTGTTTGTGAGTAACTTAAAGTCTTCTCTCTGAATAAAAGCTATAACATCATTACAACCTTCAATTAGTTGTTCTTTTAACTCTTTCGAAATAAAAAAAGGTGTTTCTCCTAACCTGAAAGTAGGCAGGTAATTAAAATCGGAAGCAATATCATCTTTGAATTCCTGATATTTTTTTTCTGTAAATTGAGCATTAAATAACTCCCGATATTTTGTAATCATTTGGAATATATTAAGTTAATTTGAGAATGTTTTTTTAGTTTTCATCAAGTCATTAATTGCTGTTCGAAGAAAATTTGGTATCAAAGTTTCATTAGTTCTGTAAATTTTATCATCATCTAATAAATCTTCCAGCATGTTTCTGAATTTCTTTTTCCCTTTCATTTCCTTGATTTTTTCCTTTGCTTCTTTATTTCTCATGTGAGCAACAAAGCTTATTGGATCCGCTTCAGGATGAAATTGTGTACCTACAAAATAATCTGTAAATCGAACAGCCATAATCGCACGTTCATACTGCACGTGGTCTCTAATTTTTTCTAATGAAATAATCTTGGCTCCTTTTTTTGCAAAAACACTTAACTTAGGTTGTACAACTTGGTAGTCTCTGGAATCAATCGCGTAAAAAGGATCTGCTAAACCCTCAAATAAAGGATCTGTTTTCCCTTCATTCGTTTTATGCATGGTCATCACTCCAAAAGAAGTATCATTTCTTTTGGTCACCGTTGCCAGTCCAAAATGCAGGCAGGCCATTTGAAAAGAATGACAAATAAATAAAACATGTTTTTTAACTGGGTTTTCAGCATTCCATTTGTTCAGCGAATCAATAAATTCATAGTATTTTACATCCCAATTTCCATCTCCAATTAAAGGGTTTCCGGGACCACCGGTTGAAATATAAATATCAAAGGATTTTATATCAGGTAACTCGCTTTTTAGTCGAACATCAAATATTTTAAAACTCACCACCGGACTAAATCTGTTGATAATTTCAATAATACAACGCATTCCCTGATTAGGCTCTCCGTTGTACATATCTAAAAGGGCGATTTTTATGATTTTATTGGACATAATCTATTTTTAAAAACAATGTGCAAAGGTAACTTATATTTTATGACGGCCTGCAAAACATATTAAGCGTTTTACTTTTATAATCCTTTAGTAAATTCACTAGTTATAAAGTCAACCACTCTGGACAAATCTCCCGTTTCTTGAAAAATTGCGAGTTGCTTATCAGCTCCGGTTCCGTTTTTCAGAATTTCATGAACGTAATTAATATCGGAACGACTTCCCAATTCGTCCACTACATCATCAATGAATTCAAGCAATTCCAGAATAAGCATTTTTGTTTCTACTTCCTTTTGCAAACCAAAATCAATCATGTTATTCTCAATTCCATAACGTGCCGCCCGAAATTTATTTTCTTTTATCAAGGCCAGTCTGTAAACATTAAAACTGGTATTATTCGTATTCAATTTGTAGAGTTTAGCTACAATTGCTTGAATAATTGCCACAATACAAATGGTTTCATCCACTGTCAATGACATATCACAAATTCTGAATTCAATCGTATTGTAAAATGGGTGCAACCTTAAATCCCACCAAATTTTCTTAGGATTATCGATACATTTAGTCTTTACCAAAGTCTCCAAATAATTATCATACGAACTCACTGAATCAAAATATTCCGGTAAACCCGTTCTTGGGAATTTATCAAAAACTTTCGTTCTGAAGGATTTGTAGCCTGTTTGTCTTCCTTCCCAAAACGGAGAATTTGTTGAAAGTGCAAAGATATGCGGCAAGAAATAGGTTGCCTGATTCATCAATTGTAATCCAATTTCACGATTTTCAATTCCAACATGACAATGCATTCCAAAAATCAAATTAGAACGCGCCGCATCCTGCAATTCATTCACAATATCGTGGTATCGGGGATCGTCCGTAATGGGCTGATCCTGCCATTTCGAGAAAGGATGCGTTCCGGCTCCGCCCACAATAAGATCTTGTTTGTCTGCCAATTCAACGATTTTCGAACGTAAAAACCGAATCTCATTTTTGGCATCATTCACATTGTTGCAAATATTAGTGCCCACTTCAACCACAGATTGATGCATTTCCGACTTAACCTGCTCATTCAAAATTATTTTGGCACCATCTACAATTTTGGACAAATGCGATCGTAAATCTCTGGTATCAGGATCAATAATTTGATATTCTTCTTCTACACCAAGTGTAAAAACGGGTAATTTCTTTAACATAATTATTTTTTTAGTGTTCAGTCGCAGTCGCAGTTTTCAGTCTGTTTACTGAATACCGTGACTGAAAACTATTTTACTGCATCTTTGATAAAAGTACCCCATGTCAGGTTCATTTTTCCAGATTTTTGTTTTTTTGCAGCAGCGATTGTCATTTTCGCAGCTTCTTCCACAACCCATTCAAAATTTTCAGCACCTACAGAAGTCAACTCGGCATCAGGAGCTGGATTTCCAAAGTCTATCGCATAAGGGATTCCATCTCTAACGGCAAATTCTACTGTATTAAAATCGTATCCCAAACCTTTACATAGTCTTAAGGTATAATCTTTTATGATGGCCAACAATTTTTTATCTACTGGAGGACCATCAATTACATAACGCAAATGATGCGGATTTCTTGGTTCATATTGCATAATCCTAACGGCCTTACAACCCAAACAATATACTCTGAAGTATTCCGTAAAAACGATTTCCTCTTGCAACATCATCACTAACTGTCCCGTTTCCTGATGTTTTTCCCAAAACTCTTCAATGTTTTCCAAGCGGTAAACGTTTTTCCATCCACCGCCAGCATACGGTTTCATGTAGGCAGGGAAACCAATATATTCAAAAATCCCTTCCCAATCCATTGGGTATTTTAAGTTTCGGAATGATTTCCCCGTTGTATCCGTAGGATGTTCCGCCGAAGGAAGAATCACTGTGTTGGGAAGTGGAACTCCAAGTGTGTCAGCTAATGCATTATTGAAAAATTTATCATCAGCACTCCACCAAAACGGATTGTTAATTACATTAGTTCCTGTCAAAGCAGCGTTTTTTAAATAGGCGCGATAAAAAGGAACATCTTGTGAAATGCGGTCAATAATTACAGCATATTCTCCATCCTTATTCTGAACTACTTTATCAATAGCCACGGCTTCAGCAATAATTCCTTTTTCGTTTTTTGAATTGACACGATCAATAAACGCTTGCGGAAAGGTGTCTTCCATTCCAAATAAAATTCCAATTTTTTTCATCTTGATACGTTTATAAATTACTTAATTTTATTTTTTTTCTTTTGGTACTGGAATCTAAAAAAATCTGATTCTTGATAAGTAGTGCGGAAACATTTCTTTCCAAACCGGCCAGTCGTGTTTGTGTTCCTGACGAATATCTAGCCAGTGATGCATGTTTCTATCGCTTAAAACCTTACTTAATTTTAGATTGGCATCAAAACAAATATCCCAGTTTGAAGTTCCAAGGACAATATCCATATTCCATAATTCTGGATCATTAAGACCATAGAGATAATCTTCCGGACTGTTATAAAAAACGTCATCATTATGAAAACCATCCAAAAAACTCTTGATATTGAAAGCGCCGCTCATAGAAAATAAGTGACTCACATAACCCGGATGTCTAAATGCAAAATTTGCGGCATGATAACCACCAAAACTGCAACCTGCCATAGCTACTTTGCCTGAGGGCGTATTGTTTTTTACCCTCTCAACTAGTTCATGGCAAATCATTTTGTCATATCTGACATGATTTTCTATACGGTGAACGGGATGGATATTTTTATTGTAAAAACTGTCTTTGTCAATACTATCCGGACAAAATATTTGAATTAAACCTTGCTCGAGATACCATTTTGCAGATTCTATCAATCCCATATCTTTGTTTTCATGGTAACTTCCCATAGAAGTTGGAAATAAGATTACGGGATATCCGGCATGTCCAAAAACCAACATTTCAATATCTCTGTTAAGATTTGGGGAATGCCATTTGAAATATTCTTCCTTCATAATATTATTTTTAACAATTATAATGAAAAAAAACATACAAATTGCAGATAAAAACTAACTTAACGGATAATTATTATAAAAAAGATTAAGATTATGAAATTAGAAAGAAATAGTAATATTTACATTAAGAAGCAGCAAATTTTTAAATTATAAACAATAAATGAAGTTGTTTTAACATTGTGGAGTTTTAAATTCAAAGCGAATTTCATTTTCAAATCACGGATAAATATCTCCTAAAATTACTATTTGAAATAGATTCATCAATTATACACGTAACGAAATATTGCCTTTAACAGCTTTTTTAAATCTCAAACAGCTGCACTTGGCTTTTTAATCGTTCTACCAACATACTCATCATTCTTTTGTTAATATTTGAAGAGTTTTTTATATAAACAGTATATTCATCGGTGGTGAATAAACCGATAATCATTCCCTTCAAAGCGTTTCTGAACTTGATGTCTTTTTGGATTGCTTTTTCTATAATAGTTGACTTTTTATCAGCAGAATTACTGTAAAAATCAACTTTATTTTTGCTGATATAATTAGTAAATGACGCTATAAACAAATCATTTTGTAGCTTTAAAATTGGTCGGAGCACTTCATTTTGAAATGATTCTTCTGCAGTAGATTGGGTGGTCACGGAACCAATAGTTTGTCCTCGAAATTCTTTTAAAAAAGTATCGCGTGTATTCATTTTTTTTTCTTTAAAATTAAAACAAAATGAAATAGGAATAGCTTATTTTTACATTTATATATAAAAAATTTATGAGATTTCATACTAGAAAATGGGTAAAACCAGAAGACTTAAATCCAAATGGAACTTTATTTGGAGGTAAATTATTAGCTTGGATTGATGAAGAATTGGCTTTATACACAATTATTCAATTAGAAAACACCAGAATTGTCACCAAGTACATGTCTGAGATCAATTTTAGAAGTTCGGCAAGACAAGGTGATATTATCGAAATTGGAATTGATGTTATAAAATTTGGGAATACTTCACTCACGCTCAAGTGCGAGGCGAGAAATATGATGACCCGCGAAACAATAATTACAATAGATCATACTACAATGGTCAATTTGGATGCCGATGGAAAACCAAAAGCGCATGGCAAAACAGCAATTGAATATGTAAAAGATCGTTTGTAGTTTTTGAAAATTTGATTAGAAACGTCTTTGTAATTTTAATTGAAAAAACACTATCAACTAGGAAATTCGTTTTCTGTGGCTGTCTCGAAAATTTCTAAGTCAAAATATCCTACTGAAGCAATGATGTGGTCAAATATATCCGACATAATGTACTCGTAATTTTCAAATCGTTTGTCATGTGAAAATGCGTAAACCTCAAGCGGAACACCGTGTGACGTAGATTGCAACTGGCGACAAAGCATCATCATGTCCTTGTTTAATTCCGGATAATTAAACAGGTATTCCGTAATATACTTTCGAAATAATCCTAAATTAGTCAAATTTCTTCCATTGATAGCAATTGATTTATCAATTTTATTGGTGGAATTATATTCGTCTATTTCTAATTTTCGGGTATCGATATAGTCTGATATAAGATGAATTTTTTTCAAGTCATTCAATTCGGCTTCTTCTAAAAACCGAATGCTGCTTGTTTTAATCAGAATGTGTCTTTTGATGCGTCGCCCATCAGAATTGAGCATTCCGCGCCAGTTTTGAAACGAATCGGAACTTAAACTATAGGTTGGAATAGTAGTAGTGGTATTGTCAAAATTTCGAACTTTAACTGTTGCCAGATTGATTTCGATCACATCTCCATCAGCTCCAAATTTATCCATTGTAATCCAGTCACCAATTCGAACCATATCATTAATAGAAACCTGAACACTGGAAACAAAACCTAAAATAGTGTCCCTAAAAATCAAGATTATCACCGCGGAAACCGCTCCTAAAATGGTTAAAAGCTCCTTTTGATCAATATCAAATAACTTAGAAATAATTAAGGTTATTCCAATTACCCATAGCATTATCATGATTACCTGAATAAAACTGTCGATTGGTTTGTCGCTAAATCTCGGTTTTAGTTTTAAATAATCGCGTAAAGCATTGAATATCGTACGTATAATCCATAAAACCAGAATGATGATGTAGATTCCAACCAATTTTCCAAAAAAACCTTCCCAATATTCAAATCGATCTAAAATAATTGGAACTGATTTGTAAATAAACAACAGCGGAATTAAGTGAGCGATGTATTTCGCCGTTTTGTTGGTTACCAGTAAATCATCAAATTTAGTTTTGGTTTTTTGGGCAATAACGGCCATAATGGTAACCAAAATAAGCCTGAAAATCACGTATATCACATACGCCATTACACACAAAAAAATAATGTTTAGCACTAAGCTAATATAGGAAGCTGAACTGCTACCTAATCCCCATTTTCGAAATACAGGATATAGAAAAGTGAATATTTTTTCTATGTATTTATACATTTTTCAGGTATTTTCTTTCTATGTAAAAAGTACCAAATGGAGGAATTGACGCAATACAAATTATAAAATATTTTTTAAAATTCCACTTTTCTTTAAATTTTAAAATTGTTGCAAGGACAATGTATAAAGTAAATAATATTCCGTGCGCCATACCAATATGTTTAACATAAAAAGGGTCATTATAAATATATTTCATTGGCATAGCAAAGAAAAACAATAGTAAAGCAGATATTCCCTCTATTATTGCAGTAATTTTAAAAATCTTAAGCATTTGAATTTATTTAGTTTTAATGTGCCAAAATTAAGTATTAAGTTTGATTTTTAGCGCATTGATTCCTAAAGTAAATTACTTTTGTATTCTTAAACTTTGATAATGAGCAAACGCGATTTAAAAAAATACGTAGCTGAATTGAATAAAGAGCAACTCGAAGAGCAAATTCTAGAATTGTATGAGAAATTCAGTCCTGTAAAAGTCTATTATAATTTTGTTTTCAATCCAAAAGAAGAAACGCTTTTGCAGGAATGTAAACTCAAAATTTCAAATGAATATTTTCCTTTCAAAAAGGCGGGTAGACGCAGCAAACCTAAAATGCGACGCTCTGTTGCTCAAAAATATATCAAGCATTTCCTTCTTTTGGGAGTAGATCCCTTTGTAATTGCTGATGTCATGCTGTACAATATTGAAATTGCGCAAACATTCTCATCCGAACATGATATAAAACAAGATTTGTTTTTCAAAAGTATGTTCAATTCTTTTGAACAAGCAGTAATTTTCTTGATTTCAAACGGAATTCTGAATGACTTTAAACCAAGAATAACTGCGATTCATGATGAAACTATCAAACAAAAATGGTACAACGAACCTGAATTTAATGCTATTATAGAGCGATTTGAATATTAATATCCTGCATAAATGAATTTTATTTAATCAATCCTATTTTTTTTAATTAAAATTGACAACTAAACTGTTTTTTAGGTGTATTTTTGCAAAAATCCAACAATAAGCAATGTCCCAAAACACTTTAGAAATAGAAATCGAAGACAAAAAAGAACTTTATGCGTATCAGCAAGGCGATATTGACGCCATATTTGAGCGTATAGATAATGCACCTCCACAGCATCATTTGTTATACCAATTGCCGACAGGCGGTGGAAAAACAGTAGTTTTTTCTGAAATCGTACGACGTTATTTATCTCAACACGATAAAAAAGTAGTTGTTTTAACACATCGAATAGAGCTATGTAAGCAAACTTCAAAAATGTTGAAAGGTTTTGATGTGAAAAATAAAATCATTAATAGTAAAGTAAAAGAGCTTCCAGACCAAAACGATTACTCTTGTTTTGTGGCTATGGTCGAAACTTTGAAAAACCGTATTAATGATGAAAAACTACATTTGGATAATGTAGGATTGGTAATCATCGATGAGGCACATTACAATTCATTCCGAAAATTATTAAGCTCTTTCAAAAATGCCTTTATATTAGGAGTAACAGCTACGCCTTTAAGTTCCAATATTAAATTGCCAATGCACGAAAGCTACGACGAATTAATCGTAGGAGACACTATTAGTTCGTTGATTGAAAATGGATTTTTGGCAAAAGCAGTAACGTACAGCTATGATGTTGGTTTGACTTCTCTAAAAGTAGGAATCAACGGAGATTACACCGTGAAATCGTCGGATGATTTATACACGAATATGGCGATGCAGGAAAAATTATTGCATGCCTATACTGAGAAATCTTTGGGCAAGAAAACCTTAATTTTCAACAATGGAATCAATACATCTTTATATGTATATGAAACATTTAGAGAAGCTGGTTATGCCATTCGACATCTAGATAATACCAGTAATAACGAGGAAAGAAAAGATATTTTACATTGGTTCAAGCATACGCCGGATGCGATACTAACATCAGTTGGAATTCTTACCACAGGTTTTGATGAACCAACCGTAGAAACAATTATTTTAAATAGAGCAACAAAATCGCTGACATTATATTATCAAATGATTGGTCGTGGTTCCCGAAAACTACCTAATAAAGATACATTCAACGTTATCGATTTAGGAAACAATGCAGCCCGATTTGGATTGTGGAGCGAGCCGGTAAACTGGCAGCACATCTTTAAATCACCAGAATTTTATCTTGAAAATTTACGAGATGATACGGAAATCGAATTGTATTTTAAATACAGCATGCCGCCCGAAATCCGTGCAAAATTCAGTAAAACCGAAGTAGTAGCTTTTGATGTCGATGAAGAGCACAAACTCATTATCAAACAAAATTTGCGCTCTAAAGAAGTTTTGGAAAAATCATTGGAGCAACACGCTGCCATGTGTGTAGACAATTCGGATACATTACAAGAAGCAAAAGCATTAGGAAAACTGTTAGATGATGATATTGATTGTCGCATCAAGCGCTATTCAAAATGTTTAAGTCAGTGTAGTAAAAATTACCGAGAGTGGCTTGTTGATGATTACAAATTAAAACTGATATTGTTAACCGGGAAAAAATATCGTGAGAAAATTATGAACGAACCGGATGAAGATTAAAATTTCTTTTTTAAGGAGCTAGTCCCGCTATTCGTTGCAAATAAAATTTACTGAACTCCGACTAAAGTAAAAGTAGTGTGAAGTAATCTTTTCCTTTTTAACGAAAAAAGGAAGAGCAGTTCCACTGCTATCGGGGCTAAAAATTACGTTTACAAAACAACTATTTTTTATAAAATATAAAATCCAAAAAAATGCCAAAACAATTCTCTGATTTAGGAATTTCAGCACCACTAGTAAAAGCAATCACCGAATTAAAAATTGTTGTACCCACAGAAATTCAACAAAAAACAATTCCGTTACTTTTATCAAACACTACGGATTTCGTTGGTCTTGCTAAAACAGGTACAGGAAAAACGGCTGCTTTTGGATTGCCTATTTTACAATCAATAGATACTAATTTACCGGTTGTACAAGCTGTCATTTTAGTTCCAACACGTGAATTAGGACATCAGATTTTTTCTAATTTAGAGAGTTTTGCAAAATATTTACCTGAAGTTTCTATTGCGGCAACTTGTGGTGGAATTCCAATAAAACCACAAATAGAGCGACTTTCATTGCCAACACATATTGTTGTGGCAACTCCAGGACGTCTGATCGATTTAATTCAGCGAAAAGCCATCAACTTAAAAGAAACTAAATTTCTTGTGCTCGATGAAGCCGATGAAATGGTGACTATTTTAAAGGAAAGCTTAGACGAAATCATCGCTGAGTTACCTGTGGCGCATAAGACTTTTTTGTTTTCGGCAACTATGCCTGGAACAATCAAACAGTTAATCCAGAATTATTTGAACAAAAATGTGGTACAAGTTAGTGCCGACATGGAAACGATAGGAAATCAAGGAATTGACCATGAGTATATTGTGGTGGATCCTATTGAAAAACTGGATGTTTTGATGCATTTCCTAAATTCAAAAGAAGGAGAACGCGGAATTATCTTTTGCAAAACAAAAGCAGCTGTCAATAAATTAGCTAAAAACTTAGCCATAAACCGGTTTTCTTCAGGTGCATTGCATGGAAGTTTATCGCAAGGAATTAGAGATAGAATCATGGAGCAATTTCGTGAAGGACATATCAATATATTAGTTGCTACCGATTTAGCCGCAAGAGGAATTGACGTAAAGGAAATTTCTTACGTAGTCAATTATCATTTGCCAGATGTATATGAAGCATACGTACATCGTAGTGGTAGAACGGCAAGAGCAGGAGCAAAGGGCCTTTCATTAACGGTGTTACAACCTGAAGAAGTTGCTGAAATTGCGGATTTCGAAAAAGAATTAGGAATAAAATTTACTCAGTTCAAAAAACCAACTGTAGCCAATATCGAAGAAAATAACACATTGTTATGGGCAAAGCAAATTTTTAAGACAAAACCCAATCATGATGTTGCTCCCGAATTAAAAGAAAAAATAAAAACTGTTTTTCATCATTTGACTAAAGATGAATTAATTGAAAAATTACTGGCTAATTATATATTGCAAAATAAAAATGAACCAACAGAAAAACCGGTTAAAAGACAAAAAATAAAGTAAAATTTATAAGTTTTTTAATACTTGTATATTTAATCACATCCATAAATAGCGTATATTTATGGATGTTTTTTTTTGATTGAATATTAAATAATACTTTATGGAAATTGTAATAATAGGTGGAGGATTTGCGGGAATTAATCTTGCTAAAGAACTAGTAAACGAAAAAGGTATCAACGTAACGCTCGTAGATAAAAACAATTATAATTTCTTTGCTCCGCTTATATATCAGGTTGCAACGGCTTTTTTAGAACCGTCCAGTATCAGTTATCCATTTCGAAAATTTTTCTCAGGGAAAAAAAACCTACAATTCCGTCTTGGAAATTTATTAAAAGTAAATCCTTCAGAAAATAAAATCATTCTCAATAATGGAGAATTAAAATACGATTACCTTGTTTTTGCCACTGGTGCTGAGACTAATTATTTTGGAATGGAAAACGTAAAGAAAAATGCCATTCCAATGAAAACGTTGAATGACGCCATCGTGATGCGAAATACATTGTTGAAGAATTTAGAAAAAGCAGCTATTTGCAAAGACATTCGCGAACGCAGAAAATTATTGACTATTGTTGTGGCTGGCGGCGGTCCAACAGGAGTGGAAGTTTCGGGAATGTTTGCTGAAATGCGTAAAAATATTTTGCTAAAGGAATATCCAGAATTAAGCACTACAGCTAGCAATATTTATCTGGTTGACGGTGCAAATGCAGTTTTATCACCTATGAGTAAAGCATCGCAGGAAGACACACTGGATGCATTGACAAAATTGGGTGTTGTAGTAAAATTAAATACTACTGTGGTGGATTATATTGATGACACCGTGTATTTTGGAAATGGCGAAACCATTCAAACCAAGAACTTAATTTGGCCGCAGGAGTTTCTGCAAAAATATTCGAAGGAATTCCAGCTGAGAGTTATGGTCGCGGAAAACGAATGGCTACTGATGCCTTCAACAAAGTGAATGGTACCGAAAATATCTATGCGATAGGGGATACTTGTATTCAGCTTACTGATACCGATTTTCCCAATGGTCATCCGCAAGTGGCTCAAGTAGCGATTCAACAAGGGATAAATTTGGCTAATAATTTTAAAAGAATGAGTCAAAAAAAGCTGTTAAAACCCTTTAAATATAAAGATAAAGGATCTATGGCAATTATTGGAAAAAACAAGGCTGTAGTTGATTTACCTAAACCAAAAATGCATTTCAAAGGATTTTTTGCCTGGATAATATGGTTGTTTATTCACCTCATTTCGTTGATAACCTATCGCAACAGGGTGAAAACATTCTTCAACTGGATGATTGCTTATTTCGCAAAAGATCAATCTTTACGTATGATTATCAGACCCGATAAAAAAATAAAGGCAGAAGTAAAATAATATTGAATCGAATCTATATTTAATGAACTATTACAATTTCTTCATCATCGGAAGTTGTGATAGTTTTTTTTATGTTTCGTTTTCCTAAAATTAGAATTATCAGTGCTAGTATTGTAGAAACGGTCATAATCCAAACCATTGGCAACATAGAATTTTTTACAAAAACACCCACCGCAAAAGATGCTAAAGCACCTAAGCCTAACTGAATAGCACCCATTAATGCAGAGGCACTTCCCGCATTTCTTGCAAAAGGAGCAAGGGTAAGTCCCGCAGTATTGGGATTTGAGATGCCTAAACACGCCAGAAATAAAAACAACATTGCAATGGTTTCATATAAACCTAAAAGATCATTCATTGCCAAAATCAGAAATAAAACACTAATTCCTGCCTGTGATACTAATGCACCTAGAATCATTTGTTCACTGTTGAACTTTCTTAATAACAATGAATTTAATTGGCTGGCACTTATAAAACTCAAGGACATAAAAGCAAATATCCATCCATAGGTTTTACCATTTACTTCAAAAATATCCATAAATAAAATAGGAGAAGCCGCAACATAAGTAAACAATCCTGAGAAAGCAATCGCACCAGCAAAAGCGTACGTATAAAATTGAGGTTCTTTCAGAATGCTAATAAAGTTGCTGATAATAGGTTTTGGTTTTAAAGAAATAGAAGTATCAGGCAAATAACTGTTTGGTAAAACGATTTGGGCTGCAATTAGAATTACAATTCCCATACACATCAAAATAAAAAATACGGTATGCCAACCATAGTATTCGGTCACGTAACCACCAATAGTTGGTGCAAGCATTGGCGAAAGCCCGACAACTAACATTAATAAAGAAAATACTTTTGGAATATCTTTTACTGGAAACAAATCCCGAACCATAGAAACAGAAGCTACTGTAGCAGCACAACTTCCCACAGCCTGAATGAAACGTAATCCAATAAAAGTATCAATATCAGTTACAAAAACGCAACCTAAAGAAGCTAATATGTAGACTAATAATCCTATGAATAATGGTTTTTTTCGACCAAAACGATCTAATAAAGGTCCGTAAAGTAATTGTCCTGCAGAAATTCCAATAAAATAACTGGATAAAGTCATCGAAACATTTGCAACCGAAGTATTCAGATCTTTAGCAATCCCAGCAAAACCAGGCAAATACATGTCTATTGAGAAAGGACCTAAAGCTGTTAATGAGCCTAAAATCAGGATCAATTTGATATATCTTGTTTTTGTCATTTCGGAATCGCTCATGAAAATTGGGATTTTTTAATTTTTTGCAAAGGTAAATAATTAACATCCGAATCGAGACACTTTCCTGTTTTATATAACAAATTGAAATCAATCAATCTTTTAAAAAAAAACAGCAATTTAAATATTGATTAAATAAGATTCCTTATAAATTTTTTGATACACATCCTTGCTGAACATAAAGAGTTGGGATGGTCTTTTTGAAACACCTACTTGTTTTTCATCCAAGGCAATAATATACTTTTTCGTCAGTAGTTTTCTTCTAAAATTTCGATTATCCATTTCATTTCCTAAAATAGATTGATAAGTGTCTTGTAATTCATTGAAAGTGAATTTATCAGGCAAAAGTTCAAAAATAATAGGTTTGTAGAGTGCTTTTTCTTTTAAGTCAGCATAGGCTTCATTGATAATATCTTTGTGATCAAATCCCAATTCCGGTAAATCATTCACAGGAAACCACTGTGCTTCATATTTGTTATTTTCTAAATTTACTTCTTGAGTTTTCAATAAAAAATAATACGCAATTGTTATGGTACGTTGGTTGAAATTTTCATTTTGGGCCCAAATAATATCTTTTTCATTCATCAAACGATTTGGATCTCCAAAAACTTTAAACTGTTTTTTATAAACATCATCAAGCCCTGTTAACTCCTTCAAAACTCTGGTTGCAGTTTCATCTATGGTTTCCTGCTCAAAAGTATGGTAGCCCGTAAGAACATAATCGTTAACCAACGGCTCGTGATTTTCCTTAGATTCTAAGTAGCGTTTTATCAATAATACGTTAAGTGATTTGGTAGTGCCGTCAAAACCAAAAACGACGCAGTCTACAGATATATTTGGAATTATTTTAGACATAATAAAGAGTGAGAATATAAATAATTTTTCAAAGAGGCAATGTTACACAACATCTTTTCCTACTACAAAACTAATGATTTATTTATAATTAAATATTTTCTAAAATATGAATTACTTTTGTAATTAAACGTCACTATTACGTTATATATATTTTATAACAAATTAATTCATATTTATTAAAAAAGCACATTATTATGCTAATATTTGCCATATATAGATAATTTTTAAGTTTTTTTTATTGCTAATTAAAAAAAAATAATACATTTGAAAAATAATAATCAAAATGACGTTTAATATTAAAAAGCTTTTATAATATTGTAAAACCAAATTTTTGACCTGAAACAGATTCAAGTATTTGATATATTAAGAGCATAAAAAAATAAAATTTAAGTATATAATAGTTACCGTTCATAAAATTTAAAACCACCAAAAACTTATTTGAGCCATTTTTTAAAATAAAACTTCTATGCAAAAAGCACTTTTTATATTCTTATTTTCAATACTGTTCATGCCAATTTATTCACAGGTGGTTATAACTAATTCGAATTTTTCATTAGGAACAACGGGTCGAATCGGGGTTGGGCTTTCGCCAAATGGTGAAGGAAACATGTGGAAACCTTTGAATCTTTCCGGTCAAGGATCATTAGGCGGACGTTTAGAACAAACGGACTATATCGATATATTACCTGCACTACACTTTTCTCCAAAAATTGACGGTAAAGACAGCACAAACGTAACGTTCCAAATGCGTTTGGGAATGTATTCAGCCAATGGTCAGTTTGTGGGAAATGTAAGTTCCCGTTCTAATTATGGGTTGACTTTTATTCTTCCCGAAGCTTATATTGAAGCCAGAAATATCATGGGAAGTAAATGGTCTGCATGGGCTGGGTCTCGTTTTCGTCGCTATGATGACATTCATATCAGTGATTACTTTTATTTTGATGATCATTCCGCGCAAGGTTTTGGCGTAAGCCATAAAAACACAGAACTAACCATGCTAATGCCAGCTTCTGCTGATTCAACAAATGTGTATGCTTATAATTATGAAGTTACCGTTGCCGGCGCAACAAATCCTGCTATTCGCCAACGCATGGTTTGGATTGGGGAACATAGTTTTCATTTGAAAAATGATAATGTCATCAAACTTTTGGGGGAGTTTCATTATGTTGCTGACAACTCAAAAAATGCTTCTAAAAACTATCCATCGGATAACGGCTGGGTCGCTGGAATTAAATACAATAATCCATTCAAAACTGCTTTACCGGGTTCGTTCAATCAGCTTTCGGTACGATATGGTTCCGGTATTGCAAATGGGGGCGATAACGGAAACACTTTTACTTGGGCAACTTACGGAGCGCCAGATTCTGAAGGAAAATATACAAATGCGTATTCCTTTACCATGGTGGAGCATTTTCTGCTAAACCTCTCGCAAAAATTCAGTATCAACGGATATGGCGTTTTCACAAAAAGCAAAGGTGGTTCTGCCAATACGAATACGGACGAGTATTTCAATGGTAATCAATTATATAATCAAAAAACGGATTTCGTAGTTGGTTTCAGAAGCTTTTT
Source organism: Flavobacterium sp. TS_SC_5 (assembly GCF_056156265.1). NCBI lineage: Bacteria > Pseudomonadati > Bacteroidota > Flavobacteriia > Flavobacteriales > Flavobacteriaceae > Flavobacterium > Flavobacterium sp. TS_SC_5. Next base: position 3,010,663 of record NZ_CM149588.1, on the reverse strand, counting down.
TTATGTAACGAAGTGGTTGCACTTGATTGAAGAAGTGCATTATGCCGTACGAAAAGATGGTGATAATCCAGAAGCCAATATGTGGAAATTTTCTTTTGTTCCTACCATTGTGCCCTTAGGAAAAAAAGACCCTTGGAGCCGTCCACACATCAGACTTATAGCCACGTTAGCACACCACAACGATTACGCCAGTAATAATAACTATTCGCCTTTTTTACAAGTGAACCAAAAACGTTGGGGCTCTTTTATTGGAGTAAAAACGGAATGGTGGTTATTTTAAGAAATAAATTTAAAATTATATAGATATGCCAATTTTTGGAACAACAATTTTATCATTTATCCCCGGATGGACTGCTGAAGGATGCCGTTTTGCAATAGAAAAGACCGCTGAATATGGTTTTGATATGCTTGAAATTATCCTACCAAGTTCATTAGATTTCGATGCTAAAACAACAAAAAAACTACTTGACGACAACCGTATTACCGGTCGTTGCACATTGAATTTACCCGCAAACTGTCACATTCCTTTATATCCTGAACAAGCAACTTCGCTTATAAAATCAGCTCTTGACAAAGTAGCCGAAATGGAAGGTGATTTTTTAGGAGGGGTTTTGCATTCCGCAATTGGAACGTTTACCGGAAATCCTTGTACCAAAGAAGAAAGGATAATAATTCAGCAAGTATTTACGGAAGTTGCTGATTATGCCAACAAAAGAAATATCACTATTGCTCCCGAACCTATTAATCGGTATGAAAGTTACGTTTTTACTGCTGCAGATGAAGTATTGGATATGATTGAATCTATCGGAAAACCTAATATAGGATTGCACCTGGATACTTTTCACATGAATATTGAAGAGCGAAATTTCTATGATCCCATTATTCGTGCAGGAAACAGATTAAAACATATACATATAACGGAAAGTGATCGCGGTATGACCGGCGAAGGAAACGTTCATTGGGATGATTTTTTCAAAGCTTTGGCAGCCATTAACTATCAAGGTCCGCTAGTTTTGGAGAATTTTTCTTCAGAAATTACAGCATTAGTTGGACCAACTTCCTTGTGGAGACCTTCTAAATACAACTCAGAAGATCTCGCCAAAGGCAGTCTTGCTTTTATGAAGAAAATGGTAGACAAATGGTATACCAATCAACTATAAATAAACCTAAAAAAAAGTAATTGTTCAATGCTTTTTTACAATAAAAATCAAAAAAATGAAAAAGAAATTAAACGGTGTTTGTTTTGGAGAAATCCTTTTTGATGTATTTCTCGAGCACAAAAAAATTGGTGGAGCTCCGCTAAATGTGGCTTCAAGATTAAATTCGCTAGGAGGGGAGGTTTCCGTTATCAGTGGAGTAAGCAACGATTTAAACGGAAAAGAATTAATAGAATATTTGAATGTTTCAGGAATTAACACTGATGCTGTTCAAGTAAAGGATAATTATCCAACGGGTTTAGTCAATGTTATTTTGAATGAAAAAGGAAATGCTTCGTATGATATCAATTATCCTTCGGCGTGGGACAAAATTGAAATTTCAAATGAGAATATTTCTATTGTTGAAAAAGCAGACTTTTTTGTTTATGGAAGTTTATCTTCAAGAGATTTAGTTTCCAGAAAAACATTGGAACAACTTTTAGCGGTAGCAAAATATAAAATATTTGATGTGAATTTAAGAGTGCCACATTACACCAAGAAAAATGTTTTGGATTTATTGCATGCAGCTGATTTTATTAAGTTTAACGATGATGAGTTAAATGAAATTTGCGAAGATTTAAATTCAAATAAAAGGTCATTGGAGCAAAATATAAAATTCATTGCAAAGGAAACCAATACCGATACTGTTTGTGTTACTCTTGGATCTCATGGTGCGGTATTGTATTGCAATGATACTTTTTATCATAATTGTGGATTCAAAGTAAATGTTGTTGATACTGTAGGTTCCGGGGATTCATTTTTGGCTTCGTTAATTATAATGTTAATGAATGGAGAGGACCCACAATACGCCATTAATTTTGCCAGTGCTGTTGGGGCGATTGTTGCCCAAAATGAAGGCGCAAACCCAGTAATTTCATCCTCGGAAATCGATGATTTCTTATCTGGATTTGATAAAATAGAAACGAAAATCAAGGAATCAGCAACTATTTATAACTAACCAATTAAACCAACCCAACAATGAATCAATTCAAAAAAATCCCTGTAGTCAGTAAGGAATTCGCTTTTCAATTTATCATCATAACCATATTATTTGCGCTATGGGGAATTGCCAATGATTTAACAACTCCGATGGTTTCTACTTTCAAAAAAGTGATGCCGGAACTATCGAATACACAAGCATCATTAGTACAATTTGCATTTTATTTTGGCTATTTCTTTATGGCATTGCCAGCTGCATTATTCATTAGAAAATACAGCTATAAATCTGGAATAATATTAGGACTTATTTTATACGCAACGGGTGCTTTTTTATTCTATCCGGCGGCACATTACCAAAGTTATACATTTTTCCTTGTTTCACTATGGGTGATCACTTGTGGATTAGCATTTCTGGAAACTACTTCAAACCCTTTGATTTTATTCCTTGGAAATAAAGAAACCGCAACACAACGTTTGAATTTAGCGCAGGCATTTAACCCAATTGGAGCGATAACTGGACTAGTGATGGCGCAGTTTTTAGTTATTAAAGAAATAAAATCAGATGACTATACACAAGAAGCGTATAAAGCTTTAACCTCAAGTGAGTTGGCCAGTATTCGTGAAAATGATTTAGATATTATTAGTATCCCGTACATTGGATTAGGAATTTTTGTCTTAGTAATTTTAATCATTATTATTTTAACAAAAATGCCTAAAACGGCACAAGAAGATAAAATGTCAGTAACGGAATCATTTAAAAAGTTATTTGCCAATAAAAATTACAAACACGGCGTAATTGCGCAAGCTTTTTATGTTGGTGCGCAAATTATGTGTTGGACCTTTATTTTTCAATATGTAGACAACATCAACAAAACATTTGGATTAGAATTAACAGCCACATATTACAACATAGCGGCCATGATTTTATTTTTAATGGGCCGATGGATTGGAACTGGTTTAATGAAAACCATAAATCCTTCAAAAATATTAATGTTATTTGGTATTGGAGGAGTTATTTGCGCAGCTGGAGCGATTGTATTACAAGGAATGCCTGGATTAATTTCGCTAGTTTGTATTTCTATTTTCATGTCCGTTATGTTTCCAACAATTTATGGAATAGCACTAAAAGATATGGGAGATGAAGCAAAAATTGGGTCTGCAGGTTTAGTTATGGCAATCGTTGGTGGCGCATTGATGCCGGTTATGCAAGGAAGTATTTTGGATTTAGGCGGTTCTGGTTTTGCTGATATTAAATTATTTGGCTTTATTCCAGAAGTTAATTTTTCTTTTATTTTGCCATTGATATGTTTGGCTGTAGTTGCGTATTATGGGTATAGTACGTTTAAAACATCCAAAAAAATTGTAGTTACAGTTTAAATTTAAAAAAGAAAAGACACGAATAATGTATGCTAATTGTTCGTGTCTTTATGTTTTATATAGATACATCAAAGATAATAGTTTATTGAAAGTACATTATAAAGTTATAATATTACAACACATCTAAATGAACTATAATTTATATTATGTAAAATAGATTTTGTAAAAAACCAGTATATGTACCATAAAAAAACAGCATCTACTATTACAGATGCTGTTTATGAAATTATAAAAATCTATCAACTTACTTTACTGAAAATGGTATCATCCAATTATCCCAATTCAACGAAACCGTATCTTTTTCGATAACGTAAACTAATTTTTCAGTTTTCGATTTAGCTACTTCTTGCTTAACCGTAACTCTTAATTGATCTTCATTTTCTTTATATTTATAAGCTCCCCATTGTTTGGCTTCTTTATTGAAAATTATTGTACATTCTTTGTCATTTGGTATTATGAAGAAAGAATATTTACCAGCTGGCAATTTAGCACCTTCTATCATAACCTCTTTATCAGTTTCAAAAGTTGTAGCATCATTGGCTCCAGCACGCCAAACTTGATTAAATGGAACTAATTTTCCCCAAATCTCTCTGCCTTTTACCGAAGGACTTCCGTAGTTAATGGTGATTGTGGCTCCATTAATTTTACCAGTTACAACTTCCTTTGTTGATGTGGGTTTATCCTGCGCATTAATAAAATTCACAATCAATAATGCAATAAGAGAAAAATGTATTTTTCTAAGTAATTTCATAATTTAAATGTATTGGTTAAGGTATAAAAGTAAAAAAAGTTGACATAATTCATCATATTGCTCTTTTAATTTATGAAAAAATTAAGTAATGTATAATTTAACTATTTTGCCTTATTATTGGTAGTGTTATGATTTTTAAATTTGTTATTTTTACAGAAATATAGATTATTTATTTTGTTACACTATGAATACAATCGCTCAACATATTGCTGATTTTTTGAAGGAATATCCGCCATTTAACCACTTGACATTTGAAGAGTTATCTGAAATAGCAATGAGCATTCGCGTTGTTAATTTGGAAAAACAAAAAATACTATTTCAAATCAATGATCTATTGCATGATAGCTTTTATGTAGTAGCTTCGGGAGTGATTAATTTATCTGTTATAGCTGATGCTGAGGAAACATTATTAAATAAATGTAACGAAGGAGATATTTTTGGTTTACGCCCGTTTTTTGCCAAAAACAATTATATGATGACCGCTAAAGCGAGAGAAGAAACTATTGTTTACGCTATTCCTATAGCTACTTTTCGCCCTTTTGTAGCCAATAATTCTGATGTTTTAAATTTCTTACTGGAAAGTTTTGCCGTAAACACTCGAAATCCAAAAGACAAAGAGAATTTAATTGGAAAATTGATTTCTGATAATGTATTTTATTCGGATCAGCAATCGGAAATGCAATATTTTCAATCATTATCCTATAATACTTCCCCTTTAAGAACAATGGGAACAGCAATTGTAAAAGACGTTGCGCAATTAATGACCGAATCATTAAAAAATAATATCATAGTATGCGATAATAATATTCCTTTGGGGATCATTACCGATTCTGATATGCGCTCGAAAATTGCAACTGGTAGATATCCGGTAACGGTTTCAGTAGATAAAATCATGTCCTCTCCAGTGATCACAGTAGTTGAAAATGTTTCTCTAGCGGAAGCTCAATTATTGATGTTAAAGCACAATGTGACGCATTTGTGTGTAACTCATGATGGAACTGATAAATCTGAAGTGAAAGGAATTATAACAGAACACGATTTAATAGTAGCTCAAGCCAATAATCCAGGGGTTTTGATCAAAGAAATAAAACGTTGCCAATCACCAAAAGAACTAAAACAAATTCGGGAACGCCTAACCGATTTGATTCAGACTTCAATTTCTAAAAATATTCCACTTTCACACATTTTCAATATTGCCAGCGAGATTAACTTGGCTATCATTAAACGCTCCGTTGAATTATCTATTTTGGATTTAGGCTCACCTCCTGCCCGTTTTGCGTGGTTAAGTATAGGAAGTCAAGGAAGAAAAGAACAATTACTGTTAACGGATCAGGACAGCATCTTAATTTTTGAAGATGTTGCTGCTGAAAAATATCGTGAAGTAAAAGATTATTTCCTTAGACTTGGAAAAAAGACAACTGCAACACTAGAAAAAATAGGTTATGAGTTATGTCCAAATGGACATATGGGGAGCAATATGCTTTGGTGTAAGTCATTGACTGATTGGACGAAACAATATGATAGCTGGATGAATACTCCAGGTGAAAATAGTAATGATTTAAGTAGTATTTTCTTTGATTACGAAATTACTTTTGGCGAACAAAAAATTGAAGATGCCATTGGAAATGTTGTTTTTAAAAATGCTAAAAACAATACTCTATTCTTTGACTTCCTAGGAAATGATGCTTTAAGAAAAAATTCACCATTGACTTTTTTCAAAAATTTCGTTGTGGAAGAAGAAGGTCTAAACAAAGATAAATTTGACATAAAAACACGTGCCTTGATGCCTCTGATTGATGGGGCGCGTTTGTTTATTTTAAATTTTGATATCCGAGGAATCAATAACACTTTTCAAAGATTCAAACAATTATCCATTACGGATCCAAAACATGCTGAAATTTATCTAAATTGTGCGGAAGCATTTTTAATTTTATCCAAATTTAGAACTCTCGAAGGTTTAAAGAATGATAATTCCGGTCAATTTATAAATTTGAATGAACTTTCAAAAATTGATAGAGAAAAATTGAAAAATTCCTTGGCTCCAATGAAGGAATTGGAAGAATTAATCAAAAATAAATTTCAACTTACTCAATTTTCATAATTATGTTAGACTGGTTAAAAAATATTAATAAAGAATATCCAGAATTTTGGAAAACCTATGCTTCTAAATTTGATAAAAAATCGACTCGATTTGTTGTTTTCTCCACTGAAACTTCCGGGTTAAATCCTGATAAAGATGTCATTTTGTCTATTGGATCATTTGCGGTTACTAATGATAGTATTGCTATTGGAGATAGTTTTGAAGCAGTTTTATTACAATATAAATTCTTTCATGATAACGGTCTTTCTAATGAATTTTTAGTAGAAAGTAAAATGAAAAAATTGGGGGAGCCTGATGCTATAAAATCCTTTGTTGAATTTATCGGAAACTCTATTTTGGTAGGACACCATATAGATTTTGATGTTGAAATGATTAATGCAGCCCTGGAACGATTAGATTGCGGTCGTTTGAAAAACGAAGCTCTGGATGTTGATGTTATGCACAGGAAACTAAATGATATTAATGACAAACAATTTTCATTGGATGAACTTTGTGCAATTTATAACATTCCTAAAAGCGAACGAAATTCATCAGCTGAAGATGCTTATAAAACGGCTTTATTGTTTTTGAAATTGAAATCCAGATTGGGTATAAAGTAATATTTTCTTTAATCCATCAGCGTTATTCCTTTCCAAAATCTTCCGTGATGAGTTATGGAAACTGGTTTTTTTATTTTTGAAGTAGAATCAATTATAAAAGGTATTCCGTTATTTTTATAGATTTCATCGGAAGAACTAATATTTTCAATCCTGTCGAAATGTTTTTTTTCTGCAACGGCAATTGTATAGATTGAATCGTTTTCAATTTTACTTTGAGTGAAATATATTTTCTTTTTTATGGAAACGGTTCCCAAAGTTGCGTTTTCGAAAGAACAGTCCAGTTGTAAAGGAAAAAAACCTCGAATACTAGTTTCACGATTGTAGATTTTATAAGCTGCTTCCTTTCGGGACCATAAATTCCAAACCATGATTTCTGGATTCACAGCATTCAAAATCAATTGTTGCTCGTTTTTAGTAAATATTTTATCTAAAAATCGGTCTCGTTTCCAATTGCTTTCTTTTCTGGCTAAAGCCAAATCTACTATGTCGTTTCCAATCATTTTTTTACTGACTTTTTACTGCTAATTCACGAATTTTTTTCTGATAATTTATTCTCGATAATTTCCATTGCTGCTTTTACATTAATCATGCGTTCCATAGCCTCATTATCAATTACAATATCATATTTCTCTTCGATATCTAAAATCACATCTACTAAATTAGCAGAATTGATTTTCAAATCATTTATAAAATCAGTATCTTCTGTAAGCACATCAAAAGCTTCTTGATTTTGAATATACGGCTTTATTATGTTCTTTAATTCTTCAATTGTTTGTTCTTTATTCATAATTTTTTACTTTTTGTTAATGTATTGAATTCTAAATTACCGACGAATTTGTGACTAAATATATTTCTTAAAAATTACGCATCCATTTACATCTCCAAAACCAAAACTGGCTTTTGCTATTATATTTAATTTTTTTTCAATTAGTTGTTGTGGTATTCTAGAATCATCAATTATTGCTGTAATTTCAGGATGTAAATCGGTACAATTAATATTCGGAAAAATAAATCCGTTATGCAATTGCAGTACCGAAGCCACACTTTCTATACTTCCCGCTCCGGACAAACAATGACCTACCATTGATTTCAAAGAGTTTATGTATGGGAAATCTTTTCCTTTTCTGCCCAAAGCTTCACTCCAATTCTGAATTTCTAAACTGTCTTTAGAAGTGGCTGTCAAATGTCCGTTGATTGCGTCAATTTCATTGGCTGAAATTCCAGCGTTTGCAATGGCATTAATTATACATTTCTGCACAGCAATAGGATTTGGTGCAGTCATCGTTCCTAAACCGCGTTGTCCACCAGAATTTACATTACCGCCCAAAACTTCTGCATAGATTGTAGCACCTCTGTTCAATGCACTTTCTAAATCTTCTAAAACCAAAGCTCCTGCTCCACTTCCGGGAACAAATCCTGAAGCATTTGCAGACATTGGCCTTGAGCCCTGTTCCGGATTTTCATTATGCTTAAAAGTACAGACTTTCATAGCATCAAAGCCACCCCAAATATAAGGCCCTGAATCGCTGGTGCTTCCTGCCAAAATGCGTTTGGCCTGACCAAATTTTATCCTTTCATACGCCATTAAAATACTCTCCGTTCCTGTTGTACAAGCCGAAGAATTAGTAGACACTTGATTTCCTAATCCTAATTTCCCTCCCAGATAAGCGCTCACGCCGCTGTTCATCGTTTGAGCTACGGCAGTACTGCCCAATCTTCGCGTTTGAAAATCATCTATTTTATAAATGCTTTCCCGAAATTTATCAATTCCTGATGTTCCTGTTCCAAAAATAGTTCCGCTATTCCAATCCGGCTCTTCTTTTATTTCCAAAGATAATCCTGCATCTTTCCAAGCGTCAATTCCGGCAATCACTCCATATAAAATTCCCGTAGAATTGAAGTTTCGTAACTCTAACTCAGAAAAATACTTTAAAGCTAATTCAGTAGAAATGGCTGGTTTTCCAGCTATTTGACATGAAAACTGCAATCGTTCCAACTCAGCGTCGTGCTTAATCCCCGAAATTCCATTTTTGATGGCATGTGTAAACCCATCAAGTCCTACTCCATTTGGAGCAACAACACCAAGACCCGTTATTACTACTCTTTTTTCCATATAAAATTTAATTTCAATGACATTTTCGACAGATTATTTTAATCCAATTTCGGCTCCCTCTCCTTTGGAGAGGGCTGGGGAGAGGATCATTCCGGCAATTGTTCCTGTACAAACTTCTTCTCCATTTTCGTTTTTCATAATGACTTTACATTTTAATTTTCCGAATCTAAAGTATACTTTTTTTGAAATTACGGTCACCTTTTCTTTAGGAAAAACAGGTTTTATAAACTCTATTTCTGTTGACGTTAAGGCGATTGAAGTATTTTTATTAAATGTATCATTTAATAAAAAAATCCCTAAACAAACCAATCCAATTTGCGCCATAGTTTCTGTTAAAATCACTCCTGGAGTTACTGGATAATCTTTAAAATGTCCTTTGTAAAAATTAAGATTTTCATCAAAAGTATAGTTTCCTTCTACCCCATTTTCATTGATTTGAAGAATTTCGTCTACAAACAAAAACGGCTTAGAATACGGTAATTTTGATACTATTTCTTGGTTAGTCATATTTTTTCAATTCCCATTTGGAGTTAGGGGGCTAAAACTGCAATAAAACGCGTTGGGCTGAAAAACCCGGACCAAAACTCAACATTAATCCTTTTTCTCCTTTTTTAGGCTGATCGTCCATTATTCGCTCTAAAACATATAAAACCGTTGCGCTTGACATATTTCCATACAAACGCAAAACTTCTTTAGTATCGTCTATATTTTTACCTAAACTAGAAAACAAACTTTCAACAGTTTGGACAATTTTCTTTCCTCCTGGATGAAATATCAAATGATCAATATCTTCTATTTTTAAATTATTTTTTTCTAAAAATGGATGTATAATATCCGGGAAATGCGAAGCAATCGTTTCTGGCACTTCAATGTCCAATACCATTTGCAAACCAGAATTCGTGAGTTTAAAACCCATCATGTGAATATTATCATAGAAATGATACATCTCCTCCGCTACAATTTCCGGTCCCTCATCATCTTCATGTGAAGAAAGTAAAACGCAAGCTGCTCCATCGCCAAAAATTGCAGCACTTACTATATTTGCCATCGAAAAATCATCTAATTGAAAGGTTGCCGTTGGGCTTTCTACTGCAATTACAGCAGCACGTTTTCCGGGATTAGCCTGCAAAAAGTTTTTAGCATAAATTATCCCCGAAATCCCGGCGGCACAACCCATTTCAGTAACGGGAAGCCGAACGATATCCTGACGCAATTTTAACTTGTTAATAAGATAAGCATCTAATGACGGAATCATAATTCCAGTGCAACTTACTGTGATTATATAATCTAAATGTTCAGGGTTCCAACTTGCTTTTTCTAACGCTTTTTCCAATACTTTTTCGCCTAAATCAATCACTTCACGAACGTAAATATCGTTTCTTTCTTCAAATGAAGTTTTGGTAAACACTTCAATTGGATCCATAATGGAATACCTTTTATCAACAGCTGCTGCTTCAAAAATTTTCTTTACTTTTCTAATGAAACGCTCATCTTGTCCAACGAGCCAAGCATCCAAAAAAGGAATAATTTCATCCGTATTTCTGGAATATTTGGGTAACTTTTTGGTAACGGTTTTGATTTTTACACTCATATTTTTGAAATTATCCATTGGTAACGAAAAGCCCATTTCCAATGAATTTTATAGTTTTTAAAATTTAATTTTTTCGAGAACTCTGTCAATTCTTCTTTTTTAAAACCTCTTAAAATTGAAGTTAATCCATCTTCTCTTGACATATCATTCAATTGAAACACAAAACATAATGCTTGAAATAAACGATAGGCAATTATACTTCGATGCAAATCATTGATTACAATTCCGATGGATGCATTATTATAAAAAACTTTCAATAACTGCATGATTTCATCGTCTTTAAAATGATGTAATGTCAAAGTACATAAAACAATATCATACTTTAAATTATTGAAGGATTCATTAAAAATATCTTCACAACGATAACTAATATTAGCGTATTTATCTGATAATTTTCGTGCATGCGAAATTGTAAAATTGTTGGCATCGATACCTATCAACTGAAATTTTAGATCGTTTTTAAGTCCAAAATCAGCTAAAGTCCTTAACATATCGCCGTTGCCACAACCTACGTCCACAATAACAATTTCCCTTTTTTTAGAATCCTGAATCAGTTCTTGTACTCCTTTTAAAGTTAACTGATTTCCTCCTAAAAGTTGATTAATTTTAGCAATTTTGTCCAAAGCATCACGCAAAATTTCACCTTCCATGGCAAAATCATCCATAATTTCTGGTTTATCAGTTCTATATTTAGTATTTATCGCCATTTATAAGTCAAGAATGATTGATTTTCCGTGCGTCTTTTTAATAATTTTAGGCAGTAAAAACGGAAATATAATTAATAAACGCATCAATACGGCCGAAAGTTTCGGTTTTTGCAAAATACTGGATAAAAAGCGGCCAGTTTTAAGTCTTTTTTTGAAATTTAAATTCCATTCGTTAATGTATTTTTCTTCTAATTCACTTCTGGATTTGATTTCTTCCGAATAATATTTATGAACTAATTCTGAAACAATTTTGGCACTATGAATTGCCATTGCCATTCCGTTGCCGCATAAAGGATGAATTAGTCCTGCGGTATCGCCAATCATTAAAATATGATTTTCAACGGCTTGTTTTTTTTCGAAAGATATTTGGCTTATGGTTAACGGTTTTTCAAAAAGCAAATTACTTTTTCCGAAAATTACATTTAAATGAGGGTTTTCAGAAACGATACTGTTCTGATATTCTTCTATATTTTTGAACTGTTTGAAAGTTTTGTAATCGGCTAAATAGCAGATGTTAATTTTATCATTTTCGACTTTAGAAACACCACAATATCCACCTTTGAAATTGTGAAGACCAACTAAATCATTTGGAAAATCTCCCGAATAATGTGCTTTGACCGCTAACCAATATGATTTTTTAGCTATAAAATCCCGATTCATTTTTTGGTCTACATTAGAACGTTTGCCAAAAGCGCCAATAACTATTTCTGATTTTAAAATGCTATTATTAGTAGTAACTATAAATTGATTGTCTTTAAATAGTATATTTTCAACATTGTCTTGAATAATTTTGCATCCGTTTTCAAGAGCTTTTTTATACAAATATTTATCTAAAGCAAAACGACTGATGCCAAAACCTCCAAGTGGAAGGACACTTTTAATCATTTTCCCGCTTGCAGTTGAAAACTCAAGTTTTGTAATGTGTGTAGGTTTTAAATCGCTTATTTTTAAATCCAACCAATTGAGATACGGTTCAACCTCATTAGATATATATTCGCCACAAACTTTATGTTTTGGATAACTATTTTTTTCGATAACCGTTACTTGAAGTCCAATTTTGGACAAATGAATCGCCGCAGTCAATCCTGCTAAACCACCACCAATAATTAAAACTTCTTTATTTTTCATATAGAAGTAAATTTATGGATTTGTTCGAGAAAGCAACTATATTATTTCATATAAAACTTACATAATTATTTGATATTGAATAATTCCTAAATTATCAGTTAATATTTCTAAAGTCTTTTCCTGTGGGTTCTTCAAAAACCTCCAGTTCAAACTCCGAAGTAATGGTAAATAGATGATCAAAGATATCGGATATAATATTTTCATACTTTAGCCATTCTTTTTCTGCGCTAAAGCAATAAATTTCTAATGGTAGTCCCTTTGAAGTAGATTCTAGCTGGCGCACCATTATAGTCATGTCTTTATTAATATCAGGATGGGCAGTAATATATTTTTCAGCATAGATTCTAAAAACACCTATATTGGTAAATCTTCGAAGGTTTACAGAATCTATTTCATTGTCAATTATTTTAGAATTAAATTTTTGAACATCATCTCCTTTTTTAGTGATATAATCTTGAATTAGTTTATATTTTTTGAATTGGGAGAGCATTTTCTCATCACAAAACTGAAAACTGCTAACCTTTAAATAAATCGCTCGTTTTATTCGTCTCCCGCCAGAGTCACTCATACCACGCCAGTTCTTAAAAGAATCCGTTATAAATGCATATGTGGGTATTGTAGTAATTGTTTTATCCCAATTCTGAATTTTTACAGTATTTAAATTGATTGACATCACATCACCGTCCGCATCATATTTTGGCATCGAAATCCAGTCTCCTACTCGGACCATATCATAGACGGACATTTGAATACTGGCCACAAACCCCAAAATGGTGTCTTTGAAAATTAAAAGCAAAATAGCGGTCATGGCTCCCATTGCGCCTAGAAAATAGAAAGGACTTTTTCCTAAAACTAAAGATAAAACCAGAATTCCTCCAATAAAATAGACTACAATTTTAAGCACTTGAATGTAGCTGGTAATAGGTTTGTCTTTTAAAATTATGACCTTGGATAGAATTTCATCAAAGACTGATAGTACGGTGATACCTAAATTAATTAATACTAAAATTATAAAGATATTGGATAGAAGTATTACAAAATCAGTTAACGTTGGGAAATCTGCAAAAATAGAAGGAGAAATTAAAACAACGATGAAAGCAGGTATCAAGTATGCCATTTTTTCAAAAACTCTTTTTTCTATGAAAACATCATCCCAAATTACTTCTGTTTTTAATAAAAATTTATGTAAAAAACGAACAATAACTATTTTCGTAAAATACCAAGATAAAAAGCATAGTATAGCTAGCACCAAGATTAGTGTCAAAAGTTTTAAATATAAGGCTGGGACTGGTTCTAAACCAAAATCGTCAATAAACAATTTGTCTAACCAGAGTGCGATGTTGTATTTTTTTTCGATTTGAATCATAGGTACTTTAACTTTAAATGTAAATATAGGTTTCCTATTTTAAGTAGTCAAAAACAACGGCTGCATTGGGTTTACATTAACATTTTATATTTTTATCTGTATTAGTTTTCATATCTTCAAATTGTATTAGAATCTTGATATATGGGTTTTTAGAACTAAAAACCCTTTCAAAATTTGATTATTTGAAAGGGTTTTATATTAAAAATGCGATCTTTATAAAAGGTTGTTCTAAATTATTTTTTTATTTAAAATGCTATGTTACAACTTTCCTTCTTTTATTTCCTCTACAATCTCAGGATTTAAAAGAGTTGATATATCACCAAAGTTCGAATAGTCTCCTTCTGCAATCTTTCGCAGAATTCGTCTCATGATTTTTCCGGAGCGGGTTTTAGGTAAACCAGAAACAAACTGAATTTTATCTAATTTTGCTATTGGCCCAATATGATCCGAAATGTGTTGATTAATTTCTTTGATAAGGTTTTCTTTATTTCTGGTTTCTCCAGTTTCTTTAAGAATAACAAAACCATATAGAGCATTTCCTTTGATATCGTGTGGGAAACCTACGATTGCAGATTCAGCCACAGCCGGATGCTCATTAATCGCATCTTCGATAGGAGCTGTTCCCAGGTTATGCCCTGAAACAATTACCACATCGTCTACACGACCTGTAATTCTATAATACCCTACTTCATCACGTAAAGCTCCGTCTCCCGTGAAATATTTACCAGGAAAAGCAGAGAAATACGTGTCTTTATAGCGTTGGTGATCGCCCCAAATGGTTCTGGCAATTCCCGGCCAAGGAAATTTAATACATAAACTTCCAGTGACCTGATTCCCTTCAATTTCGTTGCGCTTTTCATCCATCAAAACGGGTTGGATTCCCGGTAATGGTAATGAAGCGTATGTTGGTTTTGTTGGGGTTACAAAAGCAATTGGCGAAATCATAATTCCTCCTGTTTCTGTTTGCCACCAAGTATCTACAACAGGGCATCTTTTATCGCCCACGTGGTCATTATACCAGTGCCAAGCTTCTTCATTAATAGGTTCACCTACTGATCCAATTACTTTAAGCGACTTCAATGGATATTTTTGCACAAATTTTATATTTTCTTTTGCTAAAGCACGAATAGCAGTTGGTGCCGTGTAAAACTGTGTCACTTTATGTTTTTCGATTACTTCCCAAAAACGACTAAAGTCAGGATAAGAAGGAACTCCTTCAAAAATTACTGTCGTTGCACCGTTCAATAATGGTCCATAAAGAATATACGAATGTCCAGTAATCCAACCGATATCGGCAGTACACCAAAAAACATCATTTTCTTCATAATTGAAAACATTCTTAAAAGTATAAGCGGTGTACACCATGTAACCAGCCGTAGTGTGAACCATTCCTTTTGGTTTACCAGTTGAACCGGAAGTGTAAAGTATAAATAAAGGATCCTCAGCATCCATGATTTCAGCAACATTATTATCTGAAGCTTGATCTAAAAGTGGCTGCAACCATTGGTCACGACCTTCTTTCATTGTAATATCAGAATGAATTCTTTTGGCTACTAAAACTTTTTCTACACAAGAACATTTTTCTAATGCTTCATCAATTATTCCTTTTAAGTCAATCGTTTTATTTCCACGAAAACCACCATCTGAGGTGATAACCATTTTACACTCACTATCATTTATACGACTTGCTACTGCTGTGGATGAAA
Organism: Flavobacterium sp. TS_SC_5; assembly: GCF_056156265.1. NCBI lineage: Bacteria > Pseudomonadati > Bacteroidota > Flavobacteriia > Flavobacteriales > Flavobacteriaceae > Flavobacterium > Flavobacterium sp. TS_SC_5. The sequence continues at coordinate 2,995,089 of NZ_CM149588.1, read as the reverse complement.
ATCCTGCAAAAACAACAGAATGGATGGCTCCAATTCTGGCACAAGCCAACACTGAAACGGCTAATTCTGGAATCATTGGTAAATAAATACAAACTCTATCTCCTTTTTTTATTCCTTGTTCACGCAAAACATTTGCCATTTTACAGACGCGTTGGTGCAATTCATTATAAGTAATATGTAGTGCAGTTTCTGTTGGATCATTTGGTTCAAAAATAATTGCTGTTTTTTCTCCTCTTTTAGCAAGATGTCTGTCAATACAATTTTTTACAATATTGACTTTTGCTTCCGTAAACCATTTGATATCGGCATCAGCCATATTAAACTCAACAACTTTATCCCATTGTTGGTACCAAGTGAAATTTTCTTCTGCAATTTTACCCCAAAATTTTCTAGGTTCACGAACTGATTTATTGTAATGTTTAAAATATTGTTCTAGATTTTCAATTTTGTAGTAGCTCATGTTATAATTTTTTATAAAAGTATTAAATCTCTCTCTATTCTTAAAACTATTTAAATTATTAATACTTGCTAAAAAAAATAGATTCTCAAATAAAAAAGCACTTTTAATAGTAATTTGTTTAATTCTTGCTGTTTTTAGAAAAATAAGTAAAACACAAAAAGGCGAGATAGATTTAAATCCACCTCACCTTCTGTATCAACAAAATTTAATAACAATTAATTTAGTACTATAAATGATGATTTTTGAAAAATAATCAACCAAAACTATTTCGTTCCAATCAAGGATTTCTATTACTAATTTTTTAGCATGAAATATTAGAAAACAAACATAATATTTCTACTGCTTCCCATTTTTTTTTTACTAGGGACTACTTCACTTAACTTCAAGCTCGTTTAAAGTTAAGTGAATGTACAAGCATCCATATCCATTTATCTTTTTTAATATATTTTAACTAATCCAAGATATTATGAAATCAAATGATATAGTGCTAATCCCTGCACACCCTCATGTGTGGTAATTCCTGTTTTATTATCCTATTTTTTTCATGGCGGTCATTGATTCTCTCAACCACTCGCCTACTTCTTCTATTGGATGTTGACGAATGCTTTTATTTACGGCAATAAGAACCGCATTATCTACTCCATTTGAAGTTGAAAAAGGTTTTCCTATTACATTAGTATCTACCGTTTTCATGAAATCAGTTAATAACGGTTTACAGGCATGATCAAATAAATAACAACCATATTCTGCAGTATCTGAAATGATTCTGTTCATTTCATATAATTTTTTTCTGGCTACCGTATTGGCAATCAAAGGTAATTCATGTAAAGATTCATAATATGCTGATTCTTCAATAATTCCTGTTTGAGTCATGGTTTCAAAAGCCAATTCTACACCAGCTTTTACCATTGCAATCATCAAAACACCATTGTCAAAATACTCTTGCTCCGAAATATCGGCTGTTGTAGGAGCTGTTTTTTCGAAATTAGTTTCTGCAGTTGCAGCTCTCCAAGTCAATAAGTTGATGTCATCATTAGCCCAGTCAATCATCATATTTCTTGAAAATTCACCAGAAATAATATCATCCATGTGTTTTTGAAACAACGGACGCATGATATCTTTTAATTCATCTGCTAATTCATACGCTTCAATTTTTGCAGGATTTGACAAACGATCCATCATGTTTGTAATTCCACCATGTTTCAAGGCTTCAGTTATTGTTTCCCAACCGTATTGAATTAGTTTTGACGCATAAGCGGGCTCGATTCCTTTCTCAACCATTTTATCAAAACATAAAATAGAGCCAGTTTGTAACATTCCACAAAGAATGGTTTGCTCTCCCATTAAATCCGATTTTACTTCGGCTACAAATGAAGAGTTCAATACTCCAGCTTTGTGACCACCAGTAGCAACTGCATACGCTTTAGCTTGTTCAAAGCCTTCGCCGTTTGGATTGTTTTCTGGGTGAACCGCAATTAAAGTTGGCACACCAAAACCTCTTTTATATTCTTCACGGACTTCAGATCCAGGACATTTTGGCGCACACATAATGACAGTGATGTCTTTACGAATTTGCATTCCTTCCTCAACAATATTAAAACCGTGAGAATAAGCCAAAGTTGATCCGTTTTTCATCAAAGGCATGATTGCTGTAACTACAGCAGTATGTTGCTTGTCTGGCGTAAGGTTACAAACCAAATCAGCTGTTGGGATTAATTCTTCATACGTTCCCACTTTGAATCCATTATCAGAAGCATTTTTAAAAGAAGCTCTTTGCTCTGAAATTGCATCTGCGCGCAATGCATAAGAAATATCTAGTCCAGAATCTCTCATGTTCAAACCTTGGTTCAAACCTTGTGCGCCGCAACCTACAATGACTACTTTTTTTCCTGCTAATGCTTTGATTCCGTTTACAAATTCAGATTGATCCATGAATTCGCAAACGCCTAATTGTTCTAATTGTAATCTAAGTGGTAATGAATTGAAATAATTTGCCATTTTTTTATGTTTTATGAATGTAAAATTTAATGATTGATAAGTTTAGCAATTTAAAACTAAACGGGTTCTTGTTTAAGTTCTTCTAATAATGTTGAAATTTCCATTTTTGCTTTGGAAACCGATATTCTTCCGGAACGCACAAATTGCATAATTCCAAAAGGTTTCAATTTTTCATATAACGATTCTATTTCAGCACGTTGTCCTGATTTTGAAATCACAAAAAAGTCTCTTGCAACCGTAACTATTTCAGAGTGGCTTTCTTTAATTATGTTCTGAATTTGTTTTTCATCAAAAAGCAAACTCGACTCAATTTTGAATAATGCATTTTCTAAGAAAATAGTTTCCTCATCAATATGATAAAATGCTTTAATTACTTCAATTTGTTTTTCGATTTGTCCTACTATATTTTGTACCCATTTTTCGGTTGTATTAACCACAATGATGAATCTGGAAACATTTTCAATTTCAGATTCTGATACATTTAAACTCAAAATATTAATATGGCGTTTCAAGAATATTCCAGATATTCTGTTTAATAAGCCAACGTTGTTTTCTGAATAAACAGAAATGGTGAATGTTTTATTTTCCATTTTTTTATGTTTAAAGTTTTATTGTTTAAAGTCTAAAGTTGTGCAACGTTATTTTCGGGTTAGTACAACTTTAAACCTTAAACTTTAAACTATTTTAGGACAAACGAATGTCCGAAACCGATGCTCCTGTTGGAATCATTGGGAATACATTATTTTCTTTTTCTACCATAACTTCCAGAAAGTAGGATTCTTTTGAAGCCATCATTTCAGCAACGGCAGCATCTAAATCTTCTCTTTTTGTTACTTTTTTAGCTTTGATATAATAGCCTTCAGCAATGGCTATAAAATTAGGATTGATCATTTCCGTAGAAGCGTATCTTTTGTCAAAAAATAATTGTTGCCACTGACGAACCATTCCTAAAAATTCATTGTTCAAGACCACAATTTTCACAGGAACTTTGGTTTGGAAAATAGTTCCTAATTCCTGAATCGTCATTTGAAAACCTCCATCTCCAATAATGGCTACGACTTCACGATCTGGCATTCCCATTTTGGCACCAATCGCAGCAGGTAAAGCAAATCCCATAGTTCCTAATCCACCAGATGTCACATTACTTTTTGTCGAATTGAATTTGGCATACCGACACGCAAACATTTGGTGTTGCCCCACATCCGAAACCATTATCGCATCTCCTTTTGAGTGTTTGTTGATCATTTCGATCGTTTCACCCATTGAAATTCCTTCTCTCTTTGGTTTTAACTCGTCATTGATTACAGCTTCCAATTCTATTTCATATTTCTCTTTGAATTCATTGTGCCAAGCTTCATGAGAGTTACTTTCAATTAAAGGAAGTAAAGCTGTTAAAGACTCTTTTAAGTCGGCCAAAACAGCTACCGTAGTTTTTACATTTTTATCTATTTCTGCCGGATCAATTTCAAAGTGAATTACTTTGGCTTGTTTGGCATAAGTAGCTAAATTTCCTGTAACACGATCGTCAAAACGCATTCCAAGTGCTATTAAAACATCACATTCGTTGGTCAAAACATTTGGACCATAATTACCGTGCATTCCTAACATCCCCACATTTAATGGGTGATCTGTTGGCATTGCCGAAAGTCCTAAAATAGTCCAAGCCGCCGGAATTCCTGATTTTTCAACCAAAGCTTTTAACTCAGCTTCCGCTTCACTAAGAATTACTCCTTGACCAAATATGATAAATGGTTTTTTAGCAGTATTAATTATTTCAGCTGCTTCCTTAACCTTATCAAGATTTAAAACTGGTTTCGGATTGTAACTTCTAATGCTGGTACATTTTTTATAACTGAATTCAATTTCGTCAAACTGAGCATTTTTTGTAATATCAATTAATACGGGACCTGGACGACCTGATTTTGCAATATAAAATGCTTTTGCAATGATCTCTGGAATCTCAGATGCTTCGGTAATTTGATAATTCCATTTGGTTACCGGAGTCGAAATTCCAATGATATCTGTTTCTTGAAAAGCATCAGATCCCAATAAATGTTTACCTACTTGTCCTGTAATACAAACCATAGGAGTCGAATCGATTTGCGCATCAGCAATTCCTGTGACTAAATTTGTTGCTCCCGGCCCCGAAGTTGCAATCGCTACTCCCACTTTTCCTGTTGCTCTGGCAAAACCTTGTGCAGCATGTGTAGCTCCTTGTTCATGACGCACTAAAACGTGGTGTAATTGATCTTTAAATTTATATAATTCGTCGTAAACAGGCATTATAGCTCCACCTGGATAGCCATAAACCAAATCTACTCCTTCTTCTAATAAGCATCTGATAACGGCTTCGGCGCCGGAAATTTTATTTGTTCCCATGGGTACGTTTATTATTTTTTAGAATTAGAAACATCTATTTAAAATATCTTATTTCTATCTCTTCTTTTTTGAAAATTATTTATCGGTTACACATCCTTCAGAGGCACTTGTGACCGAACGAATATATTTAAGTAACACTCCTTGTTTAATTGGTGATTCTGGTTTTTTCCAATTGGCTTTACGTTTTGCGAATTCTTCGTCAGATATTTTCATATTGATCGTATTTTTCACAGCATCAATTGAAATCACATCACCGTTTTCTATCAAAGCAATTCCTCCGCCTTCATAGGCTTCTGGAGTAACGTGTCCTACTACGAAACCGTGAGAACCTCCAGAAAAACGTCCGTCCGTAATTAAAGCGACGGTACTTCCTAAGCCAGCTCCCATAATTGCGGATGTTGGTTTAAGCATTTCAGGCATTCCCGGACCTCCTTTTGGGCCACAATATCTAATAACAACCACATTTCCTGGTTTTACCTCTCCTGCTCTAATTCCTGTAATTACATCGTGTTCGTTTTCAAAAACTACTGCTGTACCTTCAAAAAACTCTCCTTCTTTACCGCTGATTTTTGCCACACAACCCTCTGAAGCTATGTTTCCGTATAAAATTTGAATATTTCCAGTAGCTTTTAAAGCTTTTTGGATTTCATGAATCACTTGTTGTCCATCATTCAAATCAGGAACTGAAGCTAAGTTTTCAGCAATTGTTTTTCCGGTTACCGTTAAACAATCTCCATGTAAGAAACCTTCTTTCAATAAATATTTCATTACTCCTGGAACACCACCAACATTATGTAAGTCTTCCATTAAGTATTTACCGCTTGGCTTCAAGTCAGCAAGTAGTGGAGTTTTATCACTAATATCTTGGAAATCTTTTAAGGTAAGAGCAACACCTACTGAATGCGCCATTGCAATTAAGTGCATAACCGCATTCGTAGAACCTCCTAAGACAGCCACAATTGTAATCGCATTTTCGAATGCTTTACGAGTCATAATGTCTCTAGGCTTAATGTCTTTTTCTAATAATATTCTAATGGCTTTACCAGCATCAGCACATTCTTGTTTCTTTTCTGGACTTAAAGCAGGGTTAGAAGAACTGTAAGGCAAACTCATTCCTAAAGCTTCAATCGCAGATGACATGGTATTAGCAGTATACATTCCACCACAAGCACCTGCACCTGGACAAGCATTTTGAATCACACCTTTAAAATCTTCAGGAGTAATAGTGTTGTTGAATTTTTTTCCTAACGCTTCAAAAGCAGAAACAATATTCAAATCCTCGCCTTTCCATTTTCCTGGATGTATAGAACCTCCATAAACCATAATAGATGGGCGATTGACTCTACCCATAGCCATTAAAGCTCCTGGCATATTTTTATCACAACCCGGAACAGCAATCATTCCGTCATACCATTGTGCTCCCATAACTGTTTCAATAGAATCTGCAATTACATCACGAGAAACCAAAGAAAAACGCATTCCATCATTACCATTTGAAATACCATCACTTACACCAATAGTATTAAAAATCAGACCAACTAAATCTACTGCCCAGACGCCAGTCTTAATATCTTTAGCCAAATCATTTAAGTGCATATTGCAAGGGTTTCCATCATAACCCATACTCACAATTCCTACCTGCGCTTTTTTAAGATCTTCTTCAGTTAATCCAATTCCGTACAACATGGCCTGAGAAGCTGGTTGTGTTTCATCTTGCGTGATTATTTTACTGTATTTATTTAATTCCATTATTATGTTAGTTTGTAGGTAATATGTTTTTCTGAAAAATTATAGATTCCATCAATTATTTATTTTTTAAACTATAGTCGATTGGCCTATATAAACATTGTCACTTTTAAAATATAAGTCGTCTTTGCTTAAAATGTAATTTGAAATAAAGTCTCCCACTTCATTGGTACCAAATTTTGAATACGGATTCAAATCGGCTGTGACAACATTTAGTTCAATTGCTTTATGTACCGCTTCGTATACTTTTTGAGATTCGATATGAAGACCAAAATGTTCCAAAAGCATCGCTGCACAAACTATTGAAGCAATAGGATTGGCAATATTTTTTCTTTTGGCTTCCGGATAAGAGCCGTGAATAGGCTCAAAAAGTGCATTTGAATTTCCTAAAGATGCGGATGGCAATAATCCTATTGAACCGGTAATTACACTCGCTTCATCCGATAAAATATCGCCAAATAAATTTTCGGTCAAGATGACATCAAATTGTTTTGGATTAATGATTATTTGCATTGCGGCATTATCGACCAAAAGGAATTCTAAAGTTACATCAGGATATCCTTCTGCAATTTCAGTTACTACTTTTCTCCATAATCTTGATGTTTCAAGGATACTGGCTTTATCAACCAAAGTCATCTTTTTCTTTCTTTTCTGAGCTGTTCTAAAGGCCAAATGACTGATTCGAATAATTTCTTCTTCTGAATATTCACATAAATCAGAGGCTAATGTTCCTTGTTCATTCGTTTTTTTTTCGCTAAAATATGAACCTCCAGAAATTTCTCTAAAAATTATAAAATCAGCACCTTCAATTATTTTTCTTTTTAAAGGCGATAAATCTAATAGGTCGTTATAAGGTTTTATAGGTCTTATATTGGCATATAATCCTAACGCTTGTCTCAATTTTAGTAACCCTTGTATAGGTAGTGATTTTGAATCTGATTGGGTATCATATTTTGAATCATCAACAGCTCCAAACAATATAGCATCTGTATTCAAACAAAGGTTTAATGTTTGCTCTGGCAGTGGAGTTCCTGTCTTTTCAATAGCAACAGCTCCAATAAGCGCATCTTCAAAAACAAACTCATGATCGAAAACCACACCAATTGCATACAATGCTTTTTTTGCTTGTAAGATTACCTCCGGACCTATTCCGTCTCCTGAAAGTACTGCTATTTTTAAGTTCATAATAGTAGGATTTAGATTTTATTAGAAATCAAAATATTTTAGTTAAGGAGTAATTCCTTGTTCATTTTACAGGCTTCAATTATTTGATGAATGTCATCATCCAGCACTTCTTTTTTAATGTCGGCAAACTTTAAAAATTCAACATAAACCACATCTAATTGTACTTTTGTAAGTTCATATCCAACTTTTTTAGCTCTGTATGCCAATGCCGCTCTACCACTTCTGGCTGTAAGAACTATTGAAGATTCATTTACACCTACTTCTAAAGGATCCATGATTTCATAAGTTGCTCTGTTTTTTATCACACCATCCTGATGAATTCCTGAACTGTGTGCAAAAGCATTCGCACCAACAATCGCTTTATTAGGCTGCACCATCATTCCCATACTTTCAGAAACCAAACGGCTCATTTCATTCAGCTGACGTGTATTGATATTCGTATCTAAATTCAAATACGGATGTTGTTTGAAAATCATCACCACTTCTTCAAGAGCTGTATTTCCTGCTCTTTCGCCTATTCCATTTATCGTACATTCTATTTGTCTGGCTCCATTTACCGCTCCTGCAATTGAATTTGCTGTCGCCATTCCTAAATCATTATGACAGTGACACGATAGGATTACGTTTTCAATCCCTTTGACGTTTTCTTTTAAATACTTAATTTTTGCACCATATTCTTCTGGCAAGCAGTATCCTGTTGTATCAGGAATATTAAGTACGGTTGCACCTGATTTTATTGCTTCTTCGCAGACTCGAGCCAAAAATTCATTGTCCGTTCTACCGGCATCTTCAGCATAAAATTCTACATCTTCAACATACGATTTGGCATGGGAAACGGCAAATTTTGCTCTGGCAATTATATCTTCTCTTGTTGTATTTAATTTGTGGACAATATGTGATTCCGAAGTTCCTATTCCAGTATGTATTCGAGGTCTTTTTGCATATTTTAATGCCTGAGCCGCAACATCAATATCATTTTTCACTGCTCTTGTTAATCCGCAAACAATAGCATTTTTAACAACCTTACTTATTTCTGAAACAGATAAAAAATCACCTGGACTTGACACAGGAAAACCAGCTTCAATGATGTCAACACCCATTTCGTCCAGTCGATTTGCTATAACGAGTTTTTGATTTGTATCTAACTTACATCCCGGGACCTGTTCGCCATCTCTCAAAGTGGTATCAAAAATTTGAACTTTCTCTCTATTCATTTTCATTTATTTAATGTAATTTCACAACTTGATAACAAAAATATCTTTCATTACTTTATTCTAAAACTCAATTTAATGAAATATACTGCTTATAAAGCAAACAATAACTTTACAACTATTTGATTAACAGTAAATTAAGCTACTATATTCTACAATGGCTAACCATCAAAAAGATTTCTTATTTGTATTAATAAAATCACTTTCAAAATCTGAAAAAAGACAATTCAAGATTTTTGCAAGCCGTTTAGAAACAAGTTCGAATACAAAATTTATCGAATTATTCAATATTTTAGACAAATCAGAAGTGTATGATGAAAAGCTTATTCTGAAAAGCGGTATCATTAAAAAAGTACAATTATCGAATCTAAAATCATATTTGTACAAGCAAATTTTAGTGAGCATTCGATTGAATATTCCCAGCCAAAACATTCGATATCAGCTAAGAGAACAAATTGATTTTGCTGCCATATTGTACAATAAAGGGTTATACAGGCAGAGTTTGAAAATTTTGGATAAAACAAAGATTTTAGCTTTGGAAAATGATGAAAAACTGATGGCTTATGAAATTGTAGAATTCGAAAAACTTATCGAATCGCAATACATAACACGAAGTATCCAAGGACGAGCAGATGAATTGGTTATTCAGGCTAAAGAACTCAATTATCGTAATACTATTTCCAGTAAATTATCTAATTTATCACTGCAGCTGTATGGAATTATGCTGAAAACCGGTTATGTAAAAAGTGACGAAGAATATAAATATATTGACGATTATTTCCATAAACACATTTCTAAATTTGATGAGAAAAAATTTGGATTTAGGGAAAAATACTGGTTTTATAATGCCAATCTTTGGAGAAGTTTTCTGGTTCAGGATTTTCTTTCCTGTTATAAATATTCTTTAAAATGGGTCACACTTTTTTATGATAATCCAAGTATGATTCATTTAAATCCAGTGTTTTTCCTAAAAGGAAACCATTATTTATTAGAATCTTTGTATATGTTAAAGTACAAATCTAAATTTAAAAAATATTTAGCGCTGCTGGAAGATACCATCAAAGATTCCCATTTCCCCGTAAATGATAACATTGCGTCTTTATCATTTTTATATGTCTATAATAATAAATTGAATTACCATATTCTGGAAGGTACTTTTGCCGAAAGCGAATACTTAATTCCCGAAGTATTAAGTAAATTAAAAATTCACACAGACCATCTTGATGAACATCACGAAATGTTGTTCTATTATAAATTTGCTTCAATTTATTTTGGGAACGAAAAATATACTGAGTGTATCTTTTATTTAGAGAAAATCATAAACAATAAAAATCTTTCGATGCGAGAAGATTTGATGTGTTTCGCCAGAATACTCTGTTTGATTGCGCATTATGAATTAGGGAAAGATTATTATCTGGAAAATCAGTTGAAGAACACCTATAAATTCCTAATCAAAATGAATGATTTACATGAAGTGCAGAAAGAAATCATTAAGTTTTTGAAGAATTTAAACTCCATTTATCCAACAGATATCAAAAAGGAATTTGTAAAAATGAGAGCGCGCTTTATAGAATTGGAAAAAAACACCTATGAAAAAAGAGCTTTCCTTTATCTCGATATTATTTCTTGGCTCGAAAGTAAAATTGAAAACCGAAAAATTAGTGATATCATTAAGGAAAAAGCAAAATTAATTAATCGATAAGACTTTATATGACTAAAGGAGGTTAAAAACCTCCTTTTCGTTAAGTTATATTTTTTAAAAATTGTTATATCAAAGAATAATACCCTCAATTATTACGCTAATTTGTCCGTTCTAAAAACAATTGGAGTTTCTTGCAATAATGTTTTTGCTTTTTCAAAAAAAGATTGAATATATGATTGCTGATTATGATCATTCAATCCGTTTTGATTTTCCCAAATCTTATGAAAGATAAAAGTATTGGCATCATCACAATTTTGATGCAAATCGTATTGTTTGCAAGCCGCTTCTTGAGTTGATTTTTCAACTAATTCCAGTAATAGCGATTTTACTGCAGCTGTATTTTCTGGTTTGCTTTTTAGAATAACGGTTAGATTTATTACCATAATTAATTTAAAAATAGTTGTGTTAAATGGTTTTGATACACTTTAAGATCGTTTTCAACATTTGCATTTTTTTTCAATATCATGAAAATGAATACTTTGTAACGGTTGCATACCAGTAAAAGCATTCATTCGATGAAAACCAAATAACGGTCCTTCATCCACACTGTGCTGATCGAAAATTCTCCCGGTAAAGTAAAAGCCTCTTTTGGAGCATTCCAAGAGGTGGTTAACATATATTTTTGCCATGAAGCATTCCTTCCTGTTCCATAATTGATGGTTGGATTTTCTGCGGAACGACCGTCACTTTTGTAAATCCCTTTGGCATGACCTTCAGTAAAAACAACATCAATGTATTTTTTAAATCCATGTGGCAACTGGAACCACCATATTGGCGTATGATAAATAATTACATCAGCCCAAACAAATTTCTCCACTTCTGCAGCAGGAATATAATCAGCATTAATGTTCGTTGTTTTTACTTCAAAATCACTATTGCTTTTGAAAAAATTCAAAGTTTCATTCGAAATAGTTTCATTAAATCGTCCTCCAGAATGGCCAAATTTTTGTCCGCCATTGATTATAAATATTTTTGTCATGATTTGCATTTTTAATTTGATGGTGCAAAGTTAGAACGAGAATTTCTATTATTAAAATAACATAATTCATACCTTTGTATCATAATTATAATAGTTATGGTGAATTTAGAATGGTATCGAACGTTTAAAGCGGTTTACAAAACAGGAACTTTAACAAGTGCTGCGGAAGAATTATTTATTTCACAACCTGGCGTGAGTCTGCATTTGAGTTCCTTGGAAACTTATGTAGGCTATAAATTATTTGACCGAACTGGTCGAAAAATGGTTCCCACCGAAAAAGGAAAAGTGCTCTACAATTTCATCATTGAAGCATTAACCAAACTGGAAGAGGCCGAGAAAAATTTTCAAAGAAGCACAGAGAAAAATACGCCAACGATAAGTGTGGGAATGTGTTTTGAAACATTCCAAATCACACTGGAACAGTATATTTCGACGTTACCATTTAATGTTATTATTCAATTTGGAGAATATCCTGAAATGGTAGAAAATCTTGAAAAAGGAATTCTCGATTTGATTATCACGCCCCAAATGGTCGTTAAAAACGCAATTGAATATCAGGCATTTTCATCTGAAACTATTGTACTTGTTGGTGGAAGCGAAATTGACGATTTAGAATTCAATTCTATAGTAAAAAAGGAAAATATTCAAGCAATAGAACTTTGGTTAAAGCAACAAAAATGGTACGGAACTACCGGAGATATGGAACATTTACGTCGTTTCTGGCAATTAAATTTCAATAAACATCCTGATTTCAGACCTAATTATATAGTTCCAAACCTAAATTCTATCATACGTTGTTTGAGCAGTGGTAAAGGATTAGCTGTTGTTCCTGATTTTTTATGCCGAAAAGAAATTGATAATGGAACGATCAAACTGATTTGGGAAGGGAAAACACCACTAAAAAACACGCTCTATTTTGCAACCAGAAAAAAAACAATTTATGAGGAAGAAATCGCTTTGATTAAGAAAATTTTCATCGATTTGAACTAAAATTTGTTATTCTGGAAATATAGTTTACTTTTATAAATACTTAAATTTTAAAGTTATGAACGGATTTTTTAAAACAATTCTTGCAGGTTACGGTGCCAAAAAACTAGGCGGTGGCTGTTTTGGTACAATTCTAATTTTTATAATTATCTATTGGATATTAGGTTATTTTTAGAATTAAAACTCTAAAAATAACCCATTTATAAACTTATAAATTAATATGCCAAAAGTTCTTTGAGGTCATTTTCGAAACGACCTTTTGGCAAATATTGATCTTCTAATGCTTTTGTAAACGGAATCGGAGTATCTAAACTTGCCACTCTTTTTACTGGCGCATCAAGGTATTTGAAACAGTTTTCCATTATCATTGCCGAAATATCACTTGAAATTCCTCCAAAAATGCTGTCTTCCTGATAAATAATTACTCTTCCCGTTTTTTTCACCGATGCGAAAATAGCTTCGGTATCTAATGGCTGTAAGGTTCTTAAATCCAACAAATCAGCAGAAATTTGAGGATTTTTGGCTAAAATATCTAAAGCCCAATGGACCGCTGCTCCCAACGAAATAATCGTAACTTCATTTCCTTCTTTTAACAAAGCCGCTTTTCCTAATGGAATCGTGTAATAGTCTTTTGGTACCTCTTGGTAAACACTTCTATACAATTGCTTGTGCTCAAAGAATAATACCGGATTCGGGTCGTTTATAGAAGTATTCAATAATCCTTTGGCATCATATGGAAATGCAGGATACACTACTTTTAAACCCGGAGTTTTAGTAAACCAAGCTTCATTGGTTTGCGAGTGAAAAGGTCCCGCTTGAGTTCCGCCACCACAAGGCATTCTAACTACTACATCTGCTTTTTCTAACCAGCGGTAATGTGATTTGGCCAATAAATTGACAATTGGATTAAATCCTGTGGAAACAAAATCGGCAAACTGCATTTCCACAATCGCTTTATAACCATTGATTGATAATCCCATTCCTGCCGAAACCACTGCACTTTCACAAATTGGCGTATTGATGACACGCTCTTTCCCAAACTGGGCAACAAAACCATCTGTGATTTTGAAAGCACCACCATATTCAGCAATATCCTGACCCATGATTACTGAGTTTTCATGGCGTTCCATCGATTGTCTCAAACTGGCAGAAATCGCATCTATAAAACGAATATTTTCTTTTTCTTCTGAAGGTTTAACGTGTTCAAATACATGCGGTTTGTAAACATCATTTAGTTCCTCACTTAATGTAGCTTCAATTTCCGGTTCCGCATTGGCAATAGCTAGACTTTCATCAATATCCTTTTTTATTTCAGCATGTAAATCAGCATCAAAATCAGAGGTCAGAACTCCGTTATCGATCAAATACTTTCTATAATTTTCTACTGGATCTTTAATTGCCCAAATATCCATTAATTCCTGTGGAACGTATTTAGTCCCACTCGCCTCTTCATGCCCGCGCATTCTGAAAGTTTTGAATTCCAATAAAACAGGACGCGGATTTTCTTTAATCGAAGCCTTCAATTCAGATAATAAATTAAACACTTCCAGAATATTATTTCCATCAACAATATGACTTTCCATTCCATAGCCTTTCCCTTTATCGGCCAGGTTTTCGCAACGATATTGTTCGTTTGTAGGTGTTGACAATCCATAACCGTTATTTTCTATCACAAATAGAACCGGTAATTCCCAAACCGAAGCAATATTTAACGCTTCGTGAAAATCGCCTTCACTTGTGGCGCCTTCACCGGTAAAAACTGCGGTAATTTTTCCGTTTTTCTTGAGTTTATTGGCTAAAGCGATTCCGTCAGCAACTCCTAATTGCGGACCTAAATGCGAAATCATACCTATAATCTTGTATTGTTGGGTTCCAAAGTGGAAACTTCGATCACGACCCTTGGTAAAACCATTGGCTTTGCCTTGCCATTGTGAAAAAAGACGGTATAACGGAATGTCTCTTCCTGTAAAAACACCAAGATTTCTGTGCATTGGCAAAATGTATTCATCCGAATCTAAAACTGCGGTAACACCCACAGAAATAGCCTCCTGACCAATTCCAGAAAACCATTTTGATACTTTTCCCTGACGAATAAGAATCAACATTTTCTCTTCTATCAGTCTTGGTTTTAATATTCTTTTATATAAATCTAATAATTGATTGTCAGTAAGATTTTTTCTGTCGAAGATCATTTTTTCGGTTTTATTGTATGGTTCAAAGATAAAAAAATATAACAGTTTTGTATAAATTTGTTATAAATTTTCATATTGTTTACAAGTTTTAAAATTCAGATATAAAATTATTCTTTACATTTGTATCTGCAAGGTTTTTACCTTCAAGTTATTAAAAAATATTTAAAAGTATGCAAAACATTCCTAGTGTTGACTTGCGTGATTTCCTTTCGGACGACCCGAAACGTAAACAAAAATTTGTAAATGAAATCGGAAGTGCATTTGAAGATATTGGCTTCGTAGCACTCAAAGGGCATTTTTTAAACGACCAATTGGTTGATGAATTGTATGGTGAAATCAAGAATTTTTTCGCTTTACCTTTAGAAACAAAACACAGTTATGAAATTCCTGGAATTGGAGGACAAAGAGGCTATGTTTCTTTTGGAACAGAGCATGCCAAAGGCAGAAAAGAAGGGGATTTGAAGGAGTTTTGGCACTTCGGACAATATGTTTCTGAAGATTCAAAATACGCTTCGGAGTATCCGGAAAATGTTGAAGTAAAAGAACTTCCCCGTTTTAATGTGGTAGGCAAAGAAGCTTACCAAATGCTTGAAAAAACAGGAGTTTATGTTTTAAGAGCTTTGGCTTTACACCTTGGTTTAGATGAATTTTATTTTGACCAATATGCTAAAGACGGAAATTCAATCTTAAGACCTATTCATTACCCACCAATCACATCTGAACCGGCAAACGCAATTCGTGCTGCTGCTCACGGTGATATCAACTTGATTACTTTGTTGATGGGTGCGCAAGGAAAAGGATTGCAAGTGCAAAATCACAACGGAGAATGGATTGATGCCATTGCTGAACCGGATGAATTAGTTATCAATGTAGGTGATATGTTGTCACGTCATACCAATAACAAATTGAAATCCACCATTCATCAAGTGGTAAACCCACCAAGAGAATTATGGGGTACTTCACGTTATTCTATTCCGTTTTTTATGCATCCGGTGAGTGATATGAAATTGGATTGTTTGGAAAACTGTATTGATGCGGAAAATCCAAAAAAATTCGAAGATATTACTGCTGGAGCCTATTTATACGAACGTTTAGTAGATTTAGGCCTTATTAAAAAATAAAACTTAAATTTACGTCAAATACTAAAAGACATTAAGTTTATGCTTAATGTCTTTTGTTTTTTACCAATTTAAATCAGCATTATCTGCGTTCAAAATATAGATCGATATGGATTTACAAGATCAATTAAAAAACCTTTTTCCAGATCACGAACCATCTCCTGAAGAGCAAATTGAGGAAGTGGCGCACGAATTACATGTTCAAAAAGAACCTATGATTTGTAAATTCGAAAAACGAAAAGGAAAAGCAACAACCATTATTGAAGGATATGAAGGTACCGACGAAGATTTTAAAATTTTGCCAAGGAAATCAAAACCAAATTGAGCGTTGGCGGAACTTTCAAAGACGATTCCATTATCATTCAAGGCGATTATCGTGATAAAATAATGGCTATTTTAAAAGAAAAAGGCTTTAAAGTAAAACGTGTTGGAGGTTAATCCCCACCTAACCTCCCCGAATGGGAGGAACCAAACGAAAATAAAAAAAATACAATCTAAATCAGGAACTTTCTCCCTTTCCTTTGGAGAGGGCTCGGGAGAGGAAAAAACAAAAAAACAAATGATACAATCATCAGAATTAATATTAAATCCAGACGGTAGCGTTTACCATTTGAATTTAAAACCAGAACATATTGCACACGATATCATCTTTGTAGGTGATCAAAATCGTGTCGAAAAAATTACACAGTTTTTTGACAGCATTGAATTTTCGACTCAAAAAAGAGAATTCAAAACCCAAACCGGGATTTTCAAAGGCAAAAGAATTACGGTGATGTCCACAGGAATTGGTCCTGACAACATTGATATCGTCATCAACGAACTGGATGCTTTAGTTAACATTGATTTAGAAACCCGTAAACCAAAAGAAAAACTGACTTCATTGAACATCATTCGTATTGGAACTTCGGGCTCTTTGCAAGCGGATATTCCTGTGGACAGTTTTGTACTATCAAAATTTGGATTAGGATTGGACAACATGCTCCGCTCCTATTTGATTGACGAAGTTTCGAACCTGGAAATGGAAGATGCTTTTGTGAAACACACCAATTGGGATTTAAGAAAAGGAAAACCATACGTAATTGCTTGTTCCGAAAAACTGGAAAAAATAATTGAAAGCGACAAAATGCACAAAGGAATTACCGCAACTGCAGGTGGTTTTTACGGTCCACAAGGTCGAGTGTTGCGTTTAAATATTCAAGATGAAGAATTGAATTCTAAAATGGATAATTTTAAATTTGGTGACAACCAAATCACAAACTTAGAGATGGAAACCGCAGCAATTTATGGACTTTCGGCACTTTTAGGACACCAAGCATTGTCATTAAATGCTATTATTGCCAATCGAGCTTCGGGAACTTTTAGCGAAGATCCATACAAAGCGGTGGATCAATTAATTGCGGATACATTGGATAAATTGAGTAAATAGTTTTTGATTTAAGAATGCAGATTAACGATTTTTGATCTCAGATTTATAAAAATATGAACTTACGTATTGCAAGACACACAGATGATTTAGAAATAATAGAAGAATTTTATGTTAACATTCTTGGTTTTGAACGTCTAGGAGGTTTTCAAAACCACAACAATTATGATGGTATTTTTATTGGAAAACCAAAATTAGATTGGCATTTTGAATTTGCACAATCTGATGCAAAAGTCAACCATACTTTTGATGAAGACGATGTTACAGTACTTTACCCAAAAACATTTTTAGAGTATAACATGTTAATAAACAATATTATAGATAATAATATTTCAATTATTACTGCAAACAACCCATATTGGAATGAAAATGGTAAAATGTTTCTTGATCCTGATGGGTTCCGAATTGTTATTTCTGATTTAAAAGCAAAAGATTGATAATTATTGATTGACAAATTCAAAAACTCGATGCTACTTTAAACCAGAAATATTTAGTATTTAAAACTATCTTTGCTTTTACAACAAAACGATAATGAAAATAATACTTACAGGTGCAACAGGAGTTTTGGGATCTCATATTATGTATGAAATTCTGGAACTTTTTATTAACACTAAAATGGATGGAAAACTTTTTATAATTGCTCGAAATAAAGGCAAAAAATCTGCTTTAGATCGCATAAACGAGCTCTTATCCAGCAGTTATACACCAAAAATCATAAAAGACAAAGGCATCGCAAAACTGCATGAATACATTGAAATCATTGATACGGATTTGGCTGTTATTCAGGACACTTTTTCAAGCCAAATAAAAGATGCTTATCTCATTCATTCAGCTGGATTTGTGAATTTATCTACCGATGAAGAGCAACGCGAAAAGATTTTTGACGAAAACACCAAAATCACAAAAACGCTTTTCAATCTCTTTCATCCTTTTATAAAAAAGTTTGTTTACATCGGAACTGCTTTTTCATCTGGAAACCGAAAAGGAGTAATTGACAATGATTTTCATAGTTTAGGCTTCCAACCGGAGCACCGCAATGCGTATGAGAATGCCAAATTCCACTCGGAAAATTTTATAGCACAAGAATGTAAGAAAGTAGGCTTACCCTTTCAAATTTTACGTCCAAGTGTGATTGGAGGCAAAATGTTAGGAACAGAAAATCCGTATTTTATATCGAAATATATGGTTTTTTATCTTTTGGCAAAATTCTTTCACTTCACTTCCCAGCGAAAAGGAGATCAAGAAAATGTGCGTTTTATTGTCAATGAAGACACCGTTTTGAATATTATTCCTGTCGATTATGTCGCAAAAGTGATTGTAAATATATTTCAAAGAGAAGATATTGAACAGCTTAATATTGTACATAATAAGAGTTTCAATATGGTAAATGGATTGCGATTGATTATGAAGGAAGTTGGCTATACTAATTTTACTTTAATACAAAATTCACTCGATTTTGTATATAAAAACACTATCGAAAAATTGTATTATGAAAGTATTGGAAAACACTTAAGTCCCTATTTCACAACTGCTGCGAATGAATACGATACCACTTTGTTGGACTCCATTCTGGAGATACCAAAACTGGATGAGGAGGCATTTACCAATATGATTCGGTATGCAAAATTGAATAATTTTAAAGATATTAATGTGTAATTTTAGGAGCTATTTCCTGCTATAAGTTGCAATTGAAATTCATTGACCTCAAATAAAAATAAAAGTATGGTGAAGTAATCTTTTACTTTTTAAAGAAAAAAGAAAAAGGATTTTCACTGCTATCAGGGCTAAATCGTTCAACATCAAATTTTCAACATAAACATGAATCTTACTTTAGAAACCGACCGATTAATTTTAAGAGAAATGCTCGCTTCAGATGCGGAATCTTTATTTGAAATGGACAGCAATCCTAAGGTACATCAATATCTTTGGAACAAACCATTGACAGATATTAGCGAAGTACATTTGTATATCGAATCTGTTAGAGCGCAGTATGTTCAAAATAATATTGGACGATTTGTAGTTATTTTGAAAGAAACCAATGAATTAATTGGTTGGGCAGGATTAAAATACAACACCGAAATGGTGAATAACAAAATTGATTTCTACGATATTGGCTATCGGTTGAACGAGAAATTCTGGGGAAAAGGATATGCCAGTGAAGCCAGTTTTGCATGGCTGGATTATGGTTTTAATGTAATGAAAATCAAAATCATGGAAGCTGCAGCACATACGGAAAATGTCGCTTCAAACAAAATACTACAAAAAATTGGACTAAAAATGACTGAAAAATATCTGGAAGATGGTGTTTCTTGGAATTGGTACGAATTAAAAAATCCTAACTTATAATGAAAACAATAAAAATAGCCGGAGTTCCGGAACATTTTAACCTTCCTTGGCATTTAGCTATAGAAAACGGTGATTTCGAAAAAGAAAATATAGATTTACAATGGACCGACGTTCCAGAAGGAACCGGAAAAATGTGCCAAATGCTTCGCGATGGCGAAGCAGATATTGCTGTAATCCTAACCGAAGGTATCGTAAAAGATATCGTTGCCGGAAATCCAAGTAAAATTGTTCAAGTTTATGTAGAAAGTCCTTTGATTTGGGGAATTCACGTAGCGGCAAACTCTAATTATAAGACCTTAGCTGATTTAGAAAACAAAAAAGTTGCTATTTCCAGATTGGGTTCAGGTTCGCAACTTATGGCATATGTCAATGCGGACAATCAATCCCGACTTAATTCGGGATGGAAAATTGATAATCTGGAATTT
The DNA here is from genome assembly GCF_056156265.1 of Flavobacterium sp. TS_SC_5. NCBI lineage: Bacteria > Pseudomonadati > Bacteroidota > Flavobacteriia > Flavobacteriales > Flavobacteriaceae > Flavobacterium > Flavobacterium sp. TS_SC_5. The sequence goes on along the minus strand of NZ_CM149588.1, from coordinate 2,974,938 downwards.
GAAATTGTAAATACTATCGACGGCGCTGTTGAAGCGTTGACAAATGGAACGGCTGATTATTTTATGTGGGAACGTTTCATGACTAAACCATTAGTCGATAAAGGAATTTTTAGACGAATTGCGGATTGCCCAACGCCTTGGCCTTGTTTTGTAATTGCGGTTCGAGAGGAAGTTTTAGAAAACAATCCAGTCCTTATTTCAAAAATTCTGGAAATCATCAATCAAACCACAGAAGATTTTAAAGAAATTCCGAGCATTGATAAAACGTTGGCTTCAAATTTCCATCAAAAAGTTGAAGATATTCAAGAATGGTTGTCATTAACGCATTGGTCACAAAAACCATTATCTGTTGAAATGTTAAACAAAGTTCAAAATCAACTTTTTCAACTTAAAATTATCGATAAAAAAGGTACTTTTGAGGATATTGTGAAAACAGTCTAGATTACTGTTTTTATTTTTACTATGATAAAAATAAAAGAAATTAATTTTCAGGGTATTAAGCAGCAATTCCGGGTCAAAAAACCTTGGGATGACGTGATGATTTTTATCCTGAACATATTAATTGCTATTCCGGTTTTTATCATCTTGCATCAAAACTTAATCAACCCCAATTGGCCTCTTAATATTGACCGGGTAGCGCTGTTTTTGGTGATGATTGTAATAATTCAAATCTTACTTCGATTCTTACGAACGATTATCCTCTTTTGTATTATTCTATATTTATTGGTTTTAGTATACGGTTCTACAATTGGAAACTATGGATTTAACAGTGTATTTGAAGATTATAATTCAATTTTGTATACGATGTCAGATAATCCATATCCGCAAGATATCATCATTGCAAAGTTGCTTCCGTTTCCCAATAAATCAAAAATTATCAATGCCATAGAATATCAAAATCCTAAAATCAGGAATTTTGCAGTAATGGCTACCACCAAACATTTTAAAGACCTAAAAGGATATTCGGATTATAGAACTATAATTCAATGCTTTGCCGTTTTCAAAGAAATAAATAGCCGATGGAACTACGTAAGCGACCCAAAAGCAAGAGATTATATCGCAACGGCTACGGAATCACTGCTTTATTTTTCTGGAGATTGTGATGATCATTCAATATTAATGGCTGCCGCAATTAAGTCTATTGGTGGAACTCCGCGATTGATTCATACTACAGGTCACATTTATCCCGAAATATTGATAGGCTCTCTAACTGATTTAGAAAAAGTCAATTTTCTAATAAAGAATGTACTATTTGTTAATGAAAGTAATGAAAATAAACTTCATTATCATGTGGATGAGCGCGGTCAAATTTGGATGAATCTGGATTATACGGCTAAATATCCCGGAGGACCTTTTATGTCTGAAGAAATTCTCGGTGCTTTGACATTGGATTAATTTGCATGCCATTTTCGTTTAAAAAAGCTAATCCAATTTCCTTGCAAATTTTCAAGTATACCAATAATCCTCACTTTTAGTCAATAAATTTTCCTATCTTAACCAAACTGAAATTATTGTTTTAATTAAGTTTTACTATGGAAAATTCAAAATTAAAGGCTTTTATCCCATTTTTTTATCTCGTTTGGTCGGATGACCTTTTATCTCAAAAAGAATTCGTTACGTTACAAGAATTTATAGGTTCACAGCGCTGGATTTCCGAAAAAGAACAAGAATTTCTTCTTTCAAAAGTAGCGATTTCTGTTCCGCCTTCCCGAGCACAACTTACTGAATGGAAAAGTGAAATTGATTCTGTTATTCATCACCATCCTTTGCTAAAATCTATATTTGAAGTTTCGATGGCGCTTGCTGAAAACAATTCTTATATCGAAGATCACGCAGCTGATTTTCTGCAATTGGAAAACGATTTGGGAATTTTAGGCGAAGAAGCAATTGGAAATTTTAAAACAAGGTCAAAAACCTTTACTTCAAATAATCAATCTGCTCATACATTCGAAATTGAAAAACTGACCCAAATTCTGGATGGAAAACAGTCGACAATTATTAAGAAGGTAAAATCAATCATCAGCAGACCTAAATTTGCCTATGAAAATTCGACTGATACTGCCGTATATCGTGAAAAAGTTTACGGCTGGTGTAAAATCCTTGCAGACGAAAACTTAGGAAACATGGCGTACCCAAAACAATACGGCGGCGGCGAAAACATAGCCGATTATTTTGCGATCATGGAAACATTAAGCTATCACGATTTAAGTTTGGTAATTAAATTTGGTGTACAATTCGGGCTTTGGGGAATGAGCATACAATCACTTGGAACCGAAAAACACTATAGTAAATATTTAAAGGATATTGGTTCACTCCAGTTACCCGGCTGTTTTGCCATGACTGAAACCAATCATGGTTCGAATGTAAAAGGATTAGAAACAACGGCAACATACAACCATAATGACCAGACTTTTACCATTCATACACCGCATGAAAAGGCGCAGAAAGAATACATTGGTAACGCAGCAGTACATGGTCAGATGGCGACAGTTTTTGCCAAATTAATTATTGATGAAATAGATTACGGCGTGAATGCTTTTATTGTTCCAATACGCGATATAAACGGCAAAATCCTGAAAGGGATCACAATTGGTGATTGCGGACTTAAAATGGGACTTAATGGCGTTGATAACGGTACTATTCGTTTTGAAAATGTGGTTATTCCAAAAGAAAACATGTTGGATCGATTTGCCTCGGTAAACGAAGAAGGAAAATTTGAAAGTCCGATTCCAAGTGACAATAGACGGTTTTTTACGATGCTGGGCACTTTGGTCGGTGGCCGAATTGGGATTCCGAGATCAGCTTTGGCTGCAGCCAAATCAGGATTGACAATAGCGATCCAATATAGCGACAAACGCAGGCAGTTTGGACCCGAAGCAGGCTCAGAAGTTCCAATCTTGAATTATCGAATGCATCAACGAAGATTGATTCCATTGTTGGCAAAAACGTATGCCATTCATTTTGCATTACAATACGTGACGAATCGTTATATTGATAGAACAGAATCGGAAATGCCAGAAATTGAAGCCTTGGCTGCCGGAATGAAAGCCTACTCAACCTGGAGCACCACGGATGTTTTACAAGAATGTCGCGAAGCCTGCGGTGGTAAAGGATATTTATCCGAAAATAGAATCGACGCGTTGAAAAATGATACCGAAATCTACACTACTTTTGAAGGGGACAATACCGTATTAATGCAATTAGTTGCTAAAAATCGCTTATCAGAATTTCGCAAGGCATTTGGTGAAATGGATGCTATGGGAATAATTAACTACGTTTTTGAAAATGCCAAAACAGCTATTTCTGAAAAAAATCCAATTGTAACGCGCAAAACTGAGGAATCCCATTTAATAGATAATGAATTTCACTTGAGCGCTTTCCAATATCGAGAAAAAACAATATTGGCATCAGCAGCAAAGCGATTGAAAAAACTAATTGATGGCGGACTTGAACCTTATGATGCTTTTAATGTGGTGCAACATCAAATGATTGGTGTATCTGAGGCTTATCTCGAACGAATTGTTCTAGAGCAGTTTCAAAAAGCCATAGAAGACATCGAGGACAAGAAAAGTAAGGAAATAATGACTCAGTTGTGTCAATTGTATGCCCTTTCACAAATGGAAAAAAATAAAGGATGGTATCTTGAAGATGGTTATGTGGAAGCTGCAAAAACGAAAGCCATTCGTAAGATGGTGAATCAGCTTTGCTGGGAAATTAGACCGGATGCCGTTTCATTAGTAAAAGCATTTGACATTCCGGATAGTTGTCTTGCAGCTCCAATTGCTTTAGATTGATGTACACTTAATTCTAAAAAATGATTCATATTTTAAAAGAAACTCATTTTTAATTATTCTATTCAGTATTTAAATAAAATTTGAATAATTAGCGCTGATAAATCCGTTATGGTTTTAAATGAATAAAGTAATTTTGCAACGCTATTCTTTTGTCTTAAAGTTACGAAACTGCCACGAGATGTAATTTTTTAAAAATGTAAAATTTTCACGTTAAACTAGATAGAAGTAATTAGATATTAATAACTACATTATTTATAAATCCAGCATCAATTGTAAAGGCCACGTTTTTTCTTTAAGAGAAAAGCAATAAAAAAGTTTAAATAAAACAGGAAGTAAAAAAATTGAAAAATAAAGAATCAAGCTGGACTATGTGCCTAGAATGTCAAGGTAGAGGCAAGAAAAGTCGAGGGCTAACCAAAAAAGCGCGACTCCAATATCAGATAGTATTAGACCAGTTTGAAAAGACGAATGGCGAAGGGACCATTCCGGTTCCTCCTAAAGGACACCTTCACTCCTGCCCGAAATGTTCTGGATCGGGACTGCTTCGTTCTGCCAGTCCTCCTATAGCTGACAAAGAAAACTATCCACACCTTGCCATTATTGGTGGCGGTATTGGAGGCGTAGCTCTTGCTGTGGCCTGTTTGCACCGCGGAATTCCTTTTACCCTTTATGAGCGCGATGATAATTTTGAAGCCAGGTCTCAGGGATATGGACTTACATTGCAACAAGCCACTAAAGCAATTGAAGGTTTGGGTATTTTTTCATTAGAAGAAGGGGTAATTTCAACAAGACATGTAGTTCATACTACCGATGGAAAAGTTATTGGGGAATGGGGAATCAGAAAGTGGATACAGTCAGATGCGAAAACTTTTCAGAAACGTACCAATATCCATATCGCACGACAATCTTTACGCTTAGCACTTCTGGAGCAGCTAGGCGGGCATGATGTGATACATTGGGGACATCAGTTGGTAGATTTTAAGGAATGTGAGGACAATGGTGTTGATCTAAACTTTCAAGTGGATGGAAAAATCAAGAATGCCAAAGCGGACCTAGTAGTTGGAGCTGATGGTATTCGCAGTTCAGTTCGGAGATTATTGATAGGTGATGATAGTAGCCCTTTACGTTATCTGGGTTGTATAGTGATATTAGGCATCTGTCCTTTGAAAGCACTCGAAGGTCTTAATAGTCATTTACTGGATTCGGCCACTGTATTTCAAACTGCTAATGGCAATGAGCGAATCTACATCATGCCTTATGATTCAGACTCGGTAATGTGGCAATTGAGTTTTCCAATGCTAGAAGAAGATGCTAAGGCGTTAAGTGCTCAAGGACCTCAAGCACTCAAGGAAGAAGCGCGTCGTAGAACTCTGTGGCACAATCCTATTCCTCAGATTTTAGCAGCGACTCTGGAAGCTCAGATTTCTGGCTATCCTGTGTATGATCGGGAATTACTTAAGTTGGAATTTTTGGCGAAAGCCGGACCAGTAACTCTTATTGGAGATGCAGCTCACCCTATGAGCCCATTCAAAGGGCAGGGTGCAAATCAAGCGCTGCTAGATGCTCTATCATTGGCTCGTTTGATCAAAAGAGGATGCAGACCTTTATCGCAATGGAGAAAAGTTGGAATAAGGGAAAGTGTATTAAAGGAGTTTGAATCAGAAATGTTAGAACGCAGTGCTACAAAAGTGAATGACTCTGCAGCTGCAGCACAGTTTCTACATTCTGAAATTGTGCTTTATGAGGGTGATGAACCAAGGGGTCGGCGTTTGAAGAAAAAGTAAATGGTAACCGCAAAGTGGGAAATGAAAGGAGAATAAAAAGTTCACAATGAGTTAATTTAAAATTTACAAAACCAGGCTCAAGATAAAAAGCTGTGGAGAAAAATAAAAATTGATTACTTTCACCATTAACAAAGCTGTTTTTAGAGACTGGAATATAGTAGCACAAGGCACTCAATTTACCTATGATTTCGACTCTTTTTTAAAAAGATATTAGTCGAATCTAACCCTCATGAAACCAAAAGAATAGCTAAATTTCATGGTGTAGATGGAAAAATGCTTCAAAAAATTATAAAGATTTTTTGAGTGACTTTAAATCTTGGGAGAAACGCAATCATACTAAATAATGGCTGTTTTGTCCCCAGAACATAGGTGAAAATCTATTGATAGATGAAACTGCTTTATCTTGTAAAGAATAATATACTATCATTGCAAATAAAAAAAAGAAAAGCAGGAAGTATTGTGGCTATCATCAAAGGGTCTAAATCAGAAATCATTACCGAAATATTTCAAAAAATTTGCTATACTATTATGATAACAAGCGCGGTCATGTCTGGACGAATCTGAATTAAATACAAGTATACCGGTGGACCTTTTTTATCCAAATGAATTTTTAGTTGCTTTAACTTTAGATTAGTTGGATTTCTTTTTAAAATTTTTATCGTAAAGTTGTCTGCCTAACTCTCCCAAAAATGGAGAAGCCAACTTCATCATAATCATAAATATTATCATTAAAAACTTGATCTTTATTCACTAAAATTGTTGCCGAAATCATAAATTCAATTTGATTTTTTATATCGACAATATAAGCGCAGTCAATTAATGTACCATAAGCATCCCCTACCTTATTATATATTTTTATGTTTTCAGGAATAGGCTCTTTTAAATCGCCAAACATAAAGAACTTACAATAACCATCGTAATATTTAGTCGGATCATAACCTGCATTTTTGGGCAGATTTTGCATAGAAAAAAGAATAAACTCCCTATCTTTTTTTGTCAAATTAAAACGCTCTCGCTTTTTAAACGCTTCAGGAAAAACAATTCGTTTCAAAGTATTATGTAAAGTCTCTAACGGATAATAATTCTTCTTTGAAAAATCAAAGGGTATTTGCACGAGTTTTTCATCATTCATATACCCTATTCCTTTCTTTATTTTTTTTAATCGTAAGGGTTTGTTGTCTTTTTTACTCAATACTGATGGCAGAGTCAAAATTGAATTATCATCATTGTATAATGTTACAGACTTAGTTATTGGATTTCCTGAATCTGGTGTAGACAGTCGATGTGATATTCTGAAAGGTTTCAGTCCTTTTGAATGCATGCTTTTATTTAAATAATCAAAACCTATAAATTCTAATAAATTATTACTAGCATCATTATCACTGACCGCAAAAATTTTCGAAATTTCCTCTGTAAATTTATTTTTATCTGATTTTCCCTCGATTGAAAATTCAGAGTTCATTGAAGTATTTTGTATCGTGTTCAATTTTTCTAAAGCTAGAATAGCAATGGGAAATTTTATAGTACTTGCAGGATAAAAATAATTTTTGGCATCTACATTATAGGTATAATCTTTAAACTTCACTTCATTATGTTGATTTCGTATGATCTGAGTATAGATAATCTGAAGTTCAAATTGTTTCGGATTATCCATTACTCTTTTTATACTTTCATTTTTGGAAGACAAAGTTTCTTCAAGAATGTTTTTTTTTAAGGTTGAACATCCTACTATGAAGAAGACTATGGAAATAAATAAAATTTGACTACTATTTTTCATAGTTACTTAATTTATTTTGTGAACTATAGGGAATAGGTTAATGACTTTTATTACACTAAAAATAGGTAAATATAGATCAAAAAAAAAACTCCATTAGAAATAATGGAGTTTTTTGTGGTCCATACGGAACTATTTACGAACTATTTCATGCAGGATTTGAAGAAGTTATCGATACTAGATTGTAAATGATTTTAAATTTTAGTAATTATTGTTATAACTGATTATTTCTTAATAAATTAATTTTCAAGTCAATGTATTGTAATTGAATATTGTTTTTCAATACTTCATACTCAGCAGAGAGAGATTGATTTTTCACCGAAGAATATAAAACAGCTTCCACTTTCCCGCTTTCAAATTTGGCTTGGGTAGTGGCCAAAGATGCTTTAGCATAAGACTTTTTTTTGTTCAACTTATCCTGAAACTGCGTATAATTTCTTTTGTTTGTATTCTCCAATTCAATTTGATTGCGCAAGACTTGTTTTGTCTGTTCCATAACCAACTTTGATTTTTCACTTTCTATTTTTGAAGCACTAATTTTTTTAGTATTCCTAAATCCATTGAAAACCGGAATTGTCAATTGCATCCCAATCTGATGACTTTTATTAGCTTCTAGTTGCGTAAAAAAAGGATCCGTGTTTGAATTTATCTGATTCAATGTTTTATAATAAAAAGAGGAAAACCCATAATAGGCTGTTAACATAGGTAAATTAAGAGCGCGTTCTACACGAATCGATTTCAAACTGTTTTCGTATTGGAGTTCCGCAAGTTTTATTTTAGGATTACGTATTCCTGCATCTAAATCTTCAGTGTCTCCTTCTTTAAAATAGGAATCTAATACGATTGCATCAGAAAGTCCCACATCGCTAACATTCATCAATTGAAACAATTCCATTTTTTTAATAGTATACAATTGTTCAGTTTCTAAATTTCGGTTTTCTTCCTCCGAAAAGCTCAATTGCATATCATACAAATCGCTTTGGGGTTTGCTGCCAATAGCAACTTCTTTTGTCACTCTGTCCAAATTAAAAGTGGTTTGTACAAATTGCTCTTTTTGAATTTTCAATAATTCCTGTGCGTAAAGTACTTGATAATAGCTTTCCAAAATCTGCAATTTATATTCGTTTTCCACTACTTCTTTTTCGGCCTTAGCTTGCTCTATATTGATTTTATCTTTTTGAGCATTCGCAAAAGCACTGAAATCTATCATATTTGTTCTTGCATTCAGGTAGAAATTATCATTTTGAATATTGGAACTTACTCTTCCATTAGTCGAAGGATCAATGGTGGAACCAAAATTATAGCCTTGTTCACCAAATAAATTGATAGCCGGCAACATTCGATTCAAAACTGAGTTTTGGGACTTTTCTGTTTTTTTTATTTCAAGTTGTCTGATTTTTATTTCGATGTTATTCTTCAAAGCCGTTTCCATGCATTTAGTAAGCCTCCAAGATTTTTCCTGAGCACTTCCTAAAGCAATAATTAAAAAAAAGACTAACGTAAAAATTGAATTCTTATTCATATTTTAAATATTTTAAAACATCTGTTTTTGTTGCTTGAAAGGCTTTTGTAAGCACTATCGAAAGTGTTAGTAGTAACAAAATAATAAACCCATAGACAAATGGAAACAAAGCCATTTCAATTCTAAAAGCAAAATTCTCTAACCACCTATTCAATAAATAATAGGTAGGAAACAAGGCGATTAAAAACCCAATGATGCAATACAAAATATATTGTTTAGATAATTCTTTTAATAACACATTCGTCTCTGCCCCAAGGGTTTTGCGTATGGCAATTTCTTTTATGCGTCTTTGTATTGAATACGAAGCTAAGGCGAATAACCCGAAAAGAGCGATTAGAACTACTACTACATTCAACAATGAAAATAGATTCTTTTGCTTCACATACGATTCATAAGTTCTTGCATATTGTTTATCGACAAAATCATATTTAAAAGGATACTTTGGATCCATTTTTGTCCATAATTTTTCAATATCGGTAATTGTATTTTCAATATTATCCGATTTTAGTTTTACAAAAACCTTATTGATATTTTGAGCAATATCTACCGTTTTAAGATGATAGAAATACATCCCTGACACCTCTACTTCAGGACTTAATAAATTAAAATCTTTTATAACTCCTATGATTTTTAATTTTCGTTCTTTGATAATTAGTTCTTTTCCTATAGGCTCTTTCATGTTCATCAACTTTTGTGCTGTTTCATTAATCACCACAGAAGTAATAGTATCCGAAGCATGTTGCTGATCAAGAGACCTTCCTTTAACTACTTCTATTTTCATCATTTCGAACATACCAAAATCAACTGCAATTGTTCGTGATTTAAAAAGTTCATCATTGTACAATACACCTCCTAATGAATCATCTGAACCATCAAATGAAATCAATCCTGTAGAAGCTTGTTCTACACCTTTTATTTTAGCCAGTTCTTGTTTTATTGTACTGTATTTGTTGTAGATATTTTGCCCTACGTTTTTCACTTCATAATCCGAATCAGGAAAATTCAAATTAATTTCAATCACTTGATCTCCCTTAAAACCTAAATTTTTATTGGTTAGATAATCGATTTGCTGATACACAATATAAGAACCAACAATAAAGAAAGTAGCCACTGTAAACTGGAAAATCAACATTCCGTTACGCAACCAGATTCCGTTTTTACTTCTTCCAAAATTGCCTTTGAGAACTTTTAAAGTTTCGAAATTAGCAACGTAAACGGCTGGAAGTATTCCTGCTACCAAAACTGTAATACAGAAAATCAGAAGTAATTGCAGATAAAACTGACTACCAATTATTCGTAAACTCTTATTTAAAAAATCATTGTAATACGGCAAAGTCAACTCAACAATAACTAATGCTAATAAAATCGAAAATAAACTTATTAGAGCAGTTTCAAAAATAAATTGAATAACAATAGTACTTTTTGAAGCCCCCACAACTTTACGAACACCAACTTCTTTAGCACGTTTAACCGCATTCGCTGTAGCCAAATTGATATAATTTACAATCGAAAGGATGAGAATTAAAACAGATAACCCAACCATAATCAACAAAAACTGATAATTACCTCTCCCTTCTGGATATCCATCTGTAATAGAATGCAATCTCGCTTTTGAAAGTGGCTCTATAACTACATTAAAGTGACCCATTTTCTTAGCCATTTCTTCTAAAGTAAAACCTTCTTCCTTGGCAATTCTCCGAACAAAATCTTGGTTGTAAGTTTTCTCTAAACTCTTTCGAGTATTCTCAATTTTTGATGGATCTTTAATTTTAAGAAGTAACTTGAATATAAAAGGTCCTGTCGTATTTTCACTTTTGAACTGCGTCATTTTATTCATTATAACATCTGGAGCAATTGAAGAGTTCCCTGGAATATGATACAAAGCGCGCACTATAAACATTTGATCCAAACATGTTATTTGTTTACCAATCGGATTTTCGTTACCAAAAACTCGTTTAGCAATCACATCTGAAATAGCAACACTTGAATCATCTTTTAATGCTGAAACCACATCTCCCTTAATAATTTCAAATGGAAAAAGAGAAAAGAAATCAGGCTCAACATTAATAATTTTATCAACTATTTCTTTCTTCCCTTTGAAGATAATTTTATCCTTTTGATACCAGCTGTCAGCATAAACTACCTTTTCTACATTAGTATCTTTATCTAAAATAGGTTTTAGGAATAAAGCACAATCTGAAAAAACTGGCATTCCTGTTAACTGTACTAAAACCTGATACACATTGTCTTTTTTGGGATTCCAAGCATCATAACTTTGTTCTTCATTCCAATACAGTAATGCGAAAATTAATCCTGAAATTCCAATGGCCAATCCAAAAATATTCAAGACAGAAAATAGCTTATTATTTTTGAGGTGGTATAAAAATATAGTTATCCAGTTTTTTAGCATGATTTTAGTTTTTAGATTCCGTTACTAATATATCCACGTTCCTGTTATTAACTTTTTCTGAAAGTATCATTCCATCTTTCATTAAAATGGTTTTTTGAGAAAAAGAAGCATCATAATTAGAGTGCGTTACCATTAATATTGTGGCTCCATTGGCATGTAAATCAGTTAAAAGTTCCATTACTTCATTTCCGTTTTTACTGTCTAGATTTCCTGTTGGCTCATCGGCAAGAATGATTTTTGGGTCGTTAATCAAGGCTCTTGCCACAGCCACACGCTGTTGCTGTCCTCCGGAAAGTTGCTGCGGATAATGTTTCAATCGGTGGGAAATCCCTAGTTTATCAGCGATTGCTTCTACTTTTTTCTTTCTGTCAGAGGATGGAACTTTATTGTAAATCAGCGGTAATTCAATATTATCATAAACCGACAATTCGTCTATCAAGTTGAAATTCTGAAAAATAAAGCCAATATTTTCTTTTCTAGCTTTCGATTTTTCTTTCTCTTTCAGCCCAATCATTTCCTGGTTCAGTAATTGATAACTTCCGCTCGAAGCGCTATCAAGTAATCCGATAATATTCAATAAAGTGGACTTCCCGCTTCCCGATGGTCCCATAATCGAAACAAAATCACCTTGATTAATGGTTAATGAAATTTCGCTTAATGCCATGGTCTCCACTTCTTCGGTTCTAAATACTCTTGAAAGATTTTTAATTTGAATCATACTATTATTCGTTTTTTGATTGATGATATTTGTTTATTTCTCTTTATTCTTTATTATTTATTATTTATTCTTTACTCTTGCTTCTTTCCTCTAAGCTCTTTTTCTTTATTCTAAATTCAAAATCTCGACTTCTTTGTAATCTTTATAGGAAGACGTGATCACTTTTTCACCCGCTTTTAAACCGCTGAGAACTTCATAATACAAAGGGTTTTCTCGCCCCAATTTGATTGCTTTTCGCTCTGCTTTGTTGCCATTGACAACAAAAATCCATTTTCCGCTAGTTTCTTCGTTAAAGCTTCCTTTAGAAAGTACTACCGTCTTGGTTTTTTCTGACAGATTTAATTTCACTCCAAAACTCAATCCTTGTTTTAAATCTAATTTTTCAGAGGAAACAAAATCCAATTCTACTTGAAACCTACCATTTTTAATTTCAGGAATCACTTTGGTTATTTGAACTTCGATGGATTTGTTTTCAAAATCTACTGTTCCTTTTTGTTGCTCTGCAACTTTATCCAAATAAAATTCATCGATGTAGGCCATCAATTTATAGCCTTTCCTGTCATCAATAGAACCAATACTTGTATTTTGCACATAGGTTTTCCCGAGTATAGGTTCAAAGGAAGAAAGTCTTCCAGAAATGGGTGCTGTGATTAGGAAATTCTTTTTATTCATTCTCAAAATATCCAAACTTTTATTCATAAAACCAATAGATTGATTCAATTGTCCTATCTGGACTTGATTTGCTAATTTTTCTTTTTTGACACTTTTTTTGATGATGTTCATTCGCTCTTTTTGAAAACGATAATTTTCTTGGGTCTTTTCCCATTCATTTTTTGAAAGTATTTCTTTGTCAAAAAGTTTGTGGTTCAATTCAAATAGGTTTTTGGCATCAAGATAATCGTGTTCTATTCCGATCAAGTCTTTTTCTAAATTCAATTCCTGATTTCTTAAATCGAGTTTGGCTTTGTTCAAATTATTGATTTGTTCGATAATCGCTGTTTCCTGCTGCATGTACGCCAATTCTGCATTAGGATTATACAAGCGCACTAACGGCTGTCCTTTAACGACCATATCGCCGTTTTCAACAAATATTTCCTGAACGGCTCCACCTTCAATGATATTAACTAACATTGAATTTAAAGGAACGGCTTTTGCCTGAAAAGACATAAAATCTTCGAAAAAATTATTTTCTACGGTCTTAATCGTAATTTCAACTTTTTTTACGTTCAAACTTCTTTTTTTAGTCACAGAAGTAAAGACAAAATACCCGAGGAGTAAGATAATTGGCAAAACGATTAAAAGATACTTATTTTTGTTAGTTTTACGTACGATTTTGGTGTCCATTGTTTATTATTTGTATATTCTATTAGGATAATCGTACCATAAAATTAAAAACTGTAATAATCTTATTATTAGGTTTTTAATTTCAATAAAATTTACACAATGTCCATAATTGAACACTATTTGTCCAAAACCGAACAATAATTCCATTTTCTGAATAAAAAAATACAGATATTCCGTTAGAATGAAAAAGACCAACGCCTCCATATTAGTCATAGACGACCAAGAAGATATTCTTTTTGCTTCAAAAATGCTACTTAAAAAGCATTTTGAAAATATTTATACGCTCACTAACTCTAAAAATGTGGTTGAATTATTAGCAAAAAACACAATAGATGTGGTTTTACTCGACATGAACTACAGAATTGGGTTTGAGGATGGTAAAGAGGGTTTGTATTTATTAAGAGAAATAAAAACGCTTTCGCCAAAAACTGTCGTTATTTTGATGACCGCTTTTGGCAAAGTAGAAACGGCTGTTGAAGGATTAAAATCAGGGGCTTTTGATTATATTTTGAAGCCTTGGGAAAATGCAAAATTACTTAGCGTTGTAAAACAAGCTGTCGATAAAAGCCGGAAAGAGCAAAAGAAACCAAATAATATCGAGATTGCAGACGAATTCTTCGTTGGTAATTCAGATGTTATAAAAAAAGCTTATTCTCTGGCTGATAAAGTGGCTAAAACTGATGCCAATGTTTTAATCCTTGGCGAGAACGGAACTGGTAAATTTGTTTTGGCGCATCATATTTATTGCCAATCGGAGCGGAAAAATAATCCTTTCATTCATGTTGATTTGGGTTCTTTGAATTCCAATATTTTTGAAAGCGAATTATTCGGCTATGCCAAAGGCGCTTTTACAGATGCTAAAATCGATACTCCAGGACGTTTTGAGATGGCTCAAAACGGGACTATTTTTTTGGATGAAATAGGAAACGTCCCATTGCATTTACAATCTAAACTCTTGCAGATAATTCAAACCAAAATGGTAACCCGATTAGGAGAATCGAGAGCGAGACCATTGAATGTACGCATTATTACAGCCACCAACCTGAATTTGAAGCAAGAAGTTGTAGATAAAAACTTCAGGGAAGATTTGTATTATCGCATTAATACCATGGAAATCGTGTTACCTCCATTGCGAGAACGAGACGAAGATAAAATCCCTTTGGCACACTATCTCTTGCAAAAAATGGTGGTTAAATACGGACGGGATGAAATTAATTTTGACGAAAAAGCATTGGAACAAATCGAAAAACATGCTTGGAACGGAAACATCCGGGAAATGGAGAACCGAATAGAGCGTGCCGTGATTCTTTGCGAGAACAATCATATTACCGTTTCGGACTTGGATTTGGAACAAATAACGGCTTACGAGAACAATCAAGACGATATTCAACTTTCGGCTGTCGAAAAAACAGCCATCGAAAAAATATTGTTCAAGAACAATAACAATATTAGCAAAACCGCTGAGGAATTGGGATTGTCCAGAGGATCATTATATCGACGTTTAGAAAAATACAATATCAACTAATATGTTTAAATCCTTAAAAATATACCAACTCCTTTTTCTTAGATTAATTTTTATTCTTTGCTTTTCTGGAATTTCCATATTTATTTTTCAAAAAGGATTACTTTTTTCAGCACTTTTTGGGCTTCTTGTACTTTTTCTTCTCTTAGTCGAAATGTATTTCTATATCAAAAAAGCCTTTTTGATTTATGATGGAACGATCACCTCTATTTTACAAAATGATTTTACATCGGATTTTTCCAAACATAAATCGTATCAAAATTATTCTAGTTTGTTCAAGCTGTATGAAAGGCTAAAAAATAAAAAAAACGAGCAGGTTTCAAAAGATATAGTGTATCGTTCTATTCTAAATACTATTGAAACGGGAATTATTATTCTGCAAAAGGAAGGAAATGATTGGAATATCTTTTTGATGAATGATTATTTCTCCAAACATTTTGATGTGCCAAAAGTTTCCAAATGGAAATACTTAAAAAATCATTTACCTTCCTTGTGTGAAATTATTGAGGAACAGGATTTTCAAGAAATTAAAACGTCATTAGAAATACGTGTTAATCAGCAAGACACACAAACATTTGTGATGCAGACTTCGAGAAGCGAAATTTACAATACGGATTATTTTATTGTCTTATTGGATTCAATTCAAAATGTAATCGAGAAAAAAGAGAAAGAGGCTTGGGTCAATCTGATGAAGGTGATTTCTCATGAACTTTTGAATTCGATTACTCCTATTCGGTCACTTTCACAAAATTTACAGGAATTGGTACAGCAGGAAACCATTTCGGCAGAAGATTTAGACGATATGAAAAGCAGTGTTGCCACAATGTTGAGACGAAGCGACCATTTACAGCAATTTGTGGAAAGTTACCGAAAACTGGCCATGTTGCCTTCTCCCAAAAAAGAAGTAATTGAACTATCAAAATGGATTGACAACAGTTGTCAAATCATGAATCCTTTGTTTAAAAAGGAACACATAGAAGTTATAAATACTATTGCTTTAGACCGCAGACTTAATATTGACCCACAACAAATGGAGCAGGTATTGATAAATCTTTTGACTAATTGCATTTATGCTTTGAAAGATGGCGTAAAGAAACAGATTGTTATTTCGGCGGAAGTAAAAGAAAAAAGAACCTTTATTATGATTACCGATAATGGGAAAGGCATTGAAAAAGAAATAGAAAGCAAAATCTTCCTGCCATTTTTCACTACTAGAAAAGAAGGTGCTGGAATAGGTTTGACGTTATCCAAAAACATTGTCGAAGCCCACGGTGGTTATCTGGCTTATAGAAATGACAATGGAAAAACCGCTTTTGTGATTTGCTTGGTAAATAATTAATTAATCCTAAAAAGAGAACAAAAATGTAGAGGTGAAAAAACATAATTGTTATTGGATTATTTCTTGTCATATGCAATTCGAACATGCCATTATAGCAATCAATGTTGTTGAAAGATTTTATAAAATATCTGTCAATTTTTCAAACCAAAAAAACCTCCAAAATCAATGACTTTGGAGGTTTTTAAATTTATGGTGGGCGATGAGGGGTTCGAACCCCCGACCCCCTCGGTGTAAACGAGGTGCTCTGAACCAGCTGAGCTAATCGCCCTAAACAATGCAGTCATTTTCATTTCCTTATTGCGAGTGCAAATATAGTGTTAGAAATCGTATCTGCAAGCAAAAAAGTAAAAAAAATGAATAAAATATAGACTCTATTTTCTTTTATGCTCTATTCTAGTACTTTATGTCAATCATGAAACGTAGCTATTTTTTTGTATTGATTCTTTATAGTCTTACATTTGCGATATAAACAATAGATAATGGCCAGGTTCAAAGAAAACGATTTACCAAAATCAAAAATTACCGCAAGTTCACTCCAGAAAGCAACTGTAATATTTCAATACGCAGGAAATCACCGTTGGAAATTTTATATAGGTTTAATTTTTTTATTATTCACCGGAGCGACTGCTCTTGCCTTTCCAAAGTTAATGGGAATGCTTATTGATTGTGTGAAAAACAAAGACAACTCTCAGGCGAATATGATTGCTGGAGGTTTGATAATAATCTTATTTCTTCAATCGATTTTTTCGTTTTTTAGATTGTATTTATTTGTCAATTTTACTGAAAATACATTAGCTAATCTTAGAGTCGCACTTTATAGTAATTTGGTAAAACTGCCGATGTCTTTCTTCTCACAAAAACGTGTTGGAGAATTAAACAGCAGAATAAGCTCTGACATAACCCAAATACAAGACACTTTAACGTCAACAATTGCCGAATTTTTAAGACAATTTATTCTCATTATTGGTGGCGTTCTTTTATTGGCAAACGAAAGTATCAAATTAACGTTATTGATGCTATCCGTAGTTCCGCTTGTTGCAGTTGCTGCTGTTATTTTTGGGCGATTCATCAGGAAATATTCAAAAAATGTTCAAGATAAAGTTGCTGAAAGTCAGGTAGTTGTTGAAGAAACTATGCAAGGCATCAGTATCGTTAAGGCTTTCGCCAATGAATGGTACGAAATCGCCCGTTATAATGGAAAAATAAAGGAAGTAGTTAAGATTGCTATCAAAGGTGGAAAATATCGTGGTTACTTTGCTTCTTTTATTATTTTCTGTCTTTTCGGAGCTATTGTAGCTGTAGTTTGGTACGGCGTTCGGTTGAGCATCAGCGGCGAAATGAGCGTGGGACAATTGATTTCGTTTGTATTGTATTCTACATTTGTTGGTGCTTCTTTTGGAGGAATCGCTGAACTTTATGCCCAAATCCAAAAAGCGATCGGTGCAACAGAACGTGTTTTTGAATTATTAGATGAAACTCCTGAAAAGATTAATTCGGTTCGTGATCTTGGTACAATTGAAAAAATAAAAGGAAACGTTACCTTCAATAATGTAGCGTTCAGTTATCATTCCAGAAAAGAAATCAAAGTATTGAAAGACGTTAGTTTTACGGCTAACTTTGGTCAAAAAATAGCGATCGTTGGTCCAAGTGGAACCGGAAAATCAACTATTGCTTCACTTTTATTGCGTTTTTATAATATTGATAACGGAGAGATATTGATTGACGGAAAAAATATTTATGATTTTGATTTAGAAAGTTTGCGAGGAAATATGAGTATTGTGCCGCAAGATGTAATATTATTTGGTGGAACCATCAGAGAAAATATTGCTTATGGAAAACCAAATGCAACCGAAGAAGAAATTGTTACCGCTTCAAAACAAGCCAATGCGTATAATTTCATCGAAAGTTTCCCTGAAAAATTTGAAACTATAGTTGGAGAAAGAGGAATTAAATTGTCTGGAGGACAAAGACAACGTATTGCAATTGCCAGAGCATTATTGAAAAACCCAAGTATTTTGATTCTGGATGAAGCCACATCATCATTAGACAGTGAAAGTGAAAAATTGGTTCAGGAAGCGCTTGAAATTCTGATGCAAGGAAGAACAAGTATCATAATTGCACACCGTCTTTCAACTATTCGAAGTGCGGATCAAATTTTGGTTTTGGATAAAGGAAAAATTACAGAGCAAGGAACGCATCAAGAATTAATAGCTTTAGAAAATGGTATTTATAAAAATTTAAGTAATTTGCAATTCAGCAATTCTTAAATTTTATTTCTAATTTGACATAAAAAAACTCCATTCAGTGCATACTGAATGGAGTTTTTTTATGAATTTAAATTTACCTGAATAACTAAAAACTGATGTTTACTTCCCTTTTCTTCGGTTGCGCTCTGTTTTTATCATCTCTAATTCACGACTCGTTTGTCCCGCTACTGAAGTATTTTCTTCAGCACGACGAATTAAGTACGGCATCACATCTTTAACTGGACCAAAGGGCAAATATTTTGCTACATTGTATCCATTTATAGCTAGATTGTAACTGATATTATCGCTCATCCCATACAATTGACCAAACCAGATTCTATCATCGTTTGTTTTAATTCCTTTTTCCTGCATCAATTCCATTAAAGTATACGTACTTAACTCATTGTGGGTTCCTGCAAAAATAGACATCAAATCTAAATGATCAATCATATAGTGAACAGCGGCATCGTAATTTTCATCAGTAGCTTCTTTTGAAGCGCATATTGGTGATGGGTATCCTTTTTCTTCGGCACGAACAATTTCTTTTTCCATGTAAGCGCCACGAACTAATTTCATTCCAATAAAGAATCCGTCTTTTTTGGCTTGTTCGTGTAATTTTTTCAAGTAATCCAAACGATCCCAACGATACATTTGCAATGTATTGAAAACAATAGCCTTTTCTTGATTGTATTTACGCATCATTTCAGTTACTAAATCATCCGCTGCATCTTGCATCCAACTTTCTTCACCATCAATCAAAAGAGCTACATTTTTTGAATGGGCATCTTTACAAACCAAATCAAAACGCTCCACTACTCTATTCCATTCCGCTTGTTCTTCTGGGGTTAACACTTGTTTTTCTCCCAATTTCTCATATAACTCAAAACGACCAAAACCAGTAGGTTTAAAAACAGCAAAAGGAATCGCTTGACGTTCTTTGGCAAATTCTATTGTTTTTAACGTCATTTCAAGCGCAGCATCAAATTGATCTTCTTCTTCTTTTCCTTCTACAGAATAATCTAAAACAGATGAAACACCTTTGGTATACATTTTATCAACCACAGAAAGACAATCCACTTCATTTACTCCACCACAAAAATGGTCAAAAACTGTAGCGCGAATCAAACCTTCAACAGGAAGATTTGCTTTAAGGGCAAAATTTGTAACCGCAGTTCCAATACGAACTAGTGGCTGATTAGCAATCATTTTGAAAAGAAAATAAGCTCTATCAAGTTCCGTATCACTTTTTAATGAAAAGGCAACTTGAGTATTATTGAATATTTTTTCCATTATTTGTTAAATTTTTGTACAAATATAGACAGAGTTTTGAATATTATTTTAAAAAACTATTATTAAAAAAAGAAAAACGCATTTTAAAAAAAGTCAAAAACTAATTCCCTTAAAAAAAATACTAATTTAATATTTAACCAATTTTTGATTTAAATCAACTTTAGAATAATAAATATCTTAAATAATTTTGAATGATTTATTATGTATGTGCAAACGTTTAAATTCTTTTTTTTTGATTACTTGGCAACAATATGGTACTAAACCTTTAAAAATTTAGCAAATACACAACATCAAAGGATTATTATTAAATTTCTGTATTTTGAAAAAACTATCTTTAAATAAAATAAATAATTAATAGATTTGCTTTGAAGAAATAACAAATTAAAAAATATGAAAAAACAAATTATTGCGAGTATTGATCTGAACTCAGAAGTAGCACCTCAAAATAATGTCTATTATGATTTTATGTCATTGTTATTTTTAGCTTGCTATTTGTTAATGGATTTTTTACCGGATTTTAAGAGTATCGAAATTATTGGAACACAATACTTTTACATTTCAATATTAAATTTGATTATCGCTCTTTTTATATTTAAAAATCCTACTTTTATAAATCAAAGTTTAAATACAATTTTACGGAAAAGTCATCTTCTTAAAATTTACATTTTATTTATTCTTTTAAGCGGAATTTCATTCTTTTCGACTAAAAATTTATCCTTAACTATAGTAAGCTTTATCGAAATATTGGTAGTTTTTATCATGTTTCTAAACGTATTAGCTATTGTATCTAATAGATTACATTTAATTTACAGAATTTCCATACTTTTCGGTATTAGTGTAGTACTTCAAACTGTACTACAACTTAGTGATATCCTAAAAGAAGCGGGGTCTGTCATCAATGCACTATCAAAACTAAAGGGTAATACCGGAAATATAAATATCTTCGCAGCTAGTTTAAATATAAAAATTCCTTTTCTTTTAATTGGAGCTATCCATTTTTCAAATTGGAAAAAATGGTTTCTAATTTTTTCATTATTTTTAGCAACATTTACGATTTTTTTGATAAGTGCAAGGGCTGCATATTTGGCTTTGTTTTTTGAACTATTACTATTTATCATCTTTTATTTAAAACTATACTCCTTAAAAAAAATTACAGTTCTTAATGTAGTTTACTTGCTAATCCCAATACTATTGAGTTTAATTTTAGCAAATATTGTTTTTAAAGTTAACAATGGTACTGGCCGATATGAATCTGTTGGTAGTCGAGTTGTTCAAATAGCCAGTACAAACGAAGCATCAGTAAGTGCAAGATTTACATATTGGAATAATGCGCTAATTCTAATAAATAAATCGCCTTTTACTGGAATTGGTTTGGGTAATTGGAAGATTGAAAGTATTCCTTATGAGAAGACATCAATTGATGACGGCTTCATCTCTTCACATACTCACAATGATTTTTTGGAAATAGCAGCTGAGACCGGTGTTTTTAATGGATTAGTTTATTTGTCATTATTTATAATTGCATTTTTTATAAACATGAAGGCGATTTTAAGTAAAAGTGATCTAAATAATAAGATTATAGCACTTTTAGCCGTATTAATTTTAACCGGATACTTTATAGATGCCTTTTTTAATTTCCCTTTGTACAGACCTACAATGCAATTTGGTTTTGTTCTGTTTTTAGTTTTTACAGTAGTGAATACTTTAAAAACGGATGAAGTCAATACTGTGAGAATAACACGTCAATTTTCAATCGGAATTATCATATTAAGTTTGATTACCGTTTATATTACTTTTTTAACTTTAAAAGCATATCGTTTAGAATACGCAATTAAATACGATAAAAACCCGGCCAAACATCCGAAGAAATATTAAAAAATTTACCTCAATTACCAAATGTAGGAATCTATTCAGAAACCTTTTATGAGCATTTAGCAATTGCCTATTTTAGTGAAGAAAAGTATGAAAATGCAAAAAAATACTTTTATTTATCAAACAAAATAAATCCTTATTTGGGTGTATCAAATTGGTATTTGCATAAAATTGAAAAAATAAATGGAAATTTTGACACCGCTTATGAATATATAAAAACAGCTTTTTATTCTAGACCACGAACAACTAATTTTTATTTAGATGCCCTTAAAATGGCCTCAATAAAAAAAGATACCTCTGAAATATTCAAAATTCACGAATTATTTACCAAATACAGAAGTATGCCCAGTAATTGGAAGAATACCGCTTCTGCTTTATCACTATCTAAATACGAGACAAATAAAATAATTACTTTTGTTAACCAAGGTTTAAAAATTTATCCTACCGATACTACTCTTTTAAATAGAAAAACAAGATTAATAAAACGTAAAGAATCTACTAACATAAATAACACATTTATTAATGGACTCCCCGCAGAATCTGCCGCTAAAATAAATTATATGTTAGAAGCAAAAAAAATGGGTGATGCACAGCAATTTGAGAAAGCAATTGTATTATATAATAAAGCATTTAAGGAAAATCCTGAAAAAGTAGTAATTTTGCAGGATATTGCGGTTTGTTATTATCAACTCGATAAACCTGAAATTGCAATCAATTATTTAGAAAGAATATTAAATAATCCACGTTTAAATGATGGTAAAACAGAATACTTGTTATCTGGATGCTATTTCAAAATAAAGGATAAAACAAATGGATGCAATTATTTAAATATTGCTTTTAACAAAAAATACCCTAACACAGAACAACTACTAAATCAATTCTGCAAATAACTACAAAACTAAGATGCAGTCAATTCAAGCCAACAGTTATCCCATACATTTCAACGAAAAAGGATATGAAGCATTAAACCTTCATTTAAAAGAAAATAAATACTCCAACTTATTTATTATTGTAGACAGCAATACTAATGAATTTTGCTTGCCTAATTTTCTTCCGTATCTGGAAACGGATCTTACCATTGAAATCATTGAATTTGATGCCGGTGAAGAAAATAAAAATATTGAAACTTGCGTCCAAATTTGGAATGTACTAACGGAACTTGGTGCCGAGAGAAAAAGTCTTATAATTAATCTGGGTGGTGGTGTTGTTACTGATTTAGGTGGTTTTGTAGCTTCAACATTCAAGCGTGGAGTTGATTTTATACATATTCCTACTACGCTACTATCAATGGTTGATGCTTCTGTTGGAGGGAAAAACGGGGTCGATTTAGGGAATTTAAAAAACCAAATTGGTGTTATAAATGTTCCAATAATGGTTCTTATTGACACCCAATATCTTGAAACCGTGCCACAAAACGAAATGCGTTCCGGTCTTGCCGAAATGTTGAAACACGGTTTAATATATGACAAGGCCTATTGGGAGCATTTTTTAGATTTAAAAGCCATAGATTTTGCTGATTTTGACGAATTAATTTACCGTTCAGTTGAAATAAAAAATGAAATTGTGCTTCAAGATCCTACCGAAAAAAATATCCGAAAAGCATTAAATTTTGGTCATACATTAGGCCACGCCATTGAAAGCTACTTTTTGGAAAATGAAAATAAAACTACTTTGCTGCACGGAGAAGCTATTGCCGTTGGGATGATATTGGAAAGTTTTATCTCATTGGATAAAAAACTAATCAGTAAAGAAGAATATTCTGAAATAAAATCCTGTATTAAGGCTGTATATGACGACATCATTTTTGAGGAAAAGGACATGGAACCTATCCTGGAATTACTGATTCACGACAAAAAAAATGAGTACGGCAACATTCAATTTGCATTAATTGAAGGTATCGGAAAAATAAAAATCAATCAATCGGTTGAAAATGAATTAATTCTTGAGGCTTTTCTGGATTATAAATCTTAATTATTTTTTATAAAAAGGATTGCATTGCGTATATAATATTTTTTACATTTGCACCGATGAAAAAAAGTCAAAACAAGCCAAATTATAGTTCCAGTAAAACCAGAAACAATATGTCTTTTCTAAGGATATTGAAACGGTTTTATTCTATTAAAGGAAACTTTAGTTTTGACATTTTCCAATACTTAAAAGCAGACCACGAGAAGCTTCAGATCGTATATGCAAATATTCGGGTTTGAATTATAGGTTACTTTATTTTATAATATTTTTAATCTATAATCAAGACATCTAATGAATACAAAATATTCTGATTTAATCAATCAAACCTACTATTTTCCCCAAGAAGAATTTACATTAAACAAAGATAATCTTCAGTTTCACAATATCGATTTGATGAAATTGGTTGAGCAATACGGTACACCATTAAAATTTACGTATTTACCTCAAATTTCCAACAACATCAACAAAGCCAAAAGCTGGTTTCGTAAATCGATGGAAAAAAACAAATACGAGGCAAAATATTACTATTGTTATTGCACAAAAAGTTCCCATTTTGAATATATTATGAACGAAGCGTTCAAAAATAATATTCATATTGAAACGTCTTCAGCTTTTGACATTAACATTGTAGAAAACCTTTTGGCAAACGGTAAAATCAACAAAAGTACCTATGTAATTTGTAATGGTTTCAAAAGAGATCAATACATCGATAATATTGCAAGACTTATCAATAATGGTCATAAAAATACCATTCCAATTATTGATAATTTTGAGGAACTTGATTTACTTCAGGGACAAATAAAAAACAAATTCAAAATTGGAATCCGTATCGCAGCTGAAGAGGAACCTAAATTTGAGTTTTATACCTCCCGTTTAGGAATTGGATACAAAAATATTGTTCCATTTTATAAGAGAGAAATCAAGGAAAATAAAAAGTTGGAACTGAAAATGTTGCACTTTTTTATTAATACAGGAATTAATGACAATGCTTATTACTGGAATGAATTAGTAAAATGTATCAAGGTATACGTGGCATTAAAAAAAGAATGTCCTTCTCTTGACGGATTAAATATTGGCGGCGGTTTTCCAATTAAAAACTCGCTGGCTTTTGAATACGATTATCAATACATGATTGACGAAATCATCAATCAGATCAAAATAGCTTGTGATGAAGCCGAAGTTGATGTTCCCAATATTTTTACTGAATTTGGTTCCTACACTGTAGGAGAAAGTGGCGGAGCTATTTACCAGATTTTGTATCAAAAACAACAAAATGACAGAGAAAAGTGGAATATGATCGACTCTTCTTTTATCACGACTTTACCGGATACTTGGGCAATCAACAAACGTTTTATCATGCTTGCAGTCAATCGCTGGAATGATACGTACGAGCGGGTTTTGTTGGGTGGTTTGACCTGCGACAGCGATGATTATTACAATTCCGAGCAAAACATGAATGCTATTTATTTGCCAAAATACAACAAAGAAAAACCATTGTATATCGGTTTTTTCAATACTGGCGCTTATCAGGAAACCATTGGAGGTTATGGTGGTTTGCACCACTGCTTGATTCCGCAACCTAAACATATTTTGATAGATAGAGATGAAAACGGTATTTTGGCCACTGAGGTTTTCTCCGAACAACAAACCTCTGAAGAAGTTTTGAAAATATTAGGTTACGACAAAAAATAAATTACCAATTATTCAATTATTCAATATAAAAATTCGTTAAATTTGAGATTATAATTTTAACGTTTTGATTCATAAGCATTTAAATTTTAAAAAATGAGCAAAGGACCAATCAGTCAGTTTATAGAAAAGCATTATTTGCATTTCAATTCTGCATCTTTAGTTGACGCAGCTAAGGCATACGAAGAACAATTAGCCAACGGTGCAAAAATGATGGTGAGCATGGCTGGAGCTATGAGTACCGCCGAGATTGGAAAAATATTTTCTGAGATTATTCGTCAGGATAAAGTTCATATTATTTCGTGTACCGGAGCGAATCTTGAAGAAGATATCATGAATTTAGTTGCTCATTCTCATTATGAAAGAGTTCCAAATTATCGTGATTTGACTCCGCAAGACGAATGGGATTTATTAGAAAGAGGTTTAAATCGTGTAACAGACACTTGTATTCCGGAACATGAAGCTTTCCGTCGTTTGCAAAAGCATATTTACAAAATCTGGAAAGATGCCGATGATAAAGGTGAGAGATATTTTCCGCATGAGTTCATGTACAAAATGTTGCTTTCAGGTGTTCTTGAAGAATATTATGAAATTGACTTAAAAGACAGTTGGATGTATGCAGCTGCTGAGAAAAATTTACCTATTATTGTACCGGGATGGGAAGACAGTACGATGGGAAATATATTTGCATCGTATGTAATTAAAGGAGATTTGAAAGCTTCTACAATGAAATCCGGTATTGAATATATGGTTTTCTTATCGGATTGGTATCCAAAAAACAGTACAAAAGGTGTAGGTTTCTTCCAAATTGGTGGTGGTATTGCAGGAGATTTTCCAATATGCGTGGTACCAATGTTGTACCAAGATATGGAAATGCATGACATTCCTTTCTGGAGTTATTTTTGTCAGATTTCAGATTCAACAACCAGCTATGGTTCGTATTCTGGAGCGGTGCCAAATGAAAAAATTACTTGGGGAAAATTAGACATTAAAACCCCTAAGTTTATTATTGAGTCGGATGCTACCATTGTGGCACCTTTAATTTTCGCTTATTTATTAGATCTATAGAATATTTTTATGAAAAGAGTAATTGTTGATTACGCAAAACTTACCAATGAAATTTTGAACCTATTGGTGGATAAATTTCCAGATGGTTATGATGATTCAAATATTATTAGTTTTAGAAACGCTAAAAATGAATTGGTTGAAGCAGTTGAAGTACGAACTGAAGACACTATTTATTTAGTAAAAGTGAGCACCAAACTTGCGGACAGAATTGAAAATTATGATGAAGATGATGAAATCCTTATTGATGAAGTTGTAGAACCTATCAAAGGTTTAGATTTAGACGACGATATTGACGACGATGATGAGGATGACGCTATCGACAAACCGGATTCTGATTCAGGAGATGATGAGGATGACGAAGATACTGATGAAAAAGATTTCTCAGATGAAGACGATGACGAAGATGAGGATTAATTAATCCCATTTTAAATATATTTATAAAAAGGAACTCATTCACGAGTTCCTTTTTTTATAACTTTAGACTTCTAAATACACGCCACAATGACCCATGAAATTTTACACGCCAAACTCAAAGAAAACTTTGGTTTTGAAAAATTCAGACCCAATCAGGAAGAAATAATAAACTGTGTTCTCTCTGGGCAAGATACATTGGCAATTATGCCAACAGGTGGTGGGAAATCAATTTGTTTTCAATTACCAGCATTACTTTTTCCCGGAATTACAATCGTAATTTCCCCACTGATTGCTTTGATGAAAGATCAGGTCGATGGCTTGAAAGCAAACGGAATTGAAGCCTGTTTTATCAACAGCAGCCAAACCGAAGACGAACGACAATTTTATATAGAAAGCTTAAAATCGAATACGATTAAGCTCGTTTACATTGCGCCGGAAAGCTTGTCTTTTCTGGACAATATTTTTAATAGTTTGACCATAAGTCTTATTGCAATTGACGAAGCGCATTGCATTTCATCGTGGGGACATGATTTTCGACCAGCATATACAAATCTTGGATATCTAAAAAACCGCTTCCCTTCTACTCCAATCTTAGCTTTAACTGCAACTGCCGATAAAGCTACACGTAAGGATATTAGCGAACAATTAAACCTTAAAAATCCGAAACTATTTGTAGCTTCTTTTGATCGAAAAAATTTAAGTTTAGAAGTGCGTCCCGCTTTAGACAGAGTCAAACAAATTACAGATTTCATCCAAGAAAAACCAAATGAATCCGGAATAGTTTACTGCTTGAGCAGAAAAACAACCGAAGAACTGGCCGAAAAGTTACAAAAAATCGGCATTAGCGCTAAGGCCTATCACGCCGGCTTAGACAATAAAATTCGCTCAAAAACACAAGATGAATTTATCAATGATGACTGTAAAGTAGTTTGTGCAACAATTGCTTTTGGGATGGGAATTGACAAATCAAATGTTCGTTGGGTGATTCACTACAACCTGCCGAAAAACATAGAGGGTTATTATCAGGAAATTGGTCGTGCAGGTCGAGATGGTCTGCCATCAGAAACGGTATTGTTCGAAAGTTATGGCGATGTGATTCAATTGCAAAAATTTGCTTCCCAAGGTTTGAACGCCGAAGTACAACTGGCAAAACTGGAGCGCATGAAACAATATGCCGATGCGTTGAGTTGTCGCCGAAAAATATTGCTTTCCTATTTTGGAGAACTCGTTACAGAGAATTGCGGGAATTGCGATATCTGTAAAAATCCGCCACTTTTTTTCGATGGAACCATCATTGCACAAAAAGCATTATCGGCAATTATACGGCTACAGGAAACAGAACCACTACCTGTAATCATTGACTTTTTGCGCGGTTCTAAAAATGCTTACATCTATGAAAAAGAATACCAAAACCTGAAAACGTATGGTGTTGGTATAGATCTTTCATGGTTTGATTGGAATCAATATTTAATACAATTGATAAATCTTGGGTACTGTGAGATTGCTTTTCATAAACAAAATAAAATTCGACTTACTTCTTTAGCTAAAAAAGTGTTATTTGAAGGTGAAAAAGTACAACTGACAACGGTTCAGAAAATCAATATCGAGAAGCAAGAAATCAAAGAAACGAAAAGCAAATCAGTAGCAAATTCACTTTTTGAAACCTTACGAAAATTACGCTACGAAATTTCTAAAGAAGAATCCGTTCCCGCTTATGTAATATTTAGTGATGCTGCTTTGCGCCAAATGGAAACCGAAAGACCGATGAGTGATACTGAATTACTCGCAATTGATGGCGTTGGTAAAGCAAAATTGGAAAAATATGGAGATGCTTTTATAAAAGTTATTCAAGATTTCCAAAAAGCAAAAGGTACTAAAAAGAAAAAAGAAGCCACTACTTACAAAGAAACATTGGAACTTTATAAAAACGGATTTTCTGTCGAGAAAATTGCTCAAAAAAGAAAATTAGGATTAAGTACGATTATGTCGCATTTAGCGAAACTGTATGTTGATGGTGCTGACATAGATTTGGATTCCTTTATCTCAAAGGAAGAAGTTTCGCAAATTGCCGAAGCACAAATAAAATTGGAATCACCAAACGCCTTGAAATCCTATTTTGATTATTTTGAAGAAAAAATAGATTATGGAAAAATCCGATTGGCATTAGCAATATTAGAAAAAGAAAATGCAGTACTTTAATTGAATGATATGATATGATACAATCCTTTCCTCCTTTTATAAATTCTCAAACCAAAATTTTGATTTTAGGAACTATGCCTGGCATTGCTTCATTGGAAAAGCAGGAATATTATGCGCACAAAAGAAATCATTTCTGGCGAATAATGTACACGTTGTTGAATAATTTACCAATATCTGAAATCTTCGAAGAAAAAATACAAATGCTCCAAACGAATAAAATTGGACTTTGGGATGTTTTAGAAAATTGCGAAAGAAAAGGAAGCTTGGACATCCATATCAAAAATCAAAAGGAAAATGATTTTGAAACCTTGTTTAAAGAATTCCCGGGAATCACTGCAATCATTTTTAACGGAAAAGAAAGTCATAAATACTTTCTGAAAAAATTTGGACAAATAAAAGGCATCACTTATTATGTGATGCCTTCTACTAGTCCTGCAAATACTATGACATTTGAAAACAAGCTAAAAATTTGGTCTACCGGTTTTTAATAAATTATAAATACCTTTCCTGAAAAACATTTTGATGGTGTTTTTGATGCCCAATCATAATAAAACCGATCGCACGAACTGATACAGCAGCATTAGAAGCAGTTCCAATTCTCTTTAGTTGTTCTTCAGACAAACTTTTGAAAAGAAACAAATTCGAATGTCGCACAGCTGAAAATTCAGTTAGTAAATCCTGAATACTTCTATTGGTAGCTTGAGTATTGTTTACATAATCATTTTCATCAAATCCTGGCAAAGGCGTTTGGTCATTTCTGGAAATTCGCAAGGCACGATACGCAAAAATACGCTCGGTATCTATGACATGCTGAATAATTTCTTTGATGTCCCACTTCTCTTCTGCATATCTGTAATCAAACTTATCCATTGGGATATTTTGCACAAAACGGATAAAATCATGCAATGAAATTTCTAATTCTTCTATCAGATTTACTTCTCCTAAAGCGTTTACATAAGGAGTATAATAAGGAGCATATTCATTTGTTGGCAATTGTGTTGACATCATTTTTTTATCCTTTAAGCGGAGTTTCTACTAGCATTTGTATTTCCAAAAAGAGAACGAGTTACTATTTTTTCGTATACTTTTATTAAAGCTTCATCCGGTTGGTCTTCCTTGTTTAATTCATTAATTCGCAACAAAGCATATTGCTGTATCGTTAACAATGGCAATACTATACGTTCTCTTATTTGTATCGAAGCTTTACCGTCAGGATAATTCTCCATCAGCTCTTTGTGACCTGCGATTTTCAAAAGTAATCGTTTTGTTTCTAAAAATTCTTCATAAATAATTTGCCAAAAATCGCCAAATTGAGGGTCTTTTTTCATGTAAGCTGTCAGTGGAAAAAATGATTTAGTCAATGACATCATACTGTTTTCTAACAAGGTTTTAAAGAACAATGAATTATCATATAAGTCCTGCACTTTACTCCATTGATTCGTATCTTCAAAATGTTTGAGCGCCGTACCAACACCAAAAAATCCGGGTACATTTTGCTTCAACTGGCTCCAAGAACCCACAAAAGGAATCGCTCGTAAAT
The DNA here is from genome assembly GCF_056156265.1 of Flavobacterium sp. TS_SC_5. Lineage (NCBI taxonomy): Bacteria > Pseudomonadati > Bacteroidota > Flavobacteriia > Flavobacteriales > Flavobacteriaceae > Flavobacterium > Flavobacterium sp. TS_SC_5. Next base: position 2,944,445 of record NZ_CM149588.1, on the reverse strand, counting down.
CAGCAAAATCTAAATGTTCTGATTTACTTCTTTTGGATGGTCGGCTTCCAATATTAGTTTTGGCATAATATTTCAACGTGCTCATTTGCTCCAAATAAGGAATAAATTTTGGGTGGTTTTTGAAACTTAAATACTTTTCATAACCAAAACCGGCCAATTTATCCAATATATTTTTTTCGTCCAAAGTCAATTCATTTTGCCCTTTGCTAAAAACCTGATTGGTTACACCAGCACTTAATAAATTTTCTAAGTTATATCGGCATGAATCTAAAGTCCCAAAATTAGAACTAATCGTTTGCCCTTGTACAGTAACCTGAATTTCATTGTTTTCAATATTTGGACCCAATGAAGCGTAGAATTTATGAGTTTTTCCACCACCACGAGCAGGAGGACCGCCACGACCATCAAAGAAAATCGCTTTTACGCCATATTTTCTGGAAATTGCGGTAAGTTCTTCTTTTGCCTTATAAATACTCCAATTCGCCATTAAATAGCCTCCGTCTTTTGTACCGTCAGAGAAACCAAGCATGATTGTTTGCTTATTGGTTCTACTGGCTAAATGTGCCGCATAAGTTGGATTTGTGTACAATTTCTCCATAATTGCATGCGCATTCTGCAAATCATCAACCGATTCAAAAAGCGGAATAATATCAACTGGAGGATTCTCCCAATTACTCAAACGGAATAACGCAAAGGTTTCCATCACATTAAGCGCACTTTCATTATTACTTATAATATAACGGTTTGCACCAAATTCTCCATTATTTTCCTGAATAGTTTTAATTGCTTGAATGGATTCGATTGTCAAACGAGTCATCTCATTCGGAAAAACAGCCGCATCAAGATTTCCGCTTACATTTGATAAGACCTTTAGCTTATCTTCTTCTTTTAATTCAAAATAATTTTTCGGAAAAACATCAGGATTAGCTTTCAGATAAAATTCAACAACGTCATTAAACACAGCATCATGAATTTTACTATTCTGACGAATATCTAAAGATGCAAAATGAAACCCAAATAAATTTACTTTTATTAAAAGCGCTTCCAATTCATCTACATACAACGATTGATGCTGATCAATAATTATCTGTTTTATTTTACTCAATTGCGATTTAAATTCGTCAAGAGTAATGAAAATTTCTCCTTTAGAATAAAAAACAGACCTGTAAAGTTTTTGTTCCAGTTCCGTAACCAAAGTATCAACCCCTGAGAATGTTAGCTTTCTTTTTAAATTTCGCATTTCGATGTAATAACATTTCAAAATCGAAGTTCGCAAGCGTTCCGCTACTTTCAAAGTTATTTCGGTTGTTACAAATGGATTTCCATCACGGTCACCACCGGGCCAAAAACCAAGTTTAATTAAAGGATTTTTTATAGAGTTACCATTAAAAATATTCTTTTGAAGATAGTGCACCATCTCACCGGAAGTATGATAAAATACATTTTCAAGATACCAGATCAAACTTACTGCTTCATCAAAAGGATTTGGTTTTTCATTTTGAATAAAAGGAGTTTTACCTAATTGAGCCAGTAACTGCTTAATGTTCAGTAAGTCATTTTTACGAATCGCTTCAGTTAAATCATTGATAATTCCAAGCACAGCACCAGGATAAAACTGTGTAGGATGCGCAGTTAAAACTGTTCTAACATTGAAATCTTCCAGAAAATCAACCAATTCGTCTTCTTTGTCTTTTGCATCAGACTTCTCCTTTATATCTCTCAACGATCCTCTTCCCTCCATATTATTAACAACCGGAAAAGCAGCATCTTCAATAGCATCAAACAAAACAATCTGACGTTCGATATATTGAATAAAACGAAACATGATATCAATCTTATCTGATTCTGAAGGATCGTGTAAATACCTTTTTGCAAAAAAATCTACAATCTCTTTTGGAGTCTCTTGCTTTTTAAATCCTGTATCGCAAATATCTGTAAACAAAGGAAGTAAAGCACCCGTATTATCTATGGATTGAAAGGGCAATGTAATAAATACACTATTGTAAATGTTGTATTTAGAGAGAACATCTTGATTGAAACGTTCAATTTTAGGCAGTGTGTACATAATTTAGCTGTAGTTGGTTTAGTTAATTTTTCATAAAAAAACCCCAAGAATTAACTTGAGGTTATATTTATATATAGCGCATTCAAGATAATTACATGTTTTTGAAAATAGTATGCATCAAGCGCTTCTTGTCATTTATACTTTCCTCCAGTGAGATCATTGTTTCTGTTCTGTAAACGCCATCAATATCATCAATCATAAAGATAACATCTTTTGCATGCTTCGTATCTTTAGCTCTAATTTTACAAAAAATATTAAATTTCCCAGTAGTTACTGAGGCTACCGTTACAAATGGAATTTCGTTGATACGTTCCAAAACAAATTTTGTTTGAGAAGTATTGTTTAGAAAAACACCTACATAAGCGATAAAAGAGTACCCCAATTTATCATAATCAAGAACTAATGACGATCCCATTATAATTCCGGCATCCTCCATTTTTTTAACTCTGACATGCACAGTTCCTGCAGAAATCAATAATTTTTTTGCAATATCCGTAAATGGAACTCTTGTGTTGTCTATCAACATATCTAAAATCTGGTGATCTACTTCATCTAAACGAAATTTACTCATAATTCTTAAATTAATATTATTAATTGCTATAACAAAGTATAAAATTATACATAAAAACAACAAAAAGACATAAATATTATATTTTTATCATTCCGTTAACAAATTTTATGCTTTTATCTAAATAAAAATCAGCTTTTTGATTTAATTTAGGAATCGACTCAAAATCATCTTTATATAAAGCACCTTCAGCGTCGTATTCAAAATGACCAAAATAATTTTCTAAATCGCCTATTTGTGAAACATAAGCGTTAAAACAAATCTGATTTTCGATTAACTCTTCTTTGTATTGTGCTGCAAAATTGGTGATTATTTCGATACCATCATAATTTATTTTGATGTTTTTATACATTAAATCATAAAAAACGACTTTATTTTGAGGAATATTCAAATATTTGTTAATTCCGTTGCTAACTATAACGTTTTCGCTAAGTATGGTAAAACTCAAGATTAATGCCATAAAAACATATTTACGGGTTTCCTCTCTTTCATAATCGTTTGCAAAATGACCCGCTTCAAACAATAATGTAGGTACGCCCAGATATTGAAATGTATCACCAATACAGTTTATATTGAAAGAATCATCAAAACGACCAATTTGATTCGGTAAATACTTCTGAAGCTCTTCATTTATACTCGCAATCAAATTAATAGCCTTTAATCTCGATTCGTTTACTTCTCTTTCTTCATTATGAGAAGGCGCCAAAAATGATAACGTAGCCGGTTTACCCGTATCGCTTACGCCAAAAATAGTGCGCTGATCATGAAGATTAAAGCAATAATCTGGTTTAAAAGATTCAAAAACTTCTCTTAAAATCTTACTTTCTGGCTGTGTAAGCGCTTGCGAATCGCGATTTAAATCAACTTTATTAGCATTTTCTCTGGTATATAATGTGGCACCGTCAGGATTCAACATTGGAATACTGCAAAAAGTAAAAGTATTTAATAATTGTTGTGCCAATTGCGAACCGCTTTGCAACACATTCAAAAAATCAAATAGTGCCTTTGTAGTTGTACTTTCATTCCCATGCATTTGTGACCAAAGGAAAATTCTAGTTTTACCTTTTCCAATTTCATACGAATAAATAGATTTTCCAAGAACTGATTTCCCGATAATTTGAAGTTGATTGTTGGTGTTTAATTTTTGTAATAACGGCTCAATAGAATCCAAAGTGATGTAACGACCGTGAATGGTTTCTTCTTTATATTGACTAAATAATTGTTCTAAATTCATGCTGTTTTATTTGATTTACAAAAGTAAACATCTTTGTATTTACATTTGTAAACAAATAAGATTTCAACTATTTCAATCCTGTAAACACATCTTTGCCTTTTAAGTGAATCCTTTTACTACTTGCGGTTAACAAATGTTATCTAATAATTAATTAGTATCTAATTAACATACTATCAATTACTTATAATTAATCACATTATCTTATACTTTATGCTAATTAGTCTTATAAATACTATTTACACTTGTAATATTGGTTATTTGATAACTTTTGATTACATTTGTAAATAGTTAATTTATATCAATAATTTACAATGGTAAACACAGAAGATTTTATAAAAAGATTAGAAATTATACTGGATTATTACAGCTTGAATGCTTCTTCTTTTGCGGATAAAATTGGCGTTCAGCGCTCCAGTTTGTCTCACCTGCTGTCAGGAAGAAACAAACCCAGCTTGGACTTTATCCTTAAAATATTAGAGGTTTTTCCTGATATAGATCTGTATTGGATTTTAAATGGAAAAGGAAATTTTCCTAAAAACTCGGAGCAGTTTGATAAAACAGTAAACAACGTTGAGCAAGTTGTAAAACAAAATATTCCTGCTCCACCTTCTGCTGATATAATTCCTGAGAATTTATTTTCCGAAATAAAAATTCCAAATCCGATTCCTGCATTGGAAACAAAAAAAATAGAAAATCAAAATAGCCCTAAAGAATCAAATTCTGATGCTATTGATAAAATCGTAATTTTTTATAAAAATGGAACTTTTAAAAGTTATGTTCCTGATTAAAAAAAGAACCCCAATTCGGAATTTCGAATTGGGGTTCTTTTACATTATTTTTCTGTAACAATTATTTTTACGATAAACTGAATTTATTGTTTACACTGTTATTTATTCAAATGAATATCCGTTTTCCGGAATTTTACCTTTTACACCGTTATAGTGTTTCTTCAAAACTGCCATATCACTTTCGATATCTCCAGTTGGTGAAACTGGATTTCCTAAATTTACTTCTTTTCTTCCAAAATCAAATGTGACAGGGATTATAGGAACATTTGCTTTCAACGCAATATAATAAAATCCTGTTTTTAGTTCAGTAACTTTTTCGCGGGTTCCTTCTGGAGCGACAGCCAAACGAAAAATTTCCTTCCTTTGAAAAATAGCCGCAATAGAATCGACTTTGTTCAAACCTCCAGAACGATCCAGTGGTTCTCCGCCCATATATCTAAAATAAAATCCGAAAGGAAAACGAAACAATTCTTTTTTACCCACCCAGTTCATTTCTAATCCGGTTATTCCTCTGGTAAAAATTCCCAAATAAAAATCGTGCGCACTCGTATGCGGCATTACCATCATTACACATTTTTTGATATTAGCATCAATTCCTCCAACTATTTTCCAGCCCATGAGTTTGAAAAATATCCATTTATAAAATTGTTTCTTCATTCTTTCTTATTTAGTACAAAATAAATAATTTAAATCTGATTTTTGAGTAAAACCGCCACCAATGATTAAAAAAATATTCAGTTATCTCATTCCAATAAAAATTTATGAAACAAAATCTGCATTGAGTAAATCGATAGAAGTGACTTGGACAAATGGTGAATTGGTTTTAGACTCTAAAAATGCCAATTATTCGTATGGCAGTTTGCAACGCATTTTAAGATTTGGATTAAAAAACATTGGCTATGAAAAGATAGTTCCAATGAAATATATTCTTGTTTTGGGAGTTGCAGGCGGAAGTGTGATTAAGACCTTGGTGGACGAAATAAAATACAAAGGAAAAATTACCGGAGTTGAAATTGATCCCGAAATAATTAAAATAGCCAATACCTATTTTAAATTAGACGAAATTGAAAATCTTGAAATTGTAATAGATGATGCTTTCGAATTTGTTTTGAAAACCAAATCTAAATACGATTTAATTATTATTGATATTTTTCAGGATACCACAATGCCAAATTTTCTATTTGAAACTTTTTTCATCAATAGAATTTGCTTTCTTTTGAAAAGTCATGGTTTTATACTTTTCAATACAATGTTATTAAATGAAAGCCAAAATCTACGAAATAAAAAATACGTTTCAGAGTTTTACAAAGATAAATTTCAGATTAAGACCATTCCCAGACTTGAAGTTCATAACGAACTAATTCTAATTGAGAAACTGAGTTAAATCATTAATTTTTTGTCAAAATTCACAATGGAATTCTGGTCAAGCAACACAATTATTTTGTAACCTTACATAGCGTTATTTAACACTTTGCTGGAATGAAAAAAATGTTAAAAAAACTTCTTCTCGGAAAAACGTCAAAGGGCGCTCAACCTAAATTTAATCCCATTCAAAAACGGATACAGAATATTCAATCCATTTGGAATAATGATCATCATGAAGACAATGGGATTGAAAAAATTGTCCGTTTAATACTGGCTTCGTCCCAATTACTTTTTCCAGGGATTTACATTAAATATTGGGCTAGTAAGAAAGGAGTTGAATACCAAGATTTAGCTTTAGACTTTTATGTTTTATTAAAAGTAATTTTTCCAATAGTGATATTAATAAATCAATGGCAAAGCCATCAGTGGATTATTTGGATTCTTGTTTATGTTTTTTTGGAAACTGTTTTTTATATTCCAACACTGATTTTTGCTTCTGATTTATTTTCAAAACCACGCTCATACAAGAGATCCATGTTGTTGCTTTTCTTTAACTATTTAGAGATTGCATTTGCGTACGCAGTCTTTTATTCTGTTGGAAATTATATGAACAAACCGTTTTTCCATTGGTTTGATTCTATTTATTTCAGCATTGTAACTTCCTCTTCCATCGGTTATGGCGACTACCATCCAATTACACCAATAGGGAAATTTCTAGTTACTACACAAGCCTTACTGTTTCTGTTTTTCATTGTGCTTTTCTTAAATTTCTTCTCCACCAAAGTAAAAACGAAAGGCTATTTCGATCATGAAAATCTGGAATAATTACAGCATTTTTCTGGCTTTTTCTAAATCTTCCGGAGTATCAATTCCGATTCCGACATGTGTCGTTTCGACCATTTTAATTCGTTTTCCAAATTCCAGATAACGCAGCTGTTCCAATTTTTCAGATGCTTCCAAAGATTGCATTGGTAAACTGTAAAAATCCAATAGTGCTTGTTTTCTAAAAGCATAAATACCGATGTGTTGCATGTAGCGAACACCCACATTTTTCTCTCTTGGATATGGAATTGCCGAACGTGAAAAGTACAATGCAAAACCATTTTGATCCACCACTACTTTTACATTATTGGGATTGTTGATGTCGGCTTCATCTGTTATTTCGCGCATTAAAGATGCCAAATCTACTTTTTTATCCAAATCATTTCTAAAAACTTCAATGACTTTTACCAAAGGTTCTGCATCAATAAAAGGTTCGTCTCCTTGTACATTAATCACAATATCAACGTCCAGATTTTCGACTGCTTCTGCAATTCGATCACTCCCTGATTCGTGTTCTTTGATACTTCGAATTGCTTTTCCACCGTGAGAAACGATTTCGTCATAAATCAAATCCGAATCCGTTACCACAAAAACATCATCAAACAATTTAGTGTTTATGGCTGCTTCATAAGTTCTTAAAATGACCGTTTTACCTCCTAAATCCTGCATCAGTTTAGCGGGAAATCTTGTCGAAGCGTAACGTGCGGGAATGACTGCTATTATTTTCATTTTATATGGAATTGCTAAAGCGCTAAGTTAGTATGTTTTTAGGATTTAAAAATTTTTCTCAATCCTTAAATTTGCTTCATGATATTCCAAAAACTAATTTTACGCCTGATTGTAAAACCCAATTTCTCGTACAATTGTATTGCACCTTTATTAACTTCAATCACATGTAAATAAGGAATTTTATTTTGCTTGAAAATTTCATTTACGGTATGGATCACTAATTGTTTGGCGTATCCTTTTCCGGTATGATTGGGATGTGTGACTACGGCGCTTACTTCAATAAAGTCATTCATTTGCATGCGCTCACCAGTCACGCTAACAAGTTCTTCATTTTTGAAAATGCCATAATAATTACCTAATAAAGCGGTTTTCTTTTTAAAATACCCTGGTTGCACCAAGTTCACCAACTCATATAAAACATCAATATGTTCGTCAGTCAGTTTTACAATTGGGTCATTAATAGCAATGTCGATTGGATTACAAACAATCATTTGAAGGCAAACCAATTCTTTATTTAACTTTAATAGATTTGAAAGTTCCGGTTTTTCTCCAACAATAAAAAAACTATCAACCATCTCAGAATATTCATCGATAGAAATAGCATCGCATTTTTCAAAACCACCAAACGGACAATAATCCGGATGATAGAATTTTACACTGCCATAATCTACTGCAAAAATTTGATGCGTTTCTGATAACGAAAACCAAACTGGATTATCTAATTTTTTATCGTCTTGTGTTTTCAAAATAAGTAGTTTTGAAGGTTGGTTTTGGGTTAAGTATAAATATGCACTTTTTTATGAATAGACAGGAGTTAAAAACAATCGTCATAAAAGCAATTCAGCTTTATCATCTAAATATCGCATTTTTTATTAAATTTTCCGCAGAATGCATCTCAGCATATTCGTGCATTGATCCAATTTCAAATTTTATTGGTTCATCAATATCAGTATTTGCTATAATTCTATGCTCCTTTTGATAACTAAAAGTATATGATTTATCAAAAAAAGTCAAATCATGGTTATTTTTTTTGTAGTCATGATAATTAATAAGATTATGCAAATTTGAAAAGCCTTTTTTGTTTAACTTATCTGAAATTAAAGAAATAAACATTGCAACATCTTTAACTATAACACAATGTGTCCCAAATTCCAACATTCGCTTATCTATTCGATGAATTACTTTTCGCTTAAGCAACTCATCAGAAAGTGCATATGTAGAGTAAATATTTCCAATATGGCCTTTTAATTTTTTTCGAAGTTGAATCTTATTAGGATTTAAAGTTATTGGATTATCAGGGATTTCTAAAGTCAATTTTCCTTTTCTAAAATTACTTATTTCAAAAGTACCTTCTAACTTATCTCCAACACCTGGTTTATCTAATTCTTGAAATAGTTTTATTGTATTCATATAAACTTCCCCTTTATTAAATAGATTTTCCATGTCTTGTTTCTGTCCAAACTTTAAAAGATATTTAATCTTAATAGTATTGTTTTTCATAAAATTATTTTTTTACCATCTAATCATTTGAAATACATTATTTAAAAAAAAACACTCATTTAGTATCTGTCCTACATAATCTTCACAGAAGTCATACTCAAAGAACCCGCCAATAATTTATCATTAAACAAACTCAATTCTTCGGATTTTCCTTTCAGTCCCAAAGTGTAAATCAAAGGCAAATAATGCTCTGGCGTAGGAATCGCTAATTGAAACGCCTTGCTTTGTTTTTCAAAATCAATCAATGGTTGAAAATTTCCGTCCAGTAAATAATTATTAACAGTTTCCCTTGCTTCAATTGCCCAATCGTAGCCATAATTGTCCTTATCGAAATTTTGAAAATCGACTAACCTTAAATTATGCACAATGTTTCCGCTACCTACAATTAGGATTCCTTTGGTACGCAACGCGCTTAATTTCTGAGCCAGTTCAAAATGGTATTGCCCAGATTTTGTATAATCAATACTCAACTGAATTACAGGAACATTCGCTTCCGGATATAAATGCTTGATAACACTCCAAGCACCGTGATCCAAACCCCAATGTTCGTCCAGCTCTACTTCTACCGGCGATAATAAATGTTTGGTAGCAATTGCTAATTCCGGACTTCCTTTTGCTGGATATTGCAAATCGAACAACGCTTGTGGAAAACCTCCAAAATCATGAATCGTTCGGGGCATTTCCATGGCGGTAACCTTTGTCCCTTTAGTAAACCAATGTGCCGAAATACACAAAATGGCATTGGGTTGCGGTAACGTTTTGGCTAAATTTCGAAAACCAGTAACAAACTGATTTTCCTCAATCGCGTTCATCGGGCTTCCGTGTCCCAAAAATAAAACCGGCATTTTTTCGGTATTCGAAAAAGAACCAGAAATTTTATGTAAGTCGTTTAAAGTGTTCATTACCAAACTATTTTAAAATTATTGAACCATATAAGTTATATAAGGTCACTTAAGTTTTTCTTTGATTTTAGCTTATATGACTTATATGTTTATCAAATTTACTCTACAAAATTCTCATCCTTAAATCCTATCAAATATAATTTATTTTTGGCTCGGGTCATCGCTGTGTACAACCAGCGAATATAATCTCTATTGATGCCGTCCGGCAAATACGGTTGTTCTATAAAAACCGTATTCCATTGACCACCTTGTGATTTATGGCACGTAATTGCATACGAGAATTTCACTTGCAAACCGTTGAAATATTCGTTGGCTTTTACTTTTTGGAATTGCTTAAATTTGGTTTCGCCTTCGTAATCTTTCAATACTTCCTGATACAATCTATTCGATTCATCATAGGTCAATGATGGTGATTCACTTTTTATGGTGTCCAATAATAAAACGGTTTCAAACGGAATCTGATTGGGGTAATCGACCATTCGTATTTTTACTTTGGCAAACTTAAAACCGTACAATTCTTTGATATTGAAAATTTCTAATATTTCGATAATGTCACCATTGGCAATAAAACCCGCTTCATCCGAATCTTTTAACCAAAAATAATTGTTCTTAACTACCATCAAAAAATCACCCGTAGACAATTCGCTTTCTTTATCGAGGATTTTGGTTCTGATTTGCTCATTATATTGATTCGCCCTTTTATTGGAGCGAACAATAAAAGCGGTATCTTCAATACTGTAATTACTATAAGCAGAATTGATGGCATCCTGAATATCATAACCGTCAGTCAACCGAACTATATCTTTGAACTTTTTGAGATCAAATTTGAATTCATCAATAAAAGAATCTTTCAATAATTCCCGAAGTTCCGTAGCGTTATGCAAAATCCCGGAATTTTCTTCCTGACGCATGACTTCATCCAACTCAATATGTTCTACTTCCTTATCATAATTCATTCCCAGAGTACGAATGTCCAGTGCGGGACTGATATCTAAATTCACCGGAGGCAACTGAGCCGTATCTCCCAATAAAATCATTTTGCAATTGGTTCCAGAATAGACATACGAAATCAAATCATCTAATAAAGAACCGTTTTCATACAACTTAGAATCGGAATTCGTATCAGAAATCATAGAAGCTTCATCGACTATGAAAATCGTGTTCTTGTGTTTATTTTGTTGCAACGTAAACGAAACGCCACCACCGGAAGATTTCTTGGGAAAGTATATTTTTTTGTGAATCGTAAAGGCAGGTTTATTCGAATAATTAGCAATTACTTTAGCCGCGCGTCCCGTTGGCGCAAGCAAAACATACTTTTTATTAATGTCTAATAAACTATTTACAATCGTAGAAATCACGGTTGTTTTTCCAGTTCCCGCGTACCCTTTTAAAACAAAAATGGTTCTATTATCGATTTCAGTCAAAAAAATAGCAATTTTTTGAAAAAAAATATCCTGTTTATACGTGGGTTGAAAAGGGAATTTTTTTTGTAAAAGACTATAAAACAGGGAGGAATTCATTTCATGTTATTTGATTGCAAAGTAAAGAATGTTTTTCCAATTTCAAGGTCAATAGCAATTTCAATTTTCAAATACTACCATTGAATTTTGCTATTGTCATTGCTATTGTCATTGGTACTGCTATTGTCAATGCAATTGAGTTTTGTAATTGATTTTTGCCATTGCAATTGAATTTTGATAATGAAATTGATTTTTAAATTTGTAAGTTTGCGTTGTTGAAAAAATCAATAGTATGATAAACATAGCCGAAAAAAAATATAAAAAACTTTCCATTCAAGTTTCCTTGACAGGACTTTCTTTTTGTTGTTTTGACACGCTAAATAATACTGTAATTTCATTCAACGAAGTGCATTTTGATACGTTTCAAAAAGCTGCAAAAATTGAAGATTTGTTTGCTGATGCTTTCAACAATCATCCAGAATTAAAGGATTCCTATGATGAAATTCTGGTAATTCACAATAATAATCTTTCAACATTCGTTCCCGAACCGTTATTTGATGAAAACTTTTTAGGCAGTTATTTGCAGTACAATACAAAGGTTTTTCAAACTGATTTTTTCGCTTTTGATGAAATTCCAAACTATCAAATGAATGCGGTTTATATTCCGTATGTGAATATCAATAATTTTTTCATTGACCAATTTGGCACTTTCGATTACAAACATGCAAATAGTATTTTGGTTTCCAAATTATTAGTTGCTTCCAAAAATAACGATGAGAAAAAAATGTTTGTACATATTAATACAGGCCATTTTGAAATCATTGTGGTTCAGAACCAAAAACTAATTCTTTTCAATTCTTTCGATTACAGCACGCCAGAAGATTTCTTGTATTACATCTTATTTACTGCCGAACAATTGAACTTAAATCCCGAAAACTTCCCATTCGAACTAATCGGAGATATTGATACCGAAAGCGATTATTTCAAAATCGCTTTCAAATATATTCGCAACGTTTCCCTCATTGATGTGGAAGATTTGCGATGGAACAATTATTTTTCTGAGGCCGAAAACAGAAATCATTTTATACTTTTCAACTCATGAGAATCATTTCAGGAAAATACAAAGGAAGACGCATTTTTCCACCAAAAGGATTGCCTGTTCGTCCTACAACCGATATGTCTAAAGAAGCATTATTCAATGTTTTGAACAACCATTTCAGTTTTGAAGGACTTAAAATATTAGATTTATTCGCAGGAACAGGAAATATCAGTTACGAGTTTGCATCAAGAGGCTGTACGCCAATCACTTCTGTTGATGGTGATTTTGGTTGTGTAAAATTCATCAAGCAAGTTGCAGCCGAATATGATTTTAATATTGCTGCCACAAAAAGTGATGTTTTCACGTATTTAGAAAGATGTAAAACGTCCTACGATATTATTTTCGCAGATCCACCGTATGCTTTGGACCAAAAAACTTTTGAAAAAATTATCTTATTAGTTTTCGAAAAAGAATTGCTTAATGAAGATGGAATGATGGTAATTGAACATTCAAAATATACCAAACTGGATCACATGATTCACTTTTCGTTCCAAAAAAGTTATGGAGGTTCCATTTTTAGTTTCTTCGAAATTGGTTCTGATGATTCAGAAGATTCTGAAAATGAATCAGGACAAAACGATGCTGAAGAAGAATAGTCTTGATAGAATATAAAAACAAAAAAGCTCTTGTAATTCCAAGAGCTTTTCTGTTTTTAGTAATCATTTAAAGCAACTTTTTTCCAATTACCAAAAGTAAAGTTTAAAACGGGAACCAATTTGCTGTCATTTTTGTCATAATTATAACCAACACCCATATTCAAATCAAGGTTAAAATTCCGTTTGTGCGTTACTTGAAAACCTTAAACCGGGGCTACAGTAATCGATTCATAAACCTGAACTTAATTCTGAGTAAAGTATATTTTATAACTTTGTCGCAATTTGTAAACAAATCCTAAAAGTATTTAATTCATTTTAAATTGACTTTTTGATATAGCTGGTTTTTCTTTTGCGTTAGCGTTTGAAGTTATGAAATAGAATACATTAAGTAAGAAAAACTATTTTACATTCTTAAAACTGATACTTTCACAGATTCTAGTTTATTTAGTTTGTCGAAATGTAATTCGATTTTTATCGGGAACCAATATCATAATTTAAATTCTGATTTGTAAGAATTTGATCTTTTTTTTAAATAATTATTACTTTTTTGCATAAAAAAAGCAGGTCAATTGACCTGCCCTTTATGTATCCTTAATTTTTCTTTAACAACCAATTAAATATAATTAAGAATAGCATGTGTATATCATTAATAATCAGTAAGTATTTTAATTTTAGGTAAATATAAAAATTAATATTAATTCAGCAAATATTTTGCCAAAGATTTAAATTTTACAAAATATCTAAACTTCCTTTTCCTTCTCTTACTACAATTGGTTCATCACCTGATAAATCGATAATTGTAGATCCTATATTATCACCATAACCACCGTCAATGACTAAGTCAACAAAATTTTGCCATTTCTCAAAAATAAGTTCCGGATCAGTGGTGTATTCTATCACATCATCTTCATCATGAATTGACGTAGAAACAATAGGATTTCCAAGTAATTTTACAATTTCTAAAGCAATAGCATTATCAGGAACCCTGATTCCAACAGTTGTTTTCTTTTTAAATTCCTTTGGTAAGTTATTATTTCCCGGTAAAATAAAGGTATACGGTCCCGGCAAAGCTCTTTTTAAGATTTTAAAAGTGGTTGTGTCAATTTGTCTAACATAATCAGAGATATTACTCAAATCATGGCATACAAAAGAAAAATTAGCTTTATCAAGCTTCACTCCTTTGATCTTTGCAATGCGTTCCAAAGCTTTGGTATTGGTAATATCACAACCCAAACCGTATACTGTATCCGTTGGATAAATCACTAAACCACCTTCTTTCAGAACCTTAACCACTTTAGCAATTGCAGCTTCATTTGGTTTATCTTCGTATATTTTTATAAATTGAGCCATTTTATTTTAGTTTAAAGTTTAAAATGTTTAAGGCTTAAAGTTCTTTTAACTGACAACTTTAAACCTTAAACTTGAAACAAATTTTTACCCAATAATATCCAGTTTCGCAAAACGCAACAATAATTTTTTGATTCCGCCAACTTCAAATTTGATTTCGGCTTTTTTGTCTGCTCCTACTCCTTCAAGGTTTAAAACTTCGCCTTTTCCAAAACGTTCGTGCATTACAATATTCCCGGCAACGAGTTTATTATCAAATAAATTCGCACTTCCTGAAGCAGCATTATTGGTAACAGGCTTCAATTTACGAATATTTATCTCTGCTTTTGGTTCATTATCTGAACTATATTTGGTCGGAGGAGTTCCATTCGCAGGTTTTGCCAGACGCAATTTGGACTTATCTACATCTCCAAAAATATCACTGTCAATCATCGGTTTGTACCTGTAATTATTTTCAGGAGGTGTCATATATTCCAGATATTGACTGTCGATTTCCTCAATAAAACGGGAAGGTTCACTGTCTGTCAATTTCCCCCAACGGTATCGTGATTGTGCGTACGTCAAATACGCTTGGTGTTCTGCTCGGGTCAAAGCTACATAAAACAAGCGTCGTTCCTCTTCTAATTCACTCCTAGTACTCATACTCATGGCACTTGGGAACAAATCTTCTTCCATTCCCACTACAAAAACATGAGGGAATTCCAATCCTTTTGCCAAGTGAATGGTCATCAACGCCACACGATCTTCATCACTGGTATCTTTGTCTAAATCGGTTGCCAAAGCCACATCTTCCATAAATTCAGACAGAGCGCCACGAGCTCCATCTACTTCTTTTTGGCCATCGGTGAAATCTTTGATTCCGTTTAATAATTCCTCAATATTTTGAATTTTAGCCATTCCTTCCGGAGTAGCATCTTTTTTTAATTCCTGAATCAATCCAGTTTTTTTGGCAACATGATCAGCAAGATAGAACGCATCCTGGTTTTCATTTATAGCCTGAAAACTCTGAATCATCGTAACAAAATCGAGTAGTTTTTGCTTTGTTCCCGAATTCAATTTTAAGTCGATTCGTTCTATGTTTTGCATCACTTCAAATATCGAACGCTTGTAATGATTGGCTGCAATAGTCAGTTTTTCGATAGTTGTATTACCAATTCCACGCGCCGGATAATTAATCACCCGAACCAACGCTTCTTCATCTTTTGGATTGATAACCAATCGCAAATAGCACAAAACATCCTTGACCTCTTTTCTTTGGTAAAATGAAAGTCCGCCATAAATTCGGTACGGAATGTCTCTTTTTCTCAATGCATCCTCCATTGCACGGGATTGTGCATTGGTGCGGTACAAAATAGCAAAAGCACCATTAGGCAACTGATTTTGCATTTTTTGTTCCCAAATGGTACTAGCAACAAAACGGCCTTCTTCATTATCCGTTAAACTGCGGTGTACTTTTATCTTTGGACCAAAATCATTCGCAGTCCAAACTATTTTGTCCAGTTTTACTTTATTTTTATCAATAATCGTATTTGCAGCCTCAACTATATTCTTTGTAGAACGGTAATTTTGTTCCAATCTGAAAGTTTTTACGCCTTCGTAATCTTTCTGGAAGTTCAAAATGTTATTGATATTTGCACCACGAAACGCATAGATACTTTGCGCATCATCACCAACCACACAGATGTTCTGAAATTTATCAGATAAAGCTCTGACAATTAAATACTGTGAGTGATTGGTATCCTGGTACTCATCTACTAATATATAACGGAAACGGTTTTGATATTTAGCCAAAACTTCTGGAAAACGAGTCAGTAATTCGTTGGTTTTTAATAATAAATCATCAAAGTCCATAGCCCCTGATTTGAAACAACGATCGACATAATTTTGATAAATTTCACCCATTCGAGGCTTTTTAGACATCGCATCCGCCTCTTGTAGCTCCGGATTATTGAAATAGGCTTTTACGGTAATCAAACTGTTTTTGAAATTTGAAATTCGGCTTAAAACCTGTTTTGGTTTGTACACATCACGATCCAACTGCATTTCTTTGATGATTCCGGAAATGGCACGCAACGAATCCTGAGAATCATATATGGTAAAGTTGGAAGGATAGCCAAGGTGTTCGGCTTCTGATCGTAAAATTCTAGCAAAAACCGAGTGAAATGTTCCCATCCAAAGATTTTTTGCTTCACCGGCACCCACGATATCCGAGATCCGTTTTTTCATTTCTCGAGCCGCCTTGTTAGTAAAGGTGAGGGATAGAATACTAAACGCATCGATACCCTGACTCATCAAATAAGCAATTCTAATAGTCAACACCCGCGTTTTACCGGAACCTGCACCCGCAATAATTATCATGGGGCCGTCTTTTTGGAGAACGGGTTCGCGTTGGGCTTCATTAAGTTGATCGATATATTTGTGCATGGAAGTTTTTATAGTATTGTATGCAAAAATAAGCATTAAAGATGGAAAAGTGTAATTTTAAATGAAGCTAAAAAACCATTCTTCATTTGTTGAACCAGATAAGAAATAGCAGTACGTATATGCCCTATATTTTATAAAAAACCATATTTGATTTTCAACATATAAGTCATGTAAGTTAGAGAAACTAATTTTTAAATAATTGATTTTATTGGTAATGTAAGCTAAATCGCTCTTTGTAAAGAGTTGTCTTGTCACAATAAACTACTAGAATTTCTAATCTACATTCAAATTAAAAACTTATCTGACTTATATGTTTAACACCTATATTCATTAATAAAACACATCGTACGCAAAACGAATTAAAGTCCCAACAACCACAACCAAAAAGAAAATCCGAATGAAACTATTTCCTTTGTTTATCGCTAATTTAGCCCCTAACCACCCTCCAAAAGCATTGCTGGCAGCCATTGGCAAGGCAATTGCCCAAATGATTTTTCCTTTTAAAATAAACAAACAAATAGAACCGAAATTTGTCGCCAGATTCACCATTTTAGCATTTGCGGAAGCGTGCAAAAAATCGAAACCCATAATGGCAATAAAAGCCACTACCAAAAAACTTCCGGTTCCTGGTCCGATAAATCCATCGTACAAACCAACTACAAAACTGATTCCGACAGCATTCCAAATTTGGGTTCTGGGAGAATGATTCTTTTCAATGTGTTGTCCAAAATTTTTCTTGGCATAGGTATAAATCACTAAAAATGAAAGAACCACCAGCAATAACGGTTTCATGAAGTCATTGCTGACATACGTCAATAAAGTGGAACCCAAAAATGCCGAAGGAAATGCCAGAAGCATCATAATCGACAATAGTTTCCAGTTCATATCTACCTTTTTCAGATATTGATATGCTGCAAAGGAAGTACCACTAAAAGCAGGAACTTTCAAGGTTCCAATTACGGTTGAAACAGGAAGATTGGGCAATAAAATCAATCCCATAGGTGTTTGAATCAATCCGCCACCGCCCACAATTGCGTCAATAAATCCTGCAGCAAAGGCCGCTAAACAAAGTAAAACCAGAACATAAGTCTCCATTATGATATTCAATTTTAAGTAGTGCTGTTACAAGGAGCAAAAATACTATTCGGATTGATTTATTGCTATTAAATAGAAATTGATTTGTACTCAAAAAAGTATATTTTTGCTCTTTAAATTTTTATAACAAAATGGACTCAACAAAAATCATAGAAATTCTGGCTTATACTGTACCTTCATTAATTACTGGAGGAGTGGCTTATTATTTGTTCAACTCTTATTTTAAAGACCAACAAAATACAAGACGCTGGTTGTTGCAAAAAGAAGCTCAAAAGGACGCTTTACCACTGCGTTTACAGGCCTACGAGCGTATGGTTTTATTTATGGAACGCATCAATCCTACTAAATTATTGATTCGAATTGCTCCTGTTTCTAATGATAAAAACGATTACGAAAATTTGATAATTGCACAAATCGAACAGGAATTTGAACACAATTTAACGCAGCAAGTATACATGTCAGACGAATGCTGGACGATCATTGTCACGGCAAAAAATAGTACTATTCAAATGATTCGAAAAGCGAATATGAGTGATCGTGTAGATAATGCCGATAAATTACGTGAAGTACTTTTAAGTGATTTGATGGAAAAACAATCTCCTAGTAATGCAGCTTTGGCTTATATCAAAAACGAAGTGAGTCAAATGTGGTAAACATATAACATTACAAAAAAAATAAATTTCACTAATTTCTACAACAATAATCTTTTGAAATTAGTGAATTAGCGGTTATCAAATCCATATTGATTCAAAACTTATTCTTTCAACAATCGATTCAATTGAAATTGTTCGGCTTTATTTAAATACGGGACGATTCTTTCCAAAGAAACTCTCATTTCTGGATTTTTTAATAATTTTCGAATGTTATCTCTACCAAATTTCGTGAATTGCCACATGTGATGCGTGGTAGCATTTACGAGATTTTTCAAAACAACTTCATTTATTATTTTGAAAGCGAGTAATTTCTCCAAAGCATTTAGCCTGGTATTCGCTTCATATTCAATTGATGAATATTGCATTAATTCAGTTTCCAAAGCTTGTTTGTCAATAGGATAATTTGGTGTTGAAAGTGCTAAAGACAGCCACAGCGTCCTTAAATTATAATCATTGAAACCTACCCAATTTTTTGATTTATCCAAATAGAGAATGCGTTGTTCCGGAAAATTATTCCATAAATTATATAGCGCCAGTTCTTGTGTTTGATACGATTTGTCCTCTAATAAAGTTTCATATTGCGTTCTGAAACTCTCAGGAATTTCATTCAATGCTGCTGCAACCGTTTGACGTAATTGCACATTTTTAGTTTCTAAAGCTAAAATAAAAAGACTCTTTTTATTCTCCCATTTTTCATTTTTCAATTGATTCAGAATCGCTTCTTTTACCGAAAAATAAACGTCAGACTGCATTATTTTTTCCAGAAAATCTCTTTTCTCTGACAATGGTTTATTTTTCAATTTATCAACTTCAAACAGCGTCTGAATTGATTTATTTTTTAGTAACAAACTGTTGGCTTGTTGTGTATTGAAAGCAGTAGTTTCAAGCCATAATTTACTAAAATTATCCAAATCATAACTTGATACTTTTTTGATTTCAGTGAAAAAATCTTGTGTATTCACATTCTGAAATGCATGTTTTTTCATATAGTTTTTTACCGCTTTTTTAAACGCCTTATCGCCTATTTCTTCGCGCAAAACAAAAAGTGCCCAGGCGCCTTTTTGATAAAAAGTCAACGAACTTGCTTTGGCATTCAAAACAGGAATAGTATCCGTTCGGGAAGCAAATTTCAGTTGTTGTGCCGACTCGAATAATTTGGAATAAAAATAATCTTCTCCATAGATTTCCTTTTCGGCCAGCAACGCATAATAAGTCGCAAAACCTTCCTGCAACCAATGGTGTTTTCCGCTTTCGGCAGTGACTAAATTCCCGAACCATTGATGCGCCAATTCATGTGCATTGACATTGGTGTAACTTCTGTCTTCAAAACCTGTGGAATCGACCACATAACGCGTGTTGAAAAGTGTTGATGATGTATTTTCCATTCCGGCGTACAAGAAATCTCGAACGGGCGCTTGTTTATAAATTTCCCAAGGATACTTTACTCCTGTTTCCTTTTCTAAGAAATCAAACATCCGTTTTGAATCCCTATAAGTTGGTTCAAATTTGGAAACGTCTTTTGGTTCCAAATACATTTCTAAAGGAATTCCGGATTTAGATTTTTGACTGATTTTTTCAAATTTTCCGATGGTAAGCATTAATAAATAGGAACTCATTGGTTTTTGCATTTGATATTGCCAAAGCGAAAGTCCATCAAGTGTTGATTTAAATTTCAATATTCCATTTGAAATTACCTGATACTCGTTATTGCATACAATATTCAAATTAAAAACCACTTTTTCATTCACATCATCAAAACTCGGAAACCAGTGACTGGTATATTTTCCTTGTCCCTGTGTCCAAATTTGTAAATTATCATTTGCTGCTGAGCCAACGAAATACATCGTTTGTTTTGGCTTAGCCAAATACTGAAAAGTCAGGTTATTTTTCCCTTTTTTAAAAGGAAAAATAATTTGCAATTGTTTTTGTGTATTGATATAATTAACCGATTTTCCGTTTAATTTCAAATTTGAAAATTCCATGTTTTGAGCATCAATTTTAATCGTGTCAATAGATTTCAAAACATTAAAATCATAATCGACATCCCCAGAAACTGTTTTTTCAATTGGATTTATGGTAATTTTTCCGAGAACCGATTTAAAATTAACAAATTGGGTTTGTTGGGCAAACGTGAACGTGGAAATAAAAAAGAATAGATATTTCATTAGGAAGGCATTTAATGCTGCGATTTCCAAAGTTACAAAGGTTTCCCAAACTAATCCGACTAATTTTGTAAGTTTACCTCCAGAAAATCACAAGAGAATCACATTGAAAAAGAAAGCGTTATTTAACTGGAGCAGCGGCAAAGATTCTGCGCTGGCCTTATATAAAAGCCTCCAAAATCCCGAAATTGAAATTGTCTGTTTACTAACCAGTGTAAACCAACAACATCAGCGTATTTCGATGCATGGTGTTAGAGTTGAATTATTGCAGCAACAGGCCGAAAGCATTGGATTGCCACTTGAAATTATGCAAATCCCTGAAATGCCTACGATGGAAGTCTACGAAAATGTGATGCGAGAAACATTGGCTACACTAAAAAACCAAGGCGTAACACATTCTATTTTTGGTGATATTTTTCTCGAAGATTTACGTAAATACCGTGAAGATAAATTAGCCGAAATAGGTTTTGAAGGTGTTTTTCCGCTTTGGAAGATCCCAACTCTTGAAATTATTCAAGAATTTATCAGTTTAGGTTTTAAAACGATCGTGGTTTGCGTCAATGAGTGTTTCTTGGATAAAAGCTTTGTGGGTCGTGTGATTGACCAGGACTTCATCAATGATTTACCTGAAAATGTTGATGTTTGTGGCGAAAACGGTGAATTTCATACCTTCACTTTTGACGGTCCCATTTTTTCAAAACCAATTGATTTTGAAATTGGCGAAGTCGTTTATAGAAAATATGAAAAACCAGAAAAACAAGATACCTCAGATAACGCTTGTGATACGAGCGCTTCTGATGCTTTTGATTATGGATTTTGGTATTGTGATTTGGTTAGGAAATAATCTATTTAGTGGCTACTAAATTCATCGCTTTAGGATTGATTTCATTTTTTATAGTTAGGGCTTTAAAATAGAAAAAGAGCATCAAAAGTTTTTCAACTTCTGAGTACTCTTTAGCAAAAGTGCTTCATAATCCTAAAATTAACCAAAACTAAACCTTATGAAAATGTTCAATAAGCACTTATAATTTACTTTTTATATTCTAATCCGGGACCATCGCAATAACTCCATGTACTGGACAAAGAATTATTGGCATTCAAAAACAGTACTTCTTTTTGGTTTCCGTAACAGCTGCCTATAATTTCGCTGTCATTGGGATATGTTAATTCAAAAAATATTCCGTCAGATTGAGTTGTGGTCGTATAAGTTCCCGAAAGTGTTGTTTTTACAGAATTTTCCTCTCTGGATTTTGTAAAAGTTCCATTGGCATTGAACAAATAAAATTCTTGCCAAGCCATTGCTGCGCCTGTAGTTTCAGAATTAGGAATAGAACCCGACATCGCAACCAAAGTCCATTTTCCATAATAACCAGTGTTATCTATTGTTACACCATCATCTTTAGAGCAGGAACTGAAAATAGTAAGGAAAACAACAAAAATGATTAGTATTTTCATGTATCAGATTTTACAGATATTCTTAAGACACTACTTCTTACAAAAGGTTGCGTCAAATTATAATTATTTTTTTTCTAAAATAAAAAAAGTTAAAATAGTTTCTGAAACATCCTTGTTTTGACTCTAAAAAAACACCGCCAATTCGCAAATTTCAAATGGATGATAACATTTAAAAATTAGCGAATTAGCGGTTGAACTAGACTTAAAGTCTTATTCTCTTTCCTCGTACATTTTTAGCAGTTGCGTAACTGTATTCCAATTTCGGATTGTTGCGATAACATTCAGTTTTTTCTCAATGTATTTTTGATCGAATCTAGTTTTTCCGGCGCCAACAGCGTATTTTATAAAAATTCTGTTACCATCAATACTGGCTTCATCCGGTTTGAATTGGCTAATTTTCAAATCATTAATACTGGTACTTTGCAACTTGGTCGAAATAAAAGCCACATATAGCTTCTTAGTATCAATATCTTTTTCCTTCAAGAAAGGATTATTCTTGAAACACGCTTCTAAATCTGCCGAACTAATAACCACAACTGGCACTTCATGACCAAAAGCCTTGAAAATTTCCTGCTTTATTTTGAAACCAACAGCCGCAGGATTTTCCTCCTCCGTATCCAAAAAAACATTTCCCGATTGAATATACGTTTGCACATTTTGAAAACCAATGGCTTCCAAAGTCGTTTTTAATGCCTCCATTTTTATCATACTGTGACCGGAAACATTGATGCCGCGAAGTAATGCGAGATGAGTTGTCATGATTTAATTCTTTTTTTGCAAATGTATTATCTATTTAGCATAAACAATAGGTTCTGCAAACCAATATTCCAAATTGCTTTTTGAAATAACAATTAATGATGCTAAACTCTTATTTAAATTGAATTGGAATCCATACTTCCTCCGCAGAAGTGGGATTGTTTTTTTGATATTTTTCTCCAAGAATTTCAAAATGCGGACGATCTGCCAATTCATAAATAGAATTTGGCAACCAACTGCTATAAATCGATTCAAAGAAAGAGGGTGCCGTTGATCCGTCTCCTTTGTACATAAATACAGCATACAAGCCAGCTGGAATGATTAATGTATCCATTTCGGCGGGAATGTCTTCTAAAACACTTACCTCGACCGCGGCCCATTTCTGAAAAGTATTTTCTGCATTAAAAGTATTCCAATACGAGTTCCCAAATACCTGAATGGATAGATAATCAAGACCTACTCTATTTTTGATTTCATTGCGCCTTGGCATAAAACGTTTCCAAATTTCTTGCGCTTTATAATCAGCATAGGACATGTTTTGGTTCAGACCAATACATTTTTTTTCAGTGAGTCTAGTTATTGTTGGATTCATCTATTAAGCGATTTATTTGTAGGTAACATCAAGAAACCATTTATATTTCAAACTATTATTTAAAGCAAAAGTAACTAACCTCAATGACAACAAAAGAACATTGCTTCTTTTGTTGTTTTTTTGATCTGGTATTTTTTATTTATCGAAATAAGGTTGGTTCTTTTAGGTATTTTTTCTTTTCAGATCGACTGAATTCAAGAGTTAGCTGTTCTTCAGTGTAAAGTGCCTCATAGTAATTGTTTGACACGATTTGTGCGACACCGTTTTCAGTAACAAAATAGGGAGCTAAATAGGTATATTTAGAAAGGTAATTTTGAAAAAATTGTTTGGATGCAGTATTAATTTCTTTGTCGGACCAATAAAAAATAAAAAATCTGCTCGATAAACACCTGGATTGAATTCTTCTATTACTCCTAACTCAGTTTGAGGAAAGACGGTTTGACCTAATTTTACAAATATTAGATTTTTTTTAAATCCATTGTATATCGCTATTGTTCCATCTGAATGTTCCACAGTGATAGAATTTGTTTTACTTGTCTACATCACAGAGCGCTCACCTCTAAAGTCAGGAAACAAATAGCTATTGGCAGGATAATTTTATTTCGCATGGAATTTAAAATAATTTAATTGTTAGATTCCAAATATACCAATCCTTCATGAATACCCCATATGGTTTCCCGTAAATACAAAAAAAGCCTAAAACAAAATATGATTTTGATTTAGGCTTTTTGTTAATAGCCATACTATAGTATTGTATGACAGAACTTAATACATTATTTTACTTGTACGCTACTACAAACTCTTCGGTTGGTACTCTTACTTTTTTCATAGGAGCAATCCAGTCGTTTGGAGTATCAGCATAACCAACGTACATTAGTGAAACACTTTTTAGCCCTAATTTGTCTAATTCTAGTATTTCATCTACTACACTGTTTTCAAATCCTTCAACAGGTGTACTGTCAACTTTTGACTCTGCAGCTTGAGCCAATGCCAATCCTAATGCAATATAAGTTTGTCTGGCAATGTGCGCAAAGTTCTCCTCAGGTGCTTGTCCCAAATAAATTTTCTTCAACATATCGGTATAACTATTAAAGCGACCTTGTGGCAATCCGCGTTCAGTAGTAGTAAAATCGTATACTTTATCAATTCGTTCTGCTGTGTAACGATCCCATCCTGCAAAAATAATTACATGAGAACAATTGCGCATGCATTCTGGATTAAGAGCACCTTGTACTAATTTTTCTTTCAACTCTTGATTTTCGACAACCAAAACCTGAAAAGGTTGTAAACCTGAAGAGGTTGGTGCCAAACGAGCAGCCTCGATAATCTTATCAATTTTGTCCTTGCTTACTTTTTTTGTAGGATTGTACGCTTTTACAGCATGTCTCCAATTTAAATTCTCTATTAAAGCCATTTTTTTTATCTTTTTTTAGTTTTGAACCTCGTCATTTGATACCGTTAATGTCACTTCCATATTTCCTCTAGTAGCATTAGAATACGGACAAACCTGATGTGCTTTTTCTATTAAATCCTGAGCAATATCTAGTGTCACACCCGGAATATTGGCATGTAAAGCAGCTTCGAGAGCAAATCCTCCAGTTGGGTTTGGACCAATTCCTACCGTGGCACTTACGCTTGTTTCACCAGTTTCGATTTTTTCTTTTTTGATTACTAAATTGAGTGCACTGTCAAAACAAGCGGCATAACCTGCTGCGAATAACATTTCGGGATTCGCAAAATCATCGGTTGCTCCGCCTAAGGCTTTTGGATATTGAACAGCCAAGTCTAAAATTCCGTTTTCGCTTTTTACTTGTCCATTTCTGCCTCCTAGGGCAATTGCTTTAGTATTGTATATTGTTTTCATTTTTTATTATTTTTATTTGAAATTTTTGAAATAATATTTTTTAACTCCTGTAAGTCCTCTACCGTTACATTCATGGTTTCGATTAGTTGTGCGGGAACATTTGCTGCTTTTATTTGCAAAGCTTTGCCATTTTGCGTTAAGGCAATGTTTACAATACGCTCATCACTGCTACTCCTAGTGCGTGTTACTAATAATTTTGCTTCCATACGTTTTAGCAAAGGTGTTAATGTACCACTATCTAGTTTTAACTTTTCGCCTAATTGATTTACAGTTTGTGACTCAAATTCCCACAGGACTAGCATTACTAAGTACTGGGGATAGGTCAATTCAATCGCATCTAATAAAGGTCGGTATTGATTGATAATTTCCTTTGCAAAAGCATAAATAGGAAAGCAAACTTGCTGACTTAAAATTTGTTGCTTTTTCATGTTCTAGTTTTAATGATACAAAGATATCAGTTAATTAAATTGTACACAATTTAATTGTTTACAATTAATATTACTTTAACATTTGAGTCATAATGCACAACAACCTCCTTTTGAAAATCATGATTGCAAATGGTTCTAAAAATAATCAGCAATAGGATATGGAATGTATACTTTTACGTATTTATCCTTGATGGTAAAGAAAAGCCTTTGAGAGAAAAAAAAAGTTTTGTGCCGCAAAGCTTGTAATAGATAGCGAGAACGGTTACTAAAAAATGTAGTACAGCACCACGTTTCGAATCCTGCTGTTAATGACGCTGCAACAAGAATATTTTTTTGCCTTTCCTCTATTTTCGATTTACCAAACAAAAAACTATCTTCGCTCCATCAAATTAAAAATCCGTTTTTATCCGCGTTTTTGCTTTTGCAAATCCGTTTTATCCGTGTCCAAAAAAATCTAAATGCAAAATCTCCTACTTACTCCCATCGAATACCTCAAAGGCGTTGGTCCCAATCGGGGCGAATTGCTTCGTAAGGAACTGGGGATTTATAAGTATCAGGATTTGGTTAATTTTTTTCCAAACAGATACATTGACCGAACGCGGTATTACAAGATTAACGAACTGCAGAACAACATTGCCGAGGTTCAGATTATAGGTAAAATCATCAATATCAAAACTGTGGAATTTGGCAAAAACCAGAAACGATTGGTTGCCACTTTTATCGATGATACGGGCCAAATGGAACTTGTTTGGTTTCAAGGTCACAAATGGATTCGGGAGAGTTTAAAGCTGAACGAAATGTGTGTGATTTTCGGAAAATGCACGTCTTTTGGGAGCACCTTTAATATGGCGCATCCGGAAATTGAGTTGATGAGCGAGCACGAAAAAAGTCTTCGTTCTGCCATGCAACCCGTCTATCCTTCTACCGAAACCTTGACAAATCGCGGGATTTCAAACCGAGTGATTAATAAATTGATGCAGCAATTGTTTCTGGAAACACAAGCGTTGTTTACAGAAACTCTGCCAGATTATTTAATCAACGAATTGAAGCTGATTCCTAAAAAAGCAGCTTTATTCAACATTCATTTTCCAAAAAGCACCGAAGTTTTGGCGAAAGCCAAATTCCGATTAATCTTCGAAGAATTGTTCTTTATTCAGTTGCAATTAATCACGAAGAATCTCATTCGGAAACATAAAATAAAAGGACATCCGTTTGCAACCGTAGGCGAAAATTTCAATGATTTTTACCAGCATCATTTGCCTTTTCAACTGACAAATGCCCAAAAAAGAGTTATCAAAGAAATCCGAACGGACATGGGAAGCAACGCCCAAATGAACCGTTTGCTGCAAGGTGATGTAGGTTCCGGAAAAACAATTGTAGCTTTTATGAGCATGCTTTTGGCGCTTGATAATGGGTTCCAAGCCTGCTTGATGGCTCCCACGGAAATCTTGGCAAACCAGCATTTTATCGGTTTATCCGAATTGGCAGAAACTTTAAATATAAATATCAGAATCCTAACGGGTTCGACTAAAATAGCGCAGCGAAGAATTATCCATGAGGAACTGGAAAACGGAACGTTACATATTCTTATCGGAACGCATGCTTTATTGGAAGACAAAGTAAAATTCAAGAATTTAGGACTGGCTGTAATTGATGAGCAACATCGTTTTGGCGTAGAACAACGCTCTAAATTGTGGAAGAAAAATGTGATTCCGCCACACGTTTTAGTGATGACCGCTACGCCTATTCCACGAACTTTGGCTATGAGTTTATATGGCGATTTAGACATTTCAGTGATTGACGAATTGCCTCCGGGACGAAAACCAATTCAGACCGTACACCGATTTGACAGCAACCGATTGAAGGTTTGGAAATTCCTTCGGGACGAAATTGCTTTGGGAAGACAGATTTATATTGTGTATCCGCTCATTCAGGAATCGGAAAAAATGGATTTCAAGGATTTAATGGACGGGTACGAAAGTGTTTCCAGAGATTTTCCGTTGCCTCAATATTCTATTTCCATACTTCACGGAAAGATGAAACCCGCCGAAAAAGATGCAGAAATGAAACGTTTTTCGGAAGGAAAAACCAATATTATGGTCGCCACGACTGTAATTGAGGTCGGCGTGAATGTTCCAAACGCCAGTGTAATGATTATCGAAAGTGCGGAACGTTTTGGCTTATCGCAACTGCATCAGCTTCGCGGTCGTGTGGGTCGTGGTGCCGAACAAAGTTATTGCATCCTGATGACGAGCCATAAATTGAGTTCCGACAGCAAGACCCGAATGGAAACGATGGTGCGAACGAACGATGGTTTTGAAATTGCCGAAGTCGACTTAAAGCTTCGTGGTCCTGGTGATTTAATGGGAACCCAACAAAGCGGTGTTTTAAATCTTCAAATTGCCGACTTGGTTCGAGACCGAGATACTTTGGCTTTAGCCAGAAATTATGCTTTAAAACTTCTGAAAGATGATGCGGGCATGCAAAAACCGGAACATGCCGCTTTGAGAGCTGTTTTTATCGAAATGACCAAAAAGAAAAATATTTGGAATTATATTAGTTAGTTTAATTTTATTCATTCCTTTTATAATATAAAAAGTCATTTGAGAAATTATAATTTGATAATTTCTCAAATGACTTTTACGATAAAAGCGCTTATTATTTATAGTTTACTGATAAAACTACCGTAAATATCCTTGAACTGATATCCTTCAGAAAAACGGTCTTTGCTTAGTTTCTTGTATTCAACCAATCCCCAAAGAATAAATTCCTTCATGAAAAATTTATCTTCTTTTTCCAATTGCGGTTGATATTTCTTGATTAAAATTTCAAGCGGAACAATACTTCCTAAGATTCTTTCGTATTCTTCATCAGAACAATCATCTAATAATTCGAAACCGCTTTCGGCAAAAAACCATTCAATGATATCCGTATAGGCATTTTTGACGCCTTCTTTCTCTAGTTTTTCAATTTTTGGAAAATAAGCCGGGAAAAAAGTATGAATTGCATCGCCCAATAAATGTTGTGCTACAGCTGCAGCTCCCTCCTGCTCTCCTTCGTAAACCAACTCTACTTTTCCGGTAATAGCAGGAATAATTCCCATAAAATCAGATAAGCGCAAAGTTGTTTTATCAGCTCCAGACTTCAAAGCCCTTCTTTCTGCGGTACTTAGTAAGTTTTCAAAAGCAGTAATGCTCAATCGCGCACTCACTCCACTTTTGTTATCAATATATTCGCTCTCTCTTGCTTCAAAACTGATTTGTTCCAATAAATCCCTTGCCAATGAAGGCACATAAACCATATCATTTTGAGTTACATCCAGTTTCGCTTCTTGTTCTGTAATGGTTCTGGCGATTTTGATGGTTTCCGGATAATGCGTTAATATTTGAGACCCAATTCTATCTTTTAATGGCGTTACAATACTGCCACGATTCGTATAATCCTCAGGATTTGCAGTAAAAACAAATTGCATATCGAGTGGCATTCTTAATTTGAATCCACGAATTTGGATATCGCCTTCCTGCAGAATATTAAACAACGCTACTTGGATTCGCGCCTGTAAATCAGGTAATTCGTTGATGACGAATATACAACGATTCGCTCTTGGAATCATACCAAAATGAATCACACGATCATCCGCATACGATAATTTTAAATTGGCTGCTTTAATTGGATCCACATCACCTATTAAATCAGCAACGGTAACATCCGGCGTAGCTAATTTTTCGAAGAAACGGTCACTTCTGTGTAACCATGAAATTGGGGTTTCGTCGCCTTTTGTTTCTATAATGTCTTTGGCAAAACGGGAAAGTGGCTGCAACGGATCATCATTAATTTCGGAACCCGTTACAAACGGAATGTATTCATCTAATAATTCGATCATTTTACGCGCCAATCTGGTTTTGGCCTGACCACGAAGTCCCAATAAATTGATATTGTGACGTGATAAAATTGCGCGCTCCAATTCTGGAATCACCGTGTTTTCAAAACCGTGAACTCCTTCAAAAGTTGGTTTTCCCGATTTTATTTTTTCTCTAAGATTAGAACGCAACTCATCTTTAATGCTTTTGCTTTCGTAACCTGATTTTTTTAATTCTCCGAGTGTTTTTATATTTTCTATTTTCATTTTTTTACTTTATTGTTATTTATTGGATCAACTGAACACTAAAATCTGAATACTGATCACTTATTTAATTCTCTTTTTTCGATTGGTTTCATAATCTTCAAAAATCATTTCGCCCAGTCCTTTTAATCCGGTGTAAAAAGCTTTTCCCTGATTTGATTCTGTAAACTTATTGACGAATTTTTGCAGATATGGATCATTGGCAATCATAAAAGTGGTGATTGGAATGTGCAGTTTACGGGCTTGTTGCGCCTGATTGTAGCATTTATCCACAATATATTCGTCGAGCCCATTACTGTTCATATAATAGGAACCGTCTTTTTCGCGCACACAACTTGGTTTCCCATCGGTAATCATAAAAATTTGCTTGTTGGTATTTCGTTTTCGGCGCAGAATGTCCATCGCTAATTGTAAACCGGCGACGGTATTCGTATGATAAGAACCCACCTTTAAATACGGTAAATCCCGAATTGCAATAGTCCAGGCATCATTTCCAAAAACTAAAATATCTAAAGTATCTTTTGGATAACGGGTCGTAATCAATTCAGCAAGAGCCATTGCTACTTTTTTGGCAGGAGTAATTCTATCTTCACCATACAAAATCATACTGTGGCTGATGTCAATCATTAAAACCGTACTCATCTGAGATTTGAACTGCGTTTCTTCAACAACCAAATCATTTTCGGTTAGCATAAAATCGGCTACTCCATTATTGATTTGCGCGTTACGTAAACTTTCAGTTAACGAAATCCGTTCCAGTCCGTCACCAAAATGAAACTCCCGAAATTCACCGGTGTGTTCGTCTCCGTTTCCGGAATGTTTGGTTTTGTGATTTCCGCTTCCGGAACGCTTTAAATTTCCAAAAATGTTGTCTAAAGCTTGCTGACGAATGGCACGTTCTGTCTTGGCAGTAATTCCAATTCCCGAAGTTCCATCCTCTTTGAGTTCGTCGCGGATGTAGCCTTTTTTCTTTAAATCTTCAATAAAATCATCGACTGTGTAGTGTTCATCGGTGAGTTTATATTCTTTGTCTAATTCCCTCAACCAGTCGATTGCTTCATCAAAATCTCCCGAAGTATGTGTGATTAATTCTTTGAAAATACCAAAGAGTTTATCAAACGGAGTCTGGAATGGCGCTTCGTATTGCTTGAAATAAAATCCTTTTTTATTATCATTTTTCATAGACAATAAAATTACATCAATAAAAATGCACTTAATAGAAACGTTTATTAATTTTTAGTTAAAACAATACTGTGAAAAGGATACTCTAAAGCTAATTAAAAAATTGTCCATCCACATAAAACCAACTTCCATTTTCAAATTTAAAAGTAGAAAGTTCGTGATGAATCTGTTTTTGAAGTTTGCTGTCCAAAAAATAAGCTTTGAATTCCACCGTATTTTCTGTAGCATCAACAATCTCTAATTGAAGCCAATGATTGTTGGTTGCCCAATTTAAAATTTCGGATTTCGAATAGTATTTTCTTTCCGAAATATGTGTAGTTTCCAACAAATAATCTGCTTGATGAGTTGCATAAGCGGAATATCGGGAACGCATCAAGCATTGAGCTGTTGTCGCTTTTTGAATGCCTTTTATAATTGGTTCGCAACAATCCTGAAAAATTATATTTGAACCGCAATAACACTTGTTTGCCATTATTTTTGATAATAATCGTTTAAAGAGATTCCGTTGCCTGACCATTAAGTCCTACTATTCGTTGATGCAGTTGATTCAATAATACCTGATAGCGACTAATTTCCATTAGATCTTCATCTTCCTCTGCAAAATCGAGTAATTCATCCAATTCTTCGCTAACTTCTGCTAATTTGTTGTTGGCTTCTTTGGCATTTTTCTGTGCTATAAAATCAATTATTTCCTGAA
This sequence comes from Flavobacterium sp. TS_SC_5, assembly GCF_056156265.1. Lineage (NCBI taxonomy): Bacteria > Pseudomonadati > Bacteroidota > Flavobacteriia > Flavobacteriales > Flavobacteriaceae > Flavobacterium > Flavobacterium sp. TS_SC_5. The sequence continues at coordinate 2,912,539 of NZ_CM149588.1, read as the reverse complement.
CACCACTTTTTACTTCGTCAAATCTATTTTTTTCCATGATATGAATGTATATTTTATTCTTCTGAAGCCTTGTCTTCATTAAACTTTTTAGTAATTTGTTTTAGTTTTTCCTTGCGCAATAGTACAGCTTGTTTAGCTTTGTCTTGCGCTTTGTGTAACTTATCGTTATGCTTTTTAATGTTTCTTTCGTTATTTCTGCTCATGTGTTTATTTTTAAATAATCAAATCACGTATTAGATTCGAAAACCGCAGCAAAGTTCGGATTTATTATCGAAATTATATTCATTTAGTTTGTTAGTTTCTTTCTTGTTTAAAATTGAAGCTATGATTTGGTAATTAAATATTTGGAGAATAAAAAAATATTTATTTTAAAACCATTAAGGCTTAAATTATGAGTTTTGACAAAAGTTTGCCTACTTCACAGATTCATTAAAAAGTATTTTAAAAACTATTAACTGAGAATAAAACTATAATTCACAAATAAGTATGGTCATATATTTATTTTTTATATCTTTATTTTTTGAACCAAATTGACGCCCAAACCTACTAATAAATTAAATGAAGTCTGAAAAAAAATACCCTAAATTCATCAGATGGTTCTTAAAAAGACCGAAAACAACTGGTTTTGTAGTATTCCTATTTTTAAGTTACGTTGTAGGTTTTATACTCTTACAGCAATACAAACTAATAAAAGAAGATGAGCAACGTGAAATGAATAACATTTTGAATGTTGTTCATCAAAATATAGAACAAGCGCTAAAAAACTGTTATACGACCACTTTAACGCTGGCACTAACAATAAATGATAAAGGCATTCCTGAAAATTTTGACTACGTGAGTGAAAAATTAATGGAATCAAATGCAAATATTAGTACGGTCCAATTGGTTCCAGATGGCATAATTAAGTATATTCATCCATTGAAAGGTAATGAACCCGCTTTAAATTTAAATATTCTAACTGAACAGAACCTTAAAAAAGAAGCTTTGAAATCAATCGCTAAAAAAAAGATGTATTTTGCAGGCCCTTTTGAACTAAAACAAGGCGGAGTAGGAATTGTAGGCAGATTTCCAGTTTTTCAAAATAATAAATTCTGGGGGTTTTCTGCTGTTATCATCAAATTAGAAACTTTCTTAAAAGCTTTGGGTATAAATAACGTAGATGATTCAAAATATTACTTCCAATTTTCAAAATATAATGTTGAGAAACAAAAAGAAGTCTTTTACCTGCCCAACCAAACTGATTTTTTAAAAAATTATAGCATTAGCAGAACAATCCCTGATGGCGACTGGAAGTTATATTTGATCTCAAAAAATAACAATTATATATATTTCCAAATCATAATTCCTGGGATTATTGGAATTATTCTTGCTGGACTTTTTGGTATCCTAATTTATTTTCTTGTAAAAACACCCGAAGAATTGCAATCTTTAGTTACCGCACAAGCTACTAAATTATTGAATTCTGAAATCAAGTTTAAAATTATTTTTGATCAAGCAGCAATTGGGATTGCTAGTGTAGATCTTTCTACAGGGACTTTTTTGGAAGTAAATAATAAATTTTGTGACCTTTTGGGCTATACTCAAAGCGAAATTAAACAAAAAAATTTTCAGTCCATAACTCATCCTGATGATCTTGAAACAGATTTAATACATGTGAGCAAACTGAAAAATGGAATAATCAATGAATATTCCATGGAAAAAAGATATTACACAAACAATGGAAAAATTATTTGGGTCAATTTGACGGTTACACCAATAATAGACAGAAAAAACGAACAAATTACTGCTATTTCAATTATTGAAGATATTACCTTAAAAAAAGAAGCTGAAGAATTAATCAAAAAAAGTGAAATTCGATTTAAAAGTTTATTTGATGATTCGCCTTTACCATTAAGAGAAGAAGATTTTTCTAATGTTAAAAAATACCTTGAAGAACTTAATTTAATGCATGAAGATATAGAAGTTGTTAGAAACTACTTTGAAAAAAATCCAAATATTGTTGATAAATCCCATTCGTTAGTTAAATTAATTGATGCAAACAAAGCCTGCCTTAAACTACATAAGGTTAAGACTAAAGAAGATTTAATCCAAACAAAATCTAATTTATTCAACAACAAGGCATTATATTGTTTTACCGAGCATCTTATTGCAATAACTCAAGGTGAAAATAAATTTATTTTAGATACGATTATAAAAAATTCAGAGGGAGAATATCGTAATATAAATTTGCGTTGGAATACAATCCAAGGATATAAAAATTCATTAGCAAGAATTATAGTTTCTACCGAAGATACTACTGACAGGAAAGCTGTAGAAAAGATTATTCTTGAAACAAATCAAAGAATGGAATCCTTGATTAATACAATTGATGGGATTGTTTGGGAATGTGACGCAGTAACTTTTAATTTTAATTTTATCAGTCAGAAAGTACAGAATATTTTAGGTTACAGCCCTGAAGAATGGCTCGAAAGTCCTACTTTTTGGCTAGACCATATTTATGTAGAAGATACTGAATGGGTTCAGAATTATTGCAGGATAAAAACTAATGAGAAGGCAGACCATGATTTTGAGTATAGAATGGTCGCCAAAAATGGAACTTTAGTTTGGCTCCGTGACATCGTAAATGTTGTCATTGAAAATGGCAAAACAAAAAGTTTACGAGGTATCATGATTGATATCACTAAAACAAAGGAAGCTGAAAAGGAACTGAATAACTCCTTCAACCTGGTTACCGAACAAAATAAAAGACTACTAAATTTCTCCTATATCGTTTCTCATAATTTAAGATCACACACCAGTAACATTGCCTCTATTGTGGCTTTGATTGAATCCTCGGAAACCGAAGAAGAAAGAGAACAAATGATGGAATTATTGAAAACTGTTTCCTGTTCGTTAAACGAAACGATGCTTCATTTAAACGAAGTCATTAACATTAGAACAAATATTGGTTTAGTATCGGAACCTTTAAATTTAGAGCATTACATTACAACAGTAAGAAATGTACTTTCGGAACAAATCACAACCAATGAAGTTACGATTTTAACAGAAATACCCGATGAAGCTATAATTAATTACAATCCTGCATATCTGGAAAGCATCCTTTATAATATCATTTCAAATTCAATTAGATACAGACATCCATCACGCAAACCAATTATAACAATTAAATTTTTGATGGAGAATGACATGAAAATTCTACAAATTTCGGACAACGGGATAGGAATTGATCTTGTCAGAAATGCAGATAAAATTTTTGGTAAGTACAAAACATTTACAAACAATTCCGACTCAAAAGGAATTGGATTATTTATAACCAAAAATCAAATTGACGCGATGGGAGGAAATATTACCGTGGAAAGTGAACCGAATATTGGAACTACATTTAAAATCTATATTCAATGACAAAAAAAGCAATCTGGATAGTAGACGATGATGCTATTTACCAAATCATCGTAAATAAAATAATTCAAAAATCCGAAATGTTTTCAGAGAGTTCCTCTTTCAAAAATGGAAAAGATGCTATTGATGACTTGCATAATGCTTTAGAAAATAACGAACAACTTCCAGATATAATTTTATTGGATATCAATATGCCTATAATGGATGGATGGGAATTCATGGAGGAAATGGGTATAATCAAACCTAAATTTCCAAAAGAAATAGTCGTTTATATTGTAAGTTCTTCCATTGCGGTAGAAGATAAAAACAAATCAAAATCGTACTGCAATATATTAGGGTATCTATCTAAACCAATTACAGTAAACGATTTGATATTAATTGCTTCAAATGATTAAAAGTTTAAGCTGAATTTTGAATCGCAGAAAAGACAGGAATTAGAAACCAGAGATGAATTCTTTTTTTATTTCCTCCAAAGTTTTAGTGGTAAAAATTAGTTCCTGAATGATTTTTTTCCTCAAATCATCTATGTCTTCATATTCAAAATACTTGGCCCAAGAAGTAAGACTGAATAAATTCCGAATTTGTTTGATGCGTTTAGTGGTTTCAAAGCTGGTTCTTAATATTGCCCTTTTATCGTAGTTTGGATTATTCTTGTGTTGGTAATTGACCGTTCGGTTTTGGTAATTTGCTTCTAAATAATACAGTTCTTCAACAGCATTATCGGGATAAAAATTTTCCCAAGAGGCATAGCCCAACTTAATTTTGGATTTGGTTTCAGGTTCCAAAGGTTCTAAACGCCATTTGCTATTAGCCAAGCGGCCCCAATGATTGGACAAACGATACATTCCTGTTTTAGTGTAGTAATATTTACTTCCAGATTTACTGTCGTACTGGATTTTCAATCCATTTATAGACTCAATAGCCACTTCATCAAAAACACAGAACGTATTCTTGAATGAATTAGGGTTTGGTCGAAAAAATTTTTCCATATTACAAAGGTAATCAGAAAGCCCAATTCGTAGCAAGACAAACTATATTTGATTAACTTTGCCAACTGGAATTATTAAAATAAAAAGATTATGACTAAAGCTTCTGAAGAAAGAATGTTACAAAAAGGTGTTTACACCGGAATTATGGAAAAAGATGAAAATAACAACTTTTTTTGTGGCGAATACCTGTTAGACTATAAAATGGCTCAAAAACATGCTATTGGAGATTGGATTACTATTAAATCAATCATAGAAAATCCAAGCGATATCAGTTATAACAAATATCCAAAAAAATCTAAAAATTTCGATAAGGCAAATAATAAGCCGCAACAATAACTGTTTTTAAATTCTAAAATATTCAATTAAGAACTTTAAAAAGTACTTTTTGATTAAAATTTATTGGTCTGAAACTAAAAAAATAAAAAAAAGTGTACCTTTGCAAAAAATTTGTCGATTTTAAAATCAAATTATATTGATTTTATAGTAAAAGACAAGTAGTTACCTTATTTATGAAAAAAATAGTTGAATACCGCAAACTGCTAAATGTAGACAAAACTGCAGAGCTGAAAGATTTAAAAACGATTTATCGTAATGCGATGAAAGAATCACATCCGGACAAGTTTTCAGGTGATGATGAAGGTTTGAAAGCTGCAGAAGAAAATAGTAAAAAAATTATTGAAGCATACCACTTTTTGGTAAGTATCAATCCTGAAACTATAAAAGCAAACTTACCAGAGTATACTGAAACAATCTCTACATCAACAATTACAGATTACAAATTTGTTGAAGGACGATTAATAATTAATTTTTCTAACGGCAGCGTTTACGAATATATTAGTGTTCCTAAAGCAACTTACGTGAAAATGGTCAATGCTGAATCTCCTGGAAGATTTGCGAAGAGACATATTTTAAATTCATTTACTTGGAGAAAAACCATCAATCAAGATTAATTTTCTACAGATAGAATACACAAGCATCCTAATCAAGGATGCTTTTTTTGTTTAAAATAATTTGATAATTAAATTAAAAAATCATTTAAGCAATTCAGATAATAAATTATGTTGCGTAATAAACTTGATTATACTAAATTAGCATCTCAAAATTATACAAACTTACCTTACATATTATGATAGACTTTTGCAAGATATACAAGTCGCAATATAAAAAAGCAAAAGAAATACTTGATGTATTAAAAGAGCAAAGAAGTCAAATTGATTTTAATTTACAATCAAATTCATCTTGCGCAATTCTTCATAAAGAACTAAGGGATATAAACTTAGATATTAGAATTACAGAAAATGAAATAGAACATGCTGAATCCGTAATAATTAGACACAACCAAAACAGCGTAATTTAACTGTAAATCATTTCTCAGCATTACAATGCTTTACATCCTTAAGCTGCAACTTTACTTTTTACAAGCAACAAACAATTCCGCTACCGAACCTAATAAGTTTCGATTTTTTTGAAATTAAAATTCTATTTCGAGTACGATTCAAAAATCCATTTTCCGGATCTTGGTTGGTGTAATCTACACACCTCTTGACTTTTTAAATAGTATTACATTTCGCTATCAGCCAAAGCCTCTAATAATGAAGGGGATTTATTTCATAATCAACTCAAAACAATACACATTTAATACCAAATTATAACAAAAATTTAGGTTCTAAAAATATTTGTATTTTATATTTTTTAAATACTTTTGCAGACTTAACTCAATTAACTAATTAATAATGAAAAAAATAATTTTATTACTTTCGGCAGCTGTAGTTTTAATCTCTTGTAGCAAAGTTGGCAAAGATGAATACCTAATTACAGGAACTGCAACAGGAATTGATAATGGTAAAACTATTATCTTAGAAACGCAAGATGCAACCGGAATGGTTTTACCAAAAGATACTGTAAAAGTTGAAAATGGTAAATTTGAAATGAAAGGAAATATTACAGAGCCTGCATTCTATACCATTCAATTAGAAGGAGCGCAAGCTAAAATACCTTTCATATTAGAAAATGGTGAAGTCACTATTACTATTAACAAAGACAGTATTCAAAAATCTAAAGTTTCTGGTACGTATAATAATGATGAGTACGTATCTTTCAATGAAGAAATCACTAAAGTTCAAAAGAAACTAATGGATTTCCAAACTAAGAATATGGAAGCAATGAATGCTGCACAACAATCTAAAGATACTGTTGTGATTAATAATTTGATGCAAGAATTCTCTAAAATTCAAGAAGAAGTTGGTGTTGCTTCAAAAGCAAAATATGTTGCTTATGCTGAGTCACATCCAAAATCGTTTATTACTGCTTTGATTATTCAAGGTATGTTAAACGATCCAACTGCTGACATTGCAAAATCTGAAAAACTGTACAATGGTTTAGATGAATCATTGAAAAAAACTAAGCCAGGTATAGCAATTAAAACTAAACTTGCTGAAATGAAAGCGCCCGCTGGTGTAGGAGCTGCTCCTACTCCTGCTGGAGAAGCTAAATGAAGAGCAGATTTTTCAGGCCCTAATCCTCAAGGGAAAATAATTTCTCTTAAAGAAAGTTTAGGAAAAGTAACAATAGTTGATTTTTGGGCTTCTTGGTGTGGACCATGCCGTCAAGAAAACCCGAATGTTGTTGCTCTTTACAAAGAGTTACACGGAAAAGGTCTTAATATTATTGGAGTATCTTTAGACAAAGATGCTAAAGCTTGGAAAGATGCTATCGCAAAAGATAAATTAACTTGGAATCAGGTTTCAAATTTAAAATTTTGGGATGAACCTATCGCAGCACAATACAAAGTGGAATCTATTCCAGCAACTTTTATTCTTGATGCATCAGGAAATGTAGTTGCAAAAGATTTACGAGGGGAAGCGCTTAGAGCTAAAATATTAGAACTTTTAGCAAAATAAGGAACTACATCAATACAAAATAAAAAAATCTCCCTGTAGACTGCACCCAAAACTTTAGACAAATTTATAATTAATTTTGATAATAATGGGCTCGATATTTTATCGGGCTCATTTTGTTTAAATTATACTTAATTCAATATTTGTTATAATAATTTATATACTCCTCTATTTCTTGTTTTAATTATTCTATTGAATGATACTTGTTCAAGTAATATAATTCTGGCTTTGTACACAAAAAAATTTTCAATTATTGCATTATCTAAACAATTTCCCTTTCTTGACATACTTTGGATTATTCCTTTTTCTTTTAGTAAGTATTAATATTGTTTCATTTGATATTGCCATCCTTGATCAGAATGTAAAACTAGATTAGTGTTGTTTGATATTTTCTTAAATGCCTTCGTCAACATCATTACCACTTGATTGAATACTGGTCGTTCTGCTAGCTCATAACTCATTATTTCCTTGATTATATAAGTCGATTATTGGCGATAAATATAATTTGTTTCCTGCAATATTAAATTCAGTTACATCAGTTGCCCATTTTTGATTTGGTGCTGTTGCTTTAAAATTTCTTTCTAATATGTTTACAACAATTTTACATTGTTCTCCTTTATCCTATTTGTGCTTTTTTACTCTAAAAATGCCTTTTAATACCAATAAATTTATCAATTTAAAAACGGTTTTATGATTGATAATTATTCCTCTATTTTGTATCTCATCCGTTATTCTTCTGTAACCATAGCGCCCTTTATGTCTTTGATAAATGGCTTTAATTAACTCTTTAATTTCTTTGTATTTAACAGGTAATTTATTCTGCCTTTAATGATAATAAAAACTACTACGTGCCATACTAGTTCGATTTAAAAGTAAATTTAAATCACATTTATGCCTTAATTACATTATGCCTTGCGCTTTTTGGCTTTCTCTTCGGCTTGAATTAAGGCTTTTAACTTTTTTAAATATTCAAGCGCACAGCGTAATGCTTCATTTTCTAAAAGAAGTTCATCTTCTTTGGTTAATGGCTTGTCTGATTTCTGTTTTTACGTTTAAAATTACTCGTAGATTTTCCTCTGCCTTTTGCTTTTGAATGTGGTGCTTCAATACCAAAGTTAGCAAAATCTTTTTTCCATTTAAAATAGTAGATTCTGAAGGAATATTAAATAGCAAACACGCTTCTCTTAAAGATAATTAATTTTTGGATAATGTTTTTAAAACGTTTACCTTAAAATCAATGGTATAAGTCTAATTCCTTGCTCATTGCAAAGCTTTTTGACCATGCTTTTTAAATAAACTTAACCATTTTTGAACTCGGGATTTTATTATTTCTTTTTGTTTCGATACAACACCACATGATTGGTCTTTGTTTAAAACTAATTCTACACATTCTAATTTAAATGTATAATCATATTTTACTTTTCTTTCCATAAAAAATGCCCCAAATAGTGTCTAACTTTTTGGGGCATGTCAAAGATGGGACTTTTTCATTTATAATTTTGAATTTATTTTATCATTTCAATTTTTTGAACTTCTTCTTCATTGATGCTGTCGAAGAAACCTTGTTCATTCATCCAATCATCGCTAAATACTTTACTCATATAACGAGATCCATGATCCGGGAAAATTGCGATAACATTACTGTTTTCGTCAAATTCACCTTCTTCTGCATACTGTCGTATCGCTTGCATTACTGCTCCTGAAGTATATCCAACAAATAAACCCTCTTTTCTGGTGATTTCTCGGGCAGCATGAGCGCTTTCTTCATCAGTAACTTTCATGAACTTATCAATAATATCAAAATCCGTTGCAGATGGAATTAAATTTTTACCCAGACCTTCAATTCTGTATGGATAAATTTCATCATTATCGAATTCTCTTGTTTCATGGTATTTTTTCAATACAGAACCAAAAGCATCAACTCCAAGAATTCTAATATTAGGATTTTGTTCTTTTAGGTATTTTGCAGTACCTGAAATAGTTCCGCCTGTACCACTACAAGCAATTAAGTGTGTAATTGCTCCGTTCGTTTGTTTCCAAATTTCCGGACCAGTAGACTTATAATGCGCGTCAACATTCAATTGATTGAAATACTGATTGATATAAACCGAACCTTTCGTTTCTTCGTGCAAACGTTTAGCCACGTTATAATAAGAACGTTCATCATCGGCAGATACATGCGCCGGACAAACATATACTTTAGCGCCTAAGCTGCGAAGCATGTCTATTTTATCTTTAGATGATTTTGAACTAACCGCAAGAATACAATTGTAGCCTTTTATGATACTGACCATTGCTAAACTAAAACCAGTGTTTCCGGACGTAGTTTCAATTATAGTATCACCAGGAGATAAAATGCCTCTCTTTTCAGCTTCTTCAATTATATATAATGCTATTCTATCTTTAGAGGAATGTCCAGGGTTAAAAGCTTCTACTTTAGCGTAAAAATTACCTTCTAAATTTTCAGTAACTTTATTTAGCTTAATAAGTGGAGTATTACCTATTAATTCTAAGACATTATTATAAGCAGTTATTTCTTTTTTCATAAAAAAATAGTTAGTCGTGGCAATTTTACATTAAACACGAATGTTGCAAATCTAACAAAAAAAATCTAATTAGTTTTTAATTCCTTCTAAATCTAATAAAAAACTATATTCTTTTGCTAATTCCTTTAGAGCTTCAAATCGTCCTGAAGCGCCACCGTGACCGGCATCCATATTTGTATTAAGATATAAAACAGTATCATTTGTTTTTAGGGTTCGTAGCTTTGCAACCCACTTGGCAGGTTCCCAGTATTGTACTTGAGAATCATGAAGCCCGGTGGAAACAAACATATTAGGATATTTTTGAGCCTTAACATTATCATAAGGAGAATACGACAACATATAATCATACGATTTTTTCTCGTTTGGATTTCCCCATTCATCATATTCTCCTGTTGTAAGGGGAATTGTATCATCAAGCATCGTAGTGATAACATCCACAAATGGCACTTGAGCAATTACTCCGTTATACAGTTCCGGTGCCATATTGACTACTGCTCCCATTAATAATCCGCCTGCAGAACCGCCTTCAGCATATAAATGCTTTGGTGAAGTATATTTTTCCTGAATTAAAAATTTAGAACAATCGATAAAATCAGTAAAGGTGTTTTTCTTTTTCAATAATTTTCCATCCTCATACCATTGTCTTCCTAAATCTTCACCACCACGAATATGCGCTATGGCAAAAACAAATCCTCGATCCAAAATCGATAAACGTGTTGATGAAAAATAAGCATCCATGGTCACTCCATAAGATCCATACGCATAAAGTAGTACCGGATTTTTCCCGTCTTTTTTCAATCCTTTTTTGTACACCATTGAAATTGGCACTCTAGTTCCATCTGTTGCAATGGCCCAAACTCGTTCTTCAATGTAATTATTTTTATCAAATTTTCCACCTAGAACCTGTTGCTCTTTCATTATTTCTTTCTCCTTGGTCTTCATATTAAAATCAATAACCGAAGATGGCGTTGCTAATGATTGGTAGCTATAACGTAAAATATCAGTATCAAAGTCAACATTCGTCGTTGTGTAAGCACTATATGTTTCACTTCCAAAAGGTAAATAATATTCCCCTTCTACACTCCAAGGCATAATGCGAATATGATTCAAACCATTAGAACGTTCTTCGACAACCAAATAGTTTCTAAAAATCTCAATATCTTCCAATAAAACGTCTTCTCTGTGCGCGATTACATCTTTCCAATTTTCTTTTGCAGTAGCACTTTCAGGCGTTTTCATCAACTTGAAGTTAGTCGCTTTGTCTTTATTGGTCATAATGTAAAAAGAATCCCCAAAATGAGAAATACTGTATTCTAGTCCGCGAACTCTTGGTTGAAAAACAATAAATTCTCCGTCTGGATTATCTGAATTCAAAATTCTATACTCAGTGGTTAGTGTACTTCCAGAACCTATTACAATGTATTTTTTTGATTTTTCTTTACCAACAGAAACGTTGAATGTATCATCTTTTTCATTAAAAACCAATACATCAGCAGCTGAATCTGTCTCTAATTTATGTTTGAAAACCTTATCAGAACGTAACGTAACTTTGTCTTGTCTGGTGTAAAATATCGTTTTATTATCATTAGCCCAAACTGAACTTCCGGTAGCATTTTCAATCTTATCCGAAAGAATTTCTCCCGTTTCTAAGTTTTTGATTTGTATAGTATAAATGCGTCTTCCCACGGTATCGATTCCAAAACTCGCAAATTTATTATCCGGACTCACGCTCAAACCGCCCAATTGAAAGTAGGTTTGTCCCTTCGCTAAGTCATTACAGTTGAACAAAATTTCCTCAGTAGCGGTCAGACTTCCTTTTTTTCTGGAATAAATGGGATAATTTTTTCCAGTTTCAAAACGCGTGATATAATAATAGCCATTGTATAAGTAAGGAACTGATTGGTCATCTTCTTTGATGCGGGCTTTCATTTCTTCGTACAATTCTTTCTGAAAACCTTTTGTATCCGCAGTCATAGCGTCATAATAGTCATTTTCCTGATTCAAATAATCAATCACTTCCGGATTCTCTCTGTCGTTTAACCAGAAATAATTGTCTACACGTTTTTGATTGTGTTTTTCTAAAGTTTTTGGAATTATTTTAGCTATTGGAGTTGGAATATTTTTTGACATTTTTTGTGCTTTAATTTTAGTATTTGATGCTGCAAAAATAACACAAAGACAACTGAGGAAGAGTATATTTTTCATGAATATTTTATTGATTATGACTATGCAATATAGTAATTTTGTAAATAAAATTAATTTAAAAAATTAAAACATGGATTTAATGGGAATGATGGGCAAACTTAAAGAGACCCAACAAAAGATAGAAGACACAAAAAAACGTTTAGATACTGTTCTAATTGATGAACAAAGTACAGATGGTTTATTGAAAGTAACTTTGACTGCTAACAGAACTATAAAATCAATCACCATTGACGACACTTTATTAGAAGATAAAGATCAACTGGAAGATTATTTGATTTTAGTATTGAATAAAGCGATTGAAAAAGCAACAAATGTGAATCAGAACGAACTGGATGCCGTTACCAAAATGGATATACCAATGATTCCAGGAATGGATAATTTGTTTAAGTAAATATGAATTATAAGTTATGAATTATGAGTTTCGACAACTTGAAAAACTCATAATTCATAACTCATAACTTTTTTAAACCAATTTTTGTAGCGTTTCTAATACATACGTATGCATTACTTCTTTATAATCAAGATGTGTGACAATTCGCAGTTTTCCATGCCCCATCGAACTAATTAAAATATTTTTTTGTTTCAACAATTCAATTAAATTCTTTTCGATACAATTTGGAACCAACGTGAATATCAAAATATTAGTTTCAACCGGCTCTACTGATGCCACCCAGCTTACGTTTTTCAAAACTTCACCTATTTCTTTAGCTCTTCGATGATCTTCAGCGAGACGTTCTATATTATTATCTAAAGCATAAATTCCGGCTGCCGCCAAATAACCTACCTGACGCATTCCGCCACCTAATATTTTTCTGACACGCAACGCTCTATGAATCGTAGCTTTATCACCTAATAAAACCGAACCAATTGGTGCTCCCAAACCTTTAGACAAACAAACAGAAATCGTATCAAATAATTTCCCAAACGCTTTCGGGTCTTGATTTTTGGCTACCAAAGCATTCCAGATGCGGGCACCATCCATGTGAAATTTTAAATTATTGGCATCACAAACCATCTTTATTTTTTGCAAATCTTCCAATTCGTAACATGCACCGCCACCTTTATTGGTAGTGTTTTCAACACAAACTAAACTCGTCAACGGACTGTGGTAAAATTCCGGATCATTAATCGCTCCAGCCACTTGTTCCGCGGTTATCATTCCGCGATTTCCATCTAATAAACAACACGAGACACCGCTGTTAAAAGAAACTCCACCGCCTTCGTAATGATAAACATGCGCATATTTGTCGGCAATCAATTGTTCTCCAGGCTGTGTATGTAATTTAATTGCCGTTTGATTGGCCATAGTTCCGGAAGGGAAGAAAAGTCCTGCTTCCATTCCGAACATTTCGGCAACTTTGGCTTCAAGTTCAATAACCGTAGGATCTTGTTTGTAAACATCATCACCCACTACAGCATTTAACATGTGTACCAACATTTCGCGTGAAGGTTTTGTAATCGTATCGCTAACTAAATTTATTTCCATATTATTTATTTATTTTTGATAAGGAGAAGCCGTGACTTGTCCCTGCGTAAAAATTTTCTATTTTTGTGCCACAAATTTACACAATACCGTTTGTTAATTCCAACTAGTTGCGTTAAAACTAAACTAATTGTAGTACACAACGGCATTTTTGATAAATATTGAAAACAGACCTATCAAATTAATATAATTTTATGACAACTACCGAACAAATTAAAGGTATTGTAGAGCGCCTTGGTGCGTTGAGGAGGTATCTTTGACGTTGATGCCAAGCTAATTGAAATTTCAAACGAAGAAGAAAAAACTTTTGCGCCAGACTTTTGGAATAATGCCAAAGAAGCTGAACTCATTGTTAAAAACCTTCGGAACAAGAAAAAGTGGATTGAAGATTACAACAAAGCAGTCGAAATGACTGAAGAATTGCAACTCGCCTATGATTTTTACAAAGAAGGTGAACTTACCGGAGAAGAATTAGATGAACATTACATCTCTACGCAAGCACATATTGAAGCCATCGAATTCAAAAATATGCTTTCGGATGAAGGTGATACTTTGAGTGCTGTGGTACAAATAACCGCTGGAGCCGGAGGAACAGAAAGTTGTGACTGGGCCGAAATGCTGATGCGTATGTATATGATGTGGGGCGAAAAATACGGCTTCAAAATAAAAGAGCTGAATTTCCAAAAAGGAGAAGCGGCGGGTATAAAAACCGTAACACTCGAATTTGAAGGCGATTATTCTTTTGGATATTTAAAAGGAGAAAACGGCGTACATCGATTGGTTCGCATTTCCCCCTTTGACAGTAATGCCAAACGTCATACTTCATTTGCTTCCGTTTATGTGTATCCGCTAGTAGATGACAGTATAGAAATTGAGATTAATCCTGCTGATATCGAGATTACGACTTCGAGATCCAGCGGTGCGGGAGGACAAAACGTAAATAAGGTAGAAACCAAAGTCCAATTGTTTCATAAACCAACCGGAATCCAAATACAATGTTCTGAAACACGTTCCCAACAAGATAACAGGCAACGCGCCATGCAAATGCTGCGCTCTCAACTATACGAAATTGAGTTAAAAAAGAAACAGGCACAACGCGCTGATATTGAAGCCGGAAAAATGAAAATAGAATGGGGATCCCAAATCAGAAATTATGTGATGCAACCGTATAAGTTAGTCAAAGATGTTCGTACCGGTTATGAAACGAGTAACGTTGATGGTGTTATGAACGGAGAAATTGACGAATTTCTGAAAGCCTATTTAATGATGATGGGGCAAAAAGATGAAGAATAAGATATTATTATAAGCACGATTTATAAATTTTCACAATGCTCTCATAAATATTACCCCCTTAACATCATATGATCGATGAATTTAAGGGGTTTTATTTTTAACCAAAGTAAACATTTATTTTTAATTCAAAAAAACATTTGCAATTTCAACGTTAAATGATTTTATTTGAAAACGATAACAAAACTAATTCCTATATACTCCATGAAATCTTATTCAATTGAAGAAATAAACGATATTCTTAAGGGCGCTATCGTAGGAAGCATAACTCAAAAAATTACAGCTCCTGAACAGTTAGAAATGGCCACTATTTCCGAAATTTCATTTATTGGAAATAAAAAATATGAAAAATTTTGGGCTTCATCTAATGCTTCTGTTGCCGTTGTTAATGAAGACATATCTATAGAACCTGGCGAAAACAGAGCTTTTATAAAAGTAAAAAATGCTGATTTGGCGATGTCACAAGTATTAGAACTTTTTGCTCCTCCTACACCATTATTCAATATTGACATTCATCCAACTGCAATAATAGACGAAACAGCAACTATTTGCAATGGAGTCAGAATTGGTGCTGGATCTTATGTTGGACCAAAAGTTGTCATTGGTGACAACACAACAATCTATCCTAACGTGACCATTCTAGATGAATGTACCATTGGAAAAAACACGGTTATCTGGTCAGGAACTGTAATCAGAGAACGTTGCCATATAGGAAACGACTGTATTTTACATCCCAATGCAACAATTGGAGCTGATGGCTTTGGTTTTCGTCCTGATCCGCAAAGAGGTTTGGTAAAAATTCCACAAATTGGAAATGTAATTATAGGTAATAATGTAGAAATTGGCGCTAATACGTGCGTTGATAGAGGAAAATTCAGTTCTACCGTTTTAGGTGATGGTTGTAAAATTGATAATTTAGTGCAAATTGGACATAACAGTAAATTAGGTAAATTTTGTATTATGGCTGGAAATAGCGGACTTGCTGGTTCAGTAACATTAGGAAACGGAGTTATTATTGGCGGAAGCGCTTCTATAAAAGACCATACCACTATTGGTGACGGAGCTATAGTAGGTGCTGGTTCAGGTGTAACAGGAGATATTCCAGCAGGAAAAACCATGTTAGGATATCCTGCTGTAGAAGCTCGAGATGCACTGAAACAATGGGCTATTTTGAAAAGACTAGTAAATGAATCTAAAAAATAAACTTTAGCTTTTTTATTAAATTCATAAAAAAACAGAAGTTCGCTTCTGTTTTTTTGTTTTAATAGTAAACAAATATTCGATTTTCATTGTTTACACTTTAAAATAATAAAATTTATTTCGATGGATTTTGTATTTTAGCACAAACTTTTTTAACATTATTTCATCATGGATTTGAACTTCAACAAAAACGAAGACCACAATAAACTTTTACTTTCTGCTTTGCGTCAAAAATTAAGCGTAGTTAAATTAGGCGGCGGCGAAAAACGCATCCAAAAATTACATAGTGAAGGCAAAATGACTGCACGCGAACGTATCGATTATTTATTGGATCCAAAGGCGAAGTGTATAGAAATTGGAGCGTTTGTTGGTGAAGGAATGTATGCGGAACACGGCGGCTGTCCATCAGGAGGTGTTGTGGTAAAAATAGGGTACATAAGAGGGAAACAATGCATTGTTGTGGCCAATGACGCTACCGTGAAAGCAGGTGCTTGGTTTCCTATCACCGCAAAGAAAAACTTACGTGCGCAAGAAATTGCAATGGAAAACAGATTGCCAATCATCTATTTAGTGGATAGTGCCGGAGTTTACTTGCCATTGCAAGACGAAATTTTCCCTGATAAAGAACATTTCGGACGTATTTTTAGAAATAATGCCCTGATGAGCAGTATGGGAATAACTCAAATTTCTGCTGTGATGGGGAGTTGCGTTGCTGGTGGTGCCTATTTGCCAATCATGAGCGATGAAGCTATGATTGTTGATAAAACGGGAAGTATTTTCTTAGCTGGAAGTTATTTAGTGAAAGCTGCTATTGGCGAAAGCATCGATAATGAAACATTGGGGGGAGCAACAACCCATTGTGAGATTTCGGGCGTTACGGATTACAAAGCCAAAGATGATAAAGATGCATTAGATAAAATAAAAAATATAGTCGACAAAATAGGTGATTTTGACAAAGCCGGTTTCAGCCGAATTAAAGCTGAAAAACCGGCATTAGACCAAAATGAAATTTACGGTGTTTTGCCAAAAGCCCGAAATGAGCAGTACGACATGATGGAAATCATTAATCGTTTAGTTGATAATTCTGAATTTGAAGCGTATAAAGACGGTTACGGTCAAACCATTATAACCGGTTATGCCAGAATTGATGGATGGGCAGTGGGAATTGTTGCTAACCAACGAAAAGTGGTGAAAACTAAAAATGGAGAAATGCAGTTTGGAGGAGTAATTTATTCCGATAGTGCGGATAAAGCCACTCGTTTTATAGCCAATTGCAACCAGAAAAAAATTCCATTAGTATTCGTTCAAGATGTTACGGGATTTATGGTTGGATCTAAATCTGAACATGGCGGAATCATAAAAGACGGTGCCAAAATGGTAAACGCAGTTTCTAATTCGGTTGTACCAAAGTTTACGGTAATCGTGGGAAATTCATACGGAGCAGGAAATTATGCTATGTGCGGTAAAGCCTATGACCCAAGATTAATTTTTGCTTGGCCAAGTGCAGAATTAGCCGTTATGGGTGGAACACAGGCTGCAAAAGTATTAGCACAAATTGAAGCTTCTTCGCTTAAAGCAAAAGGTGAAGTCATAGATGAAATCAAAGAAAAAGAGTTATTTGATAAAATAAAAGCGAGATATGACGAACAAGTTTCTCCTTATTATGCTGCATCACGTTTATGGACAGATGCGATTATCGATCCAAAAGATACCAGAACTTGGATATCTATGGGAATTGAAGCGGCAAACCACTCGCCAATTGAGAAAAAATTTAATTTAGGAGTTATTCAAGTTTAATACTGATTTTCAAATACTTATAGTAATGTTTTGTATATTTATGGCTGTTTTACTCCCGCTTTGTAGCAGTTGTAAAATAGCCTCATTTATTAAAAAATCTTAACCTAATTCATTTTATTAATTTAAACTTGAATAAGAAATGAAAAAGATTTTGGCGCTACTATTTAGTATAATGCTACTAATGGGTTATTCAATTTGTGCACAAAACAAATTAGGCAAGACTGGTACTCAAAAAGAAAAGAAACCTATTTATTTTGAATCGGGACTCAATGCATCTTTACCAGTTCATATCGAGATGTATCGGACGCACCGACTAGCGATTGGTTTGAATGCGAGAGCTGGAAAATTGATTTCAAAAAAAATAGAACTAGGAATCCGATTTGATTATGATTATCGGTTCATCCGAAAAAACACTCGAATTCTAACCCCCGAAAGTACACTGCAAGAAAGAGCCAGTCATAATAATTTTAGTCTTTTTAGTATCAAACCCAACATTCAATTCAATATGAATTCACATTGGTTTTGGGGAGCAGAAACAGGCGTTGGCTATGTTTTATCAGATGAAGACGGTAAAATTGGAATGGGTTTTGTTTCAGAATACGCCAGCGATCAACAATTTGGTGCCTGCTCCGGTTTGTATGTGGGTCGCTACTTTAATATTAGTCCTAACAAAAATAAATTAGGTGTATCGATGAATTTAACTCAGTTTTTGGCTCGTGGCCATGCTGAAAATAGTTTAGGTTTGAGATTCAATTACCGATTTACAAACTAATTTTTATTAAAAAGTATCAAATTCAAAAGTGTCTTCCAGAAAAGATTGTTTTTGAATTTGATACTTATACTAATTTATATGCTCTCCAGTATTTCTTTTCTTTTCAGCTTACCATTTTCAGTTTCGGAAAATTTTGCTATATAAAATACTTCTTTTGGTTTTTCATATTTATCTAACCCATCAAAAATACTTTCCTCCAAAGTTTGATTTTCGCCTTCGATTACTAAAACTAATTTTTCGCCTAAATCAGCGTCATGTATTCCAGTTACAAAAAATCTGGATTGAATCTTTGCCGACAATTTATCCTCGATTTTTTCAGGGATTAATTTAATCCCACCGCTGTTGATTACATTATCTATTCTTCCTAAAAAAACAAATTGATTTTCACCAACTATTTCCACTAAATCATTCGTAACAATCGATTCTTCTGAAATTTTAGGTGCATCAATGACCAGACAATTTCTGTCATCTTTGGCAATTTTTATGTTAGGTAAAACTGAAAATGCCTTCTCTCCTATTTTTTTAGCTGCAATATGCGTAATAGTTTCAGTCATACCGTAGGTTTCGTACACCTGTGTTTTCAATTTAGAAAGTCCTTTTTCTAAAGCATTGTTCATTTTTGCACCGCCAATAATCATCTTCTTCACATTATTTAATGCTGCCAAAGAGTTTTGGGCCTGTAAAGGAACCATAGCTACAAAATCATATTTAGTGTCATTTTTCACCATTGGATGCGAAGTTGGCGCCACAAAATCGATATCAAGACCAAGAATAAAGCTTCTAACAAACATCATCTTTCCAGCGATGTATTTCGTTGGCAAACAGTGTAATGCTCTATCGCCCGGTTGTAAATCAAAAAAATCACCAGTAGCAATCGCTGAATTGACCATTGCTTGTTTCTCAATTCGGATTATTTTGGGCGTTCCCGTAGTCCCGGATGTATTCAGTTCGAGGTAGGATTTATTGTCAAACCAATCAAGTATGAAGTCTCCAACAGACTTCTCATATTCATCACCTTCTTTGATGAAACTATACGCAACTCGACATAAATCATTTCGATTTAGGTGAAATCCGTTCAATTTAAACAGATTATGAACACTCTGATAAGTTATTGTATTGGTCATGAGCGAGTATTTTTTAAATTATTTAATGCTTAAATCAACTATATATTGCCGCTTAGTTTTTCTTTCCAGTTCGTCCAGTTGTATTTTTTACTAAAGATAAATAAAAGTATTGGGAATATTATGACAACAGGAAAAATAACATCTAAACCCGCTGAAGGATCTGAAATATCTTTGAAAATAGAATGCGTTTGAAAAGCAGACCAATCTGAAGTGATTAACAATGCACCAACTAAATTATTAGCTGCATGAAAGCCCAAAGCCAATTCCATTCCCTCATCCATAAGCGTTATAATTCCCAGAAACAACCCAGTCCCAATGTAATAAACCAGAACAATTGGACCAATCTTAGTAACTTCTGGATTAAACCAATGCATGCCACCAAAAATCAATGATGTCATCAGTAGCGGAAACCATTTGTTTCTGGCAAGATTGGCAAATCCCTGCATCAAGTAGCCTCTAAAAATATATTCTTCGGAACTGGTTTGTATAGGAATAAGGAATATAGCGATTATTGCCAAAATAGCAAATGGAACAGGTTTAAAGTTGATGACAAAATCACTTGGAGAATAATAATAAAATAACAATGTAGATACAATAGTTATTACTGACCAAATCAAAAATGAAAACACGATTCGGCTCCAATCTACTGTATTTCTTGAGGTTGTGACAGAAAGTACCGTTTGATGATGCAAATAGCGGATTACCAAAATAATTCCGAGCATTATAATTACAAACGAAATCATGATCAAGAACAAAGTGAAATTGGGTTCAAAAAAACGCATGATTGCCTCATTGCTGGTAGGATACGATTTTCCATGTACGAATGTCTCATAAAGTAATGCCATAAGGAGTGGCAATTGACCCAGAAATGAAGCAAAAATGATTATTAGAGAGCCCACAATATACTTCCAAAACTTATTTTCTGATTTTAAACCTTGTTCTATAAACATGTATTTTTAGTTTAATATTTTTACCTAATTAGTATAACAAATGTTATTTTTGCTACACTTAATATACTTTTCAATCCTAACTTACTTTCATTAAAATATGATACAAATATACCATAATTCACGCTGTGGAAAATCAAGAAATTGTTTAGCTCTTCTCGAAAATTCTAAAAAAGAGTTCGAAGTTATTAATTATCTGACCAACCCGCCATCTCTTGAAGAATTATCCTCCATCCTTCAAAAACTGAACAAAAAACCTATTGAATTAATTCGCCAAAAAGAAAAAATTTGGATTGAAATTTTTAGAGATAAAAAAATGAATTCGGATGAAATTATTCAAGCAATGGTCGATAACCCAATTCTTATAGAAAGACCCATCGTTGTTATTGGGGAATCGGCGATTATAGGACGTGACTTAGAAAAAGTAGAATCGTTTATATTATGAAAATTCGCATATTTTAATTAACATTTATTTGTGATTTATAGTATTAAACCAAATCTTACTTTTACAATCTAATTGGCATAACCAAAGTTTTTTAAAAAATGAAAAAAATAAAATCCGTATTAATTCTTGTTCTCTTCTTAACAACCTTATTCAGTTTTGCCCAACAAGGTCCTGCTGTTCCAAAAATCAAAATTACCGGAAAGGTAGTGGAAAAAATAAGTAAACAACCACTTGAGTACGCAACAATTACTTTCTCAGTGCCTAATAATCCAAAACCAGTAGCAGGTGGAATTACTAACGCAACTGGAGAATTTGATATTGAAGTCAACCCCGGAATTTACGACATAAAAATCGAGTTTATATCATTTAAATTAAGCGAGTTTAAACTAAAAAATCTTCAAAAAACTACCAGTTTAGGTTTAATCAGTTTAGAGGAAGATGCTAATCAATTGAATGAGGTTATCATTCGTTCCGAAAAAACGACAGTTGAAATAAAATTAGATAAAAAAGTATATAATGTAGGTAGTGATCTAATGGTAAAAGGTGGAACTGTAAGTGATGTTTTAGATAACATTCCTTCTGTTGCTGTAGATGTGGAAGGAAATATAAGCCTTCGTGGAAATGAAAATGTAAGAGTTCTTATTGATGGCAGACCTTCAAACGCTATTAATATTGCTGAAGCATTGCGATTGATTCCTGCTGATGCGATTGAAAAAGTTGAAGTAATCACTAATCCATCGGCACGATATGATGCAGAAGGTGGTGGTGGATTATTGAACATTATATTAAAAAAGGAAAAAACCAAGGTTTAAACGGAACAATAATTGCATCTGCCGGATATCCTGAAAATTTTGGTTTAAGCGGAACCTTAAATTACAAATCCAAGAACTTCAATCTTTTTACAACACAAGGATACAATGACCGCAGTAATCCTGGAAACGCCTTTACAAATTCAAGATATTTAAATGTCGACAATTCAACTCGAAATTATGTAAATGAAACGAGAGAAAACGAAAGAGACAATAAAGGATACAATGGAAACTTTGGAATGGAATGGTATTTAACCGAAAGCGTTTCTTGGACCAATACTTTTAACTACAGAAAAAGTAATGGTAACAATGTGGATAACGTTTTCCAGAATAACTATGATGCAGGATTTAATTATGATTACACTCGTAACCGAATCAATTTGGAAAATAGCGACAGTGAAAATGTAGAATTTACAACTAACTTCACTAAGAAATTTAAAAAAGACGGTCATAAATTAACATTTGATGGTTCCTTCTCCACCAATGATGACATCAATGACGCTTTAATTACAGACACAGCAACAAATACAAGTGTAGTAAAATTTGACAAAACCATCAACAATCAAAATCAGAGCAGAAATTTACTTCAAATGGACTATGTACTGCCTTTTGGAAAAGGAAGTCAGTTCGAAGCAGGTTACCGTGGTGATTTCTCCGAATTACTGACTGATTACAGAGTTGATAATGATGGCGTAATCAATGAAAACTTTACTAATACATTGGAATATAAAGAAAAAGTAAATGCTCTTTACACTCAATACGGCCTGAAAATCAATAAACTTTCAGCTTTATTTGGATTGCGTTTTGAAGATTCAAATATTGAGATCAATCAATTAGCAACTAATGATTTTAATACTAAAAAATACAATAACTTTTTCCCAAGTGCATTTTTTACCTATGAGATCTCAGATAAAAGTAGTGCTTCTGTAAGCTACAGCCGAAGAATTCAAAGACCAAGAGGAAGAATGTTGAATCCGTTCAGCAACTTGTCAAGTAACATCAATATTTTTGTTGGAAACCCAGATTTAGATCCAGCATTTTCAGATGCTATTGACTTTGGTTACATCAAAAGATGGGAGAAATTGACTTTCAATACTTCCTTATACGTAAATAAAACAACTGATGTTTTTCAATTTGCAAGAAGAGAATCGGGAGATTTTGTAAATGGTATTCCTATTATTATTAGTTCTCCTATCAACTTAGCAACTGAATACAGAACAGGATTTGAATTCACATTAAACTACTCTCCATACAAATGGTGGAAATTAAACAGTAATTTCAATTTCTTCAGAAACGAAACGCAAGGAGATTTTACTTACACTGATTTTAACAATACTGAAATTGTTCAAAATTTTGACAACATCGCAACTTCATGGTCTACAAGACTAACTTCAAAAATCACACTGCCTTACAAAATTGACTGGCAGACTAATGCAACGTACAACGGTCCGCAAAATAACGCGCAAGGAAGAAGTTTAGGAATATTTGCTGCAAACATCGCATTCAGTAAAGACGTCTTAAAGGATAAGGGAACACTTTCATTTAATGTAAGTGATGTTTTCAATTCAAGAAAAAGAATGATGGAAACTTTCCTTCCGGGAACTGTTGATTCTTATAGCGAAATGCAATGGAGAGTAAGACAATTTAATTTATCGTTTACCTATCGTTTTAACAAACCTAAAAACGAAAGAGAACAACCTAAGAGAAATCAAGGTGATAATGAAGGAGATTATCAAGGATAATAAAATTAAGGACTCATGAAAATGGGTCCTTTTTCTATATAAATTATTTTTGTTTTCAGATCATCTAAGCAATTCGGATTATTCGTTCTTTTGGAACAGATCCTAAATATCGTTAAGTAAATAATCTGTTTTAAAAAAAAACCAACTAAATTCATAGAATACATTTGATTGGTTTTGTAAACTGTCTGATACAAAACCTAGCCTTTGCTATAAGATACATAGCTTATGGTTCATATTAGATAACCAGTTAATACACTTAACAACAAACACTTATACTAAGTCAATTAATTTATAACTTGTACCTCTTCCTGCCCCTTCTTGCACTAAAATCCCTTTAGATATTAAATCTTGCAAATCCCTTAACGCAGTATCAGTAGAAACGCCTGTTATCTTTGCGTATTTAGAAACGGTCAGTTTTCCAAAAAAAATATCAAGTAACATTTGAGTAACCTTCTGTTGGCGATGATTAAAATCAATATTGTGATTAATTTCCCAAAATTGAGCACGTTTTAAAGTCATGGCAATAGTTTGATCTGTTTGCTTCATAGAACGCAACAAACAGTTCAAAAACCATTCTAACCAATCTGTAATATCCAGATCCCCTTTTTGCGTTTTTTCTAAAATACTATAATATGTTTTACGCTCAATTTGAATTTGTGCTGACATGGTGCTGCCATGATTATTCAGATTTCAGATTCTCAATAATTCGAACTAAATCTGTATTCAAGAATTTATCTTTCACACGACCAGCCCAAAAATTATTTAGTTTTTGCATGCCTTGAAGCGTATGATACGAAACATCTTCAGCCATAATCAACTCCACAAAAGACTCTCTTTTTACAAATCCAGCTCTTTTATAATTATTTAAAATAAGTACTGAATTAGCCAGTAATTCCATTTCTTCATCAACAGGATCAATTTGTATTATCTTTTTCATATCTTTGTATTGTCTTGACAAACTTTGTAAATAAATAGTTTGGTTGGTTTGTATTGTTTGACAGGACAAATGTACATAAAGTATCGATATAAATACATATTGTATCGATAAAAATACAAAATAATTTAATATTTAACCTTAAATAACTGATTATGTATAACTTGACTAAAGAAGAAAAATTGAACTTTGTATTAAAAACCCAGAAAGAATTAAAAGTTTCTGCAAATACAATATCAAAAAACACCAAATTAACAGAAGCTGGAGTTCAAAGAATTTTAAACGGAACAAGTAAGAGTCCACAGGAAAACTCTTTGAATCAAATTATTGATTTTTTTAAAAGTAAAATATCTGAAGACACGCCAAACAATCCAGCGAACGAACCCGAAATGAAATACATTACCATTCCGGAAACAACTGAATTGCAACAGCAAATCATAAATATGTATAAGGAGATCTTTGATATAAGAAATGAAGTTGGAAGACTTCAAAAGATTTTAGAAGAAAATTCAGTTAAATATTAATTTTTTATACATTAGAGAAAAAAAAACAATGAAAAAAATTATACTATTATTACTCATTAGTTTTTCAGGATTTGCTCAAAAAGCAATTTACAACAAAACTAATGATTCAGGAAAATTCACGGAGTACCAAACCAAAGATGGTTTTACTTTAAAAATAGGAGACACTATCACCATAGGCTATCCTTTAGGGAAGGACTTTACATTCATCACTCAAGGAAATGTATCGGCCGCTGCTTTTATTTCAAATAATAAAGTTGTAGTTTCAAAAATAAAATCAGTGGGAAATACTGCCAGAGGTTTTAAAACTTATGCACTTTTCAGCGGATACGGATTTTCAGCATATATTGATTATGAAGCAGCACTGGAAACTGGAGAAATAAAAAATCCATTTATCCAATAATATCAAAAAGCGCTTTATCTCTGATTTTTTCAGGATACTTATCTTTGTAATAATTATCTACATCATCGCGTTCGTGGCCCATAAGTTCCCGGATCACATCAGTATCAATATTTAAGGTTTTCGCCAGGTTCGCAAAAGTATGCCTTGCCACTTTTATTCCAATATTCCCGCCATCCGGCAACACTTCAAGTTCATTTGCGGTTTGCACCAATAAAATATCCCGCTGGTAATTCCTGCGAAAAGTCAAATAAGAGCTGTTTTCTTTTTTCCAAGGAAATAGCCAGTCGCCATCATTTGGGTATTTTGCCAGTAGCGCGCTTGCTTTAGGATGCACTTTTAAATCAATGCGGGTTCCGGTATTAGTTTTGGTTCGTTCAAACACAATACGACCTTTGCGTATTTGGCGTTTTTTGAGGTAATACAAATCAATCAAATCACAACCGCCAAAATAAAACTGCAGCAGGAATAAATCAATATATTTCTGTTTTTCATTTTTCAGGTCTAAATTTTCCAAGTTTACCAAAGTTTCACGATCCAAATACTTTTTTTGGCTATCATAACTTCGGGTTTTCAAGCCTTCAAAAACGCCAGCAAATGGCTTTTGGTCCGCAAACTTATGCATCAGGATTCCTTTATTATAAATCGAACGCAAAGTGCGTAAATATAAATGCGTTGTAGCCTTAGAATTCCCAATACTAGTATTATAATTCTTAAAACGCATCAAAATTTCATAATCCAAGTTTTGCAAACTCACATTTTTGCCAAAATTTTCAAATTGCGCGATCACATTATCATAACAGCGAATATTCCCCAACAACTTATTTTTAGCCTTCAAATTATGTTTTCCCACATTTTCAGCCACACTATTCATTTCATTAATCAGTTTTCTTGCATAATCCAAAAAACCAATTTGCGAAAAATCCATGGCAAACATATCCTGATACGTTTTTTCCACATCAGTAACGCCACTCAAAATCAGTTTTCGTGCTCTAATTTTCAATTCCATTATAATAGGAGCCAAAACGTCATAATCCGGATGCTTACTTGAAATTGTTTTCCCGTCCTGGATAAAATGATTAGCTTTACAAAAAGCAATCGTTTTAGATTTCCGTTTATTTTGGTGCGCAATTTCCACCACCAAAGGAAAACCTTCAATAGATTCTTTTCGGGAAGTAATAAGCTTGATTTCAATTTTCATGTTCGTGATTTGTTCGTGAAAATGTCGCAAAATGTCGCGTTTTGTTGTTGTAAATGTAGGAAATTATAAAACACAAAAATCATTAAACGCAAAAAACCCACTGAATACAGTGGGTTTTGTTGTGAAGGCAGAAGGATTCGAACCTTCGACCGCCTGCTTAGAAGGCAGGTGCTCTATCCAGCTGAGCTATGCCTCCATTGCTCTTGGAAAAAATTAGTCGGGGTGGCAGGATTCGAACCTGCGGCCTCCTGCTCCCAAAGCAGGCGCGATAACCGAGCTACGCTACACCCCGAAAAAAAAAATTATAAAAGCGGAGGGACAGGGACTCGAACCCTGGCACCGATTGCTCGATGACAGTTTAGCAAACTGCTCCATTACCACTCTGGCACCCCTCCAAGCTCAAGGAAACGCGTCCTGTTTTGCGGTTGCAAACTTAAGACATCTTTAGACTTCTCACAACTATTTTAATGCTTTTTTTCAATCTTTTTTGTCATTAATATAAAAACACTTCACTATCAAACATATAGAATAAAAATAAATTTAAAAAAGATAATCTGAACATCAAAATATGAAATTGTTTAAAAAAGATTAAATTTGCTACATAAACTAACATTATGAAAGTCATGAACAAAAGAGTTGTTATCGTTTCTGCCGTTAGAACACCTATCGGAAGTTTTATGGGGGGATTATCTACAGTTACCGCTCCAAGATTAGGTGCAGTAGCTATTAAAGGTGCTTTGGATAGAATAAAATTAGATCCAAATTTAATTGATGAAGTATTTATGGGTAACGTAGTTCAAGCTGGCGTAGGACAAGCTCCTGCCAGACAAGCTGCTATATTTGCCGGTTTACCAAATACGGTTGCCTGTACAACAATAAATAAAGTTTGCGCTTCAGGAATGAAAGCAGTTATGTTGGGCGCTCAAGCGATTCAATGTGGCGATGCTGAAATTGTAGTTGCCGGTGGAATGGAAAACATGAGTTTAATTCCACATTATATGAATTTAAGAACAGGAACTAAATTTGGTCCAGCAACCATGATTGACGGAATGCAGAAAGATGGACTTACTGATGCCTACGATAACAGCGCTATGGGAGTGTGTGCTGACTTATGTGCAAGTGAATATAGTTTTACCCGCGAAGACCAAGATAACTTTGCAATTCAATCGTATGAGCGAAGCGCAAAAGCATGGGATTCTGGTAAATTTGACAATGAAGTAGTTCCTGTTGCTGTTCCACAAAGAAAAGGAGACCCTATTATCGTTTCTAAAGATGAAGAATTCACTAATGTGAAATTAGATAAAATACCTTCATTGAATGCTGTTTTTACAAAAGATGGAACTGTAACTGCAGCCAATGCATCAACAATAAATGATGGTGCAGCAGCAGTAATCTTAATGAGTGAAGAAAAAGCGATTGCTTTAGGACTAAAGCCTTTGGCGTATATCAACGGATATGCTGATGCGGCGCAGGAGCCAAAATGGTTTACTACAAGCCCTGCAAAAGCGATTCCTAAAGCATTAGAAAAAGCAGGAATAGCGATTAGTGATGTTGATTATTTTGAATTCAATGAAGCATTTGCTGTTGTAGGATTAGCAAATTCAAAAATTTTAGGTTTAGATGACAGCAATGTAAATGTAAACGGTGGCGCAGTATCCTTGGGTCATCCTCTTGGTTGTTCCGGAGTAAGAATAATTGTTACATTAATCAATGTTTTAGAACAAAATAACGGAACTATCGGTGCTGCTGCAATTTGCAATGGTGGTGGTGGTGCCTCGGCAATTGTTATTGAAAAAGCATAACTAATACAAAATTTAATGAGTTATAGGTTTTCGAACTTATAACTCATTTTTCTTAACTCCTAAATCAAACTAAATGTTCGGAATTTGTAATCTAGCCATAATCCCACTTCGCATTGAACCCAGTGACAGAAGCGAAATCGTTTCTCAAGTTTTATTTGGTGAACATTTTGAAATTTTAGAGCAACTAAAGCAATGGTCTTACATCAGAATGCAATATGATGATTATGAAGGCTGGATAGACTCTAAACAGTTACAACCGATTTCAGAGTCCAGCTTTAAGCAATTGTCAACAGAAGCTATCATTTTAAATTCTGATTTGATTGAATATGTTACTGCTCCAAACAACTTATTAATGCCAATTCCTCTTGGGTCTTCGTTAGCATTTATCAATCACAATGAAATAAATGTTGCTAATTTTGATTTTGAAGGAATTAAAACCAGTGGTGAAAAAGCTAAAAGCAACTTAATCAATACAGCCTTTATGTATGTGAATGCTCCTTATTTGTGGGGAGGAAAAACACCTTTTGGTATTGACTGTTCCGGATTTACGCAAATGGTATATAAACTAAATGGTTACAAATTACTTAGAGATGCTTCCCAACAATCAACACAAGGAGAAGCCTTAAGTTTTATTGAAGAAAGTGAACCTGGAGATTTAGCTTTTTTTGACAATGATGAAGGAGCAATTACCCACGTTGGAATTATGATGGAAAATAATTACATTATTCACGCCAGTGGAAAAGTTCGAATTGACAGATTAGATCATCTTGGGATATATAATGCCGAAATAAATAAACACACTCATAAACTCAGAGTGATTAAAAAAATTATTTAAAACGGCATCTTTATATTTTTTGAACTTATAAATTTACTAAACGTGCTTTTAATGAATTATACTCTGCCGTCATATCTAGGGCTCTGTATAAATTCAGTAGCAGTTTAGAAATATCTTGATTCTTGGGAATTTCTACATTACCTTTTTCTAAAAAGGAAATAGCTTTTTTAAGTAAATTATCCTTTTTAATTATCATCTGTTCATACACCTTCATATCACTAGGTGATGTTCCAAGATTACTCATCTGATCCATTATCTCTTTTTTCTCATCAAGTTTTAAGTAGGCTAAATTTAGATAGGAATCAGGGTTTTTAGGATCGATCTCTAATAGCTTGTTATTAAATTTTTCTGACCTTTCTAAATCTCCTTTTTCAAGATACATATAAGCCATACTTGTATATATCTCAACTTTTTTAGATGGGGATTTTTCCATCCTTGGCTTTACATGAGTTCCTGATTTAATAGATAAATCTCTCGATGCTGCAGAACTAAATAATTCATCTTCATTATTTTGCTTATTAACAGCGTAATAATCTAAACCCTTCCCTGAATATTTTAGAATATCCAACTCCTCATAAAGTTTTAAAGCCTGATTATAATCTTTAGCGTCTCTAAAATAAGAAGCTGCATAATATAAATTAATTGTATCTCTTTTATTAGTCAAATAAATAGTATGCATTTTATTAGCACCTTCTAAAAACCTTTTAGCTTTAGCATCTGAAAGAGCACTAATAAATAAATCCTTTTGTATTTTTTTAATAGATTCTAATGCAGCAACTGAATATTTAAATTTTTCTGAAGCCTTTTCAGCCGCGATCAACTCTTGATAAGCAGTTACTGTAAGAGCAACGTTTTTAGTTGGTTCAATATTATTTTCTACTAAACCAGTTAAAACTTTAGCTTTTAAGTTATAGAATTCCGATTGATCAGCTGCTTCCGCATTAAAAATTAAATACTCTGCACCATTTAATATATTTATTGCCTGCTGAAATTTACCACTATTATACTCTATTGCAGCTGCCTTTATTTGATTTTTTTGAGCAAATGTTACTGTTGAAAAAAATAATAAGAAGATAATCGAAAAGTAATGCTTTTTCATATTAATATTGGTTTTGGTTTTAAAGTTAGATTTTGATTTTATTTTAAGAGTTTCACTGGTAAAAGTCCATTCTAATTACTAAAAATTAAACATAATGTAATTTAAAAATATAATTAAATTTTTGTTTTACAAAAAAAATAGTGACAATTATTTAATATAACAATCACCCATTTTTAACACATTAATTATCAGTAAATTAAAAAATTACATTATTTTTCCTTATTAATTACTATTCCTACTAAATAAAAAAATCATACAAAAAACAAAACCCTTTCAAAGTATAAACTTTTGAAAGGGTCTTTAAGTATTTTTGTTAAGCAATTATGCTATATCTGTAAACTTTTTTACATTTTTGCTTTTAATGCTTTGTATTCTGCAGTCATTTCTAAAGCACTATAAACCCCTAAAAGAGTTTTAACAACATCTTCGTTTTTAAAATCTAATTCAACCGCTTTTTCAAGATAAGGAATTGTTGCTTTAAAAAGTTCTTCTCTTTTCTTTTTCAAATCATCATAACGCTTCATATCCTTTGTAGATGTCCCCAATTTGTTCATTTCATCAATAATAACTTTTTCATTTTCTAACTTCATTGCAGCTAGATTGATATAAGCATTGATGTATTGTGGGTTAATTTCAATAACTTTTTTGTAATATTTCTCCGCGTCATCTTTGTTCTTCGTATTAGCACTTAATACTCCAAGGTTAAAAATTAATTCTACGTCGTTTGGGTTTTTTTCCAATACTTCAGCGACTAATTTTTTATACATGTCAAAATCTTTAGTTTCTAAATAAAGATTAGCTTCCGTTAATATCAAAGATGTATCCTCAGGATTAGCTAATCTTGCTGCAGAAATTGCTTTTTTAGCTTCTTCAGTTTTACCTTTTTCAACTAAAATTAAAGCCATGTTTTTATAAATTTCTCCTCTTTTAGAAGGAACAACTTCAGTTCTTGGCTTTTCGTGCGTCCCTAATTTCACCATTCTATCTCTCTCCTGACTAGTCGTAAAAAAATCTTCCTGAGTCGTTAATTTATTGATAGCAAAATAACTTGTTCCTTTTCCAGAATAGTTCAACGTTTTTAAGTTATCATACAACTCAAGCGCTTTATCATACTCTTTTGCATTAACATAAGTAGACGCGGCATAATACAAATTAATTGTGTCTTTCTTGTCTAACAAATAAGCATCATACAATTTTTTAGCACTATCTAATTGCTTATCCACTTTTGAATCAGCAATTGCACTATTAATTAATTTGAATTTAATATCTGTAATTGAAGTAGCAGCTTGCGTCGAGAATTTTACTTTCCCAGAAGCTTTTTCAGCAGCAATTAAATCTTGATACGCTTTTGCTGCAAGCGAAAGATTCGTGTTTGCATCAACATTTTTGTTTGCTAAATCTAATAAAGCATTTCCCTTTATAAAGAAAAACTGTGCTTTCTCAGCATCCGGTGCATTAGCTATTAAAGATTCTACTTCTGTCAAAATGGTTACCGCCTCTAGAGATTTCCCACCTTTAAGCGCCTTTTCAGCTGCTTTAATTTGATCTTTTTGAGCAAAAGTAGCTACTGATATCAATAACGCTGATGCTAATACTACATATTTACTTTTCATAATATTCTCTGTTTGTTTAATAATTATTCTTGTTCTTCTTTTTTTAATTAAGCTTCGTCGTCAGAATCGTCTTCTTCAGTGTCATCTTCAGTGTCATCTTCTTCTGTTTCATCTTCATCATCGTCCTCTTCTACACCTTCGTCCTCGAGAACTTCTAATACCGGTTTCACTCTTTCGATAGCGTCAGATTCAATAATATTTCCGTCTTCATCAACAACCACTTCTGCCACATCGTCTTTCATTACTTTGGTAACAGCAGCAATTGAATCTTTACCTTTTAGATTTATCAATTTAACCCCTTGGGTAGCACGTCCCATTACACGCAAATCTTCAATAGCCATTCTGATTGTTAATCCAGATTTATTAATAATCATCAAATCATCAGCGTCAGTAACTGCATTTATCGAAATAAGTTTTCCGGTTTTTTCTGTTATATTAAGTGTTTTAACACCCTTTCCTCCACGATTAGTAATTCTATAAACATCTTCACCATCTTCATCGACTAATTTGGTACGCTTTCCATAACCATTTTCAGTTACTACTAAAATTTGGGAATCGTTAATATTTTCCTTATCTACAGTAACCATGCCAATAACTTCGTCCGTATCATCCTTAAGAGTAATTCCACGAACTCCGGAAGCTGTTCTTCCCATCGGACGTGTTTTTGTTTCTTCAAAACGAACTAATTTTCCAGATTTCACAGCTAAAATAATTTGACTTTCTCCGTTTGTCAATTTAGCTTCTAATAATTCATCGCCTTCCTTAATAGTAATTGCAGCAACACCATTAACTCTAGGTTTAGAATATTTCTCCAAAGAAGTTTTCTTAACCTGACCTTTTTTAGTAACCATAATAAGGTTGTGACTTTTAATGTATTCCTGATTTTTTAAATCTTGAGTACAAATAAATGCTTTTACTTTATCGTCACTTTCAATATTTACTAAGTTTTGGATTGCTCTACCTTTAGCAGTTTTGCTCCCTTCCGGTATTTCATAAACACGCATCCAGAAGCATTTTCCTTTTTGGGTAAAGAACATCATATATTGGTGATTCGTTGCCACAAACATATGCTCTAAGAAATCTTGATCTCTTGTTCCGGCGCTTTTTTGTCCAACTCCTCCTCTATTCTGAGTTTTATATTCAGTAAGATTGGTACGTTTAATATAGCCTGCATGTGAAATGGTAATTACCACATTTTCATCGGCAATTAAATCTTCGATACTAACATCACCACCAGAATACTCAATTTGAGAACGACGCTCATCACCGTATTTATCACGAATTTCAGTCAATTCTTCTTTAATCAAGGCGATTCTCAAGTTTACATCGGCTAATAAAGCTTTCAAATGCTCAATTAACTTCATGATTTCATCGTATTCTGTTCTTAACTTATCTTGTTCAAGACCTGTTAATTGACGCAAACGCATTTCTACGATAGCACGAGATTGAATATCGGATAATTTGAATCTTTCGATTAATTTCTCTCTTGCTTCTTCCGTACTTTTTGAAGCTTTGATTAATGCTATTACTTCATCAATATTATCCGAAGCAATAATCAACCCTTCTAATATATGTGCTCTTGCTTCCGCTTTTTTCAATTCAAATTGCGTTCTGCGAGTCACCACATCATGACGGTGTTCGATAAAATAATGAATCAGATCTTTTAGATTCAACATTTGCGGACGCCCTTTTACAATTGCAATGTTATTTACACTAAACGAAGACTGTAATTGTGTAAATTTATAAAGTGTATTCAAAACTACATTTGGTGTTGCATCACGTTTCAAAATATAAACGATACGCATTCCGTTTCTATCTGATTCATCACGGATATTCGCAATGCCATCAATTTTTTTGTCATTAACCAAATCAGCTGTACGCTTAATCATATCGGCTTTGTTGACTTGGTAAGGAATTTCGGTAACAATGATGCACTCACGACCATCAACTTCTTCAAAACCAACTTTAGCACGCATCACAATACGCCCTCTACCTGTTTTGAATGCTTCACGAACGCCTTCATATCCATATATAATTCCACCAGTTGGGAAATCTGGGGCTTTAATATGCGTCATCAACTCATCAACCTCAATGTCATTATTATCCATGAAGGCTAACGTACCATTGATTACCTCCGTTAAATTGTGAGGTGGCATATTAGTAGCCATACCTACCGCAATTCCTGTTGCTCCATTTATCAGTAAAGTAGGAACACGCGTTGGCATAACTGTTGGTTCCTCTAAAGTATCATCAAAATTCAATTTAAAATCAACTGTTTCTTTATCTATATCTGCCAAAATTTCTTCCGAAATCTTACGCATTCTGGCCTCCGTATAACGCATCGCCGCAGGACTATCGCCATCTACAGAACCAAAATTACCTTGACCATCAATCAATAAATAACGCATACTCCATTCTTGTGCCATACGAACCATAGCATCATAAACAGAGGTGTCACCATGAGGGTGATATTTTCCAAGAACTTCCCCGACAATTCTTGCTGACTTTTTATGAGCAGATCTAGAGTTAACTCCTAAATCATGCATTCCATAAAGTACTCTTCGATGTACTGGTTTCAAGCCATCTCTGACATCTGGAAGCGCTCTTGATACAATTACTGACATCGAATAATCGATATAAGCTGTTTTCATTTCATCTTCAATGTTAATAGGAATTAACTTTTCTCCTTCAGACATAAGTTGTTATATTAAAAAATTATATTAGTTTCAAACGTGCCAATATACACCTTTTTGAAATTTTTAAACCAATTTCGAAGTACTTATTTCAATGATTTATTAACAAATTAAACTTCGTTTTTAGTTAATAATTTAAGGGAAAATTAACTTTAATATTATGATTATTTTTGTCTCTTAGCTGACATTACTTCTTATGGGAATGGTTTTTGTTTTTCTATCACTAATTCACTAAATTTACGATATCAAATATATATTATGGATGATAATTTTTCACCAAGAGTAAAAGACGTTATTACTTACAGCAAAGAAGAAGCTTTGCGTTTAGGGCATGACTTCATAGGAACGGAACACTTAATATTAGGCATTCTAAGGGACGGAAATGGAAAAGCAATTCAAATATTGAATAACCTGGATGTTGATTTGGATCACTTACGTAGAAAAGTAGAAATCCTAAGCCCAGCAAGCCCAAGCTTAGAGGTAAATGTTGAAAAGAAAAACTTACACTTGACACGACAAGCAGAACGAGCATTGAAAACCACTTTTCTTGAAGCTAAAGTATTTCAAAGTTCGTCTATCAGTACAGCACATTTATTACTGTGTATTTTACGAAACGAAAACGATCCAACAACCAAGCTACTAAATAAACTAAAAATTGATTATGATGTAGCTAAAGAACAATACCTAAACATGACTCCAAACGAAGAAGATTTTATAGAAAATTTGCCCCGAAACGAATCATACAATGACGATTCAGGACAAGATGACAGTCTGAAAGAAGGAACTTTCAACAATCCGGCCAATAAATCCAACAAAAAATCAAAAACTCCTGTTTTAGATAATTTTGGAAGGGATTTAACAGAAATGGCCGAAGAAGGAAAACTGGATCCTGTAGTAGGACGTGAGAAAGAAATTGAACGTGTTTCTCAAATTTTGAGCCGTCGAAAAAAGAATAATCCATTACTTATTGGAGAACCTGGAGTGGGAAAATCAGCTATTGCTGAAGGTTTAGCATTGCGAATTATTCAGAAGAAAGTATCTCGTACTTTATTTAATAAACGTGTCGTTACTTTGGATTTAGCGAGTCTTGTTGCGGGTACAAAATACCGTGGACAATTTGAAGAACGAATGAAAGCAGTTATGAACGAATTGGAAAAAAATGATGATATCATTTTATTCATTGATGAAATTCACACTATCGTGGGTGCCGGTGGCGCAACAGGTTCTTTGGATGCATCCAATATGTTCAAACCAGCATTAGCGCGTGGAGAGATTCAATGTATTGGTGCCACAACATTAGATGAATACAGACAATACATAGAAAAAGACGGCGCATTGGAAAGACGTTTTCAAAAAATAATTGTGGAACCTACATCGGTTTCTGAAACAATTACTATTTTGAATAACATTAAAAACAAATACGAAGACCATCATAACGTTACCTACTCGCAAGAAGCTATCGAGGCTTGTGTAAAATTAACGGACAGATATATGTCGGAACGTTTCTTGCCGGACAAAGCTATTGATGCATTAGATGAAGCAGGTTCTAGAGTTCACATTACCAATATTGAAGTTCCAAAACAAATTTTAGATCTTGAACGTCAATTAGAGGATGTACGTGAATTAAAGAATGTTGTAGTTAAAAAACAAAAATACGAAGAGGCTGCAAAACTTCGTGACGATGAAAAACGTATTGAAAAAGATTTAGCTATCGCCCAAGAACAATGGGAAGAAGATGCTAAAAATAACCGAATAGAAGTTACTGAGGATAATGTAGCCGATGTCGTTTCGATGATGAGTGGAATTCCCGTGAATCGTATTGCTCAAACAGAAAGTAACAAACTAGCTAAACTACCAGAACTAATTGAAGGGAAAGTTATTGGACAAAAAGAAGCAGTAATGAAAATTGCTCGTTCTATCCAAAGAAATCGTGCTGGATTGAAAGATCCTAATCGTCCAATTGGTTCTTTTATTTTCTTAGGACAAACCGGTGTTGGTAAAACACAGTTAGCTAAAGTTTTAGCCAAAGAATTATTCGACTCGGAAGATGCATTGATTCGTAT
Organism: Flavobacterium sp. TS_SC_5; assembly: GCF_056156265.1. Taxonomy (NCBI): domain Bacteria; kingdom Pseudomonadati; phylum Bacteroidota; class Flavobacteriia; order Flavobacteriales; family Flavobacteriaceae; genus Flavobacterium; species Flavobacterium sp. TS_SC_5. The sequence continues at coordinate 2,875,733 of NZ_CM149588.1, read as the reverse complement.
TGACATGAGTGAATACATGGAAAAATTTGCGATTTCTCGTTTAGTTGGAGCGCCTCCGGGATATGTAGGATATGAAGAAGGTGGTCAATTAACAGAAAAAGTTCGTAGAAAACCATATTGTGTTGTATTATTGGATGAGATCGAAAAAGCACATCCTGATGTTTTCAATATGCTATTGCAAGTTTTGGATGATGGTTATTTGACTGACAGTTTAGGTCGCAAAATTGATTTCAAAAACACTATAATTATTATGACTTCGAATGTTGGAGCTAGACAATTAAAAGATTTTGGACAAGGAGTGGGTTTTGGAACTGCTGCCAAAGTAGCTCAGGCTGACGATAATTCGAAAAGTATTATTGAAAACGCATTGAAAAAAACTTTTGCTCCTGAATTCCTAAACCGAATTGATGATGTAATTGTTTTCAATGCTTTGGAAAAACATGATATCGATCTTATTATAGAAATCGAATTGAAAAAATTATTTGCTCGTGTAGCAGAATTGGGTTATCAACTGAATCTTTCTGACAAAGCTAAAGCTTTTATCGCTGACAAAGGTTTCGATAGACAATTTGGCGCAAGACCTCTTAAAAGAGCTATTCAGAAATATGTTGAAGATACGCTCGCCGAAGAAATTATCACTTCGAAAATTAGTTCCGGAGATGAGATTTTCATGGATATAGAAGAAGGTGCTCAAGAATTAACAGTAAAAGTTCACAAGGCGGGAGAACCAACAAATCCATAATTATTAAACAATTATCTTGATATAAACCCGTTACGTTTTTATAACATAACGGGTTTATTCTTTACGGCAAATACCCTTTTTTTTAAAAACAAATATTTACATTTGAGTTTTAAAAAAAGATTTAATAAAATTAATTTATGTCAGATAATAAAGTTATTCTAGGTAGTGAGGAATGGTGTTCTTTTCCAGAACTAGGAATTCCCACTATAAAAGCCCGAGTGGACTCGGGCGCAAAAACATCTGCTCTACATGCTATAAACATTGCTCCATTCATTAAAAATGAAAGCAACTGGGTAAAATTTGACATTAATCCGATACAAAATAATCTAAAAACGGTAATCCATTGTGAAGCACCATTAATTGATAAACGGATTGTTAAAAGTTCCAGTGGATTTAGAGAGCAACGCTATGTTATTCAAACAAATCTACAAATTGGAAGTTCTCAGTGGCCAATAGAAATGACATTGACCAATCGAGATTCTATGGGTTTCAGAATGCTTTTGGGACGTGAAGCCATGAGCGGAAGAGTTTTGGTTGATCCAGAACAAAAATACCTTTTGGGACAACCCACAACAGACACTTTAAAAGAGTTATATAAAAATTCTGAAAAAGCAACTTCCGGTTTACGTATTGGACTTTTAGCCAGTAATCCTGAATTGTACAGCAACAAGCGTATTATGGAAGCTGGTGAAATGCGTGGTCACGAAATGCACTTTCTAAACATCAAGGAATGTTACATGAAGTTGGATGCGAAAACACCGGAAATCCATTATCGTGGCGGTAAAATTTTAAATCAATTTGATGCGATTATTCCTAGAATCAGACCAAGTATCACTTTTTACGGATGCGCATTGACACGACAATTTGAAGCTTTAAAGGTATATTGTTTGAATTCATCAAATGCCATTACACAATCACGCGATAAATTATATTCTTTGCAATTACTGCTAAATCATGGTGTAGAAATTCCTACGACTGGTTTTGCCAATTCTCCTTTGGATACCGATGACTTGATAAAAATGGTTGGAGGTTCTCCTTTAATCGTAAAATTACTTGAAGGAACCCAAGGAAAAGGAGTCGTATTAGCAGAAACAAAAAAGGCCGCAGAAAGTGTTATTAATGCTTTCAAAAGTTTAAATGCCAATATATTAGTTCAGGAATTCATCAAGGAAGCTAATGGAAAAGACATCCGTTGTTTTGTAATTGACGGAAAAGTAGTAGCTGCAATTCAGCGTGAAGCGATGCCTGGTGAATTTAGAGCCAACATTCATCTTGGAGGAACAGCATCAGTTATAAAGGTAACCGCAGAAGAAAAACGTATTGCCATAAAAGCTACGAAAGCTATGGATCTGAAAGTAGCAGGAGTTGATATTATTCGTTCTGCGAAAGGACCATTGTTACTGGAAGTAAATTCATCACCTGGATTAGAAGGCATTGAAGGTGCAACAAATAAAGATATTGCAGGAGAAATGATTAAAGCAATTGAAAAAAATTTCAAACAAAAAGCTGAATTGAAATAATCAATTATTCTGTACTTCTGCAAGTGCAACATATGGAATTACTGAGAATCTAATATTATAACAAAATGTAATAAACCTAAAAAATGAACTAGTACTTTGCGATTATTCTCCGCAGTAGTGCCGTTTATTTTTTTATGGTTATCGCTTTACGCCTTTTTGGCAAAAAAGAATTGTCACAACTGAACACCGCTGATGTAATATTGATTCTGCTCATCAACAACTCTTTTCAAAATGCAATGGTAGTTAACGACACTAGTTTATGGGGAGGTTTTTCCAAAAGACTAAGTTGAATTAACTAAATCCCTTTTATCTAAATAGTAACAAAATTAAATTAGAAATTAATGACAATTGAACATTTAAACGAAACTAAAAGTGGCTATTTTAAAGCGGTGGTACACAAGGAAGAAATTGGAAAAATGGCATATACATGGTCGGGAACTAATACATTTATCATTGACCACACCGAAGTAAATCCAGATTTTACCGGACAAAGCGTGGGCAAAAAAATGGTGTTGGAAGCCGTACAATATGCCCGAGAAAATAATTTGAAGATTATACCCACATGTTCTTTTGCGAAAAGCTTATTTGATAAAACTAAAGAAATTCAGGATGTACTTTTGTAAAAAACTTAATTTTAGAGCATAAAAAAACCATTCTTGAAGAATGGTTTTTTTTATGATTGTAATTTTAGCATTAAATAAAAATATTAAAAATATAGTAGATGATTGCCGCTAATATTGCTGAAATTGGAATAGTTAAAACCCAAGCCCACAACAAACTTACTGTCATTCCCCAGCGTACTGCAGAAACTCTTTTAGTAAGTCCTACTCCAATTATAGATCCAGTAATAGTATGCGTCGTACTTACGGGAACTTTAAAATGCTCCGTAAAATATAAAGTCAATGCCCCTGCAGTTTCCGCAGCAACACCTTCAAAAGAAGTTACTTTTGTGATTTTTGAACCCATCGTTTTTACGATTTTCCAACCACCACTTAAAGTACCGGCAGCAATTGCAGAATAACACGCTAACGGAATCCAGTCTGGCATTTTGAAAGCTCCATTCTCATCCGGAAGAACTACATCTAACCAGTCTGGTAAACTTTCCTGTGCAATACCACTAGTTTGAATGTAAACTGTTACGGCCGCAGCTATAATACCCATCACTTTTTGAGAGTCATTCCCACCATGCCCTAAACTAAAAGCAGCTGATGATAACAATTGCATTTTCTTTAACCAATATGTTGACTGATGAAGATTTAAACTGCTAAAAATCAGACAAAAAGAACTTATTGAAAGTATAATAAATGCAACTAAAAACCACTTAATATTGTGTGACTCAAAAACAACACTCCAAAACTGTGAGTCGAAACGTGGTTTCTTGATTTCATCAAAGTACACCATTTGACTTTCCACAAACCAAATAGTTAACAGCATTAATCCAACTGTAAAGATTTTTGGATAGATACTTCTTTTCGAAGCATTAAGAAGCCAAATAGATATTAAATATGACATTAAAGCACCGATTAAAGGAGCCAAAACAATGAAAGCAATAATGATTAAGACTCCAGAAGGAAATCCTCCATTTTTTCCTGCTGTATACCAGTTTACAGTATCATACCAATATGCGGTATGAACTTCTGTTCCTTCAATTACTGCATATCCAAAAAAACCATGGACAGCAATAGCATGCGCAATGGCTGCTCCAGCAAATCCTCCAATAAGAGTATGTGAAGAACTGGATGGAATCCCTTGCCACCATGTGAACAAATTCCAAATAATCGCAGCTATTACTCCAGCGAGAATTACAACTAAATCAATTTCTAAAGTATTGGCTGTTTTTGCTACCGTATCCGCTACACCAAAACCAAAAACCCAGTAGGCTAAAAAGTTAAAAAAAGCTGCCCAAACAACTGCTTGAAAAGGGCTTAATACTTTTGTGGCAACAACGGTTGCTATAGCATTGGCAGCATCATGAAAACCATTAATATAATCAAAGATCAAAGCCAGCACTATAATAACTATAAGTAATGTAAATTCCATAAATTATAATTTCAGAATAAAACCGATTGAATTAAGAGTGTTTTACAGAAATAGATTCTAAAACACTAGCTACACTTTTACATTTATCAGTTGCAGTTTCTAAAACTGATAATACTTCCTTGTACTTGATAATGTTTTTTGCATCTGTTTCATTTTCAAACAAATCAAGAACTGCTTTATCATAAACATTGTCTGATTTATTTTCCAATTTATTAATTCGAAGACAAGCATCAGTGATGTTTTTCATTTTTTTCAAATCTCTCAATTCTCTTATTGCAATATCAATGTTCTGACACGCTTCAAGATTAATTTCAGTCAATTTTCTGATAGATTTTGTAATTTTATCGACTTGATACAATCTCATTCTACTTGCTGCGCCGTGAAGATTTCCGGCAACATTGTCTATAGAACTTATTAATGAATAAATATCTTCTCTATCAAATGGAGTGATAAAATTTCTGCTCAATTCAAGGTTAGTTTGACGCGTTATATCCTCCCCTTTTTGCTCTAGAACATCAATTTTCTGAAAGAGAACTTCACGCTCTTTCAACGGAAGGTTTACTGCATCATGCAAATTTATAGCAATTTCAATTAAATTACTTGATGCTTCTTCAAAGAGTGGAAAAAATTTCTTGTCTTTAGGAACCAAAAATTGGAAAAAATTATTTATATTCATTTTATTAAAATTTAGTCCGGCAAAATTACTTCATTATTTACCGCTAATGTTAAGCTAACATTAACAAATCGTTTTCTATTTGAAAAGTGTTCAAAAAAGAGACCGTCTTTTCAATATCATAATGCAATATTCGGTCTTCTTTAATCAAAGGAACTTCTTCGCGATATGCGTTTAAAAACATTTCAATAAAATCACTGGATTGTAATGGCCGTCTGTATTCAATAGCTTGGGAAGCACTCATTAATTCGATAGCTAAAATGCGTTCCAGATTATCCAAAACGCGTAATGCTTTGGTAGCAGCATTTGCGCCCATACTGACATGATCTTCCTGCCCGTTGCTGGAAACTATACTATCCACACTGGCGGGAGTTGCCAATTGCTTATTTTGGCTCGCAATACTTGCCGCTGTATATTGCGGAATCATCAAACCAGAATTCAAACCGGGATTGTCTACTAAAAATGCAGGAAGATTTCTAGTTCCTGAAATCAATTGATACGTTCTTCGCTCAGAAACACTTCCCAATTCGGCCAATGCAATCGCCATAAAATCTAAGGCTAAAGCTAAAGGTTGTCCGTGAAAATTCCCGCCAGAAATGATTTGGTCGCTTTCAATAAAAATATTTGGATTATCCGTCACCGAATTGATTTCTGTTTTAAACACTTTTTTCACATAATCAATCGCGTCTTTTGAAGCGCCATGAACTTGCGGCATGCATCGGAACGAATAGGGATCCTGAACATGATTTTTGGGCTGCTCGATAATTTCACTTCCTTCTAAAAATCCTTTTATGCGGTTGGCTGTTACAATTTGTCCTTTGTGAGGTCTAATAAAATGGATCAATTCGTTGACAGGTTCAATTCTTCCATCAAAACCTTCGAGAGAAATTGTTCCTATCAAATCAGCCAAATAAGAAAATTTGCTGACTTTCATTAAAATATGCGCTCCATAAGCACTCATAAATTGCGTTCCGTTCAACAAAGCCAATCCTTCTTTTGACTGCAAAACAATCGGTTCCCAATCAAAATGTTTCAAAACTTCGCTGGAATGTACTTTTTTTCCTTTAAAATACACCTCGCCTTCTCCCAACAACGGCAATGATAAATGCGCCAAAGGAGCCAAATCTCCTGAAGCTCCCAGCGAACCTTGCGTGTAAATTACCGGTAGAATGTCATTATTATAAAAAGCAATCAATCGTTCAACCGTTTGTAATTGAATTCCGGAATGACCATAACTTAACGATTGAATTTTAAGCAACAACATCAGTTTCACAATTTCAGTTGGCACTTCCTCGCCTGTCCCGCAAGAATGTGATTTCACTAAATTCTCTTGCAATTTTGACAAGTTCTCGTTGGATATTTTTACATTACAAAGTGATCCGAAACCCGTATTTATCCCATAAATAGGATCTGACTGCGAAGCCATTTTTTTGTCTAAATAATCACGACATTTTTGAATATTTATTTTCGCCTCATCAGACAAAGACAATGATTTATGATGCGAAACAATTTCACCTAATGTTTCCAGACTAAGTAATTCAGTACTAATGTAATGCGTATTATCCATTTTGATAGTGTTTAAAAGGTAAAATTGAATAAATCTTTATGATTACACAACATTTATTGCTAATAATTTAAACATACTCGTTAAACAAAACAAAAAATTAGATTTCATGTAAATATTCTTATACGAGTGCAAAACACTAATTTAAATTATCACTTTTCACGGCCTTTACTAAAAAACAAAGGTGAGTGTACAAATTAATAAACTGGTTTTCCCTGTTTTGACTGCAATTAAGAGTGAATTACATCTTTTTGATTCAATAAAAAACATACTTGCGTGCTTAACCAATTTAAAAAAATTGCTGATTTATAAGAATAGCTTCATCAAGGACTTGATAAACCATACAATATTTCACAATCCTCAAATAGTATCGAATATTTTCAAATATTCGCAAAAACAAAATTTAAGGCACTGCTTTTTATAAAAAGCTGTACTTTTGGAATATCAAAATGGTAAACAATAAAGCTACATATCACTCTTCGATAACAACTCAAATCTGGATTGGTACTGCTGTTACGTTTACTACAACAACTACAACTACCCCTTTGGGGTAAACAATCTACATATAATCCTATTTATTATATTTTTTTTCGGAAGGAAGAAAGTCCTTGGGTATATAATAAACATTGCATTTTCAAAAAAAAAAACAACACACACCATTAAATCGCCTGCAAGAACTAAATAGCGATTTATCATTACATTTAAAATAACTTGATATGAAAGTATTAAAATTTGGCGGAACTTCGGTTGCCAATGCACAAAATATAAAACTGGTTTTAGACATCGTTAGTGACAAAGCCAGAGAAGAAAATTTAATCGTTGTGGTTTCTGCTTTCAGTAAAATCACTGACTTGCTTCAACTTGCCTCCCAAAAAGCGGCTGCCGGAGACGAAAGCTTCAAAGATATTCTTTCCGAAATCGAGAAAAAACATTTAGATGCTTTAAAAGAACTTATTCCCGTAAGCGAACAAAGCAGTCTTTTGAGCCACATCAAAAGAATCGTCAATCACCTGGAAACTTTACTGGATGGCTGTTACCTTTTAGGCGAATTATCTCCTCGAACTTCGGATACAATTTTGAGTTTTGGCGAATTACTGTCTTCGTATATCATCGCAGAAGCGTTAAAACAAAACCTAAAAAACAGCAGTTATAAAGACAGCCGTGAATTGATAAAAACCAACAACCATTTTGGAAAAGCTGTCGTAAATTTTGATGTTTCCAATGAGTTAATTGTTGATTTTTTTGCTTCGAATGAGAATCAGGTGGTAGTGATGCCCGGGTTTATAGCTGCTTCGCTTGACGGAATCAATACTACTTTAGGACGAGGAGGATCAGATTATACTGCCGCTATTCTTGCAGGCGCTCTTGATTCAAATGACTTGGAGATTTGGACTGACGTCAACGGAATGTTTACTGCTAATCCAAAAATTGTAAAACAAGCACAACCTATCGCCTACATTTCATATCAGGAAGCGATGGAGTTATCTCATTTTGGTGCCAAAGTTTTATATCCACCAACAATTCAACCGGTGTTGAGAAAGAATATTCCAATTCTGATCAAAAATACTTTTGAACCAGCAGCTGAAGGAACATATATATCCAATCAGGTTTTTGCGCAATCTAATCCCGTAAAAGGAATTACACATATTGATGCAATCACATTGATTACACTTGAAGGCTCTGGAATGATTGGTGTTTCCGGTTCCTCAAAAAGACTTTTTGAAGTATTGTCTAATAAAAATATCAATGTAATTTTCATCACTCAAGCCTCATCTGAACATTCTATTTGTATCGGAATTCTAAATTCAGATGCTGATGTGGCAGAAGATGCCATTAACAAAGCGTTTGAAGTAGAAATTTTACAAAATAAAGTAGAACCTTGTATCGTCGAAAAAAATCTGTGCATCATTGCTTTAGTTGGCGAAAACATGAAAAATCATCAAGGTTTGAGCGGTAGAATGTTCAGTACTTTGGGTAAAAATAACGTCAACATTCGAGCGATTGCTCAAGGTGCTTCCGAAAGAAATATTTCGGCAGTAATCAATGAAAGAGATGTAAAAAAAGCATTAAATTCACTACACGAAAACTTTTTCGAGGAAAACACAAAACAATTAAACCTATTTGTAATGGGTGTTGGAAATGTGGGTGAGAAATTCATCGAGCAAATTCACCAACAAAAGAAATTCCTAAAAGACAATCTGAAAATAAACCTGCGTGTTATTGCGTTGTCAAATTCCCGAAAAATGTATTTCGATGAAGATGGAATCTCCTTAAAAGATTGGCAATTTGCATTAGAAACAGGAGAACCTGCGGATAAAGAACAGTTTATTAATAATGTAAAACAACTCAATTTACGCAACAGTATTTTTGTGGATATTACTGCAAATGAAAGCGTGTCTAAAACCTACGAACAGTTTTTAAAAAGAAACATTGCGGTGGTAACCTGCAACAAAATTGCCTGCGCCTCCGAATATGATAATTATAAAAAACTGAAAAAATTATCGCAACAATTCAACGCTCCTTTCCTTTTTGAAACGAATGTGGGAGCTGGATTACCAATCATCGATACGGTAAAAAACCTAGTTGCTTCGGGCGATAAAGTCAATAAAATTCAAGCCGTATTATCTGGAAGTCTGAACTTTATCTTTAATAATTTCGATGAAAACAACACTTTTCATAATGTCGTTAAAGAAGCTGGTGTACAAGGATTTACAGAGCCGGATCCAAAGATAGATTTGAGCGGAATTGATGTTGCCAGAAAGATATTAATCTTGATTCGTGAAAGTGGCTACAAAATGGAAATTGACGAAATCACTAACGAATCGTTCATGCCTGCAGAATGTTTAGATACGACTTCAAATGAAGCGTTTTTCGAATCCTTACAAACTAATGCAGCTCATTTTGAAACTATTTATAAAGAAGCTTTAAACAAAGAATCTCGTTTGAAATACGTAGCACAATTCGAAAATGGAAAAGCAAACGTTGGTTTAAGATTCATTCCGAAAGACCATCCGTTTTACAATTTGGAAGGAAAAGACAACATTGTATTATTCTTCACCGATCGTTATGTGGACCAACCTTTATTGATAAAAGGTGCCGGCGCCGGAGCTGCAGTTACTGCTTCCGGAATTTTTGCTGATGTGATTAGAATTGGTAACATATAAAATTAGTTTAAAGTTTTCTTTGTTTAAAGTTTCAAGTTCAAGAACTGGTAACAACTTTAAACTTTAAACCTGAAACAAAACAACATGAACGAAATAAAAATATTTTGCCCCGCAACAATCGCCAATCTTTCCTGCGGATTTGATGTCTTGGGGCTTTGTTTAGAAACTGCCGGTGACGAAATGATTATTCGGAAATCAGATGTAAAAGGGATTCGCATCACTAAAATTGTGGGTGCCGACTTACCTTTCGAAACCGAAAAAAATGTTGCCGGAGTATCTGCTTTGGCGATGTTAGAAGCTGTAGAAACCGAATTTGGATTCGAAATTGAAATCTACAAAAACATCAAAGCCGGAAGCGGAATTGGAAGCAGTGCCGCGAGTTCAGCGGGAGCAGTTTTTGGAATCAATGAATTACTGGGAAGGCCATTTACCCGAAAAGAATTAGTTTTATTTGCGATGCAAGGCGAAAAATTAGCCAGTGGAAACGCCCATGCCGATAACGTTGCTCCTGCTCTTTTGGGTGGTTTTACATTAGTAAGAAGTTCAAATCCTTTGGATATTATCAAAATAGAAAGCCCATCCGAATTGTACGCAACCGTGGTTCATCCTCAAATTGAGTTGAAAACTTCCGATGCGCGTTCGGTATTAAAACAAACCGTTTCCTTGAAAAGTGCGATAACACAATGGGGAAATGTGGGCGGATTAATTGCCGGATTATACACTAAAGATTACGATTTAATCGGGCGTTCGTTGCATGACGAAATCGTGGAACCGTTGCGTAGTGTTTTGATTCCCGGATTTGATTTAATCAAAAAAACAGCCTACGAAAACGGAGCTTTAGGTTCCGGAATATCAGGTTCAGGTCCTTCAATTTTTGCTTTAAGCAAAGGAAAGGAAACCGCTGATAAAATTGCAAAAGCCATGAGCGTCGTGTACGACGAAATGAATTTACCCTATGAAATTCACGTATCAAAAGTGAATGACGAAGGGATGAAAATAATATAATCCCATTAACCCCCGAAGGGGGAATAAAAGGAATACGATTATTGATTTTAAAATTACAACAACACATACTGAATCCAGTTTCGCCTCCCTTCCCTTTGGGGAGGGTTGGGGTGGGGATTCTACAATTACTAAACACAATGAAATATTACAGTTTAAACCATGACGCACCCAAAGTTTCTTTTAAAGAAGCCGTAATACAGGGATTAGCTAATGATAAAGGATTGTATTTCCCGGAAACCATAACCCCTTTAGCTTCTGATTTCTTTGATAAAATCGAAAATTTAAGCAATGAAGAAATTGCTTTTGAAGCAATTCAACAATTTGTGGGTAACGAAATTCCCGCAGACACTTTAAAACAAATCATTGCTGAAACCTTATGTTTTGATTTCCCGCTTGTCGAAGTTGAAAAAGACATTTATTCCCTTGAATTGTTTCATGGCCCAACGATGGCTTTCAAAGACGTAGGCGCGCGATTCATGTCTCGTTGTTTGGGGTATTTTAATAAAGATAACAAAGACAGTAAAAACACAGTCTTGGTAGCGACTTCCGGCGATACTGGAGGTGCTGTGGCCAGCGGTTTCCTTGGTGTAAAAGGCGTTGAAGTGATTATCCTTTATCCGTCTGGGAAAGTGAGCGATATTCAGGAACGACAATTGACCACTTTGGGACAAAATATTAAAGCGCTTGAAGTGAACGGCGTTTTTGATGATTGTCAGGATATGGTCAAAAAAGCGTTCTTGGACGAAAGTCTAAAACATAAAAACCTGACTTCGGCGAATTCGATAAATATTGCACGCTGGTTGCCACAAATGTTTTATTTTTTCTTTGCATACAAAGTATTAAAAAAACAAAACAAACCGTTAGTTTTCTCTTGCCCAAGTGGGAATTTTGGGAATATTTGCGCGGGAATTATTGCCAAAAAGATGGGATTGCCTATCGAACATTTTGTCGCTTCCACGAATGTGAATGATACCGTTCCGAGATTTTTAGAAAACGGAATTTATGACCCGAAACCTTCAAAAGCGACGATTTCGAATGCGATGGATGTGGGAAATCCAAGTAATTTTATCCGAATTCAGGAAATGTATGACAATGATTTGGAGCAATTCAAAAAAGATTTTTCTTCGTTTACATTCTCTGATGCAGAAACGATTGAAGCCATGAAAACCATTTACAATACCAACGGTTACATTGCAGAACCGCACGGAGCTGTTGGTTATTTAGGATTGAAAAAAGAATTACAAAACCATACAAATGCAATTGGTATTTTCTTAGAAACTGCCCATCCAATTAAGTTTTTAGATACGGTGGAACCAGCATTAAACGTAAAATTACCGATTCCAACCCAAATTGAAAGCGTTTTAGGAAAGGAAAAAGTGAGTACAAAAATTAAAACTTACGAGGAATTGAAAGCATTTTTGGGATAAAAAATGTCTGTCTAAACCAATAAAAAACGACTAAGAATACAATTTTAGTCGTTTTTTTGTACCAAAATAAATCTGTTTTTAAAGTGATCCCAAACTTGTATTTTGGAACTACAAAACAATTCTACGCATTTTAGACTTCCATTTTAAATATATAATTATGAGTAATTTACAGAGAAGCTAAAAAATAAATTCCACCACAAAAAAATAAAATTCCAGATCTGAAAATATAGCTTGAATATGATTTAAATTATACTTAATTTTGCAAAAAAATTGAGTTGTCTCTATTCAGGTTATTTGAGAGTAAAAAAACAAACCTGAACCCCATTAAAAAAACAACTAAGTATTTAAGAAACTGTTTGAATCTTAACTAATATCAACAGATTAAAAAATACTTAAAAATCTACCTGATAAAGTAGCTTCCCATATCAACATAATTTATTAAAAGAAGAAGAAAAAATTTATGATGGATCATAGCATGAATGCTGTTAGTTTTGAAATTGAATTATTGGATAAGCATAAAGATTACAGAAATCAATATAAGTCAAATGATTTGTATTGGGGCGTAGGAATCGAAAATGAATGTTATTTAGAGTTTGAAAACCATCGTGTGGTAGACAAAAACTTCTTATTAACTAGAGGACTTCATGAAAAATATAGTGTTAATCATTTTAAGAATTACAAAGAAAACATTTACCAGAATTCATTACTAAAAATATTATCAGATAACGAATATTTTTTGCCGGTATTAATGAACTCTCATTCGTTTACAAAAACGGACATTAACAACCAGCATAAGACTTTTGATCCCATAGATAATGAACCAAATCCTGAATATTCAGGGGAAAGTATCTTTGAAATATTACAAAAAAACAATCCTTATTTTATAGACGAGCTTCAAAAAGAATTTATTTTTGACGGCGACACAGTTGAATTTGTTACGCAAAAATTTTACAAAACAGATATTGATTCCGCCATTGCTGAGCTAGCAACAATAAAACAAGGTTTCATAAACAACTTGCAAAGCGCCTTTGATAAAGATAAAATCTTTACGGAATTTGGTGCCATAAAAATATGTTCTAAAAACCATCCTTTTGCCATATTTATTTCAAACAACAGTAATTATTCTGTTTTTAATAATATGACCTATCACTTCAATTTAACTATTCCGACTGAGTTAAATAATGAAGGTGAAATTAAGGACAAAATAGGTTTTATAAAAAAACACCAGAGAGCAATTCGCTTATTCCAATGGCTGAGTCCATTGTTTATGATAAAATTCGGTTCTTCTGATTATTTATCGCATAATGACAGCAGCGTAAATTTAACAAAAGCATCACAACGATGTGCAATGTCAAGATACATCGGGGTAGGAACGTATGACACTAATGAGATGAAAACCGGAAAAATTGTCCAGATGAATTTTGATGAACATCCAATGCATGATAATCCGTTGTGGTGGGTGAACCGTTATTCTGAAATATCAGATTATGAAAAAATTGATAAAATTGGGCTTGACATCAATTTTCACAAGCACAAAAATCATGGCATTGAGTTTCGAATATTTGATTATTTCGACGAAATACACCTACAGGAGGTTTTGAATTTTCTTGTTTTTATTATGGATCATGCCCTGTTAAACGAAATCGAAAATCCGATTTGCGATTTAGAATGGAATAACTTTGTCTACGAATCTATTATTCATGGCAAAGAAACGCATGTACCATCAAAATTCATAGACCTTTTAGAAAACATATTATCTATCACCATAGAATCGAACGATCCTTTAGAAATTTACAATCAAATATTCAGCAGTTTACATGCTACCTATTATGAAAAAGGCTTTTGTAGTTCTTTACTAATAAAAAAATAAGGGGCGTCACAAATACAAGGTCTCTTTTTAGAATAAGCCCTATATAATTACCCTTCTTGTTGACAGTAGTCTGCGAGAAGGGTATTTATTTATACGATTTTTTTTAACTACTCATGGTAAAAAAAGATTGCAGACGCATATCCTTTTTCCGGATCTTTATTGTTCCACCAATCTTTTCTGATTTCAGAAAAATAATTATAATTATCCGCTCCTGCTTGAGACTGTAACGGATAAATGACTTTGCCGTCTTTCCTAAAGGCTTTATCAGTATCCGTTTCTGGAACGACCACTACAATATGTCCAGATTTATTCTGGATAAATCTTTTCGCACAAATGATTCCTACTCCTCCGGTAGCATTTACTTTTTTTTGAAGTTCATCAACATCATCGATTTTTTCCCAACCAAACTCACTTCCCGATTGTAAAAACCAATCATAGATATAATTGGAATAAAAAGGTCTGACCGTTTCATCAAAAACCAATGCTACTTCGTTCCCTTTCTGCAGTTGCTCGATTGCGGTATCAGTCCACCTCAATCTTGGGATATAGACCTTGGCAAAAAAACAATAATCAAAAGTATAAATATTACAGTAAGTATCCGACGCGTCTTTCTGATATCGGAAACTTTTTGAAACATCTAGCGCCTTGATGATGTTTTGAATTGACGTAAGTTTAGACTCAAGATTTGTTAAATCTCTAAACGGAATTGAAGGATCGCCAATAGGTTTGTATGTTTCCTCTTTACTGTCCAAACTTGCTTTAGCACCTGGCTCAAAATTGGGCACCTCAATATCCATACTTTTTTGGTTGGTTTCATCAACAAGCTCAATATCTTGTGACAACACAAATCCCTCTTTTTCAGTATTCAATAGTTTAACTTTCCACCAATCTGATGCTGTTTTCTCAATTAATTTAACGGTATGTCTAAAAGGTATCTGTATTAAAATTTTGGAATTATCCTGCGTGGAGGGAAAATCTCTTAAATTTAATGACGGTATAGCGACTCTATATTTCATATTAATCAGTTAATTACAAATGATTTTTGAGCCAAAATACTAAAAACAACCAAGAAAGCACCGCAAGAAACCATTATTTTTTAGTTTTTTTTTAAACTAATTCTAAAAAACAACAGCACCAAGCAGCAATAAGAAGTACTATTTGGTATGAAGAAAAAGGGAGTATAAACATTAAGATTTAGAAGGAATTGAAAGTGTTTTTGATATTGGATTCAAAGGTATAACCTAGAACACAAATACTCTTCAGGCTTTGGAAATATGTGTTCAAAAAGTACAATGTATTAGAAATGAAATGATTTAATAATATATTTCCTCATTAAAAAACCAAAACGGCTGAGAAAATTTTCTCAACCGTTTTGGTTTTTATCACAATTTATTAAAGGTAAACTTTTGTCCGCCAACTGATGCCTCGTACATGAGTCCGCCTTTTTGCATGGTAAACACCATCAACGCCATCGGTGTATTTTACATTTGCGGAGGCACCCTCGGTTACCGCTACCGCTGAAGCTTGTGCGGAAAACTCGAAACGGCTTTCTTTAAACCGGTCCATTTTATTTTTGGATTCAAAAAATATAACTTCCCGATACGCTTGTCCTCCCGCTTGAAATCCTATGCTCACTTACGATAACTTGGCCATACCCACTCTCTTACTCTGTTCATAAACGACTCCGTTACCCGCTGCTCCACCTATTCCAAGTCCGCCTTTTCCAACATTAGGAAAGATGACATAACCGTACGCTTTATCAAAAAGTGCCTTCATCAGCGGATCACTTTTAATAAATTCAGATTTTGCTGTTTCGCTATCAGCAATAATTTTATTCTTTTTAGCGGTCGTTTGCCCAAATATTGGTGCTGTATTTAATGTAAAAACCACCATCATCACCAAAATACTATTTAGATTTTTCATAATTTTAACTATTAAAATGTTGAATTTATATCTTTATCTAAAGGTAAAAAAAATTATTTACTTAAAATACAAAATATTGATTTTCAATTATTTAAATTTCATTCATTCCTGATAAAATTCAGTTTATTAATAAAAAAAAAGCAATTCCTATACTAATTCATACACAAACTGGAACCAGTAGAAACTGTAATTGTTTATTCCTTTTTTCTATCTTTGAAAAACACAAAAATAGTAGACAACTTCACATGATTACAAAAGCAACATTAGAGAACGTTTCGCAATTAAACACCTTAATCAATTCAGCGTACCGCGGAGAATCGTCTAAAAAAGGATGGACTACTGAGGCTAATATTTTAGATGGACTTCGAACGACTGAGGAAGAATTATCAGAAACGATTCTGAATCCTAAAAATACGGTTCTGAAATTTACGGACAACAACCAAATTATAGGTTGTGTACTATTGGTTGAGAAAGAGCAGGAATTGTATTTAGGCATGCTGACCGTTTCACCCGAATTACAAAACAGTGGCGTTGGTAAAAAGTTATTGCAGCAGGCAGAACTTCATGCCTTGGAATTAGGATTGCCAAAAATCATAATGACAGTAATTTCCGTTCGGGATGAACTTATTGCTTGGTACAAGCGCAACGGTTATGAAGATACTGGCTCTAGAGAACCGTTTCCGGCAAGCGATGTTCATATTCCAATTTCGGACGAACCTTTGGAATTTGTTGTTATGGAAAAAATTATTTATTAATTCAAATAATTGATTTATAGTTTATTATATTTTTAAATAAAATTAATTAACTTTATTTATTCCTTTTAATTCCCAGTAGTAAAGCTATAAATAATTTCACTCTATTAGTTTTCCTATTATCAATCTTAAATCGAAATAAAATGGCAACTACTCCCAAAACACTCGTTATAAAAGATTTAGAAGAAAAATCAATTTTGGTTTCTAGAACATTTTCTGCTGCACTAGAAAAAGTTTGGCGTTCGTTTACGGAAAGTGAATTATTAGAACAATGGTGGGCACCAAACCCTTGGAAAGCCGAAACCAAAACGATGGACTTTTCTGTTGGTGGCTATTGGTTGTATGCCATGGTGGGTCCTGAAAATGAAAAACATTGGGGACGTATGGACTATACATCCATAACGCCATATTTAGGTTTTGAAATTAAAGATAGTTTTTGTGACGAAGAAGGAAACATAAATACTTCGTTGCCGGTTTCTACAGGAATAATTGTTTTTACCACAACTGAATCGGGGACTTTGGTCGAATTCAAGATGTTTTATTCCGATGAAAAAGAGATTGAAACCATGATTGAAATGGGTTTTGAACAAGGCATTACCGCATGTTTAGAACAATTGGAAATGTTATTTGAAGAGAAGAAAATCTAGCGATTAGCATGATACTTTTTCATAAATTAAAAATATTTAAATAGACTTTATCTCTGGTAACGGTGGAAACACATTTCTAAAGAGCTTTTTAATGATAATATTTGTTATTCAAACTTAAAATAAATTTTATGACAACGTTTAAAGATTTGGGGGAATTACAAATTAAAACAAAAATAGCGAGTGATTAGTTTGAAACAAAGGATGGATTTACTGCTGATAATTTGCTGATTTATTTCGATGAAAGTATTAATGAATAGAGATTACTAGACAATAGTACTTTGTCTACAATGGATTTTATAACAATAAAAATACCTTTGGATTATGAAGAAGTTACTAGAATAAAACTGATTTCTTCCGAAAAACGAAAAGCTAATTAAAAAAGATTACACTATCCTTCTTTAGTATGTGCTCTCTTGTAAAATAATTTCTATCAGTCGCTCTCGCTATTGAGATTCCTCCTTCGTCGGAATGACAAATAAACTCGAGATGCTCGCGTAAGGGATTGCGGCGGCATCCTTTCCTTTTTTCTTTAAAAAGGAAAGATACAGTCAAAAGCCCGACCCCAAAGCTGCAGATACGTAAATGGAAAATGGATTTTCTGCTTTGGGGTTACGCCCAAACCCTAATAAAACTCCAATAAAATCAGTTATAGTTAAAACAAAGCCTATTTTTGTGGCGTGAAAAAATCAGTTTCAATTATTGGAGGAGGACCCGCAGCGCTTATTCTTGCTGCAATATTAGATTGTGAGAAATTCAAAGTTACCATTTACGAGAAAAATAAAACACTGGGAAGGAAATTTCTGGTGGCCGGAAAAGGTGGATTCAACCTCACCCATTCGGAACCCATTGCTGAACTGATTGCGCGCTATACACCGCCTCATTTTCTGGAAAAAGCATTACTTGATTTTGATAATAACGACTTTAGACAGTGGATTGATTCCATTGGTATCCCAACGTATATTGGCAGTAGCAAGCGGGTTTATCCTGAAAGTGGCATCAAGCCCATAACGGTGCTCAACGCAATTCTGGATGTTTTGGATAAGCAAGGTGTTGCGATTCAATACCAACATACTTGGAAGGGTTGGACAAATGAAAATGATATAATCTTCAATACCTATACAACAATAAATTCCGACTTTACCATTTTTGCCATGGGCGGTGGGAGCTGGAAAGTTACCGGTTCTGATGGTTCTTGGCTTGATTTATTTAAAAATGAAAGTATTCCTGTTGCGCCTTTTCAATCTTCGAATTGTGCGTATCGTGTGGATTGGCCGGAAGATTTTATCTTAGAACATGAAGGAAATCCACTTAAAAATATTGCGATTAGCTGTTTGAATAAAAGGCAAAAAGGAGAAGCAGTTATTACGCGTTTCGGTTTAGAGGGAAATGCTATTTATGCGTTGAGTCCACAAATTCGGGAAGAATTGGAGAACCATAAAAAAGCTATAATTTACGTAGATATGAAACCAACTTTACGCTATGATGATTTACTTGACAAGATTAGAAAATCAACTTTCAAAAAGACGAGCGAAACATTACAAAAAGAAATTAAATTGAGTCCTGCACAGATTGGACTGTTGAAAAAATACCTTTCCAAAGAAACTTATTTGAATTCGGAATTATTGTCACAAAACATAAAAAAATTAAGTATAGAAATCACTGGTTCTGCACTATTGAACGATGCAATATCCACAACAGGAGGCATTCAACTGATTGCTGTGGGTGAAAATTTCCAACTAAAAAACAAAAATCGTACTTATTGCATTGGTGAAATGCTCGACTGGGATGCGCCAACTGGCGGCTATCTTCTTCAGGCTTGCTTCAGTATGGGGATGCATCTTGCACGTCACTTGAACGGCATTCCTTAAATCTTATGGATTATAATGTGGATTCCAAAAAAGTATTTTGATTGCGAAATGACTTTCCAATAGTTTAAAATTTATTTATAACACCATTTCTTCGAACAAACGTTGCGCTGTTTGTTCCAAATCATCACACAAACCCGGATGTGGTCTTGAGGTTTGAATGGCAGAACTGCGCAATGCAGTTAACCAACGAAAACGCGATGGAATATCAAATTGCCCAATGGGTCCACCTGCTTTTTCGCCATGCGCCACTTTTGCAAATGCCTGTACATTTAAATGCAGTTGTTTCACATCCAAATCATCTGAAAAAAGTTGGAGTTTGGCTTCATTTACCAAATACAAAACCCTTATGAATTTTGCTTTTTTACAAAAGAGAATAATCCCCACATTGAGGAATTCTTCGCGTTCTACCCTTGGCACAACCCGGATTACGGCATACTCATATAAGTGTTGCTCTTGCATTTTGTGCTTCGTTTATAAAAATTTCGGAATGGTTCAAACGTGTGGATAAAAACTGAAAATAGACATCCCGAATGGCTTCGGGAGTTTCATCGCTGTCTTCCCAATGGAGCCAAATTTCCGGAATCAGATTCACAATATTTTGCAATACATCAACAGACAATATTTTTTTGAAAGCTATATCAGTTTCTATTATCAACGAAGCCTGAGGCAACAATACATGATCTTTTATCAGTGCAAAAGGACTTTGTGCGTGCTTTTCCCAATTGGTCCATGAATGATGAAAATATAGACTTGCTCCATGATCGATTAGCCATAACTCTTTATGCCAAATCAACATATTCGTGTTTCTAAACGTTCTGTCTACGTTTGTAATAAAAGCATCTAACCAAACAATTTGCGAGGCCAGTTTTGGTTCCACTAAAGTAACAACAGGATCAAAATTTATGGCTCCCGATAAATAGTGTAACGCTAAATTCAGTCCCTGACTCCCTTGAAGCAAGTCCTGAATTTCTTCGTCGGCTTCACTGCGTCCGAAAGCTTCGTCAAGATTTGCGAAAACAAGTTCTGGCATTTTCAGGTTTAAAACACGGGCTATTTCTCCTCCTATTAATTCGGCAATTAAGGCTTTTACACCGTGCCCGGCACCTTTAAATTTTAATACATATTTAAAATCATCATCGGCTTCGGCGAGCGCAGGCAAAGAACCTCCTTCCCGAAGTGGAGTGATGTATCGCGTAACATTTACGGTTCTAAGATGGGGTATTTTTTCCATAATCGAATTGGATGAAGCTATTTTGCTTGGATACAAACTTACAAATAAGTGGTGTAAAATTCATTTAGGAATGTTATTTACTCCAATTTTTCTAAACTCAAAAAAGCTTTCCCAATATTCGCAACCACATCTGAAGCGATGAACGATTGATAACCGGTTTCCGGCAGCGCAATATCTGCGGTTAATCCGTGAAGGTAAACTCCAAGAATTGCAGCAGTAATAGGTTCATAGGATTGCGCCAATAAACTGCTAATCATTCCCGTCAAAACATCGCCAGTTCCGGCGGTTGCAAGCGCAGCATTTCCCGTGGTATTTTGATAGACAGTTTCACCATCGATGATTCGTGTAGGTGCGCCTTTCATTACGATTATAATTTGATATTGTTTGGAGAAAGAGACTGCTTTACTCATTTTTTCTTCTTCGGAATCCCATTTTCCTGTAAGTCGTTCCAGTTCTTTGGGATGTGGCGTAATAACCGTTTTGGGTTGTAGTAAAACTAATAATTTTTTGTTTTTGGAGATGATATTCAATGCATCAGCGTCTATAACCAACGGAATTCTATTTGTTTTCAGAAATTGATACAGCGCATTTTGGGTTTCTACGGCTTGGCCTAAACCGGGACCAATTCCGATGGCCTGCGGTACTACATCAAAAGTTATTTCTGAAATTATTGCGTCTTGAATATCTGTAAGAACCATGATTTCGGGAATCGCGGTCTGCAGAATAGTGTAGCCACATTTTGGAATAAAAACGGTCACTAATCCACAACCAGTTTTCAAACAAGCTTTGGAAGATAAACTCACTGCTCCTATTTTGCCATAACTTCCGCCAATGATTAAAGCGTGTCCCTGAATTCCTTTGTGCGTATGTTCATCAGGCTTTTTGTAGTATTTCAGGATTTCTTTTTGGTCAATGTAAATTGGATTTGTCATGGAAATTTGTTTGTTTAAAATTACGGATTTAAAATCTCAAATAGAAATTCCCTTTGATTCTTTTCATATCCAAGACATAATTTCTCAATAGAAATCTACATTTAGCGTAACTTTTATAGCTCTATATTGAGCAACAGCCTCAAAACTATTTAACATTTTCTGAATCGTTTTTTTTGTGTTTCCAATAGACACATTTTGAGGGATTTTGATAATAATCGTACGGATGTATTCATTTCTAATTCTACTGATTGCCGGCTCCTCCGGACCTAATACTGGCATATTAAGATTCTGGCTCATCACTTGGTACAACCACATAGAACCTTCCTTCAACTTATCAAAATCACGCTGTTTCAAGGTCAGCTTTATAATTCTGAAATAAGGTGGGTATTTATAAATTTGTCGGTCATATAATTGCTCTTTATACATTCCCAAGTAATCATTATTAGTGATTTGTTGTATGGTATTGTGATTAGGATTATAGGTTTGTATGATTACTTTTCCTTGTTTTTCTGAACGTCCAGCTCTACCAGCAACTTGCGTCATCATCTGGAAACTTCTCTCAAAAGCTCTGAAATCAGGATGAAATAACATGTTATCAGCATTCATGATTCCCACTAAACTCACATTATCAAAATCCAATCCTTTAGCCAGCATTTGTGTTCCAACTAATATATCTATTTCTCTATTTTTAAAACTATCAATGATTTTTTCGAAACCATATTTTCCTCGAGTAGTATCTTGATCCATTCTCCCAATTTTTGAATTTGGAAAAATAGAAATCAATTCTTGTTCGATTTGTTCCGTTCCAAAACCTTTTGTCGTTAAATCAACACTGGAACACGCGTGACAATGCGTAGGTTTTGCCATAGTGTACCCACAATAATGACAACGCAACTGATTTTTATGTTTGTGATACGTCAAACTCACATCACATTGCTGGCATTGTGGTACATGACCGCAAGTGATACACTCTACAACTGGTGAATATCCTCTACGGTTTTGAAATAAAATTACTTGTTCTCCTAATGACAATGCGTTTGTAATTTCTTCGATTAAAACATCGCTGAAATGTCCTGTCATTTTTTTACGAAAGTATTTGTCTTTCAAATCCACCAATTCAATATTCGGCATCATCACGTTTCCAAAACGCTTGGAAATTTCGACTAAACCAAATTTATCTGATTTGGCATTAAAATACGTTTCTATACTTGGCGTAGCCGAACCCAAAAGTACTTTTGCTTTATGCGAATGAGCCAAAACTATGGCCGCATCTCGCGCATGATATCGAGGAGCCGGATCTACTTGCTTGAAGGTTTGCTCATGCTCTTCGTCTACAATTATGAATCCCAAATCATAAAATGGCAAAAACAAAGCCGACCTCGCTCCTATTACTACTTGCGCTTTCTCCGATTTTTGCAAGACTTGGTTCCAAACTTCGACTCGTTCATTATTGTTGTATTTCGAATGAAAAACAGCCACTTTATTTCCGAAATACGCTCTTAAACGTCCCACTAATTGAGTCGTTAATGCAATTTCCGGCAATAAATAAAGAATTTGTTTTCCTGTTTCCAAATATTCTTCGATGAGTTTGATATAAATTTCGGTCTTTCCACTGGAAGTTACACCATGCAACAAACACACTTCTTTTTGAGTGAAACTTTCTTTGATTTCGTCGAAAGCCGTTTGCTGATCCACACTTAATCGCAGTTCGCCTTCGTTAATTTTTCCGTTGAAATTTACTCGGTCTTCCTGAAGAAAATAATCCTCGAATATTTCTTTTTCGATTAAAGCTTTTACAATTGCAGCAGAAGAATTAGCTTCCTCAATTAATTTTTTAACTGTTATGGGTTTAGCTACGCCTTGGGTCTTTTCTGTAGCGCACAATTGGAAATAACGCATTACGATTTCCTTTTGTTTATTGGCATTTTTCAATGTTTCCAACAATTCACTTAAGCCTTGATTGGATTCATATTTAGGATGTAAACGAACGTATCGAACTAACTTAGGTTTGTAGCTTTCTTGAATTTCCTCCTGAAGCACCAAAATATTCTTATCGACCAGTTTTTGAATAACAGGAAAAATATTTTTCTTATTTAAAATAGCAATAATATCTTGGACTTTTAGTGAATTTTGCTGTTGCAAAGCTTCATAAACCAAAAACTCATCATCTGAAAGAAGGCTCGTATCAATAAATGAATCGGTTTTTTGAGAGATAAGGGTTTCGCTTTCCAGCAAAAGTGCACTTGGCATGGCGCCACGATACACATCCCCAATGGCACACATATAATAAGAAGCAATCCATTGCCAATGTGCGATTTGGATTTCGGTAACAATAGGTCTTTCATCGAGAATTTGATGAATTTCCTTGGCTTCGTATAATGCGGGCTTGTTTTGATGAATTTCAATAACTAAAGCCGTATAAATTTTACTTTTCCCAAAGGGAACCGCCACCCGCATTCCTTTTTTGATGTAATGAAATTCTGTCTCGGAAACACTGTATGTAAAGGTTTTGGCTAGGAAAAGTGGTAAAATTACTTCTACAAAATACATTTATTATCAATTAAGAGTTATGAGGTTGAGTTATGATTATGTAGTACTTTAACTCATAACTCTTAATATTTTAATTATTTTACTCTATTCCAAGTTTGTGTTCTACCAAATAAAGAAACTCCAATATAGCCTCTTACATTCAGCTTGTCATTGCCTTCTAAAGCTATAAAGCATTTGTATAATTTACCAGAAGTTGGATCCAAAATTTTTCCTGAGTTGTATTCTTTACCATCTTTTTTAAGTCCTTTGATGATAACAAGTCCCATAACCGGTTTATTTTTCTCCTCACCTAAACATGCTGTACATAAGCTTTTTTTCTTTTCGGCATCAATGATATCAACAATTTTACCATAAATTTTACCGGAACGCTCGTAGATTTCTACTATTGATTTAGCTTTTCCAGTTTCGTCATCGATAGTTTTCCATTTCCCAATAACGCTATTGGATTGTGCATAAAAAGTCATTGAAACTAATAATGCCAAACTTGTAATTGTATTTCTCATTTTTTTATTTTTTAGCCCTGATAGTAGTTGAAATCCTTTTCTTTTTTTCTTTAAAAAAGAAAAGATTGTAACGAATAGCAGGAAATAGCTCCTAATTTTGAAACTATTTAGATTTAATAATTTACTCTTTTTTAGCTTTTAATTTATTTACTGTTGCATTCAATTCAAAACCCAACAATAATATCATACAGTTGATCCAAATATAAAACATCAAAATCAATAATGTTCCTATTGAACCGTATAATTCATTGTATTGTGAAAATTTTGTGACCCAGATTCCAAAAAAATAGGAGTCTAATATGATCAAAATAGTAGTAAACACGGATCCTATGGAGATGAAAGCTCTATTTTTGTCGTGTTTTGTACCAAATTTGAAAAGTATGGACGTGGTAATCAGAATCATCAAAATAACAAAAGCATATCGTCCGATAACGATTAATTGAATCTGGTCACTGAATACTGTTTTTTGTATCAAAACTTCAAAAACAACTATTATTGCAACGGTCACTAATAGTAGTAAAGACAATAATAATGACATGCCCAATGCTACTATATATTGACGGATAAATCCTCTTTTAATAAGGACGTGACGTGAGGTTTCAAAGCCACCTAAAATTCCATTTAATCCATTTGCCATCAGAAAAATAGATAATATAAAACCTGAAGACAGCAGTCCCGAATCACTATTATTTAGAATATCGCTGATGATTTTATAAATTGCATCATAAGTATTGGGTGGTACTCCATCCTTGACAAACATCAAAAAATCTTCTTGAAAACCTTCAATAGGTATGAATGGAATTAAATTTAAAATAAAAAGTGCAAAAGGAAACAATGCCATAAAAAAACTAAAAGCAATGGCACTGGCGTGATATGTTAACGCACTTTCGATGATTCCTAAGCCATATATTTCCATTAAATCATACAAAGACAAACCTTCCAACCAGGGAAGTTTTATCTTTTTTAAACCAAACATAAGATTCCGTACTATTGGAATTCTTCGTAGTTTCAATTCAATTTCTTTACTCATATTGCTTTTAAACTCAAATCCATGTTATAAACAGAATGTGTTAGTGCGCCAGACGAAATATAATCTACACCGCATTCCGCATAGTTACGAATAGTATTTTCATTAATATTTCCAGAAGATTCTGTGTCGCATTTATCTCCAATTAAAGCAACTGCTTTTTTCGTGTCATCAAAATTAAAGTTATCTATTAAAATCCTGTAAACACCTTCGCTCTCCAGAATTTCTTTGATTTCATCCAAGTTTCTGGCCTCGACAATGATTTTAAGATCCAGATTATTTTCTTTTAAATATGCTTTTGTTTTGACTATGGCCAAAGTAATTCCACCCGCAAAATCATTGTGATTATCCTTGAGCATTATCATGTCGTACAACGCAAACCGATGATTTTCGCCTCCGCCAATTTTGACTGCCCATTTTTCACATGCTCTAAAACCTGGAGTTGTTTTACGGGTGTCAAGAATTTTAGTAGTTGTTCCCTCTAATAAACGTACGTATTCTTTAGTTTTGGTCGCAATCGCTGACATTCTTTGCATTGAATTCAAAACTACGCGTTCTGATTTCAAAATAGATTGAGAACTTCCTGATACATGAAAAACGATGTCACCTTTTTTTACCGGAGTTCCGTCCTGAATAAAAGTTTCTATTTGCAAATTAGGATCTACATAATCAAAAACCATTTTAGCAAAAGCTACACCGGCAATAATGCCGTCTTCTTTGACTAATAACTTTGCTTTTCCTGTTGCAGATGCGGGAATACAAGCCAATGAACTGTAATCTCCTGGCCCAACATCTTCCCTAATGGCATTTTGTATTAGTATTTCTAACTCGTTTTTGAACTGTATGTCGCTAATCATTTTATAGGAAATTTATGGAATGCTAAAGTAATGTATATTTTGTGGAATTGAAAATTTGTAGGTCGGGTTATTTAGAAAAAAGATACAATTGAATCCGCTTCATCAAAAAAATATACCCTATGGAGCAGACTAATTGAATGCAGTTGCATCCTGGAATTTTATAATTAACGCATTAAAAAATTCAGTATTGTACAGATATTCAATTCAAACTTTAGAATACTATTTTTTTTTAGGGCAATTCTTTTAAAAATCTTATATTTGAGTTTAGTAATTAAAACACTGTTTATGAAATCTTTTTTAAGCTTACTTTTTGCAACATCGCTACTTTTTACTTCTTGTAAAAAAGAAGTAGAAACCCAAAATAATACTTCAACAAACGTAGTTCCTTTTACGGAAGTTGGCAGACAAATGAAAACTGAAGCTGCTGCAGCTAACCAACCACAAAATACAACTGCTCAGCCAACAACCACTGCCGCCGGTGCAAATCCAGCTCACGGTCAACCAGGTCATCGTTGTGATATCCCTGTTGGAGCACCATTAAATTCACCAATTGCTACAACAACTCCACAACAAAACAAACCAGTTCCTGCAGCTACTGTTACAACGACGACAACCCCAACTGTTACAACTACGGTTCCAACAACTCCCACTCCAGAAGGGATGAATCCGCCACATGGTCAAGAAAATCACCGTTGTGATATTGCCGTGGGTGCGCCATTACCAAAATAAAATTTGAAAAGATTCCTCAAAATAAAAACTGGCGTAAATTCTGAAGAGTTTACGCCAGTATTAGTTTTTGGTATCAAAGTCATAAAAAAACAAGAACTTTTTTAGAATAAAATAATTTGCAAACCCAACATTATGAAACCATTTTTAATTTTTGATTTTGATTTAAAAAGCAACCTTGTCAATTGGAAAATTGTAAATGATGCTGTGATGGGCGGAGTATCCGAAAGTAAAATCTATCTGAATACAAATGGAGAGGGAACTTTTGAAGGCAAAGTATCTTTAGAAAATAATGGTGGATTTTGCGCGGTAAAATATACTTTTGAGCCATTAATTTTAAAAAGTGCTACACATTTTTGCATTCGGATTAAAGGGGACGGTAAACAATATCAATTCAGAGTCAAGACTCATCGAACTGATTCCCATTCATATGTGTTTCCTTTTCAAACTACCACAGATTGGCAAAAGATTGAAATTCCAATCACGGAATTGTATCCTGCTTTCAGAGGACAAAAATTAAATCTGCCTAATTATGACAGTTCTAATTTAGAGGAAATTGCTTTCTTGATAGGCAATAAAAAAGAAGAAACATTTCAATTGCTAATTGATAGCATTGAGGCAAAATAAATATTATTCAAACTTTTTTTGTACAAACTTAAAGTCAGACTATTAATTTCTACCAAAGAAAACACATATTAAAACTGTTAATTCTTCTATCTTTGCGCCTCTGAAATCCAACAAAATGAATATTAAATTAATTGCTATCGGTAAAACTGATAACAAAGCCTTACAATCTTTAATAGACGATTATACGAAGCGATTGTCTTTTTATATCAAGTTCGATTTGGATATTATTCCAGATATCAAGAATGTAAAAAACTTATCGGAAAGTCAACAGAAAGAAAAAGAAGGCGAATTGATTTTGGCAAAAATTACACCTACGGACCAACTTATTTTGTTAGACGAAAACGGAAAAAACTATTCCAGCGTACGCTTTTCAGAAGAATTACAAAAGAAAATGAACTCCGGAGTAAAGACTTTAGTTTTCGTTATTGGTGGCCCTTATGGATTTTCGGATACCGTTTATGCTAAAGCTCAGGGAAAAATATCGCTGTCTTTAATGACTTTTTCACATCAAATGGTTCGTTTATTTTTTATCGAACAATTGTATCGCGGCTTTACGATTTTAAGAAACGAACCGTATCATCACCAATAATTATTTTGTTTAAAGTTTTCTTTGTTTGAAGTTTAGTAAATAAATTCTTCCTGTTTTACATTAAATTCTGACGATGGCAACTTTAAACTATTAATGAAAATTTTGTTTTGAATGTAATTTCCAAAATTCAAGTTTTTGTCAAAGCAGAAAATGTATTGGACAGCTTTATTATTAGGTACTTTATCAAAATAGGTTTGCAACTCTTCTTGTTTTACCACAGTATCATCCACTAAAATTTCATTGTTTTTGTCAAAAAAGACAACTATTCCTGACTTTGGTTTTTCCAGTTTGTAATACACATTTGTAAAAGGAATAAAAGCTAGATTTTTTCCAATTGTATCTGCATAAGAATAATAATTTTCGGCCTTTTCATTCTTGTGTGCTTTTTCTTCGCGCTTCTTTTGTTGCAACTTCATGATTTCCAGAATGGCAAGTCTTAATGGTAAACGTTTGTCAACATTTAGAATCCAATTGGTCGAAATAATACTGTTTTTACGGTTTACATCTGCCAGAGTATCTTTTCCTTTAGTTCTGAAAAAAATATAGACTGGAGAAAGATCCGCAACATTTTTAACAATTGTTGTATTGGCTTTAGGTAAGAGAATGTCTTCTTTCTTTCCACAAGAAAATAGAGTAAAAAGAACAATCAGCGTAAAATATTTCATGTTTATAAATTGATTTTATTGAATATGGTAACGCATTCCATCGCTTCTTTAACATCGTGAACTCGAAGAATTTTTGCTCCTTTAGTCAATGCCAAAGTATTCAAAACCGTAGTTCCGTTTAGCGCATTTTCTATTGTAGTATCAAGTGTTTTATAAACCATAGATTTTCTGGATATCCCAATAAGAAGTGGCAATTCCAGCATATTAAACAATTCCATTTTTTGAAAAACCTCATAATTCTGAGCTATAGTTTTGGCAAAGCCAAAGCCCGGATCGATTATTAAGTCATTGATTCCAAAACTTCTGGCAATGGCCACTTTTTCAGAGAAATAAAATAACATTTCTTTTACAATATCATCGTAATCCGTGAGTGTTTGCATCGTTTGCGGATTGCCTCGCATGTGCATCATAATATAAGGAACATTGTATTTCGCAATTATCTCCAGCATTCTACCATCCAAATTTCCTGCTGAAATATCATTGATTATAGCCGCGCCACTTTCTATCGAAGTTTTTGCAACTTCACTTCTAAAGGTGTCAATCGAAATTATTGTCTCTGGAAAATGCTTTAGAATCAAATCAACAACAGGATTAATCCTCGAAATTTCTTGTTGTTCCGAGACAAATTCTGCGTTTGGTTTGCTCGAATAAGCACCGATATCTATGAAAGTGGCGCCATCAAGCAACATTTTTTCGACTTGAGAAAGTATTTCGGTTTCGTTCTTATATTTTCCACCATCAAAAAAAGAGTTGGGCGTCACATTCAAAATCCCCATTACTTTGGGAGTTGATAAGTCAACAAGTAATCCTTTGCAGTTAATAGTCATTCGTTTACAGTTTTAAAGACTTCAAAATTCGACATTCAAAAAAATTATCTTACTTTTGAAAAAATTTCAAGACAAATATACACCAATAATGAAGAATACTTCAAAGGAATATGATACTGTGATTGCGACCTGTCGTGCACTGTTTATCAACAAAATGAAAGATTACGGATGTGCTTGGCGCATTTTAAGATTGCCTTCATTGACAGATCAACTCTACATAAAAGCCCAAAGAATTAGAAGCTTACAAGAAAATGAAGTTCGCAAAATTGATGAAGATGAAACGGGCGAATTCATCGGGATTATCAATTATTCGATTATGGCGTTGATTCAATTGGAATTAGGCGTTGTGGATCAACCTGATTTAGACGTTGCAAAAGCAACTGAATTATACGATGCCAAAGTTAAATTAACCAAAGATTTAATGGAAGATAAAAATCATGATTATGGGGAAGCTTGGCGCGAAATGCGTGTGAGTTCACTAACCGATTTGATTTTACAAAAACTACTTCGTGTCAAACAAATTGAAGACAATAAAGGGAAAACTTTAGTTTCTGAAGGAATCGACGCTAATTATCAGGACATGATAAATTACTCGGTTTTTGCTTTGATTCTAATGGGTTTTGGAAATAGATAATAAAAGGCTATCACAAAAATGAAAAATATAATTACTCAATTTTCTAGAATTTTCGTTGGAATACTATTCATTATTTCCGGTTTAATCAAACTGAATGACCCAATTGGATTTTCGTATAAACTGGCTGAATATTTCAGTGAGCCCGTTTTCAACATGCCCTTTTTTGTTCCGTTTGCATTAGGAATCGCTTTGTTTTTAGTAATTCTTGAAGTGGTTCTGGGAATTATGTTGCTCATTGGTTACAAAACCAAGTTCACTATTTGGAGTTTACTAATCTTGATTGTATTGTTTACTTTCCTGACTTTTTATTCTGCTTATTTTAATGTGGTAAAAGATTGTGGTTGTTTTGGAGACGCTTTAAAACTTACGCCTTGGCAATCGTTTACTAAGGATATCGTTTTACTTTTCTTTATACTGATATTATTTTTCAATCAAAAATTGGTGAAACCGTTGTTTACCAATAATATACAAAATATAGTCATTTATGCCAGTATTGTTTTATCGTCACTTATGGGAGTTTGGATTTTAAACCATTTGCCAATAATCGATTTTAGACCGTATAAAGTAGGAAACAATATTCAAAAAGGAATGCTAATTCCTGATGGAGCAGAAAAATCTGTTGTGGAAATGGTCTTTATTTACAAAGTTGGTGGTGTCAATAAAGAATTTACCGAAAAAGATTTGATGGCGATTCCGGAAGGTGCCGTATTTGTAGACCGAAAAGACAAAGTCATTACTGAAGGTTACGTTCCTCCTATTCACGATTTTACAATGGAAAAAGATGGTTCTGATTACAAAGATGAATTTTTAGAAGCTCCAAAATTGATGTTGATAACCGCTTATGATTTGGCCAAAGCCGATCATAGTGGAATAGCAAAATTAGAAAAACTGAATCAAGATGCTAAAGCAAAAGGATATCAGGTGATTGGAATGACTGCATCTTCAGCAGAAGAAATAGCTGCTATAAAAAAACAATTCGGATTGACATTTGACTTCTATTTTTGTGATGCGATAACCGTAAAAACGATTGAAAGAGCCAATCCAAGTATTGTTTTGATTGAAAAAGGAACGATAAAACAAAAAGTGCATCACAACGATATTACAGACTTAAAAATCTAAATAAACCATAAAACTAAAAAGTCGTAAAGTCCAAAACAGGAAACTTTACGGCTTTTTTGTTTAAAAGAATGGCAAGTGCCATTCCGAAAAATCACTAAGTCAAAATCATTCAATTATTTTTGAACTATAACGATATTGCTTTATCATTTTCGGATAATGCTTTCAAAATTTCTTATTCTGTATAACGCATTCAAATTCTTTGTTTAACTTTGTTTAAAAACTATACTATAATGAAACGAATAATAGCATTACTACTTGCGTTTGTCACCTTCTCTTGCACATCAACTGCACAAAAAACTAAATTCTCAAAAGAAGCTTTATCTGAAACCCTTTTAGCCACTGACGGAAGCCAAGTTTCTTTTCAAGATATTCTGAAAAAATACAAAGGAAAAGCATTGGTAATTGAAGTTTGGGCTTCTTGGTGCGGTGATTGTGTAAAAGCAATGCCTAAACTAAAAGAACTGCAAGCTAACAATCTTGATGCTGCGTACTTGTTTATTTCGATGGACAAAACTGCTGATAAATGGAAAGCTGGAATTGAAAAACACCAATTAAAAGGAGATCATTTCATGGTAAATGACCAAATGAAAGGCGTATTTGCAAAAGCTATGGATATTGATTGGATTCCAAGATACATCATTGTAGACAAAAACGGAAAAATTGTTTTATACCGCGCCATAGAAACTGATTTTGACAAAATCAATGAAACACTAAAAAATTTAAAATAATACATTTCAACATTGAAAAACATAACCAAAAACTAAATATAATATAATTAAAATGAGAAAGAAGATTGTTGCAGGAAACTGGAAAATGCATAAAAATGCTGAGCAAACAGAAGATTTATTGAATGAGTTAATATCCAAAATACCAACTGATACGAAAGCACAAGTAATTGTAGCTCCAACATTTGTAAACTTGGCTTCAGCTGCTGATCATTTAGAATTCACAAATATTGATGTTGCTGCACAAAACGTACATCAAGCAGAAAGTGGTGCTTTTACAGGCGAAATCTCTGCAGATATGCTTAAAAGTGTTGGTGTAGATATTGTAATTCTTGGACATTCAGAGCGTAGAGCTATTTTTCATGAATCGGATGCTTTGATTGCTAACAAAGTAAATACGGCTTTAGAGCATGACATGAGAGTAATTTTCTGTTTTGGAGAAGAATTAAAAGATCGTCAATCAAAAAATCATTTTAATGTGGTAGAAAATCAGTTAAGAGATGGTTTATTTCATATTGAAGCAAAAGATTGGGATAATATTGTTTTAGCCTATGAGCCGGTTTGGGCAATAGGAACTGGAGAAACAGCTTCTCCAGAACAAGCTCAGGAAATGCATGAATTTATCAGAGAAACAGTTCGTAAAGCTTACGGAAGTGATATTGCAGAAAATGTATCTATTCTTTATGGTGGTAGTGTAAAACCTGATAATGCAAAAGAAATTTTCTCAAAACCTGATGTAGACGGTGGTCTTATTGGTGGTGCTGCGCTTAAAGCTGATGATTTTTTAGCGATTGTAAATGCTATATAAATTTCATTTTTAGAATGTATAAAAAAAGCGGTGATTTATTTTCACCGCTTTTTTTTTTAAATTCCTATTTCTACCTGAAAACGTAAATACCAATTATTTTTTGTGCTTCCGTCGAAATAATTTAAAGTATCAAAAGTCAATTCGCTTTGTAACTTAAAAGTTTGTTCCCAAACATATTTGGTTAGACCAACATGTATTGTTTAGAATTTGGAGCCAAAGTCCTAATATCTTTACCTACTTTTTGAGTGGAATACCTGCCAATAATTTCATAATTCGATGGGAAATTATAACTCAACTGATGATCAAATCCATTCCCTACATAAGCAAAATTAGATTGTGAAATATTGTCCGGATTAATAGTAACAGCATTCCTGGATGTAGTTCTAGACATGTAACTTGACATGGCAGCCCATCCATTGTATTTCAACATAGCATCCAGCATCACTGATTTCATAGTTCGCTCCTCAAACAAGTCATTCCCTAACTGTCCTTGTGTTCTTTTGGCATGATTATTTTGCTGAAAAGCTCCAGAAAGCATAAGTTTTGGCTTTTTTTCTCTTACAATATCCCCTTCAAAATAGGTCCCGTCCCTAGAAAAAGCTCCAAAGGGTAATAACTCCACTTTTCCGGTTACAGCAACTCCTGCATCTGCATTTCCTGTTATATTACGTCCTTCACCTGTTGAAACAGCCGTTTTGAAATTATAAGAAAATTTATCTTGAAATTCATTCATATTATGAACTTGGAAACCAAAATCTCTATCAATTGTAAATCTGGCGTTATTAATGGAACGATCCGTTAATTGAAGACCACCTGAAGAATTTACACGTTGACGGTTTCCTGGTAATTTTGTTTGTCCAAAACTGATATTCCAATGTTTATTAGGTCTGTAAAAAACAACCGCATCACGAATAATATTAATATTTTCTCCTTCTTGAATTTCTCCCACATCGCCCGGGGCAAATGATAATTGGACTGCATATAAAAATTTTGGAGAACCCACATAACCGTCAAATCGCAAACGCAAACGTCTGATTTGTCCATCATAAACGCCATCTTCACCTTCATTTTCAGTATAAGTAACTCTGTTTTGCATTCGAAAACGAATATTCAATTGGTATAAACTATCAGGAGAAGTAATTCCAATTCCTTTACCAAAACTATAATAAGGAAGTGCAGATAATTTTAAGTCATTATCTTGTTTGTTTTGCTTTATAGTAACTTGACCATTGCTGACAATACTGAGCAGAAAAACAAAAAATAAAATGATTTTTTTCATGCAGTTGTTATGTGTTTGTGATGCAAATGTAAAATAAAAATTGATTTACAAATGCTGTTTAAATAGTGATTGTTACCTTTGCAAAAAAAAAAGCATGTCAAACATTTATATTGGGTATCACTTTACTATTGAGCCTAAAGAACTAGGTTCTGAAATATTAATTGCAGAACTGGGAGAAAGAGCATTTGAGAGTTTTACAGAAACTGAAACTGGCATATCAGCTTTTGTTCAAAAAGATTTATGGGAAGAAATGATTCTTGATGACATTCATATTTTACAATCAGATGAATTTACTATCAATTATACTTTTGAAGAAATTGAACAAGTGAACTGGAATGAAGAATGGGAAAAGAATTTTGAAGCCATAGATGTAGATGGGAATTGTCATGTTCGAGCGCCTTTTCATCCAAAAACTGAGGCAGAATTTGACATTGTAATTGAACCAAAAATGAGTTTTGGAACGGGTCATCACGAAACGACACACATGATGATTCAGCATTTATTAGAAATGGACGTTACTGGAATGAAAACGCTGGATATGGGATGCGGAACTGCCATTTTAGCAATTCTTGCCGAAATGAAAGGTGCTCAACCAATTGATGCCATTGACATTGACAACTGGTGTTATTTGAATTCAATTGAAAATGCTCAACGCAATAATTGTAAACACATCACAGTTTATGAAGGTGAAGCAACATTATTAGCTGGTAAAAAATACGATTTAATTATTGCTAATATTAACAGAAACATCTTGTTGAACGATATGCAAAGTTATGTTGACAGTTTAAATCCTAATGGAACACTACTTTTAAGTGGGTTTTATCAGGAAGATATTCCATTTATAGATGCTTCTTGTACTGAAAAAGGACTGACTTATGTTAAAAAATTTGAAAGAAACAATTGGGTGTCTTTAAAATACGTAATTTAGCAGTATTATTTTTTTTATTAATTACGAAAGTACAAAAACCTACAAAAATGAGTACTAAAGAAAAAGTAAGAGAAAGAGTCAGTCTAAAAGAAACAATTAGTTTAGACAATGAAATAGTGGTTTACAACGATGATGTAAACACTTTTGACCATGTCATTGAAACTTTGATTCGCGTTTGTGATCACACTCCGGAACAAGCAGAACAATGTTCATTAATTGTACATTATAACGGCAAGTGCACCGTAAAAACGGGTCCTTATGATAAATTAAAACCGCAATGCACTCAATTATTACAAGCAGGATTAAATGCGGAGATAATTTAAGTACAGTAAAAACTTCCACTAGAAATAAATTACTGTGAATAATTCAAAAACATTCTCTTTTATTCTATATTTGAATAAAAAAAAGTGTTTTTATGGAAGAATACGGTAAAATTTTAGTTTTTGTAATGCCCATCTTTTTGATATTAATTATCATCGAGAAAATATATGGGCATTACAAAGGGGAAGATACTGCACCCAATATGGATTCTATTTCAAGCGTCAGCTCTGGAATGGTCAACTCTCTAAAAGATGTTTTGGGACTTAGCATCACGCTCGTTTCTTACGATTGGATTGCTTCTAAAATAGCTTTATTTGATCCTCAAGCAAACTTTTTTACCTATTTTATTGGATTTATTGCTATCGATTTTTACGGCTATTGGAGCCATCGTTTGTCTCATCAAATTAATTTTTTATGGAACAAACATGCCATTCACCACAGCAGTGAGGAATTCAATTTGGCTTGTGCCCTACGCCAACCCGTTTCCAGTTTCGTAAATTTATTTACCTTTTTATTAATTCCGGCAGCTCTTTTGGGAGTTCCCTCCAAAGTGATTGCAATAACCTTACCGATTCATTTGTTCCTTCAATTTTGGTACCACACCAAGCACATTAAGAAAATTGGTTTTCTAGAAAACATACTGGTTTCTCCCTCCCATCATAGGGTTCATCATGCCATCAACCCTGAATATATGGACAAAAACCATTCCCAGATATTTATCATTTGGGATAAATTGTTTGGAACTTTTCAAGCGGAATTAGAAACTGTTCCTCCTGTTTTTGGAATCACAAGACCTGCTAGAACCTGGAATCCTATTCGGATTAATTTTCAGCATTTATGGTTATTGATTACAGATGCTTGGCGTGCAGAAAACTGGAAAGATAAGTTTACCATTTGGTTTAAACCAACAGGCTGGCGTCCAGAAAATTTTGAAGCAAAATATCCCGTAACTAAAATCACCAATGTCTATGATTTTGAAAAATACGGTGTTCAACATTCTAAAAAACTGATGTACTGGTCGTTGTTTCAAGCAATAATAACGTTATTACTTATTAGTTACCTCTACAATTCAATCGCATTAATAGGTTTGCCAAATGTATTTATTTACGGCGCATTCATTTTTCTTACGGTTTACAGTTACACAGAATTAATGGACACCCGCAAAATTTCTGTATTCTGGGAAAGTATCCGGTTTGTATTTGGAATTGGGCTAATTTTCTATTTTGGAGATTGGTTTGGGATGAATCAACTCTTCCCATTTGCGAGTTATATTATTGGTGGTTACCTCCTTTTGTCCTGGGCTGTAACGGTATATTTTGTCAGCAGTAATTTTGAAAAAGAAACAATGATTGTAGCTCAATCTTAAAAATAATATATGAAAAGCAACATAATATCAAAGAGTTTTATCGGATTTAGTCTTGTTTATCTTTTGATAATTCATTTTGGAAAAGAGGAAATTGCCTGGTTTTTCAAACCGTTTTTATTACCGTTTCTAATTCTGGCAGTTTATGTACACGAAAGGTTCATTGCTAAAAAAGTTCTTTTGACAGCTTTGACTTTGTCGTGGATTGGTGATATTATTTTGATGTTTGCTGACAAAGGAGAGTTGTATTTTATAGCAGGATTGATTGCTTTTTTATTTTCGCATATTTTTTATATCATACTTTTTAGCAAACAATTAAAGATTTATTTAAAGAAAAGTAAAATCATTTTCTGGATAGGAGTCACAGTAATTACCTTTTATTTAATTGTAATGATGCTGATTTTATTACCAAGTTTAGGTGATTTAAAAATTCCGGTTTTTGTTTACGCGCTGACAATTTCAATTATGTTGTTATTTGCACTTAAAGGCTTTATGAATTGGCATAAACCTGCCAGCATATACATTTTGGTTGGCGCTATCATTTTTGTAGCTTCTGATAGTCTTTTAGCCTTTGATAAATTTTATACGCCGCTGCAATTCAGTTCCTTCCTGATTATGGCAACCTATTTACTTGCACAATATTTGATTGTCATTGGAATTTTAAAATTAAACAAAAAAAAGTAGCATTTGCATGAGAAAATGCTACTTTGATATCAGATATTTTTCGATTAATGAGGTAATTTATTTTTTAATAATCCATATAAATAAGTTCCCAAAAGAGCTCCAAAAAGCACTATAGAAACGGTCCAAAAACCCGCTCCAAGCAAAATAAATATTGGACCAGGACAAGAACCAACCAATGCCCAACCCAAACCAAAAAACAATCCGCCAACCCAGTATCGAGCAGATCCTTTTTCTTTATCGGGAATTTCTATAGATTCTCCTTTGATGTCTTTTATGTTATTTCGTTTAATAATTTGAATTCCAATAATTCCTGTTAAGATAGCAACAGAGATAATTCCGTACATGTGAAACGACTGAAATTGAAACATTTCATAAATGCGATACCAAGAAACGGCTTCAGATTTGGTCAGTACAATTCCGAAAATAAATCCAACTAATAGATATTTTAGTATATTTTTCATGCTTTTAATTTTAATTTTTAAATGATGATTGTTTATCTACTTTACAATTAATGGCAATAAAAAATGAGCCATTATTAGTCCACCAATGAAGAATCCAATAACCGCTTTTAAAGAAGGAATTTGCAAATTACTCAATCCTGAAATGGCATGTCCAGAAGTGCAACCACCGCCATAACGAGAACCAAAACCAATCAAAATACCTCCAACAAGCAGTATGAAAATACTTTTTGGAGATTCTAAAATGGAGATTCCAAAAAGTGCATCTGGCACTAATTTTCCGTTTGGAGCTTCAATACCCATTTGTGCTAATTGTGCTATTGTTATAGGATTTATTGCCACATTTGAAGCATCACTCATAAAATGAACGGCAACAAAACCACCTAGCATAGCGCCAAGAACGACTACTAAATTCCAGCGTTGTGCTTTCCAATCAAAATCAAAAAAGGAAACTCGTTTTCCTAAACCCGCTATCGAACAAAGCGATCGCAAATTAGAGGACATACCGAAAGACTTTCCGAAATAAATAAGTGCTAGCATAATCAAGCCGATCAAAAAACCGGAAACATACCAAGACCATGTTTGAAAAATAATATCCATATTGTTTTTTTGTGCAAAGATAAGAAGCATTTTACGAGATTTTGGAAGAAATGGTACTTTCGGTAAAAAAGTGGGAATCTAAATTATTAAGGGAACACGCACTAAGGTCTAAAGTTCTGTTTATATTTGTACATCTAAACTGCATGGTATTGTAATTGCTATTTAAATTTTAATGTCACGTTCTAAAATGAAAAGTATTTAATTTTAAACATATAAGTCATTTAAGCTGAAAAGTTTATTTGTCAAATTAGGGTCAAAAAGTAAATATAAGTTAAAAATATTCTTTTTAAGGTAAAGAGACTTTGCTAAAATGAACTACTAACTTGACTCAATTTTATTCAAATTAAAAAACTTATTTGTCTTATATGTTTAAAAATATGTATTCTACACAATGCTGTTATTTTAAGATTTAAGCGAATTTACCTAATAAATTTATTTTTAAACATGAACAAATCAATCCTTCTTATTGCTTTACTTATTAGTTTAGCTTCTTGCTCGAGTACACAATCTGCTCTGAAAAACACAGATGATAAAGCGCCAAATCTTATTCTTTCTAAAGACAATACTTTTCTGATTACTGAATATAGTAAAGACAAAAAATATGGTTACGATAAAGATTATCCCATCAATATTTTCTTTAATAACACTAAAAATGAAACGATCAATCAAGGTCGGTTTTTGAATGCTTTGGCGGGACCCAATGGAGAAAAAATCACGTTTACCAAACTAGAAAGCTGCTGCCCATTTCCAACAAATAGAAGCGAGTTGGGTGCTGGATTTTTGGATGTTTATGAATTAAAATGGGTTGGTCAGAAAAAACCAGTACTACTCTATTTGAACATCTATGAAAAAGGAATTTTGATGGTTCCTGTGGGACTTGCATTGAAAAAATAATATTTTTCGAATCCCAAAATGTCCTTGCAAACTAATTCCCTAGCCCTGACGCTAGTGAAAATCCTCCCTTTTTTCAGGGAAATTGCAATCTCGTCCTAATGACGAGACATGAAATAGCTCCTAAAAAAAAGTTAATAACCAAAATTATTAAGAAATCGTAAATCGTAAATCGCAAATCATAACTACCTTTGCACCTTTAAAAAATCATACTATGAACCTACAACATATTCCACAAATCAAATATACTGACAGTGGTAATTTCTTCTTACTAGCTGGGCCTTGCGCCATTGAAGGGGAAGAAATGGCGATGCGAATTGCCGAAAAACTAGTTGGTATTACTGATAATTTACAAATCCCTTTCGTTTTTAAGGGTTCGTTCAAGAAAGCAAACCGTTCTAGAATTGACAGTTTTTCAGGAATTGGAGATGAAAAAGCATTGAAAATTTTAAGAAAAGTTTCAGAGACTTTTCACGTTCCAACTATTACGGATATTCATACGAATGAAGATGCTGATATGGCGGCTCAATATGTTGATGTGTTGCAAATCCCTGCTTTTTTAGTGCGTCAAACTGATTTAGTCGTGGCTGCAGCGAATACCGGGAAAGTGGTCAACTTGAAAAAAGGACAATTCATGAGTCCGGAAAGTATGAAACACGCAGTTCAAAAAGTATTGGATTGTCACAATGAAAACGTGATGATTACGGATAGAGGAACAATGTTTGGCTACCAAGACATGATCGTTGATTTCAGAGGTATTCCTACGATGCAACAATACGCTACAACAGTCTTAGACGTTACGCACTCCCTGCAACAACCCAATCAAACAGCTGGCGTAACTGGTGGAAGGCCCGATATGATTGAAACCATTGCCAAAGCTGGTATTGCTGTAGGCGTAGATGGGATCTTTATTGAAACCCATTTTGATCCTGCTAACGCAAAAAGTGATGGCGCAAATATGTTACATTTGGATTATTTTGAATCTTTAATGACTAAGTTAGTCGCTATCAGAAAAACAATTAATACATTTTAAATTTAGGCCCCAAATTCATTGAAACATTTTTTATATTACGCATTTCTTACTATTTTATTTACAAATAACACAATTGCACAGGAAATTACAGAAAATCAAACTAAATATACAATACATAACAAAGGAAAATTTTTTATTTTATGGGGAGGAAACAGAGACAGTTACTCCAAATCAGACATCACTTTTCGAGGTAAAGATTACGACTTTACTTTGGAAAATGTTCCGGCCCATGACAAACCAAAAGGTTGGCATGTTGATTATATTAATCCATCGAGAATGACTATTCCTCAAACTAATTTTAGAATGGGGTATTTTGTAAGCGATCATTATAGTGTTGCTATTGGTGTGGATCACATGAAATATGTCATGGCTCAAAATAAAGCTGTTAAGATCAATGGTTATTATCCAAATCCGGGATCTTATGATGAGCTATTAGCCAATAATCAAGTGCTTTTGACTGAAGAGTTTCTGAAATATGAGCATACCGATGGTTTGAATTATATAAATACTGAGTTTTCAAGGCACGATGATATTTCATCTGTTTTTAAAATTGGAAATACAGATAAAATTCAAGTCAATTTAACTGAGGGAGTTGGTTTTGGTCTCTTATATCCAAAAACGAACACAACCTTGTTGGGAAAAGAACGTCATGATGATTTTCATGTTTCAGGTTTTGGAACTTCTTTAAAAGCAGGATTGAATGTTACTTTTTTCAAACACTTTTATATTCAAGGAGAACTTAAAGGCGGTTACATCAACATGCAAGATATACGAACTACGAAAAGTACTGAGGATAGTGCCTCACAAGATTTTTTCTTTTTTCAGAGAATAATTGCTGTGGGAGGAATTTTCAGGATTTAGGTTATCTAATCAAAATTATAGAAGCTGTCATTTATGATGGCTTTTTTTATGAAGCTAATTTTAGAAAAAGTAAAATCTATAGAATTGAAAGTATTTCTATAAAGATTGGTATCATAATTTATTGAATCTATTTTTCCAACTTTTCTAAAAAAGCAAATCTATTGCTAATGGATTTGAGGTTCATATTTCGCAATCCTTTCAAGATCAAAAAAGAATAGTTTCGCAATCTTTTGGTGATAACTTCACCCGTAATTTGTCTTAGAAAATAAACCTCTAAACAAACAAATTATGAAAACAACTAAAACCCTATTACTTTCAGGTCTAGTAAGTCTAAGCTTATTAGTAAGCTGCAACAATGATGACGACAAAGTCGATTCTAAAACTAATCTAACTTTAAACTTTACTGGTTTAGAAGACTTGGGCCCTAATTATAAATACGAAGGATGGGTCATCTCTAATGGAAAAGTAGTTACCACTGGTACCTTTAGTATCAATTCAAATGGTGTTCCTTCTGCTACATCATTTCCTATTGATGCAGCTGTTTTAAGCAATGCTACAAAGTTCATATTAACTATTGAACCTTTCCCTGATACAGATCCTAATCCTACCAAAACACATTTATTAGCCGGAACATTCGCATCAAACACTGCTGAATTAAGCCTATCAGCTCCTGAAGCTTTAACCAATGATTTCAAAAATGCTACAGGAAAATATGTTCTAGCCACTCCTTCGGATGGTGAAAATAATAATGAAAAAAGCGGTATTTGGTTCATCGGTTCTCTGCCTCCATCTGTAGGCTTAACATTACCTACTCTTCCAGAAGGCTGGAAATATGAAGGTTGGGTAGTCATAAATGGCGTTCCTGTTTCAACCGGTAGTTTTACAAACCCAAGTGGGGTCGATAATTTTTCAGGATTTAGTGGTATGCTAGGAACACCTAACTACCCTGGAGAAGATTTTATTAAAAACGCTCCAACGGGACTTACTTTTCCAACAGATTTATCAGGAAAAACAGCTGTGATAAGTATTGAACCTTTCCCTGACAATAGTCCAAAACCATTTTTATTAAAACCTTTAATCGCCACTATTTCAGCTAATGCAATGGATCATGTAGTATACAACATGACTAATAACGCAATGGCAACCACACCTACTGGAACCGCTAAAAAATAATTATTTTTAACAAAATTTCACAAAAGAACACTTCGGTGATTCTTTTGTGATAAATTAGATTCAACTTTGTTAAGTTAAAAAATAATTCTACTACCCTTAAAAAACGATTTTATAATGAAGAAAATCTTAATGATTGAAGATGATGTTTCAATAGTTGAATTAGTCGCCATTCATTTAAAGGATATTTATTGCGATTTAACAAAGGCGCATAAAGGAACAGATGGTTTAAACTTAGCCTCAAAAAACAAGTACGACATGATCATTCTAGACGTCATGTTACCTGAAATTGATGGTGTTGAAATTTGTCGAAGACTAAGAGCAAACAAAATAAAAACACCCATTTTGATGCTTACCGCTAGAAGCGAAGAAATTGATAAAATAATTGGACTAGAAACAGGTGCCGATGATTATCTCACCAAACCTTTTAGCATAAGAGAATTCATTGCTCGTGTCAAAGCGATGCTAAGAAGAACAGAAATGGAGAATACTGAAAGTGAGCCTGCTGAAGAAATCTTTCAGTATGGCGACATTCAAATTGATCCAACAAAAAGAAAAGCAACCCTGAAAGGGAACAAAATCGAATTAACTCCAAAAGAATTTGATTTATTATATCTTTTTATGTCAAATCCTGGAAAAAGCTTTTCGAGAGAAAAATTGCTAAACTTGGTTTGGGGTATTGATTTCACAGGATACGAACACACCGTCAATTCGCACATCAATCGACTTAGAACAAAAATAGAAACCGACTTGACACAACCCATTTATATATTAACTACTTGGGGCGTGGGCTATCGATTTAATGACGAAATAAA
Source organism: Flavobacterium sp. TS_SC_5 (assembly GCF_056156265.1). Lineage (NCBI taxonomy): Bacteria > Pseudomonadati > Bacteroidota > Flavobacteriia > Flavobacteriales > Flavobacteriaceae > Flavobacterium > Flavobacterium sp. TS_SC_5. The sequence goes on along the minus strand of NZ_CM149588.1, from coordinate 2,832,315 downwards.
ATAATGATGAAAAAAGGGACGTACAACAGTTTATTTTGGAAAATATCATTTGTCTTTTTTTTGCTATTAGCAAGTATTGGACTTATGTATACCTACAGTAGTTATGAGTATTCAAAAAATTATCTTGAAGAAGTTAATCAAAGTCTAAACCATGACACCGCCAAGAATATTGTAGAAAATTCAACCCCTTTTTATGACGGAAAGGTCATAAAACCTGCCTTAGACGAAATGTTTCATCACGTGATGGCTATCAATCCGAACCTCGAAGTCTATTTAGTGGATCCTAAAGGAAAAATTATTGCTTGGTATCCACCAGAAAGAGAAATTGCCTTAAAGCAAATCAATTTAGCACCACTATTACAGTTCATCAAAAGTAAAGAACACCTTTACATCAAAGGTGATGATCCACTAAACCCAAGCTTACAAAAGGTGTTTTCGGCTTCGCCATTAACCATGAACAACATGCTTTACGCCTACATTTACGTGGTGCTCAATGGTGAAAAACAACAAGCTACCTCTGACTCACTTTTTAATAGTTATTTATTAAAAATGAGTACGAGAACCATGGGGATTACCTTGATATTCGCTTTTTTTATTGGCTTAATTATCATAAGAATTATTACCAATAACTACTCCAAAATTCTCACTGTGATGCAACAATTTCGCCAAGGAGATTTAGAGGCACGTGTGGTATGCAAGTCCATGGGAGACGAACAACAATTGGGTGACATGTTCAATGAAATGGCGGATATCCTAACCGAAAACATTGACAAACTCAAGGAAGTCGAAAACTTAAGAAGAGAATTGATTGCTAATGTTTCGCATGACTTAAGAACACCAATCGCCATCATTCGTGGGTATATTGAAACCTTACAAATGAAAGAAGAAATCATCACTGCTGAGGAACGCAAACAGTACATTAATACGGTCAAAGAAAGCTCAGAACGATTGGAGCGGTTAGTAAATGAACTTTTTGAACTTTCAAAACTTGAAGCCAATCAAGTTGTTGCAAAGAAAGAACCTTTTATCATTAGCGAGTTAGTCAGTGACATTAGCAACAAATACAAACTTCTAGCTGAATCTAAAAACATTCAAATTAACACCCATTTATCCAAAGAGTTATCTCCGGTTTTTGCTGATATTTCTCTTATAGAAAGAGTTTTGCAAAATCTTATTGATAATGCTTTAAAATTTACTCCAAATGGAGGCAAAATTGAAATTATAACTCAAAAAACCAAGGAAAACAATATTGAAATATCTGTTTCAGATACCGGAATTGGGATACCCGAAAATGACCGTGAACAAATTTTTGCTAGATATTACAAAGCCAATAATTTTACCGATTTAAAAAACAGCACAGGACTTGGTCTTGCTATCGCAAAAAAAATACTTGACCTTCATCAGTCTACATTAGACCTTGTAAGTACTGAAAACGCTGGTACTACCTTTATTTTCAAACTAAAAACAACTTAAGAAATTTATTAATCAAAAAAAACTATTATGAGAACTACCACTATTTCTTTGACCCCATTTTCAATAAAAATCAGCTCATTGATCACTTTATTGCTTTTATTATGTCTTTCATTTACCTCTTGCTCAGGTGATGATTCTGATTCAAACGACACATCAAACACTCCGCCTGTAAGCAACGGCTCTAAGGCACCTGACTTTACTTTGAATTCTTCTGATGGAAAACAAGTAAAACTAACTGATTATAGTGGTAAAGTGGTACTGCTTTTCTTTTTTGGCAACACCTGTCCTTCATGCAAAGCAGCAGCGCCTTCTATCGAATCCAAACTGGCTACTCCTTATGCTAAAAATTCAAATTATCAAATCATTGGTTTGGATCAATGGGATGGCAATTTAGCATCAGTACAATCATTTAAATCAACTACTGGAGTAAGTTTCCCATTATTATTAACGGCTTCATCAGTTGCGGCAAGTTACAAAACAACCTTTGACCGCTTGGTTGTTATTGACAAAACAGGAAATATTGCATTTTCAGGCACAAAAGGAGCTGCTTCTGATGCTGATGCTGCAAAAGCAGTCGTAGATCAACTTTTAAAATAAAAATATCTTTTAAAAGCCAACCGAAAGAACCCTAAAAAAAGCCTATGAAATCTTTATTTTCAATTCTTTTATTTGTTATATCGATAACAATAAATGCTCAAAAAGTCAATGATTTTAGACTCCCTGATAGTCAAAATAAAAATACCACATTTTCGGAACTTAAAGGAGAAAAACTTACCGTTATTGACTTTTGGGCAACTTGGTGTAAACCGTGTATTAAAGCTATTCCTGAACTTAATAAAGTATATGAAAAGTTCAAAGATCAAGGTGTGTCATTTATAAGCATTAATTGTGACGGTCCAAGAAGCATCGCAAAAGCTGTCCCAATGAGCAATTCATTAAAAATAGCCTACCCTTTGCTATTAGACATCAACTCAGATGTAAAAAACCAACTTAATCTAGCAGCATTCCCAACTTTAATTATTGTAAATGAAGTAGGCAAAATTGTATATGTTCATGAAGGATATGCTGATGGATACAATGAAGAAATAACACAAGCGCTAGAAAAACAACTTAAAGAATTATAACATGACCCAATGTAAAAAGCTTTTACTTTTTGTTTTGCTGTGCTTATCCTATGCCTCTTTTGGTCAATTTTCAGGAACAAATTTAATGGAGTATCAATACGGACAAATCCCGAACGATAATTCGAATTTCTCTTCCATTTATGACCGATTGTTGATGAGTTACAATTACAAAAACTTCAAGGCGGGTACTACTTTAGAGCAATACTATTCACCATTTAACGAACGAAATTACACTAAAATCACTCAGGCCTCTTTGCAATACAATTCCAAATGGATTACTGTAAAAGCAGGTAACTATCAAGAAACACTTGGTCGAGGATTACTACTTCGTTCTTTTGAAATTCCAGGTGCTATTTTGGAAGATGTAAGTTATCGCTCTAGAAATTATTTTCAACGTGACATTTTAGGTTTTAGCACTACGTTAAAACTAAAAAATTCCACAACCAAAATACTATATGGCAAACCTCTAAATAATGTATTCCCGCCCAATCAAGATCAAGATGTAAGAAGATTGGATGAAATAAAAGCCATATATTCTGATTATAATTTCAAGAATCAAACAGTGGGAGTATCGGTTTTAGATGTAAAAAACAATTCTGGAAGTAAAACATACGGAATGACAACTTTATCCGGAAAAATATCCCCAAAAATCACTTACTATTTAGAAGGTGCCAAAGATATTGGGGATGGCAATTTTTCTGATTTTTCGAGTAATTCATCACATAGTTATTACGGAAACGTCAATTTGAATTTTGAAAATCTAGGTGTTACGCTTGAAGGAAAAGATTATAACAATTTCTTAATCGGATCTGGTATAAATGAACCGCCAGCGTTAATAAAAGAGCACACCTACAGAACCTTAAACAGAAGCACTCATGTTGCCCAACCATTGAACGAAAGTGGCTATCAAATAGAAGCTTTTTATACCTTCCCTAACGCAAGTATACTTACTTTAAATCACGCCATAGCTAATAATGATTTTGGCACTAAGGAATTTACTTTTAGAGAGTTTTTTGCTGAATATAGCTTTTCGATTTTAGATAAGCATGACGCCAAATTTTTTGGAGACTATGCCAATGATCCTTTGAAAGAAGAAAGTGATCGTATCTCTTTAGGAGCTTATTTTGATTGGAAAGCGTCTAAAAAAATAGGATTGAAGACCGAATACGAATTTCAAACATTTGATCGTAACGGTATCAGTACTCAAAACCATATTGCAGTAATTGGTTTTTCATTGAAATCAAAATGGATTATCAATCTAGTAACTGAATTTAGCAATGATGCTTTCCTTACTTCAAATTCGTTAAAATCATGGCTTGGAGGTAACTTAAAATATCAATTGAATAATGCCAATAACTTTTTAGTATTTGCAGGGCAACGAAGAGGTGGACCAGCATGTAATGCCGGAATTTGCTACGAAGTTCTTGATTTTAAAGGAATAGAAGTACGATGGAATATTAGGTTTTAGTGTTTGGCTTTAACTAAACTCAGATTTAAAAAGGTGAGTCTCTTTAACAACTTTCAGCCATCATTTTTCACCAAAAATCGAATAGATTTAAAATAAAAAAAATAAATCAAACAGTGCATTAAAATTGCAGCAATACTGAATTATTCAATAAACTAATGCTTTAAAACTATTTAGGCAACTGCAAACTAAGTACAGCAAAGACCCTTAAAAAATATACCAGCGACCTAAAACTTTTGAATTTAAGAATAAGTAACCTAAGAGAGTGTAATTAGGATGTTAATAAAAATAAACACAGCACTATTCAATTATTTGATTTTTTTTCTTTTTTTTAAAATTTTAAATAGTTAAATTTAACAATCGGATTTGCTTGTTTCAAGTTGGGTAATTTTATTAAATATAATTCCTAAAAACTATAAATGACCAAAAATAACACCACTATATCTTCTTTAAATACAGACTATCACTTTGATAATTTTTTTAATATCTCAGCTGATTTTATCTGCATTGCAGGATTTGATGGCTATTTCAAAAGAATTAATCCGGCTGTTTCAAAATTATTAGGCTTTACGGAAGAGGAATTATATTCTCGACCAATCAGCAGTTTTGTTTATACACCTGACCTCCAAATCACCATAGAAACCAGAGAACAAGTTTATAAAAACAAACCCCTTTTAAATTTTGAAAACCGCTATTTAACTAAAAGCGGTGAAATTGTCTGGTTATCATGGACATCAATGCCTGTTGAGTCGGAGAAATTAGTGTATGCAATTGCCAAAAACATCACCCATAAAAAAAGAATTGAAGAAGAGCGCAATTTACTCATTGCTAATCTGACCCAAATCAACAAAGAACTAACGGTTTTGTCTCATAAAACATCGCATGATTTAAAGTCTCCCATAAACAATATGCTTTCTGTTTTCAACCTTATTGATGTTTCAAAAATCAATGATCCGGAAACGTTGGAGTTGGTAGGAATTCTTAAATTAACCAGTGAAAATTTAAAACAAACCTTAAATGATTCTATTGATCAATTAGTAGAAAACGAGAGTATTAACACTCAAATAGAAGAAATAAATTTAAATGAATCACTTCATGAAGTGCTTACTTCCATAAATTCTTTAGTCCGCGATTCAAAAGCAGTTATTAATATTGACTTTTCTGCATTTGAGAATGTTACTTTTAACAAAGCATATATCAAAAGTATTTTTTTGAATTTACTCACAAATTCCATTAAATATGCAAAACCACATCAAGTACCACTCATTACCATCGAATCCAGAAAAGTCAATGGAGTCAACCAATTAGTTTTTTCGGATGAAGGACTCGGTTTTGATATGGATAAGGTAAAAGATAAGATTTTTGGATTGTACCAAAAATTCCACAGTAACATTGACAGCAACGGTATTGGTCTCTATTTAGTTTACAATCACATCACTAGTTTAGGCGGAAGAATCGCCGTGGAGAGTAAAATAAATGAAGGTGCTACATTCACAATTTCTTTTAAATATTGAAAAAATAGAATGTAACACCTTCACTAATTAGGGTGTTTTTATTTTACTATACCGTTCTGATCCATTAGATAAAGTAAGGAAGCCATTGCTGCAGCTCCTAGCTCCAACTCTCTTTTATTAACAGCATCAAAAGTGTCATTTGCAGCATGATGATAATCAAAATAACGCTGTGAATCCGGTTGCAATCCGACCTTTACAATGTGATTAGATTGCAAAGGACCAATATCAACTCCTGAATGTCCTTTTACAAATTTGTGTATTAAATAAGGTTCGAATAATGTTGCCCAACTACTGATTTTGTTGAAATTAGCTTCATCAGCTTCAATTGAAAAACCTCTTGGGGAAAACCCGCCCGAATCACTTTCTAAAGCAAAAACATGGTTTTCATTCTTTTTATTGGACTGTGTTTCATATTCTTTTCCACCTCGAACACCGTTTTCCTCGTTCATAAACAAAACAACGCGCAACGTGTTTTTAGGTTTGTAACCAATATTTTTGAAGATATTCAACACTTCCATACTTTGTACACATCCTGCGCCATCGTCATGAGAACCATCTCCAAGATCCCAAGAATCAAGATGCCCGCCAACGACCATTATTCTTTCAGGATGCTCAGAACCGGTCATTTCGCCAACGACATTATAGGATAAAACATCAGCAAATGTTTCACATGATTGTTTCAAGTAAAAAGTTGCATTGGGATTGGCTTTCAAACTTTTACTCAAAAGTTCGGCACCGTTGGTACTAATAGCAGTAGCAGGAACGCGCTGCTCCTTGGTAATATCACCATAATTAGTTGCACCTGTATGCGGGAAATCATCTAATCTTAAGTTCATTGAACGAACAATCACTGCCAAAGCACCTAATTTTCCTGCCTCTCTGGCACCTGATGATCTCTGGTCCACGCAACCACTGTAAGCCTTAAATGTTTCTACAAACTCAGGATTCATGGGTCTGTTAAAAAAAACTATTTTCCCTTTTACTTTTGCCTCACCAAGTACGGCTAATTCTTCTAAACTTTTTACTTCTATTACATTAGCATTCAATCCAGCTTTTGGTGTTGCTACAGAACCTCCTAAGGCACAAATCGGGAAAGCAATCTTTTGTTTTCCCAGTTGTAAATACCCGATTTCCTTTTCGCCCCGAACCCATTTTGGCACCATTACTTCCTGAAGGTACACTTTATGTAAACCAAGTGTTTCTAACTGTGCTTTGGCATACAAAACGGCTTTTTCTGCTCCTGTGGAACCTGATAATCGAGAACCAATACTATTGGACAAATGGTCCAGCCAAGGATAACATTTGGCATTGGTCAGGGATGATTTGTAAATATCTTTTAACGCTTGTTCGTCTTTAGTTTGCGCGAATAAAGTGATTCCACCAAACAAAAGTGCTGCTAAAACAATTGATTTTTTCATAATAAATTTAGGCTTTCTGGGTATTCATATTTATAATTTTGGTTTTGGTTTGCTGTTGCAATTTCGTAATTCCAAACGAATAATTTATGCTAGATTCAAAAAAAAATCCTGCAAGTTTAAAGCTCTTGCAGGACATCTTTATTATTTTATCGGTTCAAAACTGATTGCCGTTCCTCCACCTGGAGCCAAATTCAGCTTAATTTTTGATTTGCTCGTGACGGTAATTGTCTTTATCTGATACGCAATTGGATTATTTTTCCAATCGGCATTTTTAGCATCTTCATAAATGATCGCTTTGTATTTTTTCCCTTTGGTTAAGAAGTCTAACTTTATTTCTGATGATCTGCCATTCTCATCGGTAATAGCACCTAAAAACCAAGTTTCTTTTCCTTTTGTTTTTCGGGCAACTGTAACATAATCACCTGGTTCCGCTTCTAAATATTCACTTTCATCCCAATCCATTTCAACATCTTTGATAAACTGAAAAGCATCTGGATATTTCTCATAATTTTCTAATAAATCAGCCGCCATTTGCAGCGGAGAATACATCGTAACATACAAAGCCAGTTGTTTGGCAAGAGTAGTGTGAACCTGCTCTGTTTTACTTTTATCATAATAACTCATTTTGACTTCAAAAATTCCCGGTGTATAATCCATCGGGCCACCCAATTGTCTGGTAAATGGTAAAATTGTCTCGTGCGCTGGCGGATTACCCACACTCCAAGCATTGAATTCGTTACCACGAGCTGCTTCGGCAGCGATGTAGTTCGGATACGTTCTTCCAAAACCGGTTGGTCTTGACGATTCATGAGAGTTAATCATGATCTTGTAATCCGCAGCACGTTTTACCACAAAATTGAAATGATTCACCATAGATTGTCCGTCATGAAACTCGCCACGCGGAATAATTTTACCCACATAACCCGATTTTACTGCTGGATATTCGTATTTTTTCATCAAATTAAAAGCACGATCCAAGTGTCTTTCATAATTACTGACAGAACCCGATGTTTCATGATGCATGATCATTTTCACGTTTTTTTCTTTGGCGTAAGCCGAAATAGCGGCAATATCGAAATCCGGATACGGCGTTGTAAAGTCAAAAACTTCCTCTTTCCAGTTTCCGTTCCAATCTTCCCAACCAACATTCCAACCTTCTACCAATACACCATCAAAACCGTTTTTTGCTGCAAAATCAATGTATCGTTTGGTATTTTCGGTCGTAGCACCATGTTTCCCAGACGCTTTTGGAGCATCTGCAAAATTAGTGGCATTTTGAGAACCGGCATAATCCCAAGTGGATTTCCCTACATGCATTTCCCACCAAATTCCAACATATTTCATAGGTTTGATCCAAGAAGTATCGTCTAATTTCGATGGTTCATTTAGGTTCAAAATCATCTTAGAACTTACAATATCCCGAGCATCATCACTAATCATAATCGTTCTCCAAGGCGACACACATGGCGTTTGCAAATAGGCTTTATCACCAATAGCATTCGGAACTAATTCGGCTTTTAATTTATAATTTGTCACATCAGCATTCAAATGCATAACTGGATAATTAACTACTGCTGCTTCAAAAATATTGAGATACAAACCTGATGGTGCTTTCATCATCAAAGGCGTTTGAACCATATATTTCCCTGGAATCGATTTCACTCCAATTCCGTTGTTCATATTGATTTTGGAATTATCAATTTCAGAAAATTTCGTTTCGTTGTATTCGTATTCATTGCTGTCGAAATCTCCTGGAATCCAGAATACTTTATTGTTTCCGGTTAAATTGAATTGGGTAACCTCATCAGAAATGATAAAATAATTCAATTCCGCTTGTTTTGGAAAATCATATCTGAAAGCAACTCCTTCATCAAAAACTCTAAAGATGATATTCATTTTCACCTTAGTTTCCATGTTGATAAGCGAAACATTAAGTTCACTATATTGATTAAGAATACTAGCTTGCTCCCCTAAAACTGGTTTCCAAGATTCGTTGAAGTTAGAAGTTTTTGAAGTCAGTATTTCAAAATTTGCATCTAAAGCTGGTTTTTCCTTTAATTTAATACCTAAAGCGCTTTCTAAAACAACCGCTTTGTTTTTGTAATTTACGGAATAAAAAGGTTGACCATTTGTTCCTAATTTGAAATTTAAGGCAATTTTACCCGATGGCGATTGAACGCTTTGGGCATTGCCTAAATTGAAAAGAAAGAGTAGAATAAGTGAAAATAAATATTTCATTTTTGGATGATTTTTTTGAATTGATAAAAGTAAATAAAATAGCTGTTTTAGACTGTATGACTTTTAACAAATACCGTTTTTTTGTTAAAAAAAACCCTTCAGTAAAAATACTGAAGGGCCGATCATAAATAAACAAACCAAATCTATTTAATCAAATCAAAACTAATTTTTTTGTCTGTGTTCGAATCTGTACCTACAAAAACCTGAAAAGCACCAGGTTCTGCTGTAAACTGTAAATCCGAATTATAAAATTTTAATTCTTCAACAGAAATTTCGAAAGTAACCGTTTGTTTTTCTCCTTTTTTAAGGGCAATTTTCTGAAATCCTTTCAACTCTTTTAACGGTCTTGTAACGGAACCTACTAAATCTCTTATGTACAATTGAACCACTTCTTTTCCTTCATAATTCCCAGTATTGGTTACATCTACAGTAACTTTTACTTTCTCATTGAAGTTCATTTTGTCAGATGAAATTTTCAAATTTGAATAATCGAATGTGGTATAACTCAATCCAAAACCAAACGGATATAAAGGTTCATTTCTTTCATCGATATAATTCGATCTGAATTTTTCAAACTTTCCTTCTTTATTCCCTAACGGTCTTCCCGTATTTTTTTGATTGTAATAAATAGGCACTTGACCAACGCTTCTTGGAAAAGTAGCCGTCAATTTTCCGGAAGGATTTTCATTTCCAAACAAAACGTCAGCAATAGCGCTTCCCGCTTCACTTCCTGCAAACCAAGTATTCAAAATAGCTGGAACTGTTTCGTTTTCCTGTACCAATACTAATGGACGGCCTGTAAATAAAACCAAAACTACTGGTTTTCCTGTTTTCAATAAGGCTTGCAATAAGTCTTTTTGCGCTTGTGGAATCTCTAAGTTCGTTCTGCTGCTGCTTTCTCCGGACATTTCTGCTGATTCACCTAAAGCCGCTACAATTACATCAGATTGATTGGCAATTTTTAAGGCTTCTGCCAATAATTCTTCCGAAGTTCTGGTATCACGGTGTAACGTTTTACCGAACATAGTTGCTTTTTCTTCGAAAGCGGCATCATAGTCCAGATTGCTTCCTTTGGCGTAAAGCACTTTAGTATCCTTCCCTGCCACTTCTTTGATTCCTGCAGCTAATGAAATGGATAAATCCATATTAGTAGCCACACTCCAAGTTCCTGCCATATTTTCTTTGGCATCAGCCAATGGTCCAATTAAAGCAATCGTCCCTGATTTTTTCAAAGGAAGCAACTGATTGTTATTTTTTAACAATACTAACGATTGTGCTGAAATTGCTCGTGCTTCGGCTCTGTGGTTTTTTGTGAAAATTTCTGTTTTCGCTCTATTTTCATCACAATATTTGTACGGATCATGGAACAATCCCAAATCATATTTCGCATTCAAAATAAGACGGGTTGCATTATCGATTTGTTCAATAGTTACTTTACCTTCTTCTACTGATTTCTTTAAAGTCGTAAGGAAACCTTCTCCTACCATATCCATTTCAATTCCAGCATTCAAAGCCAAAGCAGAAACAGTTTGCAAATCGCCCATTCCGTGTTCAATCATTTCCGGAATTCCAGTAAAATCAGTTACGACAAAACCTTTAAATCCCCATTGTTTTCTTAAAACATCGGTCATTAACCATTTATTTCCAGTAGCGGGAATTCCATCAATTTCATTGAATGAAGCCATTACGGAACCCACTCCCGCGTCAATAGCCGCTTTGTAAGGAGGAAAATAATCGTTGTACATTTTAATTCGGCTCATATCTACCGTATTATAATCACGTCCTGCTTCTGGCGCGCCATACAAAGCAAAATGTTTCACACACGATAAAATAGTGTTGTTTTTTGACAAATTATTTTGTTGATAACCATTTATCATTGCTTTTGCAATTTCGCTTCCTAAAAACGGATCTTCACCCGAGCCTTCAGAAACTCTACCCCAACGTGGATCACGAGAAATATCCACCATCGGCGAAAACGTCCAGTTGATTCCATCGGCACTCGCTTCTTTGGCGGCAATTTGTGCAGAGCGCTCAATTAGTTTCATGTCCCAAGTAGCGGACAATCCAAGCGGAATAGGAAAAGTCGTTTCGTAACCGTGAATAACATCCATCCCAAAAAGCAACGGAATTTTCAAGCGGCTTTTTTCGACAGCAATTTTCTGTACTTCTTTTATTTTCTGAACTGATTTGATGTTGAATAACCCACCCACTTTTCCGTCTTCGATATTCTTAGCCACATTAGAACTACTGGCTGCACCGGTAGTAATATCGCCCGAGGTTGGCAAATTCAATTGTCCAATTTTCTCTTCCAAAGTCATTTTCGAAAGTAACTCTGCTACGAATTCTGTTTTCGGTTTAATTTTAACCTCCTTTTTAGATGTCTTTTTTTGGCTATAACCAAAAAGCGAAATTCCAAAAAGTAGTATGATCAATTTAATTTTCATTTTGTCTGTTTTTTATTTGTTTGAACATCCAATCATAAATTTCTTGGTTGTCATATACTCGTGACCAACTGTCGTGATTGGCATCATCAAAAATTGTCAAAGTCACATTAGTATTACAGGTTTTTAATTTTTTATACATCGCAATCGAATATTCCACATTCACAACATCGTCCAGCAATCCATGAAAAATCCGGGTAGGAATGGATGCAATTTTACAGTTTTCAATCATTGGAATTCTATCTACATATCCTGCAATAGGAACCAAAGCGGCAAAAGTTTCAGGATGTGCAACAACTAGATTCCAAGCGCCCCAAGCTCCCATACTGAGACCTGTGAGATAAATTCTATTACTGTCAATGTTGTTTTCTTTTTGGATTTTTAAAATCAAACGGTGAAGAACTTCTTCATTCCAATATTCATTTTCGGGACATTGCGGTGCCAAAACATAAGCATCTAATTCGTTACTTTTCAAGTACTAGAATGGTCCATGTGCTTTTACTTTTTCGATATCGTTTCCTTTTTCACCAGAACCGTGAAGAAAAACAATCAGTGGCTTTTTTTCTTTTGTATGCTTCGGAATATGCAAAGCAAAAGTTAATTCGCGTTTTTGAACGATTTCGGTTTTTAGGGTACCAATGACATCACTTTGTGAAAATGAAAATTGGGTTACCATCAGGAAAAGAAAAAGAAGCTTTGGATTCATTAGAAAAGAATTAAAAAAACAGATTGCTTTTAAGATGGAGCAATCTGTTTTTACTTTATGAATTATTATCTGTTTGTTTTTTCTAATTTATAAAGAGCAATTACTTCACTTGCGTTTAAAGCTGATTTATAAATTCTCATTTCGTCCAGCAATCCGGCATAATCAGTAGCCCAACCTTCGTCTCCGTGTGTAGTTGTTAACGATGGTGAAGTACTAAATTGATTAGAACCAATCACTACCTGCGATAAATTTGGCGTTGCAAAAACCAATGCACCGTATAATGGAGCGTTGTTAGGATTTCCATTGCTTCCGTCAGGACCACCAGGATTATCGCCGTAGAGAACACAAGAACCAGTTACATCAGTAAAAGGACCGTAAGGTGTTCCATAAATACTGGTCGTTCCTTTTTCTCCGTTTTTATAAACGGTGTATCTCGAAGTTACAGCATCATAGGTTAAAACTACTTGAATCCAAGTATCAATTGCTCCATCAATATTAAAAATTGGACCTTGTCCTCCCCAAGCCACTCTTTTATTTTCAATTCCCATTTTCAAACGAAGAGTATTAGGTCTTAAATTATCCGGATTTTCCAGAAACAAGTTTAATCCTCCCCAAAAACCCGCTGGATTTACTAAAGAAAATATTCCTTGAATCCCTTTTCCTTGTCCCGGAGTACCACCATCAGGAACGGTTTGTCCGGATTTCATCCAAAAACTGAAACTGAAGCTACTCAATGCACCTACAGCAGTTGCATTATTATAAACTGCATAACGCTCCTGTGCTTTGGAACCTTGAAAAGCCTGTCCTTTAATCCCTTCGGTGTAAGCAACATTTTTCCCTGTTCCGGTAAGGCCTCCTTTTGTATCAGCAATGCTGTTATCGAAACTCCATTTTGCAATCAGATTTTCTGCATTTACATCATCAGATGTATTGTAAGAACCTATTGGAGGATATTCTAATGGCTCATTACTGTCCACATTATCTGAGCAACTTGTCAATAACAGCGTCGAAAACACAGTAGTCAGACAAAATATTTTTATACTATTTTTCATGTTTTATATTTTATTAATTACAAATAATTATTAGTATTTCTTTAAATGGATTTGGTTAAAAACCATATTTACCAGAATGAAAACCAAGATTTATCAAACCTTGTTTTACCTCTGGAGCATTCATGAACAACTGCCACAATAAACCCGTACGATAATTCTCCAGCATAACTATTTCTGGTCCTTGGTCTATCGCCAAATAACGTTGCGCTGTCCATTGATAATGCTGGCTGTGTGCATCGTAAAATCCTGCTACACCCCAAGTTTCTGTTTTATAATTTTCATACAAATGACGGATGAATGCTTTACTTTCCAGCGGAGTATACACTATCGAGCTTATAGCAGCCGTTGGTGAAATAACACCTTTATCATTGCTTGGCATGTGTGCATCATAACCAATAGAACCATCGCCATTACGAGAATACGAAGCCGTTAATCCCCAATAATTAGCGCCATATCCTTTGAAACTTTTTGGATTAGCCACTGCATATAAGTAATTGATTTTAGTATGATTGGAATTCAACTCCCAATAATTAGCATATTTATCCGTCAATTGATTTGGATCTAAACCTAAATAAGAATAATGAGCCCAAAATAAAGGTCCACCAAATTCTTCGGCACCATTGTGTTTTAAAAGCAAAGGAAGATTGTATTTCGTTTTGGCTGAAACGATGCCTCCACTTCTTGCCCAACCTTCGTGATACGCTGCCGGCGCAATTGCATGTGTTGGCGAAGCTGCTGCCATGACATACGTAATCAAACATTCATTGTAGCCTTCCAGTGGAAAATTCATTTCCCAATTGTAATTAGGAGACCAATGCCAGAACAACTTATTTTGATTGTTAGTGTACCATTGCCAGTCCACTCCTTTCCACAACGCATCAAATTTTTGAGCTACAGCTTTTTCTTCGGTTGTTCCGTTTTTAAAGTATTCACGAACGGTTATCATTCCGGCTACTAGAAAAGAAGTTTCTACTAAATCACCGCCATTATCTTTAGTTCCAAAAGGAATTACTCGACCTGTAGTCCCATTGATCCAATGAGGCCAAGCTCCGTGAAAACGCTCTGCAGTGTTTAAAAAATTAGCAATTTTATTTAAACGATCTGCTCCTTGTGCTTTTGAAATATAACCACGAGACATTCCTGAAACAATCGCCATAAGTCCAAAACCAGAACCACCTGTAGTAACAATATTTTGATCAAATGAAGGATCCTGAGGAATATAACGCTCTCTTGCCATACCTGAATTTGACTCAGCGTAATCCCAAAAATAAGCGAAAGTTTGTTTTTGAACTACATCTAACAATTCATCATCCGTTAATTTTACCACCGGAGGAACAGTAACTGGCGGTGTAACTACGGGACCGTTGTCAGTACTTGGTGAGGAAGAATCACAACCAAGAAACGTAATGAGCATAAATAAAGCTGAAAATTTAATCATTTTTAGATTTTTTATGTGTTTGTCCTTACCTCTGACTCCTTCCTGAAATACATCAGGAAAGAGAAAAGGTGCTGGATTTTTTTAATTAATATCCTGGATTTTGTGTTGCTTTTCCATTAGCTTGTGTGATGAATTTTTGAGGAATAGGAAACAATTCATGTTTACCTTCTACAAAAGTTTTTCCATCAGCAGCCATAACTGATTTCGCTTGACCTGTTCTAACGATATCAAACCATCTGTCATGCTCAAAAGCCAATTCATGTCTTCTTTCTGCTCTAATAGCAGCTCTTAAAGCAACTTGTCCTGTAGCGGTTGTATTGGCTAAACCAGCTCTGTTTCTAACTCTGTTTAAAGGTCCGGTAACATCTCCAGTACCGCTTTCGTTTGCCGCTTCAGCCTGCATTAACAATACTTCTGCATAACGTAAGACACGAATGTTTTTTGTAGTTTCCCAATCACCATTAAATGTTTCTTTAGTATTACTTACATACGCTTTTTCATTATATCTCGGATTAGCAACAAGCGGAGAAACCACTCTGCCGTCCCACATAGTTTCGCCTGCAAAAATAATTGTAGCGTCTCTTCTTACATCCCCTGCTTCATACGAATTAGCTAAACTTGCAGTTGGTGTATTGAAACCCCAACCCCAACCGCTTGTTCCTCTGGCTCCTTGAGAAACCATATACCCTTCAATCCCTTGAGATGGATTTCCTCCGTAACCACGGATTTCAAAAATAGATTCAACACTATCCTCTCCAACTTCTCTCCAAATTGTAGCATAATCAGTAACTAAATTATATCCGGTTACAGCAGTACTTTGGTCTTTGACACCTTGCCAATTTCCTTGGTATAAATATACTTTAGCTAATAAAGCGTGAGCAGCTCCTTTTGTAGCTCTACCCAAATCAGAGATTGCGTAACCTGATTTTTCAGGAAGTGCCGCAATAGCCGCTAATAAATCTGTTTCAATGAATTTATATACTTCTTCTTTCGATTTGCGTATTAATGTCATATCCGTATCTGCAGCAGATGATGGTACCGGAACATGATCCACAATTGGTACACCACCATAACATCTTACCAAATTAAAATACATTAGGGCACGAAGAAATTTAGCTTCACCTGTTAATCGAGCCACAACAGCTGCATCCGCTTTATCTAATCTCGGAAGGTAGTTTAGCGCAATATTGGCCTTGCTTATTCCTTGATAATTAGTTTCAAAAACTTCTTGGACGGATAACGAAGTAGCATCTAAGGTCAGTGCATCACACTTGTCTTTATCTGTTCCTGAGTCTCCCGCATCTGATCCTTTATCAGCATCATCTGAGGTCATACTGGTTAAACCATTCCAAGAAAAAGAACTCGCACTAAAACTCAAAGCGTTGCTATAAATAGCCGTTACAAAGCTTTTTGCTCCATCATTATTATTATAAATCGTCAATAAATCAGCTTCAGCTATGTTTTCTGTCGGAGCGACTTCTATAAAATCATTGGAACAATTAGTGGAAAGCAGCGCTACAGCCACTAAAGTTATGGGTATAAATATTCTTTTCATCTTATTAAAATTTTACGTTAGCACCAATTAAAAATGAACTCAAAGTTGGATAAGCATCTAATTCAATTCCTTGCAGTCCCATTGGATCACCATCATTATTCAATTCAGGAGAATATCCTGTGAACTTTTGTGAGATAAATGGATTTATTGCACTTGCATAAATACGAACTGAAGAAACAGATTTTGTTATTTTAGGTAATGTATATCCTAAAGTAATGTTGTTTACTCTAAGGAAAGCTCCTGATTCTAAATAGTAATCTGATGACAACGGTACAGAATTGAACGGTGCCGGATTTCCAGCAGTAGTATTTGTTGGTGTCCAAAAATCTGTAGCAATACTTGCTTCAATATTTTCGTTACCAAAACGCTGTGCTTTCTTACCGTTATATACTTTGTTTCCACCTACTCCGTAAGCATCTACTGAAAAATCGATGTTTTTGTATTCAAAACCTAAGTTCATTCCGTAATAATACGTTGGTAATGAAGATCCAAGGAACTTTCTGTCTGTTTCTACTGGATTCGAAGTAATTCCGCCATCCTTATCATAATAAGTAAAATTACCATTCGCATCGTAACCTGCTACTTCAAATAAATAGAAACTTCCCAAAGGTTGTCCCACTTCTAATCGTTTTGTAAACTGTCCGTTATTAATGGAACCTCCATTTTGTCTAATTGCTAACGGATTGTACACTTTTGAAACTTCATTTTTATTGTTCGAATAATTAGCACCAACCCAATATTTTAAATCATCATTGATGTTATCATCCCAACGCAACGAAACTTCAAATCCAGTATTAGATATTTCACCTGCATGTGCTGGAGTTGCTCCTGTTCCCACTGTAAGCGGCGGAGTAACATTTAGAATTACATTAGAAGTGTTTTTATCATACCAATCAAAAGATCCGGATAATTTATTTTCTAAAGCTCTAAAATCTAAACCAACAGAAGTCTCATCAGTAATTTCCCAACCTAAAGTTGGGTCAATAAATGCACCAATAGTAGTTCCTGAATAAAGTGAACCTCCAAAATCATATCCTAAACCTGCTCCTGAACTGAATGTTTGTTGGTTAATAGGAACATTTTGATTCCCTAATCTTCCCCAACCACCACGTAGTTTTAGGAAATTAATAGTCTTACTTTCCGCTAAGAAATCTTCTTTCGAAAGTACCCATCCCAAACCAAATGACGGGAAATTACCCCATTTATTGTCGGAACCAAATTGTGAAGAACCATCTCTACGAATCGTACCTGTGAAAAGGTATTTTTCCATCAATGTATATTGGAATCTCGCAAAATATCCAATTAAATTTCTTTGATTTCCAATTACGTGTCGCGTTACAAGATTATTAGATGGAGCAGTTGATTGATTTAAACTCCAATAATTAGAGTTTTCAGGTACGTTTCTACCTCTTACTTCTAATTCTTCACGGCTTCCAAATTCTTGAGCTGACATACCTAATGTAACTTCAACATCATGAATATCGGCAAACTTTTTGTTGTACGTCAAGAAATTATCAAAGTTCCAGTTAAAGTAATCACTTCTTCCGGTTACCAATTCATTTATTGGCTCTGAAGCCGAGTAATTAGCTGTTTCTCTTGAAGGATCTGCTGCCAACCACAATTCACGCGTAGGCGTGTATGAAAACCTTTTGAAAGTGTTGTATTCCAATCCTACTCTTGAAGTAAATTTTAATTCATCAAAAATCTTGTATTCTAATCCAATACTTCCTTGCAACAAAATATTTTTTTGTTCCTCTGTAAAATAGTTTAATTGAGCTACTGGATTACCTACGTTATTGAACAAAGAACCAGTAGTAGAAGCTTGTCCATCTGCACCAATAATTGGCATTCCCCATCTTCCATTGTCATATCGCACTGGTACTAAAGGAGATTGTTTGTACGCCGAAGTAAATGCAGATAATGGTTTTGGTGTAGACTTAGAAATCGAACCACTTAAAGTTTGTGTGATTTTTAATTTATCCGAAAGCTTGTAATCGTTATTATTTCTAAAAGTAAAACGATTAAAATCCAATCCGTCTAAAACACCTTTCTCGTCATAATAGTTCAAACTGAACAAATAATTGATTTTTTCAGAAGCACCAGAAATTGATAAGTTATTAGAAGAATACATTCCTAATCTGGTAATTTCATCAAACCAGTTGGTGTTATAACGTTGATCTGTTGAGAATCTAGTATTTTGTTCTGCAACATCAGAGTAATAAGCAAAACGGTTTGAACCAGCCATTTTAACTGTTTTCAGCGGGGTACGAACGCCGTAAAAACCATCATATTCAACAGTAGTTTTGTCGCCTTTTCCTTTTTTAGTAGTAATAATTACAACTCCATTAGCCGCTTGATTACCGTAAATAGCTAATGATGATGCATCTTTTAAAATATCAAATGATGCAATATCATTGGAATTCAAATTATTAATGTTTTTTGTAGGAATACCATCTACTACATATAAAGGTGTTCTATCAGCACCATACGTACCGATACCTCTAATGATTAATGAAGGAGAACTTCCTGGAACATCAGTACCGATAACCTGAACACCCGCTGCTTTACCCTGAATTGCTTGTGTAGCATTCAGTACTTTAGTTTTGTTAATGTCTGTGGTGGATAGTTGTGATATTGATCCTGTATTGTCTGATTTTTTTCGAGAACCATAACCAATGATTACCACTTCTTTCAATTCAGTGTCTTTCGATTCATTCAAGGTTACAGTCATTGTATTCGCAGTTGCAGGTATCGATAAAGCATCAAAACCTACCATGCTAATTTTTAATATTTCACCTACTTTGGCATTGATAATAAAATTACCGTCAAAGTCGGTATCAGCTGAAGTTTTAGAATCAGCCGCGACTATCATGGCTCCCGGAATCCCAATTCCACTTTGATCCAATACTTTTCCCTTAATTACTTGACCAGACATGTATGCCGGAAGTAGAATGAGTGCTAAAAAGCTAAAAATAAAATTTCTCATATAGTAATACTTTGTTAAAGTTAGTAGAGCCAAATTAGATAATTACAACGTTATAGTTGATAAAACAGAATTACTACATGAATACATCAAAACAATAAAATAAGATTCTAAATCTATGTATAACTGCTAATATGAGTGGTTATGAGATACCACACTACATCTATATGATGTAGTAATGATGTAGTGTTATTTCACAATAAATATGCTTAAATTATAAATTATCAATAAAAAAATAAAGCTATTTATATTGATAATAAAAATTTAGATAAATTTTCATCTTGAACAAGGTTTAGTTTCTTTCTTAAACGATAACGATGTAGTTCTACACCCCTGAAAGAAATATTCATCATAGGTGCAATTTCTTTCGATGAAAGATTCATTTTTAAGTAAATGCAAAGCTTAATATCCTTTGAAGTGAGGTTCGGATATTTTTTAGAAAGGTTAATTATAAATTCATTGTGAATCTGATTCAAATTTGTTTCAAATGTTTCCCACTCATGTTTGTTAACGGCATTAATTTTTATAGCTTTTTTAATTTCACTTTTCAGTTTATTAAAATCCATATCAGAATCCAAAATACTTTGAATATTTTCTATCATTTCACTTTGTTTCGCAATCGAAAGTGATTTTCCGGCAACCTCAGAGGATTTTGTTTGCAGTTCCAGTTCCAAAATATGCTTTTCGTACTCCTGAATATTCAATTCATTTTCAGCTTTCAATTCCATTTCCAGAATTTTCTTTTGATGTTTTAATTCTTCGTCACGCAATTCCAGTTTTTGTATGTATCGCATTTTATTCCATTTGTAATACAAATAGAGTATTCCTCCAATTATAACAAAGTACAATAAAATCATCCAAATAGAAAAATACCACGGTTTTGCAACTAAAAATTGGAAACTAGAAATTTTATCATAATTCAGTCCATCATGAAGATAAACGGTAACATCACTAGAGCCACTATTTAAATTGTTCAAAACAATCAAGCCTTCTTTTACAGGAATAAATTCTTTGGTTCCATTTATTTTATAAAATAGGTTAGGTCTAGTTGCACCAAAAACGCCCGACAGTACATGAATACGAAGTTCCGTATTATAAGGAATTTTTGAGTTGTTTTTAATCAAATTATTATTTACAAAGGCTTCTACATTTATATTTGATGCTTTTTTATTCGCATAATTTAGTTGCAGAGAGATAAAACCATCATCCAAGTTCAATAGATAGTTCTCGTTGTTCTTAAATACTTTTACATTATCATTGATTATTTTTCCCTTATAATATTTCTCTTGAATGATATTGCGGATGAATTTATTCTCATTTGCATAAATATGATACAAAAGTCCTTCTTGAAGTATCAGAAAGTAATTTTCATCAATGGAAACAATATTTGAT
This sequence comes from Flavobacterium sp. TS_SC_5, assembly GCF_056156265.1. Lineage (NCBI taxonomy): Bacteria > Pseudomonadati > Bacteroidota > Flavobacteriia > Flavobacteriales > Flavobacteriaceae > Flavobacterium > Flavobacterium sp. TS_SC_5. The sequence continues at coordinate 2,811,516 of NZ_CM149588.1, read as the reverse complement.
ACATTTTTAAAATTAGTATTAAACAATTCATTTGCTTCTAATTGATTGGTGATTGAATTGTAAGTATACCAGGATTTGTTAATCAAAAAAAGTATTTCATTTCTAAACTCAAATATTTTCACTCCAAAATCATTATTTATTTTACTGTGTTGGGTGACATTCTTTATAGCTATTGTTTCATATGCATCATTATATAGAATTCGATACAAACCTCTATTGTTATCCGCAGCCCATATTTCATTTTTTCTGTTTTGAGCAACGTATTTTATCGGTTTTAAAAGTCCTTTTACAACTATCTTTTGATTCAAATCATTAATATGATTATAAATGATTACACCGCTATATGTTGCTTGCAAATACGAATTATTGATACTGCTTTTTGCCAAATTCCAGCCGCCATTAATAGTATTTAATTTATTGAATAATCCGTTCTCATAAATAAAAGTTCCTTCGTTATGACCTATCAAGTATTTATTATTTATTTTACTGATATTCCACGCTTGTCCTTGCGTATTAGGAATTAATGAAAGTACCTTGTCTTCATATTTAAAAACACCATGATTCGAAGCCATTAAATAACCTTTTGAAGTACTCGCAACAGAATAAACGGAACCTAAAATACCTGAATTATCATAAAAAATAGAAATTGGAGAATTTACTTCGATATGAGCAATTCCGTTGTCTAAACCCAACCACAAATCATTTTCTTTGTCCAAACCAATGCTCAAAATCGAATTGTTCATTAAAACATTATTTCGATTGATGTTTTTATAAGCACCAGAATTCAAATCAAAAATATAAACTCCTTTATTTGCAGTTCCTATTATTAATTTATTGCTTTTAATGAATTTAGCAACATTGATATTAGCCGCTTTCAAAATATCATTTAATGAACTTTTCCAAGCACTTAATACTCCGTTTTCTTCCACATAAACTCCATTTTTTTTAGTGAAAAAATACGTTTTATTTTGGTATTTTTCAACAGTATGAATGACATTGTTCTCTAAAACGGACCATCCCTCTATCTTTTCAAATTTGGAATTATTCATTTTATAAATCCCTTTTTCTACCGAAGCCACAAATAATTCATTACCAACGGGGAAACAGTAAGAAACCAAAAAATCAAATTTACTTTTCTTAATTATCTTTCCATCATACTGAAAAAGACCGTTAAAAGACTGGAAATAAATTTTACCTTTAAATTTAAATATCTTCCAAATCTCCTCATTATCACTTTCATCAAAAACCTTAGTGGTATCAGAAATAGAAACATAAATCATCTTCCCATTTTTTCGATACCAGTAGCCAAATTCCTTATAGGAACCGGAATAAATCCTGTCGCCATCCACCATTATAGAACGAATTATGGTTTTGTTAGGCAGCGAATTTTTTTCCCATTTTACGCCATCGTATCGCAATAAATAATAATTATTGGCAAAATACATGGCATTATCATTTCCTTGCGCTACATTCCAAATCTGGTTATCTCCTTGATAATCAGATTTATTATAATTTTCTACAAAAGGAAGTAACTCCTGCGAATACAATTGAAATGAGATAAGATAGAGTAGGAATATGGCTGTAATTCTTGCTTTCAAAATGTGGTGTTTAGTATCCAAATATAATTAGATTTATTCAATAAAAAGTATAAAAAAAGCCTCTGAATTCAGAAGCTCCTTTGGGTTTTTTATTTTCTTACTTTATCAGTAATTCAAAGACTTGATTGGCAATTTCAATCTCCTCATTAGTGGGAATAACTACTATTTTAGTTTTGGATTCCAAAGTATTTATTTCCCGAATTTCTTTCGAACGCATATCATTTTTAGAATCATCAAGTTCAATTCCAAAATACTCCATATCAGTACAAACTAATTTTCGCATGTAAGAAGAATTTTCTCCAATTCCAGCTGTAAAAATAATCGCATCCAAACCATTTAAAGCAGCTGTATAAGAACCGATATATTTCTTAATTCGGTACGCATTCATTGCTAATGCCATTTGACAATCTTTATTTCCTTGTCCGGCTTGAGATTCAATATCTCTTAAATCACTAAAACCGGTAAGTCCAAGCATTCCGCTTTGTTTTTGCAACATCGTGTTGACATCGGCAAGGGAATAACCCAATGAATTGACCATATAAAATATCACTGATTGATCGACATCTCCACTACGAGTTCCCATAATCAAACCATTCATTGGTCCAAAACCGAGTGTAGTATCGATACTTTTCCCATCTTTTATAGCCGCCATACTGCATCCATTACCTAAATGTATAGTGATAATTTTAGAGCTGTTTTGTAAAAACTTGATCGCTTTTTCAGAAACATATTTGTGGCTTGTACCGTGAAAACCGTAAACTCGAATTTTATTTTCGGTCAAAAGATAATTAGGCAAGGCATATTTATAAGCCACAACTGGAATTGTTTGGTGAAATGCCGTGTCAAAAACAGCTACTTGTTTAGCAGTGTCAAAGATTTCTTCCGCTACAATTATTCCTTCAAAATTAGCAGGATTGTGCAATGGTGCCAATTCGAAAAGTTGTTTTATTTTATCTTTTACCTTTTTGTTGATGATGGTGGTGTCTGAAAAACCAGCGCCTCCGTGAACCACACGATGGCCAACAGCGTCAATTTCGCGTGTGCTTTGAATCACACCTACTTTTTCATCCATCAATAAGCGAGCGATTTTTTCTAACCCTATTTTATGATTGGGAATTGGCATAGATTCCTCAATTTTATTTTTTTGGGTTTCATAGCTCAAATTTGACGTCTCTAATCCTATTCTGTCAATCATCCCAGAGCAAATAACTTCGCAAGAAGGCATATCAATTAACTGGTATTTTATGGAGGAACTTCCGGAGTTTATTATTACTATTTTCATTAAAATTTCATTAAAAGATTAAAAAATTGAAGGATTAAATGATTAATTTTTAAATCTTTTAATAAATCAATCTTTAAATTAAAAGCTATAATCCTTGTGCTTGAATCGCTGTAATCACGACTGTATTAATAATATCATCTACCGTACAACCACGGCTTAAATCATTTACAGGTTTATTCAATCCTTGTAACATAGGTCCAATGGCTAGTGCACCAGTTTCTCTTTGAACCGCTTTATAAGTATTGTTTCCTGTATTTAAATCGGGAAAAATTAGAACGCTGGCTTGCCCTGCCACTTCTGAATTTGGCATTTTACTTTTTCCAACAGCCATATCAACCGCAGCATCATACTGAATAGGACCTTCGATTTTTAAATCGGGGCGCTTTTTTCTCACTATTTCAGTTGCTGTTCGCACTTTATCCACTTCATCTCCTTTTCCTGAAGAACCGGATGAGTAGGAAAGCATGGCGATTTTTGGTTCAATTCCAAAAGCCAAACTAGAATCTGCAGATGAAATAGCAATTTCAGCCAGTTGCTCCGCAGTAGGATTTGGATTGATGGCGCAATCTCCAAAAACCGAAACTCTGTCCTCTAAACACATGAAAAATATCGAAGAAACCACTGATGAATTTGGTTTTGTTTTAATGAATTGCAACGCTGGTAAAATAGTATGCTGCGTAGTATGTGCAGCTCCCGAAACCATTCCGTCAGCGTGCCCTTTGTAAACCATCATTGTACCAAAATACGAAACATCTTCCATCAAATCTTTCGCCATTCCTAACGTAACATTTTTCGCTTTTCGCAACTCATAATAGGTATTTACATAATCGTCATAATGCTCGGATTCTATCGGATTTATGATTTGCACTTTGGAAAAATCAAAAAACAAACCCAGTTCCGCAACTTTACTTTCTATTTGTTTCTTGTTGCCAATTATGGAAATATCTACCACATTCATTTCTAATAAACGGGAAGCTGCCATAATAATTCTATCGTCATTTCCTTCCGGCAGGACAATATGTTTCCTATGTTGTCTGGCTCTTTTTACCAAATTATACTGGAACATTTTTGGCGTCATTCCCTCCGCTTCAAAAGTGATTAGCTTTTCAGCCAAGTTGTCTAAGTCTACATATTTTTCGAAAGTATTAATCGAAATTTCAATCTTCTGCTTGTTGTTAGCATAAATTTTAGATTTAATAGATCCTATTTTATTAGTGATAAAATAAGTTCCTTCTTCCACAGCAATAATTGGAACAATGGTCGAAAGTCCTTCTATTAATTTCAAAATACTAATCTCCGGCAAAATATTTCCTGTCAAAACTATTCCGGAAATAGTTGGATAATTCACGGATTCATTAGCTTGTAAGGCTCCTAAAATAATATCGGCTCTGTCTCCAGGAGTAATCACCAGGCTATTCTCTTTCAGATGCAACAAATAATTACACAATTGCATGGCGCCAACACTGAAATTTCCGGTTTGGTTGTTCAAGTGTGCCGAGCCAAATAAAACTTTAGCATCCAACTCATTGACAATTTCCTGTACTGTTGGATTATTCAAATTATGGATTAACGGAATTGTATTCACCATCACACTTTCAGGCAAACTTTTGCGTAAACCAGTAGTTACTATGTCTATATTTTCATGCTGTACTTTGTTAGCTATTACGGCCAATACCTCCACATCTTTCACTTTGAATGAATCGTAGGCGAGATACAAACTATCCAATAATTCTTCTAATGTTTTGCCTACGCCCGAACCTACAATAATCGTTGGGATTCCCAGATTTTTAGCAATCAAAACATTCATATCTAATTCTATCACCGTTCCTTCCCCACTGAATCCCGTTCCTTCGACCAAAACAAAATCAAAACGTTCCTCCAATTTTTTATATTTTTCAATAATCAAATCAAGAACCTCCCCTATTTTTCCTTTGTTCTTCTTTTTGATTAATTTACTTTTTGTAATTGCGTAAGCGTCTTCAAATTGAATATCTAAACCAAAGTGACCTATCACAGTTTCAATATGATTGTCAAATCCACCTTCTTCAAAATCTTCAACAATGGGTCTAAAATAACCTACTTTGGCCATTTTGCCAATAAGCATACTCATCAATCCCAACGTAATAATCGACTTTCCACTATTTTGCTCGCTTGTTGCAATGTATATGGCCTTGTTCATCTATATATTTTTAAATTTAATTTCAAATCAATTGAATGTATTGCTTTTTGAGTTCTAAAACCAACGGCGTTTTTTAAAATAAATAATCATTCCAATCACTATTAAAAACATGGCACCAACAACGGTGTGATAGCCATAATGACGCTTGAGTTCCGGCATATATTCAAAATTCATTCCGTAAATCCCCACAATAAAAGTAAGCGGAATAAATATTGCCGATACGATGGTCAGCGTTTTCATAATCTCATTCATCTTGTGAGTTTGTGCCGAAAAAAAGAAATTTGACGCACTTTCTAATGAACCCATATCCGACTCAATTTGTTCTAAAAGTTCTAAACTCTTTTGATGTAATCGAGCAAAGAAACTAAAACTATCTGCTTCCATCGCATTAAATATCGTGTCGTCTTTTATGCTTTTAATGTCGTACAAAGAATCTCGTAATGGAATAATGGAACGTTTTAAGAAATTTAAATTATCGCGGTGTTTCTCTATTTTTTCTAAAATTATTGGATCTACACTTTCTTTTGTAAGATTAATCAACTCCTCTACTTTATCTTCTTCATTTTCTAAAGTAATGTAGAAATTTTCCATAATTGCATCCAAAAGGATGTACAGCAAATAATCCGCTTTCTTAGTTCTGACAATCCCTAAATGGGTTCGAATGCGTTCTCGAATATGGGTAAAAAAATCACTTCTTTTTTCCTGAAAAGAAATTAAAACGCCATCTTTCAATAAAAAACTAATTTGTTCTACACTAATATTATCTGAATTTTCCCCTGGCAACAGTGATTTTATATTGAAAAACAAAAAGTCATTAGACTCTTCCAATTTAGTTCTCCGTGTGGTATTCAAAATATCAGCCAACATAAAATTATCGATTTTAAAATAATCACCAATCGATTTTAACCAATCAACGTTATTTAAGCCGTGTATGTTAATCCAATTTGTTTTCTGTTTATCAATATATTTGTCTAAATCTGAAACCTTAAAATCCTCATATTCCGTTAGATTCAAATCATCGTAAACGAACAACTGCAGTTCTGAATCTTTGCTTTTATGAATCCCTGTATATTCTAAATTATAGGGTTGCATTTTCCTCTCTTTCTTGTACTTGATTTTTCTCATCCCAACTGATTTATGAAGTAATATTACGAAAAACTTTTACAAGTAAATCGTTTTTAGGCACTTTTGACATTCCATGAAATTAAAAAATATTACTTTATTTACTCCTTAAAAAAAGCAAAGGTAACGCGAAATAGTAATTCCTTTCATGAGAAAAATCATATTGCCCCAATGAGAAATAAATACTCAACGATTGTTAATTATTGTTAATTATTTAAAAATGTATTTCTGAATAATATAATTTTAAAAATATATCAATAGATTTGAAAAATAATGGCAAATAAATAGAAGATTCTCCTATTTGTTTGCTAAAAACTAATTATTAACCATTATATGTTGCACTACATGTTTAAAAAAAAACTAACCTTATTTATCGTATTTCTGTTGATTTTTTCGGCTCCAGAGACATTCGCTCAAAGTCGAAAAAAAAGAAAAGCAGATAAAAATGCTGTTGCCAAAGTAGATACCAAGGCAAACGATGCTAAAAAAGAACCCAAACCATACAAAAAAGTAATTGATTCAAGCGCAGTTACGCAAAGAGGATTAATCGACGTTCATAAAATGGACAACAAATATCTTTTTGAAATTCCAGATTCTATTTTAGGTAGCGAAATGATGACCATCACCCGATATTCTAAAACTCCGGCCGGAGGAGGAATTTTTGGTGGAGAAGAAATCAACAGACAAGTCGTTCGTTGGGAAAAAGGATTAAATAACAATATCTTATTGAGATCTATTACCTACGTTATTATGTCTCCGGATGAAGACAAACCCCTGGCTCAAGCAGTTAAAAATTCAACTTCAGATCCAATTATTGGAAATTATGATGTTCTGGCGTACAAAAAAGATGATGCGGGAAAAATCACAGGTTATGTAGTCGATTTATCCACTACTTTCGATGCTGATGTTCAAACTTTTTCTTTAGATCCAATAAAGAAACAATTATTAAACATTCAGACGTTTCAAAAAGACAGATCTTTTATCTCAAAAGTAAGTAGTTTTCCAATTAACACCGAAATTAGAAGTGTAAAAACTTTTACAACTACACCACCAAAAATCAATACTACACCAACACCAAAAATTGGAGTTGATCTGCCTTCGGCTTTAGATGCAGGTGTAATCACCGTAGAAATGAATACTTCTATGATTTTATTGCCAAAAAATCCAATGCGCAAAAGAGAATTTGATGCGCGTGTAGGATACTTTGCAAATCAATATGGAGTTTTCGAAGAAGAATCTCAAAAATCAGACACCAAAGTATTTGCAGTTAGATGGCGTTTAGAGCCTAAATCTCCGGAAGATGCTCAAAAACAAAAAAAGGGTGAATTGATTGAGCCTTTGAAACCGATTGTATATTACATTGACCCAGCCACTCCAGAAAAATGGAAAAAATTCATTAAACAAGGTATTGATGATTGGCAAATCGCTTTTGAAGCAGCTGGTTGGAAAAACGCTATTCGTGGAGAATATTGGCCAGAAAATGATCCAACAATGAGTTTGGAAGATGCTCGTTTTTCTGTTTTAAGATACTTCGCAGCTGAAATTCAAAATGCTTATGGTCCAAATGTTCACGATCCAAGAAGCGGTGAGATTTTAGAAAGCCACATTGGTTGGTACCACAATATCATGAGTCTTTTAAGAAATTGGTATTTGATTCAAACTGCAGCGGTGGATCCAGCGGCAAGATCGAAAAAGTTTGATGACAAATTAATGGGAGAATTAATTCGTTTTGTTGCTTCACACGAAGTTGGACACACGTTAGGATTGCGTCACAATATGGGTGCGAGTTCTGCAACTCCCGTTGAGAAACTGAGAGATAAGGACTACCAAGAGAAAAATGGACATACTTCATCTATTATGGACTATGCACGTTTTAACTATGTTGCACAACCAGAAGATAATGTAACTGCATTATTTCCTAGAATTGGAGATTATGACAAATGGGCTATCAAATGGGGATATTCTTATTTTGAAGACACTAAAAATGAAGCGCAAGAAAAAGCTTTATTAAATGAAATGACTAAGGAAGCGTACAAAAACAATCGATTGTGGTTTGGTTCTGAAACAAGTCCTTACGATCCAAGATATCAAACGGAAGATATTGGTGATAATGCAATGAGAGCTTCTGAATACGGAATAAAAAACCTAAAGAGAATACTTCCTAATTTACTGGAATGGACTAAAGAAGATGGTCAAAGTTACGCTGAATTAGACGAGCTTTATGGTGCACTTACAGGACAATTCAGAAGATATATGGGACACGTAACTAAAAACGTGGGTGGAATTTATGATTCTCCAAAAACGTATGATATGACCGGAAATCAATTTGAAGTAGTTCCGAAAAGTATCCAAAAAGACGCTGTGGCATTCTTGAATACACAATTATTCACCACACCGAAATGGTTATTGGATCAAAACGTACTTTCGAAAATCAACCCAGAAAGCGGTGTTGAAGCAATCAAAGGAATGCAAGATGCAACACTAACTAGCTTGTTAGCCGGTGACAGAATGGTTCGCCTTTTAGAAACCTCAACTATTAGTAAAGACAATTATTCTGTAGACGAATTAATCACTGATTTGAATAAAGGGATTTTCTCTGAACTGAAAAGCAATAGTTCTATTGATATGTACCGCAGAAATGTTCAAAAATTGTATGTTGACAAGATGATTGGTATGCTAAAACCCGGTAATGCAGAAGTAAGATCTGTTCCTGTTGGAGTAACATACGGTTTCAATACCAGAAGAGTAAACTTAGCACAAACTGATTTACCTTCTATTGCAAGAGGCCAATTAAATTCTCTTAAGAATGATTTAAAAATGTCTTCCGCTAGAATGTCAGACCGAATGAGTAAATACCATATACTCGATTTGATTTCTAGAATTGGTGAAGCTTTAGATCCTAAATAATAAATTAAAAAGGGAAAATGTTCTAAGAACATTTTCCCTTTTTTTTTTGATGTGTTTGATGTGATTTCAACGTGAATAAACAGATTTTTAGAATACACATTGTTCTATAAATGCACAGTGTAGAAGACGCATATTTTAAATACGCACTGCAGGGCGTCTCTACGTTATAAATTAATGATAACAAAACCCGACTTGTTTCAAAAACAGGTTGGGTATTTTGTTACCTATAATTCCATAAAAAAAACCGAACTATTACTAGTCCGGTTTTAAAATCAAATATTAAAAAAACAAAAAAAGTAATTAATCTTTAGACGATTTTACGGCTAAACTGTAAATTACCAATCCAAAACCAATTTTATTAATCGCATCTGCAATGTTGTAGGCCACGTCAATATTACCAGCTGGTATAAATCCGTTGTACCATCCTGATGTGCCCATCATATATCCTAATGGATAGATTGACCACCCAACAAGAACAAACCAGCATAAGATTTTGTGTGCTTTTTGCACTTCGCCTCCAGCTGATGCAGCCAATTTAGCAGCTTCACCTAACCAGATTTCATATACAATTAAAAAGTAAGCTAAGCCGGAAATGAATCCCCATAAAGCTGCATTTTCTGGTGAAATTACTTCACCAATGTAACCTGTTACTAACATGATTACTGAATAAATAATCATTTTCCATAACAATGACTGTTTTGCTCCAGCTACCTTTAGTATTAGATAAAATTCTAAACACATCAACGGCACAGTTAATACCCAGTCAACGTAACGAAAGAAAGTTGGTGATTCTCCAAATGAAGCCCAATAATCTCTCATGTAGAAATAATGTACCGCTGCAATAAAGGTGATCAAACCAGATACCAATACTGAAGTACGCCACTTTTTATCAAACTGGCTTAAAGATAAAAAGAAAAATGCTGAAGCGGCCATCATTGCCATACAGCCTACAAAAAAAGTAAACCCTACGTAATCAGTCGGCAACATTTTTCCAACTAATCCTGAAATGAACATAAAATTTGTCATAAATAATTATTTTAATGGTTTTTTGTTTAGCCAAATTTACAAAAAGTTAAACAAACAAAAGTGTTTTTTGTTTAATATTTTTTAACTAATTTTAAACATTAATTAAATTTCATGAAAAATTATTCAAATATTGCAATTGTAGCAAGCTTTTTCGGGTTATGGATGGATTCTTTTCTTTCGACTGAACTTCAGATAGTATCAGGTTTCTTCTTGATTTTTACTTTTGGGATTTTGCATGGCGCAAATGATCTACTTTTAATAAAAAATATAAATTCTGTAAAACAGTCCAATTCAGGACTCAAAATACTAGGGTATTATGTAGTGGTGGTTCTAACAGGCATACTATTGTTTTATACAATTCCGCAAATTGCATTGTTACTGTTCATTATTGTAAGTGCCTATCATTTTGGAGAACAACAATGGCAAAATCTACAACGTAACTTTCCCAAATGGCTGGTAATAATATTCCAATTTATATATGGATTAGTTATTCTTCTTTTACTGTTTAATTTTCACTTGATTGAAGTGCAAAATATCATTTTAAACATTGCAAATATCAGCATTTCTGACAGTTACTTTACCACTATACTGCAGGTTTCAGGAATTATTTTTATTAGCTTAAGCGCATATTTGTATTGGAAATCAGAAAATATCAGAAAAAAACTAATTTTAGAATTCTTTTATTTGGTTCTATTTGCAATCCTATTTAAGTCTTCCAGTCTGATTTGGGGATTTGCCATTTATTTTGTTTTATGGCACAGCATTCCTTCAATAATTGACCAAATTAAATTTTTGAATGGTTCCTTTTCAATAAAATATTTTTTTGCTTATTGTAAAGCGGCAGGGATTTATTGGTTACTATCTATAGTAGGAATTACACTGATCTATTATATATGTAAAGAGGAACAATTGTTTAATGCTTTGTTTTTCTCCTTTTTGGCCGCCATAACCTTTCCACATGCGGTAGTGATTACAAACATGTTTGGCACAAAACAGACTAAAAAATAGAAACGCATAAAAAAACCGTTTACCAACGGTGAACGGTTTTCTAAATCAACAGTAAAGACGCACCGCAGTGCGTCTATACAGGGAATTATTATTTTACTTCTTCGAATTCAACGTCTTCAACATTGTCACCTTGAGTAGCTTCTCCTTGTGGTTGAGCATCTCCTTGACCTTGTTCACCTTGAGCATACATCGCTTCAGTTATTTTTTTCCAAGCAGCGTTGATTTTATCAAGAGCCATTTGAATTGCAGGAATGTCTAGAGATTGAGCCATTCTCAATTCAGTTAATGCATATTCTACAGCAACTTTGTTTTCATCAGATAATTTAGAACCTAATTCTTTCAATTGAGTTTCAGTTTGGAAGATCATTCCGTCTGCTTCGTTAAATTTTTCTGTTCTTTCTCTTAAAAGTTTATTAGAATGAGCATTAGCTTCTGCCTCTTTTTTCATTCTTACGATTTCTTCAGCTGCTAAACTCGACTCATTGCTGAAACGAATCAGGTTAAATTTTAAAAAACTAAACTTATTATTTTTTCTTAGCTGGTCCAGCAGAAGCAAATACAAACTTCTTATCCACAGGAACGTAAATCATTTTATTTTCCTTTCCTTTATTTTTCAATACCACATCTCCTGCTTTATTTACAATACATTCAAAACCTTCATTTCGAATTCGGTCTATTGTTTCAGAAACCGTTTGCTTATCATCCAAAAAATGTATTTCAGTTATTTTTGTAGTTATTTGTTCATTTGTCAGCACTTTTGTTTTAGAAGCTATGTCACAAATTACAGAAACGGTAGTCACTGCAGCCTCTGTTTTTAATTTGCTTTGCGCCGTCTTTTTTTCCTGCCAAGTTATTTTATGCAAAGTAGTTCCTTTGGTCGTAAAGGGTTCAATTTTACATTCTAATGGCAACTTATCTACCTCAAAACTTTTCAATAAAATCGTGTCTTTTTTGGCTCCTTTATTCGTGATAAACAAATAAAATTTATTCTTAATCATTTCCGCAGAAACATTGTCTGATTTTGCAAAAATGGATGAAACTGTTGATTTTTTGGCTTTATTGGTCTGACTGAAAAGAGCCGTGCAAAAAAATGCCATAACAAGAAGTAAAATTGTTTTTTTCATAATTGATTTGGATTTCAAAGAGATTGAAAAGTACAATAATATTTGATACAAAATAGGCGCATCCCTATTTAAACAAAAATAAATTCCACAAAAAAACCGTTCACCAATGGCGAACGGTTTTCTAAATCAATCGTAAAAATGCACCGCAGTGCATCTCTACGGATAATTATTTTACTTCTTCGAATTCAACGTCTTCAACATTGTCTCCTTGAGCAGCATCCCCTTGTGGTTGAGCATCTCCTTGACCTTGTTCACCTTGAGCATACATCGCTTCAGTAGCAGTTTTCCAAGCAGCGTTGATGTTGTCAAGAGCCGTTTGAATTGCAGGAATGTCTTGAGATTGGTGTGCCATTCTCAATTCAGTTAATGCATATTCTACAGCAACTTTGTTTTCATCAGATAATTTAGAACCTAATTCTTTCAATTGAGTTTCAGTTTGGAAAATCATTGAGTCAGCCTCATTAATTTTTCAGCTTTAGCTCTTAATACTTTATCAGACTCAGCGTTAGCTTCAGCATCTTGTTTCATTCTTTCGATTTCTTCAGAAGTTAACCCAGAAGAAGCTTCGATACGAATATCGTGAGATTTTCCAGTTCCTTTATCAGTTGCAGAAACTTTGATGATACCATTAGCATCAATATCAAAAGTAACTTCAATTTGTGGAACACCTCTTGGTGCTGGTGGAATACCGTCTAAGTTGAAACGACCAATAGTTTTGTTATCAGCAGCCATGGCTCTAGCTCCTTGAAGAACGTGTAGTTCAACAGTTGGTTGAGAATCAGCAGCAGTTGAGAAAACTTGAGATTTTTTAGTTGGAATAGTTGTGTTAGACTCAATTAATGTAGTCATTACTCCACCCATAGTTTCGATCCCTAAAGATAAAGGCGTAACGTCAAGTAACAATACATCTTTTACATCTCCAGAAAGAACTCCACCTTGAATAGCTGCTCCAATTGCAACAACCTCATCAGGGTTAACTCCTTTAGACGCTTTTTTACCAAAGAATTTTTCAACCTCTTCAGCAATTCTTGGCATACGAGTTGAACCACCTACCAAGATAACTTCGTCAATATCAGAAACAGTTAAACCTGCATCTTTCAAGGCTCTAGCAACTGGTGCCATAGAACGTTTAACTAATGAATCAGTTAATTTTTCAAATTGAGCTCTAGATAATTTTTTTACTAAGTGTTTTGGTCCTGAAGCAGTAGCCGTAACGTATGGCAAGTTGATTTCAGTTTCAGCAGAAGAAGACAATTCAATTTTTGCTTTCTCAGCAGCTTCTTTCAAACGTTGCAATGACATTGGATCAAGACGTAAGTCAATACCTTCTTCAGCTTTAAATTCGTCAGCTAACCAGTCAATAATTTCGTGGTCAAAATCATCTCCACCCAAGTGAGTATCCCCGTTTGTAGACAATACTTCAAAAACTCCATCTCCTAATTCAAGAACAGAAATATCAAATGTACCTCCACCTAAATCGTAAACAGCAATTTTTTGATCTTTACCTTTTTTATCTAAACCGTAAGCAAGTGCAGCTGCAGTTGGTTCGTTGATGATACGCATTACTTTAAGACCTGCAATTTCACCCGCTTCTTTCGTAGCTTGACGTTGTGCATCATTAAAGTAAGCTGGAACAGTAATAACTGCCTCAGTAACAGTTTGACCTAAATAGTCTTCAGCTGTTTTTTTCATTTTTTGAAGTGTCATAGCTGACAATTCCTGAGCAGTGTATAAACGACCATCAATATCCACACGTGGAGTATTGTTGTCCCCTTTTACTACTGTATAAGAAACTCTTTTTGCTTCAGCCGAAACTTCACCAAAACCTTGTCCCATAAAACGTTTGATAGAAGCAATAGTCTTAGTTGGATTAGTTACCGCTTGTCTTTTAGCAGGATCTCCTACTTTAATTTCTCCACCTTCAACAAAAGCGATGATAGATGGTGTTGTTCTTTTTCCTTCTGCATTAGGAATAACAACTGCTTCATTACCTTCCATTACAGAAACACAAGAGTTGGTCGTACCTAAATCAATTCCGATTATTTTACCCATTTTTAATATATTTAATTTTATTGTATACTTATTTTAATGACTCGAAGTGCATAAGTCAATCTTTGTGCCAATACAAAATGGCCTATTACATTGTCAGTTTATGTTAAAATTGGCGGAAAAAAATCTGACAAGATGACATTTCAGAGAGTTTGTCATTCTGGCGGAAGTCGGAATCTGGAGCTACTTCCCGCTCTCCGCTGTATCTTTATGTTCTTAAAGAAAGAACATAAAGGATGCCGCTGCGATCCGGGCTAGGAAATCTAATTCCTAACTTCATTTATTTCTATTCGATTACTTTACCAATTTCAATACCAATAATTCGTAATAAATGAACTACATTAGCGAAACGGTAAAATGCTATTTGTAGCGCAAAGCAACCTGATTTTGGGTTTGTATTCACTATTTTTAACACTCAAATACAAATTGAGGGCAAGTACAATTAACAACTCGACTAAATGAAAGCAACATTTTTAGGACACGGACTTGATTCAGAAAACAAATTCAATGTTGGAAAACAAATTGTAGTTTCATTGGCTGACAATAAATATAATTGTTTTAATGGTTTTGTTGCTTTTGCTGCTATATCAGGAGTACTAACAATTTTAAAAAATTTGAAATTAGCCTCAAAAAATTATTCTCAATTACGATTTTTTATAGATGTTGATAATATGGGAACTTCTAAGGAGGCACTTGAACTTTTATTAAAAGAGAATGTAGAAACCTATATCTTTCACGACAAAAGAGATTATATTACTTATCATCCTAAAATATATCTATTTGAAGGACCTATTTTCACAAGGGTTATTATTGGCTCTTCAAATCTTACAAATTCAGGAATTAAAACTAATATAGAAGCATCTGTCCAAATTGATTTTAGAACCAAAACTGATAAACAGGGCGAAAAACTACTTACTGAAATAAAAACTAATTTCTCTGAATTACTAAACTTAAAATCAAACCGACTTTCAAGACTAACACCTGAGTTAATCAAAAAACTTGTTTTAGATAATTTAATATACTCTCAAAAAGAGCTAGGAAATTCAATAAAAGAAAACAATAATAACGATGGTGAAAATCCTGATGAAAATGGAGCATTAACTGTCCATGAATTTGATATTAACTCAGGTTTTGAGCAAGATGTAACAGAATCTAAACTAAGAAATATTAATTTTACTGAACGTGAATACGAAATTTTTGATGAATTTATTGAGAGATATATTGCTCACATTAAAACTATAAATCCAAGTGGTGTTGTAAGTAATCAGACTGATGACAGAGAACTTTACAATTGGTATCGTAGAATGACTGATTATTTCAGAAATGACGAGCTACCAGAAGAAATATTTGAGCGGCTATTAGATGTTGATTTTCCATTTGGAGAAGGTAAAGAACGAAAAAGGTTAATGAATTGGAATAATAGATTTGAACAACTCAAAATTTTTAAGAAAACAGTCGACCCAACTGGTAAGTTCACCCACGTACCACAATTTAAAGACAGCAATAACAAGTATTATCAATTAGGGACTTGGTGTGCAACTCAGAAACAAAGAAGAAAAGGTAATTACCCTCCTGAATGGACAGATTATGAAGAAGAAAAAATGAATTCTATAAATTTTTTATGGGAGGCATCTAATATGGGAAGTAGACCAAAAGATGATGAAAGGATAGATAATTTAGCCAGTTTAGAAAATTATTATAGCGTATATGTAAACTATAAAACGGTACCACCCCAAACAACAAAAGTAGGTAAATGGCTTAATGATCAGATGACTTTAAAACTGAAAGGTAGCAGAGGTAAAGTTAAAAGGTTTCTATCTCCAATAAGAGAAGAAATGCTTGGAGACTTACTTTTAAGAAATGGAGTTGAATGGGAATGGGAAAAACAAAAACATAGAGAAAGCGTTGAAGAAACCATAAAAAATTGGAATGAGTTACAATTTATCGACTCTCAACCACCTAAAAAGGATATTATTGAAACAGAAAAGGAGTTGATAACATCTTATAGAGATAAAGTTTCTTCGCTTAGACACAGAAGTAAAAAATGGCACAATGAGAAGAACAAATGGAAACTTGAAATTTTAGAAAATGCAGGTTTTCCATATCCAAAATCAAATGAAACTGATAAACTGCCAGACTGAACTACGCCCAATAGCGCAGATTTGCATTCCGTGCCACAACAGTAAGACGAGAAAAAAAGCTATTAATTAATCATCAATCACTTAAACCAACAATCATCATGAAACAACGTTCCAAGCATTTTGCAATAAAAACAATCCTAATTGGTCTATTCATCCAGCTATTTACAATAACGGTTTCCTTTGGACAAACCAAAACAGAGCAAATTGATAAATTGATGAATCTATATTCAGAATACGGGCAATTTAACGGCTCCATTCTTGTCGCTGACGCAGATAAGGTAATTTATAAAAAGGGATTTGGAATGGCAAACATGGAATGGAATATTCCGAACCAGCCAGATACCAAACACCGTTTGGGTTCTGTTACCAAACAATTTACCACCATGCTAATACTTCAATTAGTTGAGCAGGGAAAATTAAAGTTGGATGTTCCTATTACAACCTATCTTCCTGATTATCCTAAAGCATTGGGCGATAAAATCACTATTCATCATTTACTGACCCACACCGCTGGAATTCCTAATTATACTTCGTTTCCTAATTTCGTGAAAGATTTAAGTATCAATCCGTACAGCCCAGAAACTTTTGTGAAAAAATTCGCTGACCTACCGCTGGAGTTTACGCCGGGTGAAAAATTTGCGTACAGCAATTCCGGTTATTTTTTATTGGGTTACATAATAGAGAAAGTTTCCGGTAAAACCTATGAGCAGTTTTTGCGAGACAATATTCTTACACCACTCAAAATGAATAATACAGGATTCGATCATCATGAAACAATTCTGAAAAACAGAGCTTCCGGTTATGAGAAAAACGGTAAAAACTACAGCAATGCCAGTTATCTTGATTTGTCTATCCCCTACGCTGCCGGTTCTTTGTATTCCACTGTAGATGATTTGTATTTATGGGATCAAGTACTTTACACCGAACAGTTACTTTCGACAAAAAATAAAGAGCTGTTATTTAATTCCTATATTCCTGCAGGACCGGGACAATATGGTTATGGATGGTTTATCAATAAGGCTTTCAATGGAGAAAAAAATGAGAGTATCATAGTTACTGAGCATGGCGGTGGAATAAATGGATTCAACACCTTGCTTTCCCGTATTCCGTCTGACAAAAATCTGGTGGTTTTGTTAAATAATACAGGCGGTACAAACTTAAACGAGATGAGTAAAGCAATTCGAAACATCTTATACAATAAACCATACAGTTTGCCTAAAAAATCATTGGCTGTTGCTTTCGTAGACGTTATTCTGGAAAAAGGAATTGCTTCCGGATTAACTTATTTTAATGAAAATAAAAATTCAAATACCTATGCTATCAACGAAAATGAAATGAATACCGCAGGATATCAATTGTTACAAACCGGAAAAGTAAAAGAAGCAATAGAAGTTTTTAAACTAAATGTAGAAGCGTTTCCAAAATCAGGAAATGCCTACGATAGTTTGGGAGAAGCCTATTTGAAAAACGGAGATAAAAAGCTTGCTATTCTAAATTATAAAAAATCAGTGGAACTGGATCCAAATAATGAAAATGGGAAAAAAGTATTGGAAGAAATTTCAAAGTCCTAAATTAGTAGACCTGTTTAAAAAAAACCGCATGGATCATGTTTGATTTCAAAAACATGACCGTGCGGATAATAATAAAAATCACGCTCTTAAATTCACCGCCTTAGTAGATTTTCCTACCGTCAAATAAACATGCGTGTTGGGATACAGGAATTCAATTTTAGTATTTTGCTTGTTTATCCGCATTTCTACCTGACCTTTCTCATTTTCTAAAGTGTAAAACGCATAATTTCTATCGGGAGCAAAAATACCGGAGTCTACAATTTTATATTTCATTTTTGTAGCCGTGAGAAAGAAAACCACAGTACGCTTTTGAGTGTCAAGGAACACAAATGAGTATTCATTTCCTGTAATATTACATTCGCCTTGTTTAAAAGGCTCTTCATCTATGCAATAACGTTGCACATTAAACACTTGTTCCTGAGCATAAATACCACCCGATAGCAATAACAGTACAATCATTTTTTTCATACATGGTTATTTTATATTATCCGGAATTGGACAATTCTTTTCTTATACAAAAGACAGGCCACATTTTTTTTTGAAGAAAAAGAAACCTCAAAATCCCCGGATACTTTTGATAGCGTATCCTTAAAAAAGGATTAAAAAGGTTTGTGAGTTCCTTTTGATTCCACATATTATTCGTAGTTTTGACCGTAACAATGCGTACTAAATTTCTGGTAAAGCAATCCAAAAGAATAGCGCAAACAATTTTAAAAACAATTACAATGACTTCATTCAGCAAAGAACTATCCTTTCGTTGGTCTGATCTTGACCCTAATTTTCATGTTCGACACAGTGCTTATTATGATTTTGGCGCACAACATCGTATCGAAATTCTGGAAAATCTTGGTTTAACCATGAAGGTGATGCAAGCGCAAGGCTTTGGTCCTATTCTATTTAGGGAAGAATGTGTGTTTAGAAAGGAAATAAAACTTTCGGATAAAATTTCCATGTACACCAAAACTTCAAAAGTAAATGCGGATGCTTCCCGCTGGTCCATTGTACATGAATTCATGAATGAAGACAATAAACTATGCGCAACCATAACAGTGGATGGCGCATGGATGGATCTTAAACTTCGAAAACTAGCATCTCCTACTCCCGCAATTGCTATGGAAGCATTAAGTATTTTTCCTAAAAGCGAGAGCTTCGTGACTACATAAAAAAAATCGGGATATTAGAATCAATTTAGCATTTTAAATCAAACGAGAATCAAAAGCGTAACGTTACTAGCATTCAAAAATGATGAAAAACAGAGAATACTCCGCCATTTATAGAGTAATACATTGGTCAATAGCCATTTGTATGACGTTATTGCTTGTCACGATTTTTCTACGTTTGACGTGGATGAATAAAAATAATGTTGCGCTAATAATTCAAGACTATTTAGCGACTACAGACCAAAAGTTGACGCAAGACCAACTCATTACACTTGCCAAAAAAATAAGAAAACCCATGTGGGACTGGCATATTTATATTGGTTATACTTTGGTAGGTTTGTATAGTATTCGGATTGCGCTTCCATTTTTTGGACAAATGAAATTCTCTAATCCGTTAAACAAAGATTTGGGTATTAAAGAAAAATTTCAATATTGGACGTATTTAATTTTTTATGTTTGCGTCGCTATTTCGTTAATCACCGGTTTAATTATTGTTTTAGGTCCAAAAAATTTAAAAGAATCCATGGAAGAAATACACGTACTTTCTATTTACTATCTATTGGCGTTTATTGTGATTCACTTATCTCGTGTTTTCTTCTCTGAATTAACAACGCAGCAAGGATTAATTTCGAGAATCGTAAGCGGACCAACAAAGACCAAAGAAAATTAGAAATAAAAAGCACTCATTTTTTTGCAAATTATCCGGTTTTCAAGAAACAAAAACAATATTTTGGATAAACTTTGGAATCCAAAAATTTAATGCAATATCCATCTATGAAAATATATGTCAAAAACATGGCTTGCGAAAGTTGTAAAATCTTTGTAAAAGAGGCTTTAGAAGAACTCGACATCGCTGCAATAAAAATAGATTTGGGCGAAATTGAAGTCAAAGAAGAACTCACTGCCGCCGAAAAAAAGAAATTAAACAGTAAAATTAAAAAAGCAGGATTAGAATTATTAGAAAAAAAACAAGGCATTCTGATTGAAAAAATCAGAAGTGTGATAATCGATTACGTATATAATTCTGATGAAAAACCAGTTACCAAGTTCTCTGTTTTACTCAGCGAAAAATTGAATCACAGTTACACCTACTTAGCCAATTTTTTCTCCGAAATAGAAGCCAGTACAATTGAACAATATGTGATTTCACTAAAAGTAGAACGTATAAAAGAACTTATCATTTTAGAGGAACACACGCTTTCAGCTATAGCTTTCAAATTGCATTACAGCAGTGTTTCTCATTTATCGAATCAGTTTAAAAAAGCAACCGGATTAACACCTTCCCATTTTAAAGCATTAAAAGAAAAAAGAAGAATAACCATTCAAAATATCTAATAAAAGAACTTCCTTTTTATAAAACCAGATGCTTTTCGTTAGTTGTATTTCCCTTAACAAAAAAGATTCAGAAAGATGAATCCAAATTCCGAAATAAAAGAGGTTGCCAAACTATTTCTTACGTTAGGACTAACTGCTTTTGGTGGTCCGGCGGCTCACATTGCGATGATGCAGGAAGAAGTCGTCCAGAAGCGAAAATGGCTTTCAGAACAGCATTTTTTAGATCTCATAGGTGCAACTAATTTAATTCCGGGACCCAACAGCACCGAAATGGCGATCCATATTGGCAATGAACGAGCTGGCTGGAAAGGTCTGATTGTTGCCAGACTCTGTTTTATTCTGCCAGCAGTTTTGATCACCGGTTTTTTTGCTTGGGGCTATAGACAATATGGACAGTTACCGGAAATTCAACCCTTTATTTATGGTATAAAACCCGCAATTATTGCCGTCATTTTGGCTGCTGTTTATCCATTGGCTAAGAAATCCCTAAAATCAATAACATTAGCCGGAATCGGAATTGCCGTCTTAATCCTCTCCTTACTCGATTTTAATGAAATCTATTTGATGTTTGGAGCTGGATTATTTGCCTTGTTCTGGTATTTCATCCGAAACCATAGAGTGAAAAATACCACTGTTTTTTTACCTTTAACGCTGATGCAGGTTTCCACCACAACCGTTTTGACAGCAACCAACATGAATTTGTTTTGGATCTTCTTGAAAATTGGCGCAATTCTCTATGGCAGCGGTTACGTACTTTTTGCTTTTCTTGATGCTGAGTTGGTAGCAACGGGACTGCTGACCCGTCAACAATTAATTGATGCAATTGCTGTGGGACAATTTACACCCGGTCCCGTTTTTTCATCGGTGACTTTTATTGGATATCAAATCAAAGGTTTTTCCGGCGCACTATTTTCTACAATTGCTATTTTTCTGCCTTCCTTTATTTTTGTTGCGCTTCTCAATCCATTGGTAAAAAAAATGAGAAACTCAAAACCCTTTTCAACATTTCTCGATGCGGTAAATATTGCTTCTGTAGCCATTATAATTTCGGTTTGTTACGCCATGGGAAAAGATACCGTTACGGATTGGCGTACGATTCTAATCGCTATAATAAGCCTTATTACTACTTTTGGTTTCAAAAAAATAAACAGCGCATTTATAGTTTTGGGCAGTTCCATTTTGGGTTACATATTGACCCTTCTTTAAACAATAAAAAGTAATTCGCTTCCCAAGTAATTACCCCATAAAGTTGTCTTTTTTTTTATACTTTTATAGATGAATAAATAAAACTACCAAACCAAAAAATCAAGAATGAAATTAACCAAATTATTTTTTGCACTGTTGATCATTTTTAGCATAACCAGTTTTAAATGGGCTCCAAAAGATTCAATTGCTGCATCTCTTACTATAAAATCAAGAGAATTTTACCAAATTAAGACCTATATTTTTAAAAACGAACAGCAAGAACAAATTACTGATGCATATCTAAAAGAAGCATATTTACCTGGATTGAAAAAACTGGGAATCGAAAATATTGGTGTTTTCAAGCCAATACCAAATGCTACGGACACCTTAAAAAAAGTTATTGTAGTAATTCCGTTTTCATCCATGAAGCAATTTATGCGATTAGAAGATAAACTGGCGAAAGACAAAACCTATTTAATTGCCAGCACCGATTATTTGAATGCTAGCTACAAACAACCGCCTTATTTGCGTATCGAATCTATTTTATTAAAAGCTTTTTCAGATCATCCTTTCTTGACGAAACCAGCACTGAACAGCGCTAGATCCAGTCGTGTTTATGAATTGAGAAGCTACGAATCAGCTACCGAAGCGATATACAAAAACAAAGTCGATATGTTTAATGCCGGTGGAGAAATAAAACTTTTTGACCGTCTTGCGTTTAATGCTGTTTTTTACGGCGAAGTTATTTCAGGAGCCAAAATGCCAAACTTAATGTACATGACCACTTTTGCAGATCAACAAAGTAGGGATGCGCACTGGAAATCCTTTGTAGATTCACCGGAATGGAAAAGATTAATAGTTATGGAAAAATACAAAAACAATATTTCGCACATAGACATTACTTTTTTATACCCAACAGATTACTCTGATTATTAGGTTTACAACAACTGATTTCGATTGTAAGCTACTAAAACTATAACCCTAAAAGTTGTAGTTTTTTTTGTTTAAAGCAATACCCCAAATGCTAATTTGCAAAGAATAGAAGTCAAAACTTCACAAAGGTAGTATTGATAAATTTAAGTATCTTTAATACCAATTTAAGCTATGGAAACACTCAATACGATACTAAAACTTGCGGCAGGTGTGGGATTATTTCTTTTCGCCATGTATTTGGTAGAAGAATCGTTGAAAAATCTCTCCGGCCGAAGTTTCAAACTATTTCTGCAACGCATTACTAAAAACAATATTGGCGCCGTTGCCGGCGGAACTATAATTACGGGCATACTTCAAAGCAGTTCGATGGTTTCGTTAATGGTTTTGGCGTTTGTAGGTGCAGGTGTTTTTACGATGAAAAATGCAATGGCCATTATACTTGGTGCTAATTTAGGAACAACAATTGCCAGCTGGCTGGTGGCCAGCTTTAGGTTTTAAAACTGATATTGAAGTGATTGCTTATCCAGCCGTTTGTTTGGGTGGTTTTTTACTTATTTTGCTTGGTAGCCGGAAAAAATTCAAATACATTTCTTATTTTCTTTTGGGATTTGGCTTAATGTTCATCGGACTTTCCTTTATGAAAACCGCCATGGAGACTCAGGTACAACACTTTGATTTCTCGCAATATGCTTCGATGCCGCTAATCGTTTTTCTTATTATTGGTTTTTTGATTACGCTGATTGTTCAATCAAGTTCCGTAACCATGGCGCTAACTTTAAGCGCATTAAATGCGGGAGCAATTGGATTTCCTATGGCAGCCGCAATCGTATTGGGCGGAGAAACTGGAACCATCATCAAAATTTTTGTAAGTGCAATTGGAGGCAACGCATCAAAAAAACGCGTCGCTTTAGGCAATTTATTGTTCAATATTTTCATCACCGCCATTGCATTTATATTGCTAAAACCTATTCTGCTGTTGATTACTGACGTTATAAAAATCAAAGATCCGCTAATAGGCTTGGTTACATTTTCAAGTCTGATTAACTTACTTGCTATTGTACTTTTTCTGCCTATTCTTGATATATTTACTCAATTTCTGGAACGTTTTTTCAAAAATACCGATGGTAATTCTGCAGCTTTTATTGGTCACGCCTCTATTGAAGAACCCGTAACGGCGCTTGATTTATTCCGAAGAGAAACAAACTATTTCATTCACAACTCGATGCTTTTCAACCTAGAATTATTCAAAATTGATAAGATTGCTCTAAAACGACAAAGCGAATACGTTGAAATCAATGAAAAAAATAATTATGAAACGAAATCCATCGAAGAAAAATATGAATTCCTGAAACAGTTACAAGGTGAAATGCAGGCTTTCTATTTGAAATTAAGGACCAAATTAAACAGTGAACAAAATTCAGAGCTTAGCCAATTAATTTCTGCTGCCCGAAGTTCCATGCATGCAGTAAAAAGCGTGAAAGATATTGGTGCAAACATTACCAATCTGAGTCGCTCTTCTAAAGATATTAAATACCAATTTTTCCTGCATCATAAAAACGAGACACAACAATTATATGTCAAATTAAATGCGTTTCTGACTAAAAAAGAACCCACAAATTTTGAAGATTTAGAAGTACTTTTTGACACTATTCAAAAAAATTACACGACAGCACTGAACACATTCTATACAGAAGTACAACTGACAACTATCGAAAGTATTGACATTACAACCGTTATTAATTTCAACAGGGAACTTTTTACTTCAAATAAAGCGATGCTAATGGCCGTTAAAGATGTTTTGTTAGACGAAAAAAATGCTCAGAATTTTAATGAAATCCCCATCTACAAAACCTAAACTTTATAAAAAAATAAAAAAATTCCGAAAAATTTTACAACTTTATTTTTATATTATATAATGTATTTTACTTTCAATTTTCGACCTTTGCAGGTAATTCCTTCTAGGATTGAAATTCAATTCTGATTTAATTGATTAATTTTAGCTAAAAAACACATCATTTGAAAAAATACTTAAAGATAAGTTTAAAAGTTTTCCTGTGGATAATAGGATCAATACTTCTGTTGTTTTTGCTATTGGTTGTAGCCATTCAAATTCCATCAGTTCAAAATTACGCTAAAGTTAAAGCGGTCACGTATCTAGAAGGAAAAATTAAAACTAAAGTTACCATTAAACGGATAGAAATTGGTCTTCCAAAAAAAGTGATTCTTGAAGGTGTTTATTTTGAAGATCAAAAAAAAGACACCCTTTTTGCAGGTGAAAAACTTTCCGTCGATATTAGTTTACTCCAATTAATGAATAACAAAGTCGAAATAAACTCTGTTCATTTAGAAGGAATTACGGCTATTTTAAATAGGGATTCAAAAGCTGTTTTTAATTTTGATTACATCATAGACGCTTTTGCATCGCCTGAAAAACAGAAAACAGATTCACCACCTATGCAATTTTCAGTAGAAAAAATCAAACTGGACCGAATCCGATTTAAATACAATGATTTTGTCACAAAAAACAATCTGTACGCCAATCTAAATCACTTTGAAACCAATATCAAAACTTTCGATTTAGACAAAATGAACTTTGAAATTCCGAAAGCAAAAATTAATGGATTAAAGTTCAGATTACAACAGGGTATCGTTCAAATTTCTAATGCAACCAAAGCCGCAGTTATAAAAAACGAGTCGGAATCCATCCTAAAATTAAAATTAGGTGAAATTGATTTAGCAAAAATTGATGTGGATTACCAAAGTGAAGAAACCAAACTAGAGACAAATTTCTATGTTAAAAAATTACTTGCCAAAATTGATAAAATTGATCTCAACAATCAATTTGCCATCGTAGAGAGTTTTGATTTAACGGGTGTTGAAGGTGCTTTGACACTTGGAAAATTAAATAAAATAATACAAAAAAAAGAAACTGCAAGCACCGAATCCAACAAGTGGGAGGTCAAGATAAAGACGACGGAGTTCAAACGTGTTAATTTCCGTTACGACAATAATAATGTTGCTGCTACCAAACAAGGAATTGATTACAACCATTTGAATCTAACCAATTTAAATTTACAAGTAGATGTCCTTAATTACAATCCCGAAAACATATCCGGAGAGGTTAATTCCCTGAGCATAAAAGACAAAAGCGGTTTGAACATTCAATCCCTAACTACTGAGTTCTTTTATGGAAAAAAGAATGCCTTTTTTAAGAAATTATATTTAAAAACTCCACAAACGGAATTGAGGGATGAAATCAGAATTGGGTATCCATCAATTACTTCATTGGCAGCAAATCCCGGCGAACTAGGCCTTATCGCCTCTTTAAAGAAAAGTAAAATTGGAATTAAAGACATTTTGCTTTTTGCCCCCACTTTGAACAAAACCAATCCTTTCATGAGCTATCCTAACGCAATATTGTTGCTAAATGGAGCTATAAAAGGAAAGCTGAACAACATTATATTTCCGTCTATGGAGATTAGCGGCATTGGAGCGACAAAATTATCGGCAAGCGGCAGCATTGTAGGATTACCGGATATGACCAAAGCTTATTTTGATTTGAATATTAAAGACTTGCAAACTGGCGCAAAGGATTTTGCTGGTTTTTTACCAAAAGGGACAATTCCAAATACGATTCAGTTGCCTTCAAAATTAAACGCTAAGGGAACATTTAAAGGAACGATTGCTAATTTCAATACCAATTTGAATTTGGTCAGCAGTTTTGGAAATGCAAAAATCAAAGCAACTTTCGACCAAAGCAGAAAGAAATACGAGAAATACGATGCTCAAACGGAACTTACTAACTTTGATTTAGGCAAATTTATCAAAAACGATTCGATTGGAAAAGTCACATTAAAAGCCAATATAAAAGGAACTGGTTTTAATCCAAAAACCGCAACGGCTTCGTTAAACGGAAGTATTTTAAAAGTATATTACAACAAATACACGTATAAAAATCTGAATGTAAAAGGAGCCATTCGAAATGGAAATTTTAATGCGACTGCTACTGCAAAAGATCCTAATCTGACTTTTGATTTAGTGAGCAGCGGAAGTTTCAGAGACAAATATCCTTCCGGGAAATTAAAACTGAATGTAGATATAGCCGATTTAGAAAAACTAAATCTGCACGCAGGACCTTTAAAAATAAGAGGTGTTGTTGATGCTGATATTCAATCGGCTAATTTAGATTACCTCAACGGAACCGTGAATGCACACAGCATAAATGTAGTCAATGCCAAGGAACAATTCGTAATTGATTCCATAAATGTTGTAGCAACAACCACTTCTGAAAAAAATACATTGGTAGTAAATTCTCCATTTTTAGACGCTGAAATTAATGGAAAATATAAGTTATCAAAAATTGCAAATGCATTATCTAATTCTATTGCGACGTATTATGATAGTAACCCAAATTCGAAAAAAATAGCGGTTGAAAATCAGCAATTTACTTTTACGATTGGTATAAAAGATAATCCAATTATATTGAAACTTATTCCTGAATTAAAAAGTCTGGAACCAATTAATATAACAGGGAAATATAATTCGGTAAACGATTCCATTGTTTTGAATGGTTCTATTCCAAAATTAGTTTACGGAGCCAACACAATTACAAATGCGACTTTGAAAGTTGACACTCAAGACAAAGCACTGCTATACAGCTTTGTAGTAGACGATATTCAAAACAACCAAATTCAATTACCACACACCAGCATTACTGGAAAAGTGGAGAAAAATCTGGTGGATTACATCTTGCAATTGAAAGATGCAAAAGATGTGGAGCGTTATTTAATTGCTGGTACATTAAAGGCTACTAATGGAAATAACGAAGTAAGCCTTGGTCCGGACAATTTATTATTGAACTATGAATCTTGGAAAATTGCACAAGACAATCTTATCCGCTTTGGCGCAAAAGGAATTTATATCGATAATTTCGAATTGAGTAAAGATGGAAGTAACATCAAAATCCAGTCCGAAACGGATAATCAGAATGCTCCAATTGCAATTGATTTTAAGGATTTTGACATCAATACGATTACCAGTTTTGTGGAGAAGAAAGATTTACAGTTAAGTGGGAAAATAAATGGAAATGCAACTGTAAAAAACTTAACTAAGACACCGCTTTTCACTTCGGATTTGAACATTGAAAATTTCACTTTCAAAAAAGATACGGTTGGGAACATCAGTATCAACGTCAATAATGCGATTGCAAATCAATATGATGCTAAAGTTGCAATTACCGGGCAAGGAAATCAGGTGAATTTAGAAGGATTCTACAAAGCGAATGAAAGCCGTTTTGATATGAATTTGGATATTGACAAATTGAATTTGAAAAGTATCCAAGGCTTTACACTTGATAACATTACTGAAAGCACAGGATTTTTAACTGGAAATTTCAAGATTACCGGAAATACTACACAGCCAAAAGTAATTGGAGAATTACAATTCAATGAGATTGGATTCAAAGCCACACAACTTAATGCCAAATTTAAGTCTTTGAATGATAAAATTACCTTTACAGAAAATGCAATCCTTTTTGACACGTTCACTATAAAAGACGAGAAAGACAATGATTTAGTGATAAACGGAGCGATTAACAGTAGTAATTTCAGCAATTTTGGATTTGATTTATCCATTGATGCAGATAATTTTCAAGCAGTCAATTCTGAAGCGAAAGACAATGATTTGTATTATGGTCAACTATTTCTGGACAACCATTTAAAAGTAAGTGGAACGATAGAAAATCCTATCGTAGAAGGAAATATCAAAATCAATAAAGACACTAAATTTACTATTGTTTTGCCGCAATCTGATCCATCAATTGCGGACAGAGAAGGAATTGTTGAGTTTATCGATCAAGATAATCCACAAATTCTAGGCACCGCTACAATTGATGAAATCAGTAGTGAAATGGAAATAAAAGGAATCAATGCCTCTGTAAATATTGAAATCGACAAAGAGGCAGAATTATCCTTAAACATTGATAAAGCAAGCGGAGATTTCTTGAAATTAAAAGGAGAAGCGCAATTGAATGGCGGAATTGATCCTTCTGGAAAAACTACGCTTACTGGAAGATATGAATTGTCTGAGGGAAGTTATGAAATGAATTTTAATAGTATTAAAAGAAAATTCGACATCAAACCAGGAAGTTATATTTTATGGACTGGAGAACCAACAAGCGCTGACATAAACATCACGGCAATTTACAAAACGGAAGCTGCGCCAATCGATTTGATTAACGATCAATTAGGAATTGTTACTGCCGAAATAAGAAATACGTACAAGCAAAAAATTCCTTTTGAAACTCGTCTGAAAATGACTGGAGAATTAATGAAACCAACTATTTCATTTGATATTGTTTTACCGGAGGGAAATAACAGTGTTTCAACAGAAATTATCAATTCGACACAAGCTAAATTGACTCAATTGCGTCAGCAACCGGATGAAATGAACAAGCAGGTTTTTGCCTTGTTATTATTGAACCGTTTTGTTGGAGAAAACCCATTTGCCAGTGAAACCGGAGGAACAAACGTTTCATCATTAGCGCGAGAAAGTGCCAGTAAAATTTTATCACAACAGCTGAATAATCTGGCAGGTGATTTAATTGAAGGCGTTGAACTTAATTTTGATTTGAATACTTCTGACGATTACACAACGGGACAACGCGAGAATAAAACCGATTTGAATGTTGGCATTTCAAAGAAATTGCTGAATGACCGATTGAAAGTTACTGTTGGAAGTAGTTTTGGAATCGAAGGGCCACAGCAAACTAATCAGGATGCCAATAATATTGCAGGTGATGTTTCGCTGGATTATCAACTCTCTAAAGATGGAAGGTATAAAATTAGAGTATATCGTGTCAATAAATATCAAGTCGCGCTTCAGGGAGAAGTGGTTGAAACTGGAGTTGCATTCGTTATTACGATGAATTACAACAAGTTCAGGGAACTATATGCTAAAAGCGAAGCAAAAAAAGCAAAGCAAAAAGCAAAAAAAGAATTAAAAAAGAAATCAGATGAATAAGAGTCCGTTATTATATTTTCTTTTTTTAGGATTGTTTATTTCCTCGTGTAGCAATACCAGATATTTGCCGGAAGGAGAATTATTGTATACCGGCGCAAAAATAAAAGTGGAAGGAAAGCAAACCTCCAAGAAAGAAAACAAAGCGCTAAAAAACCAATTACAAGAAATTGTGAGACCCAAACCCAACTCTTCAATTCTTGGGTTAAAGCCAAAACTGTACATTTATAATTTGGCCGGAACGCCAAAGAAAGAAAAAGGATGGCGATATTGGTTGAAAACTAAAGTAGGTGAACCGCCCGTTTTTTATAGCCAAGTAGATTTATCATACAACAAAAGTGTTTTACAAAATTTCTCTGAAAACAATGGTTATTTCAACACCAAAACAACGGCGGATTCTACACGAAAAGGAAAAAAAGCAAGTGCTGAATATCTGGTAAATCCGGCAAAACAATACAAAATCAAAGAAGTTAAATTCCCCACAGATTCCTCAGTAATTTCAACTACTGTGCGCAATACCAGACGAAGAAGCTTGTTAAAAAAAGACGACGGTTACAGCCTTGAGGCAATCAAAGAAGAGAGGGTTCGTATTGATGCCCGATTAAAAGAAAAAGGGTTTTTCTATTTTAACCCCGATTATCTTAAAGTGCAGGTCGATAGTACCGTTGCGGATCATCAAGTGGATTTAATTGTAAAAGTTAAAGAGGAAACTCCATCTCTGGCAGAGACACCGTATAAAATCAATAAAATCATTGTGTATCCTAATTATTCTATTGGGATGGATAGTATAAAAACCAACATGGATTCGATCCAAAAGTACAATGATTTAACGATTATTGATCCGGAGAATTTATTCAAACCACGAATTTTTGACCGAGCATTATATTTCAAAAAAGAAGATTTGTATAACAGAACTGATCATAACTTATCACTGAATCGATTGGTGAATTTAGGTACTTTTAAATTTGTAAAAAATCAATTTACACTTTCTGATACAACAGGAAATTATCTTGATGCATATTATTATTTAACGCCATTACCAAAGAAATCAATTCGACTGGAATTATTAGCCAAAACGAATTCAGCTAATTATACAGGAACCGAGCTTAATTTAAACTGGAGCAACAGAAACACTTTTAGAGGTGCTGAATTGCTTACGATATCAGCATTTGGAGGTGTTGAAGTACAAGTTTCCGGGCAAAATAATGGATTTAATGTCTATCGCTTCGGAACCGAGGCTAATTTAATTTGGCCAAGATTAGTGGCTCCTTTCAAACTTAATTCTCCAAGTGGTTTTGTACCAAAAACAAAAGCAACATTAGGATATGAGTTTCAAAATAGAACCAAGTTATACTCGTTGCAAACCTTCAAAGGATCTTTTGGTTATTTGTGGAAACAGAGCGAACAGAAAGAACATTTATTGAATATTACTGAAATTACGTATGCAAGTCCGCAAAATGTAACGCCGTTGTATCAAGAACAAATCGATACAAATCCATCACTGGAAAAAGTAATTGAAAAACAATTAATTTTTGGTCCAACCTACTCCTACACGTACACTAATACGTTGCAAAGAAGAAAGAAAAATACGTTTTACTACAAAGGAACCGTCGACTTGGCAGGAAATATTGCCGGATTAGCTACTGGAGCAAATATTGAAAAAAAGGACCCAATTAAATTTTTTAATGTTCCTTTTAGCCAATTTATAAAAATAGAAAATGATTTTAGACATTATTATAGGTTAGGTCCGGATTCTCAACTGGCAACCAGAATTATTGCAGGAGCTGGTTTTGCTTACGGTAACTCGCGCGAATTGCCTTTTATCAAGCAGTTTTTCATTGGTGGAACCAATAGTTTGCGCGCCTTTAGAGCACGTTCTATTGGGCCGGGAAGTTTTGATGGCGCATCAACAAATACTAATGCTTTCTTGCCTGACCAATCCGGTGATTTAAAATTAGAATTTAATACTGAATACCGAGCTAAAATATACGGATTGGTGAAAGGAGCTTTGTTTATTGATGCCGGAAATATCTGGTTGTTAAATGAGAATTCGGAAAAACCCGGAGCTAAATTCTCCAAAAAATTCCTAAATGAAATCGCTGTTGGTGCCGGAGCCGGATTACGTTTCGATTTCTCTTTTCTTATCTTGAGAACAGATCTTGCCTTTCCTTTAAGAAAACCATATTTACCTGATGGCGACCGTTGGGTTTTAGATAAAATTGATTTTGGAAGTGGTCCTTGGCGCAGAGAAAATTTAGTTTTTAATTTAGCGATTGGATATCCTTTTTAAGACAATACAATCTGGATAAAAAAAAGAGCACGATGATTCCGTGCTCTTTTTTTTATGATAAATAATCCCGTTTTAGTCTACCAAGAATAAGGCATTACTAAACAATAAATTTCCATTTTCCCAGAATCCTCTGAATAATGGATTGTCGACCATATAGATTACAGATCCGTCGCCTTTTGGTTCTACTGCAAAACTTACGGTGTTGTTCAGTTTCTTTCTGATTTCATTACCAACAAAACCATAGCTTTTATAGTCTTTAGGAACATAAACAACATTGGTTGCTTTCTTCAATAAAGAATAATGTCTGTCATCTGTTTTTAGACTGAAATATTTATCGCCTAAACCAAACGACATTGGATGTGTTTTATTCAGAAGATTTTCAATGATGGCACCAGGAATAGATTTAGAAATATACCTGCGCTCCGAATCTTGAAAATCTAGAAAACGCTCTTTCAATTCTTCTTCTTCAGCCTCTTTCACGGAACTTAATTTATCTTCTTCAGTTGCAAAAGGACTCAACGCATATCCTTCTTTAGCCTCAAAAAGAGTAAGCGCGCTGTTCATAGCAATCACTTTTCCGCCATTTTTAATCCATTCTCCAATTTTCTTTTGTTGTTCTTCTGAAAAATCATAATATCCATCCGCCATAATAAGCGTGTTATAATTGAATAGGTTTAATCTGTTAAAATTACTTACCTCAACCACGCTCACCGGATATCCAATAGTTTCTTCCATATAATACCAAGCAGCGCCAAACTCTGTAGAACCAACACCTTTTCCTGATAATAAGACGACTTTTGGTGCTTTAAGTAAATTGAAATTTTCTCCACCAACATCTTTAGAATTCGATGAAAATCCCGTAGCTATATAATTATAATCGGTTTTTACTTTAATCAGTTCGCTAATCGTTTTTTCAAAATCTACTACTTTTGGATTATCGGCTTTGGTAACAATCAAACCACCCGGCTCCACTATTACATCGCCAAAAACAGCTTTTTTCATAGCAGATCGAACTTTGATATTATTTTGGTGCAATAACGAAAGTACCTGAGCTGAAATTCTGTTATTCCAAGGAATATGAAATGCATATACATTTTGTAGAATTCCTTTTTCTTTTACTTCAATGGACGCTTTTGTTTTGATTGCCAAACTATTTTTCAATGCATAACCTTCAACTCCATACGCCAAAGGCAAAGCCCAAGAAGTAATATCATACGATAAACTGTCATTCAACTTTTGATTTGGTTCAAAAAGTACCTGCGCAAAAACAGCTTTTTGTTGGTCCACTTTTACAATTAAATCATTCGGTTCTATCGTAAAACCTTTCTCTGTTTTGGTATTATAATTAAATCCAGATGCTTTTTGACTGGCATCAGCATAACTGAATTCTACATTGTTTTTTTTCAACAAATCCGCCATTTGAACCAACTTCGGATTGTTTTTCATCACGTACATTTTATAATTTCCCTTCACTATTTTTCGGGAATTATTCATAAAACCTCTGAATCCTTTCAGCAAAACATCCGATTGTGCCGCTGCTGATTCTACCACAGTAAGGACTGCTGTTGCGTGATGTGTCAATCTGTCTTTTATCGTAAGGGTGATTCCATTACTCATTGTAACAGCTCTCCCTGCTCCTATTCCGCCTTGTTCCATCGTCATTCCTACCGCGCCATTGTATGTAGGATAGGTATCGCCATAACTTGGATAAAACAAATCAAAACGTTCCCCAGTATTGTACATCCAGTTTTGAGCATCAAATTTTTTAGAAATATTTTTACCTAAAGTGTAGTGAAAATCTTTCTGGTATTTCTCAATGTATTCATGCAAAGGCTCCGCTGATGGTGGAAAAAAATACGGTGAATCGTATCCCATTTCGTGTACATCAGTATGAACTTGTGGCATCCATTGGTTGTATAACGCTATACGGTGCTGAGTTTCCTGCTGCGTTTGCCACGCCCAATCTCTATTTAAATCAAAAATATAATGGTTGTATCTGCCGCCTGGCCATACTTCCATGTGCTCTCTATCTGATAAATCCGGATGCGTTTTTTTACCTGAAATTTCTCGCAACCAATTCCCGTATCTGGAATATCCATCCGGATTAATACAAGGATCAAGGATAACTATTGTATTCTCTAACCACTTTTTAGTTTCAGCATTCGATGGATTTACTAACTCGTACGCTACTGTCATGGCGCTTTCGGTGCCGGCAAATTCATTTCCGTGAACATTAAAACTCAACCATACAATTAACTTATCGCCAATCATTTGCGATTTATTTTGGGATAAACCTACGGCTGCTAAATTGTTATTCCGTATTTGTTCCAAATTAGCTAAATTCTCCGGACTGGAAATAAAATACACATTTAAGTCTCTTTGTTCCGGAGTCACTCCATATTTTTGGTGTTTGATTAAATTCGACTTTTCCGCGAGATGCTTGAAATAATTTTCAACCTGATGGTAATAGGTTATTTGTTTTCCGTAATTGGGTAAAAACTGGGAAGGACTTTGCACTTGTGAATGAACACTGAGCACCAAAGTCAGCATTAAATAAAAAGAAAAAACAGTCTTTTTCATATTGTTTTGGGTTAGTTATGCTTCAAAAATAGCCATTTACGAAGTATTGTACAAGCTAAACTTGGGATTAATGAAATATTGATTTTACCAAACCTCAAGTTTTTATTAATTCATTTTTTGTTGAAGAATACTAACAATACAGCACCTTTCGTTATTAAAAAAACAATAATATTCCAATTTGAATTAGTATCCTTGCTACATTCTATTATATTTGTATCCAACAAAATTGACACTATAGATGGAAGAATGTATCTCCGTTTTTGATATGCTAAAAATTGGTGTTGGACCTTCAAGTTCACACACTCTTGGGCCTTGGAGAGCTGCCGAACGCTTTCTTGGTGAATTAAGAAACGAAAAATTACTTCCTGCTGTAAATCGGGTAAAAATAGATTTATACGGTTCACTTTCCTTAACAGGAAAAGGTCACGCAACGGATTTGGCCGTAATGCTGGGTTTGAGTGGACAAGATCCAGAATATATTCCTGTGGAAAATATTGATGCAATTATCAAATCCATTGAATCCAAAAACGAAATCAATTTAGGAAACGAAAAACCAATTCCTTTTTATTTCCTACAAGATATTGTTTTCAATAAAAACTTCCTTCCTTTTCATGCCAATGGAATGACTTTTACGGCCTACCTGACGGATGACAGCGAATATGTTTCGACCTTTTATTCTATTGGTGGCGGATTTGTAGTCAAAGAAGAACGCATCAACGCCAAAAAGAAAATTCAGATAAAATGTGCTTTTCCTTATCCAATTGAGAAAGCAGCTGAACTGTTAGATTTTTGCAAAAAAGAAAATAAATCCATATCAGAAATCGTTTATGAAAACGAAAAATCGATGCGTACCGAAGCTGTTATCGATCATGAATTGATGCGTATTTGGAAGACAATGCTCGAATGCATGTACATAGGTTGCCATTCTGAAGGGATTCTTCCAGGCGGATTAAACGTGCGTCGTCGTGCTTTTGATATGCACCAAAACCTCATCGGTTTAGCCAATTATGATTCGCCACAAACCTGGCTTGAAGAAATTAGAAAAACGGAAGTTAAATTTCGCCAAATCCTGAAATGGGTTTCTTGTTTTGCCCTTGCGGTAAATGAGGTAAATGCTGCTTTAGGACGTGTAGTTACGGCTCCAACAAATGGAAGTGCAGGTGTGATTCCCGCTGTTTTGATGTATTATTTAGTGATTGAAAACCACAATGCCGGAGAAAAAGAAATCAAACAATTTCTGATGGTTGCCGGAGAAATAGGCAGTATTTTCAAGAAAGGCTCTACCATTTCCGCAGCAATGGGTGGTTGTCAAGCTGAAATAGGCGTTTCATCCTCGATGGCAGCCGCTGCTTTATGCGAATTGATGGGCGGAACTCCCGAACAGGTTTTAATGGCTGCCGAAATCGCAATGGAACATCACTTGGGATTGACTTGTGATCCTATTGGTGGTTTGGTTCAGATTCCGTGTATTGAACGAAATACGATGGGTGCCATAAAAGCCATAAATGCCGCTGAACTAGCCTTGGAAACAGACCCGAAAAATGCAAAAGTCCCTTTGGATAAAGTCGTAGACACAATGTGGCAAACGGCCAAAGACATGAATAATAAATACAAAGAAACTTCAGAGGGCGGATTAGCCATTGCCGTGAATATGGCGGATTGTTAAATTTCATAACACAAATTTAAAATACATACACTCTAAAATCCAACTATTATTAGTAGATTTAATCTTTATTCTTAAATCAAAAATAATGGAAATCAATTGGATAGTAGTTAGTATTGTAATTATTTGTGTGGTAATTTTGATTGTATTTCTTATTAGAAAAAATCAAAAAGATAAAAAAAAGTACACCAATTTTTTGAACAATGATTTTAAAAAAGCTGATGAAAAAGAATCAGATTTGAATGATGACACGTATTAACTTGTCTTGTTAAATTCTCATGTAATTTTATAAATTGATTTTATCTTTCCTTAAATGCTGCTTTTAATTTCACTAAAAATGAAATTATGTGAATTATTTCACTATTTTTGAAATAAAATACATAATTTCATTTTTTATGAAACACTTTATCCTAATGGCAGATATTATTAATAGTGGAAAAAAGGAGCAAAAACCACTGATGGAAGATTTTAAAAATCTAATAGAAGAGGTAAATGAAATCTATAAAACAGATATATCATCACCATTAACTATTACTTTAGGTGATGAATTTCAAGGTGTCATAAAAAACTTAGCCGCATCGATACAAATTATTCTTACTTTAGAAGAAAATTGTATTCACAAAAAATTAAATTTTAAATTACGGTATGTTTTGAATCAAGGCGAAATAGAAACGCCCGTCAATGAAAAGATTGCCTATGAAATGTTGGGAAGCGGTTTAACAGAAGCAAGATTAAAACTGAATGATTCAAAATATAAAAAATTTAGATTTAACATTTCAATAGATAATCTCTTACAGCAAAGTATTTTTAATGATGCTTTCATAATTTTTGAAAATGTTATAGACAAATGGTCTTTAGAAAAGGACTATGAATTAGTATCAAATTTTATACAATTAAAAGACTATAAAATCGTTTCTGAAAAAATGAATAAAACCCGTTCTTTAATATGGAAAAGAGAAAAAACATTACAGATGGAAACTTATAATGCTACAAAAAATATAATTCATACAATTACCTCAATAAAATAAAAGCATGGCTATATTTCAATTTATGGTTTTCATTCTTTCTACAGAAATACTTCTGGGTATATTTTATTATGTTATCACGCCAAAAACAATTCGAAAAAATAAAGTTATAGACTATAAATCTCTTCTTAAAGGAATCGTTGAAAGAATCTTTTTATTAGTTTCGCTGATCAATGATTACCCGCATGCATTAGCTTTATTTGGTGCGTTAAAATTGGCAACAAGATTAAAAAGGGACGATGAACAAGATAAAGTAAAGCAATCTCTGTACAACGATTTTTATTTGGTGGGGAATTTCATTTCTGTTATGATAGCCATTTTCTATGTTTTTCTCTATGATAAATACATTGGATAAAACAATCAAGTAAACGTCTTTAAAAAATTACTGACCAAAACTACTTTCTTCTGGTATCAATAATATGAACGATTTTCCATTCTGAAGTTTCGGGAGTATCTTTCCTAAACAGCGTAACCGCATTCACGCCTTTATGAATTAATTTACCATCCACATAAAACTCGTACGGCGTCCAAACGTGCGCCATACTTCCATCGATTTGGATGGAGTAATTCAGTATTTTTTCCTGAAATTTGACTTCGGGAGGAATAGAAGCTATCGATTTAAAAAATGCTTGTAATTTTTCATTCGTTAATCTAGTGCCTTTAGCATTTTCACTAATGGATTGTAACATCATTGTTTCGTCACAAATCGTCTTTAATCTCAGCGTATCTTTGGCATGAAAAGCCTCAAAAAAAGTTTCAATTACGTTTTGAATTTCTTGATTTTGAGCCTCAGCATTCACCGTTATAAGCAATACTATCATTACTACTATTTTACGCATAATTACTTTTTTATTTAATTGGTATTTCAATAACATTACTGTTACATTTTTGAGTTAAAAATATACATTTTGTTACCTTTACAATCTTAAAATAACAAATATGTCTGTCGCAAAAAAAGATTATAAAAGGATTACTACAAAATCATTGATTGAAATGAAAGCCAACGGAGAGAAAATTTCCATGCTTACCGCATACGATTATACCATGGCAAAAATCGTTGATAGTGCCGGAATTGATGTAATCCTTGTTGGTGATTCTGCTTCGAATGTGATGGCTGGTCATGAAACAACATTGCCAATTACATTGGACCAAATGATTTATCACGCTTCCTCTGTAGTGAGAGCAATAGAAAGAGCATTGGTTGTTGTGGATTTGCCTTTTGGAAGTTACCAATCAGATCCTAAAGAAGCGTTGCGCTCTGCTATCCGAATCATGAAAGAAAGCGGTGGACATGCCGTAAAACTGGAAGGCGGAAAAGAAATTAAAGATTCAATTAAGAAAATATTAAACGCAGGAATTCCAGTAATGGGACATTTGGGTTTAACCCCACAATCTATTTATAAATTCGGGACATATACCGTTCGTGCCAAAGAAGAAGAGGAAGCGCATAAACTTATAGAAGACGCTAAATTGTTGGAAAGACTGGGTTGTTTCGCCTTGGTTTTGGAAAAAATTCCTGCTCATTTAGCCGAAAAAGTAGCTCAAAGTATTACTATTCCAGTAATTGGTATTGGTGCTGGTGGCGGAGTTGACGGGCAAGTTTTAGTGATTCACGACATGTTAGGAATGAATAATGAATTTAGTCCACGTTTCTTGAGAAGATACATGAATTTATACGACGAAATGACAACAGCCATCGGTCAATATGTTGCCGATGTAAAATCCAGTGATTTTCCTAATTCTAGCGAACAATATTAAGCACCTAAACCCGAAAGGGGAATTGAAAATGAAAATAGTTTCCAATAAAAATAACCTGCAAATTCTTCACGAAGACAATCACCTTATTGTGGTTAATAAGCGCGTAGGCGATATTGTGCAAGGTGATAAAACTGGTGATAAACCACTGTCTGATGTGGTGAAAGAATACATCAAAGATAAGTATAACAAACCCGGAGAAGTGTTTTTGGGCGTCGTACACCGTTTAGACCGACCTACAACCGGAATCGTAGTTTTTGCCCGAACCAGTAAAGCATTGACCAGAATAAATGAGTTGTTCAGTAACCGTGAAACTCAAAAAACGTATTGGTGTATTGTAAAAAATAAACCTGCAAATTCCGAGGATAAATTGGTTCACTATATTAAAAGAAACGAAAAAAACAACACTTCAAAAGCGCATTTAAAAGAAGTTCCTGACAGTAAACTTGCCAGTTTAGATTATAAAATCATCCAGGAACTCAACAATTATTTTGCTCTGGAAATCAATCTTCATACCGGCAGACACCATCAAATCAGGGCACAGCTTTCGGCGATTGGATCACCGATAAAAGGCGATTTGAAATATGGGTTTGACCGAAGCAATCCCGATGGAGGAATTCATTTGCACGCTCGAAAATTAGTTTTTGTACATCCTGTTACCAAAGAAAATATAGAAATCATCGCACCAACACCAGATGATGTGATTTGGAATGCAGTCTAATATTTTGCAGTTTACGGATCCAAAAACGGTAACAAAAAAGATAACTTACAGACTTATACCATAGAAAACAGGAATATAAACTCCTGTTTTTTTTATTTTAGCTTCTAAAGAAAGTTGCTGTAAGTTAATAATTATGTAATTTTAATTTAAAATCATCTTATGAATTACAAAACCGATATAAAATCACGAAAAGAATCTCTTAAAAAATTATTGCACGTCATCACAAAACATGAAGATGCAATTATTAAGGCTTTGTACGATGATTTTAAAAAACCAGCTTTTGAAGCCGTTTTAACAGAAACTAATTATGTGATTAGTGACTTGAAAGAAACCATAAAGAATATCGATTCTTGGGCTAAGCCAAAAAAGGTTTTCCCTTCATTTTTAAATTTCCCTTCTTCTGATTATGTATACAGTGAACCTTATGGCAATGTTTTAATCCTTTCGCCTTGGAATTATCCGTTTCAATTGGCATTATGTCCACTTGTCGCCGCTGTTGCTGCTGGGAATAAAGTGACTTTAAAACCATCTGAACTAACCCCAAATACGTCAAATATTATAGTTAAAATAATCACTGAAACTTTTCCGGTAAAGGATGTTGTTGTCATTACTGGAGACGCTACTATTGCAGCAAATTTGTTAAGCAAACGCTGGGATTATATTTTTTTTACGGGAAGTGTCGCTGTTGGAAAAATTGTAGCAAAGGCTGCAGCCGAAAACCTAACCCCAGTAACACTGGAACTGGGTGGAAAAAGCCCTTGTATTGTTGATGAAACAGCAAATTTAGAATTAAGTGCCCGACGCATTGTTTGGGGAAAAATTATCAATGCGGGGCAAACTTGTGTGGCTCCTGATTATATTTTGGTTCACCATAAAATGAAAGATACTTTGGTTAAATTCCTTATACAGGAAATCGAAAAAGCACTTGGAACAAATCCTGAAGAATCTCCGGATTTTGCCAGAATCATCAATTTGAAAAACTGGCAACGTCAATTGAGTTTATTGGAAAATCAGAAAATACTTTTTGGAGGACAATCCAACAGAGATTCGTTATACCTCGCTCCTACTTTACTTGACGAACCAAAAATGGATAGTCTAGTTATGACCGAAGAAATTTTTGGACCGATACTCCCGATACTTTCCTACGAAACTAAATCAGATATTGATGCAATAATTTCGAGCTTCGAAAAACCATTATCCTTCTATTTATTTTCCCAAAACAAATCTTTTATCGATGAAGTCATCCACAAATACTCGTTTGGTGGTGGTTGTATTAATGACACCGTAATTCATCTGGTAAACAATCGCCTGCCTTTTGGAGGTGTTGGAAATTCCGGAATGGGAGCGTATCATGGAAAATTAAGTTTTGATATTTTTTCACACAAAAAATCGATTGTAAAAAGAGGAACATGGCTTGATTTACCGTTGCGTTATGCACCGTATAAAGAAAAATTAAAAACTATTCAAAAAGTATTAAAATGGTTGTAACCAATGAAAAAACAGTAAGCGAGGCCATAAAATACCGCCGCTCTGTTCGGGTTTTTAAAGATGAAGCTATTGATACGGAAAAAGTAAAAGAATGCATTCAATTAGCGACGCTGGCGCCCACAAGCAGTAACATGCAACTTTGGGAATTTTATCACGTGATATCGCCTGAAATAATTCAAAAAATAGCCAAAGCAAGTTTTGACCAAAATGCAGCTAAAACAGCACAGCAATTGGTAATTGTAGTGGCGAGGAAGGATTTATGGCGCAAGAGAGTGCAATCGAATATAAATTATTTGAAAAATCAATACGGCAATAAACCCGAAGCAGCGTATTCCAAAAGAGAGAAATTTGCATTGAATTATTATCAGAAAATTATTCCGACACTGTATTTTGATTTTTTAGGAATTATTGGAATGCTAAAATTCCTTGTATTTCAAGTTATTGGAATATTCAAACCCATTTACAGACAGGCTCGACAAAGCGATATGCGAATTGTAGCCCACAAAAGTGCGGGACTTGCCGCACAGAATTTTATGATCAGCATGGCAGCCATAAATTACGATACGTGTCCAATGGAAGGTTTTGATTCGCTGAGAATTAAAAAAATATTACATTTGCCCGCTTCCGCAGAAATAAATATGATTCTAGGCTGTGGAATTAGAGACGAAAATGGCATTTATGGAGAACGATTCCGAATCCCTTTTGAAGAAACCTATTTTAAAATATAACTAATCAATTTTTAAACCAAATGAATAAAACTACACAAAACCGAATTTCAGAAATAAAACAAGATGGCTACAATTTAGATTTTGGCAATGTTTTCAACCACGCCTTTGAGAATTACAAGAAAATTGCGCTGTATGGCGGTTTAATCATTTTTGTCTTTTTTGTTTTGCTTTCTATTTTAGCATTTGGAATACTGGTTGCAATTTTTGGGGCTCCCGCAATTGTTGATTTTTTAAAACCAGAAAATTTAAGACTGGAAGAAATTCCCTTACCTACGCTGCTACTGATTACAGGAATTTCAGCACTAACTTCAAGTTTATTTAGTCCATTTACTGCGGGCTTACTAAAAATGGCGTATTGCGCAGAAAGAGATGAAGAATTTCATGTCTCTACTATGTTTGAGTTTTTTAAAGCTCCCTATTTCAAGGAACTTTTTATTGCAACATTTTTGGTATCTATGACTAGTTCTATCATAACAACATTAATTAATTTTGCGCAAATACCCGCTTTAGGTGCTATTGTAAATGTAACTGTCTCGTTATTTTCGATGTTAATGATTCCGCTAATCATTTTCGGGAATTTGAAAGCGGTAGAAGCAATAGAAACTAGCATTCTACTGGTTTATAAACAACCATTAATATTGCTGGGATTAATCGTTGTTGGAACGATTGGTGTGCTGGTAGGTTTTATAGGATGTTGTATTGGGATATTTTTCACGTTACCATTTATGTACTCCTTAGACTATGCTATTTACAGTGAAATAATCGGTTTTGAAAATCAAAGCGAAATTGAATTTCAAGAAAAAATATAAAAATTAAGAATTACTTTTTTGAATAAAAACCAAACAGAAATTTAAATCTGTTTTGGTTTTTATTTGATTTTTTTTGCTACATTGAACACCAAAAGTTAGAGCCCAAAATCTACTCTTTAGAAACC
Source organism: Flavobacterium sp. TS_SC_5 (assembly GCF_056156265.1). Taxonomy (NCBI): domain Bacteria; kingdom Pseudomonadati; phylum Bacteroidota; class Flavobacteriia; order Flavobacteriales; family Flavobacteriaceae; genus Flavobacterium; species Flavobacterium sp. TS_SC_5. The sequence continues at coordinate 2,768,695 of NZ_CM149588.1, read as the reverse complement.
TCATAAAAAAATTACTATGTTGTGGTACTGTGGACTGCTGACTATTCTCAACTCAAAATTTATTTTATTTTGGGCTTATAATTTTTTACCAATGAGTAATTTTTTATTGGTTGCAATACCCATTTTATTTGTGTTCATAATCTATGAAGTATATAAAATAAAATCAACTTTAAAGAGTAAGCTATTAGAAAATGGTAGGGACACCGTTTTAAAAAATAAAGAATACCAACTGTATCTTCTTTTTCTAGGTATCATAATTCCATCAATTGAAATCATCTTTGAGATTTTTAAAATTAGACCTAAAAGTTTAATGTTAGCTAACTGTACTATTGGTTTATTTCTGCTAATTCTCTACATGCTAAGCACTAAATATGCCATTATTTTTAAACATATTAAAGAAATATTCATCAGTTTATTTCTTTTCTACTTTGTTTTTATTTCTAGAAATCTGATTTATTCTCCAACAGATACAATTCCTATTGTAGGTTTTATAGTTTGCTTTTTCTTTTCATACAACATTTTAAAACCTACAAAACTATATTGGTTTTTCGTAACCGCAGTCTTTACATTCTTTTTGGTTATTTTTTTATTAGAATTGGTCCCTATAGAAACTAGCATTGCGCTTGCCACCTTTTCAACCATAATATTGATTATCAACTATATTCATTATATTTCGTTACTGAATCTTGAAATTGAAATGCGTTTCAACAATCAAATTATTAATAAAGGAAATTCGCTTATTCTGGCCACTAACAAAAAAGGGGAAATTGTATTTTGCAGTGAAAATGTAAAAACAATTTTAGGTTATTCTGTGGAGGAAGTTATGGGATTAGGGTATTGGAAAGTCACTGAAGACAGCGAATTTTTTGGTGAAGAATACCATAAAACATTTAAAGACGATCATATATTTATTCGAAAACTGAAATGTAAAAATGGTGAATTCAAACACATCCAATGGAACGATAAGAAATTTTCGAATGATTTGATAATTGGAATTGGACAGGATGTAACCAATGAAATTCAAATTCAAAATCAGTATAAATATCTAATTCAAAATGCAATCGATCTTATTTATGAAGTCGATACTATTGGAAATTTTATATTTGTGAATGACTTTACAATTAAATTGCTGGGTTATGAAAATGAGGAATTAATAAATCGACATTACTCTGATTTTATTCGGAAAGATTATGTTAGCAGTATCAGAGATTTTTATCAAAATTTGTTGGAAAATGAAAATTACTTTCCAAGTATTGAATTTCCTTTACTAAAAGAGAACGGAGAAGAATTATGGGTTTCACAGAAAGTGATTATTCGTAGAAATGATTTTGGAAAAATAGTTGCTTATTCCGGGATTGCTCGAGATATAACTAAGTTTAAAAATATAGAAATTGAAAATAAAGCAAGGCAGGAAAAAATAGAAAAATACAACGAAACGATTAAACGATTATCAACAACTAACTTTAGCAACTACAAAAATCTAGATGTTAGTGTAATGCAAATCCTAGAATCCGCTGCTAGAGTTACCAGATGCAATCGTGTAAGTTATTGGAAATATGCCAATGACATCTTAACATGTGAAAACCAATATGAATTAGAAGCTAATTCTTTCAGTAGAGGCGTTGTTCTTAAAAAAGAAAATTACCCAATTTATTTTGAACTGATAAAAAGCAGAAAACAAATTTGTGCTCCTGACGTATTCAGCAAATATGGACTGTCAGAATTCACTGAAAATTATTTTTTAGAGTATGATATAAAGTCAATACTTGATATTCCATTTTTTATTAATGGGGAACTCATTGGCGTGTTGTGTCTTGAGGCTACCAAATCAAAAATAAATTGGGATAATGAAGACATTAATTTTGCAAGATCAATCTCTGATATTATCTCGCTGACCATGATTTCACAAAGTCGCTATGAAACTGAAAAGAAATTAGAATATAAAAGCGAACTTTTGTCTGCTATGGCGCTTTGTACGGAGAAATTTTTGAACAGTAATGACTTCAACGATATTTTCTCGGATGTCCTTATTATTATGGGACAAGCGACCAAATCACATCGTGCATATTACTATGAAAACGATGCAAATACGGGATTAATCAGTCAAAAATACCGATGGATTATCAACAATATTAAATTGACAGAGAACAATATTAAACTTCAAAACTTACCGCATGATTTTTTTGAAGAGCTACTAACACCGCTTTTGAATAACAAAATCTATAAAGCAATAATTCCGAAAATTGAAAATCTATCGCTTCGAAACAAATTAATTAATGTAGATGTAATTTCAATTATCTTATTTCCAATTTTCGTTAAAAATAAATTTCACGGATTTTTAGGGTTTGACGACACACAAAACGAAAGAGCCTGGTCTGAAGATGAGGTGAATATTTTACAAACATTAGCCAGTAATATTGCGTCATCTATTGAACGTATTACAAACGAGACCGCAATTTATGAAAGTGAAGAAAAATTTAGATTATTGGCTAATAATATTCCCGGAACGGTATATTTATCGAACTACGATGAAAATAATACTAAAATTTACATCAATGATGAAATTGAAAAACTTACTGGATACCCCAAATCAGAATTCCTAAATCACCACTTATCTTTCATAGATTTAATCCATCCCGAAGATAAAGTGAACGCTATTGCTGCTCAAAAAAATGCGATTGACCGTAAAATCCCTATCCACTTAACGTTCCGAATTATTCATAAAGACAATCGCGTGGTTTGGGTAGAAGAATTTGGCGATACCATATACAAAGATGGAAAAATTGTTTTTTTAGAAGGAATTTTTATTGACATTACCGAGAGAAAGCAAGCCGAAACCGTAGTACAAGAGAAAGAATTAGCCGAAGCTGCCAACAAAGCAAAATCAGAATTCCTGGCTAATATGAGTCATGAGATTAGAACGCCTCTAAACGGGATTATTGGTTTTACTGATTTATTGATGAAAACTAATCTTGGAGTGACACAGGAAAAATATATGACGACCATCAGCCAATCGGCACACTCCTTGCTGGACATTATTAATGATATTCTGGATTTCTCCAAAATTGAAGCCGGAAAACTGGATTTGTACATTGAAAAATATGATATCAATGAAATGCTTGCTCAAGTAATCGACTTAATTTTATACGAATCCAATCAAAAAAATTTAAAACTGGAACTCAATATTGCAGCAGATACACCAAAATATTTATGGCTGGATAGCGTTCGATTGAAACAGATTTTGATTAATTTATTGGCGAATGCCGTAAAATTTACAGAAAGAGGCGCAATAAAATTAGAGGTGTCAGTGATAGAGAAAATAGATGATTTCAAAGCTACTATTCGCTTTGCGGTTATCGATACCGGAATTGGAATATTAGAACAAAACAAAAAGAAAATATTTAAAGCATTCTCACAGGAAGACAGTTCCACAACAAGAAAATTTGGTGGTACTGGACTGGGATTAACGATTTCGAACCAATTATTAGGATTAATGAACAGTCATTTGCAATTAGACAGTACAATAGATTTAGGCAGCACTTTTTATTTTGATTTAACACTAAAGACAAGCGATGAAGCTCCGAAAACGTTCAGTTTAAACGACACTGATTTTGATTCTAATAACAAAATAGCAGTCCAAACTAATCATCAAGCTAAAAAAGTTACTGTATTAATTGTGGAGGATAACAAAGTGAATATGTTACTGCTGAAAACAATCATTAAAAATTTGCCCGTACCTACCACAATTTATGAAGCACTAAACGGTCAGTTAGCAATAGAACAATTTGAAACAATTCACCCTGATATTATTTTTATGGACATCCAAATGCCTGTCATGAATGGTTATGAAGCGACAGAAATCATTCGGAATTTAAAATCAGGACAGAACGTACCTATAATTGCAATAACTGCCGGTACGGAAAAAGAAGAAAAGGAAAAATGTCTTAATGCAGGAATGAGTGATTACATTCCAAAACCAATTATCAAAGGAATTATTGAAGAAACATTTCTGAAATGGGTACATTGACCTAAATTTGAAAAGTATAATAATACTTAAAAATAAAGTAATTTTGTAGTACAAAGGTTTATTAACAATTAAAAAATAACAGATTATGAAATGGAGTGGCAGACGTCAAAGTGATAATGTAGAAGACCGAAGAGGGATGTCCTCTGGAGGAAAAACAATTGTAGGAGGTGGAATTATTGGGATAATTATCTTGTTACTAAACACTTTTGGTGGAGAAAATGTCCAAATGCTTACGCCAATTTTAGAACAAATGAATCAAGGAAATAGCGCTCCTACTGAACAAAGAGACCTAACCGCCGCCGAAATTGAAGAAGGCAAATTCATAGAAGCTATATTAGTAGATACGGAGGATGTTTGGGGAAAAATATTTCAGGAGAATAACATGGAATATATAAGACCAAAATTAAGATTGTTTACCCAGGCTGTAGAAACAGAGTGCGGAAATGCTACATCGGCTTCAGGACCTTTTTATTGTCCGGCTGACCAAAAAGTATACATGGATTTAACATTTTTTGAGGAACTGAAAACTAAATTTGGTGCGCAAGGAGGCGATTTTGCTACAGCTTACGTAATTGCTCACGAAATTGGACACCACGTACAAACCTTGTTAGGAACTTCCGCTAAAATGAGACAGATGCAACAAGGTAAAAGCCAGGCCGAAGCCAATAAATTATCAGTTGCTTTAGAATTACAAGCTGATTTTTATGCGGGCGTTTGGACGCATTACAATCAAAAGATGAATAATTTCTTGGAAGAAGGTGATATCGACGAAGCTTTAAGTGCGGCACATGCGGTTGGTGATGATGCGATTCAAGCTAAAATTCAAGGACACATTGTTCCCGAATCCTTTACACACGGAACTTCGGCTCAACGAAAAGCTTGGTTTTTGAAAGGGTATAAATCAGGAGACATTACTCAAGGTGATACTTTTGCAGAAATAAGATAAATCAAAAAGCAATAAGAATTTAAAAATCGGGATATATTCCCGATTTTTTTTGTGCTTACATTTAAACAAATCGCGGCAATCAAAAGCACATCGGAAAATTAACTGTACCTTTGCGCCCAATTAAAAAAGTAACCTAAACAATAGTGTTTACTTTATAAACACCATTTATGTCATTTAACTCATTAGGTTTATCTGATGCTTTACTAAAAGCCATCAGCAAAAAAGGGTACACAACTCCCTCTCCAATACAACAAAAAGCAATTCCCCCAATATTAGAAGGTAAAGATGTTTTGGCATCTGCACAAACAGGAACAGGAAAAACAGCCGGTTTTACACTACCTATTTTACAAATATTATCACAAGGTCAACAATTGCGACAAAGACCTATTCGCGCCTTAATATTGACACCAACAAGAGAATTAGCCGCGCAAATATTAGCCAACATCAAGGAATACAGTGTATTTTTAGACTTAAAAAGCACCGTTATTTTTGGTGGTGTAAATCAGAATCCTCAGGTAACACAATTGCGTCAGGGTGTCGATATTTTAGTCGCCACTCCAGGTCGATTAATCGATTTGCAAAACCAAGGTTTAATATCACTTGCAAAAGTTGAAATCTTAGTTTTAGATGAAGCAGACCGTATGCTGGACATGGGTTTCGTGCGTGACATTGAGCGCATTATAAAAGTATTGCCAACAAAAAGACAAAACTTAATGTTTTCGGCAACCTTCTCAACAGACATTAAGAAATTGGCGATGGGCATTTTGCACCATCCCGTTCATGTAGAAGCAACCCCGGAAAACACAACTGTGGATGCTATTACTCAAATAATATATCCTGTTGCCAAAGAGAAAAAAACTGAATTAATAATTAAATTGATTACCGAAGGAAACTGGAAACAGATTTTGGTTTTCACCCGTACCAAACAAGGTGCTAATAAACTGACGGAAAGCATGATTAGTGCCGGAATCAAAGCAGCAGCCATTCACGGAAATAAAGGTCAGGGCGCACGAACCAAAGCCTTGGCGGGTTTCAAAGACGGAAGCCTGACCGCATTAGTCGCTACCGATATTGCTGCCAGAGGTCTGGATATTCCATTGTTACCGCATGTGGTCAATTTTGAATTGCCTAACATTCCTGAAGATTACGTTCACAGAATTGGTCGTACAGGAAGAGCTGGTGCTAATGGTGAAGCTATTTCGTTATTCAGTCCGGATGAAACGGTCTTTTTGCGTGATATCGAAAAATTAGTTGGTTTGAAATTGCCTAAAGAAAATATCAAAGGTTTCGAACCCGATCCTAACGCTTCCAAAGAACCAATTAAACAAGGGCAAGGAAGACAACAACGCGATTCAACTCCGCGTAAACCAAAAACAGACACTACAAACCGTACCAGCAACAACAGTTTCGGTCCAAGACGTCCGAGTCAAAATAATGACAGACGTTCTAACAGATAATAAATTTTATTCTTTTTTAGGAGCAGAACGATTTCGTTTTTTTAGAACGTATTTCCCGCTATACATTACAAACCTTCTTAGGGCTGAACAGCAGCTCTAAGAAGGTTTTTCATTTCAAACGTAGTTCACTGAACTCCTCTTAAAATAAAAGCTAAGTGAAGTAATCGGGGCTATTGAGAGCGTTTTTACTTTCATAATACCATTTTGCAAATTTATATTATGAATCTACAATAGCTAGATGATTTGTAAGAAAAAATGAATATATTTGAAATAAATAGTATGACCGCTGTCATACATATCTACACTAAATCGGGTGGCTTTGTATGATTTTTTGAGACATACTAAGCAAACCACGTAAAATTTAAAAATGATAGTAAAAACGACAAGAAAGGAAAATGTTTTATCAATAATACTTTTACAAAGTGTTGGATTTAAACTGTTTCCAAAAAAAATTGATAATTGCAATTCTTTTGAATATTTTCTATAAAAATGAAAAAGAAAAGTATTTTAAAATTGGGAATTTTTATTTTAGTAATTCTTTCCACTTCATCATATATTTATACCATAAAAGAAATGTCAAACAGAGGTTATTCAACTTCTGAAAATATGATTTATCGAGGAATAATCTGTTTATCAATTGGAATAATTGTATCAAAAATAAAAGGATATAAACTCATTCCTCAAAATAAGAAAACTCAAATTTTTCGTTTTTTCACAAGTGGTTTTGCTTCTTATTTTTATACAGCTTCATTTGCTTTTCTAAACGCATCAACCATTGCATTACTAGGACAATTAGACATTCCTTTTTTATTGGTTTTGGTTGCATTATTCTCTAATCACAGCGAAAATAAAAAATCTAGTTTGCAATTTTGGTTATCTATTTGGACGATAATTATAGTGAGTTATATTACTTTTTCCGGTAATTTTTATAATGAAAACTCAATGGGTTATATTTATGCATTTACAAGTATTATTTTAATAGCATTGGGTTATATTTTTATGAAAAACTCTGCTGGAAAAGAAAATATTATAGTACTAAGTAATGTATTTAGTTTGAGTAATTTAGTATTTGGTCTAGTGTTATTATATATAAATGGAGAGAACCTTCATTTTGATTTTAAAGATATATGGATATTTGTTTTGTATGCTTTGAGTCAGTTTGGAATTTATATTCTTTCAATACAACTATACAAATGGTATAATATAGAACGAGCCAGATTACCTTATGTACTTGCAACTTTTACAATATATTTTTTAGAAATTGTATTAGGAAAAAGAGAGTTTGAATTCAAACAGTTTTTATTATTACTTATAATTACAGGAATGATAGTAACTATAATTATGAACCCAAAAACAATTGAAACAAAACATAATTTTATTGATAAAACCTAAAAATACGGCAAGAGCCCCGCTTAAGCCTGTGTCCCGTTCGTGTACACTAATAAAAGTAAATCACTATAAATTTGTAATAGGCACGAGCGGGACGCTCGCGCTAGCAATCGCAGTATCGATTTTCGCAGAGGTTAAAAATCTGTAATCAAAAATCTGAAATCTATTCTTCTTTATACTGAAAACCCCGCTACGCAAAGTCTCTGACTTTGAGTTTTTAATTTAAATATTCTTAAAAATCGAAAACGATATAAAAGTCTCCTGACTTTTTCCCTAAATGTCTCAAGAATTAATCAAAAATCTGAAATCTGCTCTTCTTTATACTGAAAACTTTTGTTTCCAAAAACAACAATAATGTAAAGTATTACTTTACAAATTAGTATTCTATTCATAGGTATTCAAATCCAGATTAAGAATAGTACCTACTCTGCTAAACTCTTCATTAATCTTTGCATTCAAGATAAGTGGTTCATTTGTTATTGGATGATTAAAAATTAACTGATGCGCATGAAGCATCATTCCTTTCAGTTCAAAATGCTCCAACCATAATTTATTTTGTTTATTACAACCATGTGGTCGGCTTCCTAAAATGGGATGAAAAATATGTTTAAAATGTTTTCGTAATTGATGCATACGTCCCGTTTCAGGAATCGCTTCTACCAAACAATATCGTGACGTTGGTTTATTGTTAAATTCTAACTCAATTTCGGTAGATTGCAATCGATGAAAGTAGGTTATTGCATTTTGTATAATGCCATCATCGTTGGTTAAATCGTAATCAATCGTTAGTTCTTCGGGTGACCAACCACGTAAAATGGCTAAATATTTTTTTTCGACTTCGCGTGTGGCAAAACGATCAGCCGCTACGCAAAGTCTCTGACTTTGAGTTTTTAATTTAAATATTCTTAAAAATCGAAAACGATATAAAAGTCTCCTGACTTTTTCCCTAAATGTCTCAAGAATTAATAAAAAATCTGAAATCTGCTCTTCTTTATACTGAAAACTGTTGTTTACAAATACAACAATAATTTAAGGCAATACTTTACAAATTAGTATTCTATTCATAGGTATTCAAATCCAGATTAAGAATAGTACCTACTCTGCTAAACTCTTCATTAATCTTTGCATTCAAGATAAGTGGTTCATTTGTTATTGGATGATTAAAAATTAACTGATGCGCATGAAGCATCATTCCTTTCAGTTCAAAATGCTCCAACCATAATTTATTTTGTTTATTACAACCATGTGGTCGGCTTCCTAAAATGGGATGAAAAATATGTTTAAAATGTTTTCGTAATTGATGCATACGTCCCGTTTCAGGAATCGCTTCTACCAAACAATATCGTGACGTTGGTTTATTGTTAAATTCTAACTCAATTTCGGTAGATTGCAATCGATGAAAGTAGGTTATTGCATTTTGTATAATGCCATCATCGTTGGTTAAATCGTAATCAATCGTTAGTTCTTCGGGTGACCAACCACGTAAAATGGCTAAATATTTTTTTTCGACTTCGCGTGTGGCAAAACGATCATTCATAATTTTTAAAACATCCTTATCCAACGCAAATAACAAGACACCAGATGTTTTGCGATCTAACCGATGAATAGGATAAACGTGTTGCCCTCCTATTTGATTTCTTAATTCTTGAATCGCATAAACTTTTGCATCTCGCGCGTAAAACGATTTGTGGACTAACAATCCACTTGGTTTATTAATTGCAATAATATATTCGTCGTGGTAAAGAATTTCTAACATATGGCAAAAATAAAAGAGATTTCTATCGAATTCTCTTTTTTGACGTATTTATTTCTATACTTTTCTCTTTTCTCGCTCTAGTGCAATCCTATTCTCAATTTTGCAGCCGTAAAACATCTGAAATCAATTTTAACCCAAACCCAATAGCGCGATTTATAATCCGTGTCCATTCCAATTAAAGCGTAATTGTCCTTCTCATTCCTGCAAGGTCTATTTTTGACCTTGTAGGTATTCTAAATATTTCAAATATACCTACAAGGTTTTGAAAACCTTGCAGGATAATACAGTTAGCCACTACCCCAACCAACCATCACGATCCAAACTTCTATACTGAATCGCTTCGGCAATATGACTGGAAACCACTATTGGAGCGGCATCAAGATCAGCGATTGTTCTGGCTACTTTAAGAATTCGGTCATACGCACGCGCCGAGAGATTCAATCTTTCCATCGCAGTTTTCAATAATTGCTTGGAAACATCGTCCAAGGCACAATATTCCCGAATGTGTTTGGTATTCATTTGTGCATTATAATGGATGTTTTCCATTTGCTCAAAGCGTTCGGTTTGAATTTCTCTTGCAGCAGTTACTCTTTTCCGAATATCAACACTGCTTTCTGCTTTTTGATCATCCGATAATTTTTCGAAAGGAACTGGAGTCACTTCGATGTGAATGTCAATTCTATCCAATAAAGGTCCCGAAATCTTACTCAAATACCGCTGCATTTCGTGTGGTGAAGAAGTTTGTGGCGAATCTGGATCGTTAAAAAAACCACTTGGACTTGGATTCATACTCGCCACCAGCATAAACGAGGACGGATAGGTAACCGTAAATTTAGCTCTGGAAATTGTCACTTCTCGATCTTCCAGCGGTTGACGCATCACTTCGAGAACGTCTCTCTTAAATTCCGGCAACTCATCCAGAAATAAAACACCGTTGTGCGCCATAGAAATTTCACCAGGTTGTGGATAACTTCCTCCTCCGACTAATGCGACATTTGAAATGGTATGATGCGGACTGCGAAACGGACGTTGATTCATCAAACCGACTTCCTTCAATTTTCCGGCAACGCTGTGAATTTTGGTGGTTTCTAGTGCTTCACGCAACGTCATCGGCGGCAAAATACTCGGTAAACGTTTGGCAAGCATGGTCTTACCTGCTCCCGGCGGTCCAATCAAGATAATATTGTGCCCTCCGGCGGCGGCAATTTCCATGCAACGCTTGATACTCTCCTGTCCTTTCACATCCGAGAAATCGAATTCGGGAAAATCTAATGTTTTATAAAATTCAGCTCGCGTGTCTATTGTTGTTGGTTCTAGCGTTCCTTTTCCTTCCAGAAAATCGATTACTTCCTGTACATTTTCAATTCCATAAACATCCAATCCGGCAACAATTGCAGCTTCTTTCACATTTTGTTTTGGAAGAAAAAAACCTTTAAAACCTTCTTCTTTGGCTTTAATGGCAATGGGTAGAGCACCTCGTATCGGCTGAAGGCTGCCATCAAGGGAAAGTTCTCCCATAATGATATATTTATCAACATCTTCTGCATTGATTTGTCCGGAAGCTACCAAAATTCCAATCGTTAAAGTCAGATCATACGCAGAACCTTCTTTGCGCAAATCAGCAGGAGCCATATTGATGGTAATTTTTTTTCCTGGCATGGCATACCCATTATTTTTAAGTGCTGCTGCAATCCGATAACTGCTTTCTTTAATGGCGTTATCCGGCAAGCCAACTAAATGATAACCAATCCCTTTATCAATATTAACTTCCACAGTTATCGTTGTGGCTTCGACTCCAAAAACTGCACTTCCAAAAACTTTAACTAGCATCTGATTTTATTTGATTCTAAAATTAGAGAAAACTTTTCTTATTATTATTATAAATCCTACACAAATTCCAATAAAATAGTGAATAACTAAAATTTCATCAAAATAAACTTCAAATACTACGTATTACAGTCCATTATGGTACATTTTTCGCAAAAACCTAAATGTTAAAATTTAAAAAATTGAAGGTATACTATAAGCATTTTTCTACTTTTAGAAAATAATTAGAAACCACACTATGAAAAAAATCTTACTCCTACTCTTTTTTAGTTTTTTACTGCCAAAAACCTACGCACAGGAATACTTTCCGAATAACGAAAGTGTTCAAAACAAAACCAGCAATTTTACTGCATTTACCAATGCAAAAATCTATGTAACACCAACACAAGTTGTTGAAAAAGGTATATTACTGATTCAAAACGGAAAAGTAATTGGTGTTGGTACTAATATTTCAATTCCTAAAAATTGCACGACAATCAACTTAGAGGGAAGATCCATATATCCTTCTTTTATTGACATTTACACCAGTTTTGGAATCGAAAAACCAAAAGGAATTACCGAAAGAAACCCTTTATACGATACGAAAAGATCCGGTTTTTATTGGAATGAAAGCATTCGTTCCGAAGTGAATGCCTACGAAGCATTTAAATACGACCAAACTAAAGCGGAAGAATTATTGAAAGCCGGATTTGGTGTTGTGGGAACTCACATCCCAGATGGAATTGCCCGCGGATCAGGAACTTTAATCGCTTTGAATAATTTTGAAAAAAAGAGTCAATTGCTATCCGATAAAGTGACCAATCATTTTGCATTTACTAAAAGTGTAACTACAAACCAATCGTATCCAAGTTCATTAATGGGAATGATGGCATTATTACGCCAAATGTATTATGATTTAGACTGGTACAAAAAAGGAAATTCAGCTACCAAAGATTTATCATTAGAAGCCATGGCAAATAATGAAAAGTTAGTGCAAATATTTGCTTCTGAAGACAAATTAAACAGTTTAAGAGCGTCCAAAATTGCGAAAGAATTTGGTTTAAATTATGTTTTAAAAGGAAACGGAAATGAATTTGAACGCATTGAGGAAATCAAAAAAACGAATTCGAATTTTATTATTCCAATCAATTTCCCCGAGGCGTATGATGTTTCCGACCCGAACCAAGCGAACCAAATGGAATTGAAAGATTTGCGTTTTTGGAACCAAGCGCCGACCAACCTTAAAGTTTTATCGGATAATGGAATTGTTTTCGCATTGACGACAGACAAATTAAAGAAGATGGAGGATTTTAGACCCAATCTTTTGAGAGCCATAAAATATGGTTTTGATAAAACAAAAGCGTTAGAAGCATTGACTACCATTCCTGCTGCTCTTTTAGGAAAAAGCAATGAAATGGGAACTTTGAAAACAGGAAGTTTAGCCAATTTTGTGATTACATCCGGAGAAATTTTTGAAGAAAAAACAGTGTTGTACGAAAACTGGGTTCAAGGAAACAAATTTGTTGTCAACGATATTGCAACGAAGGACATCCGTGGAAATTATGATTTAACTATTAACGCTGAAAAATATAAATGGAAAATTGATGGGGAGATTACTGCACCAAAATCAGAAATCACAACAGTAGATTCTAAAAAAATCAAGTCAAAACTGACGATGACAAATAATTGGATTTCGACCGTAATAAAACCTAATGATTCTACTAAAACGAGCTTCACTAGATTAATTGGATACATCGAAGACACACAAAATCTATCTGGAAAAGCAGTTTTATTCAATGGTACTGAAGTGAAATGGTCAGCAGTGAAAACGGCTCCATTTGTAAAAGCGATTGATTCTTCTAAAATTAAAAAAAACAACATGATTATCCCAACAACGTTTCCAAATGTTGCTTTTGGTAACCTGAAGAAACCTACCGCAGAAACAATACTTTTTAAAAATGCTACCGTTTGGACCAATGAAAAAGACGGTATTTTAGAAGAAACAGACGTATTGGTGAAAAACGGAAAAATAGCTTCTGTTGGGAAAAATATTGCTGATGCATCCGCAACAATTGTTGATGCTAAAGGAAAACATTTGACCAGCGGAATTATTGATGAGCACTCGCACATTGCCATTTCCAATGGTGTGAATGAAGGAGGACACAACTCTAGTGCCGAAGTAACGATACAAGATGTTGTGAATTCAGAAGACATTAATATTTATAGAGATTTGGCCGGTGGAGTAACAACATCTCAATTATTGCACGGTTCAGCCAATCCAATCGGTGGACGTTCCGCAATTGTAAAATGGAAATGGGGAGCACCTGCAGAAGAAATGTTATATAAAAACCAACCCGGATTCATCAAATTCGCTTTAGGTGAAAATGTTAAACAATCCAATTGGGGGAATGTAAGCCCTACTCGTTTTCCACAAACCAGAATGGGTGTTGAACAAGTTTTTACTGATTATTTTCAACGTGCCAAAGAATATGACTTAGCTTGGAAAGTATACAATTCTGGCAGTAAAAAAGGAAAAGGAAATGCGCCAAGAGTAGATCTAGAACTACAAACATTAGCCGAAATATTAAACAAAGAACGTTTCATATCTTGTCATTCTTATGTGCAATCTGAAATCTTGATGTTGATGAATGTTGCTGAAAAATTTGATTTCAGAGTGAATACCTATACTCACATTCTTGAAGGTTACAAAGTTGCCGATAAAATGAAAGAACACGGTGTTGGAGCCTCTACTTTCTCGGATTGGTGGGCTTATAAATTTGAAGTGAATGATGCCATTCCTTTCAATGGACCAATAATGCATACTGCCGGAATCGTAGTGGCCTATAACTCTGATGATGCTGAGATGTCTAGAAGATTGAATCAAGAAGCGGCTAAAGCAGTAAAATACGGAAATATTTCTGAAGAAGATGCATGGAAATTTGTGACTTTGAATCCTGCTAAATTATTACATATTGATGATAAAGTAGGAAGCATAAAAGTGGGCAAAGATGCGGACATTGTACTATGGAATGCCAATCCGTTATCAATTTATGCCAAAGCTGAAAAAACCTTAATTGAAGGTGTTGTGTATTACGATGCTCAAAAAGATGAAGCGCAAAGAGTAGCAATTGCTAAAGAAAGAAGTGAGCTAATAGGGCAGTTATTGCAAGAAAAAAATAAAGGCATGACCACGCAAGAACCTAAAAAAACGGAGAAGAAAGAATATCATTGCGATACTTTAGAAGAATAATCTAATGAATTTAAATTTCAAAAACCGTGCTTTTGTAATAAAGCAAAGCAATTCTAAAAAACCTATAAACATGATTAGTAAAAAAATATATCTTTTAATAGTGGCCTTTAGTATATCGATACTAACACAGGCACAACAAACGCCTGCCGCAAAGCAATCAAAATCTGTTTTAATCCTTAATGCTACAGCACACTTGGGTAACGGTGAAATAATCGAGAATAGTGCAATAGGATTTGTGGACGGAAAAATCACTTTGGTTACGGATGCCAGAGTAATCCGATTAGCTGCAGGCACATACGATGTCACAATTGACGCCAGCGGAAAACACGTGTATCCGGGATTTATTGCACCTAACTCAACATTAGGTTTAGTTGAAATTGATGCCGTAAAATCCTCGGATGACGAAGATGAAATTGGAACAATGAATCCAAATGTAAGAAGTATTGTTGCTTATACCGCTGATTCGAAAGTAATAGAAACAGTAAGACCAAACGGTATTTTAATGGCTCAAATAACACCAAGAGGCGGAGTGATTTCTGGATCTTCCTCAATTGTTCAGCTGGATGCTTGGCATTGGAAAGATGCAATTATAAAAGAAAATGACGGAATTCATGTAAATTTCCCATCCACCTTTAAAAGAAGTGGATGGTGGGCAGAACCAGGAAGTATAGAAGCAAATAAAGAATACGCGAAGCAAGTTCTAGAATTATCTGGATTTTTATCTAATGCAAAAGCGTATTTAGGCGATAGTTCGAAAGAGCGAAATTTAGTTTTAGAATCTACAAAAGGTTTGTACGACGGAAGCCAAACGCTATTTATTCATGCCAATGAAGAAAAACAAATCATCGATGCGGTGCAATTTGCCAGAGAAAACGGTATTAAAAAAATGGTGATTGTAGGCGGATATGAAGCGCATAAAACTGCTGAATTATTGCGAAAAAATAACATTGGAGTCTTGCTAAGAAGAGTTCATGACATGCCAGAAAATGATGATCATGATATTGATCTACCATACAAAGCAGCAAAATTATTAACTGAGAAAGGTGTTCTTGTAGGTTTAGAAAATAGCGGTGCCCATGAAAGAATGAATACTAGAAATTTACCATTTTTAGCAGGAACATGTGCTGCTTACGGAATGGACAAAGAAAAAGCGCTGCAACTAATTACATCTAATACTGCTAAAATATTGGGAATTGATGCACAATGTGGTACATTAGAGCAAGGAAAAGATGCTACATTATTTGTTTCTGAAGGCGATGCTTTAGATATGAGAACCAATAAATTAACTAATGCCTTTATCCAAGGGAGAATGATTAGTCTGGAAACACATCAAACAAAGCTGAATGACCGATATAAAACAAAATACAATCAAAAATAAATTAATACAATGGGACTATTTAACGCCATTTTAGGCAATGCATCTGAAGTAAATATTGAAAATGTTTCGAATGAATTTGAGCCTATCTTAATTGATGGAGAAAAAATTGAAAAAGCGTATAAGCTTATTCGTGATATGTTTATTTTCACCAATAAAAGACTGATTTTAGTCGAAAAGCAATTGGTTGGAAGTAAAGTTGATTATATGTCTATTCCCTATTCCAGCATTAAGAAATTCTCTAAAGAAAGTGCCGGAATATTAGATTTGGATGCCGAATTAAAAATTTGGTTAAACAATGATAATAATCCAATTGTGAAACAATTTGGAAAAGGTGGAAACAACATCAATGAGGTTTATAAAATATTAAGCCAACAAACATTGAAATAACCATAACATTTATAATTTAAAGGCACTAATTGCAATCCATGCAATTAGTGCCTTTTTTAGTTTAATCTCTTTTGTCATTACAAAAGACGGCGACAAATCAGAATAGAATTCTTAATTTTTCGGTCATAAGGCAGTTTTAGGCATCAAAACATAACATTCCTTTAACCTAACTTTAACAAATTACAAATTTTATCTTCAAATTATAAAATACCCACAATAAAAAGGGGGTGACATTGTTTAAATCATAAAAATAAAACATTCACTAACTTTTTTAAAGGGGGTTATTGATGATTTTTATATTTTTATCGAAATTTAAAACTAAAAACAATGAGAAAAATTATTTTAAGTGTGATATTAATCACAATCTTGGTATTAACCCTTTTTTCAAATTATTTTCTAACAGATAGCCCTGCTCCGGCAGAAGCTGTAAAATTTGACACTGGCGATACCGCTTGGATGATTGTTGCTACAGCACTTGTATTAATAATGACTCCTGGTTTAGGTTTCTTTTATGGTGGAATGGTAGGAAAAAAAAATGTTATCAGTACCATGCTTCAAAGTTTTATGGCCATGATAATTGTGACCATTTTATGGGTTGTTATCGCTTTTGGATTATCATTTGGTCCTACAATTGGAGGTGTTATAGGAAATCCTATCCCGAATTTATTTTTTCAAGGTGTAGGTACAAATACTGCATGGAGTCTTGCTCCTACAATCCCTTTTATGTTATTTGCTTTATTTCAAGCAAAATTTGCCATCATTACCCCAGCGTTAATTACTGGAGCATTTGCAGAAAGAATTCGTTTTTGGGCATACTTATTATTTATGGTTTTATTCATATTACTTGTTTATACACCTCTAGCGCACATGACTTGGCATCCAGATGGCATTTTCTTTAAAATGGGAGTACTCGATTTCGCAGGTGGAACAGTCGTGCACATGAGTGCTGGATGGGCTGCATTAGCCGGAGCTATTTTTTTAGGAAAAAGAAAAGCACAAAAACCTAATCCTGCCCGTATAACTTATGTATTATTAGGAACTG
Source organism: Flavobacterium sp. TS_SC_5 (assembly GCF_056156265.1). Lineage (NCBI taxonomy): Bacteria > Pseudomonadati > Bacteroidota > Flavobacteriia > Flavobacteriales > Flavobacteriaceae > Flavobacterium > Flavobacterium sp. TS_SC_5. The sequence goes on along the minus strand of NZ_CM149588.1, from coordinate 2,751,257 downwards.
GTTTATTATGGTTTGGATGGTTTGGTTTCAATGCCGGATCTGCATTAGGTTCTAACGGATTAGCAGTTCAAGCGCTTGGGACTACTACTGTTGCAGCTGCAGCAGCGGGAATGGCTTGGGTATTTCTTGACAAAATTCTAGGTCATAAACTTTCTGCAATGGGAGCTTGTATCGGTGTGGTAGTAGGTTTAGTGGCCATCACTCCTGCCGCAGGATTTGTAAGTATTCCACACGGAATGTTCATAGGAGTTTTTGCTAGTATCGTTAGTAATTTAGTGGTTAGAAGTTTCCACAAAGGAAAAATCGATGATGCTCTAGATGTATTCGCTTGTCATGGTGTGGGCGGAATGGTTGGAATGCTTTTAACTGGAGTATTTGCTTCAAAATCAATCAACTCAGTTGTTGGTGATAATCAAGGATTAATCTTTGGAGATGCCACATTATTTATCAACCAATTAACTGCTTTAATAATTGTTTCCATATTTGCTTTTGTAGGTTCCTATTTCCTTTTCTTTATTGTAAATAAAATTACTCCACTTCGTGTAAGTGAAGAAAAAGAAGAATTAGGTTTAGATATTTCTCAACATGGTGAATTTTTGTAAATCATCTTAACATCAATTAACTCTCTGCACTTCAGAGAGCTTTTTTTGCTCTGCAGTCACTTAAAAAAGGATGATTTTATTCAGTCTGTCCAATTATCTTTAGACAAGAAATAACATCTTTAAGAAACATTTTTTGCCAGACTAGTTTTAGTCAATATCCTTTAAAAACAAAATCCCAATCTTTAAAAAAGATTGGGATTTTGTTTTTAAATATAATCGAATGCTTTAAGCAAGTAAAGAAATTATCTATTTTAAAATAGTAAACTCAATTTTTGAATCATTATAAATTCTATGTGTTTGTTTCTGAAAATCTTCGGGTTTAGCATAAAAAATATTATCAACAAACGTCTGTGGATTCAAATCAATAAAAGGAAACCACGTACTTTGAACTTGAATCTGGATTTTATGTCCTTTTTTGAATGTATGCAAAACATCTTGTAATTTAATATTTACTGCTGTTTTTTCGTTTGCTACAAATGCTTCCGGTTTTGAAAAACTGTTTCTGAAACGCCCTCTCATAACCTCACTGCGTACCATCATGTGATAATTACTCATTTTCAAATAAGGAGCAACATCTTTAGTCTCAGGCTCGTCATTTGGAAAAACGTCAACCACTTTTACAATCCAGTCTGCATCTGTTCCAGTAGTAGAAACTTGTAATTTGGCTAATATTTCTCCTGCTAATGTGGTGTCATCGCGCAATACTTCTGTTTGAAAAACAATCACATCTGGTCTTCTCGCTGCAAAACGCTGATCATCCGTCATGTATTTCCTTGGCGTAAGCCCTGCTTGTTTGATATCTTCAGAATAAGGAACCGGTTTCTTAGGATCACTGATGAATTCTTCAAAAGCAATATTTCGTTTCGCCATTTTTGTCAATTGATTTCCTTGCAAAAAGAAATCTTGTTTTTCAGTATTTTGAGGAGGCCAATTTTCATAGGTCTTCCACTCTTTTCTTCCGGTGTCAAAAACATAGGCTTCAGGTAATTTATTTTCACCTTTACCATTATTCTTTAAGAAATGACGGAAGAAATTAGCTTCTATATTTTTTTGATAATAACCTGAAATACTGTCTCCAAAATTAATATTACCAATCACTTGTTTTGCTGAATTTCTAGCCCAATCACCATGACTCCAAGGTCCCATAACGATTGTATTATAATTTTTGCTGCTTTTTTCTATTGTACTGTATGTATTCAAAGGACCATATAAATCTTCGGCATCAAACCAACCTCCAACGGTCATTACCGCTGGTTTAATATTTTTTAAATGTTGTAAAATACCACGTTTTTGCCAAAAATCATCATAACTGGAATGATCTTTCAGCTGTTGCCAAAACTCATTGTCTTTACCATAATATTTATCTAGATTCGATAATGGTCCTGCATCCAAGAAAAACTGATAATCATCATTTGATCCTGTATTCGTGAATTTATACCAAGGTTCTGTAGTACGCTTTGTTTTTTGTGGACCAAATAATGGCGTCACTTTCCAATAGCTCAATAAGTATGCTCCATTATGATGAAAATCATCAAAAAAGAAATCGGCAATACAAGCTTGAGGTGAAACCGCTTTCAAAGCCGGATGATTGCTCAACAAAGAATACGTAGCGTAAAATCCTGGATATGAAATTCCCCAAGTTCCAACATTTCCGTTGTTATTCGTCACATTTTTGACCAACCAATCTATCGTATCATACGTATCCGAAGCTTCATCGGTATCTTTTTTTCCTTTTTTATTTGGAATAAAACCACGCATATTATCGTATAATCCATCACTCATAAATCTTCCTCGAACATCCTGATATACTACGATATATCCTTCTTTCATCATGGTTTCGCTTGGAGAAATACTTCTTTTGAGCTGACCTTCTCCATATGGACCGGAATTATAAGGCGTCCTTTGCATGATAATCGGGTATTTTTTAGAAACGTCTTTGGGAGTGTAAATTGATGTAAATAATTCTGCACCATCGCGCATCTTTATATGCACTTCTTTTTTAGTGTAATTTTCCGAAACATAATTGGCTTTATTGTCTTGGGCAAACAGAACTGCACCAATAAAAAAAAGAGAAATACTAAGTAGTTTTTTCATGAATTTTTTGAATTAAAATAGTTTTTAAAGATAAAAAATCTCACTGAATATAGTATCCTTATTTCTACTTTTTTAAAATTCACATATAGACTTTGATAAGATGAAAAAATAGCTATTTACGCTCTTTATAATAGCTCATTATTCAACGCTTTCACACCAATAATTTATTCATTTATGTATTCAAATTAGCAACTATTTCTGCCAGATAATCCTTTGTCTTTGCCTTGAATTATTTACAAAAAAAAACCACAAAAGGATCGTTTTTCGTTACAAAAAGTTTATTTTACCCATTTTAAGAGCTGTTTTAAGATAATTTGCCTTATATTTGTAAAATACCAAATTATTTTTTGTGGTTTTTAAAGTCTCTTTTTGTGCACTTTTAACCCAAAATTAAGATCCCTTATTTCAGAAAAAATTCTGAAAAAATCATCTTTTTTTGCAGTTTACTGCACCTTTTGCCTTTTGGAAAAATTCCATTTACAGGCTATTAAATAATCGAAAATTAATAATATGCACATAATAGATTATACAATCTTTATTGTTTATATGTTGGCCATGTTAGGCGTTGGTGTTTACTTTTTTAACAAAAATAAAACCGCTGAAGATTTTTACGTAAGTGGCAGAAATATGAGTAGCTGGCACATTGGTTTATCAGTTGTTGCCACTGATGTTGGTGGTGGATTCTCAATAGGTTTGGGTGGACTTGGTTTTACAATGGGAATATCAGGTTCATGGATGCTGTTCACCGGACTGCTGGGCGCTTGGTTGAGTGCCGTTTTTCTTATTCCAAAAGTAAGCGCATTAGGACACAAATACAAGTTTTTTACTTTCCCGCAAATATTTGATCATTTTTATAATGCTAAAGTTGCGCTGCTGGCTGGAATTATTTCAGCAATTGGATACATCGGATTTACGAGTTCTCAGGTTTTGGCAGGAGCCAAATTAGCTTCGGCAACCATAAAAGGACTTGATTTACAAACTGCGCTAATAGTCATGGGTCTTATCGCAGTAATTTATACCGCTATTGGAGGACTAAAAGCTGTCATTTATACCGATACGATCCAATGGTTAGTCTTAATTGGAGGATTGGTTTTAATAGCAATTCCTATTGCTTACACTGCCGTGGGAGGTTATGATGCAATCAAAACTACCTTATCACCTGAATATTTATCGCTGACTAATGTCAAATGGTATCAGATTCTAAACTGGTCCATAACCATTATTCCTATTTGGTTTGTAGGAATGACTTTATACCAACGAATTTATGCCAGCAAGGGTGAAAAAGAAGCTAAAAAAGCGTGGCTGATTGCCGGTGTTTTTGAATGGCCTATAATGGCATTCATGGGAGTGATTCTGGGAATGCTGGCAAAAGTTGCTGCTACCAACGGAATGTTTGATGGTATTACTGATGCCGCAAATATGGATAGTGAAATGGGATTGCCTATTTTACTGGCCACAATACTTCCTGTTGGATTAATGGGATTGATGCTTTCCTCCTATTTTTCGGCAATACTTTCTACAGCAGACAGTTGCTTGATGGCGGCTTCAGGAAATATTGTTACTGATATAATTGCTAAGTTTTCTAAAAAAGAACTGAGTCATAAAAAGGAGCTTCGACTCTCACAAGCGGTCACTTTAGTCGTAGGTTTTCTTGCTATTTTAATTGCGTCCCAAATGCAAAATGTATTAGAACTGATGCTTTACTCCTACGCTTTCATGGTTTCAGGACTATTTGTTCCGGTAATAGGGGCTTTGTTTTGGAAAAAAAGCCATCCAATAGCAGCTTTTTGGAGCATGCTTTTTGGCGGTGCAACCACGATTCTATTGATTGTTTCGGAGAATAAACTTCCTTTAGGAATAAAACTTCCGGAACACTTAGACGCAAACCTTTACGGGATAAGTATTTCACTGATTTTATTCATTATCATATCACTTTATCATTTTAACAAAAAAGAAAGACAAAATGGACTTCAAACAAATTAATGACACTAGCGGAGAAGATGCAATATATACCAATCAAATTATCGCGCTCTTCCTGTATACCCATTTAGAACAATACGGCGACACTGTTGAAGACATTCAAAAATGTATTGATTATGTCATGAATCCTGACAAAGGTGGAAATATTGTAGTGGGAATCGAAGAACAAAAAATAGTAGGTCTCGTGATCTTGAACAACACAGGAATGAAAGATTTTATTCCCGAAAATATTTTGGTATACATTGCCGTGGACAACAGTCAACGCGGAAAAGGATTTGGAAAACAGTTGATGCAAAAAGCCATATCAATTGCCGAAGGAAATATAGCATTGCATGTGGAACCGGATAATCCTGCCAAAAAACTATATGAAAGCTTAGGTTTTACCAATAAATATCTGGAAATGCGTCTTATCAAATAATCCAAAAATGGAAAATTCAAACCAGTCTATTAATTCAATTGTGGAGTTGCGAAAAGAGCTACACCAGCATCCCGAGGTTTCCGGTAAAGAAATTGAAACGTCTAAACGCATCCTTTCTTTTCTCGAAAATTATCAACCTGATGAATTGATTACCGAAGTAGGTACAACTGGTGTCATTGCAATTTACAAAGGTAAAAAAGCCGGAAAAACAGTGTTATTTCGATGCGAATTAGATGCTTTGCCTATTGAAGAAACTAATATTTTCGAACATCGTTCCCTAAATAATGGAGTTTCACATAAATGCGGTCACGATGGTCACATGGCAATTCTCTGTGGTTTAGCTGCTGAATTGCATCAGAACAAACCGGAATCAGGAGCTGTTATTTTATTATTTCAACCCGCTGAAGAAGACGGCAGTGGTGCTCAAAAAGTATTATCGGATCCCAAATTTACTTTTATCCAACCCGATTACGTCTTTGCACTTCATAATTTGCCGGGATTTCCAAGACATCAAATTGTAGTAAAAAACAAAACTTTTACCTGCGCTGTAAACAGCATTATTATAAAATTAAAAGGCAAAACAGCTCATGCCGGTGAACCCGAAAAAGGAATAAACCCTGCCTTGGCAATAGCCGCTATTATCAATCAATTTAATGCTATTATTCAGACCGATATTACAAAAGAAAACTATTGCCTAATTACCCACATTTATACTAAAATCGGCAAAAAAGCGTATGGTGTATCAGCTGGTGCAGGAGAAATTCATTTTACAGTACGAAGTGACAGCAATTTGCAAAAGAAAAAGATTGAACTCGGTTTAGAAAATTTAGCCAAAACAATCGCAAAAGAACATCAGCTGAAGTGCAAAACCAGTTGGACCCAAAGTTTTCAGGCCAATGAGAATGACAAAAATGCTGTAACATTCATCAAAAAAGCGGCAAAGATTAATGGTTTTAAATTATTCGAAAAAGAAAAACCGTTTACTTGGGGTGAAGATTTTGGCTTGTTCACACAACACTATCCCGGAGCCATGTTTGGACTAGGATCTGGAGTAAACACTCCTGCATTGCATAATCCTGATTATGATTTTCCAGATGAAATTATTGCAACCGGAGTATCCATTTTTCATCAAATCAGCAAACAAATAACAAATGCACACTAATTCACTCATAGAGCTTAATCGCTCTGCATACCAAAACAACATCGATTTTCTAAAAAAGACTTTCGGAAAAAAAGTATTGGTTTCCTCTGTCGTAAAAGGAAATGCATATGGTCATGGGGTACAGGAGTTTGTTTCTATGGCTTTTCAATGTGGCGTAACTCATTTTTCTGTTTTTGATGTTCAAGAAGCTAAAGTTGTAAAAAATACATTAAAGGATAAAGCAACTATCATGGTTATGGGACTTGTTCAGGATGAAGACATGGAATGGGTAATCCAAAATGATATTGAATTCTTTGTTTTTGATAAAAGCCGACTGAATAAAGCTCTGAAAACGGCTAAAAAACTCGATAAAAAAGCAATTTTGCATATTGAAGTCGAAACCGGCATGAACCGAACCGGTTTTGACAAAAACGAACTGAATACTATTATTGCTATATTAAAAAAAGAAGATCAATATCTTACTTTCAAAGGGCTTTGCACGCATTATGCTGGTGCCGAAAGTATCGCTAATTATTACAGAGTGGATCAACAAATCAAGAAGTTTGAAGAAATTTATGCCATTTTTTGTAAAAATGACCTGAAGCCACAAATCAGACATTCTGCTTGTTCCGCAGCATCAATAATGTTTCCGCAAACCAGAATGGATATGGTCCGCGTCGGAATAATGCAATACGGATTGTGGTCCAGTCCCGAAGTATTTGTAACGTATCTCAATTCTAAAAAGAATAAAACCGATCCATTACAGCGCGTTATCACTTGGAAAAGTGCTATTATGAGCATAAAAAAAGTAAATATTGGTGATTTCATTGGGTATGGAACCAGTTTTATGGCTAAAAGAAAAATGAAAATCGCTGTTATCCCCATTGGCTACTGCCACGGATACAGTCGCTCATTGAGTAACCAAGGTCGTGTTCTTATTCATGGACAACGCTGTGTTGTGGTGGGTTCCGTAAACATGAACATGATGACTGTCGACATTACTGATATTGACATGCCAAAAAAAGAGGATGAAGTGATACTGATAGGTACACAAAAAGAGCTTTCCGTATCTGTAGCTTCATTCAGTGATTTCAGTAACCAACTCAATTACGAATTATTAACTCGGATTTCTAAAGCAATTCCACGTAAAATCATAGAATAATGGCTTTTATAAAATTATATCGAAAAAAATTACAGGAAAATTATCAGTTTTTAGATGAAACATTTAAATCCAGAAATATTGAATGGGGTGTAGTTTCAAAACTGCTGTGCGGAAATAAAATTTACCTCAAAGAAATCATCGCTTTAGGAGTACGTGAAATTCATGATTCCAGAGTGAGCAATTTGAAAAAAATTAAAGCACTAGATCCGGAAATTCAAACTGTCTATATAAAACCATCTGCAAAACGAAGTATTGAAAGCATTGTTAAGTATGCCGATATTAGTTTTAATACTGAAATCTATACCATACAACTACTTTCAGAAGAAGCGGTTAAGCAAAATAAGACGCACAAAATCATCATAATGATTGAAATGGGCGACCTTCGTGAAGGTGTTATGGGCGAAGAATTAATAGATTTTTATGGTACAATTCTAAAAATGCCAAATATCGAAATCTCTGGTATTGGAACCAATTTTAATTGCCTCAGTGGCGTAATGCCAACGCAGGATAAACTGATTCAATTGAGTTTATACAAACAATTAATTGAAGCCAAATTTGACATCAGTATTCCGTTCGTCTCGGGAGGAACTTCGGTTACAATACCGTTACTCCTCAAAAATGCCCGACCAATGGCTGTGAATCATTTTCGAATAGGAGAAGCGCTCTTCTTCGGGAAAGATTTGTTTACCGGAAATACCATTGAAGGAATGCACCATGATGTTTTCAAATTATATGCTGAAATCATCGAAATTACCGAAAAACCAAATACGCCAACAGGTGAATTAGGAGAGAATGTAGCCGGAAATTCGTTTTCAATGGACGATGTCACTGATCTGGGAATTACTTCGCTAAGAGCCATTTTAGATATTGGCTTGCTTGACATGCAACCACAATACATTGAATCTGATGATACCGATATTACCATTGTAGATGCCAGTTCTGATATGTTGGTTATCGATATTTCTAATTCTAAAAAGACTTATAAAATTGGAGACTTAGTCGCTTTTCAAATACGATATATGGGCGCTTTGTATCTTTTAAATTCTGATTATATCGAAAAAATAATCGAATAAAAGAATTTCCTGTCTACAGTTAAAATATAACAATTACACTTAGTAAAAAATACTAAATTCAAAAAAAATTGCACTAATTTCCAAAGATTACTTCTTAGAAATTAGTGCAATTTACGTTTGCTATTTTGTCTAAATGCTACGCTTTATTTAGCCTTTTTAAAGCGATCAATTCCTTCTCTCAACCAGCCTTTATAAGCATTTATATCTGAATTATAACTTTCCGGTTTATCAGACAACATATTTTCTTCTACATCGATAACAATGTAATACGGTTGCGCATTGGCTTTGTATCTCGTGATTTGGAAATCACTCCATTTATTCCCCACACTTACAATTTCCTTACCCGTCTCTTTAGAAACATATTGCTCACTTTTTGGCAATTCTCTCTTGTCATCAACATACAAAGAGATTAATACCACTTCATCCTGTAATATTTTTAAAATTGCAGGATCTGACCAAACATAATCTTCCATTTTTCTGCAATTCACACAAGCATATCCAGTAAAGTCAAGTAAAATGGGTTTATTTACTGATTTGGCATAAGCCAATCCTTTTTCATAATCTTCAAAAGCAACAAGGTCATGCGGCCCTAAATGTGCGCCTTCCGGCAAAATTTGAGCTGATGCATTCGAACCACCTTTTGAGTTTCCTACTCCGTACGGACTTTCGCTATAGGTCATTGGAGGTGGGAAACCAGAAATTAATTTTAATGGTGCTCCCCAAATTCCAGGAATCAAATAGATGGTAAAAGCCAAAACTATTAATCCAAAAGACAATCTCCCTACTGATATATGGCTCATCGGACTATCATGCGGAAGCGTAATTTTTCCGAATAAATAAAATGCTAATGTTCCAAAAATAGCAATCCAAATCGCCAAGAACACCTCTCTTTCCAAGAAATGTAATTGCAAAACCAAATCTGCATTCGACAAAAATTTGAAAGCCAAAGCTAATTCTAAAAATCCTAAAACTACTTTAACCGTATTCAACCAACCGCCGGATTTTGGTAATGAATTCAACCAGCCCGGGAACATCGCAAATAACATAAATGGTAAGGCTAGAGCCAATGAGAATCCAAACATTCCAACAATAGGTGCAATTCCACCTTTAGAAGCAGCTTCGACTAAAAGGGTTCCTACGATTGGTCCGGTACACGAAAAAGACACAATTGCTAATGCTAAAGCCATGAATAAAATTCCAATTATTCCGCCTCTATCGGCTTGATTATCTACTTTGTTAGCCCACGAATTAGGCAACATAATCTCAAAAGCACCCAAAAATGAAGCTGCAAATGTGACTAACAAAACAAAGAAAATAATATTAAACCAAACATTCGTAGACAACGCATTCAGTGCATCGGCACCAAAAATCCACGTCACTAAGAATCCTAAAACTACATAAATGAAGATGATTGCAATTCCGTAAATAATGGCATTTCTAATTCCTTTTGCCTTAGTTTTACTTTGTTTTGTAAAGAAACTTACCGTCATAGGAATCATCGGGAAGACACAAGGTGTGAGCAATGCGGCAAATCCAGATAAAAAAGCAATGAAGAAAATAGACCATAATCCTCTTTGTTTGCTAGGTTTAGTATCCAGAACAGGAACTTTTTCAGAAGTAACAACTTGTTCTTTATTTACTTCTGTATTTGTAACTGCAGTATCAACTTTAGCTGAGTCTATTGTAGTCAAATCTGATGCTACAGTAGGTAATTCCGCTGTTTTTGCAGTAGTAGGAATGGTAAACGTAAAACTCTTCTCTAAATTGATACATGCTTCTTTACAAACCTGATAATTCAAATTGACTTCAATTTTTGTAATCTTTGGGTTTGTAATCGTGATTTCTTGTTGAATTTGAGCTTTTTTCTCAAAGTACGTTTCGTTCACTTCAAAAACATCATTGAAAGCAGTTGTGGTTTTGCTTTCTTTGGCTTTGCCAACTAAAGTAAAGTTCCCTTTTTGATTTTTGAAAATAATTTCCAAAGGCAAAGATCCGCCGTCAGCCGTAAATTGGGAATATAAATGCCAATCTTTTTCTATGACGGCATTAAAAGTAAGAATATAATTACTCTCAGTTTTTTTTTCTATTTTGGTAGTCCATTTTGCAGGATCAAGAATTTGCGCATCTCCATTGGCAAAAGCCAAAAAAGCAATAAGTATAAATAGTAGTTTCTTCATTATTCTAATTGTATTTTAAGTATATTCTTTGTTGTATTCTCTATTCTAAAACGTTCATCCTGACGAAGTCCAACAATCCAAACTATGTCTTCATTCGAAAATAAAAGCCACGAATTTTCTTTTTCCAGCAAGGATAATTTTTCATCTTTAAAAAGCTTGCTCACTTTCTTAGATTTACCATTCATCCCAAAAGGTTGAAAACTATCGCCCTCATTCCAATGGCGTAAAACTAAAGGAAATTGCAATTTATCAGCGTCCACAAAGATAGCTGAGTTCGTTGTTAAACTAATGTCCGCTACTTTACAAAACGTAAGATTTAAGGGAATATTAACTTCTTTTTGATTTTCATCAATTGCATATTCCTCCTTTTCATTTACGAAATTTATTGGGCTTAGGATTAAAGAATCTCTGTCTTTCAATAATCTATATTCAGGCGAAAACACGTGTTTACCAGATTGGCTTTCGACCAAATCATAAATATCATCCCAAGCAGAAAATCCAAATTCTTTCAACCATTGATGCAAATACGATTTATAATTTGGTAATTTTTTTAATTTTTTTAAGTCAAAATAAATAGTATCATCCTCTTGTTTAGCCACTTGTTGATAAATCATAATCGACGCATCTTCAACCAAAACTTGCGCTTCTTGCAAAAACGTTTGCGTCTTATGAAACGATGAAAGAAAATTGGGATTCAATTCCTTTAACATAGGAACCAGATGATGACGAATTTTATTCCGAAGGTATTTATCAGAGGCATTACTGCTGTCTTCGCGCCATTGAATGTTATTTAATTTGGCATATTCTTCGATTTCTTCTTGGCTAAATGCCAAAAGCGGACGAATAACCCTATCGTTTTGCTCCGGAATTCCAGTTAAACCTTCTAATCCTGTTCCTCGACTCAAATTAATTATAAAAGTTTCCAGATTATCATCGGCATGATGTGCCGTAAGAATATAATCGAATTTTTCAGTTTCTAATAATTCATAAAACCAATTGTAACGCAAATCACGCGCGGCAACTTGCGTAGAAACTTTATAATCTTCTGCGAAAGCTTTAGTATCAAATTGAGTTATAAATACCGGAATACCATTTGCAGCAGCATATTCCTGAACAAAATTTTGGTCTTCAAAACTTTCCATTCCACGCAGTTGAAAATTACAATGTGCGATTCCTATTTCATAATCCAATTGCTGAAACAAATGCACCATTACCATACTGTCTTTCCCGCCGCTTGTGGCCAAAAGTATTTTTTTTCCACTCAAGAACTGGAAATTATGAAGAAGATGGTTTTTGAATTTTTGTAGCACTTTGTAAGTAATTTTAAGAGAGCTAAAGTAAAAAATAAAACTGAATATGACATTATAATAATTTGGTATCCTTAGCAAATGCTAAGGATACCAAATCCATAGAACTATGAGCTATTTCAAACTATTTGCAAATGCTTCTTTAATTTTCTCAGAAGATTCTGCAACCGAAATACTTGATACCATCTTTTTAGAAGAAGCATCTATAAAGGTTATTACTCCTGTTGACTTAAAGTTTGCTTGTTTTAGACCTAATTTATTTAAACTTTCAGCTGATGCACTTTTTGTTTGTTTATCTGAAAGGTCATTGATAATAAGTGTGACCTTTGTTATGTCAACACTTGGAATTACCTCCTGCCCAACTCGATTTTCATTGTTAATACAAGTACTGCACCATTTTGCTTTTGAAATAACAGCAATTATTTTAGGGCTTACTTGAGCAAAAATCGTATTCGTAACTAAGAACAAAGTGAATAACATTAATTTTAATTTTTTCATGATAATTGTTTTTTTTATGAAATTTAACTTGCTATTAAAGTACAGATGCTAAAGGAAAGTCTACAGGAAAATCAGCCAAATTATGAATATAATTACTGATTATTTTATCTCCTACCACAAAAACTACATCTATCATGTTTGCCTCCGAAAAACCCGCTTGATAAAATAATTCTTTGGATTCCTGCGCAACTTTACCCTTATTTAATACAACCGATTTTGTAAATTGGGCTAAAGCATCCAGCCTAGCATCAAAAGTAATGGCAGCCAAACGAATCTCAATAATTTCTTCATCTGTAAAACCATTCATTTTACCTATGACTGTATGGGCTGATTGGCAATAGTGGCAATTATTAAGTTGACTAGTCACCAAATTAATAACTTCTTTTTCTTTTACTTTCAAGGTACTCTTTCTACCTTGGAAAGCGAGGTAATCGCCTAAAGCTGTTTCGTTTTTTGCAAAGTAAGCATACAAGTTAGGCACGAAACCTAATCCTTTTTTAAGGTTTTCGAATATAACCTGATTCTCTGCTGAAACCTCATCTTTTGTTGGAACTAAAAATTTTTGCATAATGTTTTAATTTTATATTATTTATAACACTGCAAAGATGCTATGAAAAACATCCTAATAACTAGACACGATTTCCTGTAGGATTGTCAATTCTTCCCGACCGATTATTAATTCGGAATTCAGTAGGTGAAATTCCTTCTTTAGTCTTAAAAAAACGACTAAATGATTGAATGTCTTCGAAACCTAACTCAAAAGAGATTTCTTTAACGGATCTTTCTGTATATGATAACAAACGTCGTGATTCTAGAATTAATCTCTCTTGAATAAACTGTAATGGTGACTTTTTGTACGCTTTAGAAAATGAATTTGATAATGTTTTTGGAGACTTATTAAGCATTTCCGCGTACTGTGCAACAAAGTGTTTTGTCCTGAAATGCAGCTCTACTAAATAATTAAATTCCCTAATCAAGTCTATTGAACCCTTTTCAAAATAAACAATTTCATTTTGTTCTTTGTGAAGTCGAGTTGACAAAATCAAAAGACGTTTAAGCATCATTTGTAACATTTCTATTTGCAGTTCATCATGTGAATCCATTTCTAATTCAAACATTCTCCAAAGCACTTCAAACTTTTCTAATTCAGTATCGGGAATAGTGAAAAGAGGTAGTGAAGAAGCTCCAAAAAACAATAACCCTTTACAGCCTACTTCACTATCATTATGCAAAATACAGTAAAAAGAGCGATTAAACCTAACCAAGGAGACTGATGATATTGATTTTATTGTCAATGTATTAAAATCTGTTAAACAAACAATTTGATTTTTTAAAAAATGATAATCAATCCCGTCTATATTTATAGTAGTACCATTTGAAGTAATCCATAGTAGCGATAAGCAGCCTTCTACATCTTTTTGCGGGACACTCGTAGTTCCAGAGCTGATTTTTTCTAATAATAAATATTCTTTATTTTTCCCTTCAAATATCATATTCAACAAATTATATAGATTCTAAAACTTCTCGCATCGCTTTTGCTTTAAGCAAACATTCCTCATATTCCTTTTCAGGAAGTGATTGCGAAGTGATGGCACTTCCAACTGAAAAAGAAACGTATTTTTTTTCTTGATTGTATAAAATGCTTCGGATAACTACATTGAAATCAAAATCACCGTTTGGTGTAAAATACCCCATAGCGCCGCTATACAGTCCCCGTTTCGTTTCTTCCAACTGTTCAATGATTTTCATCACCGAAATTTTTGGTGCTCCGGTCATACTTCCCATTGGGAAAGTGGTTTTTAATACATCAACAACCGAATATTGCGCATCTAATTTTGACGTTACAGTAGAAATCATTTGATGTACTTGCAAAAAAGAATAAATTTTACATAACTCTTGTACTTCAACAGTTCCTTTTTGTGCCGTTCGAGACAGGTCATTCCGCACTAAATCCGTTATCATAATATTTTCGGATCGTTCTTTTGGGTCTAAAGCCAATTGCATTTTCGATTGCTCATCTTCAACTGGGTCTGAAAATCGTTTTGCAGTTCCTTTAATGGGTTGCGAAATAATATGTTCTCCGTCTTTTCTTAAATACCGTTCCGGTGTTGCCGAAAGTAAAAAGTGTTTATTATTTTTAAAAAAAACAGCAAATGGAGGCTGAGAAATTTCGTTAAGTTTTATAAATTTTTCTATTGGATTAATCGTCGCATTTTCAGCAAAAAACTCCATACAAAAATTGGCTTCGTAAATATCGCCTTGATGAATGTGTTCCAAAACTTTTGAAACCTTCTGAAGGTAATTATCCTTCGAAATCCGTTGTTGAATATTTACTAGTGCTTCTATTTCGATTTTTGACTTTCGAATTTCGACAATTTCTTCAAAATCTAATTCCACTTCATCGTCACACATATTGAGATATTGAATTTCAAGTTGATTCCCTTTCAATAAAAATAACTTCTTAGGTTGAAAAAAAAACAAATCTGGAAATTCTAATCCGTCATAATTTTCAGATTGTAAATGTTCAATATCATTTTTTAAATCATACGATAAATAACCAAAAAGCCAGTCCTTGGTAATTTGCTGGTATTGTTTTAAATCCTCAAAAGCATTTTGATAATCCGTTTTTATGGAAGTAAATGCATCAACCGCAAGAACGCAATCATAACTGGAATAATTTTGTGGATAATCATTACTGTCCAAATAAATGATTTCTCGAAACTGTTGAGACCAAAATAAAAGCTGTTCTTTTAACAGTTTTGGATCGGATATAGACTTGTAAATAGAAGTTCTCAAAAAGTATTGGTGTTTAAAATTCAAAATTACAACAAAAAATAAACCTTCAATAAACGATTTTACTAAAATTAGCTTATTTTTTTGTAAATTTGATAGCGCATGATCCGTTTTAGATTTTGTAAATCATTAAATCATTCCCGTTATGGCTTCAAAAATTTTCCTCAATTTAGCTGTTAAAGACCAAAAAAAATCATTTGATTTTTTTACTCACCTCGGATTTACTTTCAATCCGCAATTTACTGATGAACAGGCCACTTACATGATTATTGGAGAAAATATTTTTGTGATGCTAGTCACTGAGCAACGATTTAAAGACTTTACCAAAAAAGAAATTTGCAACGCCCATAAAAATACCGAAGTATTAATTGCAATAGATGCTGAAAGTAGAGAAAAAGTCGATGAAATGGTAAAAACCGCAGTAGATGCCGGAGGTTCAATTTATATGGAGCCGCAAGATCATGGATGGATGTATGGACATAGTTTTGCCGATTTAGACGGGCATCAGTGGGAAATTATGTATATGGATGAAAATGCAATTCCACAATAATAGTTTTCAAATATGTAACCTTTAACACAATATACTATGAAAATCGCAATTATTATTATCCGAACTTTAATTGGACTTATATTACTTTATGCGTCCGTTAGTTTTTTTCTAAAACTAGCACCAGAACCAGAAGTTACTGGGAATTTCAAAGCTTTTAATATAGGTCTAGTCGCCTCTACTTATATATTGCCATTAGCAAAATCAATAGAATTCCTTTGTGGACTATCGTTTCTTACCGGACGTTATGTAACATTAGCTAATCTCTTAATCTTACCTATAACCTTAAACATATTATTTATTAATTTTTTCTTATCCCCTCAAGGAATACCGATTGCTATTTTTCTTTTTTTAGGCAATCTATTTTTAATTTACAGCCATTGGGAAAACTATAAAGGTTTATTTGTAGCAAAAGGCTAATTAAACTAAACTAATAACAACTAAGAAACCCGCTCAATTGAACGGGTTTCTTTATTGTGTAGAAAATTTAATTAGCTAATTACACATGTAAAGCTCTATTATCAGTTGCTGCTAAAGCTGCTTCTTTTATTGCTTCCGCAAAAGTTGGATGTGCATGCGACATTCTTGAAATATCTTCAGCAGATGCTTTGAATTCCATTGCCGTAACCGCTTCAGCAATTAAATCAGCACAACGAGCACCAATCATGTGAACGCCCAATACTTCATCTGTTTTTGCATCAGCAAGAATTTTCACAAATCCGTCTAAATCTCCACCAGCTCTTGCGCGACCTAAAGCTTTGAAAGGAAAACTTCCTGATTTGAAATCTACACCAGCAGCTTTCAATTGTTCTTCTGTTTGTCCAACAGCAGCCACTTCTGGCCAAGTATAAACAACACCAGGAATCAAGTTATAATTAATATGTGGTTTTTGACCTGCTAATATTTCGGCAACCATAGCTCCTTCTTCTTCTGCTTTATGTGCTAACATTGCTCCGCGAACTACATCACCAATGGCATAGATATTAGGAATATTAGTTTGCAAATGATCATTTACTTCAACCATTCCTCTATCTGAAATTTTCACTCCTGCTTTATCAGCATTTAATCCATCAGTATAGGGACGACGTCCTACAGAAACTAATGAATAATCTCCTTCCAGCGTAATTGTTTCTCCTTTTGCATTTTCAGCTTGAACTACAACTCCTTCGCCATTTCTTTCCACTGATTTCACTTTGTGTGAAACGTAGAATTTCATGCCTTGTTTTTTCAATACTTTAGTCAATTCTTTAGACAATGAAGCGTCCATTCCAGGAATGATTCTGTCCAAATATTCTACTACAGAAACCTGTGCTCCTAATCGTAAATATACTTGACCTAATTCAATCCCAATTACTCCTCCACCAATAATTACCAAATGTTTTGGTACTTCTTTAAGTTTCAAAGCTTCGGTAGAAGTGATGATTCTTTCTTTATCGATTTTGATAAAAGGCAAAGAAGATGGTTTTGAACCTGTGGCAATAATGATGTTTTTAGCTTCGATAGTTTCCGAAGTTCCATCCGCTTTAGCAACAGCAACATGTGTCGCATCAACAAATGAACCTAATCCTTCCAGAACTGTAATTTTATTTTTGTCCATTAAAAATTTCACACCACCTGAAGTTTGATCCACAACAGCCTGTTTACGTGCGATCATTTTTTCAAGGTTTACTTTTACTTCACCAGAAACTTCAATACCGTGATCTGCAAAATGAGCAATGTCACTGTAATGATGAGAAGAAGCAAGCAATGCTTTTGAAGGAATACAACCTACATTTAAGCAAGTTCCTCCAAGAGTGGAATATTTTTCGATAATTGCTGTTTTGAAACCCAATTGTGCACAACGAATTGCTGATACATATCCGCCTGGTCCAGAACCTATAATGACTACGTCAAATGAACTCATAGTATATTTTTTTTATTGTGTTTTTATAAAATGTTGCACAAAATTAAGGAATTAAGTTTTGTTTAAAGTTTAATTGCAAAGGTTTTTTGTTACGAATTATTAGCAATTAACATTTACTTACCATTGAATACCGCTTTAAATCCACGTTTATTCTAAATATCAACAACCGTCGTGTTTTTTACTTCGCTAATCATAAATGTGCTGTGTGTACTTCCAATATGCTCCAATGTTGTGAGTTTTGTAACCAAAAATTCTCGATAGGCTTCCATGTCTTTTACAACTATTTTCAAGATATAATCATAATCTCCACTTACATGATGGCATTCAATTACTTCCTTAAGTTGTATCACTTCGTTTTCGAATTTAGCGATAAATTCTTTCGTATGCTGAATCAGTTTAAGGTGACAGAAAACCACAAAACCTTTTTCGACTTTCGAACGATTAATTAAGACGACATATTTATCGATAACACCTTCTCTTTCAAGTTTTTTAATGCGCTCGTAAACAGCAGTAACCGAAAGATTGAGTTTTAAGGAAAGTTCCTTGGTTGTTTTTTTACAGTCTTTTTGTAATAAAAAAAGCAACTTTTTATCTACTAAGTCTAATGTCATTTTTATTGAGAATTTGAATTGAAATAAAATCTATATAAATCCTATTTAGGAAGCTAATTTAGAAAATTAAATTACATTTTTTATATTTTATAGTTTCAAAATCTAATAATAAATAATAGTATTGATTATTAATCTAGAACACTGTTATTTTGAATAGATTTAATCAAGACCGAAATCCCCTAGCCCTGATAGCAGCAGCATCCTTTTACTTTTTTCTTTAAAAAGTAAAAGATAAAGCGAATAGCAGGAGTAGCTTTAAATAACAAAAAAAAACAACTATGAAAAATTTCAATCCCGCAGACAACATTCAGGATTTACAGTACTTTGGTGAATTTGGTGGTGTAAATCCATCAATTTCAGACTCCTCAACCTATACTTTTTTATCGGCGAAAACGATGTTTGATACTTTTGAAGGTAATATGGAAGGATGCTATTTGTACTCCCGTCACTCTTCACCGAGTAATTTATATTTAGACAAAGCCTTGGCAGCAATGGAAGGAACAGAAACGGCTAATGTTTCGGCTTCAGGAATGGGAGCGATTACTCCTACTCTATTACAATTATGCGGTTCGGGCGATCACATCGTTTCGAGCAGAACAATTTATGGCGGAACGTATGCTTTTTTGAAGAATTTCACACCAAGATTAGGCATCAAAACCACGTTTGTTGACATCACAAAACTTGATATTGTAGAAGCTGCAATTACTCCCGAAACAAAAGTTTTATACTGTGAAACGGTGAGTAATCCTTTATTAGAAGTGGCTAATATTGAAGGTTTGGCAAAAATTGCTGAAAAACACAATTTGAAATTGGTTGTCGATAATACTTTTTCGCCATTATCAGTTTCTCCTACAAAATTAGGTGCTGATATTGTGATTCACAGTTTAACTAAATATATCAACGGCAGCAGTGATACTGTGGGTGGAGTGACTTGTGCATCACAAGAATTTATCGACAGTTTAAAAAATGTGAACAGCGGTGCCAGTATGTTACTAGGGCCAACAATGGATAGTTTGCGTTCGGCAAGTGTGATGAAAAACTTGCGCACATTACATATCAGAATGAAACAACACAGCCATAATGCGATGTATCTTGCAGAACGTTTTGAAAAAGACGGACTGAAAACGGTGTATCCGGGTTTAAAAAGTCACCCAAGTCATGAACTATATTCAAGAATGATTAATCATGAGTATGGTTTTGGCGGAATGATGACCTTAGACGCAGGAACTTTGGAGAAAGCTAATGATTTGATGGAATTGATGCAAGCCAAAAATCTTGGGTATCTTGCTGTAAGTTTAGGATTTTATAAAACCTTATTCAGCGCTCCGGGAACTTCAACTTCAAGTGAGATTCCGATGGAAGAACAAATAGAAATGGGATTAACTGATGGTTTGATTCGGTTTTCAATAGGTTTAGATAATGACATTGAGAGAACGTATCAGATGATGAAGAAATGTATGATAGAATTGAATATACTAACATCCAAAATAATTGTAACAGAACAATAAAGGTTGGCGAATTATTATATTTAGCTGCATTAATATCACTTTATTAAACTTAAATCTTGAGGATTGTTTTACAATTCCTAAAATTTAATTTGTACTTTGCTAAAAGTATATGAAATTTGCTTTTAGCAATAACCTTCATGTATACTGGATTTTATTTGCAATCAAAGATAAATTTTCCAGTATTTACATGTTGGTTAGAAAAAAAACTATTTTGCGAAAAATATTGTCATGAATAAAAATTTAGAATTGCTGTGTAAAATTGCCAAAAAACCTTCCAGAATGATTATTGGACTCATGTCAGGTACTTCAATGGATGGTCTGGATGTTGCTCTGTGCAAGGTTTCTGGTACAGGAGAAAATACAAAAATCACGCTAACAAATTTTAAGACGATTGAATATTCAAACGAAATAAAGGGTGAGATTCAAAAAGTGTTTGCAAAACAGAATATTGATTTCCACTCTCTTGTTTTATTGAATGAATGGATTGGTATTCTTCATGCCAACATGGTATTAAATTGTTTGAAAAACTGGAATATATCAAATCATGAGGTAGATTTAATAGCTTCACATGGACAAACTGTATTACACCTTCCAAAAAAATTACATCTGCAAGAAAAATTTCCTAATGCCACTTTGCAAATTGGGGATGGGGATCACATTGCTGTAAAGACTGGAATAATAACACTTTCGGATTTCAGGCAAAAACATGTTGCAGCAGGCGGTGAAGGAGCTCCGCTGGCAGTTTATGGTGATTATTTTATTTTTGGAAAAAAAGGCGAAAATCGTATTATGTTGAACATGGGCGGTATTGCAAATTTCACGTATCTACCATCAAATATGAACCCAGAAGAAGTTTTCGTAACGGATACAGGCACTGGAAACACATTAATTGATGCCTGTATCAGACAATTTTACCCCGGAAAATCGTATGATAAAGATGCGGAAATTGCAAAACTTGGTGTTGTAAACCAATCCCTTTTAGAGGCTTTACGAGAAAATAGTTTTTTTAAAGATTCTTTCCCAAAAACTACAGGTCCAGAACTTTTTAATATGGAATATGTTAAAAGTGCTTTAGCTAAAAGTAATACCCAAAACATTTTAGTACCTGATTTATTAGCCACATTAACAAGATTTAGCGCCGTAACTATTGCTGAAGCAATCAAGTATGCTATAGAAAACACAAAATACGACATAGAAAATTTCTCTATTTATATGTCAGGTGGCGGAACTCATAATCCACTATTAGTTAATTGGTTAAAAGAACTATTGCCTTGTCATTTTTTTAAAACTGATGAATTAGGTATATCTGGTGATGCAAAAGAAGCAGTATTATTTGCTGTTTTGGCTAATGAAACAATTGCAGGCGGAGGCTCAGATTTTGGTACCCGCAAAGGAATCCCATCAGTTTCTATGGGAAAAATATCATTTCCCAATTAAAGTAGAGATACTTTTTATAATTATTCATAATCCATTATAAGCGATCTCAATTGTTTTTTTAAAAATATCTGTTGCCGTTCTACATTTGACAATCTTAAAATTTCAATGTAGCAAACTACACCATTACACTATTTATTTTAGGAGTACCTCAAGTGATATAAAACATAGCTCTAATATGTTTTTGAATGCAAATACAAAAAATTGGCAAAGAAATTGAGCTGTTAAAATAAGTCAAATTTTAAAACCATTTTAACTTGTAAATTTCACTAAAAAAACTATTTTTGAATACTTTATAAACATTACTCTGATGAAAAATTTCAAGCACACCCTTTTGCTTATTACGTTCCTTTTACTTTCTTTTTGGAATGGTAATGCACAAGCATTGGCTACAAATCCAAAAAATGAATTTAGAGCTGTTTGGATTGCTACAGTCGTAAATATTGACTGGCCGAAAATGAGTACTGATAATGTTGCCAAACAAAAAGCGGATTATATTGAAATTTTAGACGCTTATAAAAAACTAAATTATAACGCTGTAATTGTGCAAATCAGGAGCGTTGGGGATGCTTTTTATCCAACAGAATTAGCACCATGGTCCCGTTTTTTGACTGGAAAAGAAGGTCAGGCGCCAAAACCTTACTTTGATACATTAGCTTGGATGATTGCTGAAACGCATGCTAGAGGTTTTGAGTTTCACGCTTGGATGAATCCGTATAGAGCTACAATGGATTACAACACGTCGCTTTTGAGTCCTCAACATGATTTTTTCAAGCATCAAGATTGGATGATTAAATATGGTGGAAAATATTATTACAATCCAGCATTACCCGAAGTTCAGAACCATTTATTGGCAATTGTAGAGGAAGTTGTGGAAAAATATGATATCGATGCGATACATTTTGATGATTATTTTTATCCATACAGAATAAAAGGAGAGCTATTTAATGATACTGCTTCGTACATAAAATATGGAGATGGACTTAGTATTGAAGATTGGAGACGCTCGAATGTAAATAATTTTGTGCGATGTGTTTCTTTATCCATAAAAAGTATTAAACCATGGGTACAATTTGGTATTAGCCCATTTGGAGTATGGAGAAATAAATCAGTAGATCCCAGAGGTTCTGAAACTGAAGCAGGACAAACAAATTACGATGATTTATTTGCTGATCCGTTAGCGTGGATGGAAAACAAATGGATAGATTATCTTGTTCCTCAATTGTATTGGAGCATGGATCATCCAAAAGCTTCTTATTCAAAACTACTACGTTGGTGGTCTGAGAATTCAACGAATACTGCAATTTACATTGGCAACGGAACCTATAAAATCAATACGGATTCTGATAAAAGATGGAATAATCCCAAAGAAATCCCGAATCAAATTGACATCACTAGATCCTACAAGAACGTTCAGGGAAATGCGTTTTTTAGTGCTAAATCATTTTTGAATAAAAATCAAAGTGTGACTAAAATACTAACAGAAAACCAGTATAAATATCCTGCTCTTCCTGCAGTAGTACCTGGTTCTATAAAAAAAATGGCTATTGTTCCCACAGCGAATAATATTTTGATAGATCCAATTGCATCAAGATTTAATGTAACCTATCCAATGTACAGTAAAGTGCGTTATGTTATGGTTTATGGCGCCAAATTCAATTCGGAAATTAATGTAAATGATCCAAGCCAAATTATTGACAAAATAGCATTCAAAGATGATAATGATACGGTTGAAGTGGTTATTCCATCCTATAAATTAGACAAAAATACTACATGCGCCATTACATTCATTGATTTTTATGGTAATGAAAGTGACCCAACTTTAGTGAACTTTACGCTATAAAATTTTATTGATTATAATTTGCCTTACATGAAAATAGACAATAGACCTTGGTATTGGATTCCCGTTTTAAACTTTGCTTCCGGATTGCCCTATGCAATTATTATTTCGGTATCGGTGATCATGTACAAAAACCTTGGAATCAACAATGAAGACATTGGAATTTATACCAGTTTACTCTATTTGCCTTGGGTAATTAAACCGTTGTGGAGTCCGTTTATTGATCTCTATTCCACTAAAAGAAAATGGTTTTTATGCATGCAATTGCTAATTTCTGTTGCTTTTTTGATTGTGGGTTTAACGATTCCTTTAAGCAATTTTTTCGTAATCAGTTTAGCCGTTTTTTGGGTTGCCGCATTTGCATCTGCTTCAAATGATGTGGCCAGCGACGGATTTTACATGTTGGCTTTAGAAAAAGACCAGCAATCCTTTTTCTTGGGAATCCGCAGTACTTTTTACCGACTTTCGATGCTAACCGGAAATGGATTAATGGTATTTATTGCCGGTTATTTAGAACAAGAATATGGCGATAAACAAAAAGCATGGTCCTATACCATGGTAGTTGTAGGATTAATTATGACTGTCATTACGATTTACAATTATTTTTCCACACCAAAAATAGAAGCCAAAATCGTAGAAATAAAAACGGAATCGGTTACAAATAAAAGTTTTGCTGTTGTTTTCGCTACTTTTTTTCAAAAGAAACAAATAGGTTTAGTATTGGCTTTCATTTTATTATTCAGATTAGGAGAATCGCAATTGTTAAAAATGCTGACTCCTTTTTTAATTGATCCTGTGACCGCAGGCGGAATGGGCTTAACTACTCAAGATGTCGGTGTCATCTACGGCACTTTTGGCGTGATTGCACTTACTGTTGGTGGAATTTTGGGCGGAATCGTAATTTCACGAGACGGATTAGGAAAATGGATGTTGCCCATGATTTTGGCCATGCACTTACCTATAATTGGGTTCATACTACTTTCACATTTTCACCCTGGTTCCGTTTTCTATGTTTATGCAACGGTAATCGCGGAGCAATTTGGTTATGGATTTGGTTTTGCCGCTTTCATGATGTATTTAATTTATGTGGCCGATGGTGAATCAAAAACGTCTCATTACTCGATTGCAACTGGATTTATGGCATTAGGAATGATGCTTCCTGGAATGGTTAGCGGTTATATCCAGGAATATCTTGGGTATGGAAATTTCTTTATTTGGGTATTTCTAGCAACCATCCCAGGATTAATTTTGTCGCGATTTTTAATATTTCCAAAGGATTTTGGAAAGAAGACAACCTAAAATAATTATCAAGGAGTAATGCAAAAATTTAACCGCAGATTCGCAAATTATTTTAAAAAATTTATAATCTGCAAATCTGCGGTTAAAAGTATCCCAAGCTTTATTTGATGCTAGTAAACTAAAAAAATGACATTAGAACAAAAAATAGGACAATTTTTCTTTCCTGCCGTTTTTATCAATGATACCGAAGAAAATATTCAGGCCACTGAACGATTGATTAAAGAACACGATATAGGCGGATTGACTTTTTTTCATAGTCGAGCCAGCGCAGCAACGAATTATGAAAACACGAAAAAAATAGTCTTAAATGATGATAGTTTTCAGCGTTTAAAAGAACTGATTGTGCGTTATCAAAATTGTGCAACTACTCCTTTACTAATGAGTATTGATGCGGAATGGGGGTTAGCCATGCGTGTCGAAAAAACACCACAATATCCTTATGCAATAACACTTGGCGCTTTGCCTGACAGTGAAAAACTTGGTTTACGAAGTTGGGAGACAAATCGGTTTAGACTTGAAATCCGTTGGGATTCATTATAATTTAGCGCCGTTAGCGGACATCAATAACAATCCGAATAATCCTGTGATTGGGTACCGTTCTTTTGGTCAAAACAAAGAAAAAGTAAGTGATTTTGCTTTGGAATATCTAAGAGGAATGAATGATGTCGGGATTTTGGGTTGTCTCAAACATTTTCCCGGACATGGAAATACAAATGTAGATTCGCATTTAGGATTACCTGTTTTAAAAGAAACTCTCGAAGAATTATTAGCCAATGAATTAGTTCCATTTCTAAATGGAATCGAACATAATGTGGATTCGATTATGATTGGTCATTTGGCGGTTCCTGCTCTGAACGATGGAAAAAATACTTCGGCAACATTATCAAAATCCGTGATTGAAATACTTTTGCGAAAGCAACTAGGTTATGATGGATTAGTGATTTCGGATGCGTTGAACATGCACAGCGTTTCTAAATTATATAATAAAAAAGGGCAATTGGAATGGGAAGCTTTTAATGCTGGAAATGATGTGTTATGCTTTGCCGAAAATGTTCCCGAAGGAATTCAGAAAATCCTAAAAAAAGCAACTCCGGAGCGAATTGAAGCCAGTTTTCAACGCATTTGGAAATGCAAACAGAAAGCAGGAATTACAGACGGAAATCTTAGTCTGCCAAACCTTTCCAAAAGTGATTTTGATTTTGAAACTACTTCGAAATTAAATCTGAAAATTGCTCAAAACTGCATTACAAAAATCAAAGACAATCACAATACAGTGAACGTTTTTGATGCAAAAAACAGAGAAGATCTTGCTAAAATCAGTATTTACAAAAACACTGATAATGTGTTTTTTAAAAGCCTGACTCATGCTTTGCCTTCACCAGAATTTAGTTACGAAACAGGCGGTGAATCCGTTTTGAATGAATTAGAAAAAAAACTGGGTAAATTTGATACGCTAGTCATATCTTTATTTGTTCCAAAGGCAAAACCTTTGAATAATTTTGATATTGAAGAATCCGTACTTCAATTCTTAGGCAACGTATTGACCACCAAAAAATGTGTTTTGTATGTTTTTGGAAATCCGTATGCACTACAAATTATTCCAAATCTGGAACATGCATTGGGAATTATAGAAATGTATCAAGATTTTTCAGAATTTCAAAAAACCGCTGCGGAACAACTTCTGGAAAATGTGGATTGCAAAGGAACTCTGCCAGTGATGGTTAGTATTCAATAATTATTTCTCAAAAAGTTTAAAATAGCACACATAACAAATAACTATTCTTTAATAACTATTTATAATCAAACCTTATTGCTTAGAACCTATTGTATAGACTACTTTTGCACCATCAAAAAATAACTAAAAAAGTAAAAAAAATGTCATTAGTAGGTAAAAAATTTCCAAGTATTGCAGTAGACGCTATTTCTGAAATGGGTGATAATTTAAAAATCAACATTTTTGAAGAAGCGGTAAATAATAATAAAAAAGTTGTTTTGTTCTGGTATCCGAAAGATTTTACATTCGTGTGCCCAACTGAATTACATGCTTTTCAAGCTGCTTTACCAGAATTCGAAAAAAGAAATACAATTGTTGTTGGTGCTTCTTGTGATACTAACGAAGTGCATTTTGCATGGTTAAATACTCCAAAAAACAACGGTGGAATTGAAGGAGTTACCTATCCAATTCTTGCAGATACTAACAGAAACTTGTCTAATATTTTAGGAATTCTTGACATTGATTCAACTGAATATTCTGAAGAAACTGATTCTGTAATTGTTGAAGGTTCAAATGTGACTTACAGAGCTACTTACCTTATTGATGAAACTGGAAAAATTTTCCACGAAAGTGTAAACGATATGCCATTAGGTCGTAACGTAAACGAGTTTTTACGTATGGTTGATGCATACACGCACATTCAAGAAAAAGGGGAAGTTTGTCCTGCAAACTGGGAGCCTGGAAAAGAAGCAATGAGTGCTGACAGAAATAGTACTGCTGAATACTTGACTTTAAACTAAATCAATAACAATGTCAATTGCAGTACCAAATTTCAATTATAAATATTGAATATTATTGTTGCAATTGCATTTTTAAATTCAAAAAATATGTTAATCGAATTAACCGAAGATACGTTACAGGATTTAATTGCAAAAAACGAAAAAGTAGTCGTTCAATTTTCAGCATCATGGTGCGGAAATTGCCGAATTATGAAGCCAAAATTCAAAAAATTAGCTTCAGAAAACGAAACAATTACTTTTGCTCTTGTTGATGCTGAAAATTTCCCAGAATCCAGAAAATTAGCGAATGTTAGTAATTTGCCAACTTTTGCCACTTTTGTAAATGGTAAATTAGTAAACGAAACACAAACTAATAAACAAGAAGTGCTAATTGAATTAGTAAACGAAATAGTTTAATGATTTCTTAGTTTAAAGTTTAAAGCTGCCTGACTTTATAAGTAAGTTTAATGCAACAGCAGTTCAAATTCTTAAACCTTTAAAAACATTAAACTTTAAACTTAAAAAATAAAATGAAATTACCCGTAATCAAGCACTTAACGCAGTTTATAGAAGAGAATGATGAAGATTACATCATTGAAACAATCGATGTTCTGGAAGCTATGACTGAAATTCCGTCATTGAAAGATGAGGAATTAGATGTTATTGGTGAATTAATTTCTAATATGTATGGCGCTTTAGAAGTCAATAAATTGGTAAAAACCGGAACAGACAAAAAAGAAGCTTTAAACAGTTTTATGAAACGTGTTTTGGGTTCTATTGACAAATAAAAAGAATTTTTAATTTTGTATTTCAAAAACGCACTCCGCAACGAGGGCGTTTTTTTTTATGCAAAATGCAAAACATATTGAGGCCATCGAGTTTAAAAATTGAACCAAAACGCTAAACTTATCGAGACATTTGAGGGCTTATTCTTAAATAATTTTCATACTTTTGAACCTCATTTAAAAACAAACACCATGGCTTCAATAACATTAGGAGGAAATCCGATTCACACATCAGGAGAATTACCAAAAGTAGGCACTAAACTTGCTGACTTTAAATTAGTTAAAACAGATCTTTCTGTAGCTTCACTAAGTGATTTTGCAGGTAAAAAATTAGTTTTAAATATTTTTCCAAGTGTTGACACTGGGACATGTGCAGCATCTGTTCGTAAATTTAACGAAAGTGCCAGTACTTTAGAAAATACAACAGTTTTATGCGTTTCAAGAGATTTACCATTTGCACAAAAACGTTTTTGTGGTGCAGAAGGACTTGAAAATGTTGTTAACTTATCTGATTTTTCAGAGGGAAGTTTTGGTAAAGCAAACGGTTTAGAAATTACTGACGGACCGTTGGCTGGATTACATTCAAGAGTTGTTATTGTTGTTGATGAAAACGGAATCATTACACATACAGAACAAGTTGCTGAAATTGCAGATGAACCAAACTACGAAGCTGCATTAGCGGTACTTTAATCCCAATTTAATGGAATTTCAAAAAGACAATACTTTCTTTACCGGAAGGCTAAAAAGTGTCTCTTATGCATTTAAGGGCGCTTTGAAATTAATCTCGACGGAGCACAGTATTATGGTTCAATTTTCCATTGGGATTTTGATGTGCATTGCTGGATTTTATTTTGGAATTTCTAAAACAGAATGGCTTTTTCAAACCTTAGCTATTGGTTTGGTGATGAGTATTGAGGGTTTAAATACGGCTGTTGAAAAAATAGCCGATTTTATTCATCCCAATTATCATGAACGAATTGGCTTCATCAAAGATATTGCTGCTGGAGCGGTATTTTTTGCTGCTTTGACAGCAATAGTAATCGGTTTAATTATATATGTGCCTTTATTTCTTTAGGTATTATTTAAAATTAAGAATGGCAAAAACAACAAAAACAGCCCCTTTAAATAAAAAAAACGATACTAAATCAGTTGATAAAACTCCATTACAGCTAACTAAGCAGCATAAAATTGTTCTAGGTTCGCTTTTGGTTTTATTTTCCATTGCTTTATTGTTTGCCTTTGTGTCCTTTTTCATTTACGGACAACAAGATCAAAGTGCTGTTCAGGAATTGACTAATCGTTCAGAAACGGTTCAGAACTGGCTTGGAAAATTTGGTGCCTTTTTAGCTGATTTTCTCGTTTATAGAGGTTTTGGAATTGCTGCATTTATATTTGTACGTTTGTTCTTCCTTTCAGGGATTTATTTAGTACTTGGAATTCCGGCAAGGAAATTAAAAAACATATGGTTTTGGGATTTATTCGTAATTATTATTTTGTCCGTTTTATTTGGGTTCTTTGCTACTTCAGCTCCAGAATTAGGTGGGACAATTGGGTATGAATTAAATTTATTCCTACAAGATTATATTGGAAAACCAGGAACTTTGTTGATTTTATTCTTCGGATTAATAATCTACGTGATTTTTAAAATCAAACTTTCCCCTGAAAGTATTCAGTCCTTTTTTGACACTACCAAAAAAGAAATAAAAGCAGTTTCAATCACTAATCCGCTTAACAATGGCAAAAGTGGTTATAACCTAGAAGAATTTGCAGTTGTAGAAGAAGAGATTGATGACATCCATTTAAAAAAGAATGGTTCGCAATTCGAAATTAATAAAGAAGCACTGAAACCTACCATCAGCAATTCGTCTGATATTAACAGAGATCCAATTGCAAAACCGCTTGCAATGGAAGTTACGCCAATGGTAGCTCCAGAAGTTATTTCGAATGCTGATGAATCTTTTGTAATTGAAACCGCTCCTGAAGAAGATATCATCGAAGAAAACTTAGCATCAAGATTAGTCGCTGATTTTGGATTATTCGATCCAACATTGGATTTATCCAATTATAAATTCCCTACGATTGATTTACTAAAAGAATATTCCACTGGTGGAATTACTATAAACCAAGAGGAATTAGAAGAAAATAAAAACAGAATTGTAGATACGCTTCGCAATTACAAGATAGAAATTGCACAAATAAAAGCAACCGTTGGACCATCGGTTACGCTATATGAAATTGTACCGGAAGCAGGAATTCGTATTTCAAAAATCAAGAGTTTAGAAGATGATATTGCATTATCACTTTCGGCATTAGGAATTCGTATTATTGCTCCTATTCCTGGAAAAGGAACCATAGGAATCGAGGTTCCGAATAAGAATCCGACCATGGTTTCTATGAAAAGTGTTATTGGCTCTGCCAAATTTCAAGAAGCCGAAATGGAATTGCCAATTGCTCTTGGAAAAACAATTTCGAATGAAACATTTGTAGTGGATTTAGCCAAAATGCCTCACCTTTTGATGGCTGGTGCTACTGGACAAGGAAAATCTGTTGGTTTGAATGCCGTTCTGACTTCTCTTTTGTACAAAAAACATCCAGCTGAAGTTAAATTTGTTTTGGTTGATCCTAAAAAAGTCGAGTTGACACTATTTAATAAAATTGAAAGACATTATTTAGCGAAACTTCCAGATATGGATGATGCTATTATTACGGATAATGCAAAAGTTGTAAATACTTTGAATTCGCTTTGTGTGGAAATGGACAACCGTTATTCTTTGTTGAAAGATGCGATGGTGCGTAACATCAAAGAATATAACGATAAATTTAAGGCTCGAAAATTGAATCCTGAAAACGGACACCGATTTTTACCTTACATCGTTCTTGTTGTCGATGAGTTTGCCGATTTGATTATGACTGCTGGTAAAGAAGTCGAAGTTCCTATTGCAAGATTGGCACAATTAGCGCGAGCCATTGGAATTCACTTAATTATAGCGACACAAAGACCATCTGTAAATGTAATTACTGGTTTGATAAAAGCCAATTTCCCTGCGAGAATAGCTTTTAGAGTGACCTCAAAAATTGATTCCCGAACCATTTTGGATACTCAAGGAGCAGATCAATTGATAGGACGTGGTGATATGCTTTACACTAATGGAAATGATGTTGTACGAGTGCAATGTGCCTTTATCGATACGCCGGAAGTAGAAAAAATCACTGATTTTATTGGTTCACAAAAAGCGTATGCGACTGCTTATTTACTTCCTGAGTTCGTTGGGGAGGAAAGTGGCATTAATCTTGATATGGATATTTCCGACAGAGATACTTTGTTTAGAGAAGCTGCTGAAATCATTGTGAATGCACAACAAGGATCGGCTTCATTATTACAAAGAAAACTTAAATTAGGCTACAACAGAGCAGGACGATTAATAGATCAACTCGAAGCTGCTGGAATTGTAGGCCCATTTGAAGGAAGTAAAGCACGTAGTGTGAACATTCTGGACATGAGTTCTCTTGATCAATTTTTCAACAATGAACAAAACAAATAATACGATGAAATCAAAAATTCAAGATTCTAAAAAAAGTAGGGGAAATAGCATTGGTAAAAAACTATTTTTATTAACAGCAATGTTTCTGTTTACTTTTTCAGTTCAAGCACAAGATAAAAAAGCAAAAGATCTTTTAGATCAAGTTACCGCTAAAGTTAAAAGTTATAATAATATCGCTATTGATTTTAAATATTCCTTGAATAACACCAAAGAAAATATCAATCAGGACAGTAAAGGAAATGTAACGATGAAAGGCAATCAATATATTTTAAATTTCATGGGAGTCACTAAAATTTTTGATGGAAAAAAAACATATACTATCGTTCCGGAGGATGAAGAAATCACCATTTCAGCAGTTAATGAAAAAGATGATAATGCCATAACACCTTCTAAAATGTTGACTTTTTTCAACACGGGTTATAAGTATAATATGGATATTTTGCAAAATGTAAAAGGCAGAAAAATCCAATATATCAAATTAGTTCCTTTAAATGCTAAAGATCAAAGAAAAGAAGTATTATTAGGAATTGATGTTCAGACAAAACACATCTATAATTTGATAGAAGTGGGCAAAAAAGGAACAAAAACAACATTAACGGTTAATTCTTTCAAAACCAACCAACCTTTGTCAAAAAATCAATTTACATTTGCGGGAAGTAAATATCCAAATTACTACATCAACAAATTAGATTAATGCGCTAGGTGAAAATTCTTGACAAATACTTATTAAAAACCTTTTTGACTACATTTACTACAGTATTTGTAATCCTATTTTTCATATTTATACTTCAAACCGTTTGGTTATTCATATCCGAATTGGCCGGGAAAGATTTAGATCTATTAATGATTATTAAATTCCTGGCCTTTTCTATGCCCAGAATTGTACCGCTGGTATTACCACTTTCGATACTTTTATCCTCAATAATGACTTTTGGAAATTTAGCTGAAAATTATGAATTTGCAGCGATGAAATCTTCTGGAATTTCGCTTCAGCGAGCCATGAGAAGTCTAACTGTATTTATAATCTTATTGAGTATTGTTGCTTTTTTCTTTTCGAATAATGTGATTCCGTATGCCGAATACAAGTTTATCAATTTCAGAAAAAATATTGCACAAGTTAAACCGGCATTGGCTATAGCCGAAGGACAATTTAATGATGTTGGTTTTTATAATATCAAAGTCAACAAAAAAAGCGGTAAGGAAGGCAATACGCTTACTGGAATAACCATTCACAAAAAATCAAAGATTGGTGACGGAAGTAAAACAGTTATCAAAGCAAAAGACGGAGAATTAATCAGTAGTGAAGCATCCAGTATTCTACAATTAGTGCTTAATAATGGCTATTATTACGAAGATATAGTACCTAAAAAATATGAAGATCGCAGTAAAATGCCTTTCGCAAAAAGTTCCTTTAAAAAGCAAATCATTAATATTGATTTGTCAGAACTAAATAAAGTTGACGTAAATGACGAATCGGTCGCTAATACCAATACGATGCTTACCGTTAATGAACTCAATTACACTTTAGATTCATTGAATAAGAACATGAAAACGGATATCATCCTGTTTACCGAAAACAGCAATTCCAGAATTGGATTTCCCGCGAAAAAGAAAATGGTTGCTGCTAAGGCTAAGAAAAGAGAACCGCTTCCAAATGATATTTTGTCGTTGTACACGAACCAACAAAAATCAGATATTTTAAAAATCGCGAGTAGTAATGTAACCAGTATTTCCTACGCTATTGATTCTTCCAGAACTGAATTGTTCAATAAGCAAAAAAACATAAACAGACATTTACTAGCTTTTTACGATAAATTTGTAATTGTATTCGCCTGCTTTCTTATGTTTTTTATAGGAGCGCCATTGGGAGCAATTATCAGAAAAGGCGGATTAGGACTTCCTATAGTTTTTGCAGTTTTGATCTTCATCACTTTTCATTTTATAAATACTTTTGGAAAAAGGATAGCTCAGGAAAACGGAATGACTCCATTTATGGGAGCTTGGTTATCCTCATTTATCTTAACACCATTAGCTGTTTTATTGACTTACAGAGCTACAAACGATATTGGATTAATAAATATGGATGTTATTTTAGCTCCATTCCAAAAAATTATAAAAAAAATATTCCCATCACAAAATTAATACCCGAAATGGACTTAAATAAAATACAACTGAACACAATTGAAGAAGCGATAGAAGATATTCGTCAAGGAAAAATCATTATAGTTGTTGATGATGAAGATCGTGAAAATGAAGGAGACTTTTTGGCTGCGGCCGAAAAAGTAACACCCGTAATGATCAATTTCATGGCGACACACGGACGAGGATTAATATGTGCTCCTTTGACAGAAAGCCGTTGTAAAGAATTAGGATTACACGTGATGGTGACTAATAATACGGATCCAATGGAAACTGCTTTTACAGTATCGGTAGATTTAAGAGGAAACGGAGTTACAACAGGAATATCTGCAGCGGATAGAGCTAAAACAGTTTTAGCACTCGTTAATGCCGAGACAAAACCACATGATTTAGCAAGACCAGGACATATTTTCCCGTTAATTGCTAAACAAGGAGGTGTTTTAAGAAGAACTGGGCATACTGAAGCAGCAATTGATTTTGCTCGTTTAGCTGGGTTTAAATCAGCAGGAGTGATAGTTGAAATCATGAATGAAGATGGAACAATGGCGCGACTTCCACAATTGGTGGAAGTGGCTAAAAAATTCGATTTAAAGCTAGTTTCAATTGAAGCCCTAGTTGCCTATCGAATGCAACACGACAGTTTGATTGTTAAGAAAGAAGATTTTGATATTGAAACGCG
Organism: Flavobacterium sp. TS_SC_5; assembly: GCF_056156265.1. Lineage (NCBI taxonomy): Bacteria > Pseudomonadati > Bacteroidota > Flavobacteriia > Flavobacteriales > Flavobacteriaceae > Flavobacterium > Flavobacterium sp. TS_SC_5. Next base: position 2,717,232 of record NZ_CM149588.1, on the reverse strand, counting down.
TTACGGGACTTTCAGATTGAGAGCGTACCAACAAACTACCAACAAACAAATTCATATTGCGTTGACTAAAGGCAATTGGAATATTGGCGAACCGATATTAACGAGAATCAATTCTACTTTAGTTAATAATGATATTTTAGGGACATTGACAAACGATGTTAACAAAAAATTAGATGATATGTTTGAAATCATCAATCAACAAGGTAATGGTGCCGTTTTGTTTATCAATCAGGAAGCACAATCAATAGATTTACTGAATCGAATTATAGAACTGAAAGGATTACAAGCAAAAGGAGAATTTAAAGCCCCACAAATCAAGATGGACAATAAAGATTTTGGTATAGGAGCTCAAATTCTACACGATATCGACATTTCGAAAATTCGTTTATTATCCAATACTGAACAGACCAAACGTGTTGGAATGATAGGTTATGGCTTAGAAATCACCGAATATGTTAAGTATTAAAGTTTTTTTTTATTTTTTTTAAAAATATTTTTCATCTAAAGTATAGAAAATGAAACCTTTAAAAATTACCTCAGAAAATAGATGCTTTTTTTCTAAAAATAGATTTGCATAACCAAAAAAGGTTCTTATATTTGCACTCGCAATCAGATAATGGTTGTCGCTCACTGGAGAAATGGCAGAGCGGTCGAATGCGGCAGTCTTGAAAACTGTTGACTGTAACAGGTCCGGGGGTTCGAATCCCTCTTTCTCCGCGACATAAGGTTTCAAAAGAAACTTTAAAAGTCAAAAGCCTTTAAATAGTAGTATTTAAAGGCTTTTTCGTTTTTTATAATGTGTCAAAATACACATATAGAATCAAAGAACAGTGACCCTATTGGTGACCCTATTTTATTTTTAGCCATTTTCGAGAAAATAGGGTCACTAAATCGGAAGAATTCCCCGGGAATTCCCCGCCAACACTAGCAACTATCAAAGTTTTTAAATCAATTTGATTATTAATTTAAAAACAAGAAGTTATGTTAAAAGTAATTTTTTATCTCAAAGCTGGAAAAGCTAACAAAAAAGGAGAATCTCCCATTTTTGCCCGTATCTCTTACAACCAACAGTCAATCACGATGACAACCGGTAAATCAATTCTAAAAGAAAGGTGGCTGTTTACCAAAAACCTCAGAACGGTGCTTAAACTTGAAAAGGAAAAGGTATTAAAACACAGCTTGGATCTTTTCCAATTGAATATCGAAAAGAAATTTAATGAACTAGCTAAGGTAAGTTCTGATATTTCACTGGTACAGGTTAAAAATGAATTTAATGGTAAAACCACTAGTCAAACAAAAGGCGCGAGCATTGTAGAAATCATGGATAAGCACAATGCTTTCTTTGAAAAAAAAGTAATGGCTGGAGAACGATCTAAAGCTTCATTCCAAAAGTATGGACGTTCCAAGGAATTACTCGTAAACTTTATGAAGCAGCAATATGGAGTCGAGGATCTTTCTTCAAATGAGATTTCAAGTGCTTTTGTTTACAATCTTGAATCGTATCTAAAGTATGAAAGTAGTTTTAAAGGAAGAGTAGGCATCAAAAATAACTCGATGGTAAAGTACATGAGAATGTACAAAACCGCTTGTAATTACTGCATCAGAATGGGATTAATGGAGAAGAATCCATTTAATCTTTACGATGGAAAGTTAAGTATCAAAGATGCTGTATTTCTAACACAAGAAGAATTAGATCGCATAGAGAATAAGAAATTTTCAGTAGAACGCTTGGAGCGTGTTAAGGATGTTTTTCTTTTTAGTTGCTATACGGGTTATGCCCCTGTTGATGCCTGTAACCTTACGTCAAGTAATATATTCCAAGATAGCAGTGATGCGCTTTGGATTATGACAAATAGGGCTAAAACGGCTATTAGAGCTAACGTCCCTATACTACCTCCTACCCTGAAGATTATTAATAAATACAAACAGCTTCAAATTGGATTGATACCTCAGATTTCCAATCAGAAGATGAATGCTTATCTTAAGGAGATTGCTGATTTGTGCGGTATTACTAAAAATCTGACGTGGTATGTCGCCAGACATACTTTTGCAACTACAGTTACCCTCGGTAACGGAGTGCGGATAGAAAATGTTTCATCCATGATGGGTCATACTAATATTAAGCAGACACAACATTATGCAAAAGTATTAGATGTAAATGTGATGGAAGATATGACTAAGCTAAAACAAAAATACAGCTGATCTCCAAATACAAGATCCTTTAAAGTAAAATCCAACGAAATAGCAAAAGGATTCCAATTGGAATCCTTTTATTATTTCGAATGGTATTATTTATCAAATATTTTGAAACATAACATATGAATCTAAAGTAAAAAACAGATCAAAATTCCATTTTCATTGCTCGTTTTCGGATAATATTTTTTTGATTTTAATAGCTTCATACAAATATATGTCACCGAGTTTAGTATAGGGTAGAATTCCCGTTTGCCGGTATTTAATAATGGTGTTATTTGACAGTCCAAATAACTTCTTTAAATCCTCATTCCTATAGTAGTAAGTCGATTCGTTAATTTTCTCTCCTCTAATCTTACCATCAATTTTCTCTAATCGGGTGTACAAAGGATCCAACAGCTGCTTGATTGCCGCTAAATATGAAAATTTGTTTTCTTTACCTTGTTTTGTCATAAGATATTTTTTTTATGATGAAGGAGGATACAATGGAATAATAAAACCATAAAAATTAACGCTGAGTTAGCTTATGCTTTCTTTCCTGAAAAATAGAAATAATTTTCTCCAGAAATTGTAACTGTTTATCTCGATAAGTAAAGCCTTTAGATTCAGAAAATTGTTTACTGATATTCTCAATATTTATTTGCATTTTAGAATCCCCAACATACGTAAAGTTTGTTTGTACAAAATGCTGCATTTTACTCCTATTAGAATTTTCTGCTTTTGCATCAAAAAATAAAATTTTTTCATCCATAAGAATATAGAAGAACTGTGCCAAATCTCTTTTGTTGAAGTTTGAACTACATTTTTCAAATCTTAAACTGTTTTTTGCATAATCATTTTTTTTGAAGAGTAAATTCTTTTCTTTCAATAAGATCTCAATACATTCAATTTTCCCAAATAACGTTTCTACTACTTTGGGCAGCTCCTCAATTGTTAACTTTTTCATAGCTCTTTTACTTTGGAAATTTAACTTCTGAATCAAATAGAGAATGTGGAAAATAAATAGTACTCCCCTGATTTCGCTTGCGGGTAGACTTGTAAATAATATAACCATACTCGTTGAGTTCCCGCATGCATTTGTAATATGTTTTTGGCGAAGCAATCTTCGCTAAATCCATAATTTCATATCGGTACGCTTGTATTGGATTAACAAAACCCTTAACAGCTCTAAACTGCAATAGTGCGACATAAATACCAATATGCGTAATGCTAATACGGTAGTCATTCTCTATTGCTTTAAAGAAATCGGATAAGGGCTTAAGTAGTTCCATCAAAATCTACATTGAATTAGACTGTTTTCTTTTTCTCTTTTTGGCTTCCTGGGGAGCAGCAGGTCCATCGTCATCATTATTTTGACTCTGTTTTTTATTGTCTTGCTTCTGTGAGGTATTTTGTCATTCTGATTGCTTTTCCTCTTTCGTCTGGCGGTTGTCAATCCGTTTTAGATTTCCATCATATGCATTGATAGTTTTAAACTGTGGATTGGCTTCAATATAATGCTTGACTTCTTTACCGTCTTTAACGAAAGTCGCCGATTGTAAGTTTCCTTTTTTCAGGGAATCCATTAAATCTTCTTTAAATTTAGCAGTATCCAATTCCTTGATTGGATGTTTGGACAGTGCTACCTCCAGATCATAACCATAATTTTGATGATACTGATTCAGTTTGAAATTGCCCGCACTGTCAGATTCCTTAAAGTCAATTTGCAACCATGAGTTATAAACCTGTCCTTCTTTACTGGTCAGATCCTTATTCACTGCTCTTCCTTCCATAAGATTGTAGGCTTCCTTCATGGTAATATTGCTGCCCTTATTGATATAAAAAGTCTGTTCTAATGCTTCTTTAGAATTGTCTTTTTGCAAATCCACTTTATAGGAATTAAAGAAATACATATCACTCTGATCCGATTTTTTAAAATTCAATGTTGCTGTCGCACTGTCCTTGCCATATTGAGCATTGTGGGTCAAAGTGAAGCTTGGATTTTGCTGTTGCATTTTTTCCTTTAACTCACTTTCTAATCCTTCACCGAAACCGGTGTACTTTACCTGATCGCGTAGGTATTCAAAATTTTTATCGTTCATGACTTTTTAATTTAAATGATTAATAATTAGTTACAGTTTAGGCAGTACAGTAACCTGTACCAATTTTTTGTTTTTTACCTGAATTGCTAAATGTCTGCCACCATTCTTTTCCATCAGCTGTAGGACTAAATATTTCTTCTCCGGAATCGTGAATTTTGGTACCGCAAATACAAATGTATTTTCAGATTCTTCGTCAATTGTCTCATCGTTATTAAGAATATACAGTGGTGTAATTTCAATTTCCTGAGAGGCGGTTCGTTTTACTTTTTTACTATCTCGAATAAAAAATCGAAACTGGTCAACATCATACTTTATTTTAGAGTGGTTTACCACTATTATCCTATAATACATCACATCATTTTGGATAAAAATTCCATTGAGCTGTAATTTCACACCATACTTGCTCTCTTTGCCACCTTCAATCTTACTTTTGTCGTACAAGGCCAGCTTGGAATAAAGCTGTAATTCCTGTTCGTTCCCACTCCCCGCGGAAAATAAAACGTTCTGTTCGAACGGTTCAGTCGTATTCATAGAGAGATTTAAATTGGCATTTTGCTCATCATATCGTAGAAGGAAAGAATACAATTTCCCATCAGCTGTCACTACCGTTAGATTGGTTGGGATAAAGTCCATCTTAGCAGCCTTAATCTGTATTATATTTTCAAGGCCTTTGCCTTTTTGAACCAAGATATCCGCGCTACCACGATCGACACTTTTAATGGCGTAAGGGAATACAATATTGGTCGTTTTGGAATACCCAATGGACAGAGAATCGGGCGTAATCTCCGATAGACTGTTTTTACTGCTTTGCTGGGCAAAAGCACCGATGGTAATGAGTACTGCACACACCATTAGCATTACATTGATCTTTTTCATAATTACTAATTTTTAGTTTTTAATTGGATTCGTTTTGTTTTTGCTTTTCGTCTCGTAATAAAACCTGATAGCCTGCCTTCACTACTACTTTGACAAGCTTAGCTTTTTTACTGAATAGGGTTTTCGCCGCCTCAATACCAACACCAGCTGCTTGTGCTCCCCATGAATCGTCAAGAGATGGAACACCAAGAGTTTGAACAGAGCGGTCTGCTGATGCTTTAGCTTCTTCTCTATTGATTGCACCAGGCATGTAAATGCCGTGAAGTCCATCCAAATCGTAGACAGTAAGTTCAACTGGAAACAAAGCATTCTTATACCGAATACTATTAATTTTTATGATGAGCCTTTCTCCTTGTAAAGAGGCTATTCCGAACAGGAAATTATTCTTTGGAATTTCTACTCCATTAACAAAGACAGCAGTACTCAGCCTTAACTTTATTGTGGAACCATTTACTATAGTTTGTGTTTCATGAATTACCGCTGCTACTGCATTTTGAAGGGTCTCCGCAACTGCTGGTTCATCCAAAGAATAAAATGCATTTTCTTTATACCTCCCATTAGATGCGGTAGTGCCAGGTGTGTTAACTTGCAACGAAGAAATACTAGTGTCCCCTGTTGAGCTGGCAATTGAAAATACCTTTCCTCTTTGGGATTCAGAAACCTTTCTCAATTTTTGCTGAACTCTATCAGGATGTTGTATATCCAATATACTTTCCAGCATGCCACTAAGTTGTTTCAATTCAGGATCCGGTTCATTATTTTGAGTATTCATCGACTGCATCATTTCTTCCAACTTGTTAACGTCTTCGGAATGCAACGCGCTTACGCTACTTTCTGCATAATGGGCATCGTTTCGCCTTGGTGTTGGAGCAACTGGCGTATTAATAACTCTTTGAAGTGCCTCCAGCTTTTCATGTACTTTTGCTTCGTTGGGGTCTCGGTACATTAGAGCATTTAGTCCTTTTGAGCCATTTCCGGAAGGCTTACGATTATAAGATGTGCCACTAGACACTACAGAATCTTCAGGAAAAGTTCTGCTGAGATAATTGGGATCCTTGCTAATAAGCTCTTCCAGCTTTGAGGAATCAAGAGCTGCCTGATCATAGTAATGCATTTTATCTAAATCAAGCCCTTCTTTCAAATTTGCATCCGGAAGCTTGATGTTAAACCCTTTTTTTTCGGTAATTGAGGAGTTCGCAGCATCCATTTTGCCGCCTCCCAAAACCCAAAATATAATAGTGAGAAAAGGCAGTACTAGCAACGGTATGACTAAAAGTATTTTGCGCTGTCTTAACATTTTTGGTGATTTCGTTTTTGCTTCCATGATATTATTTTTTAAATTGTGAATGGTAATACTTTTCCACTATTGTCAGGCTGTCCAGTAATCCTGAGCGGTTTTGATTAATACTGTCCTTTATTTTTTTTCCCGTCGGACTGCGCCCTAAACTGTCCATATACCTGCGAAATCGGACCGTTTTTTCATATTCCCCTTTACTGACTGCTACTTTTAAATGATTCATTGCTTTAGAGATTTGAATAGCATTCGTTGTCTTTACAATTGGTGTAATCGGTATGGAACTGACTCCAGGTTCAGAAAAGCTATTAACCATCACATAAATGCTATAGGCACTAGTCCCAAGCGTAAAAACGATTAAAATTAATGTCCAACTTCCACGGGACCAATGTGCCGTCTTGCGTTCCAGCCAATGTGCACATTTGTATTGCAACCGAAGGTTAGCTTCTTCAAACTGTTGCAATAGTTTGCTTTTAATGCGATCTTTTCCTGCAGAGTCTTGCGTGATGCCATTTTTAAATTTGTATAGCATATCGGTAGTGTATTTATTTACGGTTCTCGGTGCTCAAATCTCGATTTTCAATTGTATTCCATCGCTCGACTAAAAAGCCATGCGGATTGTTGTCACTTCGGGAAACATTCCGAAGATTGCCCTCTGTTACAAGGCTACGGTGCGCAATACTGGTCGTTCTGATGATATTCTGAGTGGCATAGCACCGGAAATGATATGGATATTTATTAATATCAATAGCTACACTATCCACTTCTAGCGTCTGACTGATATTACCGGAAATAATACCGGAATAATACCCATTCTCTTTTAAATCATCGTAAATACGTTTTGCACTGTCATCTGCGAGGTATAATGCCTTCGTAATATTGGTTTTTATAACCTTATCATCGGGATCGAGAGTGAAAAATAATTTATGAAAAGTCATAACATGGTCTCTTGCCTCTACCGGGATATTGTCTTTTCTGTCTGAAGCAAACGCTTCTAATGCTTTACCATTAGCCAGTATGTAAACTTTATCCTGTATCTGCGCTACCAAAGCAAAACTTTTGTACATAGCAAAACAGCTCAGTATAATACTTCCGACAACAACCACAATTGTAAAGCTTCGAACATGCCGAAAGGCGGTATCAATATTTTTCATTTTGCTAAACATAATCCGTTTTTTAGAGGTTAGGAATTGCCTTTTAATTTATCGCCCATATAACTGTCTTTATCTTTGAAATACGGCGAGGAGCCACTAGATCCAGATAGACTTTGAGACATTCGTCCAGCAGCATTGCCCATAGCATCCACCACCATTCCCGCACCTGAAGATGCGCTGTTAACCGCAGAATTTGCCGAGTTGTTGAACATACTGGTCACTTTTTGACCCAACGCCCCTGCACCACCTGCATGAACTATATAATTAGCGACGGAGGGAACGGTGAAATACCCGATGATGCCAATAATCATAAACACCAAATAGGCCATATCTGTTTTACTAAAAAAGGTATCTCCGTATTCGCTCGCTTGTGCGATGTCCAGTTGAAGCATCTTTTCTTGAATTTTTCCTATGATACTGCCAAAAATATTCGCTACGGGAAGCCACAAATAGATATTTATATACCGCGCGAGCCAGACCGTCAGTGTGTGCTGAAAACCATCAAAAACCGATATACCAAAAACTAGCGGTCCCAAAATAGAGAGTACGACAAGCTGAAAGGTCCTAAGAGTATCAATGCAAAGTGAAGCAGCTTCAAATAGTACCATCAATACTTCACTCATCCATTCTTTTACTGAATTACGAAAATTGAATGAGGCCTTAGACATTGCAAATTTCACATCATTTCCGATTCCTTCCATAATTCCTTCCTCAGAAGGATTGGCATCATCATGGGTGTATTTATACCATTTGTCTCGATCGCCACTGCCATCTGCTCCCACATACATCTTCCAGGAATCCGTTTCTTTGATCGCCTCTTCTTTTTTTCTAAGCAGCAGTCCAATAGCCTTATTAGAGCCTTCCACCATTGATGCGGTTGCTGTAACCGTGGGTTTCATCACTCCATTAATTAAATCCAGCACCGAAGGAAAAATCATAATGCAGAACCCGATTACAAATGGACGGAACAGCGGATAAAAATCGATGGGTTCAGCACTTGCAATATGCCTCCAAACCCGAGAGGCGATGTACCATATGGCTCCAAATCCTGCGATTCCCTGCCCAACTCCGATAAGGTTGCTGCACAGAGGCATCATTTCGTCATACAATTGGTCCAGTACGCTATGTAAGCTATTCATGTCATTCGCCATTCCTTGGGCATGGCTAGTTACAGGCAACAACATCCCTGCGGCTATAGATAGTATAGCCTTGCTCCTCTTACTCATAGCAATTTGTATTTAATTATTTACTTGGTAGATGCTACGCATTGCATTGATGTCATTGCGTTCTTTAGTTCGTTGAATGCCTAGTACGGAAGTATTGTTGTTAAAATTCCGAAGAAAAGAGAGCTTGTCCTGCATGTCAGCGTATACCTTGTCAATGGCAGCAAGTCTTTCATCATCTGACATTCGCAGGGTATTGGCAGAAATGACCGAGGTCAACTCATCCAGATTTCTTATGCTCTCTTTAAATAGCTTAGAATAGACCTTTTCGAGATAAGCAATTTCCTCTGGATTGAAATTGCCACTGTTCCTGAATCGATTAAATGCAGCTTTGTATTCTTTTACTAAAAGTACTTGATAGTGGATGATTTCACCCACTCGCTTATACTTTCTAACAGTTGGACTGACCTGCATCAGCGCATCAAGAAATGTTTCATGCAGACTAAAATTTCCTTTGGACAGATCTTTAACAACATTGTAGCCTCCGTTGAGAATTTGATAGCCTTTTTTCATATCAGTCAGAATCTGTTTGAATTGAGCTAGCTTTTCGATATTCAGAATTAGCTGCTGCATTTCTTGAGATTGAGCAGCAGCTTGACTAGGAAACAATAGTCCCACCAGCATGATAAGTACAATCAGTAATCGTTTCATGGTATATGGTCTTTTAAGCCCTGCAAAGCATGGCTGGTTTTTACATCTTTAGATTTAGCGCTCCTTGAGAAACCCATCATTCTGGTTTGATTGCTAAAATCCTCACAAAAGCTTTGACTCTCCAGGATATTTTGATAGAGTGCATCAATTCTTTCTAATCTTTCATCATCTTTGAGCTCCAACTTCCCTTTTGTCAGTACTGCAGTAAGTTCATCTACTGTTCCATCACAATCTTTAAGCAGTCGATCCAAGACCCTCTTAACATAAGCCACTTCGTCACCATGAAATAAATCGTTTTGATTCACATAGCGCATGGTACGACTATAACTCTTCAGAATCTTTACTTGAAGTGCAATGATCTGAGCAACTCTGGAATAGTTTTTTATCTTTGGATTAATAGTGTTCAGAGAGTTGAAATAATCAAGATGAAGATCCAATTCCCCTCGTTTAAAATCACCTATCACGTTAAGCCCTTTCTTTGCGATGGAATATCCTTTTTGAGCATATCCGATATACACTTTAAAGGCTGCAATTTGCTTTAAGAGTTCTTCTCTTTGTTTTGCCTGTGCGCGCATGTTTACATTGAAAAGTCCTATAAGGAGTATCAAAACTGCTATCTTTTTCATGACTTTAGTTTTTTAATTGGGAATACCGTAGAATTTCTTTATGGCATTCACATCGTTATTTGATTTTGCTCTTTGAAGGCTCAATTGTATGTTTTGCCTGTTAAACCGAGAAAGATCATCATAAGTAGCATCAATTAGATCGGCTGCAGTATTGATAATTTCAAGCCGTTTAGCATCAGTCATTTGCATGGTAAAGGATTCTACGACTGAAAATATCTGATCAATATTATTCATACTTTCATTTAATATCCCTGAATATACTTTTTGCATGTATACCAATTCATCGGCCTTAAAATGGTCGTCCCGCTGAAATAGTTTCCAAGCTCTTTCATATTCAGCAACAAGCCGAACTTGCTTTTGGGTGATATCCCTTATTCGCTGATAATAAGTTATAATGGATTTGACCTTTGCGAGTTCATCATAGTATCCTTTATACAACTCTTTTTGTTTTTGCGTCCAGTTGGATATCTCATCCAGTTTCACTTTGGACAAGACATTTTCCAATTTCTTTTGGGCATTCTGCAACCAAATCGTTTTATTTTGCAAGCGCTGGATGCGAAGATCAATTGCTTTTATGACAGCAGCAACGGCATCTTTTATTAACCCAATTATAGGAACGGCTACCACTGTTGTTGCTGGTCTGGCAGGGATACTGAGCAGTAATAGACAAAGTAGACCCACCATCATGTTTTTCTTTGCGTTCATAAGTAGTAATTTTTTGTTTATCAAGTATTTAAAACTGCAACTTCTTTTTTACTGTCATTATTTTTGACGCAAATCATTCGCAAGTGCCGCAATCCCTTTTTTAATATCACCATCGAATTTCTTGGCGTAAGCCTGTACTTTCATTTTTTCTGTTTCTTCAGTTGTATACGCTAAATACTCTTCAAGGGATACTTCTGTGCGATAGACTTTAGAGAGTATGCCTCCCAACGAAATAAAAACTTCTTTGTATTTTTTATCTGGATCATTTGATTTATTAACCGATAGCACCAATGCTTTTTCCTTTTCCGTTAGACCTAGCAATTCCTGAATTTGGTCGAATTTATTCTGGTATTTACTTTGGTCCAGCAATATTTTACAATCGCTATTATTGATGATTGCCTGCTTGACCACTGGCGATGATATAATGTCCTCTACTTCCTGTGTGACCACTATAGCTTCGCCGTAAAATTTTCTAACAGTCTTAAATAAATACTTGATATATTCAGCCATACCTTCCTTAGCAATAGCTTTCCAAGCTTCTTCAATTAATATCATTTTTCGAATGCCCTTAAGCTTGCGCATTTTACTGATAAATACCTCCATGATAATTATGGTAACCACTGGGAAAAGTATCGGATGATCCTTAATGTTATCTAATTCGAACACAATAAAACGCTCTTTCATGAGCTCCAAATTTTCAGTAGCATTGAGCAAATAATCAAATTCTCCGCCTTTGTAATACGGGCGCAAAACGTAGAGAAAATTGGTTACATCAAAATCCTTTTCCTTTACCTTATCGCCTTCAAGCACCTGGACAAAATCAGTTTTTAAGAATTCGTAAAAACTATCAAAACAAGGAAACAGCGATTTATCTGCCTCCAATTTTTCATAGTATAATTGTAACGCATTGGATAATGCTACATACTCACTTCGATTGAAGGTTTCGTTGTCTTTTTTCCACAAGGCCAGCAATAAGGTTTTAATACTTTCCTTTTTCTCTGTATCCAATGTATCTCCTTCACTGATGTAAAAAGGATTAAAGCGGATTGGATTCTTTTCATCATAAGTAAAATAATACCCACCCACCATGTCACACAACCCCTTATAACTGTGCCCGACATCCACTATCACAATATGGGTTCCTTGTTCGTAATAGCTTCTCACCATATGGTTGGTGAAAAATGATTTTCCACTTCCTGAAGGACCTAATATAAACTTGTTCCGATTGGTACAGATTCCCATTTGTATGGGTTCATCACTGATGTCAACATGCACTGGCTTCCCAGTCAAACGATCGCCCAAACGTATTCCAGTAGGGCTAAGAGAGGAACGGTATCCGGTTTCCATATTCAGGAAGCACACCGCCTGTTCCGCAAACGTATCAAAAGTGTCATTCATAGGGAAATCAGCTGCATTACCGGGAATTCCTGCCCAATATATTTGAGCGGCTCCAACAGTTTCCTGCTTTGCGGCTGCGTCCATTTGAGCCAACGCTGATGACACCTTATTTTTTATAGTCTTCAGCTCTTCTTTATCCGATGCCCATGCCAAAACATTAAAGTGACCCTTAACGGGTAAGCGTTGCTGACCAATTGCTTCATTTAGAAAATCATTGGTAGCATCACGGGCAATTAAATTTTCCCTGCTGTACGCCGATAAGGACTGCAAGCGCAATCTTTTACTCTCCAGCTTTTGCAGTGTTTTTTGGGCATCCTCTATGAAAATATATTGGTTGTAAATGTGATTACAGGAAAGCAATTGTCCTAACGTAGAGGCGAATCCGATGCTGAATTTGGTCTTATCAGTGGAGTATCGATCAAAATTTATTCTGGAACCGCAAAGAGCGGGAAGATCCGCTGCATCGCCCAGCGTGTAAATTTGACAGTGTTTATCGCCCACCTGCAATCCATTACTGAATCCAATATCTTGATACACAATAGATTCTTCCTTTTCAGAAAGGGAACAGTAACGCTCTATAATTCCTATCTTTCGGCTTTGACTTCTCAGTTCATCATTTGTTAAGCGCGTTAATTTTACAAAACCGCTATCTTCCAAAATTCGTCTGAACTGACCCGTACTGTCTATAAATTCCTGACGCAGTTGTGCTTGTAATGTTTCTTCTGGAACTATTGAACTTCGAAGTAAATTGGAAAACAAGGAACTTGATTTTTTCCTGCCGCCTGGTTTTTTGGTTAATAAAATGTAGCATGAATGATCCAAAAAAGGACGCTCGTTAAAAAACCGTTCACTGCTGCGGGTTAGGAAACTGGTATCCTCATTTCTGAAATCCGCTTCAAACTTGCTGTCAATAAACCAATCTTGTTTGTGAAACACGCTAAACTTTGGAAGTAATTTTATAGCCTTGAGCCACGCTTGGTGGAATGCTTCATACTCTTGGTCTGACAACGTAAATATTTCCGGCAATTCTGCCTTGAATACTAAAGTCACATCACCTTGTTTCGATAGAATACAATCATGCTCCACATCCATAATCGGTAAAATATCATCTATCATCTTTTCCATCTTCATCGCTTTTACCTGTTTATAATTTTTGGAGATTGCTATTTTTCCATTTTGAAAATCTTACGACTGTGAATTCTTATGGCTTCAGGAACTTGTCTTTTCGCTAAAGCTTTCATCATGCCATGTTCCCCATATTTATGACTCATCTTATATACTTTTATAACTAAAATAGTTCCTGATCCACCGACCACTCCAACGCAAACCAGTGATGGCAAACCAATGATATACAGTGCTGAAAACAGGAATAGAAGAACTATAACGCCACCACCTAAATACCCGATATATTGTGCTTTAAGACCTTTAAATTCAATACTCTGATTAATACCTTTATTGATTTGATATACACTATTTGCCATGGATACTATTGTTACTTTAAATATTAAAAACTGTCACCTGTAACACATTTAAACCCCAAAGAAAGATTTGATTACCGTAGCCACCACCACTAAAAAAACGCAACTGCCAAACCAAGCCGCCGCTACTTTTCCGGTATCAGGATCACCAGCATTCCATTTTTGATAAACCTTTACAGCTCCAATCAAACCCAGTATTGCACCTACGGCATACATAAGCTCTGTACCTGCATCAAAATAGCTTCTTACCTTTTGATTGGCTTCGTTAATTCCAGCAACCCCGTCTTGCGCATGAGCCGTGACATAGCCAACAAATAATAGCAGCACAGATAAAACAAATCTTATTTTTGCTACTGTAAACTTCTTTAATTTCCTCCCGCGATTTTTCATAATACATCATTTTAAAAGTTTTGTTTTAAGTACTAAAAAGCAGAGGAATACCGCTATTACTGCACTCTTTTTCCTGTCACATTAAGCCATACCGCATAAGAGCTAACAGGGATAATTCCTCCGCAATAGAATTTTAATTTATGTATCCCATAACACATGCACTTCCTGTTGCGTTACATGAATGATCTCGAGTTTATCACATTCAGAGACTACTAATTCGCAGATTGAAGATCGAAAAGGCGAGTCCTTTACAGTCGGAAATTCATGGAGAACCAAACTCAGATAATACATAAATTCCTTTTTGGGGAGTTTTCTTTGCAATGCATCTGCAACAAGATTTTTCAATTTTTCTACCAAATCCTCTACATCTTGAAATGTTTGGTCGGTCTGAGTTTCATTGAGTGCTGAAGGAATTCCATTCGGAGCTTCCAGATAACCTACCTTTGATTGAACTTGAGGAAAACTTCGAATTGAAAACTTTTTTTTCCCCGTTATTAGATCTTTCAGTTCTGTAAAATAAAATCGAAAGCCTACAAATAAGTACCAGCTTGCTGTAAGCAGGACAATTACAAGTATATAATTGACCCATGAAATGTTTGTTAACATACGTTCTTTATTAAATGTTTAACTTCCTTGATAGTAATAAAAACATTAACCCTAGGCAATGATTTATTTTATATTTCAAAGGAACAATTTGAAAGTCGATACTACAAGTACAACTTTAATCTGTACCCTTCTGTACCCTTTAATTAAAGTAGTTAGCAATAATATTAAGTCTTGTGTGGTCTAGGATTTAGTAGTAGTATTGCTAATACGACTTTATCTTTTTTATGATTTTTTCTAAAGTCTGAATAGCAATCTCTTTGTCTCTTTCTTCTGCATTATAAGACTTGCTTCTAACAGATTGATAGGATAAATCCTTTTTAAAAGGGGTAGAAAGATATGGTACGATGGTTTTAAATATTTGGCTCATCGATCTGGCTTTCAAAATCCTGGATTCATCGGTAGCTCTCAGAATTAATCCCATTTGATCGGTCGATAATATGCACTCAATTTTATTATCTAAAGCTACCGTTGCTTCAATGTGCTTGGTTTGCACACCAATTCTCGAACTTGCGTTTAATTCGATTTCTCTCTCTAAATAGGCTACTTCATGCTTGAACCAATTATGTAAAACACTTTTAATATTTTGCTGGCTGGGCTCAAACATAATGCTCTCGTTAGAATATAACTGACGAAATTCCTTAAAAATAAAAAGTAGCTTACTCATCCTATCAGTTAAAGTAGTTTGCATATCTAAATTGCTGACAATTCTATTAATCAAACAAGTGATGTAAACTTGAGCATTAAAATTCAAACGAATAAGCAATTCATCCAAAGAGGTATAAATGTCTACACTTTTCTCAGATTCATCGAAATCATCGATACTTTTAAAGAGTTCTTTTTGATAGAGAATCTGTCTGTAGGTAATTTTATAACCTCTGTTAGATTGGATTAGTTGGTAAAGAACGGAGATGACAGACTCCATGATATTTTGATGAATTTCATT
The DNA here is from genome assembly GCF_056156265.1 of Flavobacterium sp. TS_SC_5. NCBI lineage: Bacteria > Pseudomonadati > Bacteroidota > Flavobacteriia > Flavobacteriales > Flavobacteriaceae > Flavobacterium > Flavobacterium sp. TS_SC_5. The sequence goes on along the minus strand of NZ_CM149588.1, from coordinate 2,701,614 downwards.
CTGCCATTTTTTTCTTTGAAGCTTGTCCAGTTTTAAATGCAATTCATTTCTGGAAACAACAAGATAAGTGACCGGTACGCGTTCGTCCAAACTCAGATAAGTAGCAAAACGGATTTCTATAAAAGATAGTAGTTCCTCTAAAGCACTGATTATAGTGTCGATGCTAGTGGATAAATTTGGAGCATTAAAAATTGTATTTTTTCGATTTTCAATAACATTATCCAGCAAAAAGATAAGTGTAGAATGATATTTTCGAACTAAAAGTCGAATTTGCCTTTTCTTCCTTAAGGAAAACACTTCATTCTTGAGTTGGATCTGAATCTTTTGAGATTCTTTGGCAATATTTTCGGACGTTAACGACAAAGTACTTTCTGATATTGAACTGCGAGTTGTATTCTTTGGATCAAAGGTTTGCAAAATCAAAGAATCTAACCATTCTAATGGGTGGGTTTTTATCATTATGCTATTGTTTTAATTTACAATTAAATGCAACGAAAACTACTGGTTCTTCAACCTTTCGATAGCATTTGTGCGATATCTAGATGGTGCAATGGATGTATGTCTTTTAAAAAAAACACAAAAAGTGGAAGAATTACTAAAAGAAAGCTCTTCAGCTATATCGGCTACTGATAACTGGGAATCTTCCAATAAATTTTTCGCCTCTGCAATAATAGATTCTGCTATTAAAATTTTTACCGGTTTTCCGGTGATCTGTTTTACAATTTTACTCAAGTATCCAGCAGTAATAAACAACGATCCGGCATAAAATTTAACGCTATGCTGCTTTTTACAGTGAATGGATAAGATGGTAAAAAATTGTATCAATATTCTTTCTTTTCTGTTGAAATTCAAGGCGGCTTGTGAAGTATATTTAGCATGAATTGAGCGCAATTCGTACAACAGTAAATTAAAACTAATGCGTTGCAATTCCGCTTCTATGCCGTCAAGTTTACCCTCCTTCCTTACAAAATAAATAAGTTTGTATATGAGTGAAAGAACTAAAAAATCTTTTTGATCCAATGTAATTTTCAGGGAAGGCCTTGCGATAAAAAAATAAAACGCATCAACTAACTCTTTCTTGAAACAATTCTGAGTGGCAAAGTCAGCGGTAAATGCTACTAGATATAACTTCAGTTTGTCTTCTGCATCCAATAAAGTTAAAACGTATTTTTTGGAATCACAATTAGATCTTGGGCTGATAAATCATGAACGGTATCTTTTAACTGAATTTTAAAAGCACCAGATTTTATTAGTAAAATGCAAAAATTATTGACAATAAAAGACTCATGGGAAGCCGTTTTTATCACATACTTTTTGATGATGCAGAGTTGCAGACCATGGTAAGGACTTTCATTTAATTCACTATTTATTAATTCATTTATCATGCTGGTGACAGTTTACATGTTCGATAGGTATAGTCGAGGTGCATTATTTTTGATTATTGAAAAAATATTCCAGTAAACCTAAAACCACAAAATAGAGATTGGTCAGTAATGTTATAAAAAATAGATAGGCCAATTTCCTTGGACTATCAACATGTTTAACGCCACCTATAAGATAACCTACCATTTCATCATAGCTAAAAAGAGCGATGATGAAATAGAGGCTAACAAGGTTTAAAAGAACCAATGTGTAGTAAAAAATGATTTTTAATTTCATTCTCGTAAATGGATTGTTTGCAATCGGATTACAGTTTTATAAAAGCTTTTTTGATAATAGGATAACAGAAATAATAGTAGCTTGATACGAATTGAATGCTGGTTGCGCTTTACGATTGGCTACAGAAATCTCCCAATCTCTATCTCTATGTTTAGAATTGGCATAAAGTGCATACCTAGAAACCGATGCTACAGAAAGAATAGTTTCTTTTTCAACCGCACTCAAAGTTTTATTTTCTAAAATCTTAGTTTCATAGGAAACAATATAGTGGTACTGCTCCACGTATTCACTATCTTGTTGCGTTAGTAAAGCTTGTACAAAATGGATCAACTCCTCTTTGGCCTCCGAACTTAAAGAGCCATTTTCAAGAATAGCTATTAATTGTTTTTCGGGTTCACTAAGCACCATCGTAACCTGTTTAGAGGTTAATGATGCTGTACTTCGACTCGTATACAGTCTAATATCGTAATTTTGGAACATAAACTTTATTTGCTCTGTCATTTCACTAGCTGAATTTGGAACTTTGTTAGTGTCCAAATAAATAGTAAGCAAATCAAAATACTCCTTACCTCTTCCCTCAAATGGATTAGCATTATTGTGCGGAATCTGCGAATTAGTATGTAATATACTTGGATTAGAATCGGAAGTTACAGAAGGATCAACTTCAGCTTCAGTGGAACAGGAAATAGCAGCGAATGATAAAATAGCGCATAATAGATAATTTTTCATGATTAATGTTTTTAAAATGGGACCGAGAATTTCTTCTCAGTTCATTTCACCCGGGTAAGCAGAACTTTTATTTAGCACTTTGCTAAACTTTTTGCTTTTGAATTCGAAGCAAATCTATTCGCTCAATAACTCCCCTGCAACACAATACCTATGGGTTTCCACGAATTCGCGTATTGATTTCATGGAAATCCACACCATATTTTTATCAAATAAACACCTATTTAACAATTGTTTATCTTATTTTTGAAATACCCGATAATAAGTGCTGATTTGTACTATTTATCATCACACTTATTATATTCATTATAGAACACAGTAATTTATCCCTAACCTACTACGTACTATGAAACAAATTTATGTATTACTTACATTACTACTTACAGCACATTGCGTTACTAGTCAAAAAAAGGTATTCAAAATACCAGATTCACTTCAAAACAAAAGCTATGTTTACTTGGAAGGCAGGAGCTACTCGCTAACAAAAGATACTGCTAAAGCATTCTTTTATATAAATATTTACATAAAGAAAGCGAAGAACGAGGAAAACTGGAAAGAATTGGTCAATGGATACCAGAATGCACTGCATCAATCTCCAAATAATATTAGGCTACAATATGCAGATAGTATGACTTATGCTGCAAAAAAAAGGAAAGATCCAGCCCTTATTGGATCAGCTTACCTTTCAAAAGGTATTGTATTTTACAGCCAGAAAAAACTAAGTAATGCACTAGATAATTACATCATTGCCAACAATTATATCGCTAAAACTAATGATGGCTACCTGATTCACAAACTGAAGTACAATATGGGTCAAGTCAAATATTACTTAGGATTTTATGATGAAGCAATTTCTTTGTTAAAAGAATGTGTCGCATATTATAAAAATGAAAACCCAAGACCTTACTTAAATTCACTACATTCTTTAGGTCTTTGTTACAATAAAATAGGAAATTATGGTTTATGCTCAGAAACCAATAAAATTGGTATTTCTGAAAGCAAAGGATTAAATGTAACCGAAATGACGCCCTATTTCATTCATTCGGAGGGCATCAATGAATATTTCAAGAAAAATTATGATGTAGCCATCAAAAAGATTGAATCGTCGCTGATAGAAATAAACCAAAAGAAAGATTATGCGAATGTGGCAGTAGGAAATTTTTACATTGGAAAGAGCTTTTGGCAACTAGAAAAATCAGATAAAGCAGTATCGTATTTCAAAAAGGTCGACAGAACTTTCCAGGATAAAGGATATATTAGACCAGACCTACTTGAAGTATATCAATTATTGATTGCCTATTACAAAACAAAGGATAATCTGAAAGTGCAATTGTTTTACATTGACCAATTACTCGCAGCGGTTAAAACCTTAAAAGAAACCAACAAGTATTTGATAGGCAAAGTTCATAAGGAATATGACACGAAAGTGATAGTGACAGAAAAAGACAAAATGAAGGCAGAGCTACTCAGTCAAAAGTATAACGACACTATTTTTATCAGCATCATTGTAGTATTTTTTTTAGGGTTACTATTCATGACGTACCGGCATTTTAAGAATCGTGCGGTATACAAGCAAAAATTTAATGAGTTGATGGTTCAAATTAAGGATGAAAACAGAAACAAAACAAAACTTAAAAATGACAAATCTGAAATACTAGATATCAATGCGGATACCGTGAACAATGTTTTGAAACAATTGGATAAATTCGAACGCGATAAGAAATTCTTAGAAAAAGACATAACACTGGTAAAATTAGCAGCTGCCTTCAATTCTAACAATAAATACCTGTCCAAAATTATCGCACATTATAAGGAAAAAGGATTTGTGGAGTATATCAATGATCTTAAAATTGATTATTTGATAACTTTGTTACAAGAAGAAAAAAAAATACGAAACTATACCAATAAAGCATTGGCTGAAGAAGCAGGATTTAGTAGTACCCAAAGATTTGCAAATGCTTTCTTGACAAAAACAGGTATGCCTACGTCCTTTTTTATTGAACAACTAAAGGAAGGAAATACGTAATTTATCTAGCATCATGTATAAAATGTACCTTTTGCCCTTAGAGAAAAATTTCGATTGTAAAGCATTAACTTTAACATGAAAACATGCCGGTATAAAAAGCAAAATTTTATTTTTACGCCCTAATTTAATACAAAACTATTATGAAAGATTTAGTTGCAAAAATCAATGCTGAATTCGAAACATTCAAAACAGAATCTGAATCACTGACTGAAAAAGGTGTGAAAGCTGCTGGAGCGAGAGCTCGTAAATCGACTTTGGAGCTGGAAAAACTATTAAAAGAGTTTAGAAAGGTTTCTATAGAAGAATCAAAAAAATAAATTCCTCTTTACGAATCAGCCCTTTGGATTTTCTAAAGGGCTTTTTTATTAGCCCCAATTTTGCCTAACCTAAATAATCCTATAAGCTCAAATCTGTTGAAATATAAAGATACCCACTCCGTTTGAAGCTATCATTCAATGGCTATTTTTTATTTCATTTTTATTTGATTTGCTTCTTTTACTCAAAGACTCCGTTTGTGGCTGCAATTAATTTTGGATGAGGAAACCCATAATAAATCCAAAAGGTAAAGTCAAAAATTTAAAGTCTTTACCCATCCAAAAACAATAGCCTAAATAAAAGTTAAAATACTTATTACCAATTGATTATCGCTTTATTAGTTATATCTTTGAGTGTGGTTTTGATTAATCACTTGAGTAAAACCATCTGAGAAGAGAAGCTTATTCAAATAGTTATTTCATACTTAACGGCATGATTTGATAAATGGTGAATCAAAATCTACAATCGGAAGCCTTTAAAGGCCTCCTTTTTTTGCTATATCCTACTCGTCAGATTTAATTGCTGAGGTACTATAGATTTTTCGAGACTACAAAATAGAATTAGATAAATAATGTACGTTCTTCGGGTCTCTGCTATTATCAAAAAAAGGTCGCCTCCCCTATTTACTTCGCAGCTGGATAACTCCTCTAAACTATTTTTTTTGCCTAAAGTCCAATGAAATTAATACGTAAGTCACAAGTACTCACTTTTACTTGTCTTCGTCAACAATTAGCTTTAAAGAATTGATGTAATCCGTATCAAATTCAATCACTCTAATTTTCTTGGGCTTGAAACTCATTTCACCGTCAAACTGTCCTTCTGTTCCTAAAAAATCGATGACAAGTTCTTCTTCATTTAGCTCTATAAGTTTACCTAAATAAACCGCTTTGTCAGACTTAGTCGCAATTTGAAAAATAGTATACTTACTGGCTAAAAAGTGGATGATGGAGGACAAATCCTGTAGCGGAATTATTTCTTCGGCACTTGTTTTTAACCCTTTCAATTTAATTACCCTTTCTGTGAATTCATGATCTTTGTCCTGAATAATGGCCTTTACATTTTTATTTTTCAAGATCGTGTAACCATCAATTATAAAATCGACCGGATTATTTTTCAGTAAAATCCAATCTTCCGTCCAATCAATTAGAAAACCACTAAAATTTTCTTTTTTGTCTTCAAATTGTATGGTAATTAATTGACGTATGTATTTTTCCATTTTATAATTTACAGTTTAAAAAAGGATTTTTTTAGGTGAAAGTTACACAAAGATACAAGGTAAAAAGCAATCAATAAAACTAAAATGAATCGAAAGTAAAAGTATTAGATTTATTCAATAATTAAAATTATTTTCAAAAAGAGTTACATGTTAGCTGCTAAAAGGAAAAAAATCAAGAAGTATTATCTATCACCGTTAGAAACATAGAAACAATAGTACGTGATACTGTCGTAGTAAATTTAGATTCATTAAATTAATAATAGTTGATAGGCAAAAGACTTTATTTGATTTTGTGCATTATCGTCTATGAAGATATTGACCGTAAAAAACTGAGTTAAATCTCAATAAAAAAAGCGACCCTTGTGGGGCCGCTTTGAATGTTTTCACAACGGAATAATCCTTATTGTGAATTGCTTCAAAATTGTAATGCAATGATACAACAAAAGTTTTGATATTCGTTTACGGTTTCCCGTAAGGATGCTAATTTTCTTATATTTATATTAGCACTTATTTTTATAAAGCAATGGACTTAAGTATAAAATACATACAATGAAAAAAATATTAGGATTGGATTTAGGAACTACATCTATTGGATGGTCTTTTATTAATGAAGCTGAAAATGATAATGAAACATCATCAATAATAAATACCGGCGTTCGCATTGTTCCTCTTACAACAGACGAAGAAGCCGATTTTAAAAAAGGCAATACGATTTCTATTAATGCCGATAGAACTTTAAAACGAGGTGCGAGAAGAGGTTTACAACGTTTCAAACAAAGAAGAGATGCATTATTGGAATCTTTTAATAAAATAAAGTTTATTTCTTCCACTTTTATTTATGCAGAAACAGGAAAAGAAACTACTTTTTCATCATATAGGTTAAGAGCTAAATCAGCAACGGAGGCCGTTACTAAAGAAGAATTTGTAAAAGTTCTTTTGACGCTGAATAAAAAGCGAGGTTATAAAAGCAGTAGAAAAGCAAAAACAGCCGAGGAGGGAGAAGCAATTGATGGAATGGCAATTGCTACCGCACTTTTCGAAAATAATCTCACTCCAGGGCAATGGGTTTATAATTCCTTGTTAAATGGCGGAAAATACATTCCTGATTTCTATCGTTCCGATTTGCAAAAAGAATTAGAAAAAATCGTGCATTTTCAGAAACAATTCCATCCTGAAAGTATAAATAGCAAATTACTTGAAGATATTCGGGGGAAATCAAGGACGCAAACTTCTCAACATTTTAATAAAATATTAAAAATAGAACTTACTGAAAATAAAGGCTCACGAGAAGAAACCAAATTGCAACATTACAAATGGAGAAACGATGCTTTAGCAAATGAACTTGATTTAAAAGTTATTGCATATATCATTACTGAAATCAACAATCAAATAAATCAGTCAAGCGGTTATCTTGGAGCTATCAGTGACCGCAGTAAAGAGCTATATTTCAACAAGGAAACTGTTGGACAATTTCAATACAAACAACTCCAAAACAACACACATTCTAAACTAAAAAACCAAGTTTTTTACCGCCAAGATTATTTAGATGAATTTGAAAAAATCTGGGAAACTCAAGCCAAATATCATCCTGAATTAAACGATAAGCTAAAATCAGAAGTTAGAGATATTACCATTTTTTATCAAAGAAAATTGAAATCTCAGAAACATTTGATTAGCCATTGTGAATTTGAAAAAGGACATAAAGCTATTCCAAAATCATCTCCTTTATTTCAAGAATTCAGAATTTGGCAAAACTTGAATAATATTGTCGTTAAAAACGAAACTACTAAAAAACCCCATTTGTTAAGTGAAGAATTAAAAAAACAAATTGCCGAAGTACTTCAGTTTAAAGATGGAATGACTGACATCCAACTGATGGATTTTTGCGAATTGAAAAAAGGCAGCCATTCCGTTAATTTCAAAAAAATAGAAGGAAACAGAACAAATACGGTACTTTACAAAGCTTTTGAAAAATTACTTGAAGTTGAAGGTTATGAAATGGATTTCTCAAAGATGAGCTCTTTTGAGATTAAAGAAGCTATTGTAAAAATATTTGAAAATTTAAATATCAATACCAATATACTCGATTTTGATCCAACCATTCAGGGAAATGAATTTGATAAACAGCCCTATTACCAATTGTGGCATTTACTCTACTCCTCGGAAGAGGATGAAACCTTGAAAAAAAGTTTAATGAGCAAATTTAATTTTAAAGAAAATCACGTTCCTTTTCTTTTAAATATAAATCTTCAAGCCGATTACGGTAGTTTGAGTGCAAAAGCCATCAAAAAAGTATTGCCTCATTTAATGGATGGACAAATTTATGACCAAGCTTGTTTCCTTTCAGGTTATAATCATTCCTCATCATTAACTAAAGAAGCTAATGACATTAGAATTCTTAAAGATACCCTAGAATTACTAAAGAAAAACAGTTTGCGAAATCCAGTGGTAGAGAAAATCCTTAATCAAATGATTAACGTGATTAATGCCATAATTGCAGACCCAACAATGGGAAAACCAGATGAAATTCGTGTGGAATTAGCTCGTGAGCTAAAAAACAACAACGAACAACGTAGTAAAATGACTAAGGCTATTAATAAAAATACAGCCGAACACGAACAAATTAGAAAATTATTACATACAGAATTTGGAATCCATCGTGTAACCAGAAACGACATTATTCGTTATAAACTTTGGAAAGAGTCAGATGGGATTTCACTTTATACTGGAAAACCTATTGAGCCATCCAAATTATTTTCTAAAGAATATGATATTGAACATATAATTCCAAAATCGCGCTTGTTTGACGATAGTTTTTCTAACAAAACAATTTGTGAACGTCAGTTGAATATTGACAAAAGCAATAAAACAGCCTATTCTTTTTTAAAAGACAAATTATCTCCTGAAGATTTTGACCAATTCGAAAAAAGAGTAAAAAGTTTATTTGGTAAAATAAGTAGAACGAAGCAGAATAAACTTTTGATGGCAGACAGCGATATTCCTGAAGGCTTTATTGACCGACAATTAAGAGAAACACAATATATAGCCAAAAAAGCCAAAGAAATCCTTTTGGAGGTTTCTAGAAATGTAACCTCAACGATTGGAAGCGTAACCGACAAATTACGTGAAGATTGGGAACTTGTTGAAGTGATGAAAGAGCTGAATTGGGACAAATATCATAAACTGGGATTAACAAAAGAGGAAGAAGGTAAAAACGGAGAACGTTTATACAAAATATTGGATTGGACTAAACGAAACGACCATCGCCATCACGCCATGGATGCCATAACGGTTGCATTTACTAAACCCGCTTATATTCAATATCTGAATAATCTGAATGCACGGGATATAAATACTAAAAAAGGAAGCTCTATTTTAGGGATCGAATCTAAATATTTAAAAAGAGACAAAAATAATAAATTGCGTTTTATAGCTCCTATGAAAAACTTTAGGGAAGAAGCTAAAAAGCAACTTGAAAGTATTTTGATTTCCTACAAAGCCAAAAACAAAGTAGTTACCAATAATAAAAACAGAACAAAAATTAAAGGTGGTTGGGCAGAACCTAAAACTCAACTCACACCTCGTGGACAATTACATAAAGAAACCGTTTACGGAAAACTGCAACAATACGCAACAAAAGAGGAAAAAGTTAGTGCCAGTTTCACAGCTGAATATATCAGTAAAGTAGCTAAAAAACAATATCGTGAAGCATTATTGGTTCGATTATTTGAAAACAGTGACGATCCGAAAAAAGCTTTCACAGGGAAAAATGCCCTGACTAAAAATCCTATTTATTTGGATCCAGAAAACACAGAAGTAGTACCTGAAAAAGTTAAAATGGTTTGGTTTGAAGATAATTATACCATTAGAAAAGATATTACTCCTGATTTAAAAATCGACAAAGTTATTGACATTGGATTAAAAACTATTCTTCAAAATCGTTTGAACGAATATAACAATGATCCTAAAAAAGCTTTTGTCAATTTAGATGAAAATCCTATTTGGCAAAACAAAGAAAAAGGAATAGCCATAAAAAGAGTAACTATTAGTGGCGTGAGTAATGCACAAGCGTTACATACTAAAAAAGATCATTTTGGAAATGAAATTTTTGACGAAAAAGGCAATCCAATTCCAGTAGATTTTGTCAGTACTGGAAACAACCATCATGTGGCAATTTACAAAGATGGGAAAGGAAATTTACAAGAAGAAGTAGTTTCTTTTTATGATGCTGTAGTTCGTCAGAACTTAGGATTATCTATTATCAATAAAAATCATGCAAACGGTTGGGAATTTATGTTTACTATGAAGCAAAATGAGTTTTTTATATTTCCGACGGATTCTTTTAATCCTCAAGAGATTGATTTAAAAAACACAAATAACTATTATTTGATTAGTCCTAATATATTTAGAGTTCAGAAAATTGCAACTAAAAATTATATGTTTAGACATCATTTAGAGACTATCATTGAAGAGAAAAACGAATTAAAAGATATAACCTATAGAAGTATTAGAAGTACCTCTCCTTTATCAGGGATTGTTAAAGTTAGAATTAATCATTTAGGTAAAATTGTTCAACTTGGAGAATATTAATTATGATAAAAAGAACCCTTTTCTTTGGCAATCCTGCTTATTTGAGCACTAAAAATGAGCAAATAGTAATCTCTTATCCTGACAAGGAACACGAAACAAAAACAGTGGCTATTGAAGATATTGGTGTTATCGTTCTGGAAAATCAACAAATCACGATTACTAATGGATTATTAGAAAAACTAATTCACAACAATGTAGCATTAATCAATTGCGACCAATATCACCTGCCTATTGGTTTGCTAATGCCCCTCAACGGACATACCGAACAAAGCGAACGGTTCAAAAACCAAATTAATGCTTCTGCTCCACTCAAAAAGAATCTGTGGCAGCAAACCATTAGTTCCAAAATTATGAACCAAGCTGGAATATTGAAAGAAAAAGGAATCCCGTGCCGAAAAATGGAGCTTTGGGCAAAAGAAGTTACTTCGGGAGATGCACTCAATCACGAATCCAGAGCGGCAGTATATTATTGGCCGAAACCTCATCAAAATAGAAAATTTTACTAGAGGACAAAAAGGAATCGCCCCTAATAATCTGTTGAATTATGGTTATGCCATTCTAAGGGCTATTACCGCACGAGCTATTGTTAGTTCTGGGATGCTGCCCACTTTAGGCATTTTTCATCGCAACAAATACAATGCGTATTGCCTTGCTGATGATATTATGGAACCGTATCGCCCGTATGTAGATTTGATTGTATGCCATATCATGGAAACTGAAGATACTTTTGAAGAATTGACCATTGACATTAAAAAACAATTATTGAGTATAGCCAGTATAGATGTTTTTATTGACGGAAAAAACAGTCCATTGATGGTGGCCATGAGCAGAACCACACATTCCTTACACGAATGTTTTGAGGGAACGGCAAGGAAAATTTTATACCCCGTTTATGTATGATGAACATTACACCCGTTTAAATCAATATAGAAGTTTGTGGATATTAGTATTTTTTGATCTTCCTACGGAAACGCGCAAAGAGCGCAAAATAGCCAGTACATTTCGTAAGAAATTATTAGACGACGGCTTTTCTATGTTTCAATTTTCGATCTATATGCGATTTTGTGCCAGCAGGGAAAATGCGGAAGTACACACTAAAAGAATAAAAAATAACTTACCCGAACACGGCAAAATTGGCGTCATGCAAATAACCGATAAACAATTTGGGATGATGGAGCTTTTTTATGGAAAAAAATTGGTAGAAACAGACAAACCTTCGCAACAATTAGAGTTGTTTTAATCTAACAGGATTAGAAAAAAGTATAACTCACTGTACAACAACATATAAACACTTCTTTTTTTTAACTTCAAAACAAACCCATAACTGCCAACATATCAAACGATTAGGTCGCGGTATGTTGGGAATTATAAGCTAAAATACAATTTTGAAAGCAATTCACAACCATGGAATTGCACTCCACATACCGTCAGAGGTTGGGAATTATAAGCTAAAATACAATTTTGAAAGCAATTCACAACAATTGAGGATGAAATTGATTATCAGCATGTGTTGGGAATTATAAGCTAAAATACAATTTTGAAAGCAATTCACAACAATAAGCGACAAACTCGGACGATGATAAATGTTGGGAATTATAAGCTAAAATACAATTTTGAAAGCAATTCACAACAGAACAGGCAAATGCTCGTGCGCTTCAAAAGTTGGGAATTATAAGCTAAAATACAATTTTGAAAGCAATTCACAACTTAACCGGAAAGACTAAAGGCGATGGGCTTGTTGGGAATTATAAGCTAAAATACAATTTTGAAAGCAATTCACAACTTCCCCAAAGCGTTAAACCAAACAAGCGAAGTTGGGAATTATAAGCTAAAATACAATTTTGAAAGCAATTCACAACATCTACAAGTTGTAATCAATTAGTAAAAAAGTTGGGAATTATAAGCTAAAATACAATTTTGAAAGCAATTCACAACAGAATTGCAAAGATACAAAACTTTACTATAGTTGGGAATTATAAGCTAAAATACAATTTTGAAAGCAATTCACAACACAAAACACTCCACTATGCCGCAACGGGACGTTGGGAATTATAAGCTAAAATACAATTTTGAAAGCAATTCACAACGCGAATCCAAAAGCCATGAGTTATTCCTGTGTTGGGAATTATAAGCTAAAATACAATTTTGAAAGCAATTCACAACGGTTTAACAGCTACGCCTTACCGATTAGAAGTTGGGAATTATAAGCTAAAATACAATTTTGAAAGCAATTCACAACTAAATCTGTTCCGGCTTCCAGAAGTGCTGTGTTGGGAATTATAAGCTAAAATACAATTTTGAAAGCAATTCACAACCCGGCGCATGAAATCCATTAAAGTGCTGTTGTTGGGAATTATAAGCTAAAATACAATTTTGAAAGCAATTCACAACTACTTTGCATTTTTACGGTCCAAAGCTTCAGTTGGGAATTATAAGCTAAAATACAATTTTGAAAGCAATTCACAACAAAGTGCTTTCAATTCCTCTTCCGTTGCCAGTTGGGAATTATAAGCTAAAATACAATTTTGAAAGCAATTCACAACTACCTTCGACATCTTCACCACCAGATACAGTTGGGAATTATAAGCTAAAATACAATTTTGAAAGCAATTCACAACTTCAGAAATGATTTCGAACACGGACCAACAGTTGGGAATTATAAGCTAAAATACAATTTTGAAAGCAATTCACAACAGAGCTGTACATCGTGACATTGATATTTGCGTTGGGAATTATAAGCTAAAATACAATTTTGAAAGCAATTCACAACTAGATATAGATTCAGAGTTAACACCTAACGGTTGGGAATTATAAGCTAAAATACAATTTTGAAAGCAATTCACAACTTTTGTTCTGATTTTAATTCCTGAATTAGGTTGGGAATTATAAGCTAAAATACAATTTTGAAAGCAATTCACAACTGGTTATTTGGATCTTTCGACTTGGGAAAGTTGGGAATTATAAGCTAAAATACAATTTTGAAAGCAATTCACAACCTTTTGGCATAAAGACGAAAAGATTCCAATGTTGGGAATTATAAGCTAAAATACAATTTTGAGAGCAATTCACAACCGTACAAAGGAACAGGAGTTGGCCCGGGCTGTTGGGAATTATAAGCTAAAATACAATTTTGAAAGCAATTCACAACTGTAGAATACTGTGTTTAAAAACTTTTTCAGTTGGGAATTATAAGCTAAAATACAATTTTGAAAGCAATTCACAACCAGAGGTGGTTTCAGAATTGCCAAAACATAGTTGGGAATTATAAGCAAAAATACAATTTTGAAAGCAATTCACAACATAACAAGCCACATTTGCCGTAGAAGTTTTGTTGGGAATTATAAGCTAAAATACAATTTTGAAAGCAATTCACAACTAAGTTTTTAGAATCCTCTAAAAGTTCTTTGTTGGGAATTATAAGCTAAAATACAATTTTGAAAGCAATTCACAACACTGTTGCTGGAGATGCTTTCACAGTTCCTGTTGGGAATTATAAGCTAAAATACAATTTTGAAAGCAATTCACAACGCAGCACTTCCTGTTCAGGAACGTAAATTGTTGGGAATTATAAGCTAAAATACAATTTTGAAAGCAATTCACAACATAATCCTAGAGTAGTTGTCAGTCATGTGGGTTGGGAATTATAAGCTAAAATACAATTTTGAAAGCAATTCACAACGCGTCATTCACTGCTGAAGTAATAATAAATGTTGGGAATTATAAGCTAAAATACAATTTTGAAAGCAATTCACAACATAGCGGTTAAAGCAGCTATCAAAAACCCAGTTGGGAATTATAAGCTAAAATACAATTTTGAAAGCAATTCACAACTAAAAGCTATTATTGTATGAAGTTCCACCGGTTGGGAATTATAAGCTAAAATACAATTTTGAAAGCAATTCACAACTAACTATGTCAGGTTACAGGTATTGCTTGTGTTGGGAATTATAAGCTAAAATACAATTTTGAAAGCAATTCACAACTCAAGCGAAACCATTTGAAAGCATGCACCGGTTGGGAATTATAAGCTAAAATACAATTTTGAAAGCAATTCACAACTCGCAGAAGCAATTCACACAGGAGCGACTCGTTGGGAATTATAAGCTAAAATACAATTTTGAAAGCAATTCACAACTGATGTGGGTAATTTGTGGTCATAATTACGGTTGGGAATTATAAGCTAAAATACAATTTTGAAAGCAATTCACAACAGTTGGACGCAATAAAATAGCGCAGCCAATGTTGGGAATTATAAGCTAAAATACAATTTTGAAAGCAATTCACAACATTATAGAAAGTAAAGAAGAAGCATATTTCGTTGGAAATTATAAGCTAAAATACAATTTTGAAAGCAATTCACAACTGTTTCCTATTCACAATGACAAAGGCGATAGTTGGGAATTATAAGCTAAAATACAATTTTGAAAGCAATTCACAACAAACCGATCAAAAGAAGTTCATAGGGAACTGTTGGGAATTATAAGCTAAAATACAATTTTGAAAGCAATTCACAACTTTAGATAATGTATGTATGAACTATTTCCTGTTGGGAATTATAAGCTAAAATACAATTTTGAAAGCAATTCACAACCTTGGACTTACCCGAACGAATAGACAACTTGTTGGGAATTATAAGCTAAAATACAATTTTGAAAGCAATTCACAACAGTTGTACAAAGTTACTTTCGTAGCTTGCAGTTGGGAATTATAAGCTAAAATACAATTTTGAAAGCAATTCACAACCTGTTGGTCTTGACCCTATTCAAAGTGAATGTTGGGAATTATAAGCTAAAATACAATTTTGAAAGCAATTCACAACCTTATTCAACAAAGGAAAGAAAGGGAACAAGTTGGGAATTATAAGCTAAAATACAATTTTGAAAGCAATTCTTGAATTAGATAAAGCCAATCAAGAGTTTTATGAATACCTACTATGGGTTATTCAAATAAAATCTTGATATCTACTTTTAATGCTGAAGCAATTTTCAGGAGTGTTTTAACCGTTGGATTACTTTCTCCCCTTTCTATTCTACCAACTTGATTCTCAGATATACCAATCTCTATAGCTAATTTGGATTGAGAAAAATCTGTTGTTTCTTCTCTAATCCTTCTTATGGTAGCACCTAGTGCAATTAGCACCTTATATCGTTCATCTTTTATCACAATATAAAATTCCATCATAAAAAAATATTAATCCCACACATATATGTGTGTTTGTTATATTTTTTTGTTATATTTGCTTTTGAATACATACATTTGCGTTTCTTCATTTAAAACATTTGAAGCATTCGCTTTGAATTTCGTCTTAGAAAACTGGTAATTTTAAAAGGAACGAAATGATAAGTAAGATGCTCACGTCCCATGGCGTGGGCTCACTTATTGTTCCCGGGTATACCAGTACCTCTAAGGCAGTAAGATGAGTTCCATGCCATTTTTTATGCCATTTAATTAGGCAAAACTCAACTTCAAATTCTTAGCGATATCCCTTCACTTACAAGTCTCGCCATTTGTTATCAATATTTTATTAAAAAATAATCTTAACCAA
This sequence comes from Flavobacterium sp. TS_SC_5, assembly GCF_056156265.1. Classification (NCBI taxonomy): domain Bacteria; kingdom Pseudomonadati; phylum Bacteroidota; class Flavobacteriia; order Flavobacteriales; family Flavobacteriaceae; genus Flavobacterium; species Flavobacterium sp. TS_SC_5. Next base: position 2,685,537 of record NZ_CM149588.1, on the reverse strand, counting down.
CAGCCAGTTCATGATTGCATAATTATTTACTTAAAAAATACCTGCACCGAAAAAACCTTTTGAATACAAATGGACATAATTAAATTTGAGTTAGTTACTAAAAAGGTGCAGGTTATTTTCTAACCTTAAAATTCGTTGCCTATGACAAAATAAAAAACAGGAAAAAAAGCCTTATTACTCTTCTTTCGGTTGAATTGAGGACTCAAGTTCACAAAAATAACGTTTCATCTAAAAATCACTATCATAAAAACTATTTCTTCATACATATGTTTTAGAGTTGTTCCTGAAAATAAATCCTTATTTTCTATAACACAATTACAGACAATAGCAGTTGCTATAGGATTGGTTTTTTAACATCCAAAAAATTAATACATTGAAGTACTACAGATTAATAAAAGCAGTATTAATAGTGGCATTTATAACACTTATATTCTTTTGGCTTTGTGGTTGCGACGGTTTTATGCGAACTTAATGCCTGTTAGATTATAATTTTTGAATAAAAAAAATACTGGGAAATATAACAATTTAATTAAAAGGATGCCTATGATAAAAAAAATAACAAAAAGTGAGATTAGTTAACGCCCCGTTTACTTCTCACCTCAAAATCACAAAAAAGGCCCTCCAACCCGTCAGCAAACTAGTATAGAGGACCATCGCTAACAAAACTAACGTTTCATTTAACTATACCAATATTATGAAAAATATTTCATTTTACAAGGGTGGTTCGGCTTTTTGGTACCTGATTATTTTTGGGTTCTTACTATCCTACACCCCTGCTCCAGCAAAAACCATACTGAGGCAAATGCAGTCGCAACCACAGCAAAGCCAAATAAGCGGTACCATTACTGATGGCACAAGCCCATTACCCGGCGTAACCATTTCCATAAAAGGAAAAGCTACATCTGGAGCTATCTCTGACGTGAATGGTAAATATACCCTGACCGCATCGCCCAACTACATTCTTGTTTTTACGTTCATCGGCTTTAAAACCATAACAATACCAACTAATGGTCGCTCCGTTTTAGATATTCAGATGCAAGAGGATGCCACTGCGTTGCAGGAGGTCAAAATTAATGCCGGTTATTATTCCGTGAAAGAAAGCGAACGCACCGGAAGTATTGCCCGAATAACGGCAGCAGCCATCGAAACCCAACCGGTCACTAATGTGCTGGCCGCCATGCAAGGTCGTATGGCTGGAGTGAGTATAATACAAACCACTGGCGTACCAGGTGGTGGATTCGATATTAAAATACGAGGGCAAAACAGTATTCGAACCGATGGAAATGCGCCCTTATATATTATTGATGGTGTTCCTTACGCCACTGACCCTATTGGATACAATCAAACATCCTCTACATTTCCATCAGTTACCAGTCCTTTAAACAGTATTAATCCTGCAACTATTGAAAGCATTGAGGTACTAAAAGATGCGGATGCTACTGCCATTTATGGTTCCAAGGGTGCGAATGGTGTGGTGCTCATTACTACCAAAAGAGGAATGACGGGTAAAACGACCGTCAACGTTAAATCGACGACCGGCGTTGGAACGGTGACAAAATTCATGAAACTAATGAATACCGAGCAGTATCTTGCTATGCGCCGTCAGGCTCTCAGTAACGACCGTATCACCACCTATCCTCAATCTGCCTATGATGTAAACGGTACATGGGATCAAAACCGGTATACCGACTGGCAAAAAGAATTTATTGGAGGTACAGCACAATTTAACGATGTGCAAGGTGTGCTTTCTGGAGGCTCTAATAAAACGCAGTTTTTACTGAGCAGTACCTATCATACAGAAACTACTGTGTTCCCGAGCGATTTTATCTATAAAAAAGGTGGTGCTCAATTTAATATGAACCATAGCTCTGAGGACAATAAATTCAAATTCACTTTTTCGACGGGATATAATCTCCAGAATAACGACCAGCCGGCTTTCGACCTGACCGCAAGCTCTCGTTCTCTAGCCCCAAATGCACCAGCACTTTATAATGAAGACGGCAAACTCAATTGGGAAAATGGCACTTGGCAAAATCCTTTGCGCTTTATGGTCGCTAAATTTAAATCCAAAACGAATGACTTGGTATCGAATGCCGTAATATCGTATGAAATTTTTCCAGCTGTTGTTTTAAAAAGCAATTTTGGATTTACAGACTTAAGACATACCGAAACCCGAACCTCACCCTCCACTATTTACAATCCATCCTTTAATTTAACAAGCAGCAATTCAAGTATCTACTTCAACACTACCAATCGACAGTCTTGGATTATAGAACCTCAACTAAATTGGGAAAAGGAATTAGGCACAAGTAAAATTGGAGTGCTTTTAGGAGGAACTTTCCAAAACCAAAACACAACCCGTCTTTACCAATTTGGTAGTGGTTTTACATCCAACAGTCTCCTTTATGATTTGGCCTCAGCAACAACTGCTCGTGTTCTTTTTAGCGACGATGCACAATACAAATACCAAGCTTTTTTTGGAAGAATAAATTACAATTGGAACGAACGATACCTTTTCAATTTTACAGGAAGACGCGATGGCTCCAGTCGTTTTGGTCCCGGCAAACAGTTTGCTACTTTTGGTGCCATTGGTATGGCTTGGCTATTTTCGAAAGAAAATTTTCTAAAAGAAAACAGCTGGCTTAGCTTTGGAAAGCTTCGGGCCAGTTACGGTACTACCGGAAACGATCAAATTGGGGATTACCAGTTCTTAAACACTTATACTTCCACAGGTATTCTTTATGATTCCAATGTAGGATTGCAACCTTCAAGACTCTTTAATCCCAACTTTGGATGGGAGATTAACAAAAAATTGGAAGCTGCTATAGAGGCGGGATTTTTCAATGATCGACTATTTCTAACAGCGGCCTGGTACCAAAATCGATCTTCCAATCAACTTGTAGGTATACCATTGCCTGGTACAACAGGATTCCAGACCCTACAGGCCAATCTAGACGCTACCGTAGAAAATGCAGGTTGGGAATTTACTTTACGGACGGTTAATTTTAGTACTAAAAATTTTAACTGGACAACCAATTTGAATCTTACATTTGCTCAGAATAAACTCTTACGCTACCCCGGTTTAGAAACATCCACAAACAGTCAAAAGTATCGTATTGGTCAACCTTTGAACATTGAATTACTTTATGAATACACTGGTATCGATCCACAAAAAGGAGTTTATCAATTTAAAGACATTAATAGCGATGGTGCTATCACCTTCCCGAACGATAAACAAACTGCTGTAGATCTAAATCCTCAGTATTTTGGAGGAATCCAAAACCAATTGAGTTACAAAAACTGGAAATTAGACTTTCTTTTCCAATTTGTAAAACAGGAAAAACGCAATTACACCATCGGATTTGCAGGACAAATGACCAATCAGCCTGCCCGAATGGCTGACAGTTGGCAACAACTGGGAGACGATGCCACTGAACAAATCTATACAACCGGAGCAAATAGTGCAGCAGTGACTGCGAGTTCGCTGTACAATCAAAGTACTGGTATACTTACTGATGCCTCTTTTATACGGCTGAAAAACATTGCATTATCTTATGATTTGCCCCTCGTTATCCAAAATACAAAATGTCAAATCATTTTTCAGGGTCAAAACCTGCTGACTTTGAGTAGCTATAAAGATGGAGATCCCGAATTTATAACTGCTGGCTTTTTACCTCCTTTAAAAATTATAACTGCAGGAATTCAACTCACTTTCTAACTGTACACCTATGAAAACAATAAAACTAACACCGACTTCTAAACATCGCAACTGGTTGGTATTTCCAGTAGCGTTAGTATTACTTTGTATAACGTCATGTGATTCTTTTGTGGAAGTGGAACTGCCAAAATCACAACTAACAACCGTTACAGTATTCGATGAATATGCCACGGCCGAAGGTGCCTTAACTGATGTTTATTCGAAGATTAGAGACCAAGGTCTATTGACTGGCACTTCAGCAGGTCTTTCCTATCAATTAGCAAATTATACTGATGAATTTACTTGCTACTCTGCTCCGGGGGGACCTGCTCTGCCATTTTACTTCAATACGCTCCTACCGGCTAACACTTCAATTTCTAGCTATTGGAATAGTTCTTATAATCAAATTTTCGCTGCCAATGCTGTAATGGAAGGTGTTCAGAAGAGTGCTAAACTATCTGTTAAACAAAAAGAGCAGCTTACGGGGGAGGCTCTCTTTATCAGGGCGCTGCTGCATTTTTATCTCACAAATCTTTATGGTGAAATTCCTTATATCCTAACTACAGATTATCAAAGTAATACTACAGTTAAAAAAAATACTGTAAATGAAGTTTATACACAGGTAATTTCAGACTTAGATACAGCAATAAATCTATTGTCACAACAATATGACGGTCCTGAGAGGATTCGTCCAAATCAATTTGTAGCTAAATCACTTTTAGCAAGGGTATATCTTTACGATGGAGCCTGGGCGGAAGCAGCCAATGCTTCGTCTGGAGTTTTAAATGCCACAAATTTCTATTTTCTTGAAAATTCGATTAGTAGTGTTTTCCTTAAAAATTCTAAAGAAGCCATTTGGCAACTGCAACCTGCCACAGCTGGTAAAAATACCGATGAAGCTGCCTCATTTATCTTCCTTTCAGGTCCTCCGACCATGGTGGCGCTATCTGATAACCTGATAAACTCGTTTACTACTTCTGACTTAAGAAAGAGTAACTGGACTAAAGCTGTATCAAAAGGCAGCGATATATGGTATCATCCATACAAATACAAAGCTTTTAATCCAACGGCCACCTCCGTAGAATATTCGATTGTTTTCCGTTTAGCCGAGCAATATTTGATCCGAGCGGAAGCAAGAGCACAACAGGGCGATTTGATTGGGGCAAAAGAAGATCTTAACAAAATTAGAAAACGTGCAGGATTAAATGAAACAACTGCTGTTACACAACACGAAATTTTAAATGCAGTACTGCAGGAACGAAGATGGGAATTATTTACCGAATACGGACATCGATTTTTTGATTTGAAACGCTTTGGAAAAATTGATTCCGTATTGTCCGCTACCAAAGCTGGTTGGAATTCAACCGATGTTTTATTTCCGTTGCCTCAAAATGAACTGAGTGTAAATCCTAACCTACGTCCTCAAAATAATGGCTATTAAAATTTATAGTATGATAATCCAAACTATTTCCGTTCGAAAGAAACTCAAAATAGGAAAACACTTCCAGCTGAATTTAAAACTCATTTTATTTTTAATATTGATTTTTGCATTTTCAACCTGTCCTATTTGGGGGCAGGTGGTAAAAAAAAAACAGCTCATGGAATCTGACTATCATTTATGGGGAAAATTAAACCTTGATAAAGTAGCGTCAAATGGCAAATGGTCCAGTTATAGCATGCGCTATGAAAAAGGTACTGATACTTTGTTTGTGAGCAATACTGAGACGAGTAAAAAATTCGCTTTCCCATCTGGGAAAAATTCGCTTTTCGTCGGAACAAATCATTTTGTTTGTATGGATGACAAAGGAGCTTTGCGAATTTTAAATTTAGTCACTGGAAAACAGCAGATTTATCCTCCAGTAAGCCACTACGATTATTCTATAGAAACGAACCAGATTGTCCTACTCAGTAAAGAAGAACAGGTACTGAAAATTATAAACCTGAAGACCGACGTAACTGACACCATTAATGATGTTCAAAATTTTAAGATGGATCCTAGTAAAAAGGAACTCGTTTTTACGAAAATGAAAAATCTAAAGTATTCCATTGGTTTACTCCATTTGGGAAATAGCAGTGCAATAAACTGGATTGTCGAAAACAGTTCGAATCATTTCCGTTATTTTACCTGGCATGAACTCGGCAAATCAATCGCCTTTTATGCCTTTAATCTTTCAGATTCTGATGATACAAAACTGTATTTCTATAATGTAAAAGATAATGCTTTACAGGAATTGAATCCTACAACTCAGAAGGATTTTCCAACGGATAAAATCTTGGATAGAAAAATGGTGTACCCTTTAACAATATCCTCTGATGGACTAAGTGTCTTCTTTGGGCTCTGTCCCCAATCGGAACAAGAACAAAAAAAAACGGCTGATAATGTCGAAGTTTGGAATAGCAATGCTAAATGGATTTATCCTTTTGAGAAAATAAAAAGCCAACCAAACGCACAGGTTACATTAGCGTTATGGTATCCACATCTTAAACGTATAAAATCAATTTCGTCTCCTGCATTGCCAAAAGTGATGCTGTCAGGTAATCAGGATTTTGCCATTCTATCCAACCCAAAAGAATATGAGCCTCAATTTGAATACGAAGGCCTAAGGGACTTTTATATCATGAACTTAAAAACCGGAGAAACAGAAATTCTACTTCGAAAACACAAATCCTTTAGTAAATATCTTTTACCCTCACCTTCTGGAAAATACATTGCCTATTTTAAGGACGCCCATTGGTGGGTGTATGATATTGCAAAAAGAATGCATCAAAACGTCACTAAAAACAGCAATACGTCCTTTTCTGGAAAAGTGCATATCCTTGACGGAACCGCGGCGTATGGAAATGTGGGATGGAGTAAAAATGATGATAACTTAATTGTTTACGATCAATATGATTTATGGTCCATAAATTCCGATGGTACCACTAGTAAAAGGCTTACACATGGAAGGGAAAAGCAAATAACCTTCAGAATTGCGTCGCTCGCCGATAATGATCTTTTTAAATCTAATTTTGACGGTAATAAAAGTAAAACTATCGATCTCGACCATGAGCTAATTTTAAGTGCGGCAGGTGCTGATCAAAAAACAGGCTACTTCAAGTGGAACAGTAATTTTGGAGAAAAGCCAATTGTTTATAAAGACAGCTACATTGATCAAATGCACTATATCAAGGATCAGCAGCTATATGTCTATCAAGAACAGCAATCAGACCTCTCGCCTCGCTTGATGTTTCAAAAAAAATCCGAAATACCAAAACCTTTTTTCGAAAGTAATGCGCAACAGTCAAAATACCACTGGGGAACCTCAAAGCTAATTTCCTTTCGCAATTACAAGGGACAGGAACTAAAGGCAGTTTTATATTATCCGGCTAATTATGATCCCCAAAAAAAATATCCAATGATTGTTAATGTCTATGAGAAGCAATCCGATAAAATTCACTTTTACCACAATCCTAGCCTATTGATGCAAGCCGGATATAACCGAACTGTTTTTACGTCAAAAGGCTATTTTGTACTTTGTCCTGATATTGAACATGAGCAAGGAAAAGCAGGATTCAATGCTGTAGATTGTACGGTATCTGCAACCAAAGAAATAATCAAACTCGGTTTAGTGGACCCAAAAAAAATTGGACTAATTGGACACTCATTTGGGGGTTATGAAAGTGCCTTTATTATTACTCAAACTAATATATTTGCAACTGCAGTTGCTGGAGCAACAGCAACGGATCTGACTAGTTTTTACTTGACCGTTGGCTGGGATACAGGAAGACCTGACATGTATCGTTTTCAAAGTGAGCAATGGCGGTTAGGAAAAACTCCTTTCGAAGACCCTTCATTGTACACAAGAAATTCACCAGTTGCGAATGTGAGTGCTATTGAAACTCCATTACTATTATGGACAGGAAAAGAAGACCAACATGTGGACTGGCATCAAAGTGTGGCATTTCATTTAGCCCTGCGCAGACTTGGGAAAAAGAATATTATGCTACTGTACCCCGATGAAAAGCACGTCATATTAAAACCTAATAACCAGAAAGATCTCAGCCACAAAATAGAGGAATGGTTTGATTATTACCTCAAGGAGAGAAAAGATCAATCCTGGATTAAAGAAGGCGTAAAGTAATTATTTTATAAAAAAACAGTGCAGTTCCTTATCGGAACTGCACTGCTCTTTTTGCTCGGCTGATAATTAGTTTGAAGGACGATATAGAATCTCACTACAATTATTATCTTTTCCGAAAGCCTGAACACCGTTTACCTCGCAAATTAGACCAGGATTGGTATCACAATTTACCTCGACACTACAAGGCCCTTCTGGCCCATCCATGTACCCTTGTTTCGGAGTAGCTAAATTAGAACCACTTTGCATCGACGTGGTCAAAAAGGCTCCTGAAATGCCTAGAATTGCAACTGCTGCAAAAGGCACGATCGTTTTAAAAAATGTCGTTTTCATAATAAAAAGTATTAAAATTAAACTTAAAATTGATCTACTTTTTTCTACAGGTTTTCGATCTTTTTTCCTGATACTGGCCGGTATTTTTTTATAAATGAGAATGTGTTCACATTCCATTTATCATTTCTTTTTTAAGAATGTCTTTCAATTCGAAAATTTTTAAGTTTGTACCAAGAATCACATACAAATGGGTTTTCGTAACAAAGAGAGATTGGAGTTTATTCTCCTTGACACCAAAAATTGGAAAGCTCAAAACATAGGTGTTCTTTTTTAGATTGTATACGTCAATAATAGCGGCTTGTTTCCACATGGAATCATCCTCATATAATCCAGGAACCTTCGATTCAACAAATAAAAGGTTACTTTTTGTAGCAGTGTTTGCATTTACGATAGCGGGTGGGGCGGACATTTTTCGTTGCGAACCATCTTTCAAATAAGCCACTTTAATCTTAGCATTTGATATGGTGTCAATCGTACGTTGCCTTTGTTGCAAGGTGCCGTTTTTATCTGCTAAAAAATTTCATTACGATAGAAATAAACATAAACTATTCGACCTAATTCAGCATTAAAAAGCAACATCCCATCGGTATCAAAAATACCATCTATTTGTTTTTGCAATAGAGCTGGCAAATACTGAACTTCAGGAGATCGATTCGAGTTAAAAATACCAAGAATATGGGCGGCTCCTACCCCCGTATTATTTCGAAAAACTATGCTAATACTATCGATAGGTTCTGCTTGGGTAAAATTTGGAACATCTTGTAACTCCTCTGTAATTTTCCAATCCTCAATGCTACCTTTAAAAATTCTGGGCACACTGCCATCAGTTAGAAAAAAGTAATTTCCTCTGATTAAAACTTTTACCGAGCGAAAAGGAAGATTCCTATTTTTAAAATCAATTACAATTCCTTTTACTGCTTTAAAACTGGAATCTATTGATAGCATGCGAAGTGGGTCTGTAAAATTACCAAGATACATAGTGCCTTGGTTGTACCCTGAAAAATAGTAGGAATTAAATTTTAAATCTACCGAATGAACCAGCTCAATAGAGCGTCGGATATACCGCCTAACGAAAGGATTTTTTCGTTGCATTAAATCCTCAGAGCACAAAAAAAGAATAGTCATAATACCTACACTCGATATTATCGCAATAGGAATACTTTTAACAAGAGGTCGTAGTATTTTAAATCGTGTATTTTCAATACTTATTTGATTTTGCCAAACCAAAGCTACAACAGCTAATCCAACAAATGCAACGTTAAAGACAAGATGGGTATTCCAACTCATTTTTTCCAATATACCGCCGCAAGAACAAGGAACAAAAGCACTAAAATTCAGCACAATAAAAATATAGCTTGTAAACAAGGTCATTAAACTTAGCGAGGCAAAAAGACCTAAAGTACGCCACTTTGGAATTGCCAGTACTACCACTATTCCAAGTTCCATTATCGGCACTAATCCAGCTACCCACCAAGCAAAAGCACTTAATAACGGAGACTGTCCCAATTGAACTTGAAAATTTTCAAAATCAAGTAATTTACTGACCGCTGCGTATATAAATAACAGAACGTATAAAAGACAAATTAATTCAACGGCAACACGCTTGATTTTGTTTAGTTGTTTCATAATTCTATAGTTTTTTAGTATACTGCTATTTTAATTAAATCCGTTACATTAGCTACATCCAAAACAAATTTAGGTACGTTATTTTAAAGATAGCGTGTCTGAAACAAGCCAATAGTTTTCAGAAATAAGCCATTTTATCCTTTTAGAAGAACAATAAAAAAAAGTGCTTACCACTATTTTGTTTGGTAAGCACTTCATTTTACTTTGAGAAGCTTATGCTATTTACAAGCTGCACTTAAAGTAGTAAGCTTTTGATTCAATTCTACAATTCCAGCTTTTTGAAGACACTCTTCAGCTACATTCTTAAGCTCTGATAACCCTTCTTTCGACAGGCTACCTAATACTCCTGAAACATCATTTTCCACTGTCATTCCCCGCTCAATAACATGATGCAACAACAGTACATTTTTTCGTGAAATTTTCAAGTCAATTTTCACCATCTCATTCATCCCAGGCGTGCTCAATATCGTATCAAACACTTTAGCCACATCATTTGTTGTCAGCATAATTTTCACATTTTAATTAATAATTTACTGTTACAAAGGTATAAAGGGACGTATTAACTTTGATAGGCGAAATATACCTATGATAGGTAAGATTGCTACCGCTTACTTAACTTCGTATCTGATTCAAATTTTCAACTTAAAATTTATGGTACCAGATGCTGTTTTTTCTTTAAGACAAGAGCCAAAAACCTTCCTAAAAATAGTCAGGACTTTGTCTCTTTTAAGTCGAAATATTGCTTTGAAAAAGCACTTTCTAAATCAAAAATTTTGAACAAAACCGATTTGGATTTTGAGGGTCGAACAGTTCAAAATTTTGATTAGCGTGCCTTTTCCTTGAGTATTATAAATAAAGATAAGAATAGACTCTGCAAGAACTGTAATATTTCAAAAATTATAGCAGTAGGCTCTTACATGCTCCGAAATACTGTTTTTACTATCTCTGATTTTAAAAAATTTGCTGTAAATAAGAAATCAGCTTTTTGAGCATTTTAAAACAATTGAAAATTATAATAGACATTAAAGTCTCTGAAAGATTGCCACGTTCCTGCAATCGGCAAGATGTCCGGTTGTATCACAACCGATATCTTGCTGCCTATTCACTCGGGACTCGTGGGCAGTGACACTGAAAGATTAAAAGAGCTTAAAAACAGTAAAATGATAGATGATGAAAGAGCAAAACAACCGAACAAAATGGCTTCATCTGCGGTTGACCCCTGATGAATATCAAAAGATAATGAAGGAGTTTAATAAATCAACTTGCCGAAAAATAAGCGATTACGCTAGAAAAAATCTTTTACACAAACCTATCGTCAATACCTATCGAAATCAATCCTTAGACGATTTTATGGCGGAAATGATTCGCCTGAGAGGGGAACTTAATGCTATCGGGAACAACTTCAATCAGGCTGTAAAAAAACTTCATGCGTTACAGCAGATTACAGATTTTAAGCACTGGCTCATTAGCTACGAATTGGAAAAAAAGATTCTTTTTAATAAGGTGGATGAAATCAAAAAACACATTCAAAAATTTGCAGAATCATGGTTGCAATAATCAAAACTGGTCATTCCATAAATCGCATTTTGAACTACAATGAAAATAAAGTTCAGCAGGGTATAGCAGAATGTATTGGCGCCGGAAATTACCCGGTCGATATTGAAAAAATAGTTTTTACAATGAAACTAAACCGGTTTTTGAAACAAGCTGATTTGAATGAAAATGTGAAACGGAACAGCGTACATATTTCGCTCAATTTTGATGTGACTGAAAAAGGAATTCAAAAAGAGAAACTAATGGAAATAGCGGATACTTATATGGCGAAAATTGGTTTTAAAGAACAACCCTATCTGGTGTATCAACATCATGATGCGGGACACCCTCACATTCATATCATTTCCCTAAAAGTCAGGGATGATGGTAGCCGAATAGACATGCAGAATATTGGTCGGAATCAATCTGAAAAAGCCCGAAAAGAAATTGAAACAGCGTATGGATTGGTTCCAGCGGAGAAGCATAAACGAGAAAAAGAATTAGGAATAAAACCTGTTGATACAAACAAAGTAGAATACGGACGCACCGAAACCAAACGGGCTATAACCAACGTCTTGGATAAAGTGATCCAGAATTACAAATACACCAGCCTGCCAGAATTAAATGCTGTGCTTCAACAGTATAACATTGCAGCAGACAGAGGAAGCGAAAATTCAAGGATTTTTCAAAACAAAGGGTTAGTGTATCGCATACTGGATCAAGGTGGTAATAAGGTTGGCGTCCCAATTAAAGCGAGTGATTTTTACAGCAAACCAACACTTAAATTTTTAGAAGATCGATTTAATGAAAATGAAAAATCGAGAACGCCTCATAAATCAAGAATAAAAAATGCTGTTGATATTGCATTATTGAAAAATAAAAAAATGTCAATTCAGGAATTGGCAAAAATTGTAGAAACGTCTGGAATCAAAATGGTTATTCGGCAAAATACAGAGGGTTTAATTTACGGTATTACCTATGTGGATCACCAAACTCAATCTGTTTTTAATGGAAGTGCTTTGGGGAAATTATACAGTGCTAAGGCCGTTTTGGAGCGTTGCAATTTGAATGAATTTATTAATCAAAATACAACTGTTTTCACCGTTAAAAAATCAGATGCAATTTCCTTGCAATCAGACTCTAAAGAAGTTGGGCATATTTCTGTTGATCAAGATTCTAAAAAAAGTATAACGGGTGATGATAGTAACGTGATGGCAAAATTTGTTAATGCACTTACACAGTCAGAACACGATTCCTCCTTCTTACCCAATCAACTAAAAGGCAAGAAGAAAAAAAAGAAACGAAAAGGACAATCTGATAATCAATAAACGAAACCATTATGGCTATGCAAACAGGCGAAAACGAACAGGCATTGCGAAAAATTCTCGATATGACCCGACTCATCAGTATTGTACTTTTACTCCTCCATTTTTATTATTATTGTTATAGCGCCTTCAAAGAGTGGGGCTTTGTTAGTGCCTTTAGTGATTCTATTATAGGTAACATACAGCGCACGGGATTGTTCCGCTATTTTCATAAATCCAAGATTTTTACTTTGGGATTTTTATTGATTTCCTTACTTGGAGCAAAAGGCCGCAAAGACGAAAAACTAAATCATAAAACAGCACTTGCTTATATCATAACAGGTGTATTAATTTACTTTCTGAGCTACTTATCGCTGTTCCTAAAAACAGATACTACTGCAAAAGCAATTGTTTATATCGGTAGTACGACTATCGGATTTTTAGTAATGCTTTCAGGAGGTACTTTACTCTCACGGATTATAAAAAACCGGTTAAATAGCAACGATATTTTCAATAAAGAAAATGAAACCTTTCCGCAGGAAGAACGATTGCTGGAAAATGAATATTCCATCAATCTTCCGGCGCGGTATCATTTGAAAGATAAAGTCCGAAACAGCTGGATCAATATTATCAATCCCTTTCGTGCGTTGATGGTTTTGGGAACTCCAGGATCAGGTAAATCCTATTTTGTTATTCGGCATGTGATTACCCAGCACATTCGCAAAGGGTTTACCATGTTTATTTATGATTTTAAATTTGACGACCTTTCAAAAATCACTTATAATACTTGGCTGAAATACAAACACCTCTATCCTATTCCACCACAGTTTTATGTGATTAATTTCGATGACCTGACCCGCACACACCGATGCAATCCATTGGAGCCTTCCGCTATGACCGACATCACGGATGCTGCTGAATCAGCGCGAACTATTTTACTGGGTTTAAACAAGGAATGGATCAAAAGACAGGGTGACTTTTTTGTCGAATCACCGATCAATTTTCTGACTGCGATCATCTGGTATCTAAGAAAGTACAAGGAGGGTCAATTTTGCACGCTGCCCCATGTTATTGAGCTCATGCAGCTCGACTATGACAGTCTGTTTACAATATTGCGGACGGAGAAAGAAATTGAAGTACTCATCAATCCATTTATAAATGCGTATCTCAATGATGCCATGGAACAACTGGAGGGGCAAATTGCTTCTGCTAAGATTGCGATGGCCAGACTTTCTTCTCCCCAGTTGTACTATGTACTATCCGGAAATGACTTTACATTAGACATTAATAATCCGGTTGAACCAAAAATCGTCTGTATAGGAAATAACCCTCAAAAAATTCAAATTTATGGAGCCGTATTATCCTTGTATGTTTCCCGTTTAATCAAGTTAGTGAATCAAAAAGGTAAACTCAAAAGCAGTCTGATCTTCGATGAATTTCCGACTATCTATCTCAACAATATGGATAGTCTGATTGCAACCGCACGAAGCAATAAGGTAGCCACTTGTTTGGGGATCCAAGATTTCAGTCAACTTCGTAAAGATTACGGGCGCGAGCAAGCCGATGTGATTATGAACATCACCGGAAACATCGTCAGCGGTCAAGTTACTGGTGACACCGCCAAGCAATTGTCAGAGCGTTTTGGAAAAATTATGCAGGACAGAAAATCGCTATCGATAAATAGTGGTGACACTTCCATCAGCCGCTCCAAACAATTAGAGTCAGCTGTTCCCCCATCTAAAATATCTGCTTTAAGTTCAGGTGAATTTGTAGGCATGGTTGCCGATGATCCTAACTGCAAAATTGAATTAAAAACGTTTCATTGTGAAATAGTCAATGACCACGATGGACTAAAAAAAGAAGAAGATAATTATAAAGATATTGCCATTATTAGGAAGATTGATACAACTATTGTGCAACGAAATTATTTACAAATTAAGCAGGATATTCAAGAGATTATGCAATCTGAAATTGAGCGCCTTTTAAATGATCCTAGTCTGGCCTATTTGGTATTGAAAAAGTAAAAACTATTTTGCACTCTCCAAAAAGCATATTGAAATTGTATATTATTTTATTTGCTAATTCTGGCATCATTTTTAAAACTTTTTGATTTCAAAAATTAATTAATTATTAGATAAAATCAAAAAGGAGCATTTTGAATAAAAATTTGTACTAAGGAATTTAATAAATTAGAATATTTACCGCAGCGACTATTAAAATTTTTCAATGTTAATGAAATTCATACGATAAAAAGTAGTCCTTTTACGGCTTTTCTCATTCGTCTTAATTAAATATTCAATACATTAGCGATCGAATTATCAGATTTTAAATTAAAATCAATCCCATAATGACATTCAACGAAGATTCCAGAGTAAAAATTCCAACCTTACTCCATTTAACCTGTTTAGGATACAATTACCTTTCGCTCAAAAACGCTGTTTGGGACGAAAGTACCAATATTTTTACCACCGTTTTTATAGACAGTATTTCTAAGATAAACTCAGGTATTGAGCCATCTGATGCAAAACGATTGTTGGATGAAGTCTCTTTACTGTTGGATAACGAAGATTTAGGAAAAGCGTTTTACGAAAGAATTACGGAGCGATCTGGAATCCGATTGATTGACTTTGAGAATTTCGAGAACAACACTTTCAACGTGGTTACTGAATTGCCTTGCAAAAAAGATGATGAAGAGTTCAGAACAGATATTACTTTATTAATCAACGGGATGCCATTGGTTTTTATTGAAGTAAAAAAACCTAATAATCAAAATGGAATATTAGAAGAGCACAAACGTATCGAAAGACGATTTCAAAACAAAAAATTCAGAAAGTTTGTCAACAGCACCCAATTGATGGTTTTTTCCAACAATATGGAATATGACAATAATTCCATCATGCCTATTGAGGGAGCTTTTTATGCTACGGCATCGTATGAAAAACCATCATTTAACTATTTTAGAGAAGAAGTTACTTTTGATTTAAATACACTATTGACTCCATTTGATGATGATCTTGAAAATTTTATCTTAAAAGACAACAATCTCGTCGGGATTAAAAATTCACCAGAATTTATAACCAATAAAAATCCTGACAAAATGACTAATAGAATTTGCACCTCTCTATTCCAAAAAGAGCGTTTGCAATTTATGCTGCAATATTCCATAGCTTATGTAAAAGGTTCTAAAGGCTTGCAAAAACACATCATGCGGTATCCGCAGCTTTTTGCAACCAAAGCCATTGAAGCCAAGCTGGAAGAAGGCGTTAAAAAAGGGATTATTTGGCATACGCAAGGAAGCGGGAAAACAGCCTTGACGTTTTACAACGTAAAATACCTAACCGATTATTTTCAAAAGAAGAATATCATACCTAAGTTTTATTTTATTGTAGATCGTTTAGATCTATTGACTCAGGCTTCTAAAGAATTCAATAGCCGTGGACTGGTCGTGCATAAAATCAATTCAAGAGATGATTTTGCAAAAGATATCAAGTCAACCAGCGTCATTCATAACAATTCTGGTAAAGCGGAAATTACGGTTGTCAATATTCAGAAATTTCAGGATGATGCTGATGTGGTTCGTAATACCGATTACCAACTCAACATACAGCGTGTTTATTTCTTAGACGAAGTACACCGCAGTTACAACCCTAAAGGAAGTTTCTTGGCAAACCTTAACGAATCGGACTCCAACGCTATTAAAATTGGTTTAACTGGAACACCGCTGTTAGGAACAGATTATAATTCGAAAGCTTTATTTGGCGGTTATATTCACAAATACTATTACAATTCCTCGATTGCGGATGGTTATACCTTGCGTTTGATTCGGGAAGAGATTGAAACTAATTACAAGCTGACATTAAAACAAGCTCTGGAAGAAATTGATGTGCTAAAAGGCAATGCTGATAAGAAAATTGTCTACGCACACCCTAAGTTTGTAGAACCAATGCTAGATTATATTGTTCAGGATTTTGAGAAAGCACGCATCTCGATGAATGATAATACGATTGGTGGATTAGTGGTTTGCGATTCATCCGAACAAGCTAAAATGTTGTTTGAAATATTCGAATCGAAATATGCTACAAATACAACCGTTGATAATAGTTTGTTACAAGCTGCGGAACCTTTGGAAAATTATGGATCTAAAAAGAAATCCGAAAGCAAAGTAACCACTGCTGTGGTAATCCTTCACGACATAGGCACCAAAGAAGAACGCAAAAATAAAGTAGAAGAATTCAAAGACGGAAAAATTGATTTTCTATTTGTGTACAACATGTTGCTTACAGGTTTTGATGCACCAAGATTAAAGAAATTATATATTGGACGTGTAATTAAAGCGCACAATTTATTGCAGACTTTAACCCGAGTAAATAGAACCTACAAAGATTTTAGATACGGTTATGTAGTCGATTTTGCCGATATCCAAAAGGAATTCGATAAAACCAATCAAGATTATTTCAACGAATTGCAATCGGAATTAGGGGATGAAATGGAGCATTATTCCAACATCTTTAAATCGCAGGAAGAAATTAATACGGAAATCAAGGAAATCAAAGACGTCTTGTTTCATTTTGATACCATGAACGCTGAGGTTTTCTCGCAACAAATTACGCAAATCAACGACCGAAGCGAAATTCTAAAAATCACTAGGGTGTTGAATAATGCCAAGAGTTTGTATAACTTGATACGATTATCGGGCAATTATGAATTATTAGAACAACTCGATTTTCATACCTTAACCGTACTATCCCGTTCAGCTAATGAACGTTTGGCATTGATTAATGCAAAAGAAGCCTTAGAAAGCAATATTGATAACTCAAACCTATTGAACATTGCCTTAGAAGATGTTATTTTTGCATTTGTAAAAGTGAAGGAAGAAGAAATGGTTTTGGCCGATCAACTCAAGAACATTCTTCAAAAAACCAGAGAAATGTTGGGCGGTAATTTCGACCAAAAATCACCGGAATTTATTTCGCTAAAAGAGGAACTCGAACGCTTATTCAAAAAGAAAAACTTGAATGAAGTTACCAAAGAGGAAATGGAACGCAACATCAGGGAACTTGAAAAGATATACACGCAAGCCAAAGAATTAGAACGCAAAAACCAATTACTGAGAGCCAAATACGATAACGACGAAAAATACGCCCGCTTGCACAAACGATTGATGGAAAAAGATCCCTTGACGGATAGCGAATCCAAACTTTTTGAAGCCTTAAACGGATTGAAAATAGCCGTTGACGCACAAATTATTCAAAACTCTAAAATGCTAGAGAACGAAAGTTTTGTGGAACGTATGGTAATGCGATTGGTGATTGACCAGTTCAAGAATAAACAGCATTTGGAATTGGATGCAACCACAACCAAGCGCATCAACGGAATGATTGTCAAAGAATACATGAATGAGTTTTATGGACGAACAGCCTACTAATATGAAACAGCAAGAAGCCATTCAATTATTTGAAGAAAAAAAAGTAAGAACCCTTTGGAATCAAGACGAGGAAAAATGGTATTTTTCTATTGTTGATACCGTGAGTGTACTAACCGATAGTCCTAATCCACGAAAGTATTGGAGTGTACTAAAAACAAGATTAAAAAAAGAAGGAAGTCAGTTGACTACAAATTGTAGTCAACTGAAAATGCAGTCAGCTGATGGAAAATATTATAAAACCGATGTTGCTGACACCGAACAACTTTTCAGGTTAATTCAGTCGATACCTTCGCCTAAAGCGGAACCTTTTAAAGTTTGGTTGGCGCAAATAGCTGCAGAACGTTTAGACGAAATGCAAGATCCTGAATTGACTATTGACAGAGCATTGGAACAATATATGAGTTTGGGTTATTCGGAAAATTGGATTAACCAACGCTTAAAAAGTATTGAAATCCGAAAAGAATTAACGGATGAATGGAAAAGTAGAGGATTGAAAGAAAGGGTACAGTTTGCAACACTTACTGATATTATTTCTAAAGCCTGGTCGGGAAAAACAACCAAAGAATATAAAATGCTCAAAGGCTTGAAAAAGGAAAACCTGAGAGACAATATGACCAACACCCAATTGATCTTAAATATGTTGGCAGAAGCTTCGACCAAAGACATTTCGAAAGCGACTAATCCTGAAAGCTTCGAAGAAAATAAAAAGGTGGCGGAACAAGGAGGCAACGTAGCCAAAGTAGCTATGAAAGAATTAGAGTCCAAAACTGGGAAAAAAGTTGTAACAGCATTGAATGCAAAAGACAGCTTAAAACAAATAGAAGACAAAAAGAAGACAAAAAGAAGAAAAAATAAATGACTACCACAATACAATTTGAAAAGCAAACCAAAAACCTCATAGACGATTTAAAAAGCGTTTGTGCCAATTATGGTTTGGGAAATGACGGAAACGAATTCAAGATTATCACCCAAGTATTTTTATATAAATTCCTGAACGACAAATTTGTTCATGAAGTAAAACAAATCGACGACAAAATAGCAACAGCCGACAATTGGGAAGCCGTTTTAAAAAGCTACAATGACAACGATTACGAAATGCTGATGATGCAAATGAGCGAAAGTACCGCCCGCTTGCAACCCAAACATTTTATTTCCAGTTTGTTCGAAAGACAAAACGAAGCCAACTTCTCGGATATATTTGACAATACCTTACTGGATATTGCAAAAGAAAACAGCGATTTATTCTCAGTATTGACCGAAGGTGGCGAGAAAATTGTCTTGTTCGAAAACATAAGTAAATATGTAACGGACAAGCGCGATGATTTTTGCAAAGCCATTATCAACAAGCTGATTAATTTTAGTTTTGAGAATATCTTTCATGAAAAGTTTGATTTTTATGCGACGATTTTCGAATATTTAATAAGCGATTACAATACCAATAGTGGCGGAAAATATGCCGAATATTTTACACCGCATGCCGTAGCTAAAATTATGGCACGTTGTTTAGTGGATGGTGAAGTAAGCAATGTAACGTGTTATGATCCAAGTGCGGGATCCGGAACCTTGTTGATGAATCTAGCTCACCAGATTGGCGAAACGAAATGCACCGTGTATTCTCAGGATATTTCACAAAAGTCTTCGAACCTATTGCGACTGAATTTAATCCTGAATGATTTGGTACATTCTATTCCGAATATTGTAAAAGGAAACACGATTCTAGAACCGTATCACAAAGACAAAAACGGACGCTTGCAGCAGTTTGATTACATTGTGAGTAATCCTCCGTTTAAGTTGGATTTCTCGGATTATGTGGCCGATTTAGACAGCAAGGAAAACCACGAACGCTTTTTTGCAGGAATGCCTAATATTCCTAAAGCCAAGAAAGACAGCATGGCAATTTATCCGTTGTTTGTACAACACATTATGTATTCGCTTACCGCAAAAGGGAAAGCGGCTATTGTAGTACCCACAGGATTTATCACTGCACAAAGTGGTATAGAACGAAAAATACGCGAGCAGATGGTGGAACGCAAAATGTTGCGTGGCGTAGTAAGTATGCCGAGTAATATTTTTGCAACTACAGGAACTAACGTTTCTATTTTGTTCCTTGACAAGGAAAACACCAAAGGCGATATTGTACTGATGGATGCTTCTAAACTAGGAACTACGGTAAAAGAAGGAAAGAACCAAAAAACATTATTATCCCCGCAAGAAGAAGATTACATCATTGATACGTTTAACCAGCACGAAGCCAAGGAAGATTTCTCGGTGGTGGTTTCGTATGACGATATCAAAGCCAAAAACTACTCGTTGAGTGCCGGACAGTATTTTGAAGTGAAAATTGAATACACCGATATTACTGCAAAGGAATTTGATGACAAAATGAAATATTTTGAAACCAATTTAAGTATGATTTTCAGCGAAAGCAAAACTTTAGAAATTGAAATTCAGAATAATTTGAAAGGGTTGAGATATGAGTAAGGTGATGACTTTAATGAATGACTTAATAGAATTAATTTCTATGGGGCCTTTTGGTTCCGATATTAAAGTTGATAATTTTATCAGTGATGGAGTACCTGTTTTAAATGGATCAAATGTTTCAAGCATAAAATTAACTGAAACATCATTCAAATATGTATCTCCAGAAAAAGCTAAAGCACTTAAAAAAGCAAATGCTAAACGAGGTGATATTATTATTACACATCGAGGAACAGTTGGTCAAATTAGTTATATTCCTGATAATTCTAAGTATGATAATTATGTAATTTCACAAAGTCAATTCAGAGTTTCATTGAAAAGAGATTTAGTTGATCCAATATATTTCACATATTACTTTCATACTGATGAAGGGCAAAAAAGGTTATTATCTTTCAAAAGTCATGTTGGTGTTCCAGCTTTGGCACAAGCAACAACAAATTTCCGTTTATTAGAATTTCCATTAATTCCATTAAATGAACAACAAAAAATTGCCAAAGTCCTTTCTGATTTAGATGCCAAAATAGAACTCAACAACCGCATCAATGCCGAGCTCGAAGCGATGGCAAAAACGCTGTACGACTATTGGTTTGTGCAGTTTGATTTTCCTGATGCCAACGGAAAACCTTATAAAACTTCTGGTGGTAAAATGGTTTGGAATGAGGAATTGAAAAGAGAAATTCCTGAGAGGTGGGAAACTTTAGATTTAGAAAAGATAGAAAAAAATATCGTAACGGGAAAAACACCTTCAACTTCAAATCCAGATTTTTATAATGGAAATATTCCATTTATTACTATTGGCGATGTTAGAGGAAATATGCATATTGTTTCAACTGTTCAAAAACTGACAATGGATGGAGCCAATCAACAAGCTAATAAATTTATCCCAAAAGGAACTATTTGTGTAACCTGTATAGCAAGCCCAGGATTAGTTGGTTTTGCAGCAGAAGATTCTCAAACAAATCAACAATTAAATTCTGTTGTTTGTAGAAATTTTGAAAACAGATATTATTTGTATTTCTATTTGACTGATTACTTTAAATATTCTAGTGCAAAAACGGGTAATACATTTGCTAATATGAATAAAGGTGATTTCTCTGCTATAGAAGTGATAAAGCCACAAAAAGAAATATTGATTAATTTTTCTAATACGTTAAAATCTTCAATAGATAAAATTTTGACTAATTCTAAAGAAAACCAAGAACTCGCTTCGCTTCGGGATTGGTTGTTGCCAATGTTGATGAATGGTCAGGTTAGTGTGGGTGATGTTGCCGTCCTTCGTCAAGCTCAGGATGACATGTTGGGTATGGTTGCAGAGGCAAGCGCACGTTATGAAAAATAAAAGTACACATCCTGAGTTCGCACTGAAACTGCAATCAGGAGGTATGATTCCATTTGAAAAAACGGGAATTCTACCTAATTATTTGGTTTTCACTTCCCGAGAACTGCGCAGAACATGGCGTTTTAAACTAAAAGCAGATACACAAAATGGCGTTTTAAAAGTGAATGGGCAAGTGGCGTTTTATTATTTTTTTGATGACTTGGGTTGTAAAATCCAGTCCGTCACTGATGGAGAAGTTGGAGAGGATTGGGAGATTGATGATATTTTGTTAGAATTAAGAGATTAAGCATTTCAAAATTATAAAAAGTAAAATATGGAAATTTTAAATAGAAGTGCCATTACAGTGGTACCAAAACAACCTTTTATAGATTGGGCAAATGGGTTAACACCTGAATTCCCAATGAAAATAAATGTTCTAGGCGAATCACATACCTATTTAACCAATCCTGATTTTGAAGATGCCGACAAACACATCAAAAAATATTTCAAGGAAATTTTCATAGAAGAATTAAGCGGCATTTGGACAGATGAGAACGATTGTATAAAAAAAAGAGATTTCAAAACATTCTGTGATTGGTTCAGTTTTGAAATGTCTGATTGGGTACAAGATTTGAGTACTAATCCTCTCTTTGATGATGATTTTTAAATAAAACAAAGATGTCAAAACGCGATGAATTACAGCAAATGCCTTTGTACCAAAAGGCAGAGCAAATCCTAAAAATCACCATGGGATTAGTGGAAATTGTGCCCAAAGAGAACGAGTTTTTACAAGAAACCACGGTACGCTTTATGATGGAAAATGCGTTCCATATTCCTGCCAAAATTGCTGGTGCCGCAGGGGTTGGCTTGTATGATTTAAAAATGGAAAACGCAGCGCTTATTCGCAAAGCGGCCAGAGAATTGTATGTACAGGCAGGTAGTTTACGTTTCGAAGAATGCATCAAGGATAAAGATTACATCGAATTATTAAGAAATACCATTAATGAATTCAGATTATTGTTTATTGATTGGGTGACGGGTTTTGATGTATGGGATTATATCAAAGACAGTTGGGGATTATTTAATCCACCCGGTGTCAATGCCCATGATAAAGATCCGGATGATGATATTCCATTTGATCCAAATGATTTTTTTGATGATATATAAATGAGTTTACGGAAAACCGTAAAGGAGAAAGTATTAAAAGCTGTAGGTTTGAACTTTCATGTTTAGGAAAAAATAAATTTTCCAGTCCAATTATTTGGATACAATATAATTACTTACAGCAAACAAAATATACTTGATGAAACACCTTTACACAATTCTATTTTTATTCTTTCTACTAACTTTTAATGCCAGCTCTGTTTATTCTTCAAATAAAATAGAGGAAAACATAAAAATAAAAACAGTTGCAAATCCATCTGGACATATAACAGGAAATACAACGGTATGCCAAAATGCAACACAGCCTGTTATAACGTTTGAGGTTGACGATAATGCAAAAGCACCTTATACTTTTACTTATACCATAAATGGAGGAGCTCCATTAACTGTTTCAACAACAGGAAGTACTAAAAGTGTAACCGTTTCTGCGCCAACAAATGTTGCAAATACTTTTACATATATTTTGACTGGAATAAAAGACAAAGACAATACTGTTGTAACTGTTGCCAGTAACAATACTGTAACAGTTAAAGTGAACCCTTTGCCAGTTGTAAATTTTACCTTTTCAGATAATCAGTGCTCGGGAACTGCAATACAATTTACATCAACAGTTTCTGGAAACCCTAATTTTAGTTATTTATGGGATTTTGGAGGAAATGGCAGTGGAAATACTTCTATAAATCCAAATCCTGCTCATGTTTTTAGTAATACGAACGGAAATTCGACACAATCGTTTAATGTAACTTTGACTGTTACTGATAATAATGGATGTGTAAATAAAATAACCAAAGTTGTCACAATTCAAAATCCAGATACAACTTTAAATTCAGATGCAGTTTCTGATATTTATAATGGCTTTAAGACTTTTAGGGTATGTACCAATACGAACTCAGAGATTCAATTTATCAATGCCTCTACTACATTAGCAACAAACAACAGTTACACGATAAGTTGGGGTGATTCAACTCCTGATTTTACTTCAACAGCATTTTCAACAACTACACATACTTATGCTGTTGGACTATGGACATTAACCTATACCATAAAAAGTCAAAATGGATGTTCAATTTCAAGAGTATATAAAGTTTTTGTAGGGAATAATCCAGCAGTAGGAATTGGAAATCCCGGTAATACGAATATTTGTATATCAACACCACTAACGTTTCCTATCACAGGAACAGAAAACAATCCACCAGGTACAATTTATACTGTTACTTTTAATGATGGTTCGGCACCTTTGACTTTTAGTCATCCTCCTCCAGCTTCTGTTACTCATACCTTTTTAAAATCTTCGTGCGGGATTACCAGTAATAACGGTTCAACAATTTATCAAAATTCCTTTTCAGCAAATATTGAAGCTTCAAACCCTTGTGATACATCAGGGGGGAGCGTTGTCCCAATACGTGTTTCCATTGCTCCAATTGTTAATTTTACAATTCCACAACCAATAATTTGTACTAATAATTCAATATGCTTAACCAACACAACAATTGGAGGGGAAATACCGACAAATAATTCCTGTGGAGCTCCAAAATTAGTTTGGATAATTTCTCCATCAACAGGCTTCACACTAAATAGTGGGTCATTAGGAAGCGATAACAATGGATCTACAAACATAAACACATGGACATCAGGTACAAATGCAATTTGTCCAATTTTCAATACACCAGGAACTTATACAATTACATTAAAAGCAGGTGGTAACTCATGCGCTTTTGATCAAATAACAAAAACTATATGTGTTGAGGCTCCACTTGTTCCTAACTTTACACTAACAGAAAGTTCAGGTTGTTCACCGCAAACAATAACTGCTACCAACACAACGGTTGAAACTAATTCTTGTAGTCCTCCACCAACCTATGTTTGGAGTACAACTTTTACTCCATCAAGTTGTGGAACAGCTATTGCATCAATTCCAAATCAAACCAGTGCTAACGCATCATTTAATTTCACTGAGCCTGGAACTTATAGTATTAAGCTTACGGCAACTAATTCTTGTACGCCCTCCCAATCTGTAACTAAAACGTTCAACGTTAAACAACCCCCAAAGGTTACCATTGCGCCAATTACATCTTTTTGCCAAACGGGAGTTTCAACAGTAATTAATCCTACAGCGACTGTAATTAACTGTGGGACCCAATCTCCGTTGACGTATGAGTGGAGTTTCCCAAATGGAACACCAGCAACTGCGACAACTGCGAACCCTGGTCCTATTAGTTATACTAGTTCAGGAATCTTTTCCTATTCTTTGAAAGTAAACAATGAATGTGGAACCACTATTACTAACAGTTCTTTCACAATCAAACCCACACCAACAGTCGATGATATCACAAGCCAACAAAAGTGTAAAGGACAACAATCCGATGCTATCCTGTTTGGCGGGGGACTTGCTGGTACAGTTTACAGTTGGACAAACAACAATACAGCAATAGGATTATTAGCTGCAGGCACTGGAAATATAAATCCATTCACCCTTACCAATACAGGAACAACAGTCTTAAAAGCTACAATAACAGTAACACCATCACTAAATGGCTGTTCAGGACCTCCAAAAACATTTACTATCACTGTCAATCCAGAGGCTACAGTAAACACTTTAAGTAACTCGGTGCTTTGCAACTCTGCTCTGCAAAATACAATTACTTTTAGCAGTTCTTCAGCAACAACTACTTTTTCATGGACCAATAATACACCTTCCATTGGGTTAGTGGCAAGCGGAACTGGTAGTATTCCAGCTTTTACTGCTACAAATACAGGAATATCCCCTGTCGTGGCTACTATTACAGTTACTCCATCAAATGCATTGGGTTGTAATGGTCTTCCAAAAACATTTACTATCTCTGTCAATCCCACTCCTACTCCATTGGCCTTGACCAATCAAGAGTATTGCAATGGAGTTGCAACTTCTCCAATAATTTTTAGTAATGACGTTTCAGGAACTACTTACACTTGGACTAATTCAAATATTGCGATTGGTTTAGCCGCAAACGGAACGGGAAATATACCATCATTTACACCAAAAAACACGAGCGGAAACCCTATTACCGCAACAATAAGTGTTACCCCAAAAGCGAATGGATGTGCAGGAACACCCAAAAACTTTACCATTACTGTAAACCCGTCTCCAGTAGTTACCTTTTCAATGCAAAATCAGACCATTTGCTCAGGTGATACTTCGGTTTTGGTAACATTAAGCAGTGTTGCCGGAGCCACTTTAAATTGGACGGCAATCCAACCATCAGGAATGTCAGGAGTCGTTCTAAGCGGAACCAATACAATCCCTGCACAAACTTTAGTCAATAATACAAATGCCAATATTGTTTTAACGTATAATGCCACGTCAACATTATCAAGTGGAGCAACTTGCGCTGGAGCAACATTTATTTATACTATAACTGTAAAACCAAAACCATTCATTGCTGCGAATATGACTGCGATTAGTTGCAGTGGTTTGTCTTTCTCTGTTACCCCAACGAACAGTGCTGGAAATAGTATTCCAACAGGGACCACTTATTCTTGGAGTAATCCAATTGTAACTGGTGGAATTACTGGTGGGATTTCAGGAACAAATCAAACTAATATAACTGGAACATTAAACAATACAACTACTGTTGTTCAAATAGCAACTTATACCGTAATACCATCATTCAATGGTTGTGCAGGTTTACCGTTTGATGTGGTAGTTTCTGTAAATCCAAAACCAGATGTAAATGCGATCACGGATATTATTCTTTGTGCTGGAGAAACAAGTACACTGATTAATTTTTCAGGTAATGTTTTAGGAGCAACCTATAATTGGTCATCCAATCTTACAAGCATTGGAATAGCAGCTTCTGGCAGCAATTCCGTTCCATCATTTACAGCAATAAATACAGGTTTAACCCCAATAATTGCAACAGTTACTGTAACACCAGCAGCTAACAGTTGTACGGGTTTATCCAAAACATTTAAAATAACTGTTAATCCGCGACCGAACGTTAATTCAATAACCAATCTGGTAAAATGTAATGGCATCGCCAGTGGAACTATCCCTTTTACTGGAAGTGTAAATGGAACTACTTTTGATTGGGCGAATGATACACCGTCAATAGGTCTAGCCGCTTCCCGAAGCGGCAGTATTCCAAGTTTTACAACAACAAATACTGGAATAACACCAGTAATTGCAACTATAACCGTTACGCCGAAAGCAAATGGGTGTCTAGGAACTCCAACCACTTTTACTATCACTGTTAACCCAACACCTACAGTAGATTTACCATCAAATCAAACGGTTTGTAATGGCCAATCTACTACCGCTATTTTATTTTTGGGAACAATTCCAAGTACGAGTTACAATTGGACCAACAGCAATTCAAATATAGGATTAGGAGCTAACGGCGTGGGAGACATAACTGCTTTTACTGCGATAAATAACGGAACGACCCCTATTTTTGCTACTATTACCGTTACTCCAAATGTAAATGGTTGTTTAGGAGCTTCCAAAACATTTATCATCACTATAAATCCATCGCCGTCAGTTTCATTTACACCTTCAAATCAAGTGGTGTGCTCTGGATCTTCTAGCAACGTTGTCAATTTAACCAGTTCATCGGGTACAAGTTTTACTTGGACTGCGTTGCAACCCTCTGGAATACTTGGCGTTTTGACTAACGGAACCAATACAATTCCGGTTCAGACATTAATTAATACCACTAATCTTCCTATTGTGGTTACTTATTTTGCGAAAGCCGAATCAAACAGTGGCGTAAGCTGTCAAGGTGTTACCTATCCTTATACTATTACTGTGAATCCAGTCCCTTCCATCACGACCGCACAAGCGCAAACTATTTGTTCCAATTCCGCTTTTTCAATAGTTCCGTTAGATAGTGGCGGAAATACTGTCCCGGTTGGAACCACCTATTCATGGTCCTCTCCAGTGGTTACGGGCGGAATTACAGGAGGCGGAGCATTGACAAATCAAACCACTATAAACGGCACGTTAATTAATCCAACAGATGATGTTCAAACGGCCACATACAACGTGACTCCAAAATCTGGAACCTGCACAGGACCTTCATTTACGGTGGTAGTAACAGTTAATCCTTCTCCAAAAGTTCAATTTTCGGGACCAAATCAAACACTTTGCTCTGGAAGTGATAGTTCTTCTATAAGTTTATCAAGTCTTACTACCGGAAATGTTACCTTCAGTTGGACGGCAACAATTTCTGCTGGAATTACTGGAGCAACAGGTTCGGGAATAGGAACTATCCCAACACAGACTTTAGTAAATTTAACCACAACATCACTAACTGTAATTTACACTGCAACAGCAACTTCCGAAAATAACGGGGTTTCTTGTTCAGGTCAGCCATCGGATTATGAAATAACGGTAAATCCTGCAATTATTGCATCCAGTATTCTGTCTAATTTTAATGGTTTTAATTTGAGTACTGTTGTTGCCAATGATGGTGCAATCAATGTAACAGTTACTGGAGGTTTGGGTTCATATACTTATTTATGGACAGGACCAGGCAGTTATTCGGCATCAAGCCAGGACATTTCAAATGTTCCAGCGGGCGCTTATTCATTAACTATAAACGATGGACTTTGTAATCCTGTGGTATTAAATTTTAACTTAACGTCACCATTACCTTTACTTATTCAGGAAGATATTGCAGCACAAATCGATGTATTGTGTTTTGGTTATTTGACTGGAGCAATTAAAATTGATATTACACAACAATCTGTTGGACCTTATGATTATCTATTGACTTTGCAAGGAGGTGGAGCAATCAGTAACATTATCAACGCGACGGCTACAAATTATACTTTTAATAATTTGACAGCAGGCATTTATGACATTAAAGTTACCGATGCAAATGGAAGTAGTAAGACAATTCTAGGAATAGAAATCACGCAACCCAGCGGTATTTCAGCTTCCATATCATATCCTTCAAATATCAGTTGTGCTGGAAGTGCAGCGGGTTCAGCAACGGTAACTGCTACCGGAGGAATAGGGACTCTTACCTATTCTTGGAATACAAATCCAATTCAAACCACAGCAACAGCAACAGGTTTGACAGCAGGAAATTATACAGTTACAATTACAGATTCCAATAATTGTTCGATCCAAAAACTGGCTGTAATTACGGAACCAAATGGGATTACTGCATCCATCACATCACGAATCAATGTACTCTGTTTTGGCAATAATACCGGTTCTGCAACGGTATCTGCTACCGGAGGAACAGGAGCTTTAACTTATTTATGGGACACTACTCCGGTGCAAACTACGGCAACAGCGACGGGATTAGTAGCAGGTACTTATAATGTAACCGTAACAGATGCCAATGGTTGTTCAAAAAATCTAACAGTACTTATTATTCAGCCCTTAGCAGCATTAGAGTCCATGATTTCGAATTCAACTAACGTGAGTTGTTTTGGAGGAAATAATGGGAATGCTACTGTCTTAGCTTCTGGAGGGGCGCCACCTTACACTTATTCCTGGAATACAAGCCCAATTCAAACCTCGGTAACAGCTACAGGATTAACATCAGGAATTTATAATGTAACGGTTACAGATGCAAATGGATGTGTAGATTCAAGCCCCGTAACAATAATAGAACCAGCAGGAATGTCTGCAACTATAACTGCACAAACGGATGTTTACTGTTCAGGAAATAGCACTGGTTCAGCAACTGTAACTGCTACTGGAGGCACAGCACCTTATAGCTATTCTTGGAATACAATACCAGTTCAAACATCAGCTACAGCAACAAATCTGGCAATGGGTACTTATACGGCCACCATTACAGATGCTAATGGTTGTACTACAACCACTCAAGCCACTATCACAGAGCCAAACGGTATTGTAATTTCAATTGCCTCACAAACCAATGTAAATTGTTATGGAAATAATACAGGTGCAGTTTCTGTTTTAGCAAGTGGAGGAACTGGAATCTTATCATACTCTTGGGATACAATTCCGGTACAAACTTCTTTAAATGCAACAGGATTAATTGCAGGAACTTATCATTTGACCGTTACCGATGCTAATAATTGTACGAAGGTTCAAACAGTAAATATTACACAACCCGACGATATTAATATAACTACTGATCTTGAAAAAGATATTACTTGTTTTAATGATGCCAATGGTGAAATTAAAATCACAATCACCGGAGGTACATTGAACTACAATTATACTTGGACGAAAGATGGAATTCCTTATGCAACTACCGAAGATATATCCAATTTAAGTCCTGGCATATATGTAGTAACCGTTTCCGACGCGAATAATTGCAACCCAAAAACTGCGACATTTACCATCACTGAACCACCTGTATTAGCTGTAAGCCTAACCAGTCAAACTAACATATTGTGCTTTGGAGAAGCTACAGGAGCTATAGAAATTACTGTGGTTGGAGGAACACCTGCACTTTCTGACTATAACTTTGCTTGGACTGGGCGTAACGGATTTACCAGCTCCAATAAAAATCTTTCTGCTATTAATGCTGGAACTTATAATGTATTGGTTACCGATAATTCGGGCTGTTCTAATGCACTTGGTGTTACACTTACCCAACCAACTGCTATTATTTTATCAGCCACTACCACTCCAATAATCTGTTATGGATCTAATGATGCTTCCATATCTCTTACTATAAATGGCGGTGTAACTCCTTATACCATTATATGGAGTAATCTGGGAGGCGGAACGTTTCAGGATAATCTTTCGGCCGGTGATTATCTGATCACCGTTACAGATGCAAATAATTGTGTGAAAACACTAAATGTAAATATCCCGGAAGCACCCATTTTTACAATCAACCCAGTTGTTAAAAACATTTCTTGTTTTGGTGCCCATGATGGTAGTATCAATCTAAATATTATTGGAGGGATTACTCCCGTGAAGTTGGTTTGGGATGACAGTTCAGTAGCTGGAAATGTAATGAATAATTTAGGACCAGGCTCTTACACCGTAACGATTATTGACAGTAAACCCTGTACCATCAAAAGAACTTTTATAATATTGGAACCTCAACCTTTAATTTTATCAGCTAATACAACCAATGCCTTTGATTGTGACAATGCTAATAGTGGTGCAATAAATCTTCTCGTTGCCGGAGGTACACCACCTTTTACCTATTCTTGGTCAAATGGATCTACAATGGAGGATTTAGCTACTATTCCTGCAGGAAATTATCTGGTTAACGTTACAGACAGCAGAGGCTGTTCAAAACAGGCGCAATATAGCATCAACCGACCGCCACCTATAGTTATTGGAGTGGCCACCAAAACAGAATTTGACTGTGAAACCAAATACGTTAAACAAAACTTTGTAGCCCAAGTTTCGGGTGGGGTTCCACCCTACCAATTGTCTTGGTCTAATGGAACTGTCAGCGGTCCAAATAATGAAATAATGAATACTAGCCAAAACGGAACAGCAATATTATATGTAACTGATGCAATAGGCTGTAAAGCAAATTACTCCTTCAATGTTAAATTGCAGTCTCTTGGATCACCATCATTTAATGCAACATCATATTCTTATTTAACTTATGGCAGTTATTCAATAATGGATCCAGTACAGTTTACCAATACCGCTACGGGTGATTATATCAGTATCGTTTGGGACTTTGGCGACGGTAGCTTTTCAACAGATCTTAACCCAGTACATACCTTTATAAATCCAAAAGAGTATACGGTTACACAAACCGTTACGTATCCATTTGGATGCATTTACGTACAAAAAATCAGTTTTACTGTCGAAAAAGGATATGTGTTTGTTGTTCCCACTGCTTTCACACCCAACAACGATACTGTCAATGATACATTCAGACCTGTGACTAAGGCTTTAAAAAATGTTCGTCTGGATATTTATGACACTTGGGGTTCAATGATCTATTCAGAAACCGGAGACACATTGAAGGGGTGGGATGGTAAAATAAAAGGCCAGAATGCAGAAAATGGCAACTACTATTGTAAAGTTAGCGCAGAAACTTTTTACGGAACTATTGTCACTGAAAATCAACCTTTTGTATTAATAAAATAATCAATCACAGAGAATGAAATTTAAATTTGCTTTATATATCCTGTTAACTTCCATATTTATAGTAGAAGTTAATGCACAAGATCCTGTTTTTTCACATTATTATTTTGTCCCTGAAACGCAGAACGGCGCGTTTACAGGAACTGTAAACACGTTAAATACCGGAATTTTACACAGAACACAGTGGCCCGATGGAGCTAGAAGAGTGGATACCGATTACGCCTTTATCAACGGCTCCATTGGGAATTTAGCAGAGGATTCTCGTCCGAGTGATTCAAATCTTCAAAATATTGGAGTCGGCATCACCGTATTAAATCAACATGAGGTTTTTACAAATTATAATTACACTCAAATTAATGGAGTATTTTCGCTAAATCTTGACTTGGATAATTTTTATTCTGGATTAAGAATGATTTTAGGATTAGAAGGTGGCTATGGAACTAAAAATTTTAATTTTAAAAGTCTTTTGTTTGAAGATCAAATTAATAGTAACAATGGTAGTATTGGTAGTGGTAGTTCAGATCCAAGTCTTTTAGGCCTGCAAAATAAAATAGATTTCGTGGATATTTCATCAGGTCTTTTACTTTACACCGATGACTTTTGGTTTGGAGCTTCAGTGAAGCATCTTAACACTCCCAATATTGCCTTCGATTCTCAGGGTAAGCTCCCTTTAGATATGAACTTTAGTTTTCAGAGCGGATATGCCTTCAATCTGGATAGTAGTCCCGCTTTAACATTCTTACCAAATGATTCCAAATTAGTCCTCACCTCAAATTTTATGAAACAAGGACAATATAATCGATTGGATTTTGGTAGTGTTGTTCATTTTAATCCATTTATTCTTGGAGTCATTGCTGCAACAAATCCTATGATGAAAAGTGATGAGAGCCATGTCCTTACTTCAGTGAATCTGATTGGTTCTATTAAAATATCTAACTTCACTTTTGGCTATTCCTATGATATAAATACTTCAAAAATTGCGAATACCCAAGGAGTTCATGAATTTTCGCTTACTTGGCAGATAGGCAGGGAATGTCATAGCTGTAATAATTATTTAGCAAGAAGGCCATGGGGTAGGAATTATGATGATTAAAATTTTAAAATTTTAAAAAGCAAGGGTCTTCTATATCTTCAATCTAAAAGGAGAATGTATTATGCAACTGCCAATTATACAAAACAGTCACTTACCGCAATACCTAAACTTTGGAGTTTTTAGATTAAAACACAACTAGGTTAATTATGCATTTTCACAATAGGACTTTATAATTTTTTGACTCAATTAATACCAATTGCAGTTAAACTAATTTTGTACGTCAAAATAAAAAGATACACCAAAGTCATGAATAATGAAAGACTAATCTCCTTTCCTAAGACTCCTGACTTCGTATTACTTTCTAACAATAACCTATATTTAAAGCTTAATTTTTAAATCGTTAATATCTCTTTTCAACTCTAAAAACATGTCTTTTACACTTACGGTTTCAGTTAATTCCTGTTTTTCATCTGTCAGTCCAATGTTACACACGTATTCCCAAATTTCAAGGATGGAAGATACCTTAACTTCATAAGGAGGATAAAAACTGTTGTCTGATGCTACAACAAGTGCGTTCATTTTGTTTTTATTCAATCGCTTGTACACCATACCTTCATTTTTGGTAATCAGTATGTAGGTTTTACCATCCTTGACATCTCCTAACTTTTCAATATACCGCCCAACAATGATGGAACCATTTTCATGTGGTGGCATCGAATCTCCTTCCACCGGAAACCCCCTGTGCTTGCCCGAGCCCAAAAATGGCAATGAAATTTGCTGCAGATTTTCTATATATTCCGGATCAGCATATCCATTCAAATACCCGGCTTTTACTTTTTGTGTAACGACTTCTATAAAATTTTCTCCCTTATTATCTACCGTAATTGGTAACACCAATCTGTTATTTTCCAATTGTAACAAATCATCTACCGGTATTTTTCGAACATCCACAGATAGCAACAGATCTATACTGATGTGGTAATAATGCGCTATTTTCTTTCAGTATTTCATACGGGGCTTCCGAGGTTCCATCTTCATATTTGACGTACCTGCCCCTGGTTATCCCTAAGGATTCCGCCAGCTTTTCTTGCGAAATTTTATGTTGCACTCTAAGGTTCCTGATGTTGTCGGAAAATAAAGACATAGGTATTTTGTTATAATTTGTAACAACAAATATAATCAAATTTGTTAGTATCTGTACTAATTTTGTAACGTATAAAAAAGAAAAGAAGATGGAAAGAGCAATTGTACACATGGATTTAGATACTTTTTTTGTGTCCTGTGAAAGACTAGGAAATTCAAAACTGGAGGGAATCCCTTTGATTATTGGTGGCGGTGATCGTGGTGTCGTGGCTTCTTGTTCCTATGAAGCCCGCACCTTCGGAGTGCGTTCCGCCATGCCTATTAAAATGGCACTCCGCCTCTGCCCTCAGGCAAAAGTGATGAAAGGCGATATGGAATTGTACTCCAAATTATCGCATGACGTAACCGAAGTGATCCAAGAAAAAGCACCAATTGTTGAAAAAGCCAGCATCGATGAGTTCTACCTCGATATTACGGGTATGGATAAATTTTATGGGGGGTACAAATGGACCAACGAACTGGCACATTCCGTTATTAAAGAAACTGGTCTACCAATAAGCTTTGCTTTATCGGTTAACAAAACGGTTTCCAAAATTGGTACTGGCGAAGCCAAACCAAAAGGAAACTTAGAAATACCCGAAAATAGGGTGCGGTCTTTCTTAAATCCGCTTTCGATTCAAAAAATTCCCATGGTGGGCGATGTGACTTTTCAGTTGTTATCCCGAATTGGAATCCGTACCATTCAGACCCTTTCAGAAATGCCTGCTGAAGTCCTGCAACGGATGATTGGCAAGAACGGTACCGATATTTGGAAGAAAGCCAATGGTATCGATAACAATCCGGTAGAACCCTATACGGAACGGAAATCTATTTCAACGGAACATACGTTTACTCAGGATACCATTGACATTCCAAAATTAAAATCAATACTGATCGGAATGGTGGAAAAACTGGCTTTTCAATTGCGCTCCGAAGAATGGCTGACTTCCACCGTGGTAATCAAAATTAGATATTCCAATTTCGACACCGAAACCAAACAATGCAAAGTCCCCTATACCTCAGCCGATCACACGCTGACCAAAACAGTTACCGATTTATTTGATAAAGTATACCAACGTCGCATGCGACTCCGTTTAATCGGAATTCGTTTCAGTGGGTTGGTTCGTGGCACCTATCAGATCAACTTGTTTGAAGATAC
The DNA here is from genome assembly GCF_056156265.1 of Flavobacterium sp. TS_SC_5. Taxonomy (NCBI): domain Bacteria; kingdom Pseudomonadati; phylum Bacteroidota; class Flavobacteriia; order Flavobacteriales; family Flavobacteriaceae; genus Flavobacterium; species Flavobacterium sp. TS_SC_5. The sequence continues at coordinate 2,650,196 of NZ_CM149588.1, read as the reverse complement.
TGAAGAAATGCTATCGATATACCAAGCGATGGATAAAATGAAAACACGCTATGGCTTTGATGCGGTGATGCGATGTGCCGGGGCCACCTTTAAACCCAACAACAAAGCAGAAATTTTAAAACGCAAATTATAACATAATGTACCTCAACTGCCATTCTTTTCATTCCCTGCGCTACGGCACCATACCGCTGTTGGATCTTATCCAGCAGGCTGTTGTTTGTGGGGTTAAGACAATGGTATTAACGGACATCAACACGGTTACTGGTATCTATGATTTTACAAAAGCCTGTAACGAAGTTGGGATTAAACCAATCGTCGGAATAGAATTTCGCTGCAACCATCAATTGCGGTACATCGGTTTGGCTAAAAATGCTGATGGGCTCGCCGAAATGAACCGCTTTCTGACCAAACATAATTTTGAAAATAGTCCTTTGCCATTGGCTGCTCCTTCATTTAATGACGTATGCATTATTTACCCTTTCGAAAATAGGCCAACGGAATTAAAAGACCATGAATATATAGGGATTGCTCCCGAACAGCTTCCCAAATTATTTCTTCCCGAATGGAATTCTTGGCTTACCAAAATGGTGATTTTACAATCTGTCACCTTTCGGACTAAAAGAGAATTTAATCTCCATAAAATTCTTCGAGCTATTGATACCAATGTGATTTTGTCCAAATTGACTGAAGCCGATTATTGCAAAACATCTGAAGTAATGATTCCTTTGGAGGAATTGCTTTCGAAATTTGAAGAGTATCCACAGATCATCGAAAACACACAGAAACTGATGGATCAATGTCATTTTGAATTCGACTTCAAAACACCCAAAAACAAAAAATACTATTCTGGAAGCCGGGAAAGCGACATCCAGCTTTTGACTAAGTTGGCTCATGAAGGAGTATTAAAAAAATACGGTGCCGATAATCCGCAAGCGTTAGCAAGAGTCGAAAAAGAATTAAAGGTGATTGACCAATTGGAATTCAGCGGCTATTTCCTGATCACTTGGGACATCATTCAATACAGCATGAGTCAGGGATTTTTACATATTGGTCGAGGTAGCGGTGCCAACAGTATAGTGAGTTATTGTCTAGGAATAACGGACATCTGCCCTATTGAACTCGATTTGTATTTTGAACGCTTCCTGAATGTGAACCGCAAGAGTCCCCCGATTTTGACATTGACTGGTCCTGGAAAGAACGTGATACCATTCTCCGATATATTTTTGATACTTATGGCGCGGATCATGTTGCTTTCTGTGGAACTAATGTGGAATTTAAGTACCGCTCCATATTTCGAGAAGTGGGTAAGGTTTTTGGTTTGCCCAAAGAGGAATTAGATGCTTTGGCTAAAAACCCAATGGCGTTACATGATAAAAATCAAATCGTAAAGCTAGTGCAGGAATACGGTATGCTACTCGAAAAATACCCCAACCAACGCAGCATGCATTCCTGTGGTATATTAATCTCGGAAGAACCCATTACCAATTACACACCTTTGGAAATGCCTCCGAAAGGGTTTTCAGTAGTGTTGTTCGACATGCACATTGCGGAAGATATTGGCTTTGAAAAGTTTGATATTCTGAGCCAGCGCGGGATTGGCCATATCGATGACAGTGTGAAACTTATTGAGAAAAATCAGGGGATTAAAGTCGATATCCGAGATACTGCTATATCAAAAAATGAGGCGAAGGCGAATCATTTTCTAAGCCACGGAAAAACCATTGGATGCTTTTATATCGAAAGCCCTGCCATGCGAGGGTTATTGCGCCGACTGAAATGTGATAACTACAAAATACTTGTTGCAGCATCCTCAATCATCCGTCCGGGTGTCGCTCAATCGGGTATGATGAAAGAATACATTTTCCGACACAACCATCCGGATCGTTTTGAATATTTTCATGACGTTTTTAAGGAACAACTCGGTGAAACGTATGGGGTGATGGTCTATCAGGAAGACGTAATCAAGATTGCTTTACATTATGCAGGACTTCCCGCAGCCGATGGCGACATTCTGCGTCGGGCCATGAGCGGGAAAGGACGCTCTAAAGCAGCACTTCAAAAAGTAAAAGACAATTACTTTGCCTGCTGTGCCCAAAAAGGACATCCGCTTAAGTTGAGTGAAGAAATATACCGTCAGATTGAATCTTTTGCTGGCTATTCCTTTTGTAAGGCGCACTCCGCTTCTTACGCTGTCGAGAGTTACCAAAGTCTTTATCTTAAGGTGTACTACCCTATTGAATTCATGGTAGCGGTAATCAACAACCAAGGTGGATTTTACCGTACCGAAGTATATGTTCATGAAGCTAAAATGTCAGGGGCTACCATTCAGAATCCCTGTGTCAACAAGAGCGACTATGAAACTACGGTATATGGTACCGATGTCTATTTGGGTTTTATGCATCTGGAAGGGTTGGAAAGTAGACTAGCGCATTTTATAGTTAAAGAACGTCAGCAACGGGGCGAATTCATCTCTTTGGAAGATTTTATCAACCGCATTCCAATAGGCATTGAAGGAATACAAATTTTGATTTTTATCGGAGCGTTCCGTTTTACTAGTAAAACAAAAAACCAATTGCTGGTGATCGCCAGACTCATTTTGGTGAATTTCAAACCCGAAAATAGAAATCTAATGCTCCTGCAGGAACCAATCAAGGAATATGAACTGCCAGTACTTGCACGATCCCCTTTTGAAGATGCTTTTGATGAAATCGAACTGCTGAGTTTTCCGGTTTCCTGTACTCCTTTTGATTTGTTGCAAACAAAATATCGGGGGGACGTAATGGCGAAAGATTTACTAAAGCACCATAAAAAAACAGTGAAAATGCTCGCGTATCTTATCTCCAGAAAGCACGTGCCCACCAAAATGGGAACGATGTATTTTGGAACTTGGGTCGACATCGAAGGGGAATATTTTGATACCGCACATTTTACTAAAAGTTTGGAGAAATATCCGTTCCAAGGCGGTGGCTGTTATTTGCTCTTAGGAACTGTAGAAGTGGATTACCACTTTCCTACTATAACTATTTCCAAAATGGCTAAAATGCCATTCATCCCCGATCCAAGGTATTCCAACACCAATGACCGGCAATATAAAGTACACCAACAAATTCGGGAAGATGTAAGCATGACCCAACGGGCACCGTATCCTCAGGAACATGAAATTAATTTGCCGAGGCATAAAATGGAGGTGGGTCCAAAAAAAGAGCCTGTCTGACACTTTTAGGAGTGATAAAGGAGCGATTTTACCAACTTCATACACAAGAATAACAATACATTTTACGTTATATACCAAATGAAAAATCAGGAATACGCAATAGTAGATATAGAAACCACAGGCGGGAATGCCAGTGGCAGCCGCATTACAGAAATTGCCATAATTATCCATAACGGAACTAGTATAATCGACCGTTGGGAAACGCTCGTCAACCCAGAAAAGGAAATACCGCTTGCCATTTTTTCGCTAACTGGCATTAACAATGAAATGGTACAGGACGCACCCATTTTTGATGCCATTTCTGAAAAGGTTTTAGAAATGCTTAGCGGACGTATTTTTGTTGCCCATAATGTGAACTTTGATTATTCGTTTGTTCGCCACCAACTCGAAGCCAGCGGTTTCAAATGGACTGCGCCGAAATTATGCACCGTTCGAGCAGCCAGAAAGATTAAGTCGGGACTAGCTTCATATAGTTTAGGCAGACTTTGCAATTCCTTAGACATACCTTTGACAAACCAGCACCGTGCTGGCGGTGATGCGGATGCTACCGCAATTTTATTTTCCCGTTTACTGAAATGGGACGTTGAAGGTGTAATCGAAAAAATGATAAAAAAGACTTCTCAAGACCAGCGCTTACCCCCCAACCTACCGCCTGCTGATTTCGAGCAGTTACCGGATAAAGCAGGAGTCTATTATTTTTACGATCAGACAAGAAAAGTCATTTACGTAGGAAAGGCTATCAACTTAAAAAAACGCGTGGCTTCCCATTTCAGTGGTCATAATATCACTCCACAAAGACAAAATTTCTTGCGGGACATACATGCCATTTCCTTTGAAATCTGTGCTACCGAATTAATGGCACTGTTGCTGGAGTGTACTGAAATTAAGAAACTGTGGCCCACCTACAACAGGGCATTAAAACGCTTTGACCCTAAATATGGATTGTATGAGTATGAAGCCCGCAGCGGTTACCGATATTTGGCTATTGGCAAATTAGGCAAATTTCAGGCGAGCATAGAATCTTTCAATAGTTTATACAAAGGCATCAATGTATTGCGTAGCTTATCCGAACAATTTGGCATTGATAATCGATTCTGCAATTACGGCATGGACGACCATGAAGAATTTATCCCTAAACCGGACCGGAACGATTTACCTGACATGGAACAACACAACGAACAAGTCGAAAACGCTATTGATTTTTTAGTAAAAAACAGACCCAGCTTTGCCATTATAGACAAAGGAAGATCTGACGAAGAACGCAGTTGCATTTGGGTTGAAAAAGGTCACTTCTATGGAATGGGATATATCGCTTCGGATATTGGTTTTACGGATCCATCTGAAATAAAAAATCATGTCACTCCATACAAAAGTAACCAATACAGTGTGGATTTAATCCTTGCGTATGCGGAGAAATATCCCAGAAAAGTGCTTTTTAAACAGAACCAGAAGGAATGAAAACTCGTTTAAATCACTTAGAATTATTCACAGCAGGAAATTATTGCATCACCATGTTACAGCGAAAACCATAGGTTCTAACTATGTCATAAGTTCCTGAACGATATTCTTCGCAAATCAACTTTATTTTAAGGTAGCTGTAACTACTACTCTAACAAATTTTTAATAAACGCCTTGGATGGGTGATCAATAAAGTAGTACTTTTGGTATACGATTTTCCAATGGCAAGCAAATAAACAAATGACTACTAACAACGAATTAATCAAATTTTTAGACGCACAAAATCAGGTGTACCTAAAAGCACTTTCAGAACTAAAAAATGGAAAAAAAGACACCCACTGGATGTGGTACATTTTTCCTCAATTAAATGGATTGGGTTCTAGTGAAACCGCACAGTTTTATGGAATTGAAAATCGAAATGAAGCTAAAGTCTATTTACAACATCCTGTCTTGGGACAACACCTAATTGAAATTTCTTCCGTTGTGCTCCAACTTGAGGGAAAAACAGCTGCAGAAATATTTGGAACTCCAGATGACATGAAATTACGCTCTTGCATGACGTTATTCGCAAACGTTGAAAATGCCAATCCGGTATTTCAGAAGGTATTGCAAAAATATTTCAATGGATTATCTGATGAACTTACATTACAATTACTAAATAGGATCAAGTTATAATCCAAAACCTGCTGACCATCTGCTTTATCTTCTGAAAATAAGATTCTTTAAAGAAAACTACCAGCAGCCCCGTAAATCCTATTGACACTGATAATAGTATTTCTCCATCAATTGCCTCAATCGGATTTTTTTGTAAAAAACAATACGATTTTAAATTCAGTTTTCTTTCCAAACGGACTAAAAGGCAGCTAAGATAGTGTCTCATGTATGCTGCGAGCGCATAATGGCTGTGTTACTCTGGCCACCCTTCGGGACTTATAGCTCTCCACTTCCATAAGCCCCTTATTTCTTGCTTTCTTTTTTCCCGTTTTTTCTTTTGAAAACATTTTGTGGAGTGGGACGGGTTCTAAGGAAGCAATTGAAATACTAATAGTAATCATCTAAATCACAACATCATGGCACACAATCTCAATTACAACGAGCAGACGGCAAAACACAGCTTTTTCAGTGTCAAAGAAAAAGCATGGCACAATTTAGGGCAGGTTATACAGGACTATCCCACTAGCGCTGAGGCAATACACTACGCAGGACTGGATTACGAAGTGGAAAAAAGGAAACTGTTTACACCCAAGTCGGACAAAATTTCCATCGAAGGCGACCTGCTCCACAGTACTATAGAAGTACCAAATTATTTCAGTTCCGTACGCACCGACAACGATGTCGTTTTGGGCGTGGTAGGCAAAGACTACCAAATCGTACAAAACAGGGATGCCTTTTCCTTTTTTGATACTATTGTTGGTGGTGACGGTATTCTGTACGAAACCGCAGGGGCTTTAGGCAAAGGGGAACGCATTTTTATTACCGCTAAACTGCCAAACTATATCCGCGTGGGTAAAGATGACCTAATCGAAAAGTACATTTTCCTAACGACCTCCCATGATGGAAGCGGAAGCATTACTGCTGCTTTTACCCCCGTTCGTATTGTTTGCGCCAATACCTTGAATGCTGCCCTGCGCAACCAAAGCAATACCGTTCGCATTCGCCATACCTCCAATGCCAAACAACGTTTGGAACAAGCACACAAGGTCATGGGCCTTTCAGATATCTTGTCGGAACAAATGCAAGCTATTTTCAATTATTGGACAAAACTGCCCATTTCGGACAACGAGGTAAAGAAACTCATCCAATCTGCCCTTGCACCAAGCAAAGAGGTGCTCAAAAACCTTCAAGAAGGCAATGAGGACGAACTGTCTTCCTGTTTTACCAATATGGTCGATAGTGCATTTTCTTATGCTATGAGCGACCCTACTCAATTAATGAATACTACCAAAGGAACCGTTTTTGGGGCATACAACGCCATAACAGGCTATTTTCAAAATGTACGCTCTTACAAGGATGAGGAAACCAAATTGTGTTCGCTTTTAATGGGTGGTACAGGACAGCAACGGTCACAGTCAGCTTTTAACCTTTGTACCGATTTTGCAACCAAAGGAATGGATGCGCTACTTTTTAATTAATTCATTAGGGCAGGCAGTAAATACTGCCTGTCCCTAATATTATCAACCTGCTTTAAATTATTTATGTCAGATCGTATTCTCTTTTTACTCCCTCTGCCTTGCTAATACCCCCCGAACGAGACATTTTAATCCCATAAAAAACCGCCCAATTGCTCCCACTTCTGTACCACCTTATCCAAATGGTTACAAAGAAAGGAATGATTTTATGGTTCTTCCAAAAACTCCAAAAGACTTCATTCATAAAGTTGCTACCCGATACCAGCCAATATAGAAGCACCCCTATTAACGGATTTATTACTGATAATACCAACCGAAGCCAAAGGCCCGCCGCACTGAAATCGCGCCGGACTGCGTCGGACTTTTTTCGAGGCGCTTTTGACTGAATCAATTTCTATTATCTGAAGATTATTCTAAAATAAGTCGCAGACTTCAACAATTGACTGACTTCTAATTATTAGCATTTTTTCACGGAATAGTGAATTTTTATATACTCGATTATTAAGGTTGCGCCTGACGCTTTAAAGTGAAGAATTCCCCAAAGTTTAAAATTATCCAAAAATTTGCTATCGAGTTTTACAGCATTTATGATTAATAAATCTGTCTAAGAATATCAACTAAATGATAAAAAATGCAATAAAGGGAGCAAAATCTTGATTTTAAAAATTTATATTAAATTAAATTACAAATTGTAGGTTTCTAATCTGCTACAAAATCAATGGATAATTCCTGATATGAAGGAATAATTGTGATTATACAAAAAAGCTAAAGGAGAGATTTTAAGGAAAGTATTTTTAAGAAAAACGACAAAAAAAAGATAAATTTATACCCAGATATTACAAGAGTACAATTGCTGTCGTATAAAAAAATAGCGTCAAAAAAAACTAAATTTGAAACACTAAATTCAAAATATTGGTATGAAAATTTTTTTGATGCTCTAATTATCAATTTTATTTTTTTCTTGTCACCAAAAATAAAAGGACAATGCCGCAGCTCCTGCCTCATATTCCATTGTAGCAAATAAAAAGAAAAAAGAGAATAAACAAATAGGCGAAACTATTCACATGAATTTTTAGAAATGAAAAAGGCTCCTTTGCAGGGAGATGTTCTTTAGATTTTATACCTATTTATAATATACATCAAATTAAAAATGGAGTTTACTTACTTTGGAGGCACGGAATTGCTCGAACTACAGGTAATTGAAACGTCCGTTTCAATTAAATTATTTTTTCTGGATAAATCTTCCGATTGCCCCTTTGAATTGGATTTAAAAATCCCAGTTTAGCAAAAAGGAGCTTTTATTTTAGCAATAAACATTCGCTAATGGCTGATAATCCCTTTTCGGGTAAATTCAAGGTACAGCCTAAGAATAAAAAAGAATAATTTGTGTCGCTTCCTAATAATCAAAACCATAAGTTACCTGCTAATTATTTATTATTTTTTAGTATCTACTGATCAAATAAAAACCTTGTGAAATCGAAAGTGCTATCCTACTAATTAAATACTGCTATTTAATGTTAGTAACTAATAATTAATATTTCAATGAAACACCATTGTATAATTATTTGTGTATTTGCGGAAGTGTAATCGATTAAATACCGGTCAAACACTTTTAAAATTAAAATAAAAAATGTTTATTTATGAATAAATATTCGATTAAATACCGTGTATCTGTCGATAATTTTACAAAAATATCTTAATCATGGATTTCAGCAAATTATTATCTTCGCTTGCAGCGCAGCCAATCACCTATCAAATTTTGACCAGCCTACTGCGCCAATACAACCGACCTAATCATGAAATTAAAGCACTGAAAAATCAAGGAATAATCAAATCTGTAAAAAGAGGAATCTACATTCCCGGGAAAAATGTAAATATGCAAATGCCCGAAGTTTAATTGCCAATGATACTTAAGGTCTATATTTACAACAGTTAATCTTGATAACTTATACCTTAAAGAAGCCACCTAAGCTTTCTTTCTTGGGGGTCTATATCGCTGTTTTGAATCAGAATAAATGGAAGTCATTTTTTATTTAACCAACACAGCTCTTTGTTTCCTATCGGAAACAGAACTGCTTTTCTATTGATAATAAATTGTTTGACCAACTTGTAAAACTTTGCACGTTTTTTTAATGGGAAATATTTTTTTATCATTTCTAAAGAGAGAGTAAATCATAGACCTTTTATGGAAAAGATACCGATTGCTTTTTTTAAAATATCCGTTGCATTTTTGCATCTTTTTGTTCTATTTAAACTCGGCTATTAGCTCCTAATCTGGTGTTTGCTTAACATTGGCTTTACTAGGATAACTTCCTTATCCAAACCCTTCACACTCTTTTCTCTATCGATACAATTGTAGAGCCGTATTACCAAATTGTTTTACTAATTTTGAAATATTATGTCTTTCATAACTCAATTGAACCGCTATCTCTTTGAAAAATTCGTCGTGAATTTTTCAAATCTTTTCATAAATGAGAATTAAGGTATTTGTTCTGAAATTTTTTATGAGTGTAAAGTTAACATTTCCACATTTTCACTGATAGATATTTTTGAAGAAGTTTTTTTGTGGCCTCAACGTAAGATTATCTTTTTTTTTTAAGATTAAGTAAATATTTTTTTTTCGAGCATATAAATACATTATACCCCAAATAAATACACTTATACCGTTTAATCAACGTTTATTACCTTTTATTTTTTTAACATAAGATGACCTTCGAAATTTGCAATTATTATAATTTGATCATTAATATTTAATTAGTCTTTCCAAAATTATTTGAAGTATAGCGTTAATTATTATCAATAGATCATTAAAATTCATGGTTGTAATTGAAAGTTGAAATGAATTATGATTTAATTCCTATTTCATTCTTTAAGTTCATTCTCACTTAATTAATTTAATGAAAACATATTTATCTTTCAAGATACCGCTTCTCTTATCGATATTGCTTTTTTCCACTGAAATAGTAAGCCAAAACGTTAATCTTGGAATACTGGAATCTTTTGAGGGCTTCACCGGGGCCGGAGCTGTAACAAACGGGGCCGGAGCTTCCTGGACTGGTGATGTTGGAACCAATAATGGATCAATTAGTGGATTTGGTGCACCACCATCGTTTACAGGTAATGTTTATAATGCTAATGCAATCACAGTACAAAGTAGAATTGATTTGTTTCGATTATACATTCACCTTAACGACCTCTTTGTTGACTTTCCGGCCACCCATCCTGCTGCTTTTGGGGCTGGAGAGACAATTCAGCCGGGAGTTTACTCCATTCCGGGTGCAGGATCTATAGGAACAATTCTAAACCTTGACGGCGGAGGCAATCCAAATGCTTTTTTTGTAATTAAGTTTTTCGGTGCAATGACGGTAGGAGCTAATGCGCAAGTTAATTTAATAGGAGGAACGAAATCTAGTAATGTCTTTTTTATTGCAGACGGGACAATTTCTGTTGCAGCAAATGCTAATCTTAAAGGAACAATACTTTCCCGCATAGGTGCCATTGATCTGGGCGCAGGCGCTACTCTTGAAGGACGAATGCTTACCCTTCAAGGTGCGTTGGTTACCGGAGTTGGTGCAAAAGTGAGTCAACCACCAGACGTGTGTACAATTCCAATATTTTGCGAAAATGTATGTAATCCTGCTCCTGATGTTGATGTTTTGGGAGTGCTTTCTAACTATGCCTTGTATACTAACTTAGGGGCTGTCTCTAATACTGGAGTTACAGGTATTGACGGTAATATTGGCTCGAATTCTGGATCGGCAACTGGTTTTGAAAATTCAATAATTGTGGGGTCCTTCAACATTGCAAATGCGAATACAGCACAAGCAAAAATAGATATAGAAAATGCGTATAATTCTCTTATGGCATTACCAAATACAGTGCCCTCCGACGCAGGCGTTTTGCCGCAAGTACTTTTTCCGCATGGTTCTTCGTTTGGGAACACATCACTGGAAGGAGAAACTATAAATGCAGGTGTTTATTTTATAAATGCAGCTGGATCCCTAGTAGGAAATCTTATTTTAGATGGTCAAGATAATCCCAACGCAATCTTCGTTTTTAAATTTGCTTCCTCATTGACAGTTGCTGCAGGAGCAAAAATGATTCTAATCAACGGAGCACGACAATGTAACGTTTTCTGGATAGGTGGAGCTGGCGTTCCCACTGGTGCGATAGCTATCGGTGCAGGTGCTGTTTTAAAAGGAACTTTTCTTTCTCACAACGGAGCTTGTGGCTCGGGTGCATCTGTGTTTCTTGGAGGCAGGCTGCTTTCTACTGGCGGAGCAGTTACTGCCTACTCCGGTGTAATTTTTAACAATCCTGTTTGTATTACTTCTAAATCTTTAAAAATACCGGCCATTGAAGCAATAACAGATAGGCCAAGCGCTTTACCTGACACAAACACAGCAAGTGTAATCAATAACGATGCTTTAAATGGTGCCCCAGCAGTAATAGGAACTGCAGCAGGACAAGTAACTTTGTACTCCACCGCCAACGAACCTTTAACTATGAATCCCGATGGAGCAATAACTGTGGCATCTAATACCGCTGCTGGAATTTATCCTATAACGTACACCATCTGTGAGGTTTCAAATCCAACAAGTTGTAGTACCGTAACTAGTAATGTAACAGTGACTGCACTAGGAATAGCTGCGATAAATGATAATTATAACCTACAGTGTACTGCAAGCGTTACTTTAGGAAATGTGCTAACTAATGACACATTAAATACTACGACTTTTTCGGAAAACGACATCACGATTACCATAATATCAGGAGGTAACGAAAATATTATTTTAAATACAACTACGGGAGATCTTTCAATAACTAGCTTTCTTGGATATGGTGCACATACTTTGGAATATAAAATATGTGAGAAACTAAATCCAACAAATTGTAGTAGTAGTAATATTTATATAAAAATAACTAAACCTGTAGAGCCTGCAAAAGTAGATTGCTCGGATACTTTCACTTTCACACATTGTACATGGGTAAAAGATAATAAGGTTCCCATAATAAGATGATTTTTTATTTTTAAATAGTAAACTTTTATCTGATCGGTTAACATAAAAATTAGAATTTATCATCAATGCATTTTTATAGCTTTTTTCTATCATTTTCATGAAAAAGAAATGAATTTTGATAGGTTTCAATTTTTATGACCCAATTCGATACAATTATGAAACTAAGTGCACTTACTACCTAGTATTATTCCATTAAAAATAATTTAAATAATTTTATCTCCCGTGTACTAAAGAAAATTGTTTATCATAAAATATACTACTAAATTATAAAAATATTACTTGAATTTTGAATTAGTAAAAGAAGCAAGTAACTCCGCTCATAAATTAAACAGAAGCAACCGTAATTAATTTCCATTTCATTATAATTTATAATCCTATCTCTCTTGTGAAAAAAAAGTTATATCTGTCAATAGCAACACTAGTGCTATTATTTAGCTCAAACAAAATATTAAGCCAAACCATTAATCTAGGAATACTGGAATCTTTTGAAGGGTATACTGGTGAATCTTCAATTACAAATGCTGGAACATGGATAGGGGATGCCGGTACAAATGTGGGTGGATTTGGTGGATTTGGTGGACCACCCACCTTTGTTGGTACTACCTATGCTGCCAATGCAACGACTGCCCAATGTAGATTCGATTTGTTTCGATTGTATATCCACCTTAATGCGTTATTTGTAAATTATCCAGATACCCATGCTGCTGCCTTTGGAGCTGGAGAAGTACTTACCCCAGGTGTTTACTCTAGATCAGGCGCTGGATCCGTAGGAACGAATCTTACTCTTGACGGGGGAGGTAATCCAAATGCATTTTTTGTTTTAAAATTTGCTGGTGCAATGACGGTAGGTGCTGGGGCAAACGTTATTTTGACAGGAGGTACACAATCTTGCAATGTGTTCTTCATAGCGGACGGTTCTATAGCTGTTGCGGCAAGTGCTAACATTAAAGGAACCCTTTTTGCTAAGGTAGGAGCCATTGGTTTGGGAGCTGGAGCCATTGTTGAAGGAAGAATGCTTACTTTATCAGGAGCAATAAATACTGGAGTTGGATCAAAAGTAAGCCCTCCACCAGGTAAATGTACTATTCCAATTTTTTGTGAAACTAGTTGTACTCCAGCACCTGCTGTTGATGTTTTAGGAGTTGTGGCTAATTATGCCCTTTATACCAATTTAGGTGCTGTTTCTAACACAGCTGTATCGGGTATTAATGGTAATATTGGTGCAAATTCTGGCTCTATAACTGGTTTTGCAGATTCAATAATTATTGGGTCTTTTAACATCGCAAATTCCAGTACGTCCCAAGCAAGTATTGATATAGAAAATGCCTATTTAAGTCTAATGGCACTCCCAAACACAGTACCCTCTCCACAGGGGGTAGTGCCTGCAATAATAGCACATAGTCCTGTTTTTGGATCTATTGCTGCGGGTGGAGAAACAATAACTCCGGGAGTATATTTGATAAATAATAATGGGGCTTTATTGAATACACTTGTATTAGATGGTCAAAATGATTCTAATTCAATATTTGTATTCAAATTTGCAGGAACTTTTTCAGTTGGTGCAAATGCAAAAATGATTTTGATTAATGGTGCGCGCCGCTGTAATGTTTTCTGGATTGGTGGCGCGGGAATAGCTACTGGTGCTATTGACATTGGAGCAGGTGCAGACGTACAAGGAACCTTTTTCTCTCATGGTGGAGCGGTTGGCTCTGGTGCTTCTTGTTTTATTGCGGGACGACAAATTTCTACAGGTGGAGCGATTGTTACTTATGGAGGAGTGGTTTACAATAACCCAGAATGTGTCACCTCTCGGTCATTAAATGCGCCTGCCATTGAAGCAATAGCAGATACCCCAAGTGCATTACCAGACACCAACACTTCAAGTGTACTTGCAAATGATACCGTAAACGGAATTCAAGCCGTAATCGGGACCGCTCCGGGACAAGTGACTTTAACTTTTACAAACAGCGGTCCATTAACAATGAATCCTGATGGAACAATAACTGTTGCGGCTAACACAGCTGCTGGAACTTATTCAATATCTTATACTATATGTGAGGTTTCTAATCCTGCAAGTTGTAGTAGCGTAACAAGTTTTGTAACAATAACTGCTGCGGTAATTTCAGCGTTCAATGATAGTTACGAGCTGGACTGTAACGCAGGTGCAATATTAGGTACTGTGCTAACAAATGACACATTAAATTCTATTTCTGTAGTGGCAAATAAAGTAACCATTTCTTTAGTTTCGGTTGCTAATGCAAATATAAATTTAAACACAAGTAATGGAGAGTTATCTATAATTAATGGTATTGCATTTGGTGAATATACATTAGTGTATAAAATTTGTGAGAACCTTAATCCTGCAAACTGCAGTAATGGTACAATCAATATCAAAATAACTCAAAAGGCAAAGCCAGCAATAGTAGATTGTTCGGATACTTTCACTTTCGTAAACTGCGACTGGATAAAAGACAGTAAGCTTCCCGTAATTAGATAATTTATATTTTTAAAAAGTATCTGTTAAGTAATTGGTTAATCATAAAAATTAGAATTTATCATCCAAACACTTTTATATCCTTTATTGTAATCGTAGCGAAAGAAATGAATTTTAATAGCTTTCGAATTTAATGATTCATTTCGATGCGGTTATGAAACTGCAAGAACAGTTATTACTTTGTGTTATTTTATTAAAAATAATTTAAATATTTTTGCAATGTTTGCAATGTTTGCAAAACCTAAATTATATTTTTTTTCAGTTAAGTTGTAAAATACAACTTGAATTTTGAATCACGAAAATAGGCAATTAACATAAAGTAAACATAAGTAACTTTCTTTAATTCCCATTTCATTAACTTTTTATATTCCAAACCAACTCTCTTGTGAAAAAAAAAATATATCTATTTGTAGCAATTAGCGTGCTTATATTTAGCTCAAACAAAATATTAAGTCAAACTGTTAATTTAGGAATACTAGAATCTTTTGAAGGCTACACTGGAGCGGGAGCTATTACAAACGGCGGGACTTGGACCGGTGATGCTGGCACAAATGTTGGGGGATTTAGCGGATTTACCGCACCACCAATTTTTACTGGTAAAACTTACGCAGCCAATTCAACGACCGCACAGTGCAGATTCGATTTGTTTCGATTGTATATTCACCTTAACGCTTTGTTTGTAGACTATCCAGCTACTCATGCTGCAGCTTTTGGAGGAGGTGAAACTATTACACCGGGTGTTTATTCTATCCCGGGTGGTGGATCTATTGGGACAAACCTCACCCTCGATGGTCAAGGAGATCCAAATGCCTTTTTTGTAATAAAATATTTTGGTGCTATGACAGTAGGAGCAGGAGCAAATGTTATTTTAAAAAATGGTACACAATCGTGCAATGTCTTTTATATAGCAGATGGCTCAATAGCTGTCGCGGCTGATGCTAATATCAAGGGAACCTTATTTGCTAAGGTCGGAGCAGTTGGCTTAGGTGCTAATGCTATTCTCGAAGGAAGAATGCTATCTTTAGATGGGGCATTAGTCGTTGGTTCTGGTGGAAAAGTAAGTCCCCCGCCAGGGACTTGTACTATTCCAATATCATGCGAAGCTAGTTGTAGCCCTGCTCCTGCCGTTGATGTTTTGGGCAGTTTAGCTAATTATGCCCTATATACCACCTTAGGGGCTGTTACCACTACTAGTATATCTGGTATTGACGGTGATATTGGCACTGATTCTGGCACTATCAGTGGTTTTGAATCTTCAATAATTGTAGGGTCATTCAACATTGGAAATCCGAGTACAGCACAAGCGAAAATAGATATTGACAATGCTTATAAAGCACTTATGGCTTTGCCAAATACAGTGCCTTCGGATGCAGGTGTTAGTCCTGTTGTACTTGTTGCACACTCACCAACTTTTGGGTCTGTCGCGCCCGGTGGGGAAATCATCACTCCGGGAGTTTATTCTGTAAATGGTGCTGGATCTTTATTAAACACATTAGTTTTAGATGGCCAAAATGATCCCAACGCTATATTTGTTTTTAAATTTACTACCACGTTATCAGTTGGGGCGCAAGCCAAAACAATTTTAATTAATGGAGCACGCCGTTGTAATGTTTTCTGGATTGGTGGCGCTGGTTCTCCTACAGGTGCTATAGACATTGGAGCAGGTGCTACATTACAAGGTACCTTTCTGTCGCATGGTGGTGCAGTTGGCTCAGGTGCTTCTAGCTTTATTGCTGGAAGACAACTTTCTACCGGCGGGGCAATTAGTACATATTCAGGCATAGTATATAACAACCCCAAATGTGTTACCTCTAGATCCCTAAACGCGCCAGCTATAGAAGCAATAGCAGATAGTTCAAATGTATTACCCGGGACAAACACAGCAAGTGTGCTTGCCAATGATACTTTGAATGGTGATCCAGTAGTAATCGGAACTGCAGCAGGACAGGTAACTTTGACTTCTACACCAGACTCGAACAGTCCCCTAACCATGAATGCGGACGGAACAATAACTGTTACGGCTAACACAGCTGCTGGAACTTATTCCATATCCTATACTATATGTGAGGTTTCCAATCCGATAAGTTGTAGCACCGTAACGAGTACGGTAACTGTAACTGCTGCAGTAATTTTAGCGGTCAATGATAGTTACGAGCTGGACTGTAACGCAAGTGCAATATTAGGTACTGTGCTAACAAATGACACATTAAATTCTGTTTCTGTCGTAGCAAATAAAATAACCATTACATTAGTGTCGGGTGCTAATGTAAATATTATTTTAAACACAAGTACGGGAGAGCTATCTATAACCAATGGCATCGCCTTTGGTGAATATACTTTAGTATATAAAATTTGTGAAAACCTGAATCCTACAAACTGTAGTAATGGTACAATCAATATCAAAATAACTCAAAAGGCCAAGCCAGAAATAGTAGCTTGTTCGGATACTTTCACTTTCGTAAACTGCGACTGGGTAAAAGACAATAAGATTCCGGCAATAAGATAATGATTTATATTTGGATATTATCCGAAGTGGCACACAGCTTCAATCGATAGTGTTACCAAAAGTAAGAATTAAATGAATCGGTCAATTTCAATTTTCCCGAGGTCGCTTACTGTATTTTTTGAGGAACGCAGCTATCTGCTGTTGTTGACTGCATGCAACATGAGATTGTTGCGTTCTTAACAATTACTGCGTCCCTGGTCGCAATGACGGATTAATGGTGTGTTTTTTTACCACTGATTCAAAAGATTTTCACAGATTCCTCAAATCCGTTTTTATCCGTGTTTTCGCTTTTGCAAATTCGAATTATCAGCGTCCTGTAAAAAAAATTCACCACGGATTCAAAAAATTTTCACAGATTCCTTAAATTTATTTCTATCCGCGTTTTTGATTATGCGAATCGGTATTATCAGCGTCCTGCAATTTTTTCGCTACGGATTATAAAGTTATTAATGCATTTAAAATATTCCATAACCATAACCAAAATCGATAACGTTATACCGATATACGGACAACTATTACTTGGCGTATTTCAGTAGCACATTATTATATCAAATTTTATATTTTAATTTTCACGTCCAAATCCGTACGAAAAACAGAGCGTGTTTTCGGAAAAGTAGTTTTGATCAAAAATTGAATTATTTAAAAAAAATAATCAGAACAAAATTGATAAGAGGCAAGTGCCGGTTATTCTCATTTCATTTTTACCTCAATATTTTCAATTCATCTACATTATGAAAAAAGAGTTATTTTACAGTTTAGTATCTATTGCACTTTTGCTTTTCTCCACTGCCCTTTTTAGTCAAACTCCCAATGGCACTGCCAATTTAGGAATACTTACCTCTTTTGAAGGGTATACAGGAGCTGGAGCTATAACAAATGGAACGGGAGCCACTTGGACAGGCGATGCTGGTACAAATGCTGGAATAATTAGTGGACTTGGTACGCCACCTGATTTTATTGGAAATACCTACAATGCCAATGCGTCAACCGCTCAGGCTCGCTACGATCTAATGAGGTTCTACATTCACCTTAACGGACTTTTTGTTGACTACCCAGCTACGCATGCTGCAGCTTTTGGAGGTGGCGAAACGCTAATACCCGGTGTTTATTCCATACCTGCTGCTGGATCTTTGGGCACGGTTCT
Source organism: Flavobacterium sp. TS_SC_5 (assembly GCF_056156265.1). Classification (NCBI taxonomy): domain Bacteria; kingdom Pseudomonadati; phylum Bacteroidota; class Flavobacteriia; order Flavobacteriales; family Flavobacteriaceae; genus Flavobacterium; species Flavobacterium sp. TS_SC_5. The sequence goes on along the minus strand of NZ_CM149588.1, from coordinate 2,632,230 downwards.
TAATCTTGATGGCGGAGGAAATCCTAACTCCTTCTTTATAATTAAGTTTGGAGGCGCAATGACAGTGGGAGCTGGTGCAGTTGTTAATTTAATTGGAGGAACACAATCTTGTAATGTTTTTTTTATGGCTGATGGAGCTATTTCTGTAGCGGCAAATGTAAATCTAAAAGGAACTCTATTTGCAAAAGTAGGCGCTGTAGGCATTGGGGCAGGTTCTGTTCTTGAGGGAAGAATGCTTAGTTTTGAAGGAGCGATAGTTACTGGAGTTGGAGCTGCAGTTAGTCTACCTCCGGGCATTTGCACCATTCCAATATTTTGTGAATCGGATTGCAGTCCAGCACCGTCCGTTGATGTTTTAGGCGTTCTTTCAAATTATGCCCTTTTTACTAATTTAGGTGCTGTAACAAATACCGGCACCAGCGGAATCAATGGAAAACTTGGAACAGAATCTGGTGCTTCATCTGGTTATGAGTCGTCTATTGTTATCGGTTCTTTTGAAACTGCTAACGCTGCAACAGCACAAGCAAAAATAGATTTAGATAACGCATACATAGCGCTTATGGCTCTTCCAAATACAGTTACTGACCATACTGCAGCTTTTGGTATTGGAGAAACAATTAATGCGGGTGTTTATTTTATAAATAGCGCAGGTTCTTTAGGAGGAACGCTCACTTTAGATGCTCAAAATAATCCCAATGCCATATTTGTTTTTAAATTTGCTGGGGCAATTGGTGTAGGAGCAGGATCAAAAATTATTTTAGCTAATGGAGCACGTCGTTGTAATGTTTTTTGGATTGGTGGAGCTGGAATTGCCACTGGTGCCATTAGCATAGGAGCCGCATCTGATTTAAAAGGAACTTTTCTTTCCCATGGTGGCGCTTGTACCTCTGGAGCTGGTTTGTTTCTATCGGGTAGGCTTCTTTCCACTGGTGGTGCAGCTACTACTTATGCAGGTATTATTTATAACAATCCAGAATGTGTAACTTCTACATCTTTAGGGTTGCCTGTAATAGTAACAGTAGCAGATAATCCAAGTGTATTTTCAGGAACCAACACCGTAAGTGTTATCGACAATGATACATTAAATGGAATTCAAGCCGTAATCGGTACAGCTCCGGGACAAGTAACTTTGACAGCTACACCAAACGGACTCTTAACAATGAATCTTACTACAGGAACTATTGCTATTGCAGTAAACACGCCAGCAGGAAGTTATCCAATAAGTTATAAGATCTGCGAAGTTACCAATCCAACAAATTGTAGTACAGTAACAAGTACCATAACGGTAACTATGCCAGCGCCGACTGGAACATTAGATTGTACTAAAACTCAAATTATTCAAGCCCCAATGCTAGGCGTACCTAATCAGGTAACCCTTGTAGTTAGTATGAATGTTACAACCGCAGGTAATTTTCCAGTTACTTTGAATGGGTCAGGTATGAGTTTAGCCAATGGAATTACCTACGTAGCTACAACTTTTACGGGAGAGCGAACATTTAATATCCCAATGAATTATGATGGCACCACCTTAGGCACGCTTACTTTCGCAGTGGGCTCTAACACTTGTATTGCAGATTTAAGTTTGACTATGAAAAAAGCTGTAATTGATGTATGGACATTGGATAATTGTACCATCAAGATTGCAGCGCCAACATTAAATTAAATTATACCATTATCGGTAAACTAAATTTTTTGATATGAAAAAACAGTTCCTATTTAGTGTAATAGCTATCGCTCTATTATTATTTCCAAATTCAAGCTTTAGTCAAATACCTACAATTGGACCTAATTTAGCAAAGTTTACTTCGGTATCAGCTTTGCATACGAGCTACGGTGCAAGCGCTGTAGTGAGTAATAATGTAAGCGCAGGCCTTACATGACGATTGGCGCTAACACAACAGCAGGAGACCTCTATGCTAATGGCTACATCACATTAGGTGCTGGAGCGGTTGTAGGTACGCAAACAATTCCAAATACAATCCTATCCGCTCAACTACAAGAAATAGCTGATGCGAAGGCAGCCCTATCGGCTCTGACGCCAAATTTCACACCTGCTTCCGTTGGCTTTGGTGTCGCAGATATCATTGTACCAGGAGTATACCTTTACACGGCTGCTTTAGGCATTCCTGCTAACGCCGTTGTTACCTTTGATGGTGGTGGGGCTGCAAACCCAAAATGGATTTTTAATGTAAATGCTGCTATCGTCGTGGCTGCTGGTGTTACATTTAAAATAATTAATTCAGGCCCAGGAGCTAGTGTAATTTGGAATTCAGGATCGCATATAACAATAGGTGGACTTACACCATTTGTGGGTACTATTTTTGCAGAAAGTTATGTAACTTTTGCGGCGGGAGCAAGTCTCCCGTGTGGTAACGTATTTTCTCGCACTGGTTATATAATATTAGGTCCTGATGTAAGTTACACATCTTCGAATTGTATTGGTGGAGCTGCATCTAATCCTTATCCAGTTCTATTAGCCGTAGCAGAGACAACTGCATCCGTAAATGGTTTTACGGGTGGAAACACCGCTGCATTAACTGCAAATGACCTTTTGAGCGGTGCGCCCGTAGTTATCGGAACAGCTCCAGGAAATGTTGTTCTTACAGGGGTTACTATACCAAACGGAATGACATTAAATGCAAATGGTACGGTTACTATTGTACCAAATACAGCGACAGGAAATTATAACCTTACCTATAAAATATGCGAAGTTACCAACCCAACAAATTGTAGTACGGTAACAAGTACCATAACGGTAACTGTGCCAGCGCCGACTGGAATATTAGATTGTGCCAAAACTCAAATTATTCAAGCACCTATACAAGGAGTACCCAATCAAGTTGCACTTGTAGTTAGTATGAATGTTGCAACCGCAGGTAATTTTCCAGTTACTTTAAATGGGTCGGGTATGAGTTTAGCCAATGGAATTAACCACGTAACTACAAATACTACAGGAGTTCAGACATTTTATATCCCAATGAAATATGACGGTTCTACCTTAGGCACACTTACTTTCGCAGTAGGCTCTAACACTTGTACTGCAGATTTAAGTTTAACTATGAAAAAAGCTTTAATTGATGTATGGACATTGGATAATTGTACGATCAAGATTGCAGCGCCAACATTAAATTAAATTATACCATTATCTCTAAACTAAATTTTTTGATATGAAAAAACAGTTACTGTTTAGTGTAATAGCTATCGCTCTACTGTCATTTCCAAACACAGGCTTTAGTCAAACACCTATAATTGGGCCTAATTTAGCAAGGTTTACTTCGGTATCTGCTGCGCATACGAGCTACGGCGCAAGCGCTGTGGTGAGCAATAATGTCAGCTCGGGCCAATATGTCACACTAGGCGCTAACACTACAGCTGGAGACCTCTATGCTAATATCTACATCACATTAGGTACTGGTGCGGTTGCAGGTACACAAACAACACCGAATACAGTCCTTTCCGCTCAACTACTAGAAATGGCTGATGCAAAGGCAGCACTATCAGCTCTGACGGCAGATTTTACACCTGTTACAGCTACTTTAGGTGTCGCGCAGACCTTAGCACCCGGAGTATATCACTACGCAAGTGCTTTAGGCATTCCTGCAAGCGCCGTTATTACCTTTGATGGTGGTGGAGCTGCAAACCCAAAATGGATTTTTAATGTAGATAGTGCTATTGTCGTGGCTGCTAATGTTACATTTAAAATAATTAATTCAGGCCCAGGCGCTAGTATAATTTGGAATTCAGGATTGTATCTATCTGTAGGTGGCCTTACACCATTTATCGGTACTATTTTTGCAGAAAGCTATGTAACTTTCGGGGCTGGAGCGAGTCTTCCGTGTGGAAACGTGTTTTCTCGGACTGGTTATATCACATTCACTGATAGTGCAAATTTTACGTCTTCGAATTGTATTGGTGGAGCTGCAACTGCTCCTTACCCAGTTATAGCAGCAGTAGCAGAAACAACTGCATCCGTAAATGGTTTAACGGGTGGAAATACCCCTGCATTAACTGCAAATGATCTTTTGGGTGGTGCACCCGTAGTTATCGGAACAGCGCCAGGAAATGTTGTTCTTACAGGAGTTACTATACCAAACGGAATGACATTAAATGCAAATGGTACGGTTACAATTGCACCAAATACAGCAGTAGGAAATAATAACCTTACCTATAAAATATGCGAAGTTAGCATCCCAAAAAATTGTAATACAGTGACCTCTACAATTGTAGTTGCAGCACCAACAACAGCTGGAATATTAGATTGTGCCAAAACTCAAATTATTCAAGCACCAGTGCAAGGCGAACCAAATCAAGTAACACTCGTAGTTAGTATGAATGTTGCAACCGTAGGTAATTTCCAAGTTACTTTGAGTGGGTCAGGCATGAGTTTAGCCAATGGAATTACCTACGTAACTACAACTAATACAGGAGTCCAAACATTCAATATCCCAATGAAATACGATGGTACTGCCCTAGGCACACTTACTTTCGCAGTAGGCTCTAATACTTGTACTGCAGATTTAAGTTTAACTAAGAAAAAAGCTTTAATTGATGTATGGACATTGGATAATTGTACGATCAAGATTGCAGCACCAACATTAAATTAAATTATACCATTATCTGTAAACCAAATTTTTTGATGAAAAAATATATAAATATAAAATACTGTATTTTGGGTTGGATGTTTGTATTGTTAGGCTTTGTTAATGTAACATTTGCCCAAACCGCAGACTTAACAACGCACCAGCCAAGTGCATCTCCACCAAATGGTGCTACATTTGAGTGGCACAATGCTTTACCAATATCAGCTAGTAGTTGGGTAGCATCTCCCACAGCAGTAATTCCCCGGCTTTACTATGGTGTCTATAATTTTGGTACTTGTTATAGTGAAGCGGCACCATTACGTGTAGCCACAAATACATGTCCTGCTACTACTGTGGATTTGAATAGCTTTGTGGCAACTACGGGTACTCCTTCGGGAATGACTCTTACATTTCACAATGCCTCACCTGTGTCAGATTCCAATAGGCTATCAGGAAGTGCAATTACTGCTGCTGCCCCTTCAGGAACATACTATGTTGCTTATCGAGATAATATAGTAGGTTGTTTCAGCAAAGTAAACGTGATAGTTGTAGTGAATTCTTCCTGTTTAGCAGCAATTGAAGCAGTAGCAGATACTCCAAGTGCATTACCAGGCACCAACACAACAAGTGTACTAGCAAATGATACCGTAATCGGAATTCAAGCCGTAATCGGGACCGCTCCAGGACAAGTGACTTTAACTTCTACAAAAAGCGGCCCATTAACAATGAATCCTGATGGAACAATAACTGTGGCAACAAACACAGCTGCTGGAACTTATTCCATATCCTATACTATATGCGAGGTTTCTAATCCTACAAGTTGCAGCACCGTAACGAGTAATGTAACCGTAACTTCCGCGGTAATTTCAGCGATCAATGATAGTTACGAGCTGGAGTGTAACACAAGTGCAACATTAGGAACTATTCTAACAAATGATAAATTAAATACTATTTCTGTAGTGGCGAGTGAAGTAACAATTACGCTAGAGTCGGGTGCTAATGCAAATATTAATTTAAACACAAGTACGGGAGAGCTATCTATAACCAATGGCATCGCCTTTGGTGAATATACTTTAGTTTATAAAATTTGTGAGAACCTTAATCCTACAAACTGTAGTAATGGTACAATCAATATCAAAATAACACAAAAAGCAAAACCACCAATAGTAGATTGTTCGGATACTTACACTTTCATAAATTGCGATTGGGTAAAAGACGATAAGATTCCGGTAATTAGGTAACTTCTAATACATAAACATAATACTACTATCACATTATACAAATTACCGATTGTTGAAGATATTTTTATGGAAATCAATTTTTTTATTTAATAGCTATAGTGAATTATTAGGTCTCTACTTTTTAACAGCATATTGGGAAGAAGGACAAATCAATTTTAACTTATTTCTAAGAACCAAGGAGTTAAGTTGTATCTATATACCATTTATTTAGTTCTCAAAGCCATTACTAATTAGTTTTTTCTTTACAAAATTATTGAATTTATTTCACAGAATGCAAAAATATCTTTCCTTTATGAGAAATAATCCTTTTAGTTTAGTTAGTAAAATAATAACAGAGATAATATTTTACTAACTAAATGACAAGTAAATAACCAGCAAACTTTATGATAATTAGCTAAAAATCTGTTGCTTTATGAATCTGAAATATTTGATAGAGTTAGCCCTAAACTTTTCCTCTTCAATACATTTTTAATATTGTTTACATCGTAGAGATCGTCAATCGCTACTATTCCCTTTGTGGGAATACACAAATCTCATGCCTCGGAGAGTCACCCCTGCTGAAACATTACTTTTATGTTCGGAAGGTAGATTTAAAAGTTTGTAAAGGCAACGTTCTAATGCCTCTCACTAAATGAAAAAAGAATACGACGAATAGAAATTACAATTATATTCCATAAATTTATTTTTTAGATCTGGCTTTTAATTATTTAATTTTAAAAAACTATTCTCTCACATTAACTAGGGTCATTATTCTATTCCCAATTGTCAAACCTCCTTGATCTGTTTTCCATCTAATATCGATACTCTGGCCAGAGGCTATTGTTGAAATAGCTTGCAAAGAAATATCTGTAGCACTTAAGGTACTTATTCTTGTTCTATTGGAGTTAGCGATCATCACTCCATTTTGATAAATACTAAATGTGGCTAAACCAGCAGTAAGTGGTGCAAGTATAAATTTCACTTGAGCTGATCCCCCTGGTGGAAAAATAACGCCAACAACCATTGGTGCAGTTAATCCTGTAATAACTCCCGAATTAGTTCCTACATTGCCCTTGATAGCCGATGTAAATATATTTTCAATATTACCCAACGAAGTGAACATTCCAAAAGTTTCCAATACTCCTAGTTTAATTGGAGAACAATTTTCTGGAATTGTCAACGTTAAATTATCCGAAAGTATAGTTCCATTTGTGGTTAAAAGTCTTCCTTCGATAACACATCCCGCACCTGCTCCAATTGCTGCACCGTTAGAGATTATCGTTCCCTTCATTTTTGTAATTGCTCCCAAACCAATGGCCGCTTCTGCAACCCAAAAAACATTGCAAGCAAGTGCGCCATTTGTTAAAACAACCATTGCGCCTGCCCCCGAATTAAAAGCCGCGCCAATTCTAAATATAAAAACCGAGTTAGGATCATTTTGACCATCCAATGTTAACGTACCCAGAAATGCAGCTGCAGCACCTGTAGTGTAAACACCTGGCTTAAGAATTTCTCCATTACCCAAAACAGCAATATGTGGGGTTTTAGGCGTTGTTATAGCATTAATCTGATCGTAAATTGCACGGAGATCAATTGCCGCTTGGTTTGTAGTTACAGGTGTTGGTGCACTTTCTGTTGGCCCTAGGGTATAATTGTATTGACTATTAAAATTCACAAAATATGTGCCAGCTGGAGGAGAAATTGTCATTCCAGAAATTACTTCGTCCACTGTGGAGGTCGTCAAAAGAGATTCTGTGGCATTAATTGATTTAAATTTATTAGAATTTGCCAAAACAAACTCGGTTGTAGCGATTTGTGTTGAATTATTTCCCAAGGGTGCTGTAATTGCTTTATTAGAAGTGCCCACCCAAATAATACTCTCTAAGCCATCACCAATATTATTTTCTATTTGATTTGTTGTAGTATTAAAAATCACTAAGCCCTTTGCTGGCTTGAGGAGTGCTCCTCGCTCTAATGTGGTCATTCTTGGCAAAAGCATTCCTTTTGTAGTCGATGACAAATCTAATATAGCAGAGGCATCAGGAATTAGTGTTCCTATGCCTATTTGGGCATGAACAAATCCTGAACTTATAATAAGAAATAATGTAAAAAAGAAAAAGTTTATTTTCATTGTGATTCGCTTTCGAATTTTAATTAAAGTAAATAGTTTCTGGAAACAAATAATAATCTTTTTTAGTAAGAATAATTATAATAAAAAAGTCTCAAAAAAAAGATTATTATCGACAATATGTTTAAATAATCGGACTTAAAACCTAATTAGGTTTTATTTTACTTTAATTATAGTCAAGGTTCTATTTCCTAATGCTATTTTTTCAGAATTTGTGTTCCATCTAACCTCAATAGATTGATTTGCTTCAACGGTTGCTATTGCTTGTAGCGATAGATTTAAAACACTGGCATTACAAGATAATGATTTGGTCGAACTAGGAATTAAATTTCCATTTTGATATATACTAAACGAAGCTACCGATGGCTTATTATTTGGTTCTGTTGTGGTGGTGGTTGTACTAGATCCCACTGATGATGGAGTTGTAGATAAATAAATTTTTCCGTTGTGAGTTGATGTTTCAAGACCTGTAACACCCCCTAAATCAGTACCAATGTCTCCTGTAATTGTCGAAGCTGCAGTATTAGATATATCCCCACCGCCAGTAAATAAAGCAAAGCTTGTTGCTGCTCCCAGATTAATAGGTGATACATCTAAGGGGACAACAGCTGTTGCTGGACCAAAAGTAATTGCACCGGCTAAAGTCATCAGCCTACCTTCAAGAGTACACGTAGCAGAGATTGCTCCTGCACCTGAACCAGCTATCATTGTACCTATCATAGTAGATCCGGCTCCAACACTGGGCGATCCCACAGATGCATAAAAAATATTACTTGCTTTTGCACCATTTTTCAACACAATAATAGTTGATGCTCCACAAGCAAATGCCCCCCCAATATTAAATACAAAAAGTGCATTGGGATCATTTTGAGCGTCTAAGTTTAAAGTTCCTGCAACTGAGGCAGCGGCAACAAAAGAATAAACTCCAGGTAACAGTGTTTCCCCAGAACCCATTGCAGCAGCGTGTAAGGGTTGAGTGTCGGGCATAGCTCTTAGTTGGTCATAAGCTATTTTTAAATCAGCCTTTCCTTTCGCTGTTCCTGCACCCGAAGTTGTTACCGTAGTTGTTACTGTCGATGCAGCATTATTGAACTGACTATTAAATACTACCGAATAAGTTCCACGAGTTAGTGGAGCTACAGTCATTCCAGCTGCCAGAAAATCTGTAGTTGAGTTTGTTGTTGTTTCTCCTGTAGCCGAAACGGATTTATAGGCCGTGGAAAAGTCTTGCCAACCCAAAACAGCACCATTGTATGAATTAAATTCTCCTTCAACTGTATTAAAAATTATTAGACCCAGTGCTGGCGATGCAATTAAGTTCCTTTGAGTGGTCGTCATTCTTGGAATAAGGAGTCCTTTTTCAGTGGATGTTAAATCTAAAATGGAGGAGTTATTTGGAAGTAGTGTACCAATTCCTATTTGGGCTTGGTTAATCTGTGTTAGTAGCAATGCGGTAATAATAATTAAACTTTTTTTCATGTATTGTTTCTGTGTGTTTTATAATTTTTAATTTATCTGACCTTGATTAAGGTTAAATTTCTGGTTCCTAATTCTAGTTTTGCTATTGTTTTTTTCCATTTTACGTCAATTATTTGCCCTGATTCTATTTTTGTGGTTCCCTGTAAACTAATATTCCTATACCCCGAATTACTTGTTGTTGTTCTGAAAGAATTTAGTATCAAAATGTTATCTAAATACAACCCAAAATCGACAGCTGCTTCTATTTTATTATCGCCCATACTAAAAGTTTGAAAAGTACCTGTCGGAGTATAAAAAGTGGCTCCTGTAGCATTTTCGAAACCTGTAATTGCACCTGATTGAGTTGCTATTCCTCCAGTATATGTTGAGATCCCTGCATTAGACAATGCACCGCCTTTTGATAAAATAATAAAATGAGCTAATGATTTAATATCAATAACTTTTGAAAGCGTACATGGGATATAAGCTGCTCCTGGTCCAAAAGCAATGGATCCCATAGTAGAAAACATCCTACCCTCGATAAAAGATCTCGCAGCTATAGAGACAGCACCCCCAGAAATTATAGTGCCATACATTGTAGAATCCGCACCTATATTTGCAGCTCCTGTACTCACCCAAAAAATATTACAAGCTTGTGCTCCATTTGCTAATATCATATTAGCGCCTACAGTTCCAAACGCACCGCCAGTTCTAAAGACAAAAACGACATTAGGATCGCCTTTTGCGTCTAATGTGAAATTTCCAGAAACATCAATAGTTGAAGTTGTGTAAACACCTGGTGCAATTATTTCATTACTACCATAAATTGCAGTATGCACTCCACCCCTTACTGTAAGTCCTAATAAAAAATCTCTAAGCGAGATTAGTTCACTAGCAGCACCATCAATACTTGTAGTCGTAGTGATTGTAATTAATGAATTTTTATATAAACTCACTAGTGTCCACTTAAAATAAGTTAAAAACCAGCTGGTTAGAATCAAGTTCATTGACATTATTGTAATCTGATTTCATAAGTAATTCATTTACAGGTGTTTTATCAAGTAATGATGCTGATAAAATTTGTAGAATTTCGTAGATGGAACGATTGATTTTTAAATCTTTTGCAATTATTGACACCAAGCAATAAGTTATTATTGCGATGTTGATTTGTATGCGAACAGCATTTTCTGTTGTACCCCAAAAGGTCTTAACTTTCAGATGTTGTTTAATCCATTTGAAGAATAATTCAATCTGCCAACGCTGTTTGTAAAGCAAAGCAATTTGCTCGGCTGACAAGTCAAAATTATTAGTCAAAAAGATTAGGGTTTTATTATTTTCAGCATCAAAGAACTTCACTTTTCTAATCTTTTCGGGATAATCTTTTGAATTATAAAAGCCGTCTATTTTCCCTGTTTGGTCATAAATAACCCCAGTAGATTTATCCGTTTTTTTAGAATACATTCTTTTGAATTTTAAATTTGATTTTGCCCTGACTACAAAATAAGCAGTTGATCTTGTGATTTGATAAAGCCTTAAATAATCAACATAAGCACGGTCAAAAATATAGTAAGCAAAAGGTTCGTAATTGATGATGTCCATAGCATTAACATCGTGCACATTTGCCTCTGTGATGTGAATAAATACTGGGATTTGTGTGTTAATATCAAATAGTGTGTGGAGTTTTATTCCTGCTTTGGTTTTTCGAAAATGAGCCCACCAAAACACACTCAAACACAAGTCAATAGTTGAAGAATCAAAAGCATAAATATTACCTTTTATTTCAAAACTATCGTTGCAGTTTTTTTCTTGGGCAATCAATATTAAATGGTTGGCAAAGTCTTCAAATATTTTATAATTACGATTTTCATTTGCCTTGGATAAGTTGCTTCGAGTTACATTTTTTCCAAATCCTAAATGATACGATTTTGATTGATGTGCTTCGATAACAGTTATCAAATCTCGCAAGCTTTCACGAGAGGATAATTGACCAAAAAGCATACATAAAAGTTGATTCCAACAAGTAAAATGTTTAACACTTTTATTACCATTATATTTGTTACAAGTCTATCAAAAACACGTTGTGGTAGAAATTCAACCAATTGAGAAAAGACATATTTGCCGTGATTCATTTTCGTAAAGTTAATTTACGAACATAAGAATTCAATTCAAATCGTCACGCTCTAAAATGAGACTTAAAATACAGATTTACAATAATTTCAAAGAACTTTTTTTAATCTATAGTGGACACTAGTGATATAAACTATCAAAATTAATAAAATAAATACCGGCCATAGGAGTTAGACTCATTCCTGATACTACCACGTAAGCAGGATTGTCGGTACTAATTATCGCCGAGGCTGAAATAGTCTTGTACCCCGCTGTAAACTCACCCGAGGAAATTCCGTCAAATAGATCAACTGCATTTTTATCTGTGTTATAAACAAGTAGTCCTTCAGACGGCAAATCTATAGCATCTCGTTCAACGGCCGTCATTCGAGGAATTAATAATCCTTTTATGTCTGATTTTAATTCTAAAACTGAAGATGAATCTGGATTTTGTATACCTATACCAACTCGGGCTCCAGTTTTTAATGAAAATACTACAAATAGAAAAACTAAATATTGTTTTTTATATTTCATTCTGTAATTAGTCTTAACGATACAAACGACAAGCATGTTGAAAGTGAATCGTTATTTTCTATGATGGATCACCACGATAGTTTTTCATCATCAATTTTTTTTGAGTAACAAAATTAAACTTCTATTAAATTTTACACATTACAAAGTAATAAGTGTAGACATATTAGAATAAGTGATAAAAGAAGGCTTTAAAATATCTCTATTTTAATTACAACAATATTTTTTTGCTACACATTTGATGTATAATTTTTATTACTCACTTAAGAATGATAAAAAACATTTCTGTTCATTTTACATTTGATTCCACTTTAATTTGAGTACGCTTTGAGCAATTATTATTCTCGAATAAATCAATATATACTTCATAAATTTACCAAAGTAGACTTTGAAACTTCTAGGAATTAAGTTCTAAGTTTCTCTGTCTTTTACTTAAGTCAATTTTTTAAAATAAAAAATAAAGTCGACTCGTAAATCTGTAAGTGCGTTTTATCGGATTTTAACAGCTGTTAATATTCTATTTCCTATTTCTACTTTATCAGAATCCGTTTTCCATCGAACTTCTATAGGTTCGCCGGCAGCTATAGTTGCCATGGCTTGCAAAGAAATGTTAGAAGCATTTTCAGAACTAATTAAAGCTTTTGTAGAACTTGGAATTAAAATACCATTTTGATAAATTCCAAAAGTGGCAAGTACCTTATTCTTATTGTCAACTGTTGTAATGGTTGTCACAGTATCCAACGGAATAACTGGTGTTTCTGGTGTGTAAATTTTTCCATTCAGGTTTGCTCCTTCAAAACCTGTGATAGCCCCTAAATTTGAACCTATATCACCCGTTATTGTTGCAATAGCTGTATTGGTAATTGCGCCTATACTAGTAAACATAACAAAACTACTAAGAACACCTAAATCAACATAAGAGCAATTAGAGGGTATCGCTATAAAATCTGCCGCGGTAGATATTGCTGCAGCAGTAGAAAACATTCTCCCCTCAATAACACTATTAGCCCCTGCGCCGACAGCAGCACCATGAGAAAGTAGCATTCCTACAATTTTTGAATCTGCTCCTAAAACAATTGCTGCCTCTATTACCCAGAATACATTACAGGCTTTTGCTCCATTTTTGAGTACCATTTTCGCCCCTGCTCCTGCATTAAAAGCAGCTGCAATTTTGAATACAAAAACGGAATCAGGATTATTTTGACCGTCTAATGTAAGTGTTTCGAGCAAGGTTACCGCAGAAGCTATAGCATAAACCCCTGGCGTCAAAATTTCTCCATTACCCATAATGGCACCATGAGAGGAATTTGTTACTGTTTTACCATTTAACTGCTCATAAATCTTTTGTAAATCTTTTGCCCCTTGGTCCGTGCTTATTCCACCGGATTTTACTGTTGTAGACACCTCAACTTTTGAATTATTATACTGACTTTCAAATGATACTAAATAATAACCCTCTGGAGGAGTTACGATCATTTCTGGCACTTGTACCTCCTGCAGTTCATCTGTGGTAACAGTACCAACTGCATTTATCGAATCAAATCCTAAATTGATTTTTGTAGTTTCCATAATACTAGCCCATTTTACAAGAATAGTTGTGCCAATATTATGTTCTAATACATTTGTATTCGTATTAAAAATGATTAAACCAATGGCAGGATATACTATTAAATCTCGTTGCAGCGTTGTCATTCTTGGGGGAAGTAGTCCCCTTGAAGTAGAAACCAAATCAAGTATAGAAGATAAATCAGGATTTGGCGTTCCTAGACCATTTTGTGCATTTCCCACTACTGAAAATAAAATTAGTAGTACGAAAAATTGTTTTATTCTTTTCATTTTTAAATTATTGGACTTTTAGTACTGTCAAAATTCTATTGCCGACTGTTATTTTATCAGATCCAGTATTCCAACGCACCTCAATAGGCGCTCCATCTACAATAGTTGCTATAGCTTGTAATGAAATACTTGCTGCACTAGCTGTACTAACCAAAGTTTTGACAGAGCTTGGAATTAATACATTATTTTGATAAATACCAAAGTTTGCTTGTACCTTAACATTATTGTCAAAATAGGTAGTTGTGGTAACAGGTTCGATTTTTATTATAGGCGTAGTAGAGGTGTAAATAGAACCCGTTACTTTTGAAATTTCAAGCCCAATTACGACCCCTAAATTTGTACCTATATTTCCTGTGATTACAGAATCAGCTGTATTACTTACCCCTCCAATACTTGTAAATAATGCAAAATTTGAGAGGCTCCTTAAATTAATTGGAGAAATTCCAAAAGGTACTTTAACGATGCTAGGACCAAAAGTTAACGCTCCAGCGATAGAAAACATTCTTCCTTCTAAATCGGTACCAGCACCAACGGAGCCTGCTCCTGCTTTTGCAATTAAAGTCCCTTTGATTATACAAGCGGCACCAATCCCAGGAGAGCCTTCGGATACCCAAAATATATTCCGAGATTCGGCACCATTTGCCAAAACTATTGTTGTAGCAGCCCCAATGGCAAAAGCACCTCCTACCTTAAAAATAAAAACAGCATTCGTATCACCTTTTGCATCTAAAGTTAATGTCCCCGCTATTGAGGCAGCAGCGGTAAAGGAATACACTCCCGGAAAAATGGTTTCTCCACCACCCAATGCGGGTGCATGGGTCGCATCCGTTACCGGAATTGCCATTAATTCTTCGTAAGCCGATTGAAGGTCTAGTACACATTGTGCAGTCCCAACTACGGGCGATGTTGTAAAATCTACAGGGATTTTTTCATTATTAAATTGGCTATTAAAAGACACTAAATAGGTCCCTGCCAAAGGGGATAAAATCATTCCAGAAACTAAAATATCTGTTGGTAAATTTGTTGTAGTGGGCTCTGTTTTACATACAGAATTATGAACCGAACTTGGTGGTCTATTGGATATCACATCCCAAGTTTTAGTCTCTGGTACGCCACTATTTATTTCTAAGCTATTGGTATCCGTGTTAAAAACCATTAATCCTTGGGCGGGTAACGCAATTAAATCTCTTTGGTTTGTTGTCATCCGAGGGAGTAAAAGCCCCTTCGATGTCGAATGTAAATCTAATACAGCACTTTGATCTGGGGTAGCCGTTCCTAATCCGATCTGTGCCGTTCCAGCCACTGTGTATAGTAGTATTGTTATTAAAACAATAGAGTATTTTCTTTTCATTTAGTTTTTTTATGGTAACTATTTTTATTGAATTTTAATAACCGTTAGGGTTCTATTTCCTATTATTAATCTGTCAGAACCTGTTTTCCATCGAACTTCTATCGATTCGTCGGCAGCAACAGTTGCAATGGCTTGCAAAGAAATATTAGCCGCATTGGCTGTGCTAATCAAAGCTTTAGTAGAACTTGGAATTAAGACCCCTTTTTGATAAATTCCAAAAATAGCGAGGACTTTATTATTATTGTCTATCAATAATCCAGGAGTGGAATATCTGTCTGGCGTGTATAGATTGCCATTAATAATGGCACTTGAGTAACCCGATACTAATCCTTTAACAGTACCTATATCACCCGTATAATTAGAAACTGCAGTATTAGCCAGATCGCCATTACTTGAAAAGATAACATAAGTAGCTAGCAATCCTAGATTAATTAGAGAGGGACCCGATGGTATAGCGGCATTTCCGGGTCCAAAACTTATAGCGCCACTTGTGGACAAGAACCTTCCTTCGAGCTCTACACCAGAGGCTCCAGCAATGGCAAACCCATTCGATAAAACATTTCCTTTCATTATGGTACCCGCAGCAAAACCTATTGCTCCCTCGATAACCCAAAAAACATTTTTAGCCAAAGCGCCGTTGGCCAACTTAATTGTAGCTCCTGCCTCTGATGTAAAAGCCCCGTCAACTCTAATAATGAATAAAGCATTCGGATTTCCTTGGGCGTCTAAGGTTACATTTGTTTTTATAGATGAGGCTCCGACTAAAGTGTATACACCGGCTGTTAAAACCTCTCCTGCTTCGGTAGCATTCCCAAAAACGGGACCATGGCCTGTATTTGTGGTTGGCTTTGCTTTTAACTCTTTATAAAGCGCTTCTAAATCCAAAACAATTTGTGGCGTTGTTGTAAGTACTTGTGCATTATTAAATTGACTATTAAATGTTACCGAATAGATTCCTGCCGCTGGAATCAAAATCATTCCACTAATAATTTCTGATGTTATGGAACTAGTTGCACCATCATCCGAAGCGGTTACCGTTTCATACCCTCCTTTTGTTCCTTTCCAATTTGGGGATTGTGGGGTTCCTGTGTTGGTTTCTAAATCGTTTGTAGTGGTATTAAATAATACTAATCCTGCTGCTGGATTTTGAATAGCAACTTTCTGGGCTTCTGACAATCGAGGAGGTAAAAACCCTTTAGAATTCGAATTTAATTCCAAGAGAGAGGAGGCATCTGGGACTACTGTTCCGATACCAATTTGTGCCTTCACTGTTCCATAAAGAAACATCAGGATTAGCACCGCTGTTTTTTTGATCTCTTTCATAGTATTCGATCCATTATTGTTTATGATAAAGAGCATTTTAAAAAAAATTATAGGTAACGAACTCTCATTTAACTTTTATCAAAGTCAATATTCGTTTACTTATTTTTAATTGACTTACATCTGTTTTCCATCTAATATCTATTGCTTCTCCATCAGCTACTTTTGCTATTGCCTGTAGGGAAATATCTACTGTAGGTGTTTTGCTTTGTCTTATTCTACTGGAATTTTCGATTAGAACATTGTTTTCAAAAACACTGAAAGTCGACAAAACATTCTTATCTATAGTGACTAATGGACTATCGGGACCATATATGATTCCATTTATGGTAGAGGTACTAAAACCTGAAATTAAACCAAAATTAGAACCTATATCTCCCGCAATTGTTGAAATACCAGCATTAGTTACAGCACCAACACTTGTAAATAATGCGAACGAAGAAAGTACACCTATATCTATAAAAGTACAATTTTGTGGAATGGTTACCGTGGCGGGACCTAATGTTACTGCACCTTGATTAGAAAACATTCTTCCTTCTAAAACACTTCCAGCAGCCATAGAAACTGCTCCAGCATTAGAAAGTAAGGTTCCTTTCATATTTGTATTTTCCCCTAAGGCTATGGCATCTTGAGCGATCCAAAAAACATTACATGCCGATGCGCTATTAGCCAAAATAACCGTTGCGCCCGCAATTGAAGTTAAAGACAAAAACTTAAAAATAAAAACAGCATTTGGATTTCCTTGGGCATTTAATACTAACGAACCCGCTACAGAACCTGCACCGTTAATTACTCGAACTCCTTCAAAAAGTTCTTCTCCATTTCCAAAAGCGGGAGCATGACCCGGATGTGTTTCGGGAATTGCATTTAATGTATTATACGTGGCCTTCAAATCTACTAACGATTGTTGCGTCATATTTACATCATAACTAAATGGCGCACTATTGTATTGTCCATTAAAAGAGACTGCATATGTTCCTGTACCAGGAATAATTGACATTCCTGGAATTACTCCATCTGTAGCACTCATTGTTGTCGCATCATCTCCTGCATTAGCAGTAAAATAAGTAGCACTGGATCCCGAACTTGAAGCGGCTATTCCATCCCAAGCTTTTGCAAGCGGGGTACCATTATTAATGTCCAATGCATTTGTTGTCGTGTTATAAATAATCAATCCTTTTGCCGGTAGGTCAATAGCGTCTCGTTCTATTTGAGTCATTCTTGGCGGTAATAACCCCTTGCTAACAGAATTCAAATCTAAGAGGGCTGATGCATCGGGCACTAAGGTTCCTATGGCAATTTGCGCACTTGTAATTGAAGAAATTAATCCAATTATTAAGAAAAAGTAAGGTGTTTTAATTTTCATATTATTTTTATAAGAGCTTGTTAATACTCGTATTTTTCCGGTATCACACAAATTATTGTGTTTTTACTATTGTTATTATTCTGTTGGTTACTTTCAATTGGCTTACATCTGTTTTCCATCTCACTTCTATTGTTTGACCGTCTAAAACGGTTGCAATTGCTTGTAATGTAATATCTGTTGTTGGTGTTTTACTTCTCCGGGTTCTACTAGAATTAGGAACTAAAACCCCATTTTGATAGATACTAAAAGTAGCTAGTACATTTTTGTCAATCGTTACTAATTCGCTTTGGGGACCATAAGTATTTCCGAGTACGGTAGAATCCGAGAAACCGCTAATTAAACCTAGATTAGAACCAATATCGCCTGTTACATTTGAAATTCCTGTATTGGTCACGGCTCCCACAGCAGTATATAGAGCAAAACTTGAAAGTACTCCAATATCGAGAAAAGAACAATTATTAGGAATTTTTAAAGTAGAGTTATCTATTGTAACCGCTCCCGTAGTCGAAAGCATTCTTCCTTCTAGCGTACAACCTGATGCCATGCTAACTGCACCATTATGCCCAAAAAGAGTCCCCCTCATACTCGTTGATGCTGCTAAAGCAACTTCCCCCTCGGCTACCCAAAAAACATTGCAAGATGAAGCTGCATTGGCTAAAATGACTTTAGAACCCGCTCCCGATGTAAAAGCTGCTCCTAATTTAAAAATGAATACTGCATTAGGATTTCCTGCTGCGTTTAAAAATAAGTCTCCTGCCAAGGAAGAAGCTCCCGGAAAAGAATACACCCCTGGTGTTAAAATTTCACCATTACCAAAAACGGCTCCATGAGTGCTATTTGTAGTGGGTACAGCCATTAAATTTTTATACATATCTAACAAATCTAATTTTGACTGTTGGGTTATATTTACATCATAGTTAAAGGGGGCACTATTATATTGTCCATTAAATGCTACTGTATATTTTCCCGCCCCTGGCGTAATAGTCATAGCTGGCACAAGCTCGTCAAATACCGACATCGTTGTTACATCTCCAGTGGCATCAACCGAAAAACTGATTGAATTAGCACCTGAGCTTGCTGTAGCAATATCTTTCCAAATATTTCCATCAAAAAAATTAAAAGTAGCTGTTGCTGTGTTGTACAGTAAAAGCCCTGTCGCAGGTTCCAAAATTAAATTACGTTCGCTTGTAGTCATTCTAGGCGTAAGAAATCCTTTCTCTTTTGATTTTAATTCTAAAACCGAAGTAAAATCTGGACTTACTGTTCCAATACCTATTTGTCCCGATGCGACTGCTGTTATAGTCAGCAAAAGAACCAATAGAATTTGTTTCATATTCATGCCTTAATTATTTAATTTTATTAATCTTTCAAACATCTTACTGCATAACCATATCCAGGTACCGATGTAGTAGAGCGAAACACACCTTGCTGCGCTGAATCTAATTTTCGAACCACAGGAAAACCCGCAGTTACTTGACTAGAACTCCAAAAATTTGTTTCGGTTCCACGACCTATAAATTGAATTGTGCGGTCTCTACTTCCGGACAATAAGGCAGAAAACCCAATAGCACTAGTTCCGGTCTGACTTAAACCAATTAATTTAGAACCTACAGCACCACTATTTCTGAAGCCTACTTGCTGTTGGTCTGCTGTTGTCATTCCTAGAGCATTTTCTAGATACATCCATTCGCAATCCGATGGAATATGCCAATCTGTAGGGCAAACTCCTTGTGCCCTTTCGGCTATACTATTGTTCATGGCTGCGCTCCACTGGTACAAATATCCTTCGCTTGGAGCAATTTCAGTGGTACTCCAACCTGCTGTTCCCGATGGAATACTTTCGTTATAAAAGCCCCAATACCCCTGATCTCCTGGTGTTGAGCTAGTCCAACTAGTTGGGGTGTTTGTACTAAAATTAGATGGGATTTCTTTTAAATTCTCGGTCATCCAGCATTGCCCCCCTATAGTTAATGTCCCGTAAGTAGTAGCACCAAGCGTAACCGAATAATCAGAACAAAGACGCGTAGAGATAATTTTTGAAACACAAGCTGTATTGTCTGGAATAGTACCAAAACTAGGGGCTAAATTTGCAGCGAGACTCACTCTATTAAAGGTGCAAGTAGGAGTTGTGTTTATCGTAAAATCATCTGAACCTGATACTGTGGGAATCCCTGTGGCTCTAAATATTATCGTTTGTTTACCAATAGCTGGAAAAGTTCCTGAAGCCGAAAAAGTAACTCCGTTTGCTGTGGCCGACAGTAAATAAGTTCCCGCAATTAAGACCATGGCTTCCACTGTTTGTGTTACACCTGCAACTACATAGCCCTCATACAAATTTCCTGCACTTGCAACACAAGTGTAAGCTTGAATTAAAGAAGAAGCATTAGATGTTATAGAAGTATAACTTTGAGAAGCAGATCGTACCCATTTATTGTTTTCAAAACAAGTGTAAATAAAAGTGGGTGTTATTCTTATTTCTCCCGCTTTTCCACTTGCTGTTGCGGAGGCGGGCGGAATGGTACTAAATTTATAATAATTAGCATCGGCATATTCTTTAGTAACAATTACTTTTTCGGACCCTGCACTTATTAAAGCATTTGTAACGGACGGCAAAGTAGTAGTACCATTTTTAATAATTAAAAAAGCATCTGATCGGGTATTGACATCCGTCCCATTTCCGATATGAAATAATTTATCTGTTGGAATGGTAACCATGGCAGAATTCGGTTCCGTATTTGAGGCATACACCCCCCCTACCCATTCGCCATAGGATTTTGCTTCATTACCAATACCACCCGAAATGGTAGTGCTAATTGCAATTGCTTTATTCAAACTTCCTCCAGAAATGGTTCCGTTAATTTTATTTACCATATTAGTGAAACCACCAGAAATTGTTGCATCTGTATTGCTAAGCTCAATAGTATTTTTTATTCCTCCCGAAATGGTAGCGTTTAAAGTTAGAGAAGAAACTGAATTCTCTGATCCTCCTACAATTACTGAGTTATTTCCAATTGCATTATTTTTAAAGCCCCCTCCTATGAAGGAATTGGTCCCGTTTGTATAATTAGCAGAACCTCCAAAAATAGTATTGCTTACTGCTTCTGTAGTATTGTTTATACCGCCTCCAATAAAGGAACTTCCCCCGATAGCTGTATTTCTAAAACCACCTGCTATACCAGATGCAATTCCTATTGCATTATTATAAAAACCTCCTAAAACTATGGAACTTCCACCATCCATAGTATTACTATATCCAGTGGGGAGATAAGTACTTAAAATATTTTCACCTGCTAATCCAGTATCACCCGCTGGTCCATCCAGACCTACAGGACCTTTTGTACCTGATACACTAATCCAATTAGGAGTTGAATTACTTCCTGAATTAGTTTCAATACTCAATGTACTTGTATTATAAATCAGTAATCCACTAGCAGGATTAATAATATTGTCTCTCGCAGTAGTATTCATTCTAGGCAACAAAATTCCTTTGCTTGTAGATGTAATATCAAAAATAGAGGAGTCATCTGGTGTAACAGTCCCTAGACCAATTTGCGCTTGAGTACTACCTACTATTATAAACAATAGAATAAATAGTATACGGGCTGGTTTTTTCATTTTTTAATGTTTTTTAAAATAAACTACTTCGGAGCCGAGCCCCAAATGTATTAGTGATACAACAGTCACAAATTCACAGATTTTTAAAAATATTTTTTAATATGTGAATCTGCAGCCAAATAAACCGAAGCGGAGCTTCAAGTAATCAAACATAAGGAGATTAAATCACCAAGAATAAGCTGGCGTTCTAATCCATAAATTTGTTGCAATACAAGAATAAATATAATTCTGTGTCAATCGCACTTCACCTGCTACTCCAATATCGGAAGACGAAGTTGGTGCTATTGTTTTTATTCTAGAATAGGTAGCCTCTACAAATTCTTTTGTTATAACCGCTTTAGGAGAACCCTCAGAAATTAGTTTATTAGTTACAGAAGGCAGCGTGGCTAAGCCATTTTTCAAAATCGTAAAAGCATCTTTCCTGTTGGTATCAGATGTGCCATTTCCTACATTAAAAATTCGATCTGTAGCGTAAAACGATGTTGCCGACATGGGTGTGTAATTTGTGCTATAAAGACCACCTACCCATTCACCATAAGACGCAGCAGTGTTGTGGCTTCCGCCAGAAACTGCTGAACTATTTCCACTGGCCACATTATATTCGCCCCCTGAAACTATTGCATTCAATCCTGTGACAGAATTACTTAAACCTCCATTAATAACTCCGTATTGAGCTGTTACTGAATTTAATTTTCCACCAATTATTGTGGATGCACTTCCTGTAGCTTTATTTGTGCTACCACCAGAAACAGTAGCATTTTCTCCTGAAGCTAGATTAAATTCACCGCCACCGATAAAAGAATTAATACCGCTAGCCTCATTATTAGTTCCGCCTGCAATTGTTGAATTCAACGCTGGAGTGCTATTGTTAGCCCCACCCCCAATTATAGAATTTTCTCCACAGGCTGTGTTATTTATTCCTCCAACAACTGTAGAATAAGGTCCACAAGCCGAATTATTATAGCCCCCAACAATCGTAGAACCTATAGCGCCAGAATCATTCATAGGAACTCGCGCTTTCAATCCAACTAATCCAATATCTCCTTTTAAACCTGAAATTCCAATAGGACCCTCTATTCCAATTACAGATATCCAAGCGGGTACATTAGCGTTTCCCTCATTTATTTCTATCCAACTATTTGTAGTATTAAAATACAAAAGTCCTTTTGCTGGATTTAAAATCGAACTAGATGCACTAATTCTTGGAATAAGAAGTCCTTTGTCTGTGCTTGAAATATCCAAAATTGAAGATGCATCAGGGTATAAAGTGCCAACACCCATTTGCGCCTGCATAATTCCAAATTTCAGGAAAATTAAAGCTGTGGTGATTGTTATTTTTAGTCTCATTTTCATACTTTTAAATTCAAAAATTTTATTAACTAGATACTAATTACCATGTTTCTACTTCTGTCCTGACCCAAGTATTAGGCTCAATACATGTATAAATATAAGTGGGTGTAACTCTAATTTCTCCTACTATTCCAAAATCGCCGGGAGCCAGGGGAGCATTTGTATTAATTTTTGAATAATTAGCATCTGTATATTCCTTTGTCATAATAGCTTTTTTACTTGCAGCTTCTATCAATAAAGTGGTTGTACTTGGCAAGGTTGCTAATCCATTTTTAAGAATCGTAAAAGCATCTGAGGAAGAGGTGGGTAATTCCCCGTTGCCAATGTTAAAAATTCGGTCTGTTGCTATAAAGACATCAGTCGAGGTGGCTGAATAATTTGTCCCGTTCAATCCTCCTGTCCATTCCCCATAGGATTTTGCAAAATTATTTCTTCCACCAGAAACAGCCGACGCATTACCATTTGCAGCATTTGATTCCCCTCCTGAAATATTAGAATTTGATGCTGATGCTTTATTATTAGCTCCACCTGCAATGGAGGCATTTTCTCCTGATACGTTGTTTGTTGTACCTCCTCCTACAGAGGAACTAACTCCCGAGGCGGTATTCGTCGTTCCTCCAGATACGCCAGAATTTTTTGCACTTGCCTTATTTGTAGAACCCCCACCAACAGCTGAATTTTTGCCAGAGGCCAAATTAGTTGTTCCTCCAGCAACAGAGGCATTAAAACCTGGAGCAACATTTGTTGTTCCCCCTCCTATCAGGGAGTTTTCTCCACAAGAGTTATTCGTAGTACCACCAATAACTGTTGAATACAATCCACATGCAATATTAGTAGTACCGCCCCCTACAATAGATCCAAGTAAACCACTTGATGAATAGGTGCGTCCCGTAACCCCTGTTAATCCTGTAGGACCTTTAGCACCAGTTAATCCAATAGGTCCTACTGCCGAAAATTGTACCCAATTTGAAATTGGACTACTATTATTAACTTCTAATTTATTAGCTGTTGTATTAAAAATAATTAAGCCTAAAGCAGGATTACTAATTGCATTTCTATTTGAATCGCTCATTCTTGGTACAAGAAATCCTTTCGATTCCGATGAAAAATCTAGTATCGATGAGGGATCTAAAATTGGCTTCCCTATTCCAACCTGTGCGTTTACAATTCCTGAAATAAAGATAAAAACTATTAAACTATATGTTCTCGATTTATTCATACTATTTTTTATTTAATACATTTTATTTATACCAACCTTTTTTTTCCAACTTGTAACTCAAGATAGAATTCCATTATTTGTGGTCTCACAAGAAACCAAGGAATTAATAACAAAAGCTATGTTTGTTGCGCAACCAACTGTGGTTCAATTTACTCCACTCATAGTATTGATGGTTCATGAAATAACTCTAAATTGGGCTCCACTAGCACTATTGCACTATCATCCATTCTCCTAAGATTCAATTCGACTTACACTGTTAGAAACACCTGCTGCAATTCCTGAATTTGCAACAAAAATTGCATTTGCAAAACCATCAGTACCTATAAAAACTAAGCACGTATTGTCATCAGTGCTTCCTAATATAATAACAGTTATAGTACCCCTATATTTGTTTATTGTTACTCCAATTACAATTGTATCGGCTCCACTTACCATGTTACTAAAACCGCCTATTATTGTTGAATTTACTCCTGATGCCGTATTTGTAGTCCCACCGAAAGTGGTAGCATTGGATGCTAATGCATTATTTGTTGTACCACCAATAGCCGAAGAATTTACCCCAACAGCAGTATTAGTAGTACCTCCCACAACACTTGCGTTATTTTCAGAAGCAAGATTGGTGGTTCCACCTAATGCGCTTAAATTAATTCCAGATGCAGTATTCGTTGTGCCACCAACTGCGCTTGAATTTGGTCCTGTAGCAGTGTTTGATGCTCCTAAAGCTATAGTAGAACTTGATTGAGCATCTCCAGCTGGACCAACTGGACCAACAGATCCAGTAGCACTAATCCAAATTGGTTCTATCGATGTTCCTGAATTTATTTCTAACGATTTTGAGGTCAAATTAAAAATAATTAAACCAATTGCTGGACGTTTTATAAAATCTCTATCGGAGGTATTCATTCTTGGAATTAGCAACCTCTTAGTCATTGACGATAGGTCTAAAACTGCAGAAGCGTCAGGGTGTCCTGTGCCTAACCCTAGCTGTGCATTTGTAATTCCAGTAAATAACAACACCAGTACAATAAATATTTTATTTTTATTTCTCATAGCTTTTACTTAAATTATCTTTACTAACAAAATTATTTTATCTTTTAGCAGCAATTACCATGTCCCGGCTGCTATTGTAGACTTTACCCATGTATTGGCAACGATACAAGTATAAATAGCCGTTGCGGTAATACGTATTTCTCCCTTTATCCCTTGTGCTGAAGCAGAGGTTGGAGCTTCAAAAGAAATTTTAGAATAATTAGCATTCGCATATTCTTTGGTTAAAACTGCTTTATCACTTCCATTGGCGATTAATTCATTCGTTACACTTGGTAATGTTGCCAAACCATTTTTTAAAATTGTTAATGCATCTGAACTTAATTGTCCTATACCCTTTCCGTTTCCAATATTGAAAACTCTATCTACACCAACAAAAGTTGTTAAAGATGAATTTAAAGCCGTTGTGCCATATAAACCTCCAGCCCATTCACCATAAGAACCTACACTATTATTTATCCCTCCAGAAACAGAAGAATTAAGTCCGCTTGCAGTATTATTTCTACCCCCAGAAATTGTTGCATTGATGTTTGTAGCTGTATTTATTGTTCCTCCAGCTATATGCGCCGTAAGATTAGCAACTGTATTTAAATAACCACCCGAAATTGTTGAATTTATGCTCAATGCGGTGGTAGCATTTGTATTACCACCTGATATAGTCGAACCAATTCCGCTAGAACTATTATTAAACCCACCGCCTACATAAGAGTCTCCACCAGTAGCAAAATTATTTTGACCGCCCACTACACTAGCATTAATTCCATTGGCAGTATTTTTAAAACCACCACCTATAAAGGAATTACCCCCTATTGCAGAATTTGTATTACCGCCTCCTACTGTTGATGTTACTCCTACAGCAATGTTATTTAATCCACCACCTATTGAAGAGCTTACGCCACTTGCTGCGCTTGAGGGATCCAATACAACTGTATAAACTGTGTTAGTCCCTATTGTGCCTTGAGGTCCCGAGGGTCCGGGTAATCCTATAGCTCCAATTGGTCCTTCGGAACCTGTCCAAATAGGATTAGTTTTGGTACCTGAATTAACCTCAATTCGTTTTGATGTAGTATTAAAAACAATCAATCCAAAGGCTGGTGATACAATATTTCCTTGTTCTATCTGAGACATTCTAGGAACTAATACACCTTTATTTATTGAATATAATTCAATTATTGCGGAATCGTTTGGCAACAGCGTTCCAATACCTATTTGAGCATTTAAACTACTGATTACAAACAAGAAGTAAATAATTAGTATTTGGCGTTTTTTATTCATGTTTAACTACTTTAATAACCATATTATATAAAATATTATTTCTTTTTAGAAACTAGAAACGGGGGTTCTTACCCATGTATTAATAGCATAACAAGTATAAATATAAGTACTAGTCATTCTTATTTCTCCCGGAATTCCCAATGCCTCTGAACTAGATGGTGCATTAGAATTTATTATAGCATAATTGGCATTGGCATATTCTTTAGTTACTATTGCTTTGTTACCTCCGCCAGCAATTAATAAATTAGTAGCAGACGGTAAAGTGGCTAGACCATTTTTCAATATTGTAAAAGCATCAGATCTCGCAACTCCTGCAGCAGAACCATTTCCGACATTAAAAATT
Source organism: Flavobacterium sp. TS_SC_5 (assembly GCF_056156265.1). Lineage (NCBI taxonomy): Bacteria > Pseudomonadati > Bacteroidota > Flavobacteriia > Flavobacteriales > Flavobacteriaceae > Flavobacterium > Flavobacterium sp. TS_SC_5. The sequence continues at coordinate 2,605,485 of NZ_CM149588.1, read as the reverse complement.
CTATCGGTTTCGATAAAAACAGATTTTGAACCTGGAGCATAAATAGTTCCAAATAACCCACCTGTCCATTCTCCATAAGAATAAGCTGTATTTGACAAACCACCTGACACTGTTGAACTATTACCTACAGCAATGTTACTAAAACCACCTGAAACCGTAGATTCCTCCCCATCGGCGGTATTGCTATTTCCACCTCCTATATTTGAGTTAATTTTATTTGCTTTATTTGTAAAACCACCTGCCACATTTGAATTTTCTCCATTAGCCTCATTAGCACTTCCTCCTGATACACTAGAACTTAATCCTCTAGACCAATTTGTTGTTCCTCCTCCTACAGAAGAATTTACACCTACAGCATGATTTGTTGTTCCTCCAACAACACTAGAATTTAATGCTGATGCACTATTTGTTGTACCGCCGCCTATAAAAGAATTCTCTCCACAAGCTGTATTTGTTGTACCCCCACTGATAGTAGAATTTAACCCACAAGCGGAATTTGTAGAACCGCCACCCACGGTTGAATTAGCTCCTGTTGTAGTGTTTGCTACACCTGTTGGTTGATTTGTAAATGTCCCTGCAGGACCCTGTAATCCCTGAACTCCTTGCGGACCAACAACACCCATTGACCCAACGGTACCTGTTAGTAAAAACCAAAGAGGTCCTCCAGCACCATCTCCTATATTCACTTCTAATGCTCCTTTTGTAGTATTAAAAACCAACAGACCAATACTTGGAGAAGTAATTGAGATCTGCTGGGCAGTTGTTAAGCGTGGTATTAGCAATCCTTTTGTCGTAGAACTTAAGTCTAAAATCGAGGAATCATCCGGAACAATTGTACCAATTCCTACTTGTGCGTTTACAATACTAGAAAATAACAATAGCGTGAATCCTAAATATTTTTTTATATTTTTCATTTTGTATAACTTTATTAATTTAATCCCATGTGCTTACCGCTGCTCTAACCCAATTATTTGTAGTGACACAAGTATATATATAATCCGCTGTAATTCTAATTTCTCCAGCAAAACCATTATCTGTTTTTGAAGTTGGTGCTATTGTTTGGTTTTTTTTAGCATATTTAGCTTCCGTGTACTCTTTTGTTACTATTACTTTTGACCCTCCTGCATCTATTAATTCATTTGTAATACTTGGTAAGGTGGCGACACCATTTTTTAATATCGTCAAAGCATCAGATCGGTTACTAATTCCTATTCCATTTCCTACGTTAAAAATCCTGTCAATTCCAACAAAATTTGTGGGTGCTACAGGGATGTAATCTGAACCATAAACTCCACCTACCCATTCTCCGTATGATTTAGCTGTATTTCCAATTCCTCCAGATACGGTAGCTATTGTTCCGCTAGCACTATTGGAAATTCCGCCAGAAATAGTCGAATAAACTCCAATGGCACTATTAGTATTCCCACCAGAAACAGTAGATTCTGCACCTGTTGCACTGTTCGTAAAACCGCCTGAAACCGTTGTATTAGCACCTATTGCATTATTTGTATTTCCACCAGACACCACCGCTCCTTCACCGGAGGCACTATTAACAGTACCACCAGATACTACAGCATTTACAGCTGATGCATTATTGGTATCCCCACCAGAAACCACAGCATTTACACCGGAAGCACTATTTAAAGAACCTCCCATAACTGAAGATCCTGCCCCAGAAGCAATATTGTCTTTTCCGTTTAAAACTCCTGAATTTACTCCCGAAGCGATGTTTTTGTTACCCCCGGAAATGGAGGCTCCTGCTCCTACCGCCTGGTTTAGTGTGCCTCCGGAAACTGTTGCATTAACTTGATTTGCCAGATTAGAAACTCCTCCAGAAACAACCGAACCAGCACCCGAAGCAATATTAAGGCTACCGCCTGAGACATTAGAATTCACTCCATTAGCTTGGTTTTGATCCCCACCTAAAACGGAGGCTCCTGCGCCAAAGGCTCTATTAAAATTTCCGCCAGCAACACTTGCATTGACCCCTACAGCCGTATTATCTTTTCCACCAGAAATTGCGGAACCAGCACCTGAAGCTTCATTATTAACGCCCCCAGAAACATTAGAATTAGTACCCTTGGCAATATTGGAGTTTCCGCTTAAAATACCTGCACCTGCTGCCGAAGCCTTATTTAAAGTTCCACCAGCAACATTTGAATTTACATCAATTGCACTGTTAGAAACGCCTCCCGAAATTACGGAACCTGCTCCACTTGCTGTATTTTGATCCCCACCTGCAATAGTAGCTACTACACCACAAGCCACATTATTAGTTCCACCGCTTACAGTAGAGCCATCCCCGCAGGAACTATTACCAACACCTGTTCCCCCTATTACAGATACGGAACCAGTGAGACCAATAGGACCAGCAGGACCAATAGGACCTGCGGGACCAACTAAACTGTCCCACAAAATACTTGAAGCAGAACCATTGTTGATTTCTATCGTATTGGTACTCGTGTTAAATATTAGTAATCCTTTTGCTGGATTTTGAATCAAATCTCTTTGTTCTACTGTCATTCGTGGTGCTAAAAATCCTTTTTCAGTTGAATACACATCTAAAATCGCAGACGGATCCGGAGTAACTAATCCGATCCCGATTTGAGCTGAGGCAATTTCAAAAGTACTTATCATTAAAATTATCCAAAAGCCTACTCTATTTTTCATTTCTTAATTTTTAAAATTTATTTAATCAAATACAGTCCAGAAATAATTATAAATTGAACCTAACATAACTTTGCTTTATTCTATAACGCTATAATCTGCGCGCACTTTTTAATTCTTCTAAACTGCTGTACTTTCCTAAAATTTTTCTGTCCTTGTCCAAAACAAAAAAACTAGGGGTTGCCATAATATTATAATCTATTACACTTTTTTCATTCCATTTTTTAAAATCCGAGTAATGAATCATATTATCTAAATTCAAAACTGCTTCTGCAAAACTCTTTTTATCCTCGTCTAAGCTAATAGCGAGTACTTTTATGTTCTTTCTAGTTGCCATTAACTCGTTCAGTTTTGGCATTTCAACGGAACAGTTTGGACACCAACTAGCCCAAAACGCAACAATAATGGTTTCGTCGCCTATATCTTTTAATGTTTTCGGATTCCCTTGAACGTCTCTAAATTCAATTTCAGGGGCTTGCATCCCCACTTTCATTTTAGCATAGCCGGATACTCTTTGATCAAAATCTTTTTTATCTGTTTCGTTTTGGCATTGATTCCCATCGAAACTATATTTTTCATCAATATATTGTAATACTTTTTCTTGTCCAATTTCTTTAAAACCAAGTGTTAAATACTGTAAAACAAAATTTTTAGTTTCTTTATTTCCTCCAAATTTCTGCACTATCGTATCTACACTTTTTATAAATCCATTTTCCATTTCTGTTGCATCAAACTTCATTTCTGGATTCCTATAATATTTTAAATAATTTAGAATATGTTCCCAATAAATGGGGGTGTTTATCAGTTTTGGATTTAGAGTATTGATGTGATCCCAATAATGATTTCTATGATTATAGGCTTGTATTTGGGGCAAATCGGTAGGGTTTGCAAAATAATAGGGTCTGTTTGCTACCATTGCACTTGACAATGAAGATGCATTTGATGTAATAAATTTATCGAAATCGAGCCTATAGTTTTCTTTTTCGAGTTGTGCACTTTGTTGTACTTGACGAACAATTTTATCTTTTTGACCTGGATATTGATTCAGCAATTGATCTAACAATTCAATCTTCCTCAATTTTATTTGGCTTTGAGCTAGATAATCATACCATCTTTTATTTTCATTTGACTCCGTAAAAAAGGGCTGCTTAGTGTTTTTGTTTAGATCTAAAGTAAAATGAATTTTCTTCTCTAAACCGTCAATAATAACATCTAAATATTCATTTGCATTTACCTGACTAAACTGAAAGCGATACACACCAGGCACAATAGCATATGGAATTTTCATCGTGAAAATTTCATTTTGTATCTTCACTGCACCTAGCGTTTTTTGACCGACACCAAACCCAATTAGAACTGCTTTTGTATATCTTGAATTCCCTTTTAAATGTCCAGAAATAGTAATGCTATCTTGTGATTGCGAAAACACGAGACTACAATATAAAAAAAGTATTATTTTTACTATAATTTTCAAATGGTCATTTTGTATTAAAACCGCTGAACAACTATTGAGGTGCAGCGGCAATTGAATTATTTATTTTAATTTATAACTACCAGCTGGTAGTCGATAGTACGGATCGGACCCAAATATTATCCGATACACATAAATAGATAAAATTTGGTGTTATTCTCACTTCACCAGCTTTTCCTTCTGAGGTGACTGATAGTGGAGGAGTACTATTAAATTTAATATAATTAGCATCCGCAAACTCTTTAGTTAGAACAGCTTTACCACTTCCATTTGCAATTAATAAATTAGTTACACTTGGTAGGCTAGCGAGTCCATTTTTCAAAATTGTTAATGCATCCGATGAATAGGCTGTACCCGAGCCGTTACCTACATTAAAAACTCGATCGGTACTAGAAAATCCAGTTGCTGAATTTGGCGCATAAATAGTACCATACAGCCCCCCTACCCATTCACCATAGGACTGAGAAACATTTCCTATTCCGCCGCAAACCACGGAAACATCTCCTTTTGAACTATTATTATTGCCCCCAATGACTATCGATTCATTACCTGAGGCTACATTAGTAGTTCCTCCTAAAACTACAGCTCCTATTCCGCTTGATGTATTGTGATTGCCTCCTAAAACTCCTGATTCACTTCCGCTTGAAAAGTTAGTGCTACCAGCAATAATTCCAGCATTTGCGCCAGTAACACTATTAGAAGATCCCGCAAGAATACCAGATCCAGAACCAGCTACGTTGTTAGTAGAACCTCCGAGAATAATGGAATATACTTGGTTTGCAACATTAGAAATTCCACCTACTACACTGGCTCCTAAACCAGTTGCCTTATTAGTATCGCCGCCTACAACAGTAGTGTATACACCACTAGCTAAATTAAACTTGCCTGCAAGAATTCCCGAATCAAGTCCCGAAGCTACGTTAGTGTTACCCGCTAAAACAATCGAATTTACACCGCTTGATAAATTGGATGAACCACCTACTACAGTTGAATTTAATCCACTAGAGGTATTAGTTTCACCTCCAGCTACTATTGAATTAGAACCGCTTGAAAGATTAGTGGTTCCAGCAAAAACGCCAGAATTCAAAAAAATAGCTTTGTTTGTTGTGCCGCCTACAACGGTAGAATTAACCCCACTGGATAAATTAGTAGTTCCGCCTACAACACTCCCATTCGCCCCGCTTACTGTATTAGTAGCTCCAAAAGCTACAGTAGTCACGGAACCAGTTAATCCAATAGGACCTGCAGGACCCACGGAACCAATAGCACTAACCCAATTAGGAATAGCAACACTGCTGATATTTACTTCTAGTTGGCTACTGGTCGTATTAAAAATAATTAACCCCGTGGCAGGATTAATTATATTGTCTCTAAGAGTGGTCGTCATTCTTGGTAGTAGCACTCCTTTTGACGAAGAGGTCACGTCTAATAATGCCGACAAATCTGGACTTGCAGTCCCAATGCTTATTTGTGCATTAGTTAGTGCAGATCCTAAAAAAATTGGCAAAAGTAAAATGGATAGTATTTTTTTCATTTCATAATATTTTAACTTTTATGGAAATTTAAATTTATGTACTCGCTTTGGTTGTCTATTGAATATAATGCGGAATGAACAAAGAATATTCACTACTCAAAATACCTTTACTATTTGAAATATTCTAATATAAAATTATAAGTTCCAAGAGGGTAAACCTGACTAAAAATAGCATCTCCAGTTACCAAATTATCAGTTGTTTTTGAGAAATCGAATGAATGTACGGAAGGGGAAAATACCAGGGAAGATGTTCCCTTAAAAATAGTAATCCTGTAGACTCCAGTAATTCCAATAGGTGGATTTATAGTTGTTACCGCTGAATTACCAACTATTGTAAACTGCCCTTTTATAGCATAAACAGGGGTCCCATCAACTGAAATTGATGAAGTTACTTCTGTATCAGTTATATTTTTTAAGGCATTGCTTCCCATAGCGACCCACATACCTCCTAAAGCCGAATTAACAGTTGGGAAAGATTTGTTTGGATTACTAAAATAATAAAAACCTGGACTAACTGAAACCGACATACCACTTGCCGTAGTAGAGCTTGTTACCGTATTATAAACAACTGTACCGTCAAATTTGTTAGGATTATTGGAGCTAAGATAAGTACCATTATTAGTCAATAATAATATTGACAAGTCTACCTTAGGAAAAGCGAAACCTTTTCCAACATTCGTGCTTCCAATACCTGCACCATTCCATAAAGTAGAACTCGACGCATCTAAAAAGAGACTACTCAAATTAATAGAATTATTACCAACTGTTTGATTTGATTTAATTTGTGCGTTTACAAGCGCACCAAAAATTGCAGAAAAAACAATGGTAAGATATAATTTATTTATCATTTTATTTATTGTAAAATAATCAATTTGAACCTACGTTATACCAGTCAAATCCATCCGTAACAAATTGATAACCAGCATTTGGATTGGCATTGGGAACATTTCCACCTTTATAACCTCCTCCTCCAATTGCAACAGCAAAACCAGGGGCATTCACCCCCGATACTTCAAATACGGTGAATACTTTTCCAAGCATAGCTAACGTCGCCACAGGAAAAGTGATAGTGGTGGCAGAAGTTGTACGAACAAAATTATTACCGTCAGTGGCAAGAATTAAAACATTTTGATTTGAGTCGCTTCTCCAAGTTGGAATACTACTTGCTACTGCCGCTTCATTCTTAACCCAAACCATCCCGTTATTTGTATACAAACCTGGAGTTACATCGCCAATAGTAGCAGTATTATAGACCGTCATTCCCATGACACGTGTACCCGATAATGACCAATCAGCGGTGCCCGTTAAAGCTACATGCGAAAATTTAAGTCCTTTTGTATTTGATTCTAATTCTAATAAAGAACCCGGATTTCGTGAGGTAGGATTGTCGCCGATTTTCAACTGTGCAATCGTCGAAAAACCTAAAAATAACATAACGACTAAAAATATTTTTTTCATTCTAAACTTCTAAAAAAAATTTACTTTTGACAAACTAAAACAGTAACACCACAAATAATGAACAAGACCAAATTTATTATTGATTGGCAATCTTTGTATTTGTTAAGTAATAATCGCTTTTATTTGGTCTTAAACGATAAAAAAAGAGATTACAAATTTTTGAAAGAAAGAATTTAGTAGGACCAGAATAAAATTTTTAAACAAGTACAACCAAATATATTTAGATTTATTGATCCGCTTCATTAAATTTTTTTAGATAAAGCACTCTACTGTAATTTTTTATTATAAAACACAAGTTTGAAATACTTTGAAAATCCAGCACACAAACGGTTATACCTATAAAACAACTACCTAATAGTTAAATAATGTCATAATACTTTTTCTTTATTGTCAAAAGATACTGATGCTGTTACCAAGTCTTAACAACTAGCGAAAGAAAACATAATAATTTTCTAAGTTAAAAATCGAAATCGACCCCTTTTAAACTTTTGAGTTCAATTGAAAATGGTAATTATAAAACCCTAAAGTATGCCATAATATGCTATTATCAACAGATAAAAGGATGTTGAAAGTATTCATCACAATTACAGATAACTAAAAAAAACGCTCAATAAAATACAAACATTATTATAAACCAAAACACCTTTACATCAAAAAGACTTTGATCACGAAAATCAAAGCCTTTTTTTCAGAACTTACACCTTTTAGGAAAGTATAGTACTACTTAACCCTAATGAACCTGTTGAATTTTTCTAACTTCCTGCCTGATATAGGTATAAGAAAACCATTCAATAACTCACAACTCATGCCGTCTCTTTTATCAATTTTATGTACAAAACGCATATTTACAATATACGAGTTGTGCACTCTAAAAAAATGATTGTTATCAAGCACACGACTTTCATAGTCTCCTAAATTTTTACAAGATAAAAGTGAACTTCCATTTGCCAAAAAAAATCTTGTGTATTTACCATCGGCTTTACAATACATTATATCATCCATTTTAAGAAAACTAATTTCATCTACAGAAGATATAGCAACATATTCTCTTTGAGTTTTTCTCATATTTAAAATAGCAAACTCTTCTGAATTTAAAATACCCATAAAAGTCTCCATTTCAATTTTCTTGACGATTTTTCCAACCGCCATACAAACTTCCTGCATGATTAGAGGTTTAAGGTCAACAGAAATAAATATTGAATCTGTAATATTTATTTGGGCAAAAAGACTGTCAATTGGTAGGCCTTGACTCTCTTTAACTTTACTGACACAATAGTTAACAACTATTTGGTTCAATACAGCTAAGTTAATAAGCTCTTCTTGTGTAGTGGTAAGGTTTTGTAATATCATAAATTTTTAATAGATTCCCGAAGGAATTCAAATTTGAGGTTAATTCTGTATCTCATATAAACACATAGGTTAGATACAAAATAAAAAAAAAATTTTATGACTCCAATTCACAAAGTAATATACGCTGACATTTAAAGATAAATGTATATAAAACCAGATATTGAAATTACATCCATAAGTGTACTACTAACGTAACACACATCTAATAAAAAGATTTACTTACTACTTTTTCTAAATTTTACATTAATCTTATCGTACCTAATATTATTGATATAGATTTAATTTTAGCTAAAGGCACTTCAAAAGACAATTCATTATCACTTAACAGAAAAAAAAAATCATTTGTATTATACTTCTTAATTTTTTTAATCCAAGTCCCATCTTCAGCAACTATTAGATATTCACTATTAAATACTTTATCAGATTGAAAAAATAAATTAAATAAATTGATTTTCTTACAAGCAATTATGTCACCACTAGTAAATTTCGGAAACAAGCCAAGATCTTTAACCTCTGTTAAATAATCGGCATCATTGAACGCTGGAATAATAAAAAAATTACTTTCAAAATTATCAATATTCAACGCATCTATTTCATATAAAGAAATTTCATCAAAAGGTACAAAGGGTATTCTTTTACTATTTTCTTTAAGTTTAATTAATAAATTATTACTTTTAACCATGTTTCCAGTCCCAGAAATCAACCATTCAGGATTAATTTCTACACATTTCTCACAAATTAAACCTATATCAAAAGTATTTCTTGATTTCCAATTACTTAAGACCTGAGAAGATACTCCTAAAAAATTTGCGAATTCTATTTTCTTATCAAAACCATAATACTTCATCAAAATATTTAAAATCTCGCTTTTATTCATATTTGTAAATATAAATTAAACAATTTGTTTAACTTTAGTATTTTTATTACACAATTTGTGTATATATTTGTTTCAATATTTGAAACAAAGTAATTAATGGATAAAAATAGTCAAAAAAAACAATATAATAAGTATGTTTCAGTTGTAATAAAACGTTTGAAGGAAAAATACGGTTTTTCAACTCAATATATACATCAATCGTTGAGAGGTGATCGACTTGGAGTTTCCTCCGAAAAGATAAAAATTGACTACGAAAATTTTGTCAAAGAAATTGAAAAAGTTCTTAAAAAATGACTTTTGAAATTTACTGTTATCCAACAACTAAAATTCTTATTTATATTTTGAAATTAAATATTTTCTACACTCACACACTTTAATTATATTATTCATTGAGCTGACTGAATTAATATTAAAAAGTGAAATATTTTTGTTTAAAACAAGAACTATATTAAACAAAAATTAGAAACTAACTATTAACACTATTTATAGAGTCAGTCATCATAAAATATATTTGAATACTGCCTTTGCTTAAAAAAAACAATAGTAATTCTAATTGTCAACTTAAAGAACAGTTACTTAAAATTTACAACTGCACTTTTATAAAGAAATCCGCTAAATTGAGCTGTAATGAACATAAAGCTCGTCATTGGCTGGAGAATTAGGATTTACTGCGCCTCGTTTGAGTGTCTGGTATAAAGAGAACGAAGATTTTAAGCAAGTTTCCCAGATAATGGTAATGTACAGAAAGTCAGAAAAACAAGTTGTTCACGAGCTTGAAAGAAAACTTAGTAATGAAAATCTAGTCGTCCCATATCAAAAAAATAATTGACATCTCTTCCAAAATAGTCAACAAATTATTCATTCATCAGGAATTCTGAAAAGATAAAAGGAATTAAGAAGCTCTACGTAGTCGAATATGTTAGTCAAAAAAGTTATTATCTAGTGAATAGTGACCTGTTTTAAACAGAAAATAAATAATTGATTAAATAAAAAATAAAATTAATCAACCTTAAGCCAGCGATCATATCTATTAGCGTAGAGGCAACTACTGATTTGGGTTTCTTTATCCGAAAATTCATGTGGAATGACCCTTACTATAAATATATCACTTTGATATCAAAGCTTAATTAAACAAGAAATCCGAGGTTACTACCAACTTTAAAGAAAAACATGTAATTGTACAAAATATTCTCAATCAAAAATTTTCATTAAGAAAACTATCAAAAAAATGATTCAGACAGTATTTATATTTAAGTAAAATCAAGTTTTCTATATTAAAGAATCGTTATGTATTTCGACAACAGTATAATTATTGGTCGGAGTATGAGCATCAGGTCGAATTTTGAACAGACATGTTTTGCCGACTTGAAGAATCGTTGTTAAAAACTGAAGTATAAAAAAAGCAGTTAGTTTATTAGTCGGTTTACGATGAGTCATCAAATCCAGCCGAGACTATAATATGATATCGAATCTTATCAATGTGATTAATTCCTTGAAACAGATTACGATTACAAAGCATAAAAAAGGAAACTTTTGTGGTAAAGAAACGACCGAAATATTTTTTAAGATTTTAAAAACCAACTAAGCTTGGGGACTAAAATTTCGTTATTAGAGCAAATAGCTACCAATTTACTTAAATCAACCGCACTAGTATAGAAAAGCATTCCACACTAAACATAAAACCGAATAAATACACGAAATAAATAAACAACATTAAAACGCTATCTACTAAAAACCGCAAACTATATTTATTTACAATAACTTCAATCTTTAGCCAAAACAAATAAAAATATGAAAAAAAAAAAAAAATAGACGCTATCCCGTAAAGTGAAAAGTTGAAAAGTTAAGGCTCGAACTGTTAAGTCGGAGCCTTTTGTCAAATGTAAGGGTAAATTGGTTTATAGCAATTCCCCTGTTATGGCTTGGTATTGACTATTTCTTGGTTGCTTCTCTTAGAGCCAAATATAGGAATTAAAGCACATCATCATCTATAGGGAATGACATTTTATTTTTAGTGTATTTGCAGATTTTACTATTAAGATTTTCAATTAAATTTGTAGTATAAAAATAATTTTTCGGATTTCAATTGCGAAGTCAAAAAGGCTGTTAGCTCATCCCAGTTGTCACGCCAAGATTTGATAGCATAAGAATATTTAGCATCCCATTTATCGGAAAAATTGTATAAACTAGCTCTGCTGCTTGTTTTGTTGGAGCGTTGTAAATATGTTTCATATCCGTAGTAAACTTCTTGCTGTCTTTCCATACAACGTATTTACATGCATTCCTAATTTGATGAACCACACATATTTGGGTTTGAGACTCAGAAAAAACAATTCTGATTGTTTGAGTAAAGCCGTTCAAATTATCGGTAGCTGTGATAAGAATATCTTCTACACCACGAGCTTTTAAATCAGTTATAACACTCATCCAAAAACTACTACTTTCGTTATTGCCAAGCCACATACCTAAGACTTCTTTATTACCTTCTCTGTTGAGTCCCACAGCTAAATAAATGGTTTTGTTGATTACTTTTGAGCCTTCTCTAACTTTGGAAACAATTCCCTCCATCCAAACAATTAAATAAAGATTGTCCAAAGGCCTATTTTGCCAAGTAATTGTTTCAGTGATAATTATGTTAGTTATCCGTGATATTGTTGAAGTGGAGACTTCAAAATCATATACTTCCTTTATTTGTTCCTCAATGTCGCTAATGCTCATTCCTTTTGCATAAAGCGATATAATAACATTTTCTATGCCTTGTAGTACATTTCTTTTTTTTGGAACAAGTATAGGATTAAATGAAGAGTCTCTATCGCGCGGAACTTTGATTTCATTTTCTCCAAAAGAGGTCCTTATTTTTTTTCTTCTGTGTCCGTTACGATAATTTCCGCTGGCGGTTTTGTCGTGCTTCTCATTGTCTAAATGAGCATCGAGCTCGGCATCGAGCATGTGCTCCACAGCTCGTTTGTGCAACGTTTTGATAAATGAAGTTAAATCATCCACATTCTTGAAAGATTTATAGAAATCTTTTTTGTTAAATATTTTGTGTTTGTCGATCATAACTATGTAAATTTTAAAAATATGAAAAAAAGTTATTTCCGAAAACTTTTTTTGAACTTTGCGGCCAAAAAAATATCAGAATAACTTTACGACTTATACAGTTAATGAGACACCACCAATACCTGTTAGAAATGTTGTCATATTTACTATTATTCAAATAATATACTAAATCCTGCCTTTACTCCATTAAATGTGTCATATCCCGCAATAACTCCAAAATCATTAGTTATTTGATATTGTCCACTTGCTCCAATTATTGGATCAAATATCAACTTATCATTCTTATGATAAACATCATCATCCTTTTTAAAGTTCATCATTTGTCCATACATCCCAAACCCTATATTTCCTGTAACTAAAACCTTCCTTACATAACCTAAAGAACCTATCGCATATAAACAAAACCACTGTTCTTTTGAAACGCTTGTTTTATACTGTTTTTCATATTCTGCAATGTGTTTTCCAGCCCATCGACCTTGCGTATTTTTATTTTTTAAAGTCCCTGAAAAACCAACTCCTAAAAAACTACTCTCTGTATTTCTAACTTGGAAATACATCTCTGCTCCTAAAGTTTCATTAGTACCATAATAATAGTGTTGTAATGCTTCTTGACCGTAACTTATTAATGTGCTTGACAGTAACAATATTGTGATTATTTTTTTCATTCATTTAAATAAAAGCACCAAGAATTAAAAATTTATAATAATAAACTCACTACGTCTATTTTTAAAATGCTCATCCTCAGAACACTGTACCCCGTCAATACAATTATTAATTATTTTACTTTCTCCAAAACCCTCACCAATAATTCGATTAGCATTTATCCCATTCTTTACAAGCCAATCTACTGTGGACTTTGCCCTTTTCTTTGACAGTACAAGATTATATGAAACACTATGTCTACTATCAGTATGAGAAGAAACATTAATTTTCATACTTGGGAATTGATTCATTATAATAAGTACTTTCTCTAATTGAAAAGCAGCGTCTTTTTGAATATCGGCACGGTTTAGAGGGAAATAAATAACTGGAATATCTAAAATATTAGCTAAATCAGTACCAACTGATAATAATTTGATACGCTTTTCGAGAACTAAATCATATACAACATCATCACAATTTTTATCAATAATAACTTCAATCTCTTTGGTTTCGAAGTTTTCCATTTCAGCTCTCAAATAATACTTTTTTCCACACAAAATATCGAAACTATAACGGCCGTAGTAGTCTGTACTACTTTCTTTTAAAAAAATAAAATTTTCATCGTAGAGACTAACTTTTGTATTAGACAAAGAAGATTTAGAATCTTGATCAGTTATTATTCCTGAAATATTCTTTTTAACAATAATTTCTCTAATTTCCGTCAGTTTATAAATGTCATCACTTCCATTGCCTCCATCTCTGTTGGAGCTAAAAAACCCGTTCTTACTTTTAGCATCAATAATGAAACTAAAATCATCTTGAGAACCGTTCACAGGGGAACCAACATTTTTAATTTCATCATAACGATTTTCATTGTTCATCTTCACAACATAGATGTCCAATCCACCTAGACCTGGACGTCCATCACTTGAAAAATACAATTCATTATCAGCACTTATGAAAGGGAAAGTCTCTCGACCCTCGGTGTTAATTGTCGCACCTAGATTCTCAGGAATTGAATAACCTCCATTATCTTCTACTATAACTTTGTACAAATCAGACTGACCAAATGTGCCCGGCATATTGGACACAAAATATAATACTTTGTTGTCTAGGCTAAGAGCTGGATGACCTACACTATATTGATTACTATTAAACGGTAACTCAACTATGTTAGTCCACTTTCCATTTAGTAATGTCGCTTTATATAATTTTAACAATGTAACGTTATTAGTATCGGAGCCTAACTTACCATCTAAATAATTATTTCTCGTGAAATACATTGTCTTACCATCTTTTGTGAAAATGGGTGTTGACTCATTAAAATTTGTATTAACATTATCACTGAATTTCTGAGCTTTACTATAGCTACCGCCAGGCATTTGCACCACTTTGTATAAATTAGTGGCTAACTGATTTGTGTACCTTAATTTCTTCTTTGAATCAGCACCACGTATACGAGCTGAACTAAAAACTATCGTATCACCAAAAAAAGCACTACCGTAATCAGAAAATTCCGTGTTAATTCCCGCATCAATTATATTATAACGACCTGAATTATTCTTAATTTCTTCTCTATAATTCCTGTGATTCTTAAACAAAAAAGCTCTTTGGTCATTGCCTGATTTCATATTAAAAAGCACTAACATTTTATCCGCGTTAGTGTAATCAACTATAGCCTTTAACGATTGGGAATATCTGTAATAAAATTCAGGTTCCTGATTATTATTCATTGTATAAAGCTCAGTATACCATCTCGCCGCTGTTGCCAATTCAGCATTAAAATAGTACGCATTACCTAATTTTTGAAACATTTTTTCGTCTTTATACCCCTTTTCTGCTACTTTTTCATAAATCGCAATTGCATCGACGAACGCATTATTTTCATATTTTTTATTCGCAGCATTTAATTTAACAATTTGTGCATTTGCAAAAAAGGAAAATAATGTAAGTCCGATAGCGAAATGTAAAGTTTTAATTTTCATATTAATTTTTTAAAAAAATCTAGGAGAATATAGTGTGGTGTATCTGTTAAATATTTCGTATCGCAAAAAAATCTCATGAGATCCAGAGTTGTAATTAGAAAGACTGGTCGTGTTGAAGTCGTATCCATACCCAATAAACCAAGAGTCATTTGCTTGAAAACCAACTAAAAAACTTACTGCATTACTTGTTCTATAAGAAAGTCCTGCTACAAACTTCTCATTCATCATGAAATTTGCTGACACATCTACTTCCACAGGAGCTCCTAATACAATTTTAGTGAGAACGGAGGGTTTAAATTTAAATTCTCTCGTCAATTCAAATACATGACCAGCTGTTAAATAATAATTTATTAATTTTTTAGCTACATGACTAGTAGCACCTTTATTTGCAAATTTATCAAAATGCTTAGTTTCTAATAAATTAGGGACAGATAATCCAACATAAGCATTTTCAGAATGTAAATAGATCCCTACGCCGATGTTGGGCGTAAATTTATTGTCTATGTTGGTATCAAAACTGTAGTCATTCTCATCATATTGCCCCACTTTTGTAAAATCAATATTTAATAAATTTACAGAACCTTTTAAGCCGAAAGACAACTTAAATTCCTCTGATGCAGGAATTGTATAGGAAAAATCTACAGCTATGTTACTTTCGTCTGAAGGACCGATTTTATCGCTTAATATTGACACACCCAAACCCATATTTGTGTCACCAACGGGCATCTGTAGTGAAACATTGCTTGTCTTTGGTGCGCCGTCTAATCCGACCCATTGCGCACGGTGCAAAGCAAAAATACTTGTTGTTTCTCGTGATCCTGCATAGGCTGGATTTATATTTATTGTGTTATACATGTACTGGGTAAACTGCGCGTCTTGCTGTGCGAAACTTGCTGCTGTTACCAGGAATAAAACTAGAATTTTTATTTTCATCATCTATATTTAAAAAAGCCTAGAAATTTGAATACTAGGCTTTAGGTTTACTATTTTTTATTAATATACAAATACCCTGTATTTTGATAGTTTTTTGATTCTGTATCTCTGTACTTAACTACATAGAAGTAGGTTCCCGCAGGTAATTCCTTAGTTTTTGAGACTGTTAGATAATTTTCTGAAACTCCATAAAAAGCGATATCACTATTGTTATAATTACTACGTTCAAATACTAATGCACCCCACCTATTATATACACTAACTGTATTATCTGGATAACATTCAATACCTCTTATGTACAACATATCATTTTTACCATCTCCGTTTGGTGACATTCCATTGAATACCTCAATAACACAACCATTAAGCATTACAATTGTTGGATTATCTCCCAGTACGTCAGTATCATCTGATTTGTCTGCTACAATATCTCCTGCAAAGGTTGCTCCTGAAACGGAAGCTTGATTGCTAACGCTCCCCTTAATGATATCAGCCTGCGAAATCGTGTAGGTCCCTTTGTAGGTCGATGAGTCAACCTCACCACTTAACAGAGTAATTGGGGTTCCTGCGATATTTATTCCAGGTAAAACATCTGTCACTTTAATATTAATTAATGGTGCCAAACCTGTATTTACTATCGTAAAGCTATAAGTAATTGTTTCGCCAGCTTGTTGAAAACCATCATTATTGCTATCAATGACAACACCGGTTTTGATTAAGGCAATACCTCCTCCTTTTACTACTACAGTCGTTGGCAAACTTACTTTTCCTTTGTCATCAGTAGCTGTAGCTGAGATAAATCCGTCTCCTTGCGGTGCCGCTGATGTTACCGGGCCAAATTTGCCATCTGCACCTACCATAAAATATCCATTTGTCCCATCAGGGAACGTTACTATTACCGCACTGTTTGGTTGCGCTGATCCAAATATTGAAATTGTACCGTTTGCATTAAAAGTGATTGGCAACGTAATTACAGGCGATAATGGTTTTGTTGTATCACTGTATAAAGCTGTAGCCGGCAAACTTATATTTCCTGCAACATCTTTAGCATTAGCGGTGATTGTTCCACTTGTTTGTGGCGTTGCTGATGTTACTGGTCCGTATTTCCCTAGTGAATCTACTAAGAATGTTCCTGTTGTTCCATCAGGGAACGTTACTGTTACTGTACTTCCTGGCTCTGCTGTTCCGATTACCGAGATCGTTCCGTTCGCATTGGCTGTAACCGTATCAATGGTCGGTGCTAATGGTTTTGTTGTATCTTTATAAGGGACAGTTGCATCAGAACTCACATTTCCGGAAACATCAGTAGCTTTTGCTTTGATTGTTCCACTAGTTTGCGGGCTCAATGATGTTACTGGTCCGTATTTCCCTAGTGAATCTGCTAAGAATGTTCCTGTTGTTCCATCAGGGAACGTTACTGTTACAGTACTTCCTGGCTCTGCTGTTCCGCTTACCGAGATCGTTCCGTTTGCATTGGCTGTAACCGTATCAATTGTCGGTGCTAATGGAGCTGTCATATCAGCACAACTCGCTATGCTTACCACGACATGAGCCATAGCTGAACTGTAAGTTCCTGAAGTATATGTAAAAGCAAAATAAGATCCTGCTGTTGCTACCACATAATCAGTCACTTTCGTTGCTGATGAAGGTGTAGCATTAGTGTGCCATTCTAAATTTGCTGCTGTCATATAAGTAGATAAATCCACCGTAACTGCAGAACAACTATTTGTCGCGACACTTATTTTAGATTCTGGACTGTAGCAGTTACCAGGCGCATAATATACACCATAATAAGCACCTGCTTCAGCATTACTGACATTACCCGGAGCTACTAAATTTGATGGATTTGCAGGAGTACCATTATGCCACTCAAAAACACTACCAGTTGGATCCGTTGCAGATGGCTGGTGCTGATTTAAATCTACTGTAGTTTGAGAAAACCCTGCAATACTAAATGCTAGTATTGCAAGAGTTAAAAACCATTTTTGTACATTCATTTTAGAAAATTTCATATCTATTATTTTAAAATAAATTAGCGTAAAATTGGTGCTACATATCCTGCTGGACAACACGTACCAGATTGAGTGGCTACTACTCCTGTTGAAGCTTCACTGCTAATTTTGCAAGTACTTGCTGTTTCCTTATAGAATGCGTAATAGGTTCTATCTGGCGCAGCCTTCGATGGATCGACTACTGAAGATCCTGTTGGTGGATTAGTTAAATTATTGTCATACCATACTACTTCATAGCCTGTAGCTATCGTTCCTATGAATAAAGCGCTAAGATTTACTGTTACAGACGGACATGTGTTTGTAATAGTATATGCAGTTAACGCAGGTGCTGTCGTTAAAGAAGGTTCTGTAATTGTACCTATAGCAGTAGTTGTACATCCATTAACATCGGTTACGGTATAAGAATAAGGTCCTGCAGCGTGCGTGAATGTTCCTGTTCCTGTGTAAGGTGCAGTTCCGCCTGTTGCAGATACGGTTACTGTTGAATTTCCTCCGTTACAAGTTATTGCTGTTGGCGTTACTGTCAATGTAATTGCTGATGGTTCTGCATTGATTGTTGCACTTGCAGTTGCTGTACATCCATTGGCATCTGTTACTGTATAACTGTAATTTCCGGCTGCTAAAGAAGTTGTGGCTGAACCTGTATATGTTAATGTTCCTGTACCACCACTTGAAGCTAAAGCTACACTTCCTGTTCCACCATTACATAAAATTTGTGTTGGCGTTGCTGTAAATGTAATTGCTGATGGTTCTGCATTGATTGTTGCACTTGCAGTTGCTGTACATCCATTGGCATCTGTTACTGTATAACTGTAATTTCCGGCTGCTAAAGAAGTTGTGGCTGAACCTGTATATGTTAATGTTCCTGTACCACCACTTGAAGCTAAAGCTACACTTCCTGTTCCACCATTACATAAAATTTGTGTTGGCGTTGCTGTAAATGTAATTGCTGATGGTTCTGCATTGATTGTTGCACTTGCAGTTGCTGTACATCCATTGGCATCTGTTACTGTATAACTGTAATTTCCGGCTGCTAAAGAAGTTGTGGCTGAACCTGTATATGTTAATGTTCCTGTACCACCACTTGAAGCTAAAGCTACACTTCCTGTTCCACCATTACATAAAATTTGTGTTGGCGTTGCTGTAAATGTAATTGCTGATGGTTCTGCATTGATTGTTGCACTTGCAGTTGCTGTACATCCATTGGCATCTGTTACTGTATAACTGTAATTTCCGGCTGCTAAAGAAGTTGTGGCTGAACCTGTATATGTTAATGTTCCTGTACCACCACTTGAAGCTAAAGCTACACTTCCTGTTCCACCATTACATAAAATTTGTGTTGGCGTTGCTGTAAATGTAATTGCTGATGGTTCTGCATTGATTGTTGCACTTGCAGTTGCTGTACATCCATTGGCATCTGTTACTGTATAACTGTAATTTCCGGCTGCTAAAGAAGTTGTGGCTGAACCTGTATATGTTAATGTTCCTGTACCACCACTTGAAACTAAAGCTACACTTCCTGTTCCACCATTACATAAAATTTGTGTTGGCGTTGCTGTAAATGTAATTGCTGATGGTTCTGCATTGATTGTTGCACTTGCAGTTGCTGTACATCCATTGGCATCTGTTACTGTATAACTGTAATTTCCGGCTGCTAAAGAAGTTGTGGCTGAACCTGTATATGTTAATGTTCCTGTACCACCACTTGAAGCTAAAGCTACACTTCCTGTTCCACCATTACATAAAATTTGTGTTGGCGTTGCTGTAAATGTAATTGCTGATGGTTCTGCATTGATTGTTGCACTTGCAGTTGCTGTACATCCATTGGCATCTGTTACTGTATAACTGTAATTTCCGGCTGCTAAAGAAATTGTGGCTGAACCTGTATATGTTAATGTTCCTGTACCACCACTTGAAGCTAAAGCTACACTTCCTGTTCCACCATTACATAAAATTTGTGTTGGCGTTGCTGTAAATGTAATTGCTGATGGTTCTGCATTGATTGTTGCACTTGCAGTTGCTGTACATCCATTGGCATCTGTTACTGTATAACTGTAATTTCCGGCTGCTAAAGAAATTGTGGCTGAACCTGTATATGTTAATGTTCCTGTACCACCACTTGAAGCTAAAGCTACACTTCCTGTTCCACCATTACATAAAATTTGTGTTGGCGTTGCTGTAAATGTAATTGCTGATGGTTCTGCATTGATTGTTGCACTTGCAGTTGCTGTACATCCATTGGCATCTGTTACTGTATAACTGTAATTTCCGGCTGCTAAAGAAATTGTGGCTGAACCTGTATATGTTAATGTTCCTGTACCACCACTTGAAGCTAAAGCTACACTTCCTGTTCCACCATTACATAAAATTTGTGTTGGCGTTGCTGTAAATGTAATTGCTGATGGTTCTGCATTGATTGTTGCACTTGCAGTTGCTGTACATCCATTGGCATCTGTTACTGTATAACTGTAATTTCCGGCTGCTAAAGAAGTTGTGGCTGAACCTGTATATGTTAATGTTCCTGTACCACCACTTGAAGCTAAAGCTACACTTCCTGTTCCACCATTACATAAAATTTGTGTTGGCGTTGCTGTAAATGTAATTGCTGATGGTTCTGCATTGATTGTTGCACTTGCAGTTGCTGTACATCCATTGGAATCTGTTACTGTATAACTGTAATTTCCGGCTGCTAAAGAAGTTGTGGCTGAACCTGTATATGTTAATGTTCCTGTACCACCACTTGAAGCTAAAGCTACACTTCCTGTTCCACCATTACATAAAATTTGTGTTGGCGTTGCTGTAAATGTAATTGCTGATGGTTCTGCATTGATTGTTGCACTTGCAGTTGCTGTACATCCATTGGCATCTGTTACTGTATAACTGTAATTTCCGGCTGCTAAAGAAGTTGTGGCTGAACCTGTATATGTTAATGTTCCTGTACCACCACTTGAAGCTAAAGCTACACTTCCTGTTCCACCATTACATAAAATTTGTGTTGGCGTTGCTGTAAATGTAATTGCTGATGGTTCTGCATTGATTGTTGCACTTGCAGTTGCTGTACATCCATTGGCATCTGTTACTGTATAACTGTAATTTCCGGCTGCTAAAGAAGTTGTGGCTGAACCTGTATATGTTAATGTTCCTGTACCACCACTTGAAGCTAAAGCTACACTTCCTGTTCCACCATTACATAAAATTTGTGTTGGCGTTGCTGTAAATGTAATTGCTGATGGTTCTGCATTGATTGTTGCACTTGCAGTTGCTGTACATCCATTGGCATCTGTTACTGTATAACTGTAATTTCCGGCTGCTAAAGAAGTTGTGGCTGAACCTGTATATGTTAATGTTCCTGTACCACCACTTGAAGCTAAAGCTACACTTCCTGTTCCACCATTACATAAAATTTGTGTTGGCGTTGCTGTAAATGTAATTGCTGATGGTTCTGCATTGATTGTTGCACTTGCAGTTGCTGTACATCCATTGGCATCTGTTACTGTATAACTGTAATTTCCGGCTGCTAAAGAAGTTGTGGCTGAACCTGTATATGTTAATGTTCCTGTACCACCACTTGAAGCTAAAGCTACACTTCCTGTTCCACCATTACATAAAATTTGTGTTGGCGTTGCTGTAAATGTAATTGCTGATGGTTCTGCATTGATTGTTGCACTTGCAGTTGCTGTACATCCATTGGCATCTGTTACTGTATAACTGTAATTTCCGGCTGCTAAAGAAGTTGTGGCTGAACCTGTATATGTTAATGTTCCTGTACCACCACTTGAAACTAAAGCTACACTTCCTGTTCCACCATTACATAAAATTTGTGTTGGCGTTGCTGTAAATGTAATTGCTGATGGTTCTGCATTGATTGTTGCACTTGCAGTTGCTGTACATCCATTGGCATCTGTTACTGTATAACTGTAATTTCCGGCTGCTAAAGAAGTTGTGGCTGAACCTGTATATGTTAATGTTCCTGTACCACCACTTGAAGCTAAAGCTACACTTCCTGTTCCACCATTACATAAAATTTGTGTTGGCGTTGCTGTAAATGTAATTGCTGATGGTTCTGCATTGATTGTTGCACTTGCAGTTGCTGTACATCCATTGGCATCTGTTACTGTATAACTGTAATTTCCGGCTGCTAAAGAAATTGTGGCTGAACCTGTATATGTTAATGTTCCTGTACCACCACTTGAAGCTAAAGCTACACTTCCTGTTCCACCATTACATAAAATTTGTGTTGGCGTTGCTGTAAATGTAATTGCTGATGGTTCTGCATTGATTGTTGCACTTGCAGTTGCTGTACATCCATTGGCATCTGTTACTGTATAACTGTAATTTCCGGCTGCTAAAGAAGTTGTGGCTGAACCTGTATATGTTAATGTTCCTGTACCACCACTTGAAGCTAAAGCTACACTTCCTGTTCCACCATTACATAAAATTTGTGTTGGCGTTGCTGTAAATGTAATTGCTGATGGTTCTGCATTGATTGTTGCACTTGCAGTTGCTGTACATCCATTGGCATCTGTTACTGTATAACTGTAATTTCCGGCTGCTAAAGAAGTTGTGGCTGAACCTGTATATGTTAATGTTCCTGTACCACCACTTGAAGCTAAAGCTACACTTCCTGTTCCACCATTACATAAAATTTGTGTTGGCGTTGCTGTAAATGTAATTGCTGATGGTTCTGCATTGATTGTTGCACTTGCAGTTGCTGTACATCCATTGGCATCTGTTACTGTATAACTGTAATTTCCGGCTGCTAAAGAAGTTGTGGCTGAACCTGTATATGTTAATGTTCCTGTACCACCACTTGAAGCTAAAGCTACACTTCCTGTTCCACCATTACATAAAATTTGTGTTGGCGTTGCTGTAAATGTAATTGCTGATGGTTCTGCATTGATTGTTGCACTTGCAGTTGCTGTACATCCATTGGCATCTGTTACTGTATAACTGTAATTTCCGGCTGCTAAAGAAGTTGTGGCTGAACCTGTATATGTTAATGTTCCTGTACCACCACTTGAAGCTAAAGCTACACTTCCTGTTCCACCATTACATAAAATTTGTGTTGGCGTTGCTGTAAATGTAATTGCTGATGGTTCTGCATTGATTGTTGCACTTGCAGTTGCTGTACATCCATTGGCATCTGTTACTGTATAACTGTAATTTCCGGCTGCTAAAGAAGTTGTGGCTGAACCTGTATATGTTAATGTTCCTGTACCACCACTTGAAGCTAAAGCTACACTTCCTGTTCCACCATTACATAAAATTTGTGTTGGCGTTGCTGTAAATGTAATTGCTGATGGTTCTGCATTGATTGTTGCACTTGCAGTTGCTGTACATCCATTGGCATCTGTTACTGTATAACTGTAATTTCCGGCTGCTAAAGAAGTTGTGGCTGAACCTGTATATGTTAATGTTCCTGTACCACCACTTGAAGCTAAAGCTACACTTCCTGTTCCACCATTACATAAAATTTGTGTTGGCGTTGCTGTAAATGTAATTGCTGATGGTTCTGCATTGATTGTTGCACTTGCAGTTGCTGTACATCCATTGGCATCTGTTACTGTATAACTGTAATTTCCGGCTGCTAAAGAAGTTGTGGCTGAACCTGTATATGTTAATGTTCCTGTACCACCACTTGAAGCTAAAGCTACACTTCCTGTTCCACCATTACATAAAATTTGTGTTGGCGTTGCTGTAAATGTAATTGCTGATGGTTCTGCATTGATTGTTGCACTTGCAGTTGCTGTACATCCATTGGCATCTGTTACTGTATAACTGTAATTTCCGGCTGCTAAAGAAGTTGTGGCTGAACCTGTATATGTTAATGTTCCTGTACCACCACTTGAAGCTAAAGCTACACTTCCTGTTCCACCATTACATAAAATTTGTGTTGGCGTTGCTGTAAATGTAATTGCTGATGGTTCTGCATTGATTGTTGCACTTGCAGTTGCTGTACATCCATTGGCATCTGTTACTGTATAACTGTAATTTCCGGCTGCTAAAGAAGTTGTGGCTGAACCTGTATATGTTAATGTTCCTGTACCACCACTTGAAGCTAAAGCTACACTTCCTGTTCCACCATTACATAAAATTTGTGTTGGCGTTGCTGTAAATGTAATTGCTGATGGTTCTGCATTGATTGTTGCACTTGCAGTTGCTGTACATCCATTGGCATCTGTTACTGTATAACTGTAATTTCCGGCTGCTAAAGAAGTTGTGGCTGAACCTGTATATGTTAATGTTCCTGTACCACCACTTGAAGCTAAAGCTACACTTCCTGTTCCACCATTACATAAAATTTGTGTTGGCGTTGCTGTAAATGTAATTGCTGATGGTTCTGCATTGATTGTTGCACTTGCAGTTGCTGTACATCCATTGGCATCTGTTACTGTATAACTGTAATTTCCGGCTGCTAAAGAAGTTGTGGCTGAACCTGTATATGTTAATGTTCCTGTACCACCACTTGAAACTAAAGCTACACTTCCTGTTCCACCATTACATAAAATTTGTGTTGGCGTTGCTGTAAATGTAATTGCTGATGGTTCTGCATTGATTGTTGCACTTGCAGTTGCTGTACATCCATTGGCATCTGTTACTGTATAACTGTAATTTCCGGCTGCTAAAGAAGTTGTGGCTGAACCTGTATATGTTAATGTTCCTGTACCACCACTTGAAGCTAAAGCTACACTTCCTGTTCCACCATTACATAAAATTTGTGTTGGCGTTGCTGTAAATGTAATTGCTGATGGTTCTGCATTGATTGTTGCACTTGCAGTTGCTGTACATCCATTGGCATCTGTTACTGTATAACTGTAATTTCCGGCTGCTAAAGAAATTGTGGCTGAACCTGTATATGTTAATGTTCCTGTACCACCACTTGAAGCTAAAGCTACACTTCCTGTTCCACCATTACATAAAATTTGTGTTGGCGTTGCTGTAAATGTAATTGCTGATGGTTCTGCATTGATTGTTGCACTTGCAGTTGCTGTACATCCATTGGCATCTGTTACTGTATAACTGTAATTTCCGGCTGCTAAAGAAATTGTGGCTGAACCTGTATATGTTAATGTTCCTGTACCACCACTTGAAGCTAAAGCTACACTTCCTGTTCCACCATTACATAAAATTTGTGTTGGCGTTGCTGTAAATGTAATTGCTGATGGTTCTGCATTGATTGTTGCACTTGCAGTTGCTGTACATCCATTGGCATCTGTTACTGTATAACTGTAATTTCCGGCTGCTAAAGAAGTTGTGGCTGAACCTGTATATGTTAATGTTCCTGTACCACCACTTGAAGCTAAAGCTACACTTCCTGTTCCACCATTACATAAAATTTGTGTTGGCGTTGCTGTAAATGTAATTGCTGATGGTTCTGCATTGATTGTTGCACTTGCAGTTGCTGTACATCCATTGGCATCTGTTACTGTATAACTGTAATTTCCGGCTGCTAAAGAAGTTGTGGCTGAACCTGTATATGTTAATGTTCCTGTACCACCACTTGAAGCTAAAGCTACACTTCCTGTTCCACCATTACATAAAATTTGTGTTGGCGTTGCTGTAAATGTAATTGCTGATGGTTCTGCATTGATTGTTGCACTTGCAGTTGCTGTACATCCATTGGCATCTGTTACTGTATAACTGTAATTTCCGGCTGCTAAAGAAGTTGTGGCTGAACCTGTATATGTTAATGTTCCTGTACCACCACTTGAAGCTAAAGCTACACTTCCTGTTCCACCATTACATAAAATTTGTGTTGGCGTTGCTGTAAATGTAATTGCTGATGGTTCTGCATTGATTGTTGCACTTGCAGTTGCTGTACATCCATTGGCATCTGTTACTGTATAACTGTAATTTCCGGCTGCTAAAGAAGTTGTGGCTGAACCTGTATATGTTAATGTTCCTGTACCACCACTTGAAGCTAAAGCTACACTTCCTGTTCCACCATTACATAAAATTTGTGTTGGCGTTGCTGTAAATGTAATTGCTGATGGTTCTGCATTGATTGTTGCACTTGCAGTTGCTGTACATCCATTGGCATCTGTTACTGTATAACTGTAATTTCCGGCTGCTAAAGAAGTTGTGGCTGAACCTGTATATGTTAATGTTCCTGTACCACCACTTGAAGCTAAAGCTACACTTCCTGTTCCACCATTACATAAAATTTGTGTTGGCGTTGCTGTAAATGTAATTGCTGATGGTTCTGCATTGATTGTTGCACTTGCAGTTGCTGTACATCCATTGGCATCTGTTACTGTATAACTGTAATTTCCGGCTGCTAAAGAAGTTGTGGCTGAACCTGTATATGTTAATGTTCCTGTACCACCACTTGAAGCTAAAGCTACACTTCCTGTTCCACCATTACATAAAATTTGTGTTGGCGTTGCTGTAAATGTAATTGCTGGATTACCAATTACAATCACCACTTGATTCAAACGTGTTAAAGTCCCTCCAACATTATCAAAAAGAAAATAGGTTCCTCCGATAACAGCTGATGACGTTCCTACCTTTGCGGTACCAATACTATTTGTATGCCACTCAAATGAAGTGGCAGTAAAACCTGTTTGGTACCCTATAAGATTCACTGATGCGTCTCCACAAGCACTAATTTTCACATCTACTTTTGCAGCAGGACTGTAGCATTCACTTGTCGCATCATAAAACACACCATAATTTGTGCTTGTAGTGGCTGCTGTTATCGCTGATCCTAATAATTTAGTTCCTGCACTTGGAGTAACTGAACTATGCCATTCAAATATACTTCCCATCGGAGGTGCTGCACTTGGTTGGTGGTCAGTCAAATTAACGGTGACGGACTGCGAAAAAGTAACTATATAAAAAAATAGTAACACTAAGGTTACCATTTTTTTTCTAATAAAAAACTTAAATACTTTCATGATTTTACTTTATGACTATTTAATTATGGGATAACTTATTCCTGCATTACATACAGCACCAATACCTATGGCCTGAATGCCCTCGACCATTGTACCACTTAAAGTACTATTTCTAGTGAAAGCGCTTGCACCTGCGTCACCAAGATTAATCCAATTTGAACCATTCCATCCTACCAGACGCAAATTAGCCGGATAAATAAACGCACCTATTGCACTTATTTCCGGCATCGATACGGTAATGCTTAAGCCTGCTCCTGTACCACTAATAGACTGCCAATCCCATTGCCCAACTGGACTCACACCCACAATAACCCCCGAAACCGAAGCTTTGAGATTGAACGAATTAGCATTAGTAGGATCTGGAGTAGTACTTGGATCTCCTACAATCCAAGCTGCTGCATAAGCATCCGTATTATTTCCTGAAGGGTAAGACCCAATTGATAGTGTCCTATAGTCTGCTCCTGTTCCAATTGGAAAGGTAAAAGCCTTTGTTCCATATTTTTTAACATAGCCGTTGACATGATGCGTGTCATCAGCACCCGTATATGCATTTCCAGAATCACCGTCCCAACTGTAATAACCTGGTGTTGTGGACCTATCAGTTGACCATACAGTACTACTTTGAAAGTCATATCCCATTGACCCCGAAAATAGTTCACCTCCAGAAGCCACATGATTTTGAGCATTAATGTTAAGCAATGATGCAGAAACCAAAATAAAAATCAAATATGACATGATACCTCGTGCCGCTTTGTTTTTGATATATCTCATTTTTATATTAATTGTTAAACATTTATAATTACAAATTAATTTTAATATCTTTAGTTAATAAAATTTAGCCAATTCAATTTTTTTCTACTACTTTATAGGAATTACTTAAAACTATCGTTTATAGGTGAAGGGGATATCTTATCTCTTAGTGTACAAAATAGGAAATGCCATTATAATGACTTAAAAGGATAAGGACAACTGCTAATATTTACAAAAAATTGGTTTGCGTTTTTTATATTTTTTGAAAAGCATTTAGGAGATTAAAAAATCTCACCAAACATCAGATAAAATTTTTAAGTAAGACCAATTGAACTAAATCTTATGACGCCATCAATCTATCAAAATACTAACCACCGTCTTTGATTCATATTCTAAGATTAATAAATTTATCTCTATTTAAGTTTTATTATACAAGCAGATTAAGCTCCAATTTCATTGACTGCAATATGTTTATTTAGGGTCAACAATAAATTTTCGGCATCAATTAATGATTCTTTCTCTATTATCAATTCTATGAAATCGTATTTGTTAATCAGAATAATTTTATACTGAAAGGTTTTAAAAAAAATACCCATAATGCCGATAAATAGAATTATACAAATAATAAATAACTTTGATACTACTACCATTTTAGCAGTAAAAAGTAAGATAATAAACCCTAACAAAATAAAATATAATAAAAAATTGAAATGAAGCATTCTTCTTTTTAAAAGTAAAATTTTCCTAATATCCTTTATTCGTATCGAAACTTTTTTATCACTAGAAGCAATTATAACCCTACCTCCTTCAATAATAGCAAAGCTGTCATCATACTTATACAATTTTTTATCACGTAATTTTCCTGTCATTTTAAAAAAATTATTTTAATTTCATTAAGACTTTTGTATCATTTTAAGTTTTAAAAGAGAAAAATTGTTTATTCAAATAATTTTCAATTATCACTTGATCTCCAACTTCACACTTAACATTTAAGGAAGAACTTTCACCAAAACAAATAGCTAAGAATTTATTTAAAATTTTATCATATTCTACAATTAAAAAACCTGCAGAAATTGCTTTCTGTGCAACTGTGTTATGAATTATTTCTTTACTAAAAATTATTGGTATATTTTTTTCACCAATTATATATTTCAATATTGTCATGATTATTTAGTTTTTTATATTATCTACAACACTTTTTTAATCTAATATTATTTCGAAAATTTGTTGATCAATCTACATTTAACATTAATACTACCATTCATCTAATCAATATCAACTATAAAGTTTTGAATAATCATTAGTCCCAAATCTATACTAATTTGCAATTCTACATTATCTCCCCTTTTCAGAGAGACATCCTCCATAATAAATACAGCCGTGCACTCAATTAATGTTTTTAGATTAAACTTCTTACACTCAAAACCTACTTTTAAACTATAATTAGCAATTCTTTCAATAGGATTTAATATTTCATATCCAAAAGACTCCAATAACTTTTGTTGTCTATAAAAATTTATTCTTGATTTAAGAGATAATGGGTCAGTGTCATTTTTAATGATGTATATTTTATTTAAAGAATCAATCACATTTTTAATTTCATTACACTTCCTTAAATTAAGTGGTACCAAGTTTGATTTTAGAATCCTGCATCCTACCTTTAACTTATATTCTACTGCCTAAACTAAAAAAAAAGCTTAAAGGAGTTAGATATCATTTACTCTAGTATTGTTATGAAATTTCATTTCTACCATAAATAGAACCGGTTCACTATCTATGCATTAACAAAATTTTAATCAATACAAAAATATTGGTACTGCTTCAAAAAATAAATTAGTAGTTAATAAGTGTTAATATTTAAGCATAGGTGATGATTTTATGCTGAGGTATTACCAAAACTAACAGTCTAACAATAATTTTCAAGAGGGAATACTAATTCAGTATGTCTAATCCTTTACTGTTGAAGTTGCTAAATTCTTCCATGATGTAATATTAAGTAGAAATTTAAAGGAGATCTTTAATATGTAAATTGTCCAATATTCGAATCCATCTATAGAGTGGAATTTATACCGAAAAGTGGACAAAAAAACAACATCTTTGGAGTCTAAAACAGGGAAATGTAAAACCTAAGACTATCTTACACTTTAAAATTTAAGCGCAAGGCTCTAGCGCTGGGCAATACAGATTGCACTATTATAAGGGAAGTGCGTGAATAAGCTACAAAGCGCAGATAACATCCGAGGATGGAATAACCAGCTCAATGATAAAAGACTAAGCTGTAGAGCAAAACAGACTACAGAAAATATACTTCTGCAATTAAAAAGGATGAGGAGAACTTGCAGAAGTCAAGCAGGAAATGGAAATATTAAATAGAGCCGCCAGCATTCTCGCTGTTGAGACATAAGTTAAATTTGAATTTATAAAACAACACACTATTTCTTAACTTTCTGCAATAACTAAGTTAGCATATTCAATGTGCTCAGGAAATTTAATCTACAAAGTTGAATCAATCTAAAAAATCACTAAACAAACTGCTTTTTCAATGTTGATAATAAATTATAGGGTTTAGTAATTTTACAAACAAAAATTACTTTTACTAAACAATACAAGTCTAGTTTCTTGAAAAAACGCATGTAAGAACCTTTAAATTATGTTAGAAAATAAAACTAAAAATTTAATATCAAAATAATGCTTTACGCAGATTTTTAAACATTAATAATTATATTTCTTACAATAATACTTTCGCTCGACGTTTTTGAGCATTTTTTTCCAATAATACCAAAAAAAAACCAAAATAATCATTCATGTATTTGGATATTTATTTCTTTATGTTCCCACTTATTCCTGAATATGACCCCCATTTCCCTTATGTTCTCATTTATTACTTGGAAGTATTTTATTTATTTATTTATTTAGCTATAAAGTATTAATGCTTTATTTTTGATGAGGATGAAACTACGAGTTTTGAACAGCTAACGCTGCTTTTTAATCCCCAAAAAAATATGTTAAGTATCTGTGATTATGTCCTTAAAATTGACACACCTGTAACCGATAAAATTTTTCGTCTGTTACAATTAGAATGACAACTTTTGAAATGCTAGCACTTGCTCAACAAAATAACTCCGATCATAGTGTTTATTCTAGAACTATTGTAAAAACTGCCTTAAAAATTAAATCTTTTATTATTGAAGGAGATAAAAAAAAGGATTTTCTATAGCGGCCAATTTAGATGGTGTAGATCATAATATTCAAGTTAAATTATATTACGGTATTGAAATTGATGAGCATAAAATGACTTCTAAAGAGGCTATTGCAAAATTAAAATCTGAAAAAGATAAAATGGAATTAGGTCTTGTTAGATCCGATGAGTATAATTCAAGAAAATTAGAATTAGTTAAATTTATAAAATAAACGCACACCAGAAGTGAAACTAATGCCACACGAAAACCTTCGTGCGGTTCTTTATAGGTACTGTTATTTTTGAAGATACAGGGAATATAGTAGAATAAAACCGGGAAGCCGAAAACTGTAATAAAGAGTAGGTGATTTAGAAATAAAAAGAGTTTGCTTGTTATGAAGTAATTTATAGCAGCATTAAATTTAAAAGCAATGATTAAAAAAAAGTATTTTACCATATTATTTATTTTTTTAGCTATACTAGCTTCCGCACAGGTTAAAATTGGGGTTAATTCTACCGTTGTTAATCCTAACTCCTTATTAGAATTAGAATCTAATGACAAGGGATTGTTATTGTCTAGAGTAGCTCTAACTAGCACTAATAGTTTTTTGCCCTTAGCAGCACATATTCAGGGCATGATGGTTTATAATACAGCTAATGCTGGAGATGTTTTACCTGGGATTTATACCAACAATGGGGTAAAGTGGGTTGCAACCGCATCAGCCACAGTAACAGACGCCACGGCAACCTCAGGAGGAATAATTAATACTACAACCCAAACTTTAGGCACGGGTGCTAAAACTTTTACTAATGATTTAATTGTACATGGAATTACTGTAGGAACTGGTGCAGGTAGCACAAGTACTAACACAGCTATTGGCAGAAGCGCACTATTGTCTAATTCTACAGGTGCATCAAATACCGCAACGGGAAATAATGCTCTTTTAAAAAATACTACTGGTGCAACAAATACCGCAACTGGAAATAGTACACTTCTATTCAATACTTCAGGTTCACATAATACTGCCACAGGTGAAGGTTCCCTTTTGTTTAACATAATTGGTAATTCAAATACTGCAACGGGCGAATATTCGAACTATATGAATAGTTCTGGAAATAATAATACCTCAATAGGCGAATATGCTTTATATCAAAACACAACAGGCTCAAGTAATACTGCGTTAGGAAATTACAGTCTAAGAGGTAATTATACAGGAAGTAATAATTCAGCCCTAGGAAGTTATACTAGATTTGCTGGAGATTTCAATAATTCTACTGCTATTGGGGCAGAGGCAGCTATTTATGCTAGTAATAATATACAAATAGGTAATAATCAAATTACCAAAGCTACTGTTCAAGTAGCCTGGACAATAACTTCTGACAGAAGATGGAAATCAAATATTAAAACATCTAATTTGGGATTGGATTTTATAAAACAATTGCGCCCTGTTTCGTATTTACGTAAAAATGACGAAAGCAAAAAAACGGAATATGGGTTTATTGCACAAGAATTAGAAGAAACATTACATAAAATTGGCGCTAAAAATGCGGGGATTTTAAGTAAAGATGGACAGGGAATGTATCAAGTTCGTTATAACGATTTTATAGCTCCAATGGTAAAAGCCATTCAAGAACAACAAATAACAATTGAAGCACAACAAAAGCAAATAGATGATTTGAAAATGTTACTGGAGCAATTATTAGCAAAAAAAGTAATTGAAAATACAAATCAAAAATAATCACAGCACCTCGAAGTGTTCTTTAAAAATTAAACTTTCTTAATCGATAGGTATGGACATGCTAACTTAGCCATCAAAGAAAATTAAGAAATAAATCTTAATTTTAACTTATAAAACAAGTGCGCAAAATTTACAACAAAGCTTTTAAAGAGAAAGCAGTCCAGTTGAGTTATGATAGAGCAAACACGTCAGAACTCTCCTGAGAGTTAGGAGTAACAGCCCCAAAGTTGTACAAATGAAGCAAAGAGTACCAAGAGCTTGGAGAAGGAAGTTTTCAAGGAAAAGGAAATTTAAAACTAACACCCGAGCAAGAAAAGTTTCACGAACTGGAGAAAAGACTCAAAGATGCCGAGTTGGAGCGTGATATATTAAAAAAAGCAATAGGCATTTTTTCCAATATCGGTCGATGATTTATAGTTTTATTAAAAACAATGAACAACTATTCCCGATTGAAAAAAAGTGCAAAGTTCTACAAGTGAGTAGTGGAAGTTATTATCGATTGAAAGAACAAGCAACCACTGCAATACAGCAACGAAAAATCGCTATAATAGAAAAGATAACATTAATTTATTTTTAATCCAAACAACGATAAGAAAGTCCTAGAATAACATTAGAACTTCGGAGTATTGGTTATAAAATTTCAAGACATTAGAGCTGTGCTCGAACAAGCTAATCAATTACAGTAGTTAAAAATATGAAACAATTAGGCTTTCGAAGTAGACTAAGCAATAAAAGCAAATTAACGACCAAATCAAAATTACTTAATCGTCGCAAATATAGTAAATAGGGAGTTTATTGTTAAAATCCCTTGAAATGTTTGGATTTCTAATATCACCAATATGAAAAATAAAGAGGAATTTGTATATCTGACAAACTATTATGGATTTATACGACCGAAAAATTATAAGATGGAGTTTGAGCCATGGAATGAGTACAGATGACCCGATCGATAGCGAACAGGCGAAGCAAACTAAGCTTGAAAAATGAAAAATGGCGGTTAAAAACCGAAATATTGAGGAAGGTTCGATTTTTCATTCCGACAGAGGTGTTCAATATACAAGCAAAAAGTTTGTAAATGTACTTGATTCCTATAAGAAAATAACCTGTGGTATGAGCTGCAAAGAAAATTGTTGGGTCAATGCAGTTAGCGGAAAGCTTTTTAAAATCCTTGAAAACTGACCCGAGAGCTTTGTTCGAATAGGCGAAGCAATTGATTTATGGAAACATACTAATTTCAAAAGAACAAATGAAGCTGAAAATCTTTGACCAGAGCTAAGCGAACTGGCGAAACGATACATTGAAATTTGGTACAACAGAAAAAGGAGACACTCTGCTTTGAATTATACGACTATTGAAGAATTTAACAATCAAATTAATTATAAAAATGTAGCTTAACTTAATGTCTATTTTTTTTATTTTTATATCCAATTGAAGATTCTATTTCAAAAGGGATCTTATTGAAAGAGGCCAAGGTAGGAAGAAACACAAATTTTACTATTAAGCTGTAAAAATGTACATCGAAGTAATTTCCAAACTAAAAATTAATATGCTAATTTTTTGTTGGGAAATTTACAGAAATTAGTACCAAATTTGATCAAAAATAGGGTTGTTTTTCTCTTTAAAAAAACCATAAAATTATCAAAAAATAATTTTTTATCAATACATTTATAATGTATTGATTTTATTATAAAAAATTAGGAATTATTATAGGATTACTAATAAATAATGTATTTTTATTAAAAAAATGCTTATTTCTGTTAAAAATAAAAAAATTATTCGGATACTGTTCCTTGTAATCTATTAACTCCTATTAAATAATATATATTTCTGCATCGGTGCATAGAATTAAATTTGTAGCTGTATTTTTTTAAAACAAATTTTAAACTTATTTGTCGCAAGTAAAACCATAATTTATTTACAAATTCCCAATGTTTTTTTTTAAAATTAAGAACTAAACACTGCACCAACCAATAATAGCAAGGTTATTATTTAAAAATAAAATTATTTTAAGTTTTTTACAAAAAAAATGGTAGTACAACAGATTCAAAAAAAATTTATAGATCTAAAAATATGTAGCAAAAGTGATTTTATAAACGGATAACCCAATAATTAAGCACTTATTCATTATATTCGCTGAATTAAAAAAAACTTTGAAAGTATAGTGACTCTATAGGTGACCCCGTTATTAAAAAACGTTTCGAAAGCCCAGTATTTACTGGGACTATTATAAAGGCATCGGAGCCTCTTTCTCCGCCAGTAGAAATACAAATTGAATTAAAACCCTTTAAATCGTATGATTTAGAGGGTTTTTTCTTTTACACCCCCTCCAAAATATTCATTAATGCGTGTCCGTAAAGGGATAAATTGGATCAAGCCCAAAAGTTGTGGAGTAGCAAAAATTACGCATAAATATTAGTCAGCCTAAAAAGGAAAAATTCAACGTTTCTCGCACCTCTGAATTGACTTCTAAATGCTTTTATTTTGGCCTTGAATGATTCCGCTGATGCACTCGTGCTTCTATTATCAAAATAGCTCGATATTGTTTGGTAATGATTCATTATAGATCTGGAGATTGTATTGAAAGGCTTTAACCCAGATTTATTTACTTTCTCATGCCATTTGGCTAATCTTGAGAGTCCAATGATTATATCGGTTATTTTCTCAAAGATATTTCTCAATTCTTGAGCTAAATTGTATGCTTTTTCGATATCGGGATATAATTCAAATGATATAGAGGCACGTTGTATTTGGTTTTCGGACCATTTAGATTTGTGTTTATATAAAAATAGCCGCTACGGACTAGTAATTGTTTAAGTGTATCTCCATTAGATAGCATTTCATATTCAAACTTTATATTCCCTTTTTTAGCTTTTTCCATCGCTTGATTTTCCTGATTTATTGATTGCCAACGGTATTTGATTCTGATTTCTTGTAAAGCTTCCAAGGCTAATTTTTGAACATGGAAGCGGTCGGTTACCAGTGGGGCATTTGGAAAACATTTTTTGGAAATTAATCCCATATTTGCTGCCATATCCTGGGTAATCTCTTTGACTTGATTGCGCGCTTTGAGAGGAATTATTTCTATAATAGAAATGACAGTATCGGCTTTAGTTCCGGCAATCACGGCTACTATACTCCCTTTCTTTCCTTTAGCTGCTTTGTTAGTTAAAATAGTATAGAGTTCGCCATTGGTGAGGGTCGTTTCATCTATTGATAAACGTTTGCCTAAGTTTTTTGGAAAACTAAGCCATTGCTTGGCGTGTGAGAGTTGATCCCAAGTTTTAAAATCACTTAGGAAATCTTTGTATTGATGTTACAGATTTTTGCCACTAACTCCATAGAAAGAAGCAATGGCATTACAGACATTAGCCTTGGAATCTATTGATCTCTTTTAAAAAAGATGCAAACTCCTGTGTTACCCGAGTCCCGTCTGCTACTAAATTCCTCCTGAAGTTTCGGGACTAAAGACGACTTGCCCAGTTTCTTCATTGAGCAATCTTCTGCGTGTGATATGAAGATATACTTGGTGTCCGCGAATTAGAAAATCTTGAAAGGTTATCTTATCAAAGAATCCTTTTCTTAACAAAAAAAAAATCCTCATCAAATGAATGATGAGGATTCTTCAAAGAAAGGCGACGACATACTCTCCCACATAACTGCAGTACCATCTGCGCAGGCGGGCTTAACTACTCTGTTCGGGATGGGAAGAGGTGAGCCCCGCCGCAATAACCACCTTAAGAGGTTATAATTGCTTTGGGCAATTACTTGCAAGTCGTAATTCGTAATTATGAATTCGTAATTGCAATAATATCTTAACATACTGAGATAAAGAAAAGTTTTTTTGTTAGAAAGTTTCTTCTCTCCCGATTTGCATCGGGAGGAAAAGCGTACATAAGCTTACGGGTTATTAGTACTACTCGACTATGACATTACTGCCTTTACATCTATAGCCTATCAACGTGGTCATCTCCCACGACCCTTAAAAGAAATCTCATCTTGTGGTGGGTTTCGCGCTTATATGCTTTCAGCGCTTATCCCTTCCAAACGTAGCTACTCTGCGATGCCACTGGCGTGACAACAGATACACTAGAGGTTTGTCCAATTCGGTCCTCTCGTACTAGAATCAGATCCACTCAAATTTCTTGCGCCCACAGTAGATAGAGACCGAACTGTCTCACGACGTTCTGAACCCAGCTCGCGTGCCACTTTAATGGGCGAACAGCCCAACCCTTGGGACCTTCTCCAGCCCCAGGATGTGACGAGCCGACATCGAGGTGCCAAACCCCCCCGTCGATATGAGCTCTTGGGGGAGATCAGCCTGTTATCCCCGGCGTACCTTTTATCCTTTGAGCGATGGCCCTTCCATGCGGAACCACCGGATCACTATGCTCTACTTTCGTACCTGATCGACCTGTATGTCTCTCAGTCAAGCTCCCTTATGCCATTGCACTCTACGCACGGTTACCAAGCGTACTGAGGGAACCTTTAGAAGCCTCCGTTACTCTTTTGGAGGCGACCACCCCAGTCAAACTACCCACCAAGCAATGTCCCCCGCATAACGGGGTTAGGCCTCAGATAAACAAAGGGTTGTATTTCAACAATGACTCCACAACGCCTAGCGACGCCACTTCACAGTCTCCAACCTATCCTACACATCATTTATCCAAGGTCAATACTAAGCTATAGTAAAGGTGCACAGGGTCTTTTCGTCCCACTGCGGGTAAGCGGCATCTTCACCGCTACTACAATTTCACCGAGCTCATGGCTGAGACAGTGTCCAGATCGTTACACCATTCGTGCAGGTCGGAACTTACCCGACAAGGAATTTCGCTACCTTAGGACCGTTATAGTTACGGCCGCCGTTTACTGGGGCTTCATTTCAATGCTTCTCCGAAGATAACATCTCCACTTAACCTTCCAGCACCGGGCAGGTGTCAGGCCCTATACTTCATCTTACGATTTTGCAGAGCCCTGTGTTTTTGATAAACAGTCGCCTGGACCTCTTCACTGCGGCCAGCATTGCTGCTGGCGACCCTTCTCCCGAAGTTACGGGTCTATTTTGCCTAATTCCTTAGCCATGAATCTCTCGAGCACCTTAGGATTCTCTCCTCGACTACCTGTGTCGGTTTGCGGTACGGGTACTTATTACCTGAAGTTTAGAGGTTTTTCTTGGAAGCCCTTAGGCGCACTATCTCTTTGTCCGAAGACTCCGAGTACTATCGTATTTCCCCAAAACCCGTGGATTTGCCTGCGGGTCTTATAGGTAGGTACTTCAACGAACTATTCCGTCAGTTCGCGGCGCTTTCATCACTCCGTCACCCCATCACAGTAATAACTAGTACGGGAATATTAACCCGTTGTCCATCGACTGTCCCTTTCGGGTTCGCCTTAGGTCCCGACTAACCCACAGCTGATTAGCATAGCTGTGGAAACCTTAGTCTTTCGGTGTGCGGGTTTCTCGCCCGCATTATCGTTACTTATGCCTACATTTTCTTTTCTAACCAGTCCAGCAGGCCTTACGACTCACCTTCAACCCTGTTAGAATGCTCCCCTACCACTTAGAGTAAACTCTAAATCCATAGCTTCGGTAATATACTTATGCCCGATTATTATCCATGCTCGTCCGCTCGACTAGTGAGCTGTTACGCACTCTTTAAATGAATGGCTGCTTCCAAGCCAACATCCTAGCTGTCTGGGCAGACAAACCTCGTTCTTTCAACTTAGTATATATTTGGGGACCTTAGCTGATGGTCTGGGTTCTTTCCCTCTCGGACTTGGACCTTAGCACCCAAGCCCTCACTGTTATGAAACATTATATAGCATTCGGAGTTTGTCAGGAATTGGTAGGCGGTGAAGCCCCCGCATCCAATCAGTAGCTCTACCTCTATATAACTTTACGCATAACGCTGCACCTAAATGCATTTCGGGGAGTACGAGCTATTTCCGAGTTTGATTGGCCTTTCACCCCTACCCACAGGTCATCCGAAGACTTTTCAACGTCAACCGGTTCGGTCCTCCACTGTGTGTTACCACAGCTTCAACCTGCCCATGGGTAGATCACACGGTTTCGCGTCTAACACTACTGACTAAAGCGCCCTATTCAGACTCGCTTTCGCTACGGATCCGTGGCTTAACCACTTATCCTTGCCAGCAACGTTAACTCGTAGGCTCATTATGCAAAAGGCACGCCGTCACCCCACGAAAGGGCTCCGACCGCTTGTAAGCGTATGGTTTCAGGATCTATTTCACTCCGTTATTCACGGTTCTTTTCACCTTTCCCTCACGGTACTGGTTCACTATCGGTCTCTCAGGAGTATTTAGCCTTAGCGGATGGTCCCGCCAAATTCAGACAGGATTTCTCGTGTCCCGCCCTACTCAGGATACCACTATCGTTATCTTCTTTTACTTATACAGGGCTATCACCTTCTTTGGCTCTACTTTCCAGTAGATTCTAATTCAATCCGCAACAAATAACGTGGTCCTACAACCCCAATATTGCCGTAACAACATTGGTTTGGGCTAATCCGCGTTCGCTCGCCACTACTTACGGAATCACTTTTGTTTTCTTCTCCTCCGCCTACTTAGATGTTTCAGTTCAGCGGGTTTGCCCACCTATCGGTGTACTATGTCTTCAACATAGTGGGTTGCCCCATTCGGGTATCTACGGATCAATTCGTGTGTGCCAATCCCCGTAGCTTTTCGCAGCTTATCACGCCCTTCATCGCCTCTGAGAGCCAAGGCATCCCCCATACGCCCTTATTTTGCTTATTGTACCAACCTTAAAATTAATTAAGACCGTTTCTTTTACTTGTCTAATGATAAACAAACAAAAAATGCTTTCTACTTTTTATTATTTTCTTATCTCAATATGTCAATGAACTTTTTCTTTTTGAATAAAGAACATAGAGAATAGATAATAGACTTAATCTATATTCTTTTTTCTATATTCTATCTTCTCGAAGATAGTGGAGAATAACGGAGTCGAACCGTTGACCTCCTGCGTGCAAGGCAGGCGCTCTAGCCAGCTGAGCTAATCCCCCAATCTTTTTTAATTATGAATTGTGAATTATGAATTATGAATTATTGTAATTCGTAATCTTTCAACCCTAGAATTTCCTTTCAATCTGTTTCTATGAACGTTTTTGTATAAATACTTAATAATAAGTACTTAATGCTTTTTTTGTTGTCTCGGACAGACTCGAACTGTCGACCCCTACATTATCAGTGTAGTACTCTAACCAGCTGAGCTACGAGACACTCTTTTTTTTGAGTAAAGAATAAAGACTTAAGATTATAGACTAAATCTATGCTCTATATTCTATTTTCTTTTCTCTCTTTTTTTTATAAATTAACAGCAAGAGTAATAAAATGTTGAAACTTGTTTCCAACTTGAACTTTCGTCTTCTTTCCCTAGCGTGTATTACTACTAACACTAAGGCTCTAGAAAGGAGGTGTTCCAGCCGCACCTTCCGGTACGGCTACCTTGTTACGACTTAGCCCTAGTTACCAGTTTTACCCTAGGCAGCTCCTTGCGGTCACCGACTTCAGGCACCCCCAGCTTCCATGGCTTGACGGGCGGTGTGTACAAGGCCCGGGAACGTATTCACCGGATCATGGCTGATATCCGATTACTAGCGATTCCAGCTTCACGGAGTCGAGTTGCAGACTCCGATCCGAACTGTGACCGGTTTTATAGATTCGCTCCTGGTCGCCCAGTGGCTGCTCTCTGTACCGGCCATTGTAGCACGTGTGTAGCCCAAGGCGTAAGGGCCGTGATGATTTGACGTCATCCCCACCTTCCTCACAGTTTGCACTGGCAGTCTTGTTAGAGTTCCCGACTTGACTCGCTGGCAACTAACAACAGGGGTTGCGCTCGTTATAGGACTTAACCTGACACCTCACGGCACGAGCTGACGACAACCATGCAGCACCTTGTAAATTGTCTTGCGAAAAGTCTGTTTCCAAACCGGTCAATCTACATTTAAGCCTTGGTAAGGTTCCTCGCGTATCATCGAATTAAACCACATGCTCCACCGCTTGTGCGGGCCCCCGTCAATTCCTTTGAGTTTCATTCTTGCGAACGTACTCCCCAGGTGGGATACTTATCACTTTCGCTTAGCCACTGAGATTGCTCCCAACAGCTAGTATCCATCGTTTACGGCGTGGACTACCAGGGTATCTAATCCTGTTCGCTACCCACGCTTTCGTCCATCAGCGTCAATCAATTAGTAGTAACCTGCCTTCGCAATTGGTATTCCATGTAATCTCTAAGCATTTCACCGCTACACTACATATTCTAGTTACTTCCTAATAATTCAAGTCAGACAGTATCAATGGCCGTTCCACCGTTGAGCGATGGGCTTTCACCACTGACTTATCTGACCGCCTACGGACCCTTTAAACCCAATGATTCCGGATAACGCTTGGATCCTCCGTATTACCGCGGCTGCTGGCACGGAGTTAGCCGATCCTTATTCTTACGATACCGTCAAGTCTCTACTCGTAGAGGTGTTTCTTCTCGTATAAAAGCAGTTTACAATCCATAGGACCGTCATCCTGCACGCGGCATGGCTGGATCAGGCTTGCGCCCATTGTCCAATATTCCTCACTGCTGCCTCCCGTAGGAGTCTGGTCCGTGTCTCAGTACCAGTGTGGGGGATCTCCCTCTCAGGACCCCTACCCATCGTTGCCTTGGTAAGCCGTTACCTTACCAACTAGCTAATGGGACGCATGCTCATCTTTCACCGTTGTGACTTTAATATCATGTTGATGCCAACTCGATATACTATGAGGTATTAATCCAAATTTCTCTGGGCTATCCCTCTGTGAAAGGTAGATTGCATACGCGTTACGCACCCGTGCGCCGGTCTCTAATTCCGAAGAACTATACCCCTCGACTTGCATGTGTTAAGCCTGCCGCTAGCGTTCATCCTGAGCCAGGATCAAACTCTTCATCGTATATTGTACGCTTGATTGCTCAAGCTATTGTTATTCGACTAAATTCTAGTGGTTTTTTCAAATCTCTCGATTCTATTACTCTTATTCTTGTGTCTTGTTCTTGCGAACGAGACGGCTGTCAATTCAATATGTCTAGGAACGTGTTCTTATCTTGTTTTTAACTCCTTTTAACACTTGTTATAGTGTTTC
Organism: Flavobacterium sp. TS_SC_5; assembly: GCF_056156265.1. Classification (NCBI taxonomy): domain Bacteria; kingdom Pseudomonadati; phylum Bacteroidota; class Flavobacteriia; order Flavobacteriales; family Flavobacteriaceae; genus Flavobacterium; species Flavobacterium sp. TS_SC_5. The sequence continues at coordinate 2,563,785 of NZ_CM149588.1, read as the reverse complement.
TCGAAGCGGGTGCAAAAGTACAACTTTCTTTTTAACTGGCAAGAAAAATTTGAAGTTTTTTTTAAGATAAATTTTATCTCGTTTGCTTCTCTTTTCTTATCAATCTATCAAGGAACTTTGCGCGTCTTGCGGGGTGCAAATGTAACATCCGTTTTCTAATCTCACAAGCCTTTTTAATCTTTTTTAGAAAATAAATTTTCTCTTTTGATTCACTTTACTTGCCAGTATTTGAAAGAACGTCTGCGTCATTGCGGGTGCAAAACTAACACCTTTATACCGTTATTCAAGCTTTTTTAAACCTTTTTTTTACCCTTTTTTTAACATTATCTTTAACTTGCTGAAAACATGCTTTTTGAAGCGTGAAGTTTTTTAAACAAAATAGCAATCTATTAGCCGATACACGCCATTTCAATCCAAAATTACCTATTTCAGTACCATTGCACGGCTATCGACTACCCTTCTTTATTTACTAAAGCTTTAGAAATTCAATCTTTGTTCATACTTTAACAGCTCTTCACTAAACTCTAATCCTTCAAAACAGCCGACCTTGACAGTATTTGAACAAAAAAACTACTTTAGACCAATAAAATGACTTTATCCTATACCTTATATCACTAGTGTCCACTTAAAATAAGTTGAAAACCAGCTGGTTAGAATCAAGTTCATTGACATTATTGTAATCTGATTTCATAAGTAATTCATTTACAGGTGTTTTATCAAGTAATGATGCTGATAAAATTTGTAGAATTTCGTAGATGGAACGATTGATTTTTAAATCTTTTGCAATTATTGACACCAAGCAATAAGTTATTATTGCGATGTTGATTTGTATGCGAACAGCATTTTCTGTTGTACCCCAAAAGGTCTTAACTTTCAGATGTTGTTTAATCCATTTGAAGAATAATTCAATCTGCCAACGCTGTTTGTAAAGCAAAGCAATTTGCTCGGCTGACAAGTCAAAATTATTAGTCAAAAAGATTATGGTTTTATTATTTTCAGCATCAAAGAACTTCACTTTTCTAATCTTTTCGGGATAATCTTTTGAAGTATAAAAGCCGTCTATTTTCCCTGTTTGGTCATAAATAACCCCAGTAGATTTATCCGTTTTTTTAGAATACATTCTTTTGAATTTTAAATTTGATTTTGCCCTGACTACAAAATAAGCAGTTGATTTTGTGATTTGATAAAGCCTTAAATAATCAACATAAGCACGGTCAAAAATATAGTAAGCAAAAGGTTCGTAATTGATGATGTCCATAGCATTAACATCGTGCACATTTGCCTCTGTGATGTGAATAAATACTGGGATTTGTGTGTTAATATCAAAAAGTGTGTGGAGTTTTATTCCTGCTTTGGTTTTTCGAAAATGAGCCCACCAAAACACACTCAAACACAAGTCAATAGTTGAAGAATCAAAAGCATAAATATTACCTTTTATTTCAAAACTATCGTTGCAGTTTTTTTCTTGGGCAATCAATATTAAATGGTTGGCAAAGTCTTCAAATATTTTATAATTACGATTTTCATTTGCCTTGGATAAGTTGCTTCGAGTTACATTTTTTCCAAATCCTAAATGATACGATTTTGATTGATGTGCTTCGATAACAGTTATCAAATCTCGCAAGCTTTCACGAGAGGATAATTGACCAAAAAGCATACATAAAAGTTGATTCCAACAAGTAAAATGTTTAACACTTTTATTACCATTATATTTTGTTACAAGTCTATCAAAAACACGTTGTGGTAGAAATTCAACCAATTGAGAAAAGACATATTTGCCGTGATTCATTTTCGTAAAGTTAATTTACGAACATAAGAATTCAATTCAAATCGTCACGCTCTAAAATGAGACTTAAAATACAGATTTACAATAATTTCAAAGAACTTTTTTTAATCTATAGTGGACACTAGTGACCTTATATAATAACAAAAATCCCTTTTCCATTCGCTACTATATATATAAGGTGACCAGATTTATTGTATTAATATGAGTTCTTCTACTCTTAATTAAACTGGATATCTTAATTATTGCGGGCTTCGCGTTAGGGATAGCAGCGAATAGCCCACAGTCTCGTTGAGTCTCAAACTCAACAAGACGAGGACTTGAAGCGAATAGCCCGACTTATTATATAAAGAAAGACGATTATCCTTTACGATAACCGCCTTTCTTTATATAATGAGGAACGCAATAATGAATTTTATTTCTTGAGATTTTCAGCTCTAGATTCCCAAGAATCAGTTAGACTATCATAATCAACTGGTTTTGCCGGATTTTGATTTTGCAATCGACCGGAATCAAATGCCCGAACTAATATAGTTTCTATCAGGTAGTCTTCATTAACATCAAAAGGCGCATACTTTGTTTTTAAATTTATATCAAACATGCTTGCCGCCGTATTCGACCAAAATGCTTTCCAGCCACTTTTGAGACTTTTTACTAATTCATATGTTGTGGTGCCTGTTTGACGATCAATTAACTTTACCAATATCTGACCTTGTTTACGGGAAAGCTTTTTGAGTTTAGCTTCGAACTCATCACTCAAATAACTTTCTACTATCTTAAAGTACTTTTTTTTCTCCTTGTTTGTTTTTAGGTTCGCCATTCCTCTATTTAAGTTCGACAATCTTTCAGACGCTAGCTTTGCATAAGGATAGGTTTTATAAACACGATTTTGGAGGATTAAAAATTGCTTTCTTGCTTCGGGATCCGTTTTCCCCTTGTATATCAACACTTCTGGCAGTTGAATGGTATCACCAAGAATAAATTCATCTTCTCCTAATTCATATCCCATCTTTGTAGTGTCCTGAGGTATTACCTGAGCATTAACAGTCATAACGGTACATATAAAAAACAATAAAAATTTAATTAGCTTCATACAGGAAAATTTAATTGCCAAAATTATACATTATATACGCAACTGTAATGCCAAATTTCTACTTTAGCAAAAAAATAATTTTATGAGCACTAAATCAATATTAAACAAGTCCTCCCTTGAGTTTTTAGAAAACTACCTTAATAATGCATCACCCACAGGTTACGAAAGTGGCGGCCAAAAAATATGGATGGAATACCTGAAACCTTATGTAGATACTTTTATAACGGACACTTACGGTTCAGCTGTTGGAATCATAAATCCCGATGCACCTTATAAGGTAGTGATTGAAGGTCACGCTGACGAAATTTCATGGTACGTTAATTATATCACTGACGACGGATTAATCTACGTGATTAGAAACGGCGGTTCGGATCATCAAATTGCTCCATCAAAACGCGTTAATATTCATACTAAAGCAGGAATTGTAAAAGGTGTTTTTGGCTGGCCGGCTATTCATACTCGAAACAGAGATAAAGAAGAAGCGGCAAAAGTTGACAATCTATTTATTGACATTGGTTGTGAAACTAAAGAACAAGTTGATAAAATGGGAGTGCATGTAGGTTGTGTAATTACGTATCCTGATGAATTCATGATTTTGAACGAAAACAAATTTGTTTGCCGCGCCATCGATAACCGTATGGGTGGGTTTATGATTGCAGAAGTGGCTCGTTTGTTGCACGAAAACAAAATAAAACTTCCGTTCGGATTGTATATCACCAATTCGGTTCAAGAAGAAGTAGGTCTTCGTGGTGCAGAAATGATTACCAAAACTATCAAACCCAACGTAGCTATTGTCACTGATGTTTGTCATGACTCCACTACTCCAATGATCGAAAAGAAAATTGAAGGAGATACAAAAATTGGTCGAGGACCTGTAGTCACTTATGCACCTGCAGTTCAGAATAATTTGAGAGAACTGATTTTAGAAACTGCAATGGCAAAAGAAATTCCGTTCCAAAGGTTGGCTTCTTCTCGCGTTACCGGCACAGATACTGATGCTTTTGCGTACAGTAATGGCGGTGTTGCTTCAGCTTTGATATCTTTGCCGTTGCGATATATGCACACTACGGTTGAAATGGTACATCGTGATGACGTTGAAAACGTGATTAAATTAATTTATGAAACCTTATTGAAATTAGAAAACGAAGAAACATTCTCTTATTTCAAATAGTTTTAGAAGCTAATACCGTCTCGTTCTAAAAACGAGATTGCAATCTTTCCCTTTTTGGCAGCAAAAAGGAAAAGGATTTCCTCTTCAAACGAAGTTCACTGAACTCCGCTGAAAGTAGAAACAAAGTGAAGTAATCGGGGCTAAAAAACCGCAGTTCAAATTATGAATTGCGGTTTTTTTATTAACTTTACTCATACAATTCATAAAAATGCAATCAACCACCACATCAATCGAAGCGTATTTAGAAGAAATCACAGAGGAAAGAAAGATAGCTTTTACAAAACTCCGAGAAACAATTCTAGAAAATATTCCAAATGGATTTGTTGAACAAATGTCCTATGGTATGATCGGTTATGTTGTGCCACATTCCATTTATCCAAACGGCTATCATTGTGATCCAAAACTCCCGTTACCCTTTATTAACATCGCTTCGCAGAAAAATTTCATTGCACTTTACCACATGGGAATTTATACCAAGCCGGAATTACTGAATTGGTTTGTCTCCGAATACCCAAAACACAGCAAACAAAAATTAGACATGGGAAAAAGTTGCATCCGATTTAAGAAGATAGACCAAATCCCGTTTGATTTAATTGCTGAACTTGTGCAAAAAATGTCAATAGATGAATGGATAACTTCTTATGAATCATCATTCAAAAAATAAAAAAAAACCGCACTTCAAAATTATGAATTGCGGTTTTTATTTTTTTTACAGAAATTGTTTTATCTGTTCGCTAGATATTCCAAAACATTTTTCTCAATTCTTTCATCTATATTAGTGATGTCTGCTTTTATAAATTTCTCTCCTAAGATATTTTCGTATAATTCGATATATCTCTCAGAAACGGTTTCTATATATTCGTCAGTCATATTTGGAATTTGTTGCCCTTCGAGTCCTTGAAAACCATTCTCGATTAACCAACGACGAACAAATTCTTTCGATAATTGTTTTTGTTCTTCGCCGTTGTTTTGACGTTCCTGGTATCCTTCTGCGTAAAAATAACGAGAAGAATCCGGTGTGTGAATTTCGTCGATCAAGACAATTACACCTTCTTTAGTTTTACCAAATTCATATTTGGTGTCCACCAAAATCAAACCACGACCAGCAGCGATTTCAGTTCCTCTTTGATATAAATCTCTTGTAAATTTTTCTAAAACAATATAATCTTCTTCAGAAACAATTCCTTTCGATAAAATATCCTCACGAGAAATATCAGCATCGTGTTCTCCATTATCCGCTTTAGTTGTTGGTGTAATAATAGGTTCAGGAAATTTATCATTTTCCTTCAAATAGTCAGGCATTGTCACACCGCAAATTTCTCTTTTGCCAAGAGCGTATTCACGAGCTGCATGACCTGAAAGATAGCCACGAATCACCATTTCTACTTTGAAAGGATCGCATAGATGCCCCACAGCAACATTAGGATCAGGAGTTGCAATTAACCAGTTAGGAACAATATCCTCAGTCAATTCCATAAATTTAGTAGCAATCTGATTTAAAATTTGACCTTTATATGGAATTCCTTTTGGCAGAACTACATCAAAAGCTGAAAGCCTGTCAGTAGCTACCATAACCAAAAGTTCATCATTAATATTATACACTTCTCTTACTTTACCGCGGTAAACAGATTTCTGGTTTGGAAAATTAAAATCAGTAGTTGTGATGGTGTTGCTCATTATACTAGTTGTGTGTGTTTATTTTTAGTTCCTGCAAATTTAAAACTATTTCATAGAGTTTCGCAAAGAACAGAACTCTTAAATTTAACTTTTATCTCTAAAGTTATTTTTTAAGCAACGTTTCATTGAATAAATTTAAGATTCGGCTATATTCGTCAACCCAAGAATAGGTTTCTTTAAAACCGTGAGCTTCCACCGGGAAACTGGATAAACTCCATTTTTTCTTGCCTAATTCGATAAAACGCTGAGACAAACGAACAATATCTTTGTATTCTACATTGTCATCTACCATTCCGTGAAGCATTAACAAATCCCCTTGTAAATTATCCGCAAAATAGATTGGAGAACTTTTTTTGTATGCATCCGGATCTGTTTCCGGGAAATTAAGAATGTTTCCGGTGTAGCCATGATTGTAATGGGCCCAATCAGTAACGGAACGTAATGCAGCTCCCGAAGCAAACTCTTTTGGAGTTGTTAGCATTCCCATCAACGTGATGAAACCTCCGTAAGAACCTCCATAAATCCCCACTTTTGAAGCATCAATTCCGTAATTTTCGACAAGAAATTTCTTTCCATCAATATTATCTGTTAAATCTTTTCCACCCATAAAACGATAAATTCCTGTTCTAAAATCACGCCCATATCCATCACTTCCTCTATAATCAATATCTAAAACAGTATAACCTAAATCGACCAATAGATTATGAAACATATATTCTCTGTGGTAAGTGCTCCAGTAGTTGTGTGCATTTTGCAAATAACCGGCACCATGTACAAACAAGATTGCTGCCTTGTTCGCATTTGCAGTTTGTGGCTTATACAATCTGGCATTTACAGGAGTTCCATCCTGCGCTTTGAAAGTGATTACTTCCAGTTCACGCCAAGAATATCCTTTGAAAATTTCCGATGTTGATGACGTTATCTGATTTAAGTTTGTATTCTTTTTATTAGCCGCTACATACAGTTCCCAAGGTTTATTTTTATAGGAATAACGAACCAATAAGGTACTCTCGTCTGGAGACAAACTCACTTCATGAGCACCATCTTTAGTTAAAATAGGCTGTAAGACTGGATTTGAAACTTCCAGTTTATAAAAATTTCTGTTTCCCGGATGCGTAGTTGTTGTGGTTAAATAAAAAGATTTTTTATCTTTTGCCAAACTTACGTTGCGCACTTCCCAATTTCCTTTGGTCAACTGCGTTTTCTTTTTTGATTTTAAATTATAGCTATACAAGTGAGAATAATCGGTCTCTTCGGATTGAAAATAAATAGTTTCATTATCTCCCAAAAATCCAAGTGTTCCTCTACCATACGAATTAGAAGGAATTCCAGGTCCGCCAATCCAAGCTTCATCATGTTGATGATCTAATTCCTGAAAAGTCCCATTTTCTAAATTCAAACTAACAATCCATCGGTCTTTGTTGTCTTGACTTCTTATTTCAGCAATGGCATACGAACCGTTTTCATTGTAAACCGGTTCCTGAACTACGATTAGTTTGTCCTTTTGTGCTGCAGTTTTTGATTTTTCATAAGAATCAAAATATTTAGGAACATCCTGAATATGACTCAACGATGAAAAATTCAAGAAATAAACAGAATCTTTGGCGATGTTATAAATTCCGAATTTGGTTGCCAACAAATTATCTACAGAAACTTTTTCCTTCGTGTCTTCAATTTGGTTGAAACCATCGGCAGTTATAAAACGTTCCATTTTTTCACTTTTTCGTTCCGAATCTTCTATTAATCTGAAGGTGGCAAAATTTCCTTTTGGATCTACTTTTAAGCTTCCAAAAGTGTTTTTTCCATAATAATACGGTTTTGGAAAATCCGATTTTGTAGTTTTTGATTTTGCCAAATTCCATTTTTTCAGTGCTTCTTGATCTCTTACAAATTGGAATAATTCCTCTTGTTGGCTTTTCAAAAAAGATTCTTTATCAGTGGCTTTCTCATCTGATTTTCCTTTACGAAAGTTCGTGATTTGAATAATAGAACCTTCATTAGTATTAAACTGAAAAAGATTTTCATTTTGTCTGAAATACAATATTCCTGCCACAGCGCCCATTTGTAAATTAGAAATTGGACTGCTTTGTTGATAGAGTTTTTTCGAAGTTTTACTTTTCAAGGAATATGAAAATAGTCTTCCTTTATCAATGTAATAATACAAATCTGGATTGGTTGTTTTTTTGAAATCTAATTTTGAAAAAGCAGCTTCATTTGGAGTTGCCAATTCAGGTTTTGACAATCCGTTTTTCCAAAAATAAGTACTCGTACCCAATTCATTATTTGGATTCCAATCAAAATAAACTTTCTGTCCATCTAAAGACCATCTTTCATTCTCTGGTTGCGCACCAATGAAAGCATTGCCCTTCATGATTTCTTCCAGTTTTAGCGTTTGGCTTTGAATTGTTATGGAAAACAAAATACAGATAACAAGGATTATTTTTTTGTTCATTTGGTTTTAATTTTATGCATAAATGGGAAAATATGGTTATTTAAAAATTTAATTGTTCAATAATTCTTGGGCAATATATTTAGCAACTCCTTCATTATCATTCGTCATAATAACTTCTATATGAGAAAGTTTATTTTTCAGGCTTTCAGGAGCATTTCCCATCACCAAAGCTTTGCCAGAGGATTTGAGCATATTTTCATCATTATAGCCATCACCAAAAGAAATGCTTTGTTCGAAAAGAAAATTCTCTTTTTCCAGAATTTTGGCAATCGCAACACTTTTGTCCACTGATTTATCCATAAATTCCAAACAAAACGGCAAACTAAACGCATGGCTAAAAAGTTCAGTATGATTCTCTAAAATTCGGTCTCTCAATTCAATTAATTTCGAATGTTTTTCGTGTGTGAAGAATAATTTTATTCCGCTAACGTCATCTAAAGTATCGAAATCAACAATTTCAGGTAGGTAATTTAATTCTGTCTGAAAACTATTTAATTTTTCGTTTATTTTATTGGTTTGCCAAACATTTTCTTTAAATAAAACGGTCGTAATCTCCGGGTCTATATCTAAATTTAATATTGATTTAATATCGTCACTTTTTATATCAAAAGAAAACAGAAGTTCTTTTTCAGGAGAATGAATACGTGCTCCATTTGAAGTAACTAAATAAACTGGGCATCCTAAACCCTCAACCAAAGGCATTGCGTCCAAGTGATGGCGGCCAGTTGCTACAATTATTAAATAATTTTGATTATGAAGTTCTTGAAAAACAGTTTTAGTATATTGGGAAATTTTGTGATCTGAATTGAGTAACGTTCCGTCTAAATCACTGATAACTACTTTAATTTTATCTTTTAAAATCATTTCTTTTAACTGAAATTTTATTAATTCCAAATTTATTGCATTTTTAAGACATACAAAAGGAATCAATCGGATTTTATTTAAAGCTTTACGGATAAACTGGTAGCTTTTTTTAAATAATAAAGCGGAAAGGAAGTCCATTCTCTACTATAAATGAACTTTCTTTCCTCTCCAAAAAATTTTATTTATTTCCTAATCGTTATTTTCAATCATTTTATAAGCATCAATTACTTTTTTGACTAATCGGTGTCGCACAATATCTTTGTCATCCAGATAAATTATTCCAATTCCATCAACATCTTTCAAAACCAATAAGGCTTCTTTGAGTCCGGAAATAGTTCTTCGTGGTAAATCGACCTGACCAGGATCTCCTGTTATCATAAATTTAGCGCTTTTCCCCATACGGGTAAGAAACATTTTCATTTGGGAATGAGTAGTATTTTGGGCTTCATCTAAAATTACAAAAGCGTTATCCAGTGTTCTACCTCGCATGAATGCCAACGGCGCAATCTGAATTATTCCCTTTAAAATATAATCTTCCAGTTTTTCATTCGGCAACATATCGCGCAATGCATCATATAATGGTTGCATGTATGGATCCAGTTTTTCCTTCATATCACCCGGAAGAAAACCAAGATTCTCACCTGCTTCAACTGCGGGACGCGTTAGAATGATGCGTTTAACTTGTTTTTCTTTTAGTGCTTTAATGGCCATGGCAACACCTGTATACGTTTTTCCGGTTCCGGCTGGTCCAACGGCAAAAACCATATCATTTTTTTCCATCGTATCCACCAGCAATTGCTGATTGCGCGTCATGGCTTTTATGATTTTTCCGCCTACTCCATGCACTAATATTTTATCCTGTCCCTGAAATTTTCTGTCTTCCTGAACATCACCAAGAATTACGCGTTCAATTACATTGTTATCAATATTATTGTACCTGGAAAAGTGAACCATTAATCGTTGAAAACGTTTTTCGAACTCGTCCAAAACTTCTTTTTCACCAAAAGCTTTCAATGTTGTTCCCCGAGCGACAATTTTCAATTTTGGATAATATTTTTTAATTGTTTCAAGATGAGTGTCTTGAGCACCCCAAAAGTCTTTTGGAGCGATGTCTATGAGCTCGATTATTCTTTCGTTCAAATGATGTAGTTTTTAAATTAAAATATGTGAATTAGTGATTTTTTTTTCAAAGTGAATAATTGTAGTATTAATTTGAATTTGTCTTTTGTTTTTTGCTTTTTTGAATTTACTATTATTAGCTTTGCGTTTCTCAAATTTAATGAAAATTAGTTTTACAAAACACCAATAGTTATAAACAAATTTATGTCAATAATTACCCTTACTTCCGATTATGGCTTGAAAGACCACTTTGTAGGTGCGCTAAAAGGGAAAATTTTATCTGAGTATTCCGAAGCTAAAATAATTGACATTTCACATGAAATTGACCCATTCAACACGGTAGAAGCAAGTTACATCATTAGTGCTTCGTATGCGAGCTTTCCAAAAGGAACTGTTCATCTTATTGGTGTGGACATGGAACACAATAAAGAAAATCAACATATTGTGATGCAGTGGAACGATCATTATTTTATTGCCGCCGATAATGGTATTTTAAGCATGCTTTCGCAAAAAATTGTCCCCCAAAAAATCGTGGCAATCAATATTCACGATCGTTTACCCAGTGAAGCAGCTGATCTGGATGTGTTTGTAACCGTTGCCTGCCATCTTGCCAAAGGTGGTTTAATGAACGTTATTGGGAAAGAAATAAACACGATTAAACAAGTCACCGACTTACAAGCTTTTCTTTCCGCTGATGGAAATTCGTTGAAAGGACACGTGATTTACATTGACCATTTTGGGAATGTAGTGACCAATATTTCTAAAAAATATTTTATAGAAGTTGCCAAAGGAAGACCTTATGAAATTGTTATGAAAACCAAAAACATCAAAACAATTTTGCCCAACTATTCTGCCATTGCAAATTCTGATAAATATCCTATCAAATCATATGAGGGCGAAAAATTAGCAATTTTTAACGAAGCCGGTTTTCTTGAAATTGCTATTTTTAGAAGCAATCCTTCTAAAGTAGGTTCTGCGAATAGTTTACTAGGATTAAATTATAGGGATGTAATTATTATAAAATTCGTTTAAACTTTAAACAAAAAATCAAATGTTAGTACGCATAGTAAAATTGAGTTTTCACGAGGAAAATATTCCTGCATTTTTAGAAAACTTTGAGTTAATGAAAGATAAAATACGAAATGCGCCCGGAAATCGTTTCTTAGAATTGTATCAGGACAAAGACAATAAAAGTATTTTCTTTACGTACAGTTATTGGGAAACTGAAGCTGATTTAGAAAATTACAGAAATTCTGAACTTTTTTACGATGTTTGGACATTTACCAAGAAATTATTCAACGGCAAACCGGAAGCTTGGAGCGTGGATAAATTAGTCACTTTAGAATAAAAAAAAGTTTAAAAGTTTAAGGTTTAAAGTTGTTGGATTGAAAACTTTAAACCTTAAACATTTAAAACTTTAAACAAAAAAAATAAATGAAATCAATAGTTTTACGAGAGATAAAATCCTTTTTCGGTTCGCCCATAGGTTACCTGGTAATTGCGATTTTTCTAATTATCAACGGATTGTTTCTTTGGGTTTTTGAAGGAGAATATAATATTTTGAATACCGGTTTTTCTGATTTGACTCCGTTTTTCACTTTGGCGCCCTGGATTTTGATATTCCTGATTCCTGCAGTAACAATGCGCAGTTTTTCGGATGAAAAAAAACAAGGAACATTAGAATTATTGTTGACGAAACCATTGAGTATTTGGCAAATCGTAAATGGAAAATTTCTTGGTGCTTTACTTTTGATTGTACTGGCAATTATTCCAACATTTATTTATGTGGCTGTTATTTCCAGTTTAGGAATGCCGGAAGGCAATATCGATATAGGAAGCACAATTGGTTCTTATTTTGGATTATTATTTCTGATTGCAGCGTATTCAGCCATCGGAATATTTACTTCAACGCTATCCGATAATCAAATTGTAGCTTTTATCGTTGCAGTATTTTTATGTTTTTTCTTCTATTTCGGTTTTGAAGGTTTAGCTTCTGTTGTTCCAAATGTCTCTTCCATAATCGCTTCTTTAGGAATGCAAGATCATTTCAAAAGCATGAGCAGAGGCGTATTAGACACAAGAGATGTCCTTTATTTTACGAGCATCACCGTTGTCTTTCTTTCATTTACTGTTTATAATCTCAAATCTTTCAAATCGTAATGACTACTTCTAAGAAAAATAACTTAAAATCAGTATTGATTATTCTTGCCATTGTAGTGCTTGCGAATGTAGTAGGAAGTTCATTATTTCATCGTTTTGATTTAACAAAAGATAAAAGGTATACACTTTCGCCTACGTCTTTGAATATCATTAAGCAGGTTCAAAATCCGTTGTCTATAAAAGTATATATGCAAGGCGATTTACCGCCTGAATTCAAGCGTCTACAACAAGAAACGAAACAATTACTGGAAGAATTTCAGGCGTATAATAACAATATCGTTTTTGAATTTGTGGATCCTTTGGAAAACGAAGACGCCAGCATGGACAATATTAAGGAGTTGTATCGAAAAGGGCTTACGCCAATAAACATAACTGTTGATGACAAGGGAAAGCAATCTCAGGCGATGGTTTTTCCCTGGGCAATTGCCGTTTACGACAATAAGGAAGTTAATATTCCATTGTTGAAAAATATTATGGGAGCTTCAACTACCCAAAAAGTAATAGGATCTGTGCAGCATTTAGAATATTCGATTGCCGAAGGTTTGAATAAAATTACCAAAGCCAAACAAAAGAAAATCGCTGTTATCAAAGGAAATGGACAATTACAGGATATTTTGATGGCAAAATTTCTTTTACAGGTTCGCGAAAGTTATTTTATAGGTCCATTTACTTTAGACTCAGTTGCCAAAAATCCTATTGGAAGTCTTGAAGCTTTGGAAAAATATGACTTGGCCGTAGTTGCTAAACCTACCGAAACGTTTACCGATGCGGAGAAACAAGTTTTGGATCAATTTATCATCAATGGCGGAAAAACATTGTGGCTGATCGACCAAGTTTCGGCAGAAATGGATAGTTTGTACAATCCTTCAGGAGCAACTTTGGCGTATCCAAGAGATTTAAATTTAAATGATATGTTCTTTAAATACGGTGTCAGAATCAATCCTGATTTAGTAAAAGACGAACAAGGAAGTCCAATAAAACTGGCCACTGGAGAACAAGGAAGTGCGACTCAATTTCAGGAATTTAACTGGAAGTTTGCACCGCAGGTGTATCCAAACAGCTTGCATCCGATTGTGAAAAATTTAGGAGGAATCAAATTTGATTTTGCAAATCCAATCGACACTTTGAAAAACGGAATTAAGAAAACCATTTTGTTGGAATCGTCACAATATTCAAAGAAAATAGGAACACCCGCAGAGATAAATCTGAACATCGTTGCCGAAGAAACTTCGCCAAATGATTACTTGAACAAAGGGAAAATTCCACTTTCGGTTTTGTTGGAAGGTTCATTTCATTCGATGTTTGAAAATCGAGTGTTGCCATTTGAACAAAAAACATTTCAAGCCAAAGGAAAAGAGAACAAAATGATTGTGATTTCGGATGGGGATTTGATAAAAAATCAATTGGATAAAAACCTTCAACCGGTCGAATTGGGATATGACCAAAGGTCTGGAAATTTGTATGATAATAAAGATTTCCTGATAAATTGCGTCAATTATTTATTGGATGACAACGGACTTATTAACATTCGAAGCAAAGATCTTGATTTACCTTTATTGGATAAAGAAAAAGTATATGAAAACTACACCCGAACACAAATCCTAACTATCGGGCTTCCAATTCTTATTTTAGTACTTTTTGGTGTGGTATTCACTTTCCTTCGAAAAAGAAAATACAGCAAATAGATGTTAATAAAAAAGTTTCCAAACTAGAATAGTTTACGATATATTTGTAAAATGTATCGTATTTCAGATTTAGAGGAATACTTTAAAAAATAAAACAAAACAGATGAAATTTATAGTATCGAGTTCGTACTTATTGAAACAATTACAAGTTTTAGGTAACGTGATCAACAGCAGTAATACTTTGCCTATTTTAGATAACTTTTTATTTGATTTAGACCAAAATGTGCTGACGGTTTCTGCTTCTGATTTAGAGACAACCATGTCAGCTACATTAGGAATTGATTCAGAAAGTAAAGGAAGCGTTGCTGTTCCTGCAAAATTACTTTTGGAAATCCTTAAAACATTCCCGGAACAACCCTTAACTTTCACGGTTGAAGAAAACAGTACGATAGAAATCAGTTCTAATTCCGGAAAATATGCTTTGGCATATGCTCCCGGTGATGAATTTCCAAAATCGGTTAACTTAGACGATCCATCGGTAACACTTGTCCCTGCTGATGTTTTGGCAACAGCCATAAGCAAAACTATTTTTGCTGCGGGAAATGATGATTTGCGTCCGGTAATGTCTGGTGTATTTTTCCAATTTTCGCCACAAGGATTAACATTTGTAGCAACTGATGCTCACAAATTAGTAAAATATGCGCGTACTGATGTAACCGCTTCTCAAGTGGCTGATTTCATAATGCCGAAGAAACCTTTGACTATTTTAAAAAATATTCTTGGTACTGCGGATGCTGAAGTGAAAATTGAATACAACGATTCGAATGCTACTTTCTCTTTTGACAATTATGTTTTAATGTGTCGTTTGATCGATGGAAAATATCCAAATTACGAAGCGGTAATTCCAAAAGAAAATCCAAATAAATTAATGATTGACCGTTCTCAATTTTTGAGTTCTGTGCGTCGTGTTGCTATCTTTTCGAATAAAACAACACATCAGATTCGTTTGAAAATTGCTGGTGCTGAATTGAATGTTTCTGCTGAAGATATTGACTATTCCAATAAAGCCGAAGAAAGATTGACATGTGATTATCAAGGTGATGATATGCAAATAGGGTATAATTCTCGTTTCTTGACTGAAATGTTGACCAACTTGCAATCAGATATGATTATGCTTGAAATGTCATTGCCAAACAGAGCAGGAATCCTTACTCCTGTTGATGGATTAGAAGAAGGTGAAACGGTTACGATGCTTGTAATGCCGGTAATGCTGAACAGCTAATTCAATTGTAAAATACGCTATTAACCAAACCATTTTTATATTTAAAAAAACCGTCTCGATTAATTATGAGACGGTTTTTTGCTTTTAATCATCTCCTTTTTGTCATTCCGCGGGGGAGGAATCTGTTTGGTATTCCGTTTAAATGATTCCTGATGCCAGTGGTTTGCTTCGTTCCTCGCAAAGACAAACTGAGCGTTTAAATCTAACTAGTCAAAAATCTAAGAAGTCTAAGAATCCCAACTAAATCACTCCCATTTTTTTCATTAAAAATGTAGCACTTCTATTTTTACAAATTCCATCACGCAGTTTGTAATCAAAATGAAGTTCATTATTGATAATCTCTACTTCAAAACATTTGTTGGTTAATATATTTGGATATTCATTGGTGGTCAAGCAAACTTCAATATCATGGGTAGCTATAGCTCCAACGGCTTTTTTACCAATTACTTTTTTGACTACTTCAATTGTTCCGTTGCGTTTATCATCTGAATTTGTTCCGCGTAATATTTCGTCCAATAAAACAAATGCGGATCTATTTTCTAATTCGTCCATAATTTGCTTTAAGCGTTTGATTTCCGCAAAGAAATACGATTCACTATCGGACAACGAATCGGATAATCTCATGGAAACCAAAACGGGTAACGGATGAACATTAGCTTGACTGGCACAAACCGGCGAACCCATTCCTGATAAAACCATGTTGATCCCCAAACTTCTTAGAAAAGTACTTTTACCGGACATATTAGAACCCGTTAAAATCATAAATGATTGGGGATGAAAACGCACATCATTTCCTATTCTTGTCTTTTGATTTAATAAAGGATGGCTTAAATCCTTAAAATCTATTTCAAAATTGGTGTTTAAGATTGGATATACAAACTCGGGATTGTTATACGTAAAATTGGCTAAACTGTTCAACATTTCAAATTCACCTATAACTTCCAGCCAATTTTCTAATGCTTCGTTATGGTCATTTTTCCATTGAATTAATGATTTTAAAACATGTAAATTAAAAAGAAACGTTCCATTGAATACGATAGCCGTTACGAAATTACTGATGCTGTCCATATTAGAAAACAAACCTGCTAATTGTTTCAAATGAACGCTGGAATTGTCTTTTTTGAACATTAGTTTATGTTGCAAATCAATTAATTTTTGTGATTGAAAAGATTCGTTTTCAATTTTTTGCAACAGCAAACTATATTGATGAATAGTTTTATCAATGTTGGTAGAATTAGCAACTTCAGCTTGGATTCGCTTCATAAAACGTCCTAAAATCATTAAATTAATAACAAAAAAATACGACAAAACAGAAGCAAAAAAGGTATTAGAAGTCACTACATAAGCAATCAGAGCTCCCAGGAAAAGAAGTGGTGAAAAATAGGAAATAAAAACACTCATTTTAGACAAAGGCGTGCTATTGAATGTACTCCACTTGAGAAGCGTCTCATAATTTGATTGATTGTCATTGCTTACTTTGGCGAAAGCCAAAAATTCCTGACGCCAATCTAATTTTTCGGATAATTCTTTTACTGCACGATGATTTCTGGTGATTTCATCATTTGGTAAAAGTGTCAATAATTGGTTTGCAAATATTTTTTTACCAATAAAAGTTGCGGTTCTATTCAAGTTTTGGAATAAGGAATGTTCACCAAAAATATCTAAATCATACGCATACGGATGATGAAAATCATTGAATTCCTGTCCGTTTTCGAAAGGAATTTTATTTCGTTCCAAATAGGAAATTTCATTTTCATTAATATCAAATAAGGCTTGATTGACTTGCTTTTCGAAAACTAATTTAGAATGAATGCGCATCAGTACAACGAACAATCCAAAAAGAAAAATCGCGGCAGCGATCAAAATAATTTCGCTGGTTTTGATGTAATAATATATTGAAACCAAAAAAAGTACAATAGTAAGAAGTCTTAAAATGCTTATACTATTGTACTTTTTATTGATTGCAGTTAATGCTGTTGAAAAGCTAATCTTTTTTGCTTTGTATATTTCCATAATTCAATTGATGAATTGCAAATATAATGAAATAGATTACTTTGAAGTCTAAATTAAAAGGCAATGGCGATGCCGAACTACATAGAATTCATGCTTTCAATTGAATCAACACGGAATCAATCAATATGAATCGCTAAAATTGGAAAATCAAAATTTGCAGCTATTTTTTTCGTTAAGCTAGGTTTGAAAATCCCTTCAAAAAAACCTCTTTTATACGTAAGCATTGTCAGGACATCAACTTCTTTATACATTATAAAATCCAAAATAGTTTCTTTGACTGCATCACTGTTAATCACATAAAAATCTATCGGCTCATTAATAAATTCCTCTTCCCACTTAGCAACTGTATCTTTAGAAACATCAGAATCACTGGTTTTTACATACAAGCATTTTACTTTTGCTTTCGTTTTTTTGGCAATCTCCAATACCATTTTTAAGGCTTTTTTATCTTTTGTTCTAAAACGAGTTGTGAATCCAATAATTTCAATTTTTTTGAATTTTGCTTCTATTGGAACACATAACATGGGAACATCTATTCCAGAAATTACAGAACCTGTATTGGTACCCATAAAAAAAGCGTCCCATCCAGTGGCTCCAGAAGTTCCCATTATGACAAAATCTATTTTATCTTCTTTGATACATTTTTTAATATTATGGAGCAAATCCCCATCCATAAGTCTATGAGACATCTTAATTTTATCCAAATGACGCTCTTCGGCTATAGCCCGCAATTTTGGAATTTCATTTTTAAACATATCAAATTGCGCTAACTCTAATGAATCATAAATGACTGCGTAATTTTCTGGAAAAAACTGATTGTCATAAATTGGCAGTTCAAAAGTGTGCAATAAAACAAGTTCACCGTGAACTATTTTTGCAAATTCTAAAGCATGAACAAAGGCATTTGTAGCCACTTCAGAAAAATCGGTTGGAAAGAGAATTTTTTTCATTTGTAATATGCTTTTAAAGGATTCATTTACTAATAAATATTGAGAATTTTTCGAGTATTCAAATCGGAATTAATTTTATTCATGAATCGCCAAAATCGGTACATTGATGTGAAATGCTAATTTTTTTGAAAGACTAATTTCAAAAAGTTTCTCAAAGAAATTTCTGTGATACACGTGCATTGCTAGCAAATTAATTTTATGCAAATCGATAAAATTTAAAATAGCTCCTTCAACATCTTCTCCTTTGATGGAGTGAAATGTAACTTCATTATTTTCTATTAATGCATTCCATTCTTCTCTGGTGTCGTCTTTAACTTCATGATTCGGAGACGCTATACGTAAGCAATCAATATGCGCTTGAAATATTTTGGATAAAGAAAGAACTCTTACAAAAGACCCTGTGTCCTCTGGTTTATATTGCGTAATAAACAGTATTTTTTCAATTGGATGGTATTTACAGTGCTCCGGTATGACTAAAGCTAATGCTTTGACATCATTCATTACTTTTGTGGCTATCGTACCAAAAAAAGTTTCTTTAAGACCCGTGGCGCCTTTAGTTCCCATAACCACAAAATCGAAATTTTCATTCTCGGTTATTTTTTTTATTTCTGGAACCAAATTTCCCAAAATCAAAACATGACTTATTTTGATATGACCTAAATTATGTACTTCCGCAATTTTTCTTAAAATGGGAACTTCATCTTTGTAATTCTCAAAATTACTAAGTTCCGTTACATCATAAATTTCATGCAAATATTCCGAAACATTAACATAATTGGCTTGTGGCAATTGGTAAACATGCATTGTAACTATTTCGGCGTTAATAGATTCTGCCAAATTCAATGCGTAAATGAACGCATTTTTAGACAGCTCTGAAAAGTCGGTTGGAAACAGAATTTTTTTCATAACACTATAAATTATTGCAAATCAATTATTTATATAAATTTACGAAACAAAAAAACGAAATAAACTGATAATTATCAGTTTGGCTAATTTTTAACAAAAAATAAAGGTAATGGTTTAATAAGCGAGTCTTGAAGCCATGTCTATTTTGCTTACTTTTGCATCAAATTGAATTTAAATATGATACCTCAAGATTCCATAGTGGCACTAGCAACTCCTTCGGGAGCTGGAGCTATAGCCGTAATTAGGATTTCCGGCCAAGATGCCATTACTATTGGAAATTCTGTTTTTAAATCTGTAAAAAATAAAGTACTAACGACACAAAAAACGCATACCATACATTTAGGACATATTATGGATGGCTCCAAAACTTTGGATGAAGTGCTGGTCTCCATTTTCAAAGGGCCAAATTCCTATACCGGCGAAAATACTATTGAAATTTCTTGTCACGGTTCTACTTATATACAACAGCAAATCATTCAGTTATTGCTTCGAAAAGGCTGTCGAATGGCAGATGCTGGCGAATTTACGTTGAGAGCATTTTTAAACGGAAAACTGGATTTATCACAAGCAGAAGCAGTTGCCGATTTGATTTCATCAGATAACGAAGCGTCACACCAAATTGCAATGCAACAAATGCGGGGTGGTTTCTCTAATGAGATAGCTAAACTAAGGGAAGAATTATTGAATTTTGCCTCACTGATTGAACTCGAATTAGATTTTGCAGAAGAAGATGTAGAATTTGCCGATCGAACACAATTTCACGAATTACTGAATCGAATTGAATTTGTCCTAAAACGATTAATAGATTCTTTTGCAGTAGGAAATGTGATCAAAAACGGAATTCCTGTGGCTATTGTAGGTGAACCCAATGTGGGAAAATCGACGCTTTTGAATGCTTTATTGAATGAAGAGCGTGCCATTGTTTCGGAAATTGCGGGAACAACGCGCGATACTATTGAAGACGAATTAGTGATTGGAGGAATCGGGTTTAGATTTATAGACACCGCCGGAATTCGGGAAACGGAAGATGTGGTAGAAAGTATTGGAATTCGTAAAACGTTTGAAAAAATTGAACAAGCGCAGGTTGTCGTTTTTCTATTTGATAGTTCCGAGTTTAAAGTTTCAGGTTTAAAGTTAAAAGTAGAATTAGAAAAAATTAAAAACCAGTTTCCTTTGAAACCCCTAGTAATCATTGGTAACAAAGCCGACAAACTAGAGGAAAATGAAATAAAAAATTTGAAATCAGAAATTCCAGAAATCTTACTAATTTCTGCAAAAGAAAAATTAGGTGTTGAGGAATTAAAAAATCAATTACTTTCTTTTGTAAATACTGGTGCTTTACGAAATAATGAAACAATCGTAACTAATACAAGACATTACGATTCATTACTAAAAGCTTTGGAAGAAATACAAAAAGTAAAATTTGGACTTGAAACTAACTTATCCTCCGATTTAATGGCATTAGATATTAAGGAAGCTTTGTATCAGTTTGGAATGATTACTGGACAAGTTACCAATGATGAATTGCTGGGAAATATTTTTGCTAATTTCTGTATCGGAAAATAAAAGAACTTTCTTTAAGTATTCTTAACTTTCTATAACTTGACTACCATTGATTTAGCTGTATTTTAGCTTTCTTGTAATAACTTTAATTCATACATTTGTTACACTCGATGTACACCTCAGGACAAAAAAGGTGTAAAAATGTACACCTATGAATATTACTTTAAAGAAAAAGAAGTTAAAAAATGGTAAGTTCAGTCTATACCTTGAATACTATAAGGGTTCTACTCTAAACTTAGATGGCAAAAGGATTCATTTAAGAGATTTTGAGTATCTAAAATTATATCCAAATCAAGATCCAAAGACTGCTGCTGAAAAAAAAGAAAATAAAGAAATTGACACTTTAAGTGAACAAATATTATCTATCCGTAAAGCGGAATACTTTCAAGGTAAGTTTGACATCAAAAACACGTCTAAGTCAAAAAGATTGTTTTTAGATTATTTTATAGAGAAAACTGAGGAAAAAATTGACTCTCCTAAAAACTACGGGAACTGGACGGCAACTTCTCTACATCTAAAAAGATGTATTTCATCAAATCTTACATTTGATGAAGTTGATGAGAACTTTGTTAAGCGAGTGCGTTTGTACTTTGACAAAGAAGCTAAAACAAAAAGTGATACACCTCTGTCACTTAATTCAAAATATTCTTATTATAACAAGTTCAAAGCTTGTCTAAGAGCTGCATTTGATGATGGCTATTTATCAATAAATTATGCTTCGAAAACAAAATCATTTGAACAAGCTGAAAGTCAAAGAGAATATCTAACGCATCAAGAGCTACAATCACTAGCTAATACTCCTTGCAAATATGAAATTTTAAAACGAGCCTTTATTGCATCTGCATTGTCAGGTCTTAGGTGGAGCGACATAAATACTTTAGTTTGGTCAGAAGTAAGGGATGAAGACAATGGAGTTAGTAGAATAAATTTTCGGCAACAAAAAACTGAAGGAGTTGAATATCTATATATTTCAAAACAAATTCGAGAATTGTTTGGAGAAAGACAAGATCCAGCGGAAAGGGTTTTTAAAGGCTTAAAATACAGTGCGGTTTACAATAACGAAATTGTTCGTTGGTGTAATCGTGCAGGAATATCGAAACATATCACTTTCCACAGTGCTAGGCATACAAATGCAGTACTTTTACTACAAAATGGAGCGGACATCTACACTGTATCAAAAAGACTTGGGCACAGAGAAATACGCACGACAGCAATTTATGCAAAAATTGTTGATCAAAAAATGAAGGAAGCAGCTAATTTAGCGTAAAATCTGATAATTTATTAATTTTAGAAAAATTTTATATGATGAAAGAAATAGATAAAGTTGCCCTGATAGTATTAGAAAACGGGAAAGTTTTAAGCACTAAGTCGATAGGTAAAAATAAATATTACATACCGGGAGGAAAAAGAGAAAATAATGAAAAGGATAATGAAACGCTAGTACGGGAAATTAAAGAAGAATTGAGTGTTGATATTTTGCAGGAAACCATTATGTACGTAGGAACATTTATCGCTCAATCTGACGGTGATACAAAGGGTGTAAATATAAAAATGACCTGTTATAAAGCAGACTACATAGGCGTACTAGAGAAAAATAATGAAATAGAGGAAATTAGATGGCTTAGTTATTACGATATAGGGCTAGTATCTGAAGTAGATAAAATTATATTTGATTTTCTGAAAAATAAAAAAGAGTTGTTTTAATCGCCTCATTTTTTATCTAAAACATCCCTACCCTACTTTCCAATAGTTCCAAATACTTCTCTTTCATATCATCAGTAAGAAAAGAAATTTCAAGCAGCTCCTTCCATTCAGGAGTTGCTTTTTTCATTTGTTCGAGAATGCTTGCTATCGTTTTTTCGTTGAGTTGTAATCTTTCCTTGCCGTAGTAATCTATGAAATCAGTTGCTTTTAAATTACTTTTTTTTCCCTTTAAGGTCAGTGCAATTTCCTCTACTGGATTTTTAATAGCTATGGTAGAATTTAGAAAGTCGTAAATTGGTGCTAGTGAGGTTTTGTTATTTTTGGTAATTAGCGAAAAATTTTTCAAATGCATGTCTTCATTTCCAGTTACATAACAAAAAAGAATTCTTTTGAAAAAATCAGCTTTATCAATAGCAGGAAATGAACAGTACTCGTCAAGTACAGGAATCAATTTTTCCATTGTAAAACGATATTTTGTATCTCTTGTGTTCCCAGTCAATTGAGCAAAATCTTCTGTTGCGTACTTACTTCCCTTACCATGTCGGTCAAAACGTTTAATGAAATAAGACAAACTACCATCTTTACCATAAATCATCCCATGAAATGGCACTTCTAAACCAAACACTTTTGCCATTCGCATAGTTACATCTTCATTTTCTGGTAATTGTGGAAAAAAATCATTTTGTGGCTTTATAATGTAGGTTCCAAATTGATCCACAATTTTAAATTCTTGATCCACTATTGAAATAGCTGCGGTGAGCTTTGGTTGGACACCCTGAATGGATAGCTTTTTAGCTCTATTAGCAGCTTCCTGACGAAGTTCTACAGCTGTATAAGGCAAATCATTTAAATAAGTCAGTTTAGGAGATATCATTCTAAGTCCTTTTTCACTGTATTTATCAGTACCACACAATTCATAAGTAATCGGACATCTATTCATCTTCGATCAATTTAACCGTTACTGAACCTACTAAATCATTTCCAGTTGCAATCAATTGAGAGAAATAATCTTTCTTATCAATTTTCACAATTCGCAGTAATCCCTCTAACATGACACCTTCAGGCAATAGCCCTTCAAAAAAGGGTGGAAAGAATGTATAGCTATATTTTTTCTGAGTTGTGGGCATAGTTAATGAAACCGCTTCGCCATCATAATTTTCATCATATTCAAAATGATAGTCGTTTGCAGCAATCTCTGTTAAAATTCCAGCTCTTTTTCCGTGTGCAAATACAATTGCTCTTCTCATAATTATTTATTTAAAGGACTTTTAAATTCCACTTTAATATTTAGCACGCGGAGTACTGCCAAAAGATTGTTCAAACGAACTGTTTCTTTATTTTTTTCAATATCAAAAACAGTGGTCTTACCTACTCCAGCTAAGTCAGCTAATTCAAGTTGTGTCAATCCTGCTTTTTTCCGATGGTCTTTAATGAAAGTACCTAAATCAAAATCATCCATTTTATACTGTTTTAACGGTAAAAATAAACAATTTAGATATTACAAAACATTTATTTGATATAAATAACCTTTTATTACTGTTATAGCAGTAAATAAACCGATAAAAGATGATTTTACAATTGAAAAATTAAAAAAAAGAAAACAAAAACTGCTATAACGGTAATAATCACCGCAAATATGCGGTGATTAAAAACAATTACCACCGCATCGATCTCCATATAAACAAAAATGTTTACATTTGTACTATGAATGCATTAATCGAAAAATACAAAGGCATACATCCTGGAATAGTATTGGAACGCTTACTTAACAAAAAAGCGATTTCACAGCGCCCTTTTGCCCTTTCAATTGGTGAGCATCCACAAACTATAAACGCAATAACAAAAGGAAGAAGGAAACTCAATATAGCACTGGCATTGAAAATTGAAGAAAAGCTAAGTTTAGAGGAAGGCTCACTAGCTTTACTACAAACCTATTTTGATATTCAGGAACAAAAAAGTAAAACAAAACAAGAAACTCCAAACTTAAACCTTTTAAGAAAGGTGTTGTTTTGGGATACAGATATCACTAAAATTGATTGGCAGAAACAAAGTGCAGCGGTAATTCTTAGAATATTCGAACGAGGAAATGATATTGAAAAAGAAGAAATAAAACGTTTCTATAAAAGTGAACTCATTAGGTCTACACTTGAGCAAAATACTCGTAAACCCTATACTGTTTATAAAAATAAAGAACAATCGTAATGTTATACTATTCCACTGTAAATAAATTACTTAAAGAAAGTTTGATTCAATTAATGCAATCAAAAATCTTTGATGATTTTAGACTTGTAGGCGGTACAGCATTGAGTTTACAAATAGGTCATAGAGAATCTATCGATATTGATCTGTTTAGTGATGCTGAGTACGGATCACTAGATTTTAGAGCCATAGAAATTTATCTAAAAGATAACTTTCAATATGTAGATTTTTTAGACACTATTCCAGCAATGGGGAAAAGTTATAGTATTGGAGAAAATAAAGAAAATACCGTAAAACTTGATTTGTATTACACAGACGATTATATCCAACCCGCTATAGAAGTTGATGGTATCAGAATGGCAACTATTGAAGAAATTATCGCCATGAAGTTAGAAGTTATTCAGGGAGGAGGGAGAAAAAAAGACTTTTGGGATCTACATGAATTACTTCGGTCTCATGATTTAAGCCAAATGTTAGATTTACACGAGCAAAGATATCCTTATTCACATGACAAAGATTTAATAATAAAAAACTTTACATCCTTTGAACAAGCTGATGAAGATTTTAATCCAATTTGCTTTAAAGGAAAGTATTGGGAGTTTATAAAGGAGGATTTTGAAGAAATTATTCTCCAATTTAAATAGCTACAATTTCTTTTACTGTCTTTACAAATGATTATTCTACTATATTAAGTACTCTTTTTGTACACCTCTACCCTTCTAAAGCCTTACAAATACTGATAAATTAGATATTGTATCGGAAAGTAGCAGAACAAAGTATCACAAAACAACAAAAAATAAACGAGTTAAAGTATTGATAAAAAATATTTTAACTCATTTTTATTTAGACTTTATTTTAGATAATAAGCGTTATTTTGATTCAATTTGTACCTCAAATTATGGCTCTTAAATACACCGAGTAGTAATTTAAATGTACTTAAAGTAGTTAGTTTTTAAAGTTATTTCAACTCACAACTTTAATTAATCAATAAAAATTTAGCAAACCCAGTACTAAAATCGCAATTAAGATTGTTATATTTGCGGCCAAATTGCATTACTTCGTTTATAAAAATTAATGCTGTTTGTATAAAATTAAGAATGAAAAAGAAAATTATCTTTATTAATTTTTCAGTGTCTTTAATGGTGTTGTTCACAATGCTATTTCAGACGGTCCATTCTTATGAACATATTTACAGGCAGATCAATGAAAAGCATTGTGATCATAATAATAGCCGAAACAAAAATCAAATCACACACAGCCATTCGGTTGATCCAAATTGTTCTATTTGCCATTTTGCTTTTAGCACATTTATCCCAACTGATTTTTATCCTTATTCCTTTACTAAAGTTATTTATGCAACTCCGCTTGCATTCATTTACTCTAAAGTAAATTCGATTTTTTTTAAAGGCAGCCTTTTTGCACTTCGAGCGCCACCTTCCCTAATTTAACACTACATTTTAATTTATCTATTGAGAGTTCGCGTATTCCTATTTTTTTTAAATATGGAAGAAGTGGCTGGTTTGGGACTGCTTTTCTGTACGCCTCAATTATAATTTGTAGTCAAAGAGCTTTTTGGCTGGAGTATCATCTACTCTTTGTCAGTCTGTTTCTGTGTTTTAAAATCACTCCATTTAACAATTTAAATCTGATTTTCATTAGTGTAGCTTCTGAATATTGGTGAATTGTATCTATTTCTAAAATTCAAATAAAACTATTTATAATATGCTTACAGCTAAAAACCTGACCAAGAAATACGGGAATCAAATTGCTTTAAACGCTTTAAATTTAACCATAAAAAAAGGAGAGATTTTTGCTCTTTTGGGTCAGAATGGTGCAGGAAAAACCACAACAATTAATCTCTTTCTAGGTTTTATAAAACCTACCTTTGGAGAATTAAAAATAAATGATATTTCGGTTGTACAAAGACCGGAGGAAACCAAAAAACATATTGCTTACATTCCCGAAACAGTCACTCTATATACCAATCTTACGGGTCTCGAAAACCTAAAATTCTTTTCGTCTTTAGCGGGTTTTAAATATTCGAAAGATGAACTAACGTTTTTTTTAAACAAAGCAGGTTTGCAAACTACGGCTCATAATCAAAATCTAGGAGGCTATTCTAAAGGAATGAGGCAAAAAGTAGGTATTGCGATTGCAGTAGCCAAACAGGCAAAAGTCTTACTTCTTGACGAACCCACCAGCGGGTTAGATCCAAAAGCTTCTAATGAATTTTCGCAAATCCTGAAAGAACTCTCAGCTGATGGAACGGCAATATTAATGGCTACCCACGATATTTTTAGAGCAAGGGAAGTCGCCACACATATCGGAATTATGAAACAAGGAAATCTTGTCACCATCATCGAAGCGGATAAAATATCGGCAAATGAACTCGAAGAGTTGTACCTCCAAACTGTCTAAACGGAAATAAGAATATTTCCATCAACCTAAAAAATGAAACATTTATATATCTCTTTACTCCTTATTTTAGGGAGTTACACTGCTAATTCTCAGAAAATTTCAGGTAAAATCACAAATATTGACACCAAAGAAGCAATCGCTGGTGCAATCATAAAATTAGTTAATTCTGAAATAGAAACAACAGCTACTCAAGACGGAAATTTCGTTATGGAGGGAGAAGGAACAATAGAAATTACGGCATCGGGCTACAAAACGATTCAAATAAAATCACGTTCTACATTTATGAACATCGAAATGATTTCGAATAGAACTGAATTGCAAACCGTAGAAATAGTTGGTCGCTCTTCCAAAAAGTACAATAGCGATTATTCTTTTTCGGCAACAAAAATTGCAGCACTTAACAAAGATATTCCGCAATCTATTTCTACTATTACCAAAGAATTGATTGCAGATAAAAATGCTTTTTACCTCGGTGATGCCGTAAAAATGGCCAGCGGTGTGATTCCATCGAGCTACTATAATCAATACTCGATTCGAGGCATCAGCCAAAATGAAGAAGGACAAATCATAAACGGAATGCGTACGCGTCAATATTATTTTCTGCAACCTTTGACCAATAATATTGAACGTGTTGAAGTAATTAAAGGACCATCAAGCGCTACTTTCTCATCCGTTGATCCTGGAGGAAGTATCAATTTAGTCACCAAAAAACCATTGGCTGTTGACCGAAAAGAAGTCAGTATGAGCGTGGGAAGTTTTAGTACGCTTAGAGGAACTTTAGATTTTACAGGTCCTTTAAACGAGTCCAAAACGCTACTATATCGCGTGAACGGAGCGTATCAGGAGGCAAAATCCTTCCGTGATTTGGTTAGCAATAAATCCTTTTTAATAGCTCCGTCTTTCAGTTATATTCCAAATGAGAAAACGGCTATAAATACGGAAATGATTTTGAGTAATATGGTTGGAATTCTCGACAGAGGACAACCAATTTTCGGCGCAATTGCTGGTGTTACAAACCTAAACAAAACCCCGATAAGTCTTAATCTAGGCGCTCCAAATGATTTTTTCAAGTCGAAAGAAATGATTTTGATGACTAATCTGGCACATAAATTTACTTCTAAAATTAGTTTTAATGCCTCTTACATGAAACAATCCTGGACCGAAGATCTTCAGGAGCATCGAACCACTAATGCTTTTGCAGTTGATATGAACAATCAGGCTGTGGCAAGTCTGGCAATGATGCAATTTGTGCAACGCCAGCAATACTGGAATGTTGATAATTTGAGTGCTTTTTTAAATTTTGATTTTAAAACAGGAAAACTCAGTCACAAACTACTCACCGGTTACGATTTAAGCAGCTGGAACAAAACCAAAGGTGGTGGACAAAATGCAGCCAGAGGTTATCTTCTAAAAGACGGAACAGTTGCTAATTCGTTTGTCGTAGCAAATGCTACCAATTATCAAACTATTACCGTAGACGGAGTTCTGTTGCCTAAACCCAATGTAAATTATTTCAACTTAAATAATCCATCATACACCATTCGAAATATCGAAGATTACACCTTGAATGTACGAACTGCACTTCCTTCTGCACTTACCTCAACCAATGCCATTTATATTCAGGACCAGATTCAATGGGAGAAATTCACTTTTTTATTGGGTGTAAGAAACG
Organism: Flavobacterium sp. TS_SC_5; assembly: GCF_056156265.1. Classification (NCBI taxonomy): domain Bacteria; kingdom Pseudomonadati; phylum Bacteroidota; class Flavobacteriia; order Flavobacteriales; family Flavobacteriaceae; genus Flavobacterium; species Flavobacterium sp. TS_SC_5. Next base: position 2,535,134 of record NZ_CM149588.1, on the reverse strand, counting down.
AATGGTTTGAAGACATTACCAATTATGAGACCAATAATGAATTGACAGTAAAAAAAACAGCTTTATTACCACGAATTGGAGTTACATATGCAATTAATGACGCTCTTAATATATATACGACTTATCTAGAAGGGTATCAACCACAATCAAATACGGTTACTTTGATGCCACAAACGGGTTCTTTGCCAGGAGGAAGTTTGTTTGATCCTTTGGAAAGTAATTTGAAAGAATTTGGAGCCAAAGCCACTTTATTCAACAATAGAATAAGCGTAAATATGGCACTTTACGAAATTAATCAAAAAAATATTTTGATGAATGCAAATGACCCAAACAACCCAGATTTATTGGTTACTAGAGGTGCTGAACGCAGTCGCGGATTTGAGTGGGACATTGCAGGATATATCACATCGAACTGGCAAATTAACGCTTCGTATAGTTATATTGATGCAAAAATTACTAATGATAGAGATGTTTCTTTGATTGGAGCACGAAAGCAAAATACACCAAAGAACAGTGGCAATTTATGGACTCGATATAATTTTGATCCGCCTTCAGCTTTAGGTGATTTCGGAGTTGGTTTTGGAGTACAATATCAAAGCAGTAAAGTGCCATGGTTTACCAGATCTTTCATCATTCCTGATTTCACTGTTTTTGATGCCGCCCTTTACTACAAACCCAACAAAAGCAACATGCAAATTGCTATAAATGCCGGTAATTTATTGAATAAAACTTATTGGTTAGGAGCTCAAAACTTCCTTCGATTATTTCCTGGAGCCCCTAGAAATGTAAACCTTACGGTAACTTATAAATTTTAATCATTACACATGTCATTACACAACGAAATTTTAATAGCGAAACATCTTAATAAAGCTATTTTTAAGAATAGGGCTTTGCCTATCATCATAATTTTTATTGGCATATTATTACTTTACGCGACATTTTCGGGTTGGAAAAATTACACCAATCAAAAGGAGACCAGCGAAAAGTACCAACATGAATCTAGGGAAGACTGGTTGAATAATCCTGATAAAAATCCCCATCGAATGGCACATTATGGTAATTTCGCTTTCCGCAAAAGTACTTCTTTGAGCATGTTCGAATATGGGATGGAACCTTTTTTTGGAAATGCTATTTTTCTGGAAGCCCACAAGCAAAATTCGGCTAACTTTTCGGATGCAGGATTTTCTAGCAGTATGATGCGTTTTGGTGAAATCAGTATTGCCATGGTATTACAAATTCTATTTCCGCTGCTGATTTTCTTTATTGGTTTTAATGCTATAGCAACCGAAAGAGAAAACGGAACTTTAAAACTCCTTTTAAGTCAAGGCGTCAGCTGGAAACAAATACTATTAGGCAAAACTTTAGGAATTGCCAGTGTTATTATGATTCTTTTTATTCCAATAATTTTAGTCCTGCTTTTAGTTTGGATGTTGCTCCAAAACTTTACTGTTTCAGCAGATGAAATTCTTAAAATGATGCTATTTATTCTTTTCCATTTTATTTATTTGCTGTTTTTTTGTGTGATAGCGGTTTTAATTTCTGCTGCTAGCAAAACTTCTAAAAACGCATTGGTATCCTTAATTGGAATATGGCTGCTCTTTACGATTATTTTGCCTCGAACCACTCAGTCCATTGGAGCCTACGTGTATCAAGCACCGTCGAAAATTGAATTTAATAGCGCTATCGAAAAAGACATTTTAAAACAAGGAGACAGCCATAATCCGAATGACTTGCATTATAAAGCTATAAAAGATTCGCTACTCAGCGTTTACAAAGTCGATTCGGTACAAAAACTTCCTTTCAATTATTCCGGTTTTATCATGACCGAAGGCGAGAAAATCAGTAGTACTATTTACAATAAACATCTAGATACTTTGTTGCAGGTATATGCCAAACAAAATAGTTTTTCGAAAGCGGTTTCGTTTATCAATCCGTATATCGCCATTAAAAATATTTCGATGGGATTATCGAACACCGATTATGATTCGTATATCAATTTTCAAAAACAGGCGGAGACTTATCGTTACGATATGGCTCAAAAAATGAATGCTTTGCAGATAAAATACATCAGCAATAAAAAGCAAAATCCTACTGATACTCCTCAGACCATCAATAAAAATTATTGGGCAGATGTACAAGAGTTTCAGTATGAACCGAAAGATGTTTTTACAATTTTAAAAAACGAATTACTTTCTATCATCTCCATTGCGTTATGGATTGGCATTCTTTTTTTCCTGATTAAAATCGCCTACAAAAACCTTAAAGCTATTTAATATGTTAGTATTACTCTTCAAAAATTTCATTCGCTCGAGGGGAACCAAAATCGGATTATTATTTCTATTCCTTATTTGTTTTATTAGCCTGTTGATTGGAAAACAATTTCAGGAAAAACAAGCAAAAAACGTACAGGAGGCTATACTTTATCAAAAAGAACACATTGCTAAAAATGTTAACTTTCATCAAGATGATTTGGGGCTTCTGTTGTATTATTTAAAATTTTCGCTTATCAATAAAAGTTTTCCCGTTAACAGTTTGGCTATTGGACAACGGGATGTAAATCCTTCGATACAAAGTGTCACTATTCGTGGTTTAGAAGGGCAAAAATACGATGCCGAACTCAATAATCCGAACAACCTTTTGCTCGGAAATATCGATTTTAGTTTTGTTCTCATCTACCTGTTTCCATTGTTGATAATTGCTTTTTCATACAATCTAATTTCGGAAGAAAAAGAAAGCGGCACTTGGAAAATTGTTGTCACTCAGAGTCAAAATACTTTTTTATACATTCTGAAATTATTCTACATTCGAATTTTAAGTTTGACTCTATTACTAACAATTGTACTTGCAATTGCCGCTTTTTTACTAAATATTCCCTTAAATATTTCATTTCTGACATTTTATGGAATTAGTGTTCTGTACCTACTTTTCTGGTTCGCTGTATGCTTTTTTCTGGTTTCCCTGCAAATGAATTCAAATTTCAATGCGGTTATTTTATTGACAACATGGTTATTTTTAATTATCATTTTACCCGCTTTAATTAATACGTACATTGTAAACAAATATCCTATTCCAGAAGCGTTAGAACTCACTGTAAAACAACGTAATGCTTATCATGAAAAATGGGATATGGATAAACAAGAAACTTTAGATAAGTTTTATACGCATTATCCTCATTTCAAAAATTATCTTTTACCGGACAAAGAATTCAGCTGGCTTTGGTATTATGCGATGCAACAAATGGGCGATGATGAATCGGCAAAAGAATCCGGCGCTTTGGAGTCAAAATTAGAGCAACGCAATCAATCTAGTCAACAAATTGCGCAATTCATACCAACGTTGCATGCACAAATGCAACTCAACGAAATCGCTAGAGCCGATTTAGGAAATCAGCTTTTGTTTTTAAAAGAAACCAAACAATTTCACGAGAAATTACGCTTGCATTTTTATCCTAAAATATTTGACGATGAAGCAGTAAATAAACAAAAATGGGACAACTTCAAAGTCGAAACTTTTAGTGACAAATCAAAAATCAACTTGAAGAATGCTTTTCTTCCCTTAGTAATATTCAATTTTATATTACTCTTTTTGGGTTGGTTAAATTTTAGAAGAAAAAACATTTAAACTATCATTACCGGCAGGAAATAGCAAATCGACAAAGAAAAATCAAGCTAGGTATAGTCAATATTTTGTATTATTTTATAAATAAAAGCATTATTTTGACTAAATTAGCAATAATTAATAACTAAATATCTAATACCATGAAAACTCCTCTTCTTTTTTGCTTACTGTTTGCTAGTATAGGATTCCAAAGTTGTAAAAATAATGAAAACGAAAAAGTCATTAATTCTAAAAAAATCCCAGTTGAAAAACCTTTAAGTGTCCAATGCTATCAAGCTATGTACGAAAAAGATACAATAGATTTGAAAATGAACACTTTGCAAGACGGAAAAATATCAGGCGATATGGTGATGAAATTTTTTAATACACCCAAAAAAGTTGGAACAATTGCAGGAGAATTCAGTGGCGACACATTATTTGCCAGCTATACCTTCTTTCAAGGCGATAATAAAAAAATAACATTTAAAAACCCGATGGCATTTTTAAAGCGAGGCGAGCAACTTATTTTAGGCAATGGAAAAATGTTAAATACTATGGGAGCAACCTATTTTGATAAAAGCTCACCTATAGACTTTGACAAAATAAAATTTAAGTTTACAGCTGTTGAGTGCGCCGCTGAATAGTAGATATTTAGAGTCTAATGGTACTCTTTTTGATAATAATCAAAATATACTCCATATTTTTTTAATTCATTATTTGTAACTGATTGTAATAAATTGAAGAGTTTTATCTTAATTCTTTATTTATATTCAAGTATGCTGTCCGGGGCAGGCTATTTACTGCAAGTTCGCAGGAATCTGTCCATAAAACAAACCCTAAAACGAGCTTCCTGTGGTCGCTGTTTTAGGCTTTGTTTTATAAAAGGGCTTCTTCCTTTGCGAGCTTTCCGTTGCTATCCTTGACAGAGAACCTACATCCCATAACAATCAAATTAGTACACTTCTCAAAAGCTTTTCCAATAAAAAATAGTATATTTAAATTATGAAAAAGCATCACACTATTATTATTGCAGGAGCCGGTGGAATCGCAGAAGCTGTTGGTCTCTTATTGATGGAATGGAGCGAGGTTCCTCCTACTCTTTTCATTGGTGACAGAACGCATTCAAAAGCAAAAAAAGTAGCGCATTGGATTCAAGAAGGAACCACAAAATCAGGATCCATTCAAGACTTTCATCTTGCTGAAAATGGCTTAACCGAGGAAATGAAAACAATCTTACGTCAAGCAGACATCATTCTCGACTGTTTACCGGGCGGCCAAGCACCAAGAATAGCAAAATTTGCAAAAGATTACAATCTCCATTATGCAAACCTAACGGAATACGTTGCGGAAACTGAAGAAATAATAGCACAGGCAAAAGACGCAGAAACAGGGTTCATACTTCAAACGGGTTTAGCGCCGGGATATATTGACTTACTTACTAATGGACTTTTTCAACAGTTTTGTTCAGACTTTGAAGTTGATAAAGTAGACAAACTGGAATTCAAAGTTGGAGCGCTGACCAATCATGCCGTTGCTCCGCATTACTATGGTTTTACGTGGAGTCCTGTTGGAGTAGCTACTGAATATATAAAAGAAACTATAGTATTAAGGAATTTCAAAAAAACTACCCTACCATCACTCTCAGAAAGAACTACTATTATAATTGATGGCATTGCTTATGAAGAGGATCTTACTTCAGGCGGTGCAGCAGATTTGCCTGACGCATTATTAGGAAAGGTTCGCTCCCTCGACTACAAAACCTTACGTCATCCTGGACATTATGCATGGATACAAGAGCAGATTGCTAATTTAGAACATACAACTGACACAATTAAAGGCTTACAAGAAAAAATGGAAGCCATTATCCCTCACATTGAAGACGACAAAATTATTTTATATGCAGCTGTAGAAGGCAAAGATGCAGCAGGTATTTTGCGCAGACGTGAGATTGCAAAATGTATACTTCCTCAAAAAGTGGGAAAACATCAATTGAGGGCAATCCAAACAACTACCGCAGCACCATTGGTACAAGCAGCGCAACTATTACTCGAAACACCGCTTAGCGGAGTTGTATTACAAAGCAAAATTGATCCAATTCCCTTTTTAAATGGAAACTACATCGTCCCAGTTTATGGTAAATTAATTAAATGAAAAACGCAGTGATTCCCATATATCTATTATCCGAAGACTTACTAAAGAAAATCTTGAAAAAGCGAACCGCTTATTTATAACAATAAACAATCATTTTTTGGACAATACTATTGTTCTACGAAAGTTTTATTCTGCTCAAGAACATTTTTTTACAACTGATACCTTTATATTCAACAGCAATCCAAAACCGGAACTTGTACAAGGATTTTTTATTAGTTGAAAATTTTTCAATCCAAATGGCTTAATTCCCTTTAAGTGATCTGCGACATTACGATCAAAACAATGGCTATCAACGCTAGAAAAAGTCCAGCATAATTCATTTTTGTTAGTTTTTCTTTAAAAACAAAAATGCCCACAAGGCTTCCTATGACAATTACTCCCATATTCATACCGGCAAAAACCGTTGAAGGATTTTCAGCGAAAGCTTTATGCGCTTTTAGATAAAAAAGTATGTTTCCAAAATTGAAAATACCTACCAAACCACCAAAAATAATATTTCTAAAGTGCATCGGCTTTTTAGAAACTATGACATCATAGACTACTGCTCCTATCATAATGAGTAGCGCAATTCCAAAAACTACAAATAACGAAGTGGTATAAGGCAGACTTGTGTAAAGAGCAATTTGTTTAAAAAGAATGTCTATAATTCCAAAGCCCAGTAAAACTACTGCAGGATAAATCCATTTGTTTTCTGTACTTTGAGAGGGTTTCGTAAGAATAAGCAATAGCGCCGGAAATCCAACCAAAAGCGCTATGATTTTTAGGATATTAAAATCTTCTTTAAAGATTAACCATGCCGCCAAAATGGGTATAAAAAGCGAAAGCCTTTGGGCCGCATCTGTTTTTACAATACCTACCTGTTTGATTGAAGCTGCCAAGAAAAGAAAAATTGCAGGCAATAAAATACCAATAGGAACATAAATACCCCAAGGTGCCAAAGTCCTTACCTTGCTAAGATCTGGGCTGAATGACAAATAACAAAAAATAAGAGCAAAAACATAATTCCAACCAACAATTTGAACCTGACTTACATTATAACTGCGTGCAATTTTAAACAACACTCCAACAGTTATACTGCATATAATACTCAAAATTAGAAATAGCATAATTCAATATTTACCTTGCAAAATTACTATTTATATGCGTACTTTATATTTGTTTCCACAAATTATAGAAAAGCTTTTTTATAAAAGTAATTGTTTACTGCAGGACAATAATAAAAATATAAAGTATGAAATATATCCTAATCCTATTATTTGGAACTTTTGTCTCGAATGCGCAAATAACCACCGAGCAATTAAACCTGATGCCTTGGCCACAAAATATAAAGTTGTCCGAAGGCACTTTTGCTTTAAACAAAAATTTTAAAGTGAATATTACGGGTAATCCTAATTCTCGAATTTTCATAGGCGCAACCAACTTTGTAAGACGATTGGACGGCAGAACGGGATTGTTTCTGGAGCAAAGTTTTTTGACGAAAGTCAACGAAAGTCCGGAAGCCGAATTACAAATAAATTGTACTCGCAATGGAAAAATAGAAATTAATGAGGACGAAAGTTACCAACTTATAATTACCTCGAATAAAATAATCATTAATGCAACCAATGATTTAGGGGCGTTGCATGGTTTAGAGACTTTATTGCAATTGCTACAAAATAATAGTACCTCGTATTATTTTCCAGTTGTTGAAATTTCGGATTCGCCACGTTTTACCTGGAGAGGATTGATGATTGATGCGGCCCGACATTTCCAGCCGGTAGATGTTATCAAAAGAAATCTGAACGCTATGGCTTCGATGAAAATGAATGTTTTCCATTGGCATTTAGCCGATGATCAAGGTTGGAGAATTCAATTAAAAAATCATCCTAAATTAACTGAATTAGCGTCAGATGGATATTTTTATACTCAGGAAGAAATCAAAAACATTGTAAAATATGCTGATGAAAGAGGGATTCTGGTAATTCCAGAGATAGATGTCCCCGGTCACGCTTCGGCATTGCTGACTGCTTATCCGGAGATAGGAAGTAAAGTTGGTGAAGGAAAAATCACGTATGAAGTACAAAGAAATTCAGGGATTTTCAATTCAACTTTAGATCCTTCAAATCCTAAAACTTATGAAATTTTAAGCTCAATTTTTGATGAAGTTTGTCCGTTATTTCCGGGTAGTTATTTTCATATTGGTGGTGACGAGAATAATGGAAAAGAATGGAATGCAAATCCGGCTATTCAAAAATTTAAGAAGGAGAATAATTTGGCTAACAACCATGATTTGCAGACTTACTTTAACATGAAGTTGATTCCAATGCTGAAAAAACACAACAAAAAATTGATGGGTTGGGAAGAAATAATGACCGAAAACATGTCTAAAGATGCCATAATTCATGCTTGGAGAGGAACGAACGAAGGGCAAGAAGCTGGTGGAGCATTGATCAAAGCTGCGAAAAGCGGTTACAATACTGTTTTGTCTAATGGATATTATATCGATTTGATGCTGGGTGTAGAAAGTCATTATTTGAATGATCCATTACCCAAAAAGATTATTCTTAGTCCAGAGGAAAAAGCAAGAGTTTTAGGAGGGGAAGCTGCAATGTGGAGCGAACTCGTAACACCCTTAAATATAGATTCCAGAATTTGGCCACGAACCGCCGCAATAGCCGAGCGATTATGGTCAAGTGCGGAAGTGAATGATATGAACAGCTTACGCAAAAGGTTGAAAACAATCTCTTTTCGATTAGAAGAACTAGGAATTACACATATTAGAAACAAAGAAGTGACTTTGAGAAACATCAGCAACAATCAAGATACGCGTGCCTTGAATGATTTTTCGAACCTTTGTGAACCTCTGAAAAATTATAAACGCAATGGTGGCGGAAAGAAATACAGAATGCATTCACCGTTAACCTTATTTGCTGATGCTTGCAATGCTGATGCTTCGGAAGCGCTAGATTTTAATGTTGCAGTTAATGCGTATTTAGCTGATAAAAGCAAGGAGAATAAAGTTGCGGTAACTGATTTTTTCAAGAAGTGGATTGCCATGAATTCCGATTTAATTGCTTTGAGTGCCAATGCTCCATTGGTGCAACCTCTTTTACCTTTGTCTAAAAGTTTGAGTGATTTATCGGAGCAGCTATTGCTTTTAATGGATAAAAAACAAAAAATTAATCAAGCGTTATTAGAGGATTTATTAGAAAAATGCAATACCAGAAGTCCTGCTGATGTAGAATTAGCGGTTTATGGGAGTTTGAAAAAATTAAGTCAATGATATAGAGGTTGTAGGTAGTACTATTTATTAAGGTTTTCTATAATCCATTTATCTACTGGAATTTTTCTTTCAACATATTCTGAATACTCTTTGTAATTAACTAAATCAATGTATAAAACATAATAATTTTTTCCGTCTGCAGATACTTTAAAATTTTTATAATCATCATAGTTTTCATCAGCTCCATTTGGATATTTATTACATAATTCAAAAGTTTTTATTTTATAAAAAGAATCAAATTCCGATGGTTTTTCGACAATTTCAAAAAACAACTTTTTATCAGAACAATTAAAGCCATTAATCTTGATGATTTGATTTTTTCTTTTTTCAAAAAAAGCTAGAATTTCTTGTTCTTTTTTATTGTATTTGAATTGATAGGGAATGAATTGATGCTCTTTTGTTTCTATATCTTTCGGATGATTTCGTTTTGAAATTGTTTTAATTTCTTTTCCATTCCTGTCAACAAAACCCCAAACACCTCCAACTAAAGGTGGATGTTCTTCATCTTTGGCGGTGTCCCAATTACAGCCATTGCAATATTGTGCAAACCCAAAACCCAAAGGTGAGATATAATCATATTGGGCTGAAATGATTTTATTTCCAAGTCTGTTAGCTAATCCAGATTTTCCATTTTCTTCGTAAAGAATATATCCTTCATGAAAATCACTATTTCCCAATGCAGCTAGTGCAGTTTTGAATAAGTAATTTCCTTTTCTGTCAAAATATAAATCTCCTCTATTCTTAAAACTCAATAAGAAAATACTAGATTTGATTTCAATACTATCATTATAAGCAACTGTTTCCCAAGTCACATCAGCAGAAACAATTATTTTTCCATCTTGATTTTTGACACCTAGAAGACTATCTTTTTCAATATAATAGAATAACTTTTCAGTTTGTGAAAAGGTTAAATGAGAAATCAAAAGCAATAAGAAAATGCAAATTTTTTTCATAATAAATCAATTGAGGTATTGGGTTCGATCTGTTGATGTTTTTCTATTTGTTAACGCAAAAAAATATTTTTACAAAAGATAAAATTTAATTTAAAGGTATTAAAATTGAGGTAATTATTCTCAAACTAAAAAACCGAAATCAACTTTTTAAAATTTTAGTTTGATATCAAAAATAGCTATTGCTAACTACATTGTTATTTAGTTCATATCTGTGTATTTTTTTCGTATTTTTGCAAAAATTTTATAAAATAAACATTCATGTTAACAGTAAATAATTTATCAGTTCAGTTTGGCAAACGAATTTTGTTTGACGAAGTAAATACTACCTTCACACACGGTAATATCTATGGCGTTATCGGAGCCAATGGCGCTGGAAAATCTACTTTTCTTAAAATAATTGCAGGTGAAATGGACCCAACTTCGGGAAATATTCATTTGGAACCAGGAAAACGTATGTCGGTTTTAAACCAAAACCACAATATGTTTGACGAAAGCACCGTATTGGAGACCGTTATGATGGGAAATAAAACCCTTTATGCGATCAAAAAAGAAATGGATGCTTTGTATTTAGATTACAATGACTCAAATGCAGACAGAATAGGCGAGTTACAAGTGCAATTTGAAGAAATGAATGGGTGGAATGCAGATTCTGATGCAGCATCAATGTTGTCAAATCTTGGCATTACCGAGGAACATCATTACACTTTAATGGGAGATTTGGAAGGAAAAATAAAAGTTCGTGTCCTTTTGGCACAGGCGCTTTTTGGAAATCCGGATTTACTTATTATGGATGAGCCTACCAATGATCTGGATTTTGAAACCATTGCGTGGTTAGAAAATTTCTTGGCTAACTATGAAAATACCGTAATTGTAGTTTCTCACGACAGACACTTTTTAGATTCTGTTTGTACGCATATTTCGGATATTGATTTCAGTAAAATAAATCACTATTCAGGAAATTACACCTTTTGGTATGAATCAAGCCAATTAGCGGCGAAACAACGCGCACAACAAAATAAGAAAGCAGAAGAAAAGAAACAGGAATTAGAAGAATTTATTCGTCGTTTTAGTGCGAATGTAGCCAAATCAAAACAAGCTACTTCGCGTAAAAAAATGATTAGCAAGTTGAATATTTCCGAGATAAAACCATCAAGTCGTCGTTACCCTGCCATTATTTTTGACCAAGAGCGCGAAGCAGGAGATCAAATTTTGAATGTGCAGAATTTAAGCGCTTCCATAGATGGAGAAATTTTGTTTAAAGGAGTAGATTTGAATATGGCCAAAGGCGATAAAATCGTTCTATTCTCGAAAGATTCGCGCGCAACAACTGCATTTTATGAAATATTAAACGCAAATCAAACCGCAGATTCAGGAACTTTTGATTGGGGAGTTACAACAAACCAAGCCTATTTGCCGGGTGATAATCATTCATTTTTTGAAAGTGATTATTCTCTTGTAGATTGGTTGCGCCAATGGGTAAAAACGGAAGAAGAGCGTGATGAGGTAAACATTCGTAGTTTCCTTGGGAAAATGATTTTCTCCGGTGAGGAAGCGTTGAAAACCTGTAGAGTTTTATCAGGAGGAGAAAAAGTGCGTTGTATGTTGTCTCGAATGATGATGGAAAGAGCCAATGTTTTAATGCTTGACGAACCTACAAATCACTTGGATTTGGAATCGATTACAGCTTTTAATAACTCATTAAAAAACTATAAAGGTTCTGTGATTTTCACCACACACGATCATGAATTTGCTCAAACCGTTGGAAATAGAGTTGTCGAATTGACACCAAATGGCGCTATTGATAGATATATGACTTTTGATGAATACTTGGATAACGAAGGTGTTCAGGAATTAAGAGCTAAAATGTACACCATATAAAAAATGATTTGTATAAAATAGAAAATCTCCCGCAATAGTGGGAGATTTTTTTTGAAGAGGTTTCAAATATTGGTTTGAAAGTAATGTTGTTTACTTTCTACCAAAAATTTTGCTGATGATAAATATTATTATGGCTATCACTGCAACAACTATAAATATACCAACACCTACACCGGCTTTAAATATTCCTTCTATTATTGAACAACTTGAAAATGAAATTAATACTATAAAAAGCATCAATAATCTGGTGAGTCTTTTTTGCATGATCTTTTTCTTTAATTAGAAATATAAAATTACTAAATAGGAGTACTTATTTGTTATATAATTTCTACAGTTTATTATAAAATTTCTCAATAGTTTTAAAAAAAATCACAAAATATAACTTTATAAATATTTTTTAAACGACTATTTATGTAAAAAAATATATTTTTGAATTTTATTATTTCTATGCAAACCAAGCTATCAATATGACTAACATAACTTTAAATTTAAAATCTCCAAGAATAGAAGTGGTAGATGCCTTACGTGGTTTTGCCATTATGTCTATTATGCTACTTCATAATGTTGAACATTTTGAATATTATCATTTGCCTGAAAATTTTCCTGCTTGGCTTGTCATTATGGATAAAATAGTTTGGGACTCAATGTTTTTCATTTTTGGAGGAAAATCATATGCCATTTTTGCGCTTCTTTTTGGGTTTAGTTTTTACATTCAAAATGATAATCAAGCTAAAAAAGGAAATGATTTCCGGGGGCGATTTTTTTGGCGTATGATGCTATTATTAATTTTCGGACTTATAAATACTGCATTTTATCAAGGAGATATTCTGACCTTATATGCTTTTCTTGGCCTTTTATTAATACCAGTTGTCAACTGGAGTAACAAAGCCGTTTTTATTACGGCTGTTATATTGATGCTGCAACCTTTAGAATGGGCAAGATGTATTTATTATATGCTGAATCCAGATTATGTAGCACCACCTAACGTATCAACTGGGTATTATGAAGGTATTGCTCTTTATATGAAAAATGGTTCTTTTCTAGATTATGTAGTAGGAAACTTGACGTTAGGAAAAATTGCTTCCCTGTTGTGGTCATGGGAAAATGGAAGATTTTTTCAGGCTCCGGCATTATTCTTATTTGGAATGTTGCTGGGTCGAAAACAGCTTTTTGACACAACCGATGCAAACCAACAGTTTTGGAAAAAAGTATTACTATATTCAAGTATTTTATTTATACCATTATTTGTTTTAAAAACTCATACGGTAGATGTTATAGGAAGAGTAACATTATCAAATAAACTCACCATTATATTTGCTTCTTGGTCAAACGTAGCATTTATGTTAGTTCTCGTTTCAGGATTTATTTTATTGTATCAAAAGGGATCTGTTAATAAAGTATTTTCTAAGCTGATTCCTTTTGGAAAAATGAGTTTGACTAATTATATCATGCAATCCATGATTGGTTCCTTTATTTATTACCGATACGGATTAGGGCTTTTTGAATATACAGGTGCAACGTATTGTTTATTGATAGGTATTGTATTATTTATTATCCAATTGTTATTTTGTACCTGGTGGCTTAAAACCCATAAACAAGGACCTTTAGAAACGATTTGGCATAAAGCTACATGGATTTCATGGGGTAAATAATAAATGACTCTATTTTCTCTCTTTTTAATTACAAAATCATAAATCGGAATTCGTATATTTGCCAAACCAAACCACACAATTACTATGAGTCAAAAAGTATTACTTACTGCAAAAGAAGTTACTATCATACTACATCGTTTGGCCTGTCAATTAATTGAAAAGCACTTAGATTTTTCAAATACAATATTAGTTGGAATTCAACCAAGAGGTGTTTTTTTGGCAGAGCGTTTAAAAGAAATTTTAGAAAAAGAATATCAAACTCCTGAAATTCAGTTAGGTTATCTGGATATTACCTTTTTTAGGGATGATTTTAGAAGAACCGATAAGCCATTAGAAGCTAATAAAACCAAGATTAATTTTATCGTAGAAAATAAGAAAGTCATTTTCATAGATGATGTTTTGTTCACCGGACGAAGCATTCGATCTGCGTTGACTGCTATACAATCTTTTGGACGACCTTCGGAAATTGAACTTCTGGTTCTTATAGACAGACGTTTCAGTCGCAACTTACCCATTCAACCAGATTATAGAGGAAGGCAAGTAGACGCAATCAATAATGAAAAAGTAAAAGTAAGCTGGAAAGAAAATGAGGGTGAAGATGGCGTGTATTTAATTACAACTTAGATTGCATTCAAACGCTAACTATTAAAAACTATAATCGTAAACCAAGATGAAAGAATTAAGCGTAAATCATTTATTAGGCATAAAATATATCAACAAGAATGATATTGACCTGATTTTTGAAACTGCTGATCATTTTAAAGAAGTCATCAACCGACCTATTAAGAAAGTGCCTTCGTTACGAGATATTACCATTGCCAATATCTTCTTCGAGAACAGTACCAGAACAAAACTCTCTTTTGAATTAGCACAAAAACGTTTATCAGCGGATGTTATTAGTTTTTCGGCAGCGCAATCTTCTGTCAAAAAAGGAGAAACATTAATTGATACTGTAAATAATATCCTTTCGATGAAAGTAGATATGGTAGTGATGCGACATGCGAATCCGGGAGCTGCTTATTTTCTGTCTAAAAACGTAAAAGCCAGTATCGTCAATGCGGGAGATGGTGCACATGAGCATCCTACACAAGCGTTGTTAGACAGTTATTCGATTAGAGAAAAACTAGGTGAAGTAGCTGGTAAGAAAGTTGTTATTGTAGGCGATGTTTTGCACTCCAGAGTCGCTCTATCCAATATTTATGCTTTGCAAATGCAAGGCGCTGAGGTCAAAGTTTGCGGACCTAAAACACTTATTCCAAGATATATTGAATCGCTTGGTGTTACCGTGGAACCTGATTTAAGAAAAGCATTAGAATGGTGTGATGTTGCGAATATGTTACGCGTGCAAAATGAACGCATGGATGTTAATTATTTCCCGTCCACACGGGAATATGCACAACAATATGGAGTAGATAAACCGCTTTTGGATTCTCTTAATAAAGAAATTATAATTATGCACCCCGGACCCATTAATCGCGGAGTAGAAATTACAAGTGAAGTAGCTGATTCCAATCAATCCGTGATTTTAAACCAGGTAGAAAATGGTGTAGCAATCCGAATGGCAGTTATTTATCTTTTAGCTTCAAAAATTCAATAAACTAATTTAAAACTTTGTAAATTAGCTACTTATAAACAACACTGCCACAAAGCAGTCTTTGAAATTTAACACAATGAAAGTAGATCAAAAAGGACATACGATAACAATTAGGGATACTCAGGGTGATTTTACTTCTTTTTTAATGAAGGTTACCCATCAATACAAAACTTTCGAAAAACACAATATCATAATTGATCTTTTGATGCATAGCGATTTGTCTACAAATGATATTAAGTCATTTATGCCATTATCAAAACAGCATAAAAAAGCTAAAAAGTCGTTTGTTATCGTTACTTCTGATTTTGATTATAATGCTGTTCCTGCTAAATTAACTGTGGTTCCTTCATTATTGGAAGCGCATGATATTATAGAAATGGAAGAGATTGAAAGAGATTTAGGCTTTTAAATGAGTTTATTCGGTTACTTGTTTAACCGCCAGATTTATTTAACCAAATATGCATAACCGATTAAACAGTTAAACAAATAACCGAATAAATTAAAATTGAAACTAACAATCCTTGGTTGCTATGCCGCAACACCCCGAACATTTACCAATCCTACTTCACAGATTTTAGAAATAAAAAACAGACTTTTTTTAATTGATTGCGGGGAAGGAACCCAAGTGCAATTGCGCAAGAATAAAATCCGCTTTTCTAAAATAAACCATATTTTCATTTCCCATTTACACGGAGATCACTTTTTTGGATTAGTCGGTTTAGTATCCACATTTACTTTACTGAACAGAACTACGGATTTACATATTTATGGTCCAAAGGGCATCAAAGAAATTATCAAATTGCAATTGCGATTGTCCAATTCCTGGACGAATTATGGTTTGTTTTTCCATGAATTGGAATCTTTGGAAAGCGAAATTATTTTCGAAGACGAAAAGGTTTTAGTGAAAACCATTCCTTTGAAACATCGTGTGTATACGAATGGATTTTTGTTCCAAGAAAAAATTGGAGACCGAAAACTGAATTTGGATGCCGTTCAGAATTATGAAATAGAGAGTTGTTATTACCAAAAAATAAAAAACGGAAAAGACATCACGCTGGAAGACGGAAGAATAATTGAAAACGAAAAATTGACATTTGATCCTGTTCCGGCAAAGAATTACGCATTTTGTTCGGATACAGTTTACAATGAAGCGATGCTTCCAATTATAGAAAATATAGATGTGTTGTACCATGAATCTACTTTCCTGCAATCTGAGGAAAATCTAGCTAAAAAAACATTACATTCTACTGCCAAAGAAGCGGCGACAATTGCTTTGAAAGCCAATGCTAAACAATTAATTTTAGGACATTATTCCACGCGATATGAAAATATCGAATTATTTAAAGAAGAAGCGGAAACTATTTTTCCCGAAGTACTCTTGGCTGATGACGGAAAAAGCTTTGAGTTTTAAACCAAAGAAAAAACAATTTTAAGTATCCAAGAGCTGCTGGATTTTTCGATAATGTAAATCGAATTGTGCAGCAATCAACATTTTTAAAATAAAAATTATGAATGACTTAAGTAATTACAGAAAATCATACGAGAAGAGTGAATTATTGGAATCTACTATCCCAGAAGACCCAATAAATTTGTTTAACCGATGGTTTCATGAAGTAGAAGACTTTGGAGGTGACAGTGAAGTTAATGCGATGACAGTCGCTACAATAGGCTTAGATGGTTTTCCAAAATCTCGAGTTGTCTTGTTGAAAAAGTTTACGGAAGAAGGTTTTATTTTTTATACTAATTATAATTCAGAAAAGGGTAAGGCCATCACAGCAAATCCGAACGTTTGCCTGTCTTTTTTTTGGCACACAATGGAGCGTCAGGTTATAATCAAAGGAATTGCAAAAAGAACTTCGGAAATAACTTCTGACAGTTATTTCGAATCCAGACCTGATGGCAGTAAATTAGGAGCAATTGTGTCCAATCAAAGTGAAGTGGTGCCTTCCAGAGACTATTTGGAGGAAAACTTAAAACAGTTGGAAAAAGATTTTGAAAGCATGGTAATTCCAAGACCCAATCACTGGGGCGGATTTTTAGTAACTCCTTTAGAGGTAGAGTTTTGGCAAGGAAGACCCAATCGATTGCATGACAGAATTCGTTATACAAGTCAACAAGATTATTCTTGGAAAACGGAACGTTTGTCTCCATAATCAAATATGTAAAAACATATTTTAATTAATTTACAAATGTGTTTTGCAAAAATTATAATTACCTCGCATGATTAAAAGGCAAGGTTTTCCCTATTCATAAAACGCTATTTTTATTTAAATTTTCATACAAAACGCTGTTTATCTAGCAAATGAAGTAATAACAATACGTACTATATTAAAATTTAAAAATCAGAATTTCTGAATAAAATCAGATTCTAAAAAAAAATAGGTGTTCTGATAAATACTTATAATTTACATGTCTTTACATTACAGAAAATTTTATAAGAGAAAGTCAATATTTTTTATGATAAAGCACAAAAAATACTGATTTTTTTTATTCGGAAAATACATCTTTATGAATTGTAATTTGCTTAACATTAAAGTGCCAATCAAAAAAATCCTGACAGAATAATACCTGTCAGGATTGCAATATTAATTTTCTTTAAAACAAACCACCAACCAAATTGAAAAGAAACTAATATTATAGTATTGATTTAAAACTCAAAGTAACTTTTTTAAACTATTGTAAACTGCTAATTCTACATCAGCATTCTTTTTAGAATTACATTGTAACAATAAATTATTCATTATGGCTGGATTTACAGTTTGCTTTTTCTCGATAACGAGTAAAAGTTGTTCTGAAATATCACTTAAACTTTTAGACAAAGGTAAAAGCGGTTGCATTAATGGAGCATTAGCACTTAAACTAATTAAGTCTGCATTCATCGCAATCCATTTTTTTAAATAATTAGTTACAACAGTTTGATTTTCTGAGCTTTTATTCTCTAAATATTTGTTTACCGCTGTATCAAAATCAAAAACATCTAATGCATCTGCTGTACATGCATCAGCAAATAAAGTGAAAGGAGAATACATGCGATATTTTATTCCATGACTATTACGAGTATATAATTTCAATGGTTCACAAACATTTGAAAAATCATTTAGTGAATTAGTTTGTTGATTGTTACTAATGTTTCTTAAAATTACTTCCTTATTCCTTACATGTGTAATTCCAAGTTCTTCTAATCTAAAAGAAACCGTTTTTAGTCTTTTATAAAGGCTATTCATATCGATAACATTTTCATTAGACCATAATCGTTCCGCAATAGCAGCTGTTCTAGGCCAAATTCTTGAATCTATGTTTAAAGGAGTTGCAAGTTCGCTCCACATAGCTGCTTCTCCACCTAGAATCCTTGCTTTTTCTTCAGGAGAGAGAATGCTGTTTTTGGGGATTGGATCATTTAGATAATGACTTTCTACACCTAACATCAAATCAATGTAATAGCCATTTGACAAAACTGTTTTGAAATCATTTTTTGCGGCTTTGATTAATGAACCACCTGCTGAAAGCCCTTCATTAGTTCCTCTCCAGGCATGGATAATGGCATCTTTAGACATATTATCAGTCATTATTTCTTCCCATCCCATTAATTTTTTGCCATGCTTTTTTAACATAGGCACTAACTGCATGGTGAAATACGTTTGCAAATCATGATTGTTTGCTAATTTATTTTTCTTCTTAAATTCTTGTATTTTAGGATTTGCATCCCATTCTTTTCCATTGTTTTCATCGCCACCAATATGAAAATAATCACCCAGGAATAAAGGACAAACTTCATCAAAAATTTCACTCAACAATTGATATGTTTTGGGATTTATTGGATCTAATGTTGCATCAAAAATTCCGGATCTTCTTTCGATTGCATAATTTGCAATTGTAGCACTTTGTTGTTTACTTTCAACTGAATTAGATTTTAAATCAACCACTTTGCTGCCTAATTCTGGATATGCCGTTAGCATTGCAGATGCATGTCCCGGAACATCAATTTCCGGAACTACTAGAATTCCTCTATCTCCGGCATATTTTACAATATTCTTGATTTCTTCTTGAGTGTAGAACTCTCCGTCTGAAGCCATTTGTGTAAGCTTTGGATGGTTTTTCATTTCTATTCGCCATCCTTGATCATCTACTAAATGCCAATGAAAAACGTTCATTTTCATTGAAGCCATAGCATCCAGATTTCTTTTGATAACATCAACAGGCTGAAAATGCCTTGCAGCATCTATCATCAATCCTCTCCATGTAAACCGTGGTAAATCTGTAATTTCAATTGTTGGGAAATTATATGATTTACTATTATTTTGCAATAATTGCAATAATGTTTCCAAACCATGTAAAGCTCCTAAATCAGTTGTAGCATTAATTTTTATTTTATTAGATTCAATACTAAGTTGGTAACTTTCATCTTCATATAATCCTATTTTTCCGTTGCGAACACAATTAATTTGCAATTCAGCTTCTGGATTTTCGTTAATTTTTGTTGAAAAACCTTGTTCAAAAAACAAACCCGTTCTACCGTCTAATCTTCGCAAGAAGTTAGTTGCTCCTACAAATATTCGAGGGTTTGGATTACCGGTAATATTTACTTTAAATCCTTGGCTTAAAGCAAAAGAACCTGCAGTTAAATTTATATTTTGTGGCCATGGCATAAGATCTAATTGTTCTTTATATATTTGAGCATTAGAAACAAAAGCAGAGAATAATAGGATTAGAATGAATTTCATGTTTTTTATCCGTTTTTTTAAAGGTATTTTTTAATAGTCGAAACGCTTAAAAGCTTCAATAGCTTCATATTCAGCAAGACCTAAATCGTCGTATAGTTTTGCCGTGCTCTTATTACGGTCTTCGGCTCTTACCCAAAATTCTCTAGAGTCGTTCCCTTGAAACATCACTCTGTCTTTTTGAGATTGGTGGTATAAAATAGCATGTCTTTTGAGTAAAACCTCATCAGGACTTAATGGCACAGCCATATCAATTTCGTGAATATCCCATTCATGCCAAGCACCTCGGTATAGCCATAACCAACAGTCATTCATGTATGGCTGTGCTTTTAATGCGGCCATAGCGGTAAAAATAGCATTCAGACAAACTTCATGGGTACCATGAGGATCAGCAAGATCTCCGGCAGCAAAAACTTGATGTGGTTTAATTTTAGCAATAATATCTTGAACAATAGCAATATCTTCTGGGCCTAAAGGGTTTTTCTTTACTTGTCCTGTTTCATAAAATGGTAAATCTAAAAAATGAGTGTTTTCATCTTTTAATCCAATATATCTTGTAGCAGCATAAGACTCTCTGCGTCTAATCAATCCTTTCAATTTTCTAACCTCAACCGAGTCAACTTCATTTTCTGTTTTATTATTTAAAAAATCAATAACTGCTTGAAAATTAATTATAGTTTTATCATCTCCAACAAAATCGTTACAAACTTCGGCAAATTTAAGTGCTTCGTCATCTGTAACTGCAATGTTTCCAGAGGTTTGATAAACTACATGGACATCATGTCCTTGTTTTATTAATTTCGAAAAAGTTCCTCCCATAGAAATCACGTCATCATCAGGATGCGGGCTAAAAAGGATTATTCTTTTCTTATCAGGATTAGCCCTTTCCGGTCTATGAGAATCATCAGTATTAGGTTTACCTCCTGGCCATCCGGTTATAGTGTGCTGCAATACATTGAACATATTTATATTCAAGTCATAAGCAGATCCTTCTAATGCTAAAAGATCAGACATTCCGTTATTATTGTAATCTCTGTCAGTCAATTTTAAAATCGATTGATTGGTACTTTGACACAGCCAAACAATCGCTTTGCTTTTTAATTCTTGAGTCCAAATACACTCACCAACTAACCACGGTGTTTTGAAACGGGTTAATTCTGAAGCTGCCGATTGATCTAAAACGAAAGTGGCATTAGTATGATTTTGCAAAAATGTAGCTGGAACTTCAGAGCTAATATCCCCTTGAATCGTTCTTTTTATTATATCGGCTTTATTTTGCCCCCAAGCCATTAATACAATTCTTTTAGACCTAAGAATCGTAGAAACTCCCATAGTAACGGCTCTTTTAGGAACATTGTCAATCCCATTAAAATCTGATGAAGCATCGACTCTTGTAATATGATCCAAAGTAATTATTCGAGTACCTGAGTTGATATGAGATCCCGGTTCATTGAACCCAACGTGACCCGTACGACCAATACCTAATAATTGAAAATCAAGTCCGCCAGCATTTTTAATATTCATTTCATAATCAATGCAATATTGATTCAGCTCTTCAATGGCTATAGTTCCGTCTGGAATATGTACGTTTTCACGCTTAATATCAATATGATTAAAAAGATGCTGGTGCATAAAATAATGATAACTCTGATTGTTCTCTTTAGTCATTGGATAGTATTCATCCAAATTAAAAGTAACTACATTTCTAAAACTTAGTCCGTCTTCTTTATGCATTCGAACCAATTCTTCATACACTTTTATAGGTGAAGACCCCGTAGCTAAACCAAGAACACAAAATTTATTTTTCTCTTGCTTGGATCTAATTAATTCAGCAATTTCTTGAGCTACAATTAGGGAAGCTTCTTTTGAGTTTTTGAAAATTTCGTTGTGAATTTTTTCAAATCTAGTTTCTTCAAATTTACCGGCACTTTTATAGCTAATATCTGGTTTAATTTCTAAAGCACTTTTCATTTTATTTTATTTTATTTATTAGATTTAATTACCTTTGTGATATTGAGTATATTACAAATACAAACTATTGATTTATTCTTTATACAAAAACTTATTTAAATTATTCTTCATATGTTTTTTATAAACTAAAAAAATATTTTTTGAAAGAATCTATTGATTTTAGCTCTTTTTGCTTAATATATGGTATAAAGCTAACTAAAACGTTTTTTCTGAAAAAATAAAATATACCAACAGTCAAAAAATTTAAACAAACGACATGATTTATTCAATAATGCGTTTCTAAAAATATGCCTTATTTTATAGCGCTGATTTTAAATTCTTTAATAGAGACTCATTTATTAAAAAAATCTCATATAAAAAATGGCGTAAATAATAGGAATTACTTACACCATTTCTATTTTCAATCTATACTTATCTTTTTAGAAGTTAGGTCCGGTAGTATCCCACCAAAGTCTAGTTCCTCCAGTATCAGCTCCACCAAGTTTTGTTAGTCCTGTCGCTACACCACCTGCATTTCCATCTTTTTCAGACTGTACAAAGTTTACCCTTCTTACCCCTAAATTAGAATCAATTTTACCTCCACTTGTGTTTTTAAGAACCGGTAATAATTTTGGATATCCTGTTCTTCTATATTCTGACCAAGCTTCTTGTCCTTCCGGGAAACCTGCAATCCATTTTTGAGTAATAATTTTTTGCAACTTCACTTCATTTGTGGCAGCAACATCCCAAGCAACAGTCACATTATTTAATGCTGCACCATTATTTGACGGAAAATTAGGATCTACATACGCTTTTGCTGTTTTCATATTATCAGCAATGTAAGCTGTAGCCCCTGAAACTCCGTGTTGATCGAAAGAGGCTGTTATACCCATTTCATACAAACTTTGAGCTGTTCCACCCATATTCCAACCTCTTAAAGCTCCTTCAGCTCTTAATAAATATACTTCGGCTGTATTCATCAAAACAATCTCTTTTGAATTAACAATTGGACCAATCGCTGAAAAATCAACATGATCAGCTTTAGCAGCAATTTCTATTCCAGTACGAACTCCTTTGAACTGACCAGGAAATTGAACTGATGTATTAAAGAAAATCGGCAACCTTGGATCAGCATAACCACCCATTATTGATTCCATATCTGCTGACATACGAATGTCTCCCCATGCTGTGCTAATTGTAGCAATTGGATTGTTGTATGTAGGAGATACTACTTTGAAAGTATCAGCATTTACAGTCATAACTCCATATTTTTGAGTAATGGCTTTTTCTGCTTCCGCTTTCGCCAAAGTTGGATTCTTTTTAACGATACGCATGGCTAATCTTATACGTAATGAATTAGCAAATTTAACCCATTGTTTATAATCTCCTTTATAAGATGAAAGATCAGTAGTTACAAATGTAGAAGTTTCATTTGCATCTACTCTTTTTGTTAATTCAGCAACTGCAACATCTAATTCTTTGAACATTTGATTGTAAACTTCGTCTTGAGAATCATAAGCAATTACCGGATCAGTAGTTCCAAATTTTGAATATACAATAGGTCCATATGTGTCCGTTATCCTATGCATTCCTTCAACTTTCAAAATCAAAGAAAGCGCATAAAACTGATCGTATTTCCCTTTTGCTTTTTGTTCTACATTGTAGGCATTAAACATTACATCTCCATAAGCGGATCCCCAAGCAAAACCATTCCAACCGTCTACAAGATCATAAGTAGTGTTGTTTGTTCCTCCTCTAAATGCAGTCCCTGTAGCCATATAACCTGACCAAATATCTCCTTGTAATCCTTGTTGGACTTGGTATTTCCATTCTGGCGTAAGAACTATTATATTATTGAACATTGGCCCAAATGAACCTTTTATATGATTAAAATCTTGTTCTAATAATTCTTGGGTAATACCGTTTGGATTAGTATTTATTTCTTCAAAATTATCTGTACAACTCACTGCAGCAAGCAAGGAAATACAAATAGCTGTTCTTTTTATATTATTTAATTTCATGATTTTTTGATTAGAAAGTTACGTTTAAATTAAGACCGATACTTTTTGTAGATGGCATTCCGTAAACATCAATACCTTGCAAACCTTCCCCTGTGCTTAATGAAATATTAGGATCAAATGGAGCATCTTTATAAATAAAACCTAAATTTCTGGCAATTAATGACAAACTGGCTGTTTGTAAGAAAGGTAATCTTTTAGTATTAAAAGTATACCCTATTGAAACTTCTCTTAAACTTACATTGGTAGCATTATAAACATATTCTCCTGTTGCTCCTGCTCTACCGCCTGTTTGTTTGTAATAACTTTCTGCTGGATATTTTCCTGCAAAAGCAGAACCATCAGGATAAACTGCATTAATAGCAACTCCACCATCATTTCTAGCATCTCCTGTAGCTTTTGAAACTCCAAATTCGTCATTTATAGCTTCAGTTAAACTCATTAGGTTACCACCAAATCTTCCATCGATAAGTACATTTGCAAAGAAAGAACCAAATTTAAATGAGTTAGAAAAACCTAACATAAAGTCTGGATTAGAATTTCCTACTTCTTCAAAATCTGTTTTTTGAATTGTTCCGTCAGCATTTAATAGCACTCTGCCTTGAGCATCTCTTTTTATATTTACACCTTCGATAACACCATAGGGTTTACCTTGATCTAAAACGTAACGGTAGTTATTCACTCCAGCTTCAGTCAAAATTACTTTTCCTCCTAGTTCAGCGGGAATTTCCTTAACTGTATTTTTATTTTGAGAATAATTTACCGTTGCATCCCAAGAGAACTTATCGGTTTTAACAATTTTTCCGGTAACAACAGCTTCAAAACCTATGTTTTTAATACTACCTGCATTAATACCATAGTATTTTACACCAAGCGGATTCGTTAGTGGAGCAAGAATTTGTAAATATTGATGTTTAGTTTCTGAGTTATAATAAGATAATTCGAATCCAAGTCTGTTATTAAACATTTTCCATTCTGTACCAATTTCAACTTCTGATTTTAATTCTGGACGCAATGAAGTTCCAGGTTTTGGAGCAGCAATAGCGGGCTTATTACCTTCTGAAGTAAAACCATTAGTTGGAGAAGTAACAAAAGGAAAAATATCATTCCCTACTTGTGCATACGTTGCACGAACTTTTCCGTAATTAATAAAATCCGGCAAAGTTGTCATTTCGCTAATAATAGCAGTTACACCCACAGAAGGATAAAAGAAACCAGAATTATTTGTATTTACTAATGTAGAAGACCAGTCGTTTCTTGCTGCAAGATCTAAAAATAACATGTCTTTATATCCAAAAGTAGTAGATGCAAAAACAGATTGTACTTCTTTCGAAGAATCTAACGTTTGTAAATTTCCTGCATTATTCACAAAGTTACCCAATGTAAACCAGTTTGCAATTTGTAAACCTCCGCCAATACCCGAATCCAAAGATGTTCTTTGATTTCCAATTGTATTGGTAATGCTTGTTCCTATGTTAGCATTAAAACTAAAATCTTCATTGAATTTAGTATTTATTGTAGCAATCAAATCACCATAGCGTTGCGTGCTTAAAGTATTCACGTTTATGTATCTTCCGTTTGTGTGAGATAAGGTACCTTGTGTAGTGGCATATATCTTTTTATCAAAACCACTTTCTACACGATTATAACTATATCTTGAAGCAACATTTAACCAATTATTTACTTTGTAATCTAAAGCAATCGATCCGTTAAAAAATTGATTAGTATCTTCTGACTTATTTCTATTGATTCCCCAATATGGATTTTGAAGAATGTCCCTATTAGTCATCCAGTTTTGAACCATCATATTTCTTGAAGGATCAAAAACTTCGTAGTTCTCTTTGTAGGCATTAAAATCATTTCCTCTTGGCATCAAATAAACGCCGGTCAAGGGATTAAAATACAGTCCGTTTACAGGTCTATTGATAACTTTTTGAGTAGTATAATTTGCATTAGCGGCAACACTCAATTTATCATTGAAAAATTTTGCTGTTTGACGAATCCCAAAATTATTTTTCTTTAAACCACTTCCCGGTATAATTCCAGATCCACTTGTGTTAGCATAAGATAAAGTAGTAGATGATATTGCTGAAGCCGAAGAAAAAGCCAATGAAGTAATTTGTGTGTTTCCAGTATCAAAGAAATCTTTCACATGGTCATTAGAAGCTCCTTTTGCTCCCCAAGTTTCTTCGCCTCCTACTACAGCAACATATTCATTTTGAAATTTTGGCAAATATGCCGCCGACTCAAAAGTAGTTACTGACGAAGCTTTAAGATTTGATTTTCCTTCTTTTGCTTTTTTAGAAGAAAGTAAAATTACTCCATTTGCACCTTGACTTCCGTACAATACAGATGCAGCAGCGCCTTTAAGAACTATCATCCCTTCATAATCATCTGGATTAATAAGAGACACAACGTCTCCTCCATCACGGTTTCCACCTGCAGTATCTCCAAAAGCACTATTAGGTTGTCCTGAAGTTCCATTAAACAGAGGAATACCATCAATTACATAAAGCGGTTGGTTGTTACTCACGGAAGAATTCCCTCTGATAACCACTTTTGTAGAACCACCTGTACCACCAGCACTTTTTGTCACGGCAACACCCGCAATTTTACCCGCAATTGTATTAATGATATTTGCATCTTTAACACGAGTTAATTCCTCTCCTTTTAATTCTTGAGCGGCATACGTTAATGATTTCCTGGTTTTCTTGATACCAAGAGAAGTTACCACTACTTCAGTAAGTGCTGTAGAAGCAGCCTCTTTCAATTGTACTTTAATAGCACTATCCTCACCGACTAGAACTTTTTGGGTTTCTGAGCCAAGGTAAGAAATCACCAAGGTCTTTCCTTTTTGCACTTGAATAGAGAAATTACCGTCAAAATCGGTAATGGTTCCTTTTGATTCTCCTTGTACTGTAATGGATGCCCCAGGCAATGGTAAACCGACAGCATCGGTCACTGAACCTTTGACAGTTTTTACTTGTGCAAGCATAACTTGCGAAGTAAAAATAATCATAAAGATTAAGATAATTTGTTTCATTTTGAAAGGTTTTTGTTAGTTATGGGGTAAATTTATCTTTAAGGGTATTCTAAAAAAAATAATTTATACCAACTGTACTTTATTTTAAACCAACGACATAATTTTGTCAACAATACGTTTTTCAAGCACACATTTATGCATTTTTTCTACCTGTATTCTATTTTTTTATATTTTTATTTAAAAAAGGTGTTTTTTATTGTCAAATTGATTAAAGTTGTAAAAAATTAAGAACCCCTATTTTAATGCATCAATCATTAATTATTAAGTAAAAAAAGTGCGTAAAAAAAAAGAAATAAAATTCGATATCAGACTTCAAAACCATCTTTGGTTTTGGGGATTGTTTTTTTTAATGAACTTCCTTCGATGGGGTGCTTATTTTAATGATTATGGATATTCATTAAAATCTAATATTTTAGAATTTTCACTTCACATTCCATTAGTATATTTCAATCTATATTTCCTTATACCTCGTTATGTATTAACTTCAAAATATTATAAATATAGTTTAGGCTTACTATTGAGTTTAATGGTGATTTATTTATTGAAAACTGAATTAACCTATTATATTATTTCCGAAGATACTTGGCCAGAAGCAAACAGAGAATACAAACCTTTTGATTTGAATCATATTGTAGCTGTATGCATTGGTGAAATTTATGTGCTTGCAATGGCATCTTCAGTATATTTAACTTTAATCTGGCTTAAGGAAAGGGAACGAAATAGAGCTATAAAAGAAAATCAATCTAAAATTGAATTGAAATATTTGAAAAATCAAATTCAGCCTCATTTCTTCTTTAATACTTTAAATAATTTGTACGCTTTAACGCTTGAATCCTCTGAAAAAGTTCCAGATGTGATTATAAAGCTTTCAAAATTGATGGAATATGTTCTATACGATATTGAAGGAACTAAATTTGTTCCTTTGATAAATGAAATTAATTATATTCAGAATTATATTGAAATCGAAAAACTTCGTTTTGAAAACGTAGAAGTAGCCATTAATATAGATTCTAATATTGATGAAATTAAAGTTCCACCTTTACTTTTTATATCTCTTGTTAAAAATGCGTTTAAACATGGTGGCATAAATAATGGCAATCTTAAAATAAAGATTACCTGTAAAGTCATTAATGGAACTGTCTTGAGTTTTGAAATTCTGAATAATTTTGTACTTTCACAGCATACAAAAACAAAAAAAGGTATTGGTCTAATAAACACTAAGAAGCGGTTGAAATTAATTTTCAAAAACCAATACACTTTCGAACATAAAGTAAAGTTTAATTATTATATCATCTCTTTGCAAATACCTATTCATAATGAAGATTAAATGTGTTTTAGTAGATGATGAACCATTAGCTATAAAAGTCCTTCAGAATTATTTTACCAATTTTGCGGATTTTGAAATTATTGGCACGTTTAGCAATGCTCTGGAAGCCCTGGAGTTTATCAATAACAATAGTGTAGATGCCTTATTTCTCGACATCAACATGCCTATGATGACAGGTTTTGAATTGATCCGATTAATAGAGTATAAAACTAAAATTGTAATCACCACTGCCTTTAGGGAATTTGCTGCCGAAAGCTATGAATTAGACGTTTTAGACTATTTAGTAAAGCCAATCCCATTACCCCGATTTATTAAATGCATCAATAGGATTTCAACAGAAATCAATTTAAAGAATAATATTAAAACGGAGATGCATCGAATCGAACCCCATATTTTTATCAAAGTAGATAAAAAAATGGTAAAAATAACAATAGATGAAATTCTGTTTATCGAAGGAATGAAAGAATACATAAAGGTTGTGACTATTGACAAAACCTATATTACACACAAATCATTAACTTCTTTATCTGAGGAACTACCATTGGATCGATTTGCAAGAATTCATAAATCATACACTATTGCTATTGACAAAATAAAATCTATTGAGGGGAACCGAATCCAAATGCTTTCTTACACTTTACCCATAGGACGAAATTACAGTAAAGATGTAAAAAGTAAAATTTTAGAATAAAAGTGTTTTCAATATTTTATTTGAAATTGCAAAAAATCTAAAAAAAAGCATCTTTTTTTAACAAAAATTGGTTATTCTACAATTCTAATAATATTTTGTCGATATTATTTTTTTTTAATTTACTTAACAAATATATTTACGGTCTTACAACAATAAAAAGTATTTAACACTAATCATTAACCCATTTATACTTATGAATTCAGAACAAACAAAGTCTAATAATTCCGCGCTTTATACGCTCATAACCGTATTTTTCTTTTGGGGTTTTATTGGAGCTTCAAACGGGATTTTTATTCCATTTTGCAAAGCTAAATTTGGCTTAGACCAATTTCAAAGTCAACTAATCGATTTTGCTTTTTATGGTGCTTATTACATCGGTGCTTTATTGCTTTTCATTTTTAGTAGTATTGCCAAAAAAGATATTCTTAACGGTTGGGGATTCAAAAAAGGAATTATTTACGGATTATTGGTCAGCACATTTGGAGCTGTACTTATGATAATTGCGGTAACACAAGGAAGTTATTTGTTTATTCTAGGCGCATTGTTTATTGTTGCACTTGGCTTTTCACTACAACAAACATCGGCTCAGCCTTTTGCAGCATCTCTTGGTGAACCGCATTCAGCATCAAGCAGATTGAATCTTGCAGGAGGAATTAATTCATTGGGAACCACGATAGGACCAATAGTTGTCTCTATCGCTTTATTTGGAGTTATTGCAGGTGTAAATATTGAAGAATTTGCTCAAAAACCAGATTCATTAGATTCAATGAGAATTCTGTATGTATTTGTGGGAGGACTATTTTTATTAGCAGCAGCGTTGTTCCATTTTTCTAAAAAATTACCCGCTGGAAAAAGTGATTCTACTTTTGAAACGGCTAACAAAGCAATGCAAACCTTAATTGCAATCACTGTAATTTTGGTTGCTATTTTTGCATATATCTTTTCTCGTTATGAAGACGCTGAATTTATCACTCGTTTTATAGAGAATAAAGAAAAAGATTATTTAGGATTAGCCTTAACAGTTTCTACACTTTTGGTAGTTGTTATTGGTTTATTCTTCGCAAATACAACAGCTCAAAAAAACCCGGAAGGATGGGGAGCCATGAAATACCCGCAATTAGTTTTGGGAATGTTAGCCCTTTTCGCTTACGTGGGTGTCGAAGTAACTATAGGAAGTAACCTTGGTGAATTATTGGTAACCGCTGATTTTGGTTCTATTTCTGGGCCAGCCTTAGCGCCTTACATGTCTATGTATTGGGGAAGTTTAATGATCGGGCGTTGGGCAGGAGCCATTACGGTTTTCAATCCATCATCACAATTAAAGAAAATTTTACTTATCGTTATTCCTTACATAGCTTTTGGAGTAGTTTTAGCTGCTAACGCCATTTCTGGACAAGACGTAACGCCTTTGTATGCGTACGCATTTGTAATTTTGTTTCAAATCGCTGGTTTCTTCTTAGGAAAAGACCAACCATCAAGAACACTTATGATTTTTGGATTAATGGGAATGACAGCCATGCTTATTGGTTTATTCACTACAGGAACGATTGCAATTTTTGCTTTCATGAGCGGTGGATTATTCTTAAGTATTATGTGGCCTTCTATTTTCTCATTGGCAATTGCAGGTTTAGGAAAATACACCTCTCAAGGTTCGGCCTTCTTGGTAATGATGATCCTTGGTGGTGGAATTATACCGCCATTACAAGGAAAAATAGCAGATATTATCGGTATCCATGCTTCTTACTTTATTCCAGTTTTATGTTTCGCATTCATCGCATTCTACGGTTGGAAAGTAATTGGAATTCTAGAAAAACAAGGAATCGGAAAAGAAATAGAAGTTGGTGGAGCACACTAATTTCAACACAAACTAACCAAAACCAAACCAATAAAAAAACTCCCATTTTGCTTAGCATAATGGGAGTTTTTATTTATTCCGAAATCTGAAATCAAAAATCGCTAATCTTAAATCTATTTATTTCCTTTCTCAAAATCAGCTACAAACTGTGCCAATCCAATATCAGTCAAAGGGTGTTTCAACAAACCGTAAATCGCAGATAGTGGTCCGGTCATCACATCAGCACCAATTTTTGCACAGTTTACAATGTGCATCGTGTGACGTACTGAAGCAGCAAGAATTTGAGTTTCGTAACCGTAGTTATCATAAATTAATCTGATTTCTTCAATCAAAGCCAATCCATCTGTAGAAACATCATCCAAGCGACCAATGAATGGAGAAACATAAGTAGCTCCCGCTTTTGCAGCCAATAAAGCCTGTCCTGCCGAAAACACTAAGGTTACATTCGTTTTTATTCCCTTGTCCGAAAAGTATTTAGCAGCCATCACTCCTTCTTTAGTCATAGGCAATTTTACCACGATTTGCTCGTGTAAATCCGCTAACTCTTCACCTTCCTTAATCATTCCGTCGTAATCCAAAGCATTTACTTCGGCACTTACATCACCATCAACAAGGTTACAAATATCAACATAATGCTTCAAAATGCTGTTTTTTCCTGTAATTCCCTCTTTGGCCATCAACGAAGGATTGGTTGTAACGCCATCCAAAACGCCTAATGCCTGTGCTTCCTTAATCTGAGCTAAATTAGCCGTGTCAATAAAAAATTTCATATTATATAATTTAATTGTGTGTTTCTAATTCTTTTGGGCGTGACCCTTCGTGAAAACTTCGGGTCGGGCTTTCCGTTACAATCTTTTATTATTTAAAGAAAAAAATAAAAGGATTTTCACTGCTATCCCTCACGCAATATAAAATACCTAACAGCCACTGGTTGTTCTCTTCTTAATCTCAAATCTCACGCAAATTTCCGTACAAAATTACAACTTATAATGGTTCATCAGCATTTTTTCATATACTTTGTCGGGAAGTATTCGTTTCAAAACAATTGATATTTTTTGCATAAAAACGCCCACTTTATAATGAATTTTAGGTTCCCGAGTTTGGATAATCTGATAAACTGCTTCAGCCATTTCATTAGGATTACTGCCACTGTCAACATGTTCATCCATCGTTTTCAATGTATTCCCGTACGGAGTTTCGTATGCTGAACCATTTAGCACCGGAGCATGAAAACGTCCCGACGCAATATTTGTCGCAAAATCTCCAGGAGCTACATTAGTAATATGAACACCAAATGATTTCACTTCCATACGCAATGCTTCTGTGATAAGTTCTAACGCTCCTTTTGAAGCAGAATAAACACTTCTGTAAGGCAAGCCCATATACCCTGCAATCGAAGTGACATTGATAATCAAACCCGAGCTTTGCGCACGCATTTGGGGCAAAACTGCTTTCATTACTTCAATTGGACCAAAAAGATTAGTCTCAAAATTATTCTTGATCTCCTGCATCGGAATTTCTTCCAATGGTCCCGTAATCCCAACACCAGCGTTGTTAATGACAACATCAAGTCTTCCGGAAGTCGCAATCACTTTGGCAACAGCCGCATGAATCGAATCCGCATCCCGAACATCCAAAGCCACTAAAGGGAAAACCGAATTCAAAATTCGATCTGGATTCCTACTGGTTCCATACACAACAAAACCTTTATGATGCAAAAACTCTCCAACAGATTTTCCTATTCCCGAAGAACCTCCTGTAATTAGAACTACTTTATTCATGATTATTGCTGTTTGTGATGCGAAAGGTCCAAAAATAAAAAAATCCTCCCGAAGGAAGACTACTTTTGTAATAAATAAAAAATGGCAAGCGACCTACATCGCACCGCTCAACCACGTACCCTTGCTATGTTCCCATCCTGGGGGAGTCTGCAGGAGCTGGTCGTGTAGGACTTGCCGGTGCAAATATACAATCTTTTTATATTTTTACAAGAGCTTTAATCATTAAAAATAACATTGTATATTGGTACAACAAAAAAAATAAATCATGAAAAACTATAACTTCCTATCTGTCATTTTATTAGGAATCACCTTAGCAAGTTGCAACGAAGCAAAAAAAGGTGAAAATACTTTGTTCTCCTTTGATAATTCTAAATTTAAAGAACAATATAAACCTCAGGAAGTTCTTTCTTTGGAAATTTTGAACTCCAATTCCAAAACTATTGACAGCGTTGTCTACTATGTAAATGACAAAAAAATTAGTTCAAAAAAAGGAATTGACAAATTATCTTTTGAACTGAAAGATCAAAAATTGGGATATCAAAACCTAAAAGCTTTAGTATATTATGAAGGACAAAACTCAGAAGCTACCACAAGAGTAGAACTAGTTTCTGATATTCAACCAAAATTATTAAAATACACCATCGTAAATACGTATCCGCACGATATTCAAGCATACACACAAGGGCTAGAATTTTACCGAGACACGCTGTATGAAGGAACTGGAAACGGTTCTGGAAATAGTACCGGAATAAAAGGAGTTTCAAGTTTAAGAAAAACAAACTATAAAACCGGCGAAGTTTATAAAAAAGTGGAATTGGCTGACAAATATTTTGGTGAAGGTATTACGATTTTAAATAACAAAGTATATCAGTTAACCTGGCAAAATAATGAAGGGTACGTTTATGACGCAGATACTTTCAAAAAAGAAAAAACGTTTACCTATTTCAAACCAATGGAAGGTTGGGGATTGACTAATGACGGAAAATATCTTTATCAATCTGATGGTACCGAAAAAATTTGGATAATAGATCCAAACACATTTAAAGAAGTAGATTACTTAAATGTGTATTCTTTTGAAACAAAAATAAAAGCAGTTAACGAACTCGAATGGATTGACGGGAAAATTTATGGAAATGTGTATCAAAAAGACGCTATTGCTGTTATCAATCCGAAAAATGGAGCGGTTGAAGCAATTATTAATCTTGCTGATTTGAAGAAAAAAATAACTCAATTACCTGATACGGATGTTCTAAACGGAATTGCCTACAACCCTAAAACAAAAACCATTTTTGTAACGGGTAAAAATTGGGACAAAATGTTTGAAATCAAAGTTTCAGAATAATTATCATATAAAATGACAACATTAATTATCAATATTAAAGAGTTGCTCCAGGTTCGGGATTCTTCAATTTTGAAAGTTTCGGGTGCTCAGATGGCGGTTCTACCTACCATTAAAAATGCCTATTTAGTACTTCAAAATGGACTTATTTCTGATTTTGGTTCCATGGCGGATTTACCTAACATAAACCCAGAAAAGTGTATTGACGCAGACGGAAAAATAGTTTTACCCTCTTGGTGTGACAGCCACACCCATATTGTGTATGCGGGAAATCGGGAACAGGAATTTGTAGATCGAATCAACGGTTTGACGTATGAAGAAATTGCTAATCGTGGCGGTGGAATATTAAATTCAGCTAAAAAACTGAACGAAACTTCCGAAGAAGAAATTTACCAACAATCCAAAGTACGACTGGAAGAAGTCATGCATTTGGGAACTGGAGCAATAGAAATCAAATCGGGATACGGATTGACGGTTGAAGGAGAATTGAAAATGCTTCGGGTGATACAGCGATTAGCTCAAAACTATCCAATTACAATCAAAGCAACTTTTCTGGGTGCTCATGCTTTCCCATCGGAATACGCAACAAACCACCAAGATTATATCGATTTAATCATCAATGAAATGCTCCCTGAAATTGCTAAAAATAAACTGGCAGATTTCATCGATGTATTTTGTGAAACGGGTTATTTTACGGTTGAAGAAACCGAACAAATCATCGAAGCTGGGATTAAATTTGGCTTAAAGCCAAAAATCCATGTCAATCAGTTCAACTCTTTTGGCGGAATTCAAGTTGGAATAAAACACAATGCACTTTCTGTAGATCATCTAGAAGTAATGAAACCAGAAGACATTAAAGCGTTGGAAAATACAGAGACGATGCCTGTTGCATTACCTTCTTGCTCTTATTTTTTGAGTATTCCTTATACGCCAGCTCGAGAAATGATCGCGGCTGGACTTCCTCTCGCTCTGGCAACGGATTATAATCCAGGTTCAACTCCATCCGGAAATATGAATTTTGTAGTAGCAACTGCATGCATCAAAATGAAAATGACTCCCGAAGAAGCCATCAATGCTGCCACAATAAATGGAGCTTATGCGATGGGAATTTCTGAAACCCACGGCAGCATCGCCATCGGTAAAAAAGCAAATCTGATTATCACAAAACCCATACCCTCCTACTATCAAATACCTTACGCTTTTGGCAGTAATCTGATTGAAACTGTACTTTTAGAAGGTGAAATTTTTGCATAAAAAAAGAGGAACATTAAAGTTCCTCTTTTTTATTCGTATTTTTTTTGGATGATTATCTTAAGATAAAACTTGTTTTAGAAACCAATATATCAGTATCAAAAATATTGATAAAGTAAGTTCCTTTAGCAAAATCTTTACCTTTAAGATCTTGAGTTACTTGAACAGTTTTATTGTCATATTGTACAACCGTTGTAAAACTGTAGGTTAACGTATTATCTCCAAAAGTTTGTGTTTTTTTGTCTCCTAAAACATTGTTTTTACTATCAATTACTTGAACGTAATACATTTTCTCACCAGATTTAGCAATCGGGTTTTCAGGAATTGTAAAACTAACTCTAAGGACGTCAGCTCTGCTAGCTTTGTCTGTTTCAATTTGTTTTCCAGAACTTCTTAATTTAAAAGCCGATCCTCTTGTGTTTAAAACTGTCAATTTTGAACCAATTTCAACCGCTTTCGCTAATTCTTCGTTTTGACCTACCAAAACTTCATTGTATTTCTTTGATTCTCCCAAAACAACTACTGTACTATCACGTTGTGTAGTTAAAGTTGTATTTTGCTTTTTTAGCCCTTCATTTTCCGCCATTAAAACTTTCATATTGCCTTGCAGCGCGTTGAATTGAGTTCTATATTTTGACAATGAAGCCACATCACCTTTTGATTTGCTTAAATCAGACATTAAGTTCACCACTTTATCTCTTTCCAGAATTAACTCATCGGACATTGAAGTGTTTTCAGCGATAGCTGCATCATAAGTCGATTTTAATTCCTGTAAATCTTTCATCACCGACTCTTTCTCAGTCAACGTAGTTTTTAATTCCGTTTTAACAACTTCAGCATCAGAAGTCATTTTAAATATGTATATTAGACTACCCACTAATAAAATAGCTAATACAGCTATGACTGCTTTAAGACTTGAACTGCTTTTTTGATTTTCCATCTCGATTTAATTTTTGGTTTATGTACAAATTTAACAATATATAACTACCTAATAACGTAAGTTAACACAATTATATTATTTTTGACCAAAATATTTTTTTTAATGGAAAAGATTATCCCGTTTACAATAAAAGATCTCTCAAAGATAACCAACCACAGAAGTGGTGAAATAAAATTTGGAGAAAAAATGATAACTGTTCCAAAAGATGTTGATTCTGTTGAGTTTTTGAAAACTTGTGACGCTAAATATGTATTGTTTGGTATTCCCGAAGATATTGGAATAAGAGCAAATTACGGTAGACCCGGAGCTGCTTCAGCTTGGGACAGCGCCATAAAAAGCATCGCAAATATTCAGCACAATCGTTTTTGTAAAGGCAGTCAACTTGTCGTTTTAGGTCAACTTGATGTAAGTGAACTTATGAATAATGTTGAAATTCTTGATTTCAATGACATTGATGACCGTTCTAAATTGAGTCAGCTCGTTGATAAAATTGATAAAGATGTATCGCATATCATTTTCAGTATTGTGAAATTAGGAAAAACTCCAATTGTTATTGGTGGCGGACATAATAATTCCTACGGAAACATAAAAGGAACTGCTCTTGCAAAAGGCAAACCTATAAATGCAATTAATTTTGATGCCCATTCGGATTTTAGAATTCTAGAAGGACGTCACAGCGGCAATGGTTTTTCTTACGCTTTCGAAGAAGGCTTTTTGAAAAAATATTTCATTTTTGGTTTACATGAAAATTATACTTCCAAAAGTGTTTTGGATATTATCAAAAAAATTGAAGATCGAGTTCGATATATCACGTATGATAGCGTTAGTATTAGAAAAGAAAAAGACTTCGACCAAGAAATGATCTCCGCATTAAGTTTTATAAATGATGATTTTTTTGGAATTGAAATCGACTTGGATGCAATTCCTAACATTGCTTGCAGTGCTATGACAATGAGTGGCTTTTCTGTGGAACAATTGCGCCAGTTTATTTCGTTTTTTGGAAAAAATAAAAATGCTTCCTATTTGCATATTTGTGAAGGCGCACCGGATTTAGGAGAAGAAACAAACAATCATCTCATAGGAAAACTGATAGGTTATCTGGTAACTGATTTTATTAAATCCAACAGCGCATTACCAATTTAAAAAAACACTTTGGACTAAAAGACTATTGATTTAGTTGGCAAACATGAAGTCTGCACCGTTACAATTCGAAATAATAGCCACGAATTTCACAATTTAGCACAAATCACTTCGTGAAAATTTGTGGCATTTTCTTGTCAAGCTAAAAACTAAATACACTATAACAATTGATTTTACTTATTTTCAGAACCAACAACTTTTAAAAACTCCATAAATTGGGTTCCTAAAAAAGTTATAAAAAACTGTAAAAAATATTAATACTATCTTTGTCGAACTATCTATGTACTTAATACAAGATATTTAATATCCAAAATATGTTATTCGAAGAATTATCACTTTCAAAAAGTATACAAAAAGCCGTATTTGAACAAGGCTACCTTAACCCAACTCCTATTCAAGAACAATCTATTCCGCTAGTATTAGCTGGTCGAGATTTAATAGGATGTGCACAAACAGGAACAGGAAAAACAGGCGCATTTGCAATACCAATTATACATCAGTTACACCGAATTGTAGGTTCGTCCAAAAAAGCTAAAGTAATTAGATCTCTAATCGTAACTCCAACGCGAGAATTAGCCGTTCAAATAGGCCAAAGTTTCGACGATTATAGCAAATATACTAATTTGACTCAACTGACAATTTTTGGTGGTGTTTCACAAAATCCTCAAGTTGACGCCTTAAAAAACGGTGTCGATATTTTGATTGCAACTCCAGGAAGACTTCTTGATTTACATAAACAAGGTTTTATTGATTTAGATCATCTGCATACACTAGTTCTTGACGAGGCAGATCAAATGTTGGATATGGGATTTGTAAATGATGTCAAAAAAATTGTAAAGCTTACGCCAAAAAACAGACAAACGTTATTTTTCTCTGCAACAATGCCAATTGCTATTAGAGAATTAGCCGAAATGTTTCTGACGGATCCCGCAACCGTAACTGTTTCGCCAGTTTCCTCAACAGCTGAAAACGTAGAACAAAGGGTTTATTTTGTTGAAAAGGCCGAGAAAAGAAATTTACTGTATCATTTGATTAAAAATGAAAATTTATCAGATGTACTGGTTTTTTCCAGAACGAAACACGGTGCTGATAATGTTGTAAAAGCATTGCGAAAAAACAACATTGCCGCCGAAGCAATTCACGGTGACAAATCACAAAATGCAAGACAACGTGTTTTGGATGCTTTCAAAAATAAGGAAGTCGGCATTTTAGTGGCAACTGATATTGCAGCTAGAGGAATTGATATTGACCAATTGCCGTTTGTAATTAATTTTGATTTACCAAATATTCCTGAGACGTATGTTCACCGAATTGGTAGAACCGGTCGCGCTGGAAACGGTGGAATTGCTATTTCTTTTTGCAGTAAAGACGAGCACACCTATTGGAAAGACATACAAAAACTGATAAAAGTTGATGTTAAAACAGTAAATGATCATCCGTATCATTGGCACTCGGGCAGTCCCGAATCAGCACCAGCATCTGCTGCACAAAAAAATTCAAACCGAAGCGGTGGAGCGCATAAGTCAAGAAAGTCTGACGCATCTAAACAAAATAAAAAGCGCTGGTATTAATTGTATTTCCAAATCAATTTTTCAGCTGTAAGAATTGCCCTTTTAACCAAAACATAAAAACGTAATTAAACGTTAATACATTGTTATTCAACGTTTTAAATGTTAAAAGCTGTTTTAAAAAATAATTAAATCATTAAATTTGATTCAAAATATTACAAACAACTTTAAACAAAAAATTATGGAAACCTTAGTTAAAAGAAACGGATTAGTGCCAGTGATTAATTCCAGTTTATTCCCTTCAGTAAATACATTTTTTGATGATTTTATCTCAAGAGATCTTTTTGATTGGACTGATAAAAATTTTACCGCTATGGGCAGTAATTTACCATCTGTTAATTTAAAAGAAACTGATGACAAACTGCAAGTAGAACTAGCTGCTCCGGGAATGAAAAAAGAAGACTTTAAAGTTGAAATTGACAACAACATGCTCATGATTTCTTCTGAAAAACAAGAAGAAAAAGAAGAAACTAGAAAAAAAGATAATTACGTTCGCAAAGAGTTTAATTATCAATCATTCTTTCGTTCTTTTACTTTGCCTGATTCAATAGATGAAAATAAAATTGAAGCAAGTTATAAAGATGGAATTCTTCATGTTGATATTGCAAAAAAAGACAATGGTAAGAAAAAAATGTTGAAAAAAATTGCAATAAAATAAAAAAGCATTCAATCTTAAACAGATAAAAAATCGTTAAATCTAAGAGTTTGTACAAGACTTTAAAGGTTTAACGATTTTTTTTAGTGATCAAAAAATTTTCATTTCTTTAGTTTTTAGAGATTAAAATTGTAATGATTTTGTACAATTTAACCGAATCAAAAGGTTTTATAATAATATCATTAATTCCAGCTGAGAGCGCTTCTTCTGTAATATCAGCTTTATCAAAAGCTGTCAGCGCCACAATTGGTGTTTCGATTCCCATCAGACGAATTTTGCGAGTAGTTTCAAACCCATTTATTAGAGGCATATTGATATCCATCAGGATAATATCAAAATATTCTCTATCAAGGATTTCTAGAGCGGCATATCCGTTATCAACTACGCTACATTTATAATTATTCTTTTCTATGGTTTTTTTGGTCACCAGCTGATTAATACGATTGTCCTCAACAACTAAAACATTTATGGAATGAGGAGGAGAAATATCAACTTGAATGTTATTGATGATATCAATTGTTTTCTCAGGATTGTATTCGAAAGCAATCAAGAACTTAAAAATAGTTCCCTGACCAATGGTGCTTTGTAATGAAATAGTACTATTGAATAAACCTAAAAGTTGTTTTACTATGGAAAGTCCAAGTCCAGTTCCTTGATAATCCGTTTCTTTTCGACCTACCTGCACAAATTTATCAAAAATCTTCTCTTGATCTTCAGCTGCAATTCCAATTCCGTTGTCTTCAATTCTGAATTCTATAAAATAAGATTTACCTTCTACTCTTTCTAAATTTACGTGAATTATTACTTCACCATTTACCGTAAATTTCAGAGCATTACTCACCAAATTCATAATGATTTGTGAAAGCCGTAATTTATCCCCAATCAAATATACTGGTATGGCAGGATCAATTTTTACGATGATAAAATTATTATTTTTTTTAGCTAAAAAGGAAAGTGAATTTTTGACCATATTAATTTCATCCGAAATATTAAAAGTCAAATTCTCCAAAATCATTCTATTATCTTCAATTTTGTTGATTTGAAGAATATCATTTACGAGCGAAAGCAAGTATCTGGCCGAAAATTTTAGCGAACTCAAGTGTGGACTGTCGGCTAATTCTTTATGCTCGTCCAATAACATATTTGTAATTCCTACCACTCCATATAAAGGAGTTCTGAGTTCATGGCTAATGGTTGATACAAATTGCGATTTTAAAACAGAAGCTTCCTCAGCTTTTTCTTTTGCAATTAGTAGTTGTTTATTAGTCGCTGAAAGTTCTGCATTCAATTTTTTTTTGAAATTATTGTTTTTGAACAAAGTATAAAGCAAAAGCAACAAAACGACGGATATTACTGTAAATAACACCAAAATCATTTTAGATTTTTCAACAATTTGAAGTTGGGCTTTTTTTTCGATTTCAAAATTATCGATTTCTCTTTTATGCTCATCCAATTCAACATTAATTCCGGCAACATTAGCTTTCTCCAGTTTTTCTTTGTTGTAGAGTAATGCGGTAATTTCGTTATATCGATTAAGGTTTTCGTACGCATTTTTAAAATCGCCTTTGTTCATTAAATGCTTAGAATATTCAAGATGTGCAAAGGATAAATCCGACTTTTCATTGCTGTCTTTTCCAGCTTTAATAGCATTTAAAAAAGAACTAGTGGCTTTTTCATGATTGCCTTGTTGGGAATAATACATTCCGTTCAGCATATTTACAGCACCAGCATTAGAATTATTACCGAATTTTAAATTGTACTTGTTTACGAATTCTAAACTTGGATATCCTTTTTCAAAATGGCCAACGTCAAAATAAGCCCAAGCAATATTCAATTTTGTCATAAAAATCTGATTCGTGTCCGCTATTTTTTGACTATATTTAATAGCATTTTCATAAAAATTTATGCCTTTATTATATTGCTTCTTTTCAAAACAGTAAATATTGCCTAAATTGTTATGAATCTTACTTTGAAGAGTATCATTACTAGTCCTGTTAGCGTATTTTAATGCTTTATTGTAGAAATAAATAGCTTTGTCAAATTCAGCAAGTTCAGCGTAATTAGCAGCTATGGTATTGTAGGAAATTGTAGTTGCAGCAGAATCATTTGCAGTAATGGCTTTTTGTAATGCTACCTTAGAAATTTCTAATGATTTTTCAAAATTAGCCTCCTTTAAATATTGAGAAGCCAGATCCGTTAGTTTGGTAATTTCTTTTTGAGAAAAAAGTTTTGTTTGTGCAAAAATAGTACTGTTCAACGAATTTACCGTCAACAATACCCACAGAACAACACGTATTTGATACATAAACAATTAAATTTTATCAAATATACATTATATTAATAAAAAAAGAGAAAAAGTATAAATTATGTCTTAAAATCAAAAAGAAGAAAAGAATAGTTTAAATCACAGAAAAATTCCAATTATTAAACAAAAAAAAACCTGCTCAATAATGAACAGGTTAAGATAGGTACTTTAAAATACTATCAATTTCTATTATTCGATAACAGCGTCTTCTGTTTCATCAGCACCTTCCCATTGTCCTACAACAGAAGTTGCTAAAGCATTTCCTAATACGTTTGTTGCGCTTCGAAACATATCACAAAAATGATCAATTGGCAAGATCAAAGCAATTCCTTCAATTGGAATATCAAACATGCCACAAGTAGCAGCAACAACCACCAAGCTCGCTCTAGGAACGCCTGCAATTCCCTTGCTGGTAAGCATTAAAACCAAAAGCATGGTCATTTGAGTGCCTAAATCTAAATCAATACCATAAGCTTGAGCAATGAAAATACTGGCAAAGGTCATGTACATCATACTTCCGTCTAAATTGAAAGAATACCCAAGAGGTAACATGAAAGAAACAATTCTATCTTTTACGCCAAAACGTTCTAATTCTTCTGTCAATTTTGGAAATACAGCTTCACTGCTAGTTGTACCAAAAGCAATAATTAACGGACTGACAATTCTTTTAAGCAATACAGTCATTCTACTTTTTAGAAAAATATACCCCACAACAATCAATACTGCCCAAAGTGATGATATTCCAATTAGGAAAGAACCAAAAAATTTAAAATAGGTAATTGCTAATTCCTGAAAATCTCTTACAGCAAATACTCCCGCTATAGCCCCAAAAACTCCTATGGGAGCAAACTTCATTACATAGTTTACCATTTTAAGAACAATGTGAGATGTTTTATCCAAAGCGTTTGTAACTGGCTTCACATAATCTCCCAATGCAGCTGCGGCGAGACCAAAGAAAATAGAAAAGATTACAATCTGTAAAATTTCATTGGTTGCCATTGCCTCAAAAATACTTTTAGGAACAATATGTTCGATAAAATTTTCAAATGATATGTTTTGTGTTTTTGCAGTAACCTCTGAAACTGAACCCATATCAACATTTGATAAATTAAGGCCAACTCCTGGTTCCAATATGTTTACAAAAAACATTCCTAATAATAAGGAGATCAATGAAGCGGTAAAAAACCATCCCATCGCTTTCCCTCCTATTCGTCCAACTGCCTTGATGTCACCAAGTTTTGCAATACCAACAACTAAAGTGGTGAAAACTAATGGTGAAATAATCATCTGAACCAATCGAATGAAAATTGTTGCCAGAATTTTGATTTTATTACTAAAATTTTGAGCCGATTCTGGAGAAATCGAATTGTGTATGATAATGCCTAAAACAGCACCCAAAACCATAGCTATCAATATTTGCCCTGTTAATCCTGAAAAAAAAGATGTTTTTTTAGTTGTATCGGTATTCATTAATGTGTTTGTTAGGCTTCAGTACTTATCATCATTAGCACACTATCTTTTTTACTGGCGGGAAGCTAAAAATTGATATTGTGTAAAGAAGAAAAGCTCCAAAAATTAGTATTAATATGTTTTGTTTATTAGATAAAAATCAGCTAAAACAATGGCTGCCATTGCTTCAACAATAGGCACAGCTCGAGGAACTACACAAGGATCATGACGTCCCTTTCCAGTCATTTCCGTAATATTGCCTTTATTGTCTAAGGATTCTTGTTTTTGCATTATGGTAGCCACCGGCTTAAAAGCAACTCGGAAATAAATATCCATTCCATTACTGATACCGCCTTGTATTCCGCCTGAAAGATTGCTTTTTGTCGTTCCATCAGCATTGTATAAATCATTATGTTCGCTACCTTTCATTTTTGCACCACAAAAACCACTGCCAAATTCAAATCCTTTT
Organism: Flavobacterium sp. TS_SC_5; assembly: GCF_056156265.1. Classification (NCBI taxonomy): domain Bacteria; kingdom Pseudomonadati; phylum Bacteroidota; class Flavobacteriia; order Flavobacteriales; family Flavobacteriaceae; genus Flavobacterium; species Flavobacterium sp. TS_SC_5. The sequence goes on along the minus strand of NZ_CM149588.1, from coordinate 2,491,548 downwards.
ACAGCATTTATGGAAAGCATTGCCTTACCGAGTTCTGCATGAAGTTTGTCAAAAACAGGTTCTCCTAAACCAATAGGTACATTTTGAATCACACAGGTTACAGTTCCGCCTACCGTATCACCTTGTTTACGAATATCCCGTATGTATTCTTCCATGATTACAGCTGCTTCCTCATCTGGGCAGCGAACCGGATTATTTTCGATTTTTAAAAAGTCTAAATCTTGGTATGGTTTTTCTAAAAAGATAGGTCCAACTGAAGAAACGAAAGCATTAATTTTTATTTCTGGTAACATTTGCTTTGCAACCGCTCCAGCCACAACTCTACTGGCAGTTTCACGAGCAGAACTCCGTCCGCCACCACGATAATCCCGAATTCCATATTTTTTTTCATATACATAATCAGCATGACTAGGTCTATAATTATCTTTTATATGGGAATAATCGTCTGATTTCTGATTGGTATTCGGAATGATAAAGCCAATTGGTGTACCTGTTGTTTTACCTTCAAAAATCCCAGAAAGAAATTGCACGCCATCTGGCTCTTTTCGTTGGGTAACTATAGCGGACTGACCGGGCTTTCTGCGAGACATTTCGAATTGAATTGCTTCTAAATCTATTGTGATTCCCGGAGGACAACCGTCTATTATTCCGCCTAAAGCGTCACCGTGAGATTCTCCAAAAGTTGTTACCCTAAATAGTGTTCCGTAGCTATTTCCCGCCATTATAATTAGTTTTGAACAAAAGTACCATTTTAGTTTAAAGTTCAAAATTTTAGTCTTTAAAGTTTTAACCAACATTCCACATTTATTGTTATTAAATTAATCTTGTGTTGCATTTCTTAACCTTAAATTCCATTTCATTTGATAATATTTCGATTATTTTGGTAAACTTCAAATTCAAATACCTTGAAAAAAAGAAAAGTCGAGTTAGTAGTGATTTCAGATGTACATCTTGGAACTTTCGGCAGCCATGCTAAAGAACTTTACAATTATTTATCTGCCATAAAACCGAAAATTTTAGTTTTAAATGGTGATATTATCGATGTATGGCAATTTAGAAAATCCTATTTTCCAAAAACGCATTTAAAGGTCATCCAAAAAATCATCAGTTTTGCTTCAAAGGGAACAAAGGTGTATTACATAACTGGAAATCACGATGAAATGCTCCGAAAATTCAGCGATATGAATTTGGGTAATTTTGCTTTAGTTGACAAATTAGTCCTAGATCTTGATGATAAAAAAGCATGGATTTTTCATGGCGACGTCTTTGATGCTTCTGTGCAGCACTCAAAATGGATTGCAAAATTAGGCGGATTAGGATATGACTATCTAATTCTTTTAAACCGATTTGTAAACTGGTGTTTGTTGAAAATAGGAAAAGAACCTTATTCTTTTTCTAAAAAAATAAAGGCAAGTGTTAAGAAAGCAGTAAAACACATTTCTGATTTTGAGAAAACAGCCACTGAATTAGCAATCGAAAAAAAGTATGATTATGTAATTTGTGGTCACATCCACGAGCCAAAAATGATTCAAAAAGAAACTAAAATGGGCAGTACAATGTATTTAAATTCCGGAGATTGGATTGAGAATTTAACAGCATTAGAATACAATAAAAAACGTTGGAAATTATTTCGTTATTGCGAAATGAATTATGTAGAAGAAGATAATCTATTTGAAATGGAAGATATTTTAAGCAATCAAGACATTGCTTCCGTGCTATTCTCGAAACAAAACATTTTGATGTGATTCTCTTTTAGGTGCGCTGTGATGCCGGGACATGTAAATTATATAACTTATTTCTAAAATTTTATAAAAACGGATCTTATCTTAGCATTACATTTGTATCAACAAAAACTTACTTATGAAAAAAATTATTTTATCGGCAATCATGTTAATTGGATTAGCATTTACCGCACAAGCTCAGGATATTTCAAAAAATGCATTAGGTCTTCGTTTTGGAAGTAATAATGGATTTGGAACTGAGATTTCTTACCAAAGAGGTCTAGGTGACAACAATAGATTGGAGTTAGATTTAGGTTTTAGAAACAGAAATGACTACAAGGGATACAATGATGATTCAATTAAATTCACTGGTTTATACCAATGGGTATGGAACATTGATGGTGGTTTCAACTGGTATGCTGGTGTTGGTGGTGGAGTAGGAAGCTATGATAGAAATTACAATGATAACACAAATTATGACAACAATGGTATTTTTGCATTTGCTGCAGGAAATATTGGTTTGGAATATAATTTTGATATTCCATTGTTGATTTCTATAGATTTCAGACCTGAATTTGGTGGAAACGGATACTATAATGACAATTACGGATCTGATGTAGCTTTAGCTCTTAAATATCAATTCTAGTATTATCTAGATAATACATGACAACGGCCACTAGAAATAGTGGCCGTTTTTTATTTAATTATAATTTCTTTTTTTGAATTTATTTTGACAACACAAAAAGGAGTTGTAAACGCCTGTGTTACCATGCTGCCGGGTTCAGGATTGGTTTCTTTTACGGTTATAATTACATTTTTATCAGTTTCAACAATATTTTCAATTCCTATACTATAACCGCCAGTTGTTTTCTCTCCCATATTCAAAACAATAAAATTCGAGTTTTGAATGTCAGTTGCACTAATCTTATCTTTCAAATTTTCATCATTCTGCAGCATTTTAATTTCGTTTGGCTCAGAAAGTATTTCAAAAAAACGAATATTAGCGCCGCCATTAGATTGCTGTGTCAAAACTTCATATAATTTGCTTGTATCTGAAATCTTTGAAGAAGTAGTACTACATGAAGCAAGCGTAATAGCAAATGCGGAAAGAATTAGTTTTTTCATTTTTGTATTTTTAAATAAACGGAAAAGCTTAAACTACTTATTCTCATTCATAAAATTATCAATCGAGAGTTTATAAATATTTATTAATGGCTTTTTGATACAACTCTTCGTAAAGTGGCAAAATGTTTTTAATGTCAAATTGTTTCGCAACTGAAAACGCATTTTCTTTAAACTGTTTCAGAACCAAATCATCCTTTAAAATTTTCAAGGCATTTTGAGCCATTTCATCTGTATTTCCAACGTCACTTAAATAACCGGAAATCCCGTCAAAATTTACTTCGGGCAAACCTCCGGAATTACTGGAAATGACAGGAACTTTGCACGCCATTGCTTCCAGAGCGGCTAAACCAAAACTTTCTGTTTCAGAGGGAAGCAAAAACAAATCCGTTAAGCACAAAATTTTGTCAATTTCGTTACTGTTCCCAAAAAAGATGACTTTATCTAAAATTCCCAATTCCTGACATAAATATTCTGCTTTTTCTTTTTCAGGACCATCTCCTACCATCATTAGTTTAGCAGGAATCTCCTTTTGAATGTTATAGAAAATTTTTATAACATCCGGAATTCTTTTTACTTTTCTAAAATTACTGATGTGGGTAATAATTCGCTCATTTTCTTTCGCCATAACTGAACGTTGACAAGGAATACTAGGGTCATTACTGTTTTTATCTAATTCAATAAAATTTGGAATCACCTCAATTTCATTTTTTATATTGAATAATTTTAAGGTAGCGTCCTTCAAACTTTGGGAAACCGAAGTTACAAAATCTGATTTATTAATGCTAAAAGTTACGGCCGGTTTATAAAAAGGATGATTACCAACCAATGTAATGTCAGTTCCGTGTAAAGTAGTCACCATCGGAATATTGATTCCTTCATCTTTTAACATTTGCTTGGCCATATACCCCGCATAAGCATGCGGAATGGCGTAATGCACATGAAGCAGTTCTATTTTATATAATTTAACCATATCGACTAATTTACTAGACAAAGCCAATTCATACGGTTGATAATGGAATAAAGGATATTCAGGGACATTTACTTCGTGGTAATGAACATTTGGACTTAAAAGTGCCAAACGTACGGGCTGACTGTAAGTTATAAAATGTATTTCATGACCGCGACGAGCCAATTCCAGTCCGAGTTCTGTAGCGACAACACCACTACCACCAAAGGTAGGGTAACAAACAATTGCAATTTTCATGTGTGTAATTTAATAAAACGAAATTAAGAAAAATAGGAATGGGTTTTATGGAATTTTAAGTTAAATACGAGATGAATTTAAAATTTCATTCGCTGAATTCTAACCGCATTCAAAATTGCCAGTAATGCCACACCAACATCCGCAAAAACAGCTTCCCACATTGAGGCAAGTCCACCAGCTCCAAGAATTAAAACTATCAGTTTTACAGAAAAAGCCAAACTAATATTTTGCCAAACGATTTGTTTTGTTTTTCTTCCAATGGCAATGGCGGTAAAAATCTTAATAGGCTGATCATTTTGAATAACAATATCAGCCGTCTCAATTGTTGCATCGCTTCCTAAACCACCCATAGCAATTCCGGCTTGCGCCAAAGCAATTACCGGAGCATCATTTACGCCATCTCCCACAAATGCGACTTTTAGTTTTTGGTTTATAAGTGCTGTTACTTTTTCGACCTTATTTTCCGGTAATAAATCCCCAAAAGCTTCATCAATATTCAATTCTTTGGCAACAGCCGAAACTACAGCTTGATTATCACCGGATAGCAGAATTGTTTTGATATTTAGTTGGTGTAAACTTTCAATAGCTGTTTTAGCATCTTCTTTTATTTCATCGGCAATAAGGAAATAACCAGAATATTTCTTATCGATGGCAACAATAATAATGGTAAATGGAATTGCATCTAACTGTTTGTCATAATCGATATTAAATTTATTCATCAGTTTTGGACTTCCCACTAAAATTTCTTTTCCATCTGCAACTCCTTTCAAACCAAGCCCTGAAATCTCCGTAACATCAGAAACAACAATTTCATTATTAGCATTATTGGCGAATTCTAGTATTGCAGAACCAACAGGATGCGAAGATTTTGCTTCGATTGCAGCAGTATAAGTTACCAAATCAGCCTCGGGAATCCCTATTGAAACTACTTTTTGAACTTTAAAAACACCTTTAGTCAAGGTTCCAGTTTTATCCATAACCACTACCTGAATAGCTGCCATTATATCCAAAAATGTAGATCCTTTAAATAAAATTCCGTTTTTACTTGCTGCCCCAATACCCCCAAAATATCCCAACGGTATCGAAATAACTAAGGCACAAGGACATGAAACCACCAAAAATATTAAAGCGCGATACAACCACTCTTTAAACACATACGTTTCAACAAACAAGATTGGAACCAAACAGATGGCAATGGCAAGATATACTACTATTGGCGTGTAGATTTTAGCAAACTTCCTAATGAATAATTCTGTCGGCGCTTTTTTGGCAGTAGCATCCTGAACCATTTCCAGAATTTTAGACAATTTACTATCCGTAAATGCTGTAGTAACTTCAACTTGAGAAATCGTATTGAGATTAATCATTCCTGCAAGAATTGTTTCTCCTTTTGATTTGGTGTCAGGTTTACTTTCGCCGGTTAGTGCGGCTGTATTGAAAGTAGCATAATCCGAAAGTAATTTTCCATCCAATGCTAACTTTTCTCCGGGTTTTAATTCTATTATTTCTCCAATAGTAACTTCCCGAGCTTTTTTGGAAACAATATTAACCCCATCAAGAACATTTGCAACATCAGGTCTTTCATCCAGTAATGATTTGATGTTAGATTTGGCTTTTTTAACGGCCAGCATTTGAAACAGTTCACCAATGGCGTAAAATAACATTACAGTAACTCCTTCTGCATATTGACCAATTCCAAAAGCGCCAATGGTAGCAACACTCATCAAGAAAAACTCAGAAAAAACTGCTCCGTTACGAATACTTTGATACGCTTCTTTCAAAACCGGAAAACCAACTGGAATATATCCTATAACATACCATGTAATTCGAATCCAACCATTAAACCAAGATTGAGTAAAGTAATTATCAATTAGAATAGCAATTAGCAATACTATAAAACTAATTATGGCAGGTAAAAACATTTTGAAGGTACTTTCATCTCCATTAGAATGATCATGATCTTCCTCATCGAGATTTTTCGACTCACTGTGACAAGTACAACATCCCGCATCTAGTCCTACTTTGTTAGCTTTTTTCTCTTCTAAATTACAGCAAGCTTGTTCAATATCCACGTCATGTTTGTGTGTCATTTTAGATGGTTTATTTAATAAAAGAACAACTAATAACAATCAAAAGTGTTACTATTACTATAAAGTTAATTGAATTTAGTGTTTTATCTTTTGATATAGCACATAAAATTACCGCTTCTAATAGCCAGACAATTATTTATTTATAATTAAATCATTTAGACTTGAATTCTTTATCATTTTCAAACGTTAATTACAGTACTTCAAGCGCTACTTGTCCTTTATAGAACTTTTTTTATTAATCCATTTATTTACTTTATAGCTAAGATAAGCCGAACCGCTACCAATAATTGCTCCTGCAAGTACATCACTTGGATAATGAACCCCTAAATACATTCGAGAATATCCCACTGCGCCTGCCCATACAAAAGACGGTGCAATAACATACCATTTGGGATAGGCTAAACTCAGTGATGTTGCTGTTGCAAAAGCTAAAGAAGTATGTCCCGAAGGAAATGATTTCCCCAAAGACGATGCTGCTTGATCAATATCAGGATAGGTCTCAAATGGTCTGCTTCTTTTTATAGTATGTTTCAATGCAGTGGTAATAAATGCATTTACTAAGAATGTTTCCCCTATAAAAATTGCTTGTTTCTTGATGGTACTATCTTTCTTTATTAAAGCAACCGAATATAAAATAATGGGAGTTGCCACACTGATTGGAACCGCACTATTCGTTACTAATTTAAAAGTAGGATCTAAATTCATATTCCTATCAACATTGATATCTCGTAGAATATTAATATCAATATTTTGAGCATTTACAAAAGTCATGCAAAAAAGCAATACAATTAAATTGACTTTTGTAAAAACAGCATTCCTATTTTTCATCAAACTATTTTTATCTCAAATATACTTTAATTCAGCTAAAATTTATAACTAAATATTTCTAATAGAATTATTGAAAACGTTTTTAATAGAAATAGTCCAAATGAAATTGTTAATAATTTCATTTGGACTATTTCTATTATAACCTCAAAAATAGGTTAGTTTATAATCGCTTCATAAATCACCTTTTGGATATCTTCCCGAATATTTTCTTTGGATAATCTGTTCTCAGCAGCAACTGGAAAAGTTCTATTTGATAAAAATACATACACAATTTGTGTTTCAGGATCGGCCCAAGCCATCGTTCCTGTGTAGCCAGTGTGCCCAAAACTGGTCATTGAAGCACAACCGCATGTAGGACCTTCGGCACCCAATTGCGGTTTATCAAAGCCAACACCTCTCCTATTTCCTGCCGCACAGAAATAACAAGTATTAAAATCCTCAAATGTCTTTTCAGAAAAATACTGCTGATTACCATAATTCCCTTTTTGCAAATAAAGTTCCATTATTTTAGCCACATCCATTGCATTCGAAAAAACACCGGCGTGACCAGAAACTCCGCCTTCTAAAGCAGCCGATAAGTCGTTGACATACCCTTGCAAAAGCTGGCGACGGAAATACGTATCGGTTTCCGTTGGAGGAATTCTGTTTTTGTCAAATTTATCCAGTGGATTAAAACTGGAATTATTCATACCAAGCGAGCGATAGAAATTTTCCTGAATTAAAACATCCAATGTTTTACCCGTTGTTTTTTCCAAATAATCCTTTAAGATCATGAAAGTTAAATCACTGTATTTGTATTCTTTTTTCACTGACAGCTTACTATCCACAATCATTTTCATAATAGTATCACTAAAATCATTTCGTATAAAAAGACTATCTCCTAATTTTTTCGAGAAATTCTCTTCGGCAACTTTCCTAAAATAAACCTCAGAAGGAGATTTTGATTTATTCATTGTGGCCTTGTAAAATGGAATTCCAGCTGCTAACCCAGCATAATGAGACAATAAATCTTTGAAATTAATATTTGCCTTATTTGAATCTTTGAAAATCGGAGACATTGTTCCTAATGTAGTCTCCAGATTTATTTTTTGTTGATCGTATTGCAACATAACATTTGGTAAAGTTGCTAAAATTTTGGTTAACGATGCCACATCATAAATATCTGAATCCTGCACTTTAATCGTTTTATCATAGGTATGATGCCCGAATGATTTTTGATAAATAACTTTTCCTTTTCGGGCTACCAGAACCTGAACTCCAGGTGTCATTTTAGCATTAATAGCATTATTGGCGATATCGTCAATTTTTGATAAAATAGTTGAATTCATTCCAACATTTTCCGGTGTAGTAAACCCTAAACGATTCAATTTTTCTGTTGGTAAACCATCATTTACTTTGAAACTATCATTGATTGAAACCGGCAATTTACCTTTTGCTTCGATAGATCCAAAAATTAATTCTGCAGAAACTATTTGAGCAATCTTACTATTTTGATAGGAAACAACTAATCCTTCAATATCCTCAAAATTTGCAATTGGTAATAAAGAGTATGGTTTTGCAAAAACATTCAGAATTACATTATTGTTTTTGGCTAAAAAATTGATTTTGAATACTTCATTCGATTTTAAATCATCGTTTCTAAAAGCTACATCTGATTTGTGGTAACCAATGATTACAGTTGTAAAAGGCTGTAATTTCGCTTGAAGACTATCCAAATTCGTTTCTGCAATTTCAGCTACTTCAGCATATTTTTTTAAAGTCGAAACAAATGCATCATTACTGTCATCGCCAATTTTTACATAAGCAATTTTTTGTTTGTCCAAATTTTTAATTGGTAAAACAGTACCCGTATTTTTTAGAACAGTAATCGCATTTTCATACAATTCATATTGCAATGCATCATTTTCGACAGTATTTAAATCGCTGTACAAATTTTCTATAACAATCGGTTTGTACGCATTCAAACCAGCTTTATACTTGAATTTTAAAATTTTCTTTACAGAAAAAGCCAACCGTTCATCAGTAAATAAATTCAATGAATATGCTAATCTAAATTTATCAATCGCAGCAGGGACATTCTCAGGAAACAACAAAACGTCATTTCCGGCCATAAAAGCTTCAAAGTTGATTTCACTTGGTAATTTGAAATCGCTTACACTTTTCATATTTAAGGCATCGGTAAAAATAAGGCCTTTGAAACCCAATTCTTTTTGAAGAATATCAGTCACTACATTATAAGAAATTGAAGAAGGAAAATTATTCCTTGGTTCTAAACTGGGAACGTTTAAATGTGCCACCATAACTGATGCAAGTCCTTCATGAAACATTTTCTTGTAAGGGTAAAACTCAATATCTTTTAATCTTTCTTTTGAAGAATTGATGATTGGTAATTTTTTATGAGAATCGGTATCCGTATCGCCGTGACCCGGAAAATGTTTCCCTGTCGAAAATACTCCCTGACTTTGAACCCCGTTCATTACGGCAATCGCCCGTTCTGTAACTTTAAATTTATCTTCGCCAAAAGAACGAAAACCTATAATAGGATTTTTAGGATTTGAATTGATATCAAGCACCGGTGCAAAATTAAACTGCATTCCCAATCGCTTGCTCTGCTGTCCCATTTGCGCACCAACTTTCTCTAAAAGTTTCATGTCTTGAATAGCCCCGAGAGTCATATTCCAAGGATAACGATAGGTAGAATCCAATCGCATACCTAAACCCCATTCCGCATCACTTCCTATAAAAAGTGGGATTTTTGATTTGGATTGAAAACGAATAGTCAATTTAGCCTGGCGAACCGGACCGCCTTGAAAGAAAATTAATCCTCCAATTTTATAATCCAAAATAAGTTTTTCTATTGCATTACTATGAGCAGAATCTTTATTGGAATAAGCAGCAACCATAAATAATTGCCCAAATTTTTCCTCTAAGGTCATATTATTATAAAGACTATCTACCCATTTGTTTCCTTCGGGAGACAAGTCAAAAAGCTTAGGAATATTAGCAGTATTTATGCTGTCCAAATTCTCTATTTTGGACGGAATGTTGGTTACAATTTTTTTGTTCTTATTCACTTTTGTACCAACACAACCCGCAGCAACAAAAATAAATAAGACATAAAAAAAAACAATTTTAATGCCTATTTTTTTCATTGAACTATTTTGTTTAAAAAAAGCGACTATGCCAGCTGTCAATAGCCGGAACTTCCCACGATTCATTGTATTCTTCTATATTATTAACCAAATTATTGAAAACGATTGTGTTCTCCGTAACCGCTTTATCTTTAACCATCTTTTTAAAATCAATCAATGGTTTGTGCGCAATATGCTCCCCAAGTTTAAAGGTAACATTCATTTTATCCAATAAATCAACAGTATATTTTTGTTCTAAACTTTGAATAAATTCAACCGAGGAATCAATAGAACATCCTGTTGCTGGCTGAACATCTTGATTTACTGCAATAATAATAAAGCGATTGTATTTTAATTCATACGATGATTCTAAACTAGTACCATGCGCAGCCCAACTTTCAAGAAAGGTTTGCAAAGCAGTTTCAATTTCAGAAAATTCCGCATCCGAAAACTTTCTGTTTGATTGATAAATCCAGATTTTAGATTCTTCGGGTAAATTTTCAAAAGGAACGTACATCTTAATTATGATTTATGAGTTATGAATTTTAAAAGTGACATTCAAAATTCTTAATTTTTTTTGATTTAAAGATCTTGAGCATTGGCGATTAATTCCGCAATATCCATGACTTTTACTTCGCCTTCTTTTTCTTTATTTTTAATACCGTCAGTCATCATCGTATTACAAAAAGGACAACCCGCAGCAATTATTTCCGGTTTTGTTTCTAATGCGTCTTCAGTTCTTTCAACGTTGACTTCCTTGTTACCTGGTTCAGCATCTTTGAACATTTGCGCACCACCAGCACCACAGCATAAACCGTTTGCTTTAGAGCGTTTCATTTCGACTAATTCAGCATCTAATTTAAGAATCAAATCTCTAGGTGCTTCATATACATTATTAGCTCTTCCTAAATAGCAAGGATCGTGAAAAGTAATTCGCTTTCCTTTGAATTGTCCTCCTTCAATAGTCAATCTTCCGTCATCTAATAATGATTTCAAAAATTCCGTATGGTGAACTACTTCATATTTTCCGCCTAATTCCGGATATTCATTTTTTAGTGTATTGAAACAATGCGGACAAGCAGTGACAATTTTTTTTGCTTCGTATGCATTTAAAACCTCGATATTCATCATGGCTTGCATTTGGAACAAAAACTCGTTTCCAGCTCTTTTTGCAGGATCACCGGTACAACTTTCTTCAGTACCTAAAACGGCAAAAGGAACATTTGCACGATTCAAAATACGGACAAATGCCTTTGTAATTTTCTTTGCTCTATCGTCAAAACTTCCTGCACAACCTACCCAAAATAAAACTTCTGGTTGTTTCCCTTGAGCTAACATTTCGGCCATTGTTGGCACTATTAAATTCTCTGACATACTATTTGTGATTCGGTTATTCGTTGATTTGATTATTCAAGTAAACGGAAAATTATTCTTATATTATACGAAATGAATTCTTAACAAATAAAACAATTATTCATTTTTCCAGTTCAATCGGTCTTGTTGATTGTATTGCCAAGGCGCTCCATTATTTTCTATATTGGTCATCATGGCATTCAAAGGCATTGGAGCCGCACTTTGCTCCATAACTAAATAGCGACGCATATCCATAATAATAGAAAGCGGGCTAATGTTTACTGGACACTCTTCCACACAAGCATTACAAGAGGTACAAGCCCAAAGCTCTTCTGGTGTGATATAATCGTTTAATAATGTTTTGTTATCCGGAATAAAAATACCTTTATTGGCATCAATATTTCTACCCACTTCTTCCATCCTGTCTCTGGTATCCATCATGATTTTACGAGGAGACAATTTTTTTCCAGTAATATTGGCTGGACAAGATGAAGTGCAACGACCACATTCTGTACAAGTATAAGCGTTCAATAATTGTACCCAATTTAAATCCTGAATATCACTAGCACCAAATTTACTCGGAACCGCATTTTCATCCGCTGGTGCTGCTGCAAAAGGATCTGCATTAGGATCCATCATTAATTTTACTTCTTTGGTAACAGACTCTAAATTATCAAATTGTCCTTGTGGATTCAGATTTGCAAAATAGGTATTAGGAAAAGCTAACAGTATATGTAAGTGCTTTGAAAAATAAAGATAATTCATGAAAATTAAAATTCCCACAATGTGCAACCACCAAAATATCTCTGATAGCAACATTACCAATTCATTTGACATTCCATTAAAAACAGGCTCAATAAATTGACTTATTGGGTAAGAACCTGCTTTTATAAAATGTGAAAAACCTCCGGGTACATTTTGCAAATGCAAATCAGATGCATTCATCAATAAAAATAAAGTCATCAGAACCACCTCAAAATACAAGATGTAATTCGCATCACTTTTAGGCCAACCTTTCAAGTCTGAACTTACAAATCGTTTGAGTTTGATTGCGTTTCTTCTACTCCAAAAAGCAAAAACAGCAACTAAAACCAAAAATGCTAAAATTTCGAAGGAAGCAATCAGCACATCATACGTTGTTCCTAAAAAAGCAAAAACACGATGCGTACCAAAAAGCCCATCGATTATAATTTCTAATAATTCAATGTTGATGACCACAAAACCTACGTATACAATTATATGAAGTATTCCAGCAATGGGTCTTTTCACCATTTTTGATTGGCCAAGAGCAATCATTGCCATATTAGTCCAACGCGCTTTAGGATTATCAGAACGATTTACATCAGTTCCAAGATTGATATTTCGTCTAATTTTTTTAACACTTGTAAAAAAATAACCAAAACCAATTACCAACAGAATGGCAAATAAAATATTGTCTAAGTAGCTCATAATTACTAATTTTTTACATTAGGTATAGAATCGTTCGTAGGACCAACATAAGGTTTGTTTTTCTTTCCAAAAACAGAGATATTCACATATCGTGTTGGATAAAGTCTAATATCCTGCAATAATAATTCTAATTCTTTTGTAGAACTTTTAATGTTCTGGTAGAAAGCTTCATCGTTCAATAATTTACCCATAGAACCTTTACCAGATTCCAAACCACTCACAATACCATCGACTCTTGCTAAAGTTGCATTCAAATTACGGGCAGTTTTAGCTAAATCAGCTTTATTAAGGGAATCGGATATTTTAGAAAAATTTCCAGAAATTTTATTAAAATTGGTTACTACTCCATTTATTTGAGTTTTATTAGCGTCCAATAAATCATTAACATTTATAGAAACTTTGTGGAACTGTTCAATAGTCTTACCTAATTCAGCCAAAGTAAGTTTTAAATCTTGCTGGCCTTTTTGATCCAAAACGTTATTTAATCCTGTCATTAATTTTTCAGTACTTCCCAACAACTTTTCAAGTTTTTCCTGAAGGGGAGCTAATTGATCTCCTACTTTATCAGTAAGACCCATTTTTACTCCACCTTGCAACTTCTGACCATCAACAGCAAAGGTTTTGTCATTAAAATTCGGAATAATTGCAATTTGTTTTCCTCCAATAAATCCTGGCTCATAAATAGATGCAATACTGGATTTAGAAATTGGAAAATCAGTTTTTAATTGTAACTCGACTAATAATACACCTGTATTTTCATTTATGGTAATGCGACTCACTTTACCTATAACTAAACCGTTAAGGGTTACTGGTGCTGATGTTGCTAAACCTTCAACACTTTTATACTCTACAAAAAAAGTTTTGTAATTGGTAAAAAGATCTCTTCCTTTTAAAAAACTGTAGCCCCAAATAAATAATAAAATAGATGCAATTACCAAGATGGCAGTTTTAATTTCTCGTGTTATTTTCAAAATTTAAGTATTTTTTACAAATTTAATATAAAATATTTGACTTGTTATAATTATTTCAGTGCTTCTTCAACACTAATATTTTTTCCATTCCTAAACGCTATAATATACGCTGAAGAATACCCTTTGGATTTAACCTCTTTCAAATTCTGTTTCGCAAGACTATAATCCGTTGTAGCGCCGTAAGCATATTTATAGAAAGAACCATTGTTTGTTCTAACGCTGACATTCTTTAATCCCTTAAAATTAGAAGGATTTAATTCGATATTTTTATTTCCAGCGGCAAATTGAACTTTAAAAACCACATCGGAATTTTGTGTTTTTGTTTCGCTCTTTTGTGAAACTGATTTTTCAATATTTAGTTTTGATTTAGTGCGCTTTAAATTAATTTTTGTACTGTTTTCCGTTATTTTTTTGGAGAAATTATCCTGATTAGTATTATCGGATTGTGTTCCAAAATATTCTTTTTTGTACGCGATAATTGCTGTTGCAATTGCCTGCGCCATCTTGTTTTGTCCCACATTTGAATTTAGAAAAATTCCTTCCTCATTATTGGATAAAAATCCTAATTCAATCAATACACTGGGCATGTAAGCGGCATCCAAAACCCATAACGGAGTCTGCTTTATACCTCTTGATTTTCGATGCACTTTATTTTTAAAATTATTTTCAATTTTTGAAGCTAAATTTATACTTCGGTCTAAATAATCTTCTTGCAGAATTTTCAATCCTATTAACGTTTCGGGATTTTTGGGATCAAATCCTTTATAAGTTTGCTTGTAATCTTTCTCCAATAATATAACTGAATTTTCTTGTTTTGCGATTTCCAAGTTAGCTTTACTCCTTGCCAAACCCATTACAAAAGTTTCTGTACCAAAAGGAACTGGATTTTTGACAGAATTACAGTGTATAGAAATAAATAAATTGGCATCAAGACTATTCGCTTTTTTAGGTCGGTCCTTTAATTCTATAAAAACATCTGATTTTCTAGTATGAATGACTTGAATACCACCCTCTTTTTCAAGGAGCTTTTCTAGTTTCAATGTTGTTTTGAGTGCAATTTCTTTTTCAACAAAACCGTGATAAGAATTACCAGGATCTTTGCCGCCGTGACCCGCATCTAAAATTACAATAAACTTTGCATGGGACTGAGGAAAAACATTTACTGCGAAAAATAAAAACAGTACTATAAAAACGATTTTAATTTGTTTGAGAATCTTCAAAATATAAGTAGGTGTGTTTTCCAATTATAACATAAAAGTAAGTGCTATTATTTTAAAGCATCCTGAATGTTAATTTTTTCTCCGTTTTTGAAAGCTATCAAAAAAGCAGTATTATAACCTTTATCCTTTGCTTCGCTTAATTGTTTTTTTGCTTCGTCATAATCAGCAGTTTCTCCGTACATATATTTATAAACTCTATTTTCATAGGCTACAGAAATATTTTTCAACCCATTGAAATTTCTAGGAATTAATTCTACTCTTTTAATGCTTGCCGAAAGTTGTACTTTGAATATTGGTTTAGAATTATCAACCCCCTTTTTAGTTTGCGTTGACTCCACCGTTTGAGAAATAGTCTTTGGTTTTGTTGGGGTAATCGTATCTCTTATTGGTTTTTCATTAATTTTTTGCGAAGGTCTTTCTTCAAAAATTTCAATTTCACCACTACCATAATATTCCTTTTTATAGCTAATAATCGCATCTGCAATAGCTTTGGCAATTTCATCCTGTCCTTCTTCAGAATTTAATCTATTTCCTTCGATTGTATTAGATATAAAACCCATTTCTATCAACACGCGTGGCATGTATGCTTTATGAAGCACCATAAAAGGTGCTTGTTTCACTCCGCCTCCTCTTATTTTTTTTCCTAGATCTTCAAAAGCGTCTTCTACTTTACTGGCGAGCGAGATACTGTTATCCAAATATTCTTCCTGCATCAGCGTCATTCCAATCATCGTTTCCGGAGAGTTAGGATCAAATCCTTCATATTTTTGTTTATAATCTTTCTCTAAAGTAATTACGGAGTTCTCTTTTTCGGCCGCTTCTAAATTTGATGCCACTTTACTCAAACCCATTACGTAGGTTTCGGTACCGTCAGCAGCAGTGTTTCTATTAGCGTTACAATGAATGGAGACAAAAATAGTAGCATTAAATCTATTGGCAATGTTAGCTCTTTCAATCAAATCAATAAATACATCTGTTTTTCGGGTGTAATTCACCTCCATTTGTGGAGTAGCTGCTAATATTTTTCCAACTTTTAAAACTACTGCCAAAGCAATGTTTTTTTCGATCCGGCCTTCGTAAACAGCACCAAAATCATGCGCTCCGTGACCTGCATCTAAAGTCACCTTAAAATTATTGGTTTGACTATATCCGATTACCGAAAATATTATCAAAATAAAAGTTAATATTCTTTTAATTTTATATGTTTTGCGCATAAAGATATAAGTTAATTTAATTAAAAGACTACCGCTATAAAAATATTTATTTGCCTATTTTTGACAAAAAATAATATGTAAGTTTGACATGTCAAAAAACAGGCCATAATTTTACAAAAATAGCATTTAAACCTTTGCATACAAACTTATTTAATATCGTTTTATTATCAATTTTCCTATCCGTAGGTTCTGGTAAATTATATTCTCAAGATATAACAAAAAAAAAGACGGCTATATCCCCTACTAAACAAATAGATAGTACCAAAAAAAGTATTATCAAAAGTAAAACTCCTATTTTAATTGTTGAAAAAGATACCGATACAATCAAAATCGACAGCATAAAACCTAAAAAAGCATTTCTAGATGGTAAAGTGAGATACAAAGCCGATAATTATGCTAAAATTGATCAGAAGAAAAAAATCATAACCTTATATGACCAGGCAGAATTGTACTATCAGGACGTTGAACTGAAGTCTGGGATTATTGTAATGGATTATGAAAAAAATGAAGTTTATGCCGGACGTATCAAGGATTCAACGGGTACTTATACGCAATATCCAAATTTTAAGCAAGGTGCAAATGTAATTGAACCCGATTCTATTCGGTTTAACTTTAAAACAAAAAAAGCTTTAATTTGGAATTCAAGGTCGGACCAAGGTGAATTTAAAATAAAAGCAGCCATAACAAAGAAAGAGAACGACTCGGTTTATTTTCTAAAAGGAGCTCGTTTTACCACCTCAAAAGATATAGACAATCCAGAATATTATTTTCAAACGAATAAAGTAAAATTTATTCCAGGTAAAAAAGTAGTAACCGGTTTGACCAATATGGTTATCGCAAACGTACCAACTCCAATTGCATTACCCTTCGCTTTTTTTCCAATGAGCAAGGAAACTAGTATTTCCGGGTTGATTTTACCCAGTTACAATGACTCTAATAATCGAGGATTTTCACTTCAAAATTTAGGATATTATTTTGCGCTAAGCGATAATTATGATTTAACGGTTTTGGCGGATTATTATACCAACGGAAGCTATGGATTGCGTTTTGAATCCAGCTATGCGAAACGATACAATTACAGAGGAAACTTGAATGTTCGATTTGAAAATTTAATAAACAGTGAAAGAGGTTATCCGGATTATTTGAAACAAAACATTTATAACATTCAATGGTCACATTCAAAAGACTCTAAATCAAATCCGAATTCTAGTTTTTCAGCATCTGTGAATCTTGGAAGCAGCAAATATTTCCAGCAATCCATCAATCAGGTAAATATTGGATCAAACCTGAACAATACTTTGAGTTCATCGATATCGTATTCAAAAACTTTTACATCAGTTCCTCAGGTAAGAATGTCGCTTACTGCAACACATTCACAAAATACGCAAACCGAGGAAATCAATATGACTTTACCAACGTTACAGTTAAGTGTTGACCGAATTTATCCGTTTGTTGGAAAAGATGGAGTTAGAAAAGGTTTGTTAAAAAACATCAACTTACAATATAATTTAAATGGAAGAAACAGTATCATTACTTCTGATTCTTTATTTTTCAAACCGCAAATGTTCAGAGATGCAAAAGTCGGTTTCCAACACAGCATTCCATTAAGTACCAATTTTAAATTATTCAAATATTTTAGTGCTTCATCATCTTTAAATTATGAGGAAATTTGGTATACCAAAACAATTGAAAGAAGTTTTGATGTAGACCAAAGTAAAGTTGTAGATAAAACAATCAATGGATTTGACGCTTTTAGAACGTATTCATTCTCATCGAGTGTTGGAACCACGATATATGGAACTTTTAATTTTGGCAATGACAAAAAAATCAAATCCATAAGACACGTCATGAGACCATCGATATCATATGGTTACACTCCAAGTTTCGAAAAATATTATGATACCTACGCATCTGACGCTAGTGGAACAATAAACAAACAATATACTCGGTTTGAAAATGGAATTTACGGTGCTCCTGGTTTAAACAATGCTAATACCTTAGGCTTTGATTTAAGCAACACATTTGAGGCTAAAGTAACCGATAAAGACAGTACAAAAGTAGAGCCTAAAAAAATAATGCTGCTTAACAACTTAAATCTTTCAACATCCTATAATTTGGATGCAGACGGAGTAACTTCTTTAGCTTTTTCACCAATACGAGTTAGCGGTGGGACAACTTTATTAGATAATAAAATGAATGTTAATTTTGGAGCCACGTTAGATCCATATGCAATTGACAATTCCGGAAACCGAATAAATGTTTTTAATATTGATAATGGGGGAAGTCTTTTTAGAATGACGAGTTCTAATATGACGTTAAACTATTCTATTTCAAGCCAAGGTAAAGACGATAAAAAAGATAAAAATGTTCAAAGTCAACGAAATGGTGGTCGCGAAGATGATTTATTTGGAACAAATACTGACTTAGGAGACAGCAGAAGAAGCCAATTCGAAGATGAAGAAGATACTGACGACGAAGATATAATTTCTGAATTTTTCAACTCTAAACTTCCTTGGGACATGACTTTTGCCTATTCATTAACGTATGGAAATAACAATAGGGAAAACAAAATAATTGGTAATTCTATTATGATATCAGCCAATGCTGACATTACTCCAAAATGGAAAGCAGGTGTTTCTACAGGTTACGATTTTGTTCAGAAAGGTGTTACTTTCACCCAACTTCGTTTTGAAAGAGATTTATTAAGTTGGAGAATGGATTTCAACTGGTCTCCGTTTGGTACCAATGCCAACTGGGGTTTCTTCATTGGAATAAAATCTGGCGTGTTGAGCGACATCAAATGGGATAAAAGAAGTACGATCAACAGATAATTCTATTCCATATTAAATACTAATTGACACTACGTTTTTTTAACTTTAGACCAGCTTACTTTTATGAAAAAAATAATTTTAACAGAAAATGCTCCGGCTCCAATTGGACCTTATAACCAAGCTGTTCTTAAAGGAAATACACTTTATACTTCAGGTCAAATTGCGATAAATCCAGCGTCAGGAGAATTGATTACAGAAACCATCGAATTGGAAACCGAACAAGTGATGCAAAACATGAAAGCAGTTCTAGAAGCTGCAGAAATGACATTTGACAACGTTGTAAAAGCAACAATCTTCATTATGGACATGAATGATTTTGGGAAAATAAACACTGTCTACGGTTCTTATTTTAATGAAACAACAGCTCCTGCGCGAGAAACAGTTCAAGTGGCTTGTTTGCCAAAAAACGTAAATGTTGAAATTTCAATGATTGCAATACTTTAATATTTAATAGCAACATTGAGTTAAGCAATATACATTCCGTTTGGAACTATTTCAAATAATATTAAATCAAAAAATCACTGGCAATTTACTTTTAATCAAGTAAATTGTCAATGATTTTTTTTAGTTCAAAACTGAATTTCTCTAGCTGAAACTATTTATTTGCTATGTGGTACGCAATAAGTCCGTCAATAGGTCTTCTTAAAACATTACCTAATTGCAATTCATATTTATCAAAAGTTTCTTGTAATTCATCTTTTAGATAAAAAGCAATCGAACCTACAAAATGTACAGGAACTTCTTTACAATTATCATATTGTTTGATATAATTTTTCACAAAAGATTTCATTCCTTTAAAAATAATTTTTCTGCAGAATTCTGTTTCTTTATGTTGAATTAAAAACTTTGCGAAAGTAGCCAAGTACGCATTTGGATTTGGTTCTTTGTACAATTTGCTTTTTATCGCATCTGGATCTAAATCGTATTCTTTTTCAAATTCGACTGCTAGTTCTTTTGGCATTTTGTTGAAATAATACTTTCTGATTAGTTCTTTACCAAAAACATTTCCACTACAATCATCCATGGCAATATAACCTAGGGACTGTACTTTTTGGTGTAATTCTTTACCATCAAAATAACTGCAATTTGATCCTGTTCCTAAAATTGAAACAATTGCCTTCTCTCCTTTTGGAGTTGTTGCATAAACTGCTGCATAGGTATCTTCTTTCACGTCAATAATAGCGTTAGGAAAATAAGTTTGAAAAACTTGTGAAAGTGTAATTTTCATTCTATCAGTGCCGCAACCGGCGCCATAAAAAAACAAATGGCTTGCATTTTTTTTATTTTGTAAAATATCAAAACGATCATTCAAACGTTCAATAATTTCATCTGCATCAAGAACTTCAGGATTTAACCCTAATGTTTGTGTTGTAAACAATACTTTTCCATGGTCATCTATTGCAATCCAATCAGCTTTTGTAGAACCACTATCAACTATTAATCTCATATTCTTTTGGTTTTTCGGTTTCGGAGTTACCTGTTTTTAATTGCGTTTAACGGAAAACATCTATCTTAAAAAGTAACAAAAAATAAAATCCCGTTAAAATAAAGATAACGGGATTTGTAAATATAAAGAATTATTTTAAACCTGCAATGTGAACAGATAAATCAATTAATTTGCTAGAATATCCGTATTCATTATCATACCAAGAGATGATTTTGAAAAAAGTAGAATTCAATCCAATCCCCGCATGAACATCAACAATAGAGGTTCTTGGATCAGAAATAAAATCCTGAGATACTACTAAATCTTCTGTATATCCTAAAATACCTTTCATAGTAGTTTCAGAAGCCTTTTTCAATACTGCCATTACTTCTTCATAAGAAGTTTCTTTAGCCACTTTTACTGTTAAATCTACCACAGAAACGTCAGCTGTAGGAACACGCATCGACATACCTGTTAATTTTCCGTTCAATGATGGAATCACTTTACCAACTGCTTTTGCAGCACCAGTTGATGATGGAATAATGTTTAAGTTTGCTGCACGTCCACCTCTCCAGTCTTTCTTAGAAGGACCATCTGTAGTCATTTGAGTTGAAGTTGTTGCGTGAACCGTAGTCATTAAAGCTTCAACTATTTCAAAATTATCGTGAATAACTTTAGCTAAAGGAGCTAAACAGTTTGTTGTACAAGAAGCATTAGAAACAACCATATCCGTAGCTTTCGCTTCAGTATGGTTAACTCCCATTACAAACATTGGCGCATCAGCAGAAGGAGCAGAAATAATTACTTTTTTAGCACCACCTTTAATGTGCTCGGTTGCAGTTTCAATAGTAGTAAAAAAACCAGTACATTCAGCAACTACATCAACATCAACCTCATTCCATTTTAAATCTGCTGGATTTCTTTCAGCTGTAATACGAATGTTTTTTCCGTTCACAAAAAGTTGTCCTTCTTTTACTTCGACAGTTCCGTTGAAACGTCCGTGAACTGAGTCATATTTTAATAAGTATGCCAAGTGATCTACATCTAATAAATCATTGATCGCTACTACTTCAACGTTATCTCTGTTGAAAGACTCTCTGAAAACGATTCTTCCAATTCTTCCAAAACCGTTTATTCCTAATTTTACTTTTGACATTTTACTTTAATTTTTTTGTTTATTTTATATTAACTTCATATAAAGTCTAATTTCCTCACAATAAACTTTAACCACTTATGTAGACATAATGTCTGAAACTCTTAATAATTCTCTATCAATCTCTGTTTTGCCTTTGATTGCTTGTTCTAAAGGTGTCAACGAAACTTTATCATTTTGTAATCCAACCATATAATTTGATTTACCTTCTATTAATGACTCAACAGCTTTCACTCCTAGTCTACTGGCTAAAACTCTATCAAAACACGAAGGCGAACCACCACGTTGCATATGACCTAAAACAGAAACTCTAACATCATATTCAGGCAAATTAGCTTCGACATAATCTTTTAATTCGAATACATTTTTACCTATTTTATCTCCTTCTGCTATAACTACTATACTGGATGATTTACCTGAAGCTTTACTTTTTTGCAAAGATTCCAATAATCGATCTAAACCTAAATCTTCTTCTGGAATAAGAATTTCCTCTGCTCCTGCTCCAATACCGGCATTCAAAGCAATATGACCGGCATCTCTACCCATTACCTCTACAAAGAATAAACGGTTGTGAGAACTCGCAGTATCTCTAATTTTGTCAATTACATCTACTACAGTATTCAGCGCGGTATCATATCCTAAAGTATGGCTCGTTCCAAAAATATCATTGTCAATGGTTCCCGGAATTCCCATCACAGGAAAATTAAACTCCGTATTAAACAACAACCCTCCTGTAAAAGTTCCGTCACCACCTATTACCACTAAAGCATCAATTCCGGCTTTGATAAGATTTTCATGTGCTTTTTTTCTTCCTTCTGGTGTTTTAAATTCTAGAGATCGAGCCGATTTCAAAATCGTTCCGCCTTTATTTACAATGTTGTTGACACTTCGGGGTCCCATTTCTTTGAAGTCTCCTTCAATCATTCCCTGATATCCTCTATAAATTCCTATACATTCTATGTTATGATAAGCACAAGTACGAACAACTGAGCGAATTGCTGCGTTCATCCCTGGTGAGTCTCCTCCTGAGGTGAGAACGCCAACTTTTTTTATTGTTTTTGGCATTATTTAAGTATTAAAGCGTAAAATTAGCAAACATAAACCATTTTCAAGGCTGTGTGTTTAATAAATTAGTAAAGCATTATGAATTCAAACGTTTTCGTTGATAAGTTTTTTAGAAACTCAAATAAATTGAATTTTATTTAACAAAAGTGAAAAATAACTAACTTTTATTTAACAATTAACAATTCGTCTGTTTTTTCACTATTAAACGAGTCGATATACTGCATAATTTATTAGCAAGAAATCATAAAGTTTTTTCCTGTTTGGATCTAAAAAAAAAATTGTGGATTTAAGTATGTACGTTTTGGTTTACTGCAAAACAGTTTGAGGCGTCACTTTTTTTCAATTCAAAATGATATTGCCTCCAAGTCCAAAGTGTGACAACTAGTCTTCTTCAGGTATCAAACCTTCTTGATTTTTTTTGATTTTTTCAGTATTCGTTTTTTTTGATTTTGAAAAATTAATATAATCCGGAGATAAATTTGAATCTTGATCTTCCGAAACCGGAGCTGAAAGACTCTCAAATTTGAGATTTTTAAATATTTTATTGACAAATTCTTTGAACGTATCAAAATCGACTTCATAAGAAACCCCTAAACCTTGCGTGTAGCCAATTCCTTGACCAACATAATTAATGTCATTTTCTTTATTAAAAAGTCGTAAATTAAGCGTTCCGTCCTGGTTAACTCGATATAAAACTTCAACGTCGCCTACAATTGCTGATTCATTAATTCCGCCAAAAGGAACTCCCAGTTTACCATTGATGGTCACTCTTTCATTAATTTTAGATGAAATTGTAGCAACAAATCTTCCGTCGGTTTCTTTTCCTATTCTTCTGTCGGCACCAATAAAATTAAGTCCAACTTTAAATTTTTCATCATCAGATTGAATAATCCCACCTAAAATACTCGAAGCGGTTTCAAATAAACTTCCAGAGAAATCAGACTGGTTCACTCCTTCCGGACTCAAAAATCCCCCTGAAGATAGTAAATACAACGCCTGCGTCTGACGGACATCTTTGTCGTTTAATTTATATTGAATTTCCGATTTCAATACATTACTTACTGTTGGAAATTCAATATTAAAATCAGGTTCAGGACTAGTTAAATCACCTCGAAGCCCAATCACTACTTCAACGGGAACTTTGGTATTAAAGGAGGAGTTATCCAATAAAACAGCAGGATTCGCCGAAGTTTTATAGATTGCTTCCAAGTTTAATTGCGCCTTCATAGGATTTCCTTCCCATGTAATTGAACCTCCTTTTTTTACTTCAAATTTCTTATCAATAAGCCCACCGTATTTGAAATTATAGGTTCCTTCATACGCCTGGAAATCACCCCACATATTGAATCTTCCCAAAGTATTAATTTTAAACAAAAGCGATCCAAAACCTTTTCCTTTCATTCCGTGACCAGTATTTCGGTCCAAAATCACTTCTACTTCGGCGTCTGGTGTAATATCAAAATCAAATTCTAATTCTAGTCCGTTGTAATTTCTGCTGTTTTCAACAATACCATTTTCCAGATTGTATTTTTCCTTAGCCGTTACAAAATGAATAAAGATATTATCACTAACACTTTCGGCATTATTTATAGGTATTTTTACCGCAGTTCCTTTCTCAGATTTAGCTTCAACTTTTATAAACAAGGAATTTGTGGGCCCCTTAATAGTTGCCTTTCCATCTATAAACGCTGTACCATAATATGCTGCATCTTCACTATCTTTAGTATCTAATGCTAATAATCTTTTAGAATTAATGGCTAAATCTAACTTCCAATCCGTAAAATTATTATGTTCAATACTTCCGTTTAAGTTTCCTTTTGTTCCATATTTAGTGTCGGTCAGCGTATTATTTCTAAAGAGAAACTTTTCATCCGTCAAATCAATAATCGTATTATCGCTCAAACCATAATCTACATTCAGATACGGTATTGTAATTCCAGCAGCATCTAAATAAAGACGACCGCTAATATTAGGTTTTTTAAGATTTCCTTCAATCGTTGAATTCCCTGAAATATAACCTCGTATATTAGACAATACTTCACCGCCAAGAGAGTTTAAAGTTGCAATATTGAATTTATCAAATTTCAATTGTAAATCTAAAATTGTTTCTTTATTCACTATTTCAAAACTTCCATCCGCTTTGAATAAATCAACATTTTCATTTTCTAAATTCGAATTGATGTTGAATTTCCTCAGACTTTCGTCGCCTTCAATATCAAAATTTAACGTTCCTAAATCCGTTTTATTCACGTTCAATTTGTCAATAATAATAGAAGCTGTCGGTTGGTAAACGTCGTTATTCTGCTTGAAATTCACTTCTCCATTTATATTTCCATGGACTACAAACTTTTCATTGACGGGCGTAATCTGATTTAAATCAACGTCTTTAAAACTCAACTTCAAATCCTTAATGGTAGTGTCCTTAAAAACCCCAGCTAATGAAATAGATTGGTCTTCATGCGATAATATGATGTTATCAATATCAAAATTCTTGAATGATTTATCAAAAACAATCTGGTTGTCTGGTGTTTCATTTTCATTTAAAAACCAAAGATAATCCTTGAATTTAACCTCCGATTTACTAATTCCTACGACATTATTATTATCCTTATTGATGGTGTGGTATAAATTCAGGTTATAATAATCTTCCGCTTTTGGACCACCTTTAAATTCAGAACGAAAGAACAACGTATCTTTCATCGTAACATTTATCAGGCTAAAATCGCGTATTTTATAATATTTCGTCTTAATACTATCTAATTCTATATAAGCATTATACAATGGGTTTTTATTATCCACTGAAACTCTAATATTATCAAGTGTATTGTTCGCAGCAATAATCTGAGGTGAATTAAAATTGAGTTTAAACTCCTGATTATCGGAGTTAATACTTCCTTTTACAATAGTATTGGAGCCAATTGAAATTTCAGGATAAAATATCTCGATGATCTTATTATAGATGGAAAAATTAAACTTTAGGAACTGTCCTTTTTTGACTTTACTAGGTTTGAAATTCGTGTAAAGACTTCCAAGAGAATTTTTAACCAAATTTTCCAATTGATTGAATTCATATTTACCCACAATTTCACCCTGAACAATATCTGGAGAATTTACGGTTATCGTTCGTACTCTATTGCTGTCAAAAGTTGAATTTATTGCAAAATCATCAAAATTATAAGTGTCTTTTGCATTTTTATATGACGTTTTGTTTATGTAGACATTTCCCTGAAAGTTCTCGATATTATTCCCTGAAGCCTGAACCACAACATCGCCTTTAAACACCGAAACCGAATCTTTCATTAACTTCAACTTATACAAATCTGCATTTTCAACGTTGATATGAAAATCGTAACGGCTATCTTTTTTACTCAAGTCCAATAATCCATCAAAATTCATGATCAAATTTGGGTCGTTAACAGAAATTTGACCTTTATAGTAAGGACTTTTAAGCGTACCGTCGACAACAATATTGGTATAATTGTAATTTTTATAATCTATTTGACTAATATCTCCTTTGATGGCAGTATCTAAAAATTTTTGTTTAAAACCTTTTCCATCAACATCAATATTCAAACTAACGCGACCCAAATCTTTTTGATCCAATAATGTTCCAATGTCAAAATTATCAAAGATTACATTCCCTAAATAAGAAGCCTTGTCAATTACATTTATATTTTGAATCGCCAATTTTGAAGTTACTTTTCCCAATGCGGTAATCATAGAAAAATCAGCATCAACTGCTGTAGTTGAAACATTAGAAGTTCCCGAGGCAGAAAATCGACCTAACTTTTTTAAGGAACTAGGTAATTTAGTTCCTAAAATATTTGGGAGTATAACTACCAAATCTCCATAACTTGACGTTAACTTATCAAACTTAGCGTACATGGAGAATTTTTGACCTTTTTTGGCAAACAAATTTTTAAAATTGATATCTCCGTTGATTTGTGTTTTGCGGTCATCAACTAATTTCAAGTTTTTAAATTTCAGATCATTCAGCGTCCCCTTAATACTTGCTTTAGCATAAAAATGCTGGTTTTTACCAATTTCTTTATAAAAATAACGAATATCATTTGAAGCTATGGAAGCCGAATTTAATTGGATATCAAACAGTACTTTATCAGTAAAATTGGAGAAATCTTCAATTTTATAGTTCAACAAAACCGTTCCAACCAGCGTAGATTCTTTGGTCAATAAATCAAGATTTTCAAGCTTTATGTTTTTCTTTGAATATGTGAATTTTGATTTCAAATTTTTAACATATAAACCCCGAAAGTCAAGAAATGACATTTTGTTTATAGTAGTAGTCACGTCTGGACCAAATATCAAGAAATCCGTTACGGATGCGTTAAGTTTTGTTAAATCAAGATCTTTTGGATTGTCTCTATTATCATCGGTTAAGATAAAACGTCCGTCAAAAATTTGAAGCTTATTTGCTTTAAGCAAAAACTTTCTGCTGGAAGGTTTCCCGGTTTCAAAAGCTTTAATGAATTTATCAAGATTAGATTCTTTTTCGTTTTTATAAGTTCTCAGATTAAAAAGCAAACCATGCAAATCCAAACCATCAAAAATCAAATCACCATTAAGTAGTTTCTTACTTTCCAAAATAGTGGTTGAAATTCTTTCGGAGTAAATTAAAGTGTCTTTATGGTGGTCCAGAATCAATACTTTTTTAAATTTCAACCCACCAAAAACCGAAACGGCAACACCATCAATGGTAATATTAGTTCCAAAATCCTTATTGATACTATTAGTAAAATAACGTGCAATTTTCGTTTGAACAACTGGCATAGTAACCGCAATAGCAAGTACCAACAAAAGCAGGATTAATCCAAGCAGCAAGCGCAACGCTATTTTTATAACTTTTTTGATACCTATTTACTATTTAATGTTCTAAAATTTGATTTTGCCATTGGAAACGGGGTGCCTTTGATAAAAATTCTTTAATTTTGGCTTTTGACAAAGAAATATTTTTCTATAATTGACCCATCAAATGTAATTCAAAATTTGTGCCTTTTTATGCAAAATCCTGAGGTTTTTATTCTTGCTATCGAAAGTTCCTGTGACGATACTGCTGCTGCCATTTTACAAAACGATAAAGTACTATCAAATGTTGTGGCAAATCAGCTCATTCATAATCAATACGGCGGCGTAGTTCCTGAACTCGCCTCTCGTGCGCATCAACAAAATATAGTTCCCGTTGTCGATGCTGCTCTTCGCAAGGCAAATATACAAAAAGAACAACTATCCGCAATTGCTTTCACTCAAGGTCCTGGCCTTATGGGTTCGCTTTTGGTAGGAAGTTCTTTTGCAAAATCATTGGCGCTGGCGTTGCAAATTCCATTGATAGCAGTAAACCACATGCAAGCCCATGTTTTGGCTCATTTTATTGATGAAGATGGTTTTGAAAAACCTAGCTTTCCCTTTTTGGCGTTGACCATAAGTGGCGGACATACTCAAATAATTAAAGTAGATAACTTTTTTGACATGACGGTGATTGGCGAAACTACTGACGATGCAGTAGGTGAAGCCTTTGACAAAAGTGCGAAAATTTTAGGTCTTCCCTATCCAGGCGGTCCGTTGATTGATAAATATGCGCAACTTGGTAATCCAAAAGCATTTGCATTTACAAAACCTAAAGTTCCCGGTTTAGATTTTAGTTTCTCTGGTTTGAAAACGGCAATTTTATATTTTATTCAAAAGAAAAAATTAGAGAATCCAAATTTCGTCGATGAAAACCTCCATGATATTTGCGCTTCGATTCAGTTTACCATTATAGAAATTTTGATGGACAAATTGAAATTGGCCGTAAAAGAAACCGGAATAAAACAGATTGCTATTGGTGGTGGCGTTTCTGCTAATTCTGGAATTAGAAATACGTTGAAAGAAGCCGAGAACAAATACGGATGGAAAACATTTATTCCAAAATTTGAATACACCACTGATAATGCTGCCATGATTGGAATTGTGGGTTATCAAAAATTTTTAACACAAACATTTGAAACTTCCGCTGTCGTTTCTAAAGCAAGAATACAACTATAAATTATGCAATTATTTTACAATCCAACTATTACAGAATCCACTGAAGTTTTTTCTTTCGATAAAGAAGAAAGTAAACATATCATCAAAGTATTGCGCAAAAAAGATACCGACCTACTATATGTTACCAATGGTCTGGGATTTTTATTTAAAACTGAAATCACATTGGCTTCCGACAGTAAATGCACGGTTAAAATCATTTCTTTCGAGAAAGCTGCTCCTTCAAAATTCAGATTGCATCTGGCTGTAGCGCCCACTAAAATGAATGACCGCTATGAATGGTTTCTAGAGAAAGCCACCGAAATAGGCATACAGGAGATTACACCAATTATTTGCGATCACTCCGAACGTAAAATAATAAACAATGAACGCTTTGATAAAATTTTATTGACAGCGATGAAGCAATCTAATGAATTATATCTGCCTAAATTGAATCCCGCTATCACTTTTAAGGAATTTGTAAAACTTAAAAATGAAGATGTAAAACTAATTGCGCATTGTGAAGAAACAGATAAAAAAACATTGAAATCCGTTTTGAAACCAAATGAAAATATTACTATGCTGATAGGTCCTGAAGGTGACTTTTCCGAAAAAGAAATTGCTCTAGCACTTGAAAATGATTTTACTGCCGTTTCATTGGGAAACACCAGATTACGCACAGAAACTGCAGCAATTGTTGCCTGTCACAGTGTAGTATTTGTTAATGAGGACTAATTGATTTAATTATGAGGCAACTGTTTTATCTTCTTTTAATCCTTTCAACACCGTTGTTTTCGCAAGAAATTGCACTCGTAAAATACAGTGGCGGTGGCGATTGGTATGCTAACCCAACTTCACTGCCAAACTTGATAAAATATTGCAACACCAATATTAATACCCGTATAAAAACAAAACCGGCAACTGTTGAACCAGGAAGTCCCGATTTATTTTCATATCCTTATGTACACCTCACTGGTCACGGAAATATCGTTTTCAATGAAGCTGAAGTAAGCAATCTTAAAAATTATTTATTGGCGGGAGGATTTCTTCATGTAGACGATAATTATGGGATGGATCAATACATAAGAAAAGAAATAAAAAAAGTATTCCCCAATAATGACTTAGTTGAAATTCCAGCGAATCATCCTATTTTCCAAAAACCTTATACATTTCCTGCTGGCTTACCAAAAATACACCAACACGATGGAAAACGACCTCAGGCATTTGGCATTTTTATAGAAAACAAACTTGTACTGTTGTATACCTACGAATGCGATTTAGGAGACGGCTGGGAAGATCCGGAAGTCAACAACGATCCTGCATCAGTACGCGAAAAAGCATTAAAAATGGGCGCAAACATCATTAGTTATATTTTCAGTAACTAAACGCAATCTAATACCATCTATCTATTCCAATTTCTTTAGTATCTTTTTTTATTTTAAAGATCAAATTGTAGTTTATTTTTAAAGCTACATTGAAAACGTCTCTAACATAAATATAGAAAAATATCTTTTTCTATATTTTATGTTTTTAAAAATCAGTCCATTACTTTAGACTATTTGTGATGCTGTAGTTAACAAAATTGACCTAAAAAATCTTGATTAATACTAATTATGCTCAAGTAGCACATTTCTATATTTCAAGCAAATCAGCGCATTATCAGAACAAATGATAACGAAGGTCACAAATCATTCAATTAAACACACTAAAAGAAGTAATTCTTTATCGAATAGTAAATTCAAACATAAGAAAATACATTGAAAATTAAAAATCGAAATTTACGGAAACCCGTAATATCTACAAGTTAGAAATTATTCAATAAAAAAGTTGAGTAATTATTTTTTTTGTGAAATATTTGTTATAAAATTGTGAAATAATTAACCAAATCTATTAATTTATAACAAATCTATTATGAAAAAAATTATTTTATCTGCTGCAGCATTTTTGATGCTTTTCTCTTGTCAGAATGACACAACAGAAACTACTCCAGAGACGAGTGCTACATTACGCCGCGGCTGTGCTTCACATGAAGTGCTTGCTGCTCAAATGAAAGCTGATCCTACATTAGCCTTGAGAATGAATAAAATTGAAGCTTTAACTCAAAAAGCTATGACCTCAGGACGTTTAGTAAATGGAAAAATAGAAATTCCTGTTGTGGTTAATGTACTATATAGAACTGCCGCAGAAAATATTTCATTAGCACAAATTCAATCACAGATTGACGTATTAAATGAGGACTTCAATGCTACGAATGCAGATTTTAGCAGCACTCCGGCTTTGTTCTCTAATGTTGCAGCAAACGTAGGAATAACATTTGTACTCCAAAATGTAGTTAGAAAATCAACCAGAACGGTTTCCTTCTCCACTAATAATGCGATGAAAACTGCAAGCAAAGGAATAGCGCCTACTTCACCAACGACGGTCTTGAACATGTGGTCATGCAACATGGGAGGCGGTATCCTTGGATATGCACAGTTCCCTGGAGGATCATCAGCAACTGACGGGGTTGTTATGGATGACAATGCATTTGGACGAACAGGTACAGCTGCAGCACCCTTTAACTTAGGAAGAACAGCAACGCACGAGGTGGGGCACTGGATGAACTTACGCCATATTTGGGGTGATGCAACTTGTGGAAGCGATTTAGTTTCTGACACACCTACACACAATACAGCAAACTATGGCGTTCCTGCTTACCCACATTACAGTACTTGTGCTGGAACTCCGGTAGAAATGTCTATGAACTACATGGATTATACCGACGACAGAGGAATGTACATGTTCTCTAACGGTCAAAAATCAAGAATGGCTGCGATTTTTGTTTCAGGTGGAGCAAGAGCAAGTTTCGGAATATAATTTCTCTCAAAATTAATAAAAAGAGGTGACCTTAAATTAGACTCCCCAAAAAAGTTAAACACTATTTGGGGCAGTGGAAAAGTCACCTCTTTTTAATTTAAAAGACTATAACTATATTTTTTTAACATGATTATACAGAAGACATAATCTCCATAAATTTTATTTACTGGAATATGTTGCTTTAGTCTAAAATAGTAAAACTAGAATCTTTATTGTTCCGATACTAAGCACATAATTTTAACTCTTTTTTTTTTAAAATTATTTTTCAAATAAATGTTATGAAAGTTTGTTATTAGTAAAAATTAAAAAACAGTTAACCAAAACCATTACTTTAGAACAAATTTATTATGAAAAAAATTCTTTTATCTGCTGTAGCATTATTGATGCTTTTTTCTTGTCAAAATGACACAACAGAAATTACTCCTTCAGCTGATGCAGCTACAAAACGTGGTTGCGCATCTCAAGAGGTGTTAGCTGCCCAAATGAAGGTTGACCCAACTTTAGCCTTAAGAATGAACGAAATTGAAGCTTTCACACAAAAAGCAATGTCAACAGGCCGTTTAGTAAACGGAAAAATTCAAATTCCTGTAGTAGTGAACGTACTTTATAGAACAACAGCTGAAAATATTTCATTAGCTCAAATTCAATCACAAATTGATGTTTTAAATAAAGATTTTAACGCAACGAATTCCGATTTTAATCAAGTTCCTTCTTTATTTTCAGGTGTAAAAGCGAATGTAGGAATCTCTTTTGTACTAGAAGCTGTTTATAGAAAAGCTACTACAAAAACTTCTTGGGGTACTAACGACGCTATGAAAATTGCTTCTCAGGGCGGAATTGCTCCAACTACTCCAACTACTAGGATGAACCTTTGGGCTTGTACTATTGGTGGTGGAATCTTAGGTTATGCTCAATTTCCTGGTGGGTCTTCTTCTACTGATGGTGTTGTAATTGATTCAAAGTATTTAGGAAATACTGGCACAGCCGTTTACCCTTTCAACTTAGGAAGAACAGCTACTCATGAAGTTGGTCACTGGATGAACTTACGTCACATTTGGGGTGATGCAACTTGTGGAAGCGATTTAGTTTCTGACACACCTACACACAATGCAGCAAATGCTGGAGTTCCAGCATATCCACATTACAGTACTTGTTCTGGTAACCCAGTCGAAATGACAATGAACTATATGGATTATACTGATGATAGAGGAATGTATATGTTCTCTAACGGTCAAAAATCAAGAATGGCTGCCGTTTTTGTTTCAGGTGGATCAAGAGCAAGTTTCAGATTGTAGTTTTTTAGTTTTTTAGAATCCGAAACTCGCTACTTGTTAGCGAGTTTTTTTTATATTTACAAACTAAAATATAAACATGATTACTTCAAAAACTATTTCAAACGGAATTCTTAGAGCATTATTAACAATAACTTTTTGTGCACTAGTATTGTTCTTTTTTTATCAAATTCAATCCGTACTGATTTATCTTGTTGTATCGTTCATACTCACATTAATAGGGAATCCCATTTTAGACTTTTTTAAAAAGCGATTAAAATTCAATCATATTGTTGCAACGATAGCAACATTGTTTATTTTCATATTAATCATTTTTGGTTTTATAATGATGTTCGTCCCTTTGATCTTATCTCAAGGACAAAACCTGTCACTTCTCAACACTGCTGAAATTGAAAAAAACATAGTTCAGTTAATCAATCAAATTACCGTTTTTCTGGACAATCACCAAATTGACTCTGCTCAAGTTTTACAAGAAGCAAACATTACCTCCAAAATAAATTTTAATTTTATACCTAACTTTTTAAATACGATTCTAGGTACACTAAGTAGTTTAGGCGTTGCATTAGGTTCTGTTTTATTCATTACTTTTTTCTTTTTAAAAGATAGACTCATGTTCATTGTAGGAGCAAAAAAACTAATTCCAAATAGCCATGAAGATCAAATATTACATTCATTAGAAAAAATTAATCACTTGCTATCTCGCTATTTTATTGGATTATTGCTTCAATTATTCATTGTTTTCCTTTTATACCTAATTGTGTTATTCCTTTTTGGAGTTCCAAACGCGCTTGTCATTGCCTTTTTATGTGCAGTTTTGAACATTATCCCCTATATTGGACCGCTTATTGCATCCGTTTTAGCTGCCATTCTAACTATGTTAAGCAATCTGGGAAGTGATTTTCAAACTGAAATTTTGCCTACCACCATTTATGTTTTAATTGGTTTCTGGATTGTTCAAATAATTGATAACAATTTATCTCAGCCAATTATTTTCTCCAAAAGCGTAAGCTCACATCCGCTGGAAATATTTCTTGTTATTCTGATTGCCGGTTTCCTTTTTGGAATATTAGGAATGATAGTCGCTGTTCCTTTATACACCATAATTAAAGTAATGGGTAAAGAATTTTTCCCCGAAAACAAAATTATCATGCTATTAACAAAAGATATTTAATGTTGGATTTAATGCTTTTAAATCCCGAAATACAAGCATTTATCAATGCGAATATTGGCGCGAGCATTTCGAAATTAGCGCTCCAAAAAAATCCATTTCCTGACGTGGATTGGATTCGTATTTTGAATCAAATCGAAGCAAAAACAAAAGCAAAAGATAAATTACCAAATTGGTTTTCAACCGAAAATATTATTTATCCAAGTAAAATATCAATAGAACAAACTTCATCACAAAAAACAGCAGAATATAAAACTTCCATAGTTTCTGGTGAAAGTTTAATTGATTTGACGGGAGGTTTTGGTGTAGACGATTATTATTTTGCAAAAAAAATAAAAAATATCGTCCATTGCGAAATCAGTTTAGAATTATCAGCGGTTGTAAAACATAATTTTGAGCAATTGAATGTTTCAAATATTTCTTGTTATTCAGGTGATAGTTTGGATACTTTACACCTTTTAAATAAAAAATGGGACTGGATTTACATTGATCCATCCAGACGGAATGATACCAAAGGAAAAGTATTTCTGCTCAAAGATTGCTTGCCTAATGTACCTGAAAATTTAGATTTTTATTTTAAAAATACAGAGGCAATTTTAATCAAAACTGCTCCATTATTGGACATTTCAGCTGGATTATCTGAATTACGACACATAAAAACGATTCATATTGTAGCCATTGATAACGAAGTTAAAGAGTTATTATGGGAAATCCACAAATCTTTTTGTGGTAATACAACTATAAAAACAATAAACATAACAAAGGATAAATCAGACACTTTTGAATTTATTTTGAATGAGGAATCTAATTCTTCAACCTTAAGTTTGCCAAAAAAATATCTTTACGAACCCAATAGTGCAATAATGAAATCTGGTGGATTCGATGCCGTAAGTTCCCTCTACAATTTAGATAAACTTCATAAGCATTCTCATTTATACACTTCGACTGAAATCAAATCTTTTCCAGGACGCGTTTTTGAAATTCAAAAATTTTTGCCGTACAACAAACTGGAAATGAAATCCTTTTTAGAAAACACACAAGCAAATATCACAACACGAAATTTTCCAGACAGCGTTGAAAGTATTCGAAAAAAATGGAAAATAAAAGACGGTGGAAATGTATATTGTTTTTTCACAACCGATGAAAATAATCATAAAATTGTTTTAATTTGCACCAAAATTTCATAAAATGAAATACATTATTACAATAACCATATTATTCTTCAGTCTGAACATATTTGCTCAAAAACCATGTGATTACAGCGCTAATGTAAATGATTCTATTGGGAGTTATAAATCGACCAAAGAATACATGATTAGCGAAAAGAATTTTGCGGGGAATTCCAGTTATATTTTTTATTCTTTGGCATTAACAGATGGATTACCAACTTTAACAGTTCAATTAATTCAAAAAAGTAAAGATTTTATAAAAGCGAATTGTTTCGACAAAAATTCTAAATTATTTTTGCAGTTAACCAATGGAAAAATAATCACATTAATTCATATCGATCAAGAAAATTGCGGCACTATGATACGTGATGAGAAAGGATTTGACAATAGAGTTAATTCCGGAATTTTCATGTTTATGAAAGATAGTTTTCAGGATTTAAAAAGCTCACCTGTATCCATGATGCGAATTAAATATTTAACAGATACCGAAGATTATGTGTTCAAAAAAGAGTTCAAATCTGAATTAACGAGCGAAATTTACAATCCAGAGACCTATTTCATTGATAACTTAAAATGCATTGAATAAGTACTTATTTACAATCCCATTTAGCATTAGAAACTGCATCATTCAATCCAGACTTTAAGTTGTAATGCCACCATTCGGAATCGAAAGAATTAAACCCGTTACTTGTCATTATAGTTTTCAATACTATTCTGTTTTTCTTCACTTCTTCTGAAACATTTAAATAATTGTGACTTGCTTCTATTCCAAAAAAGTCGAAGGAAGTTCCCATGTCTAATTCTTTTCCAAAACGATCTACTAAAGTAATATCTACTGCTCCTCCTCTATTGTGAATAGAACCTTTGGCAGGGTTAGCCACATATTTTGGGTTAGAAACAATTTTCCACATTTTTTTTTGAATATCCAAAGGGCGGTAACAATCAAAGATTTTGATTTTGTAACCTTTTTCAATAAACTTTTTATTAGCTGCAATAAGTGCATTAACCGTTTTTAAACGTAAAAAACATTCTCCACAGTCATAGACTTTTGCTTTTAAGAAGTTATCAGCAGTAGCATATTTCATATCATATTCAAAATCTTGACTATACTGTTTTAAATTGACAAACGTACTGTCATTTACAAACTGATTATTGACTTCAGCCTTATAAATCACATTTTGAGATTTACAGCTAACCATCCAGAAAAGAGAACATAGCAATACGGATAATTTATAGTCGAAATTCATAGCATCTATTTTTTATAAAAATAACACAATTAACGAAGTTTTTCTAATACTTCTAAAAACAAAAAAAGCTGCTCAGAAGAACAGCTTTAAGAATCAAAAAAATCTTATTTTTTATAATATTTCTTATACTTTGGATAGGAAATTGCACCAAACAATGTAATTCCTACAAGAGAATACCAAATCCAACTTAAAGAATGTGCTTCACCACTTGCGTAAGAATGCAATCCTACCAAGTGGAAATTTACGCCATAATACGTAAACAACGTAGAAATAAAAGCGAACATACTCATCAAATTGAAAATCCATTTTCCTCGTAAAGATGGAACAAATCGAGCATGAATGACAAAAGCATATACCATAATAGTAATCAATGCCCATGTTTCTTTTGGGTCCCATCCCCAATAACGTCCCCAACTTTCATTAGCCCATTGTCCTCCAAGGAAGTTTCCAATAGTTAACATTATCAAACCTATCGTCAAGGCTAATTCATTAATATAAGTGATTTCCTGAATATTCAAATCCATTTTGGCTTTGTTTTTTTCATTGGTAAACAAAATCAGTAATAATGAAACAGCACCTAAAATAAATCCTAATGCAAACGGTCCATAACTAGCTACAATTACCGCAACGTGAATCATCAACCAGTAGGAATTCAGTACCGGTTGCAGATTTGCAATTTCCGGGTCAATCCAATTCATGTAGGCTGCAGCCAAAATCATCGCAGTTACAAAAGCTGAAGAAGCCACCGTAAGTTTCGATTTTCTGTCGAAAGCCAATCCAAAAAACATTGTTGCCCAAGCGACATAAATAATCGATTCATAAGCATTACTCCATGGCGCGTGTCCAGAAATATACCATCTTGCAATAAGTCCCAAAGTGTGTAACACAAATAATCCAATTACAACAATGTGCATAAAATTAACTAAATAATTCAATGCCTTTCTTTCTTTGAAGATTTGTAAAATCGTGAAAAACAACATCAAAATCGATGCGAAAATATACCAATACGGTAATTTTTTGAAAACATCATATTTATTATACAACACTTCTGATGTAATTCTTTCTTCACTTGGTCTTACTTTACTTCCAAAACGTTTTTGGAAACCATTGATGCTTTCCAGCAATTCATCGGCAGTTTTGTAATCGTTAGAAGTTGAAGCGTTTGCCAAAGAACCAAAATACAATGGCAATACATTTTTAGTGTATGTTGCTTCCATTCCTTTGAAACCTGCTTCGTTGAGTTCTAAATAGGAAACCCATTTGTTATTTTTATCATCCGGAAGTGGAAAAATCTTTAATATTCGACCGCTTAATGCAGATTCCATCAAGTTTACTTTCTTATCCGTTTCTATAAAATCTTTTTCGAATTGATTAGGATTAGCTGCTTTAAATGCTTCTTCTAAATATTTAGAAAGCTTATAATTTCCTTTGGCATCAAAGAAAGCCACAAAAGGAGCAAATTCTGCTTTTTTGTCGACTCCAATAATTTTTCGAATACTGTCATTCCCGCTTTTGATGTATATAATTGGAATTTCAATCCAGTAACTTGCATATTGCGTCATGGACAAAAATACCTGATCAGAATTCATTCCGTTATACGAATCATCATGACTTACTTTACGCAACAATTCTGATGAAAACGTATTAATTGGTTTCATTCTACCTCCACCATCTTGAATAACAAGCCTACCGAATTTTGCTGCATGTGCTTCAGGCACTTTATATTTAGTAATCAAATCATTCAGTTCATCCTGACTCAATATTTTTTTGGTATGATTAGCATGCGTTGCCGGTGCTGCTTCAGCTTCCGTATGCGCATGTCCTTCGTGATCCGCGTGATTATGTTCCTGTTCTTGTGCGAAACTGCTGAAACTAAAAAACAATACAAGAATAGTTAACAATTTAGCTTTTTTAATTTTCACCACTTCCAGTTTGCGCTTGATATCCGCAAAACGGGAATATTTAGTAAACATAATCGCCATCATTGCAAAATACAACATAAAGTAACCAATGTAAGTCAGTGTGGTTCCCCAAAAATCATGATTTACAGACAAAACCGTTCCTTTTTCGTCTGGATCAAATCCTGATTGAAAAAAGCGATATCCATCATAATCTAAAACATTATTCATATAAATTCTGGCATCAAATGGTTCTTTGTCCTCAACAGTCACCTTACTTTCAAACGAAGAATAACTTTTCTCCGTTCCTGGATATTTCTGGGCAATGAAATCATTCAATTTTATCTTGAAAGGCAATACATACGCTTTACTTCCGTAGAAAAAAGAGTAATCGATATTCCCGATTTTTACAGTTTTGGCCTCTCCTACTTTACCCTTGGAACCTAAAACAGTAACAGTTTGTTCTTGACCTTCAGCCATAACTTTCACCGTTATTGCATCTTCATGATTCTTAGCTTTGAAATCATTATCCGATTCATAATCAACAATTCCTTTTACGGCAGGATCTGGAAACACAAATCGCATTTCGCCAATGCTGTATAACGAACGCATCATCAATGGTTGTAAATTGTCCTTAGTTACTTTTCCTTGTAATTTATCTGCCATTCGCATAAAGTTTCCTTCAAAAGGCGTTTGAATTGTGTAGGCACTTCCTGTAGTGTTGATGTTTATGGCACCATCTGTAAATTTATTTAACGAAAATAATACATTATGTATATTTTGTACTTCACCATCTTTCAAGAAATGCTCGTGTCGACCACTATCTCCAGCTTCTACAATTTTTAAAAATACTGTTCCCTTTGGATCAGGCTTAATGTATTCTTTGGCTCCCATTATGAAATTTTCATATTTTACTTCAAATGGTGTGTCAGCAAACTTTTCGGAAATACGGAAATTATTATTTACAGCCGGAGAAAGCAACACTTGTTTTTCAAAAACCCTGCGCTTCATTTCCCCTTTATATTCGCCATCAACAAAAACAGTCAAAAAAGTTTTATCTGAAAAAATTTGATTTTCTGAAGCGCCTTCGCGAATGGGCATCATCCCTTCATAACTAATGTAACGGGTTACAAAAGCACCCGTAATTATGAAGATAAAAGATAAATGCAGCAATAAAGTAGCCCATTTTTCTTTTTTTAAGAGTTGGTAACGCTTGATATTTCCAATGAAATTGATCACAAAAAATAAGTGAATGGCTTCAAACCACCAGGCATTATAAACTAAAATTTTTGCGGTATCGGTGTTGTATTTACTTTCGATAAAAGTTCCGGTAGCCATGGCAACGGCATAAGAAATAAATAAAAAGGCCATTAAACGTGTAGAAAACAAAAAAGAGAATATTTTTTTATCCATTTTTATGGGATTATGTTTTGTAAAAGTGCCACAAAAGTACTTAAAAATGTTGACTTCTTTATTCTGACATTTGTTAATTAAATCCAAAATTAAGAATGATTCGCGAACCCTGAAAAGGCTCTTTTTAAGACAAAATCAAATTTTTTATTCGTGTAAATTTCGAATAAAACTCTTAATATTTTTTTGCTAATTTTGTCCCATGGTCAAAGTAGTAATTATTGGTTCCGGTAACGTAGCGCAACATCTGATTGCCGCTTTTCAAAATACTCAAATTCTGGGGTCGGAAATTGAGCTTGTTCAGGTGTATTCCAGACAAACAGCAAGTGTTTCCCACCTACTCGATTTGGAACAGATTACAAATGATTTAGACACTTTGGCGGAAGCGGACTTGTATATTATTGCTGTTTCTGACGATGCAATTGGAGCAATTTCATCGCAACTTCCGTTTAAAAACCGGTTGGTTGTGCATACATCAGGAAGTGTTCCACTACATGCTTTGGATGAAGATAACCGAAAAGGAGTTTTTTACCCTTTACAAACTTTTACAAAAAATAAACCCGTTGATTTCAAAATTATACCCATTTGTTTGGAAAGTGAAAATGCAACTGATTTTCAATTACTGGATAAAGTAGCCAAATCAATTTCTGAAAAAGTTTTCGCAATCAATTCAGACCAACGCAAAGCCTTACATGTGGCAGCGGTATTTGTCAATAATTTTACGAATCATTTGTACCAAATAGCTCAGGAAATTTGCCAGGAACATCAAGTGCCTTTCGAAATTTTGAAACCT
This sequence comes from Flavobacterium sp. TS_SC_5, assembly GCF_056156265.1. Classification (NCBI taxonomy): domain Bacteria; kingdom Pseudomonadati; phylum Bacteroidota; class Flavobacteriia; order Flavobacteriales; family Flavobacteriaceae; genus Flavobacterium; species Flavobacterium sp. TS_SC_5. The sequence continues at coordinate 2,450,919 of NZ_CM149588.1, read as the reverse complement.
TTAATCGCTGAAACCGCCAATAAAATCATGGTGCTTTCTCCGGAAGAGGCGCAAACTGGTCCTGCAAAACGCAATGACACAGAAACTATTGCAGCACATGAAGCTTTTTTATTACAGGCAAATCATTTAGATATTTATAAAACACTAACACAATCAATACAAGAGAATGGCAAAAAGTTATAAGGAAATAATGAACGATATCACTACTTTTATTTTTGATGTCGATGGCGTACTTACTGACAGTTCTGTTTTTGTAACCAATGAAGGAGAAATTCTGCGTACGATGAACATTCGCGATGGTTATGCGATGAAAGCTGCAGTTGAAAGCGGTTATAATGTATGTATAATTTCGGGAGGAAGTAATGAAGGCGTTCGGGTCAGACTGCGAAATCTTGGCATTACTAATATTTATTTGGGCACACCCGATAAAGTAGAAACCTTTGATGAATATACTGATGTTTACCAAATAAATCCGGAACACGTTTTATATATGGGCGATGATATTCCAGATTATCATGTGATGAAATTAGTAGGATTACCAGCTTGTCCTCAAGATGCAAGTCCAGAAATCAAAGGGATTTCAAGTATATTTCGCATAAAAATGGAGGAAAAGGCGCTGCGAGAGATGTCATTGAACAAGTGATGAAAGCGCAAGGAAAATGGATGGCGCATTTTGACGGGAAACACGATTAGTGCTATTTTAAATATTAAATTATAAATTTTAAATGACATCTGTGGTTCCATTTCTAAAACTCATCCGATACCAAAACCTGCTCATGCTTGCTTTTATGCAGCTTATTTTTAGGTACGGATTTTTTAAAATTCAAAATATTCCTTTGGCATTAACGGATTGGCAATATGGATTATTGGTATTGTCAACCGTTTTGATTGCTGCTGGTGGCTATGTCATTAATAATATTTTTGACCAACAAACGGATGCTATCAACAAACCCAATATGGTTGTTGTGGGCAAAAATATTTCGGAAACAAAAGCCTATAATTTTTACATTGGACTTACTGTAACAGGCGTGGCGATTGGTTTCTATTTATCAAATGTTATAGCCAAACCAGGTTTTGCATCCATTTTTATTCTGATTGCAGCTACACTTTATTTATATGCCACAAGCCTGAAACAAATGATGCTCATTGGCAATATTATTGTAGCATTATTGCTTTCGTTTAGTGTAATTATAATTGGGATTTTTGATTTATATCCTGCCACAGGATTAGACAATCAACAACAAATGGGATTGTTTTTTTCGATCTTATTAGATTACGCCATTTTTGCTTTTATGATTAATCTGCTTCGGGAAATCGTTAAAGATATTGAAGATACTGATGGTGATTACAACCAAGGAATGAACACATTACCCATTGCAATAGGAAAATCGAGAACTGCAAAAATAGTTTTTGGATTGAGTTTTATTCCACTTTTTTTTATTTTGTTTTACATAAATAAATACTTATTTGAATTACTATTCGTTACCATTTATCTGTTGCTTTTTGTTGTAGGTCCGCTGGTTTTTTTCACTGTAAAAATGTGGACGGCTACAACCAAAAAAGAATTCCATTTTTTGAGTATACTTTTAAAATGGATTCTACTTTTTGGAATTCTTTCCGTTATTGTTATCAGTTTAAACATGAAATATAATGCTTAGAAATAAATTAAAAAAATACACTTTAATTCTGGCTTCGGGTTCACCGAGACGTCAGCAATTTTTCAAAGATTTAGACTTGGATTTTGAAATCCGATTAAAAGAAATTGAAGAAATTTATCCACCTGAATTACAAGCGCACGAAATCACTAATTATTTGGCTGAATTGAAAGCAAGCGCTTTTGAAGGAGAATTAAAACCAAATGAAATTCTGATTACCAGCGACACTATTGTCTGGCATAACAATACTGCTTTGGGTAAACCAAAAGACGAACAACATGCTTTCGAAATATTGAAATCATTATCGAATGCTACTCATGAAGTTATCACTTCGGTTTGTTTTAAAACGAATGAAAAAATAAAAATTTTATACGAAATAACAAAAGTCACTTTCAATGAATTAAGCGATAAATCGATTCGCTATTATTTGGAAAACTACAAACCATATGACAAAGCAGGTTCGTATGGAATACAAGAATGGATTGGGTTTGTAGGCGTTTCAAAAATTGAAGGTTCGTATGCTAATGTGATGGGAATGCCAACGGATAAAGTCTACGAATATTTAAATAATTTAGCCTAGTCGTTTTATGGAAATATCATTTATACAGGAATTTACTCGGGAACTAATTGCAACCGGAATCTTAGGGATTTTACTGATTTTATTGCGAATAATTTCAACAAAATTAGTCCGACGCTATGCAAAACTAAATCAAAAGCTGGAACACAGAACCAATCTAGTTATCAAATACATTCATTTATTGATAAATATCCTGGTGATTATTTCTTTAATACTAATTTGGGGAGTTCAGACTCAAGACATTATTATTGCGCTTTCATCAATCACAACTGTTGTAGGCGTTGCTATGTTTGCCCAATGGTCTATTTTGAGTAACATTACTTCCGGTATTATTTTGTTTTTTTCTTTTCCTTTTAAGATAGGTGATATTATCAAAATACATGATAAAGATTTCCCAATTGAAGCAGAAATAGTAGACATTGGAGCTTTTCATGTTTTTTTAAAAACAAATGACGATGAAAACATTATTTACCCAAACAACCTTCTTTTACAAAAAGGAATCTCAATATTAAAAAATCATTTTGAAAATAAAGAATTCGTAGATTAATTCATAACTTTATGAATGAAAAATTTATTTTCATTCATAAATCTCTTGATTAAGAAGTGATAATTATGCAACAATTGCTAAAAAATATGTAATACTTTAATTTTTATATTTACACATATTTGTCGGTTGCTAACTGGTAAAAAACAGTTGATTTATAAAACAAAACCAAAAGATATGAATGACATCCTGAAACTTCCATTTTACGCAAAATTAAGCTTGACTTTATTGGGTTTAATTTCTATTGTCTTTATTTTTTATATTGGTCAAGACATATTGATTCCTGTAATGATGTCGTTTTTATTTGCCATATTATTGTATCCTATTGTTCAGTTTTTCAAATCAAAACTTCGTTTTCCACATGTCTTGGCTGTAATGATAGCAGTGATATTGTTTGTCTTAATTTTTATAGCTCTTTTTGTATTCCTATCTTTTCAGATTAGTGATTTTGCTGATGATTTTGATAAAATTGAAAGAAACATTAATATTCATCTTAGTAATATCCAAGGATTTGTCAGAGATAATTTTCATTTAAGTTCCAGAGAACAAAAACAGTATATTGATACTGCAGCTGAAGATTCAATGGAAAAAGGAAAAGAAATCATTGGAACTACCCTAATGTCTTTTACAGATACTTTAGTCAATTTGACTTTGATACCGATTTATACCTTTTTAATTCTTTTATACAGAACTCATTTTTTATTGTTCCTATCTAAATTAGTTAAAAAGGAAAATCACGAACAGTTAAAAAACATTTTAACAAATGTTAGAGTAGCCATCAACAGTTACATTGTAGGTTTGATTATTGAAATGATTTTAATATCTATAATGACAACGCTTGGTTTTATGCTTATAGGTGTAAAATACGCTATTTTATTGGGAATAATAACAGGAATTCTAAATCTGATTCCGTACATCGGAATTCTATTTGCCGGCGTTTTAAGTATTGTTGCTTCGCTTACCGGTTCCCCTGATTTATCAATAATCATTGGTGTTATTGTAATTACTATTGTCGTTCAGCTTATTGACAATAATATTATTGTTCCTTTGATTGTAAGTTCTAAAGTTGAAATAAACGCATTTATATCGATTGTCGGAATCATTATTGGTGGAGCAATTGCAGGCATTTCTGGAATGTTTTTAGCACTTCCTATTCTAGCTGTTTTAAAAGTGATTTTCGATAGAATTGAATCTTTAGAACCTTGGGGATATTTAATGGGCGATCATTTACCTAAAACATACACGTGGCGTAAAATCAAATTACCCCTATTTGATTCTGAAGCACCAGCGGAAAATATGATTATAAAAGCTGATGTTGTTGTTCCGATTTTTACTGAAACTACTACAGAAAATGATTCAAACCGAACCAATAGTTAGATTAAGTATTCAAAAAAATATTAGTTTCGAATTCTGAACTTTTACATCCTTATGCAATCATAGAGCTATACTCTTGAGTTGCTTCACTATTTTTACAGTTGATTCTTTTGCAATGTATAAAAAAATAAAACTGATATTATTCCTTCTTTTTATCTGTGTTTCACAGATAACTATTGCGCAAGAAACAGAGACCAAAAAAGATTCCTCCAACTTATATTTAAATATTAAAAACTATTCTAAAAAGAATAAGTTTACCAAATTAATGCATAAAATAGTTTTTAGAACGCCTGTTTTAAAAAAAGAAATAACAAAAGAAGTTCAAAAAAAATACGGCAGTTTTGAAGGAAAAATTATAAGGAATATTACTATTCTAACACTTGATCCTTTTGGTTATTCTGAAATTGACACATTAAAAAAGCCTATAAATTGGGCGGAAAGAAACGGAAATAAAATCCATATTAAAACCAATCGACTTACAATAAGAAATTTATTACTTATCAAAAAAAACAAGCCTTTTGATTCGCTGCTTGTGAAAGAATCCGAACGTTTGATACGTACACAACGCTTCATAAATCGCGTGGATATTGCTCCCAATTTAATTCCGAATAGCCCTGATTCTGTTGATATTGCTATCCGAGTTTTGGATTCCTGGAGTTTGGTTCCCAAGGGGTCGCTATCAAGTTCACGAGTAAGCTTTGGACTGAATGACCGGAATTTTTTAGGATCAGGTCATCAATTTGAAAATAAAATAAGAAACAGATTTAGTGACGGAAAAAGTGCCTATTCCGTTGCTTACAGTATTCCCAACATAAAAAACACTTTTATAAACACTAAAGTCAGCTATCAAATTGATTTAGAAGAGTATTATGGTAAAAGTATAGCAATTGATCGCCCTTTTTATTCTCCATTGACAAAATGGGCTGGAGGAATTTATGTCGATCAGCAATTTAGAAAAGACACTTTGCCCGACTCCAATTTAATATTTGCATATCAAAATTTTAAATACAACACACACGATTTTTGGCTTGGACGAGCTTTTAGAATTTTCAAAGGGAATACCGAAAGAGAAAGAACAACAAATCTTGTTACTACAGGCCGATTTTTACATATTAAATATCAAGAAAGTCCCGTTTTTGAATACGATCCCGATGATTTTTATTCCAATGAAAAACTCGCTTTGGTTGGCATTGGGATTTCATCCCGTAAATTTATTAGAGACCGCTTTATTTTCAGAAACGGAATCATTGAGGATGTTCCTATTGGAAGAATATACGGAATAACAACTGGTTATCAATATAAAAACAATGCCGGACGATACTATTTGGGTGGTCGCGCCGCTTTTGGAAACTTCTATAAATGGGGGTTTCTAAGTGGTAATATTGAAATTGGGACTTTTTTTGAAAGAGCCACTACAAAACAAACGGCATTTTCTTTTCAGGCCAATTATTTTACCAATCTAATAAGCATTGGGAGATGGAAATTGCGTCAGTTTGTAAAACCACAATTAGTCATTGGTTCCAACCGAATGGAAGCTATTGGAGATCAACTTTCAATCAACGAGAATTATGGTCTGAATGGATTTACAATCGCGAAATACGGTACCGAAAAAGCACTATTAACACTCCAAACTCAAGCATACGCACCTTGGGATTTATGGGGTTTTCGATTGAATCCGTATCTAAATTATTCAGTTGCATTACTTGGAAATGCTAAAAATGGCTTGACAGAAAGTAAAGCGTATTCAAAAATTGGAGTTGGTTTCATTATCAATAACGATTATTTGGTTTTTAGTTCGTTCCAAATTTCAATTTCCTATTATCCTTCAATACCGGGATATGGTGAGCATATTTTTAAAACAAATTCTTTTGAAACGACTGATTTTGGTTTCCAAGATTTTGAATTAGCAAAACCACGAACTGTAATTTACAAGTAAAAGAAAACAAATCAGAATCACAAGTATAAGCAATATAAATCTTTAAAATGCTAATTTTAATAACAATACAAATTATTCATCAGGCGTCTTAGTGGAAATTATATAAATAATGATATTAATAGTATAAGAATTTGTAGCGTAATATTTGTTACATTTATCAAATAGAAATTTTTAACTAAAACTAAAAGAAATGAAAAAAGTTACCTTTTATTTAATGATGATGGTATTGTCATTGAGTGTTGTTCCTACGCAAATGTTAGCTGCTGAAAAAACTCCAACTTCGGTTTCAAATACCCCAAAAGAGGTTCCTGCTGAGGTTAAAGTATTGCTTAATCGTCTAGACGAAATAAAAGCAATGGATAAATCTTCTTTGAATTCTTCAGAGAAAAAAGAACTACGTAAAGAAGTACGTGCGATTAAAGCTGAATTAAAATCTACAGGAAATGGTGTTTATTTATCTGTTGGAGCTATTATTATCGTTATTCTTTTATTGATTCTTTTGTTATAAGCCAATAAAATTAAAAATTAAAAAAGGAAACGGTCATTCGTTTCCTTTTTTTATGCAGGGCATATTTCAAGCTTGGCATAGTTCTTGGCTTTTGTTAAGAGAATAGCGACTTAGTCAAGTACCGTTAAATAGAATATTAATTAAATTTTGAAAATATGAAGACATTAAAATTAATCGCCGCCGGAATAGTACTTTTATTATCCAGTACAGCAATGCAAGCACAAGTTTCAGTAAATGTAAATATTGGCAGTCCACCAGCTTGGGGCCCTGCAGGATACTCAGCTGCCGAATATTATTATTTGCCAGATGTGCAAGCGTATTATGATGTAAGACAGAGTCAATTTATTTATTTAGGAGGAGGCCAGTGGGTTCGTTCCAGAAATTTGCCAACACAATATAGAAGCTACGATTTGTATAATGGATACAAAGTGGTATTAAATGATTATCATGGTTCAAGACCTTATACTTACTTTAAAAATCATAAAGTTAAATATTATAAAGGGTATAAAGGAAAACCACAAAAAACAATTGGAGTCCGAAAAGTGGTAATTCATAAAGATTCTTATAAACAAGGAAATAACGGTAATGGACGTCAAAAAAATGGAAATAACGGAAAAGGAAATGGAAAAGACAAGCATTAATCCTTCATAAAAACCTAAAAATCAGAACCTCCAATCGAGGTTCTTTTTTTTGACAAAAACACACCCTTAATTAAATCGTAAAAAGATGTTAATTATTTTACGTTGGCACAGTTGTTGAAAATAGGTAAAAAGATATATCAATAAAAGAATTATACAAAATATTTAAAATTAAAGAACATGAAAACATTAAAATTAATCGCCGTAGGAATTATACTTTTTGCATCTAGTACCATACACGCACAAGTTTCAGTTAATGTAAACATTGGTAGCCCTCCATCTTGGGGACCTGTAGGATATGCTGAAGCACAATATTACTATTTACCCGATGTTGAAGCATATTATGATGTTAGAGCTACCCAATTTATATATTTCGGTGGTGGACGATGGATTCGTTCCAGAAATTTACCTAACCAATATAGAAATTACGATTTGTATGGCGGATACAAAGTAGTACTTAATGATTATCGTGGATCCAGACCTTACAATAATTTTAGAAATCACAAAGTCAAATATTATAGAGGATATCATGGAAGAGAACAAAGAAATATAGGTTATAACAATAACCGTAGAGTATATGTAAAGCAAAGAGGAAATGACAATCATAGAAGATATGATAATGATAACAATAGAAAATATAAAAAACATGATAACCGAAATAATGGAAACGGCAGTGGAAACGAAAGAGGAAATGGGCGTGGAAATGGACATGATAGAGATTAATCACACATTTGTTTAAAGAGAGAGAGGATACCAAAATTGGTGTTCTCTCTCTTTTTTATTAAAGAAAACCCAAAATATTTCAGAAGAAATTATTTAATTCCTACTTTTGAAGCTATTGCAAATTAAATTTAAAAAAATGCAAAAAAAATACGTGTCCGCTATTTTAATGTTTCTTTTATGTTGCCAAATAACAAATGCGCAACAACCACAAAAACCAAATTCTGTTGAAACTTACAATCAAATCGAAAAGCTGAATTTTCTAGGTTCTGTATTATATATCGCCGCACATCCAGATGATGAAAACACCCGATTAATTTCTTATTTATCCAATGATCAAAAAGCCAGAACTGGGTATTTGTCTTTGACACGCGGTGATGGTGGCCAAAACCTAATTGGTACTCAATTACGCGAATTATTGGGAGTGATACGAACCCAAGAGCTTATTGAAGCCCGAAAAATTGACGGAGGAGAACAATTTTTTTCCCGTGCCAATGATTTTGGTTTTTCCAAAAATCCAACAGAAACTTTAGAAATTTGGGATAAAGAGAAGGTTTTGGCAGACGTTATTTGGGCCATCCGAAAATTTCAGCCGGATGTAATAGTAAACCGATTTGACCATCGTTCTCCAGGAACTACGCACGGTCATCACACTTCATCGGCAATGTTGAGCGTCGAAAGTTTTGAACTAGCCAACAATCCAACTATTTTTCCGGAACAATTGCAATTTGTAAAACCTTGGCAAACCAAACGCCAGTTTTTCAATACTTCCTGGTGGTTTTATGGAACTATGGAAAAATTTAATGCTGCTGATAAAAAGAATCTAATTGCTTTAGAAACTGGTGTTTATTATGCCGGATTAGGAAAATCAAATCAGGAAATAGCAGCATTGAGTCGTAGCCGTCATCAATCACAAGGCTTTGGAAGCACCGGTGAGCGTGGTGAAGAAACAGAATATTTAGAATTCATAAATGGTGATGCTTTAAAAGATAAAATATCACTTTTTGAAGGAATTGATACTTCTTGGAACCGAGTAAATGGAGGAAAAGCAATAGGAGAATTATTGACAGTTATTGCATCTGAATTCGACCACAATAATCCTTCGGCAAGCATTCCTAATTTGGCGAAAGCCTACTCTATGATGAAAACTTTGGATGAAAATCATTGGGCGCCATTGAAATCAGCAGCCATAAAAGAAATTATAGCGGCTTGTTCCGGTTTGTATCTTGAAGCCGTTGCCCAAAATCAGGAAGCGACTCCCGGAAGCACAATCAAATTGAAACTCGAAGCAACAAACAGAAGCTCCGCACCCATACAATTAATTAGTGTTACTACTTTACCCAATCAAATTACCACACCTCAAAATCGTGAATTAAAGAACAACATCCTAAATAACATAAACCTCGATTTAAAATTACCGGAATCAATTAATTATACACAACCGTATTGGTTAAGAGAAAACGGAACCGTTGGGATGTATGCCGTAAACCAACAACAAAACATAGGAATTCCGGATATTATTCGGGAAACGAAAGTGGTCTTTAACATTCAAATCAATGGAATCAAAATCCCTTTTGAGCGAACTGTAGTCTATAAATACAATGATGATGTAAAAGGCGAAGTGTATAATTATCTAGATATTGTTCCTGAAGTTACCACTTCAATTCTAGACAAAGTATTGCTATTTAAAGATACCAAAATTAAATATGTAGGCGTAAAAATCAAAGCAGGTAAAGATGCCGTTAAAGGAAATCTTCAACTTGAACTGCCTCAAAACTGGAATGTTTCACCTAAATCCATTCCTTTCAATATACTAAAAAAGGGAACGGAACAAATTGTTTATTTTGAAGTAACTGCACCTAACAAATCCGATGAAGCAGTTGCAAAAAGTGTTGCGATAATTGATAACAAGCGATTTGACAAAGAACAAATCATCATTAATTATGACCACATCACGAAACAGCAAGTTTTGAAATCGGCTGAAGCCAAATGCATTAAAACAGATTTAAAAACTAATGGTGAAAAAATTGCCTACATTATGGGTGCCGGAGATGAAGTTCCTAGCAGTCTGATTCAGTTAGGCTACACCGTTACCCTCCTTAAACCTGAAGAAATAACACCAGAGAAATTAGAAAATTTTGATGTAGTAATGACTGGAGTTCGTGCATACAATACTGTTACAGCATTAGCAAATAAGCAAAATATACTTTTTGATTTTGTAAAAGGCGGAAAAACAATGCTCGTTCAATACAATACTGCCGGTGATTTGGTAACCGAAAATATTGCGCCTTATCCATTGAAACTATCGCGCGAACGCGTAACGGAAGAAGATGCCGAAGTCCGATTTTTAGCACCAAACCATCCCGTTTTGAATTTCCCAAACAAAATCACTGCTAAAGATTTTCAAGGTTGGAAACAAGAACAAGGATTGTATTATCCTAGCGAATTTGACAAAGCCTTCACTCCTATTCTATCTTCAAATGATAAAGGAGAAACACCAAAAAATGGTGCTTTGCTGATTGCTCCTTATGGAAAAGGGCACTATATTTATACGGGATTAAGTTTTTTTAGAGAATTGCCTGAAGGCGTTACCGGAGCCTATAAATTACTCTCTAATATCATCTCATTGAAATCATCCGAAACAGTTCCTCCCCAAAAAATCAAAAACTAAACCAGTCTGAAATGGAAACAAAAAAAATAAAAACCTGGAAGAAAAACTATACTTGGGTCCTTGTAGCCAACGCTATTTACATCTTAATCTTTTGTCTCATCATGAAATTATACGCTTAAATTATGCAATTATTTGACTGGATTATACTCATTGTTACCTTACTTTTCATCGTAATTTATGGCGCTTGGAAAACCAAAGGAAGTAAAAATGTAGAAGACTTTATACTGGGAAGCAATGAAACTCCTTGGCATGTTGTAGGACTTTCAGTGATGGCAACACAAGCCAGTGCCATCACGTTTCTTTCTACTCCAGGGCAGGCTTATCACGACGGAATGGGTTTTGTGCAGTTCTACTTTGGACTGCCAATTGCCATGGTTGTAATTTGCGTCACGTTTATCCCTTTATACCACAAATACAAAGTATATACAGCTTATGAGTACCTCGAAAAAAGATTTGATTTAAAAACGCGTTCCCTTGCAGCCATTCTTTTCTTGTTCCAAAGAGGACTTGGAACTGGATTGACTATTTACGCTCCGGCGATTATTTTGTCGGCAATATTGGGTTGGAATCTTACTTACATGAATATCATTATTGGTGTTTTAGTCATCATTTATACTTTTTCCGGTGGAACCAAAGCAGTGAACGTGACTCAAAAACAGCAGATGTTTGTGATCATGTCGGGAATGTTTATCACCTTTTTTCTGATATTACATTATCTTCCTAATGACATGACATTTACTAGTGCGCTTCATATTGCTGGAGCTAATGACAAAATGAATATTGTCAATTTCTCTTTTGACCCGGAAGAAAAATACACGTTTTGGAGCGGAATCACAGGTGGTTTTTTCCTTGCATTGGCTTATTTTGGTACCGACCAATCTCAAGTCGGACGTTACTTATCAGGAAGATCCGTTCGAGAAAGTCAGATGGGACTGATTATGAATGGGCTGCTAAAAGTTCCTATGCAGTTCTTCATTTTACTGACCGGAGTTATGGTTTTTGTCTTTTTTCAATTCAATCCTGTTCCGTTAAATTTTAATCCAAACAACAAAGCCATGATTGAAAAATCAGCATACAAAGGCGAATACAATGCTTTGGAGCAAAAATTAGACGATTTATCCGAAGATAAAAAAGTAATTAATCTGTTGTACATCGATCAGCTTAACCAAGATTATGACAATCCAATCCTTCGAAAAGAATTAGTGGCATTGTCCAATAAAGAAAAAGATTTAAGAGATCGAGCCAAAGAAATCATCCTGAAAGCTGATAGCAACAGTGAAACGAACGATAAAGATTATGTGTTTTTTCACTTTATCCTGAATTATTTACCTCGAGGACTTATTGGATTATTGTTAGCCGTTATCATTTCAGCAGCTATGTCATCAACCGCTTCAGGACTGAATGCATTGGCTTCTACAACAGCAATCGATATTTACAAACGCAATCTGAAAGAAGAAAAATCAGAACGCCATTACCTGTATGCTACTAAATTTTTTACCTTATTATGGGGAATTATTGCAATCCTTTTTGCCTGCATCGGAACACTGTTTGAAAATTTAATTCAGTTGGTAAATATCATTGGGTCTATATTTTACGGAACTGTATTAGGAATATTTTTAGTTGGTTTTTACATCCACAAGGTACAATCCAAGGCTATATTTTACAGCGCCGTAGTTAGTCAGCTTACTATTTTTATCATTTATTATTACGCTATTTACATCTTTCCAAGCGGTGAAGAAAAATTGGGGTATTTATGGCTAAATTTCATTGGAGCGATGCTGACAATTGTGATTTCTTTATTATTGCAGTGGACCATTTTCAGAAAACAGAAAGTACGCTTGCAGTCTTAAAATTTAGAATTCATTTTTAATGCATCAAATGATGATTAAATTTTAAAACAACCATGGTTCATAAAAACACTATTGGTTAAAAATAAAAATCTCCCAAATTTGAATCAAATTGGGAGATTTTTTATGATAAAAATAATGCTATTTATTTCCCATCAACATAATCTTGTAAATAGCTAAATCGTGGAGTCAGTTTTCCTTTCTCGGTAATTTTAGCTCTTTGTAAAATTCCGTCTTTATCATTATTAAAAAACGCAGGAATTACATGTTCCAACACCATTTCTCCAAATCCTTCACTAGCGTCTTTGGGTAATTCACAAGGTAAATTATCAACTGCCATGACCACAACCGCTGCAGGATGAAAAACGTCAACTTCTTTATCTTCACTTGGAAAATATCCGTACAAAGGTTCCGCAATAGTCGATGATCTTAGCGTACAGGCAATTGGACCGTTAACATCGCAGGAAACATCAGCCACAACTTTGATTTTGCAATCTTTGGACTGAAGCATCTCGCGAGTCAAAATCACCGGAGCTTCATTGGCATAAAAATGACCTGAAATATAAATATCAGATACTTTTGTAAATCTTTCGAAATTAGAAATATATTCGTCCGGATTTTGATAAAAATCAGTAAAATCGAATACTTGCCCGTCTTTTCGTTTGTTGTAATCTAAGACGTCAATTTGAGTATAAACGGGTTGTGTATAGTTTTTATTCAAATAATTCTCTACGGAAACTTCTTTAATTTTTATGGCATCCAGAATTTCTTTGGCTCCATTTCCCACTTTACCAGTTCCTGTAATTACAAATTTCAAAGGAGGTAATACTACCCTTTTTAAATGTGTAATCAATGCCTCTTTGCCCGAAAGTGTTTCTGCTTTTGGTAATTTAAACAATTCGAATTTGATTCCAAAAGCGCGAATGCTATTATAAGCGCCTACGATTCCGGCATAACGCCCAAAACCTATCAGCCTGCGATTATTAGCATCAACTATGGTTTCATAATCATACAAATCAATCTTTTTTTCTAATATTGCCTGCAATAATTTTCGATTGTAAGGCTGTTTTTTTATCGTGTGAGAAAAAAAGAAATAGGTTTTATTTGGAATCAAATTTTCTAACGGTACTTCTTTTACACCAAATAAAACATCACAATCAGTGATATCATCCGTCAATTCGATTCCGAGATTTTCATATTGAGCATCGGTAAAAACCCTAATATCAGAACGCTCTACTTTCACAGTGACATTTTGATGCTGTTGTTTTAACCTTGTCAGCTCATCTGGTGAGAATACAACTCTGCGGTCTGGCGGATTTTTTCTTTCTTTTATGATTCCAAATTTCATATATTTCGTACGCTTTGAATTTATTTTAATATAACTTTATAATACATATTTGTTACAAATATAACAATTTAAACTAAATTGAATTTATTTTTTAATAAAAATACACTGACTGAAAACTACTACTCCCTGATGTCCAAAATAGTACCGAAAATGGGATTACAGACGACTAATAAAATAGTGTTAAGGTTTGGAAAAAACAACGTCTAAAAAGACATTGATTCTATATATTTGCCTTTCTAGCACTACAGAAATGATTTTTATAAAAAAAACAAAGATACTATATATATTTCTCCTCTTTTTAATTTTGGGCTCTTGCGCAAAAGAGAAAAAGAAAGTTGAGTTAAGCGATGCCAAACTACCAAAGAGTACATTACCTAAAAAGAAGCCGTTAACAAACCCGGAGCCTAAACTTACGGCAGAGTATATCAATTCGAAAAAACAAGAAATAGACTCGTTTTACAAAAAAAACTGGCCTAATAACAGTGCAAACGGAAGTTTTTTGGTTGCTAAAAACGGCCAAATTATCTATGAGAAATACGAAGGCTACGCTAATTTCAGAGATAAAACATTAATTACTAAATCTACTCCTTTACATATTGCATCAGTTAGTAAGGTTATTACGGCAACCGCTATTTTGAAACTCGTAAATGCAAAAAGGATAGAACTAGATCAAAAGGTAAATACAATCTTGAAAGAGTTCCCTTATCCGGATGTTACCATAAGAACATTACTGAACCACAGAAGCGGTATGCGTCATTATGCCTATTTTACAGATCGTGACAAAACTATTTGGGATAGAAAAAACATACTTACCAATCAAGATATTCTGACAATCATGGCGACTAAAGATATTGGATTAGAATTCAAAACCGATACCCGCTTTAGTTATTGTAATACTAATTATGCCATGCTGGCATTAATAATTGAAAAAATCACAAAACTACCTTACAAAGATGCCATGAAACAGATTGTTTTCGAACCACTCGGTATGAAAAATACCTATATTTTTGACTATGAAAGAGATAAAGATACTGCAGTTACTTCTTATAAAGGGAATAAAGTTGAGATAGGAAAAGATTATCTGGATGCAGTTTACGGAGATAAGAACATATATTCGACACCGCGGGACTTATTTAAATTTGACAGAGCCAGAAACAATTCTTCTTTTTTAACACCTGAATTACAAAGTCAAGTGTATAAAGGATACAGCAATGAACGTAAAGGAACAAAAAATTATGGTCTTGGAATTCGAATGGTCAATTGGGAAACGGGACAAAATTTTTATTTTCATAATGGTTGGTGGCACGGAAATACATCATCCTATATCACATTACGAAAAGAAGGAGTAACCATTATAGCGCTATCTAATAAATTTACCCGTAAAACGTATGACGTTCGTAAATTGGCTGTGCTATTTGGCGACTATCCGTTCCGATTAAAAGATGAATAAAAAAAGGTACGGTTTTTGAAATACTGATAGTAATTCATTAATAGTAGTTAAAATAAAAAGTGTACATTTGCCAACTCAAAATTCAGGTTTGGATTTTGAAATAAAAAAGGGGTCGACTGGTTTTGACAGCAAGTCGAATTGATTAGTAAGCACGTCGAGCATTGAGACCTTGCTCGTAAATATAAGATCTTATCATTTTACACGGCGAAAATAACTACGCTTTAGCTGCATAATCCGAATTAAAGTACGATTACGCCACGTTCCTATCAGATAGGAAAGCTGGATTCTCCTTGAAAGCCTTGGTTTGTGGCGTTCAGTTCAGGGGAACCGTAAAAATAAACCTAGATTTCCATGAGCTTCGGGTGGATTTCAAAATTAAGAAGATAAGTAGCGTGTGGCTGTTTCTGGCCTAGTACACTATCGAAAATTCAATCAGGAAATAAACGCGTAGAAAGCTTCTTAGTTGCTTGTTTGGACCCGGGTTCGATTCCCGGCGACTCCACAGGATGGGATGATTGAAAAATCATCCCTTTTTTTATTATATAAAAGCAAACCTTTTTCCTTCATTAACAGGTGATTACGAGACAATAAATCAATCATTGTAGGTGTTCGATATATACTCTTTTCTGTTATTTTATTTGCCATAATCCGTATTTTATAACGAATGTATGGTGCTAACAGCATGAAAAAGTCTGTAGTTCTTAATGCTCAATTTTACCCCAAAATCAGGTGGTCAATTTGACTGGTTTTTCCAGCATCCTTCTTAATCACAATTTTCGAAAGAAATCTTAAAAACTTTCTAATAATTAGCCTTTCTGACCATTTAACAATTTCCTTATATTTTTTTCTCTTCAAATATGATCTAATAAAAAGTCTAATTTATATTCAATTCACAACGAAAAAATATAAAATTTCAATGATTTTAGTAACAGTTGTCTTGACAGCCTTTAACGCAGAATTTTCGTCTTATTGAATTAAAAGCATATTACAGTGTTTTAATCCACAAAATATTTATTTCAAAAAATGGCACCTTATATTACAAATATCCTATATAAAATACCCTTTTTTAAGAATTACTAATTAATTCTTAAAAACACAAATTAAGTATCTTAATTAAGTATTAATACTTATATTTGTCTAATAATACTTAATTAAGAAGATTATGATTAAAGTAATAGTAGTCGGAAACGGCATGGTAGGTTACAAGTTTTGTGAAAAATTCATTGCAAAATCAGGACAAGAAAAATACCAAATCACCGTATTTGGAGAAGAACCAAGACGCGCTTACGATAGAGTTCACTTGAGCGAATACTTTTCCGGTAAAGGCGCTGACGACTTATCATTATCAACCTCCAATTGGTATGAAGAAAACAACATCATATTAAACACCTCTGAATTAATTACGGATATTAATAGAGAGCAAAAAACAATCCACACCCATTTAAAGAAAACTCATACTTACGACTACTTAGTTTTAGCAACAGGTTCGGCTGCTTTTGTTCCGCCCATTGAAGGGGTAGATAAAGAAGGGGTTTTTGTATACAGAACCATAGAAGATCTGGATGCAATTATGGCTTACGCCAAAAAAATAAAGCAAAATGGCGCTACAGAAGCTGCCGTCCTTGGTGGTGGATTATTAGGATTAGAAGCCGCTAAAGCAGTCTATGATTTAGGATTAAATCCTCATGTAGTGGAATTTGCTCCCCGATTAATGCCCAGACAACTGGACAAAGGTGCCAGTGAGATGTTAAAATCAAAAATTGAAGAACTTAATATTAGCATTCACCTGAATAAATCAACCCAATACATTGCAGGTGATGATGCTATAACAGGAATGATGTTTGAAGGAGAAAATCTCCTGAAAGTCGATATGTTGGTAATTTCTGCAGGGATAAAACCACGAGACGAACTGGGAAGAGTTTCCGGACTGGAAGTTGGCGTACGAGGTGGAATTGTAGTAAACAACAAAATGCAATCTTCAGATCCATACATCTATGCGATAGGCGAAGTAGCGCTTTACAATCATATGATTTATGGTCTGGTAGCTCCTGGATATGAAATGGCCGATGTTGCCGCTGAACAAATCCTAAAAGGGGCAAAAACGATGCGGGAAACCATCGATATGTCTACACAATTAAAATTAATTGGGGTTGAAGTGGCGAGTTTTGGAGATCCATTTAATGAAAATGAAAATGTGACTGCCATTGTTTACGAAAATAAGTTCAATGGAATTTATAAAAGAATTAATGTTACCAAAGACGGGAAAACCCTTTTAGGCGGGATTTTAGTTGGCGACTCGAGTGATTATAATGCTTTATTCCAAATTTACAGCAATGCTATGGCTTTGCCTAAAAACCCGGAAGATTTGATTTTGGGTTCAAGAGGCGGTGAAACATCTTCTTTTGGAAGTGCAATGGATTTACCGGATTCAGCAATAATTTGTTCTTGCGAAAATGTTACAAAAGGGGCTATTTGCTGTTCCATTATTGATGAAACTTGTTCCAGCTTATCAGATGTTGTGAAACTTACCAAAGCTACAACGGGTTGTGGTGGCTGTAAACCGATGGTGGTCGATATTGTAAAAGCCACTCAAAAATCAATAGGAAAAGAAGTTAAAGACACGATATGCGAGCATTTTCATTATAACAGACAAGAATTGTTTGATATAGTAAAAATAAATAAATACACCAATTTCTACGCAGTAATTGATCATCATGGTAATGGGGATGGTTGTGAAGTTTGCAAACCAGTAGTTGCTTCTATTTTCTCCAGTATCTATAATGACACCGCGAACAAACACGTTACTACCCAAGACACAAATGACCGATTCCTTGCCAATATTCAAAGAAACGGAACCTATTCTGTTGTTCCAAGAATTGCCGGTGGAGAGATTACTGCGGAAAAACTAATTGTCATCGGACAAGTGGCCAAACAATTTGATTTATACACTAAAATTACCGGAGCACAACGTGTCGATTTATTTGGTGCACACTTAAATGATTTGCCAAAAATTTGGAAAATACTAATCGAAAATGGTTTTGAAAGTGGACACGCTTATGGAAAATCATTAAGAGCCGTAAAAAGTTGTGTAGGAAATGCTTGGTGCCGTTATGGTATGGATGACAGTGCTGGTTTTGCCATTGAATTAGAAAACAGATACAAGGGAATTCGTGCCCCACATAAAATAAAAGGAGGCGTTTCTGCATGCATCAGGGAATGCGCCGAGGCAAGAGGTAAAGATTTTGGACTAATTGCAGTTGAAGGTGGTTGGAATCTTTACATCTGTGGCAACGGCGGAGCGAATCCAAAACACGCTGTTTTATTGGCCGAGCAAATAGACAAAGCAACCGTTATCAAATATTTAGATCGTTTCTTAATGTACTACATCCAAACTGCCGGACCATTAGTCAGAACGGCCACATGGTTGGAAAAATTAGACGGTGGCATGGATTACCTGAAAGAAGTAATCATCTTTGACCGTTTGGAGATTTGCGAAACATTAGAAGCAGAAATGGAGTCGCTGGTTGGCACTTTTGAATGTGAATGGAAGCAAGTTCTTGAAAAACCAAGATTGATGAAGCGTTTTAACCACTTCGTTAATTCTGATGAGAAGGACGACAATATTGAATATGTTCCTTTAAGAGATCAAAAAATGCCAAAATCTTGGTAAAAAAAAATAAAAACACAAACATGGAAAACATCTTAGATCAATACGAAACAGTACATCCAAATGATGCAAAAATATGGTTCAAGGCAGGAAAAACGATTGATTTTTCGACTAATAGAGGCGGCTGTATT
The DNA here is from genome assembly GCF_056156265.1 of Flavobacterium sp. TS_SC_5. NCBI lineage: Bacteria > Pseudomonadati > Bacteroidota > Flavobacteriia > Flavobacteriales > Flavobacteriaceae > Flavobacterium > Flavobacterium sp. TS_SC_5. The sequence goes on along the minus strand of NZ_CM149588.1, from coordinate 2,431,853 downwards.
AAATACAAAAACAAACAAATTGCCATTTTCAATTTTAGTCGCCGCAATCAATGGTATGCCTGTCAAAATGCCTGTCCGCATAAAATGGAAATGGTACTATCCCGTGGAATGTTAGGTTCAGCAGACGATATCCCTAAAATTGCCTGTCCGATGCACAAAAAAACATTTTCGCTTATAGACGGTTCAAACCTAAATGGGGATGATTTAAAAATAGCGACTTACCCAGTAAAAATTGTCGATGATGAGGTCTTCGTTGGCTTTTTGGATTAATTATGTATCTTTGATTTCAAACATTTTAAATGACAACAACACCATTCCAAAACGCAAGTACATGGATTGATGCAGAGAATGCTCAAGATCCAAATCACGAAATATGCCAATCTGTAACCTATCCAAAGGAACTATTGTATTCGAACAGAATGTATGAGAGGCTGATGGATTTCTATCCAAATGCATCCGAAGCCATTCAAATAGCTTCCAAAGCGCAACACATTTGCCGATGGAAAATAGCGCGGGAATCCTACCCAATGGATCGTGTGGGATATCTGAAATGGCGCGAAGATTTGAAAAAATTCCATGCCCAAACCACCACTGTAATTTTAGAAAAAGCAGCCTACTCAGAAGAATTTATAGCCAGAGTTTCATTTTTAATTGAAAAAAAATTACTCAAAAAAGACGCTGAAACGCAACTCCTCGAAGACGTTATTTGTCTGGTTTTTCTAGAATATTATTTAGACCCTTTTGTACAAAAACACGACAGGGAAAAAATGAAAAATATCATTCTGAAAACTTGGAATAAAATGTCAGAAACAGGACATCAGGAAGCCTTAAAAATAAACTACAGCAATACGAATCTTGAATTGATAAAAGAGGCACTTGGATTGTAATTTGATTTCGTTATGAAAAAAAGCGCAAAAGCGTCTATCGATACTATTTCATTTAAAAACTTGCGACGATTGTATCTTTTCGCCTTATTGACGATTGCCATTACGGTATTGTTAAGCCAGCTGTTGATACAATACAATCTCAACAGTCAAATGAGCGATTCCCGAATAATCAATATTTCCGGAAAACAAAGAATGTTGAGCCAGAAGTTGACGAAAGAAGTTTTGATTTTAAATTTCGTAACAGATACTGCTAAAAAAAACGAAAAAATAAACAGTATCAATGAAACGCTTTCGCTTTGGAAAACTACCCATTATAATTTAGAAAAAGGAAATGACAGCCTCGGTTTTCCAAAAGAGAAGAGTAAATCCCTTTCTGAATTATTTAAGTTCATTAAACCTAATTTTGATAGTATAGTTAACGCTACTACCATTTTTTTAGAAAATAAAAAACTAAACAAAAAAGAACCCGAAAATCAAAAATTAGTACAATCCATTCTTGAAAATCAAGTAGTTTTCCTGTCTAAAATGAACCAAATTGTTAATGAATATGACAAAGAAGCACTAGAAAAAGTAACCCTGCAGAGTAAAACGGAATATGCGATTTTGGCTTTTACATTATTGATTTTATTACTGGAATTTCTATTCATTTTTAAACCCACAAATAAAAAAGTAGAAAAGCTAATTTCTAAACTGCTGCTATCCGAAAAAAAGGCTTTGAAACTCGCACACGACACTGAAGTTATAAGCGAAATAAAAGAAAACTCAGTCAAAGAATTGAAATCGCTCAATTATGCGATGGAAAACACCTTACTCTATTGCCGCGTTTCACCGGATGGAAAGCTGATACACATTGGAGAAAAGTTCTCTAAATTATTGCAATACAATCCCTTTATTTCTGACAAAACATTCTCTCAAGTCGTAACACCAATAGAGAAAGAGCAAATCGTTATTGACCGGATTATTACTGAAAAACAACGAAGTGGCTGGCAAGGCGAAATAAACATTACCAATAGAAATGGAGAATCTATTTGGCTGGATTTATCGATGGTTCCAGTTACCATAAAAAAAGAAGAATCCGAATTATTGATTATCTGTTTTGATATTACTGAGCGTAAAAAAGCAGAAGAGGAAGTCGAGCGATTGAACACTGAAAATGTAACCGACAAAATCAATCAGCAGAAGGTTATTTCGAGTAAAATTGTCGAAAATCAGGAAAACGAGCAAAATAGAATTGCACGAGAAATCCACGACGGAATTGGACAAATGTTAACCGGATTAAAATTCAGTTTGGAAAGCATTAATCTGGATGATAAAGAAAAAGCATCTCAAAAAATTGAGTACCTCAAAAAACTATCTTTGGATATTATAAAAGGAGTACGAACGGCCACTTTCAACTTAATGCCACCAGAATTAAGCGACCACGGAATCAATTCCGCGCTTGCAAAACTCACTCAAGAATTATCAAAACTAACCGGGAAGAATATTCTTTTTTACAACAAAACCAATTTTGACAAACGTCTGGATTCGCTAATAGAAATCAATATTTACAGACTAACGCAAGAAGCAATTAACAATGCCATTAAATATGCTGATTCTACTCATATTATTGTACAATTGTCTCATAGCTATTCCATATTGAGCATTACAATCGACGATAACGGAAAAGGATTCGATATTAATGCAGCAGAGAAAAAGCGAAACAGCGAGTCCGGAATGGGATTGCTTTTTATGAAAGAAAGAATACAATACATTAATGGTCGTGTTTTCTTTAACTCCATTCCCGGTGAAGGAACCCGAATCACCTTCAATATTCCCATATAAAAGATAAATTTTAGAATTAGGACTTTATTTTTAAGAATTACGTATCTTAGCCTTCCTTTTAGGTTTTTATACGTAAAAATTAGATTTTAAAATTAAGCAAATTATGAGTAATACTATTCGAGTTGTATTGGCAGATGACCATGTATTTGTGAGAGACGGAATCAAATCATTATTGGAAAACGAAGCAAATATTGAAGTTGTCGGCGAAGCGACCGACGGTTTGGAGGCATTGAAAATAGTAGAAAGTTGTAAACCTGACTTACTAATTTTAGATATTCGCATGCCTAATATGACAGGAATTGAAGTTGTCGAAAAACTACGAAGTCAAAATAATTTGGTTAAAATTGTTATGCTGTCCATGCATGAATCAGAGGAATACGTATTAAAATCAATCAAAGCCGGAGCTGACGGATACTTACTAAAAGGATCTAGTAAAGAAGAATTTCTTAAGGCATTGCATACCATTTCTAATGGCGGAAAATATTTCAGTGGCGACATTTCATCTATATTAATTGGACAACTGACCAATTCAAATTCGGTTCAGGAACCAAAACAAATGTCCGACGAAGAGCAGTTGATTACCAAAAGAGAACGCCAAATTCTTAAACTTTTATTGTCAGGCAAGGGAAACAAAGAAATTGCCGAGGCTTTAGATATCAGCAAAAGAACTGCCGAAGTACATCGTTTTAATTTGATGAAAAAATTGAAAGTAAAAAACCTTATGGAACTTTCTAATAAAGCTAACGAGTATTCCTTGATATAAACGCAACTCTAAAAACACTTATTTTCCTAGACTACGTATACTATTTTCTTGATTCTCGGCTAAAAACAATATCAATTTCGTATTCAAAAATCTTTTTTCATGCAACTAAGTTTTTTTTCAAGCTTAAAAAGAGCAACTTGCTTAATAATTTCATAATATACAAGTCCAATAATAGCTATTTAGAAATAAATACCTCAAATTTTAAAACATTGACACAAATACGTATTTTTACGTATTAAATACTTAAATTAAGTAATAGTACTTATATTTGTAAAAAAATATAGGTACGATGAAAACTTCAAACTCTTTATCCCAATCGCATAAAATTTTATTTTTAAACACACTTGCATTCACGATATGTTTTGCTTGCTGGACTTTAAATGGTGTTTTGGTAACTTTCTTGGTAGACAACGGTATCTTCAAATGGAGCGTTGTGCAAGTGGGATGGCTTCTGGGAATTCCAATTCTTACGGGTTCCATTATGCGATTACCAATTGGTATTTTGACTGATAAATTTGGCGGAAAATACGTTTTCTCCATACTACTCCTTCTCTGCTCTATTCCCTTATTTCTACTGCCATTAGCGGATAGTTTTTTTATGTTTGCCCTTTTAAGCTTTTTGTTTGGTATGGTAGGAACAAGCTTTGCCGTTGGTATTGGCTATACTTCTATTTGGTATCCAAAAGAATGGCAAGGTAGAGCATTGGGGATTTTCGGAATGGGAAATGCCGGAGCTGCTATTACCACATTCATTGCCCCCTCTTTATTGAATCATTTCTCACTTGATGATCCGCAAAACGGTTGGAAATTATTACCTATTATATATGGTTTTGCTTTAGTCGTTATTGGGGTATTTTTCTTGATTTTTGCCAAAAACAAAAAGATAGAAAACCACACCAAAACCGTTTCACAAATGCTGTATTCCTTAAAAAGCGCACGCGTTTGGCGATTTGGAGCCTATTACTTTTTGGTTTTTGGGTGTTTTGTTGCTTATTCCCAATGGTTGTTGCCTAATTTCATGAATGTATACCAAACGAGTCTTGTGATGGGTGGATTGTTCGCCACCATGTTCAGCTTACCATCTGGAGTGATTCGTGCTTTTGGAGGATATTTATCGGATAAATTTGGTGCTCGAAAAGTGATGTATTGGGTATTGGGTTCTTCTGTAATCCTAAGTGCTTTGTTGATGATTCCAAAAATGGATATTACCACAACAGGGCCTGGAGTTTTAGCCACCAAAAAAGGTACAATCACTATGGTTTCTGATTCGAATGTAAAAATTGGTGACACCGATTTTGCCATTACTCAAAAGACAGAACAACCGCAGCAAAGTTCTATTTTTCCGGTTCGAACATCGTGGCAACAAGTAGTTGTAAGTCAGAATCAAGATGTCAAGAAAAAGGAATTGATTGCTAAAGGAATTACCCATATTCGTTTTGATGCCAATATGTGGGTGTACTTAGTTTTGGTGATTCTGATTGGTATTTCCTGGGGAATTGGCAAAGCTGCCGTTTACAAACATATTCCTGAATATTTCCCGACAGAAGTGGGTGTTGTAGGTGGAATGGTAGGAATGATTGGTGGATTAGGTGGTTTTTTTGGACCAATAATCTTCAGTTATTTACTGACAGCAACAGGAATTTGGTCCAGCTCTTGGATATTCATCCTGTTATTTTCAGCCATTTGTTTGATTTGGATGCACTTTACAGTAACGAAAATCATGAACGAAAAACAACCTACGCTATCCCGAGAAATGGAGCGCAAAAAATAAAAATATACTTTTTTGAATGGGTTATTTGGGTTAAAGAAGTTGTTATTCATACACAAAAACCACCTTTAAAAAAGTTTCCTAAACTTTCGATTCCTCTAGAAAGTTTTTACTTCATACACAGTTATAAAACTAATTTTCCTATTACGGTTTTATATCTTGTGTAGAAGCTAAAAAAAGTATTCAACCGCAGATTCATAGATTTTATGTTTGTGATTTGCGGTTTTTTGTTTTAATTGAATGTTCCAAATCAACCACGGATTAGCGAATTAACGATCATTGTTATAATTGCATTTGCGATTCATTTTAAATTAAGTCAATATTTGAGATTGATGATAAATACTACGATCTAAAAACCCAATTAATCTGTTTATCGCATTGTAGAGACGCACTGCAGTGCGTCTCTACAATGCGGTTATGTCGCACGTCTTTACAATATCCCCTCTTTAAATATATATCCAACAAAAATCCCCGTAACGTTTTAACATTACAGGGATTTTTCACTCAAAAAAATTAAATAAAACTAACTTTTATACACCATTCCCATATCTTCGATGGAGAACTTATCGGTTAAGAGGTGTAATAATTTATCTCTTAGTTCAATATATTCGGGCATTTTTACGATTTCGATTTTGTTTCTGGGTCTTGGCAAATGTACTTCTACAATTTCCCTGATGGTGGAAGCCGGACCGTTATTCAGCACCACAATTCTATCGGATAGGAATAAGGATTCTTCGATATCGTGCGTAATCATAACGATGGTTTTTTCACGGTTGTTTAAATTCCATAATTTCAACACTTCCAGTTGCATCGAACCTTTGGTTAAGGCGTCCAAAGCGCCAAAGGGTTCATCTAATAGCAACACGCCCGGATTGATGGCAAAAGCTCTGGCAATGGCAACTCTTTGTTTCATTCCACCCGATAATTGTCCGGGTAACTTATCTTTATGCTCGTATAAATTAACCATTTTCAGGTTTTTCTCGACAATTTCTTGTTTCTCTTTTTTGGAGCAATCCATTACCGAATCAACTGCTTGAAAAATGTTTTGTTCAACAGTCATCCAAGGCAAAAGCGAATAATTTTGAAAAACGATTCCGCGATCCGGTCCCGGTCCTTTTATTTTTTTATTATCTAATGCTACTGTTCCTCCTGTTGGCGTAAGCATTCCTCCTATCGCATTCATAATAGTCGATTTTCCACAACCGGAATGTCCAATGATGGAGATGATTTCCCCTTTTTTGATGGACAGATTGATATCTCTTACGGCTACATATTTTCCTTTTGGTGTTGGAAATGAAATTTCCAAATCTTTAATTTCTAAATAACTCATGATTTCTTTATTTAATGATTTAAAGATTGGCTCTAAAAATCGATGTTATTTTATAGTGAATTCTTTATTTATCGGGTTTGCGTGAGTGATGGCAGTGGAGCTCTTTTTTGAGCCGATTTTCTCGGCTTAAAAAAAGCGGGAACGTACAGCGCGACCCGAAGTTGCGAGGCGACAGACGAAGCAATCTGAAGGGGCACGCCCAAAAGAAAAACTTTCTAATTTTAAAACTACGCTTTGTAAGCTACTTTATTTTCGATAAAAGTGAAGATTCTATCAAAAAGCAATCCTACAATCCCGATGATAATAATGGCCGAAATTACTTTTTCGAGACTTAGCGCATTCCAGCTGTCCCATACAAAAAACCCGATTCCTGCACCACCGGACAACATTTCGCCCGCTACAATTACCAACCAAGCGACGCTAATACTCAATCGTAATCCGGTGATAATGTGTGGTAAACTATAGGGAATTAAGATTTTAGTCAGGTATCTCATCTTGGAAAAACCAAAAGCTTTAGCCACATTTTTATGATCTTGCGGAATCGACGCCACTCCAAAAGAAGTGTTGATCAGCGTGGACCATAATGAGGTGATGAATACGATAAATACGGTTGCCATTCCGGTGTCTTTGAAAACTACCAAGCCAATTGGGAACCAAGCCAGCGGCGAAACGGGTTTGAGCAACTGAACGATTGGATAAAAAATTTGTTTGCAAATGGTGCTTGCTCCCATAAGAATCCCAATAGGAATGGCAATTAAAGAACCCAATAAAAATCCGGAAAGTACCGTTTTGATAGAGCTGAACAATTGCAATCCAATTCCTTTGTCATTTGGTCCGTAATCATAGAACGGATCGCTTAACATTTCTTTTAAAACGGTCAAAGTAGCCACTGGTCCCGGAAGTGCGTCTTGAGTAAAATAACTGAGTAAGCTCCAAAAGCCTCCAAAAATGACCAAACCAATTCCGGCAAAAAAGCCTGATTTTGATTTTTCAAGTAGTGTATTTACGGCTAATTTGATTTTATAATTTTCTGCTGCGACACTTTTTTTGCTTTCTGTCGCCACATTGATGGATGAATCTAATGCATCAATAGTTAGTGTGTTTTTATCGGACATGGTTCTAAAATTTAGTTTAATAATTCATTTATCTTTTTACAACTTTCAAATAAGCCGCAGGATTTGCAGGATCAAAAACCGTTTTATCCATGGTAAGTGCAAATGGTTTCATATCATCATTTGGCACTTTAATTTTCATGCTTGCCGCTACTTCTTTATACAAATCATCCAAAATCAATTTATCTGCAATGGCAGCATAATTTGGTGCTTCTTTCAAATATCCGAATCTAACAAACTGCGCCATTGCCCATATTGCGTGTGATTTACGAGGAAAGTTTACCATTCCGCCTTTGTGAAACAACATATAATCTTTGGCATATACTTGTGTTCCTTGGTTGCAACCCAAATCATAATTTCCCATCAATCTGTTTTCGATTACATCAGCCGGAGCGTTCACATAAGGCGCTCTACCGATAATCGCTGCTGCTTTTTTACGGTTTACAGGATTGTCTAACCAAATGCAGGCTTCCATAACGGCTTTCATTACTTTCACTAAATCGGCTTTGCGTTTAGCACTGAAATCCTTGTTTACCACCAAAGCTTTTTCCGGGTGATCTTTCCAAATATCCTGAGAAGCCACTTGTGTAAATCCAATTCCTTGTTTTACCGCAACGCCACCCCAAGGCTCTCCTACACAAAACCCGTCCATATTACCCACTTTCATATTAGCAACCATTTGAGGCGGTGGAATTGTAATGATTTTTACTGCTTTTTGATTCAAACCTGCAATTGACATCCAGTTGCGCAACCATAAATCGTGTGTTCCTCCAGGAAATGTCATTGCAAAAGTCACTTCTTTTTCGGCTTTTAGTTTAGCCGCAACCACTGGAGTCACTTTATTCATTTGTTTGAATCCCACTTTTCCACAAAAATCTTTTGAAAGCGTAATCGCTTGTCCGTTTACATTCAGCATCATCGCAATTTTCATTTCGGAACCTGCTTTTCCACCTACTCCGGTGTATACTGAAAATGGCATGGAATACAAACAATGTGCTCCGTCTAATTCTCCTGTCAGGATTTTGTCACGAACATTTGCCCAAGACGATTCTTTGGTCACCACAACCTCAACACCGTATTTCTTGAACAAACCCAATTCCTTTGCCATAACTATTGGCGAGCAATCCGTAAGCGGAATAAATCCTAATCGCACCGGATCTTTTTGGGCGGTTATTGTTGTAAAAGCCGAGCTGAATACTACTAAAACCATCAATAGTATTGCTTGGAAATTCCCTATTATTTGTTGATTTGATTTTTTCATTTTAAAAAGATTTAAAAGTTATTTTTTTATTTTTTAGCTAAAAAATTAGGTTTAATATTGACCATTACATACGCAAATTGCGGACTTAAATCTGGTGTTGTAACATTCTTAACCGCCGCAGAAGCCATAGAATTAGTCGCTTTCATGATAGAATAACCCGCTTCAATATTGATCATTTTGGTTAAATTGTATTTCACTAACAAATTCACTTCGGTTCCTAAATAAGAACTTAATTCTCCTCCAGCTCCGTTAGATAATTTATCCGCAGCTTGAAAACCATGAACATCTAAAAAGAGACTCAAATTATCTTTTACATTGTACTTCACTTTGAAGAAATAGTTAAGTAATCCTTGTTTTCCAAAACCATTCGCCGCATAGAAATAATCCATGCTTCCCCAGAATTTATGTGGTGTTCCATAAAGCGGATCAAAACGATTATTATCTGACGTTGCCGTTACTGTTTTTGTACCGTCATCACCCGATAAATAATCGATTCCAGGGCCTACAAATAATTTTCTTCCCACTTGCAAAGCTGAAGTAATAGAAGCCAGATTAGCACTTATAGAGCGACCATCTTTGTCCTTTCCGCCTTGATGGTAGAGACTTCCCGTAAGATTCAGTTTTCTGGTAATCGTCGAATTAAAATAAAATCCGGTTGTATTGCGGCTCCAAACTCCTTCTCCAAATACTTTAGTAGTTACCGCCGGAGTTCCTGAAGTTACATTAGTGTATTTATTGAAATCATCTTTGAAGAACAGAAAAGACACATCTCCAAAAAAGAATTTTCGACCTAAATACGCATACTGAAAGGATTTATACATTGTTCCAATTCCATTTGTACCGGCACCATAAGCAGGATTTGTCCCGTTATAAATAGTGCTTGTGTTTAGTTCTTTGTTTTGATTAAAAGCAGCTCCAACATCGGCAATCCAACCTTTATTCGCAAACTTAAAAACAACAGCATCGTGTCTTCTTCCTTGTTGCAACCAGTCTAAACCGCCCAATACTTTTTGGTCATCATACGAGATTTCCTGGCGTCCAAACTTTACGGATAGATTCTGGATTTTACTAATCGTATCATTCAACATAATCTCTCCCCAAGCTTCATGCAATAAAATTCCGTTATTCGCTTCAGTAGTTGTTCTGTTTATAGTTGAAGCATCTTGACCCCAAACGCGTACGTCTTGCAAAGCCATAAATACTTTAAAACGATATCCAGTATAACCTATATTTAATCGCGCTCTTTGTGAAGTAAACAAACCTGCTTTATCATCTTCTTTCTGCAACGTTCCTTGTCCCGCTCTAAGTTCTGTTCTTTCTCTTACTTGTCCTGTTGCTGTTAATTGCGCTTTGGTTTCGTTATAAATTAAAAATGTTAAAGCAATGCCTAAGAAAATAGATTTGGAAAGAGTTCTACTTGACATTTTTTCTTTGCTTAATCCTTGAATACGTAATGATGTAGTTTTAATCTTTTGCATAATCATCTGTTTTAATTAGTATGTAGCAAATTTACGTAAGTATAAATACTTACGTATAATATAAAAAACAGCTGTTAATAGCTTTTTAATACCAGAAAAAAAGTAGTTATGTCAGTTTAATTACTGCCTTTTAGCAGTAAATAGCAGCAAACCCAGCAATAGCTTGAGGTTAGCTGAATTGAATACGTAGAAAAGGAAGTAGAAACTTCTGGGATTTTCTCGAAAGGCGTTTGGATAATTGACTTTTAAAGACTTTCGATGTTAATTAAATGGGAAGTGGTGGTGGATACAATCTGAAATTGAGCACTAAAGGTATTTGTGCTCTTTTATTTCAGATTTTAATTTGTCTGTGTCGACTAATCCTATTTTCTTACCGATGGTTGTAATAAGTACTTCTTTTTTTAAACTTGAAATCACTCTAATTACCTGCTCATCAGTAGTTCCTGCAAAATCGGCAATTTCTTTTCTGGATAAATCCAAATCGATAACACCGTTCAACTGACCAAATTTTTTATGAATATACAATAAGGTATCAATGACTCTTTCCCTTACGTTCATTTGGGCAATTTTTCGAATGTTATTCTCGCTTTTATTCAATTCTTCTGCGTAAAATAACATTAAATCAAAGGTAAATTCAGGAACATTATGAAGTATTTCCAGCATGTCTTCATTACTGAAATTACACAACATCGTATCCTCTAAAGCGTACGCACCAATGTGGTAGCGCTTGCTCGTACCAAAGCCTCTAAAACCAACTGTATCGCCATCTTTGGTCAAACGTACAATTTGTTCTCTGCCGTGAATGCCTGTTTTTACAGTCTTTACTTTTCCTTTGTAAATAAAATACAAGCCTTGGATTGGCGCCCCTTCAATTATAAATTGTTGCGATTTTTTACAAGTGAAACTTCGATTTTTATCAATGTACTTTTTCATTTGTTCTAAATGAAGGTGCTTTTTTATAAAACAATTTTCATTTATGCAACTGGTACAAGTGGCTAATTCTTCTTTCATACGTAGCTAAAATTTAAAAATCGTTTACAAAATGATGGGATGCATTCATTTATTTTAACCAAAAATATAAAATAATATTCGTTTAATACGTATTAATACGTAAAAATACTTATTTTTACATTTCAATATCTTAGTTAGCGCTCAAATACAGGCTTTCATTATTAATAAAGAAATTCAATAATGCAAAATTCAGAAATCAAAACTACGTGTTCCTATTGTGGAGTAGGATGCGGAATTATAGTAACCAATGATTCTAAAAATGGAATAACAGTAACCGGCGACAAAAACCATCCTGTCAATAAAGGAATGTTATGTTCCAAAGGGTTGAACTTGCATTATGTAGTCAATGATACTTCTGACCGAATCCTATATCCGGAAATGCGATGGAGTAAATCACATCCTATGGAACGTGTGAGCTGGGATACTGCTTTGGATCGTGCTGCGGCAGTATTTACCTCCATCATAAAAAAACACGGTCCAGACAGCGTAGGATTTTACATTTCCGGACAATGCCTCACCGAAGAGTATTATTTGGTAAACAAGCTCGTAAAAGGATTTCTGAAAACCAATAATATCGACACCAACTCTCGCTTGTGTATGAGTTCAGCTGTGGTGGGTTACAAAAAAACATTTGGCGAAGATGCGGTTCCCATCGCTTACAACGATATTGAACTCGCCGATACCTTTTTGATAACCGGAGCGAATCCTGCTTGGTGTCACCCAATTCTTTTTAGACGTATCGAACAACACAAAGAAAAAAATCCAAAAGTAAAAATCATTGTAATTGATCCCCGAAAAACAGATTCGGCCTTAAATGCTGACTTGCATTTACAAATCATTCCAGGGACTGACATTGTTTTATACCATGCTTTGGCCAAAAGGCTCATCGAAAAAGGATATGCCGACACTGATTTCATTAAAAACCATACTGAAAATTTCAAATTATATAAAGATTTAGTTCTTGCAAGCTCGCTAGAGAAAGCATCAAAACTCTGTGGAATACCCGTAAACGATATCAAATTAGCCGCCGACATCATTGGCAAAGCCAAAGGATTTCTTTCGCTTTGGGCGATGGGACTCAACCAAAGTGCTATTGGCGTAGATAAAAATACCGCTTTACTCAACCTTTCTTTACTCACCGGACAGGTAGGAAAACCGGGTTCAGGCCCTTTTTCATTGACGGGTCAACCCAATGCTATGGGCGGTCGTGAAGTGGGCGGAATGGCAAATTTACTCGCAGTTCATAAAGAATTAAATAATCCCGTTCACCGAAAAGAAGTTGCAGATTTTTGGGGAGTGGAAGACATCTCCGAAAAACCGGGATTAACGGCAACAGAAATGTTTGAAGCCTTAGAATCTGGAAAAATGAAGGCAATTTGGGTTATTTGCACCAATCCATTAGTGAGTTTACCGGATTCTCGCCGAGTAGAAAAAGCGTTGGCTAATGCCAAATTTGTGGTGGTTCAAGAGATTTCCCATAATGCTGATACTTCAAAATTTGCCGATTTATTATTGCCGGCAGCAGGCTGGTTAGAAAAAGAAGGCACGATGACGAATTCGGAAAGACGAATTTCGTATTTACCAAAAGGCATCAACGCACCGGGTGAAGCACTTCCCGATGTGGAAATCTTGACTCGCTTTGCTAAAAAAATGAATTTCAACGGTTTTAATTTCAACACCGCCGAAGACATTTACAAGGAATATTGCCTGATGACCAAAAACACCAATATTGATATTTCTTTTTTAAATTACAATCGATTAAAAAACGAAGGTACTTTTCAATGGCCAGTTCCAGATTATGGACATCCCGGAACGCCTCGTTTATTTGCGGATAAAAAATTCTATACGCCTTCGCAAAAAGCGATTTTTAATCTGCCGACAGCGATTGAGAATACCTCAGAACAACCCAGTAATCAATTTCCGTTTATTTTAACAACGGGACGCATTAGAGACCAATGGCATACGATGACTAAAACGGGAAAAGTATCCCGATTGATGACGCATATCCCAAGTCCGATGCTGGAAATAAATCCTATTGATGCCTACAAAGCAGCCATAAAAAGCGGCGATATTGTGGTGGTGACTAGCAAAAATGGTACTGTTCGCGTAAAAGCAAAAGTGTCTGATTCTGATTAGGGAAGGCATACTTTTCTTGCCGATGCACTGGGGAAAACAATTAGAAAATGACTTGAACAGAACCAATAATTTAACCAACACCGTTGTAGATCCCATCTCAAAAGAACCCGATTTTAAGTTTACGACCGTTTCTGTTGCCAAATATGTGAAACCTTTTGAGAAAATCGCAGTTGTGGGCGCAGGAGCAGCCGCTTTCCGATTCATTCAGAACTATAGAGAAATCAATACTTCGGATGAAATTATCGTGTTTTCGAATGAAGAGAATCCTTTTTACAACCGCGTTTTATTACCCGAATATGTAACGGCGGAACTTTCGTGGGAACAGCTTTTGAAAATCAAAGACGAAGCCCTGAGTAAGCTAAATATCACGATGAAATCGAATGTTTCAATTGATACTATCAACACTAAAGAAAATACAATTCTTGATAGTGATGGCATCGTTCATACTTTTGATTCCCTGATATTAGCAACCGGAAGCCGACCTTTTATTCCTGAAAATGCGCAGTTGCATCTGCCGGGACGCTTTACCATAAGAAAAAAAGAAGATGCGGACCGATTGAAAAACTATCTGGATGACACTAATTTGCCTCCAGAGGAGCAGCATGTAGTTATTGTAGGCGGTGGATTATTAGGATTGGAATTGGCTGCAGCCTTGAAACACAAAAAAGTAAAAATTACTATAATTCAAAGGGCTTCCCGATTAATGGAACGTCAATTAGATCGAATTTCCAGTAAATTACTGGCCGAGGAAGTCCAGCTTCGGGACATTCAAATTTATTTTGATAATGAAGTTAGCACGGTATTCGAAACAGAGAACCCGAACGAAATTGAAATTGCGCTCAAAAGTGGTCGAATCATAACTGCTAATGCCATCGTATACACCATTGGAACTATCCCAAATATAGAATTAGCCAAAGAATCCGGCATTTCCTGCGGGCGTGGCGTAAAAGTGAATCAGTATTTACAATCGTCGAATCCAAACATTTTTGCCATTGGTGAAATCGCTGAATTCAACAATCAGTTATTCGGCATCACCTCAGCGGCTGAAGAACAAGCGGATGTTTTGGCGAATTTTATGGCCGGCGACATCAGCAGTTTCTATAAAGGTTCCGTTTTAATGAACATCCTGAAACTCGAGGACATCAATTTATGCAGCATTGGTGTAATTGAAATCCCAGAGAATGATGATTCCTACGAAGAAATTGTGTTTTCTGATTTGGGAAAAAGATATTATAAAAAATGTATCGTCAAAAATGATTTGTTAGTAGGTGCAATTTTGATGGGCGATAAAAATGAGTTTGCCGAATTCAAAACCATGATTGAAAGCAAAATCGAATTATCCGACAAAAGAAATACGTTGTTGAGAGGAAGTTCGAATGCGAAACCCGTTTTAGGAAAACTCGTTTGCTCTTGCAGCCAAGTGGGAAGCGGGAATATTGAAGAAGCCATAAAAAGCGGCGTAACTAACTTCACTGAATTATGCAAAACCACCGGCGCTGGACTGGGTTGCGGAAGTTGTAAAACCGAAGTGAAAGAAATTTTAGCAAAAACTAAATAGTGTTTGTTTCAAGTTTAAGGTTTAAAGACGAAACCTTAAACTTGAAACCTTAAACTTGAAACTATAAAAAACATGGAATTGACAAGACTAATAGTAAAAGGAGGCGTGATTTCACCGGGTGAATTACGAGAAATTGTAAATATGGCTTTAGAACAAGGGCTGGATTCCATCTCCTTTGGTTCTCGACAAGACATTATATTTCCAAAAGATTTTACGGCGGTTGATAAGGAAAAAGTCGGCAAAAATCTTTTTGTTCATCCCAATGAAAAAAGCGGAAATAACATTGTTTCGTCCTATGTTTCCACCAATATTTTTAGGAATACACCTTGGCTTACGGGAAATAAATTTTTATATATTTTAGAACAATTTACGGAACATCCCAAGCTAAAAGTTAATATCACCGACCCAAAACAACAGCTTGTTCCTTTGTTTACCGGACACATCAACTTCATTGCTTCGGATCACGAGGATTACTGGTTTCTATACATTCGTTTGCCCAAATGGGACAAAATGGAAATGTATCCCGTACTGATTTACAGCTGGAATATCGCTGAAATATATTATGAAATAGAAAAGAAACTTATTGAAGAACCAGATTCTGTTGAAATGATTTTTCAATTGGTCAGCGATGCTTTGGACACCAATAACAGAACCATAGACAAACCCTTGAACATTCCTTTTTATCCTTTCCCGTACTACGAAGGCATGAATCGTTTGGGAATTGACCAATATTGGCTGGGTTTGTATTGGAGAAATAACCTCTATGATTTAGACTTTCTAGCAGCAATGTGCGATTTGTGTTTTGATTGTAAAATTGGAAAAATATGCATCACGCCTTGGAAATCGTTTATCATAAAAGGGATTCCAAAAGACCGAAAATTAGACTGGGAAAAATTCCTGGGCAAAAAAGGAATTAACGTGCGTCACTCCTTATTAGAACTCAACTGGCATTTACCCGTTGCGATAGAATGGGCATTGAATCTCAAAACATTTCTGGTTCGAACGCTGGATCAGTTTGACATCAGCACATACGGGCTTACCTTTGGTTTATCAGAATACAACAGAGACGGGCATTATTTCACTTCGATTGTAGTTGAAAAAAATGAGTTGCCAAAAGATTTAGAATCCATCAAAATTAGAGACACCTATAATGTCTTGTATGCCAAAAATTTTGACCCAAATACCAAAGAATATATTGTTCATGCCCAAGATGTGGACAAACTGGAATTGCCAACGATTTTAATTGAATTGAGTAGGAAATATTTTGAGGAATTAGGAAATCAAATTGCCGAAGTACCAACAAAAGCTGCCAAAAAAGAGAAAGTAGCGCAAGACATTCATCAATGTCCGGAGTGCTTGACTTTATACAATTCAGAATACGGCGATGTTATTCAAGGCATTGAAAAAGGAGTTTTATTCAAAGATTTACCTGAGGATTATTACTGTTCTTTATGTGAATCTCCAAAAATAAACTTTATCGTATTAGCCGGAGAAAAACTGGGAACTGTATAAAAAAGCCATTTATAAAACAACTAACGCATCAAATGAACACTACTTTCAAAACGGTAAGCACCTCACATATCACCATTTCAGAATTAATGCTGCCTTCGCACACTAATTTTAGTGGCAAAATTCATGGAGGTTACATTTTATCACTACTCGATCAAATTGCTTTTGCCTGCGCTTCCAGATTTTCAGGAAATTATTGTGTAACGGCTTCTGTAGATACGGTGAATTTCTTGAAACCTATTGAAGTGGGCGAACTGGTAACTATGAAAGCCAGTGTAAATTACGTGGGAACGAGTTCTATGATTATTGGTATTCGTGTTGAAGCCGAAAACATTCAAACCGGAGTCCTAAAACATTGCAATTCGTCTTATTTTACAATGGTTTCCAAAGACAAAGAAGGAAAAAACGCTCCCGTTCCCGGATTAATTTTAACCAATCTAAAAGAAGTTAGTCGGTTTCAAAACTGTGTCAAACAAATTGCTTTGAAAAAAGAAAGAGAATACCAAAGAAGCATTGCTACTTTTGGGTCTATTGAAACTATTTTGAGTTTAAATCAGTATAATGTCAAGGTAGAATTGCAATGAATTCCATTGATTCTAAAATATAAAAATGGGTACTCCTTTTACAAAACAAGATTGTAAAAGAAGAACCATTACTACTATAAATACTTCAATTATAATGAATAATTTTGGGCAACACCGCATGATTTCATTTCGCCAGTTTGAAAACCATGTTGTTTTCTAATCGAATCAATATCACTTCGAAGTTTTTCTAAATTCTCATTTTTGCAAATTATTGTTGCAACGATAAAATGTATCCCTTGACTTTCAAAATCAAAAGAATTATTCCCAAATTCGTCTACAAATGCAGTAATATTTTGTTGCATTTTGTTTTTTTTTTAATGAGGTATAACGTTTATTCACTTGGCGATGTGGCGGATTAAGTAAGTCTAAACTTTCGGGTAACAACTATTTTTACAAATACAAAACCATCTTTAAAAGAAGACTAAATCCGCCATATTGCCAAAGGTCATACCTAGTTATTCTATTTCAATGTCAAGCCTATTTTTAAAATGGTCTTTCCAAAATTTGATTACTATTTCAATTTCATAGACAAAATATAAAATAGTTCCTTCCTCCATTTCTATTTCAAGACTTGTTTGATCAAATTCTCTACTAAAAACATTAGAAAATGGACCTTCGTGTCTTAAAGTTGTATTTATTGAGGCCTTGGCGTAGAAACTTTTGAATGTTTTGAACCATTATCAATATCATGCATAATCTTTAGTGATCCACATTCAGGATAAAGTGTTTCTCTAAAATCTCCAATAGAAGACATTAAATGGACATCTTTGTATTGTTCAAAAACCCAATCAACCAAATGCCACGCATTAGTACATAGTTCAGTTGCTTTAACTGATGATGTGTCATCTTTTTTAAATTCTTCGTATTGTAAAAGCAAATCCTTTAATCTATCTTTTTAGTTCATATCTTCAAATGTGTACATAGTTTCTTTATAATTAGGAATAACTAGCATATAGTACTGACGTTATTATACTTATCATCCTAAATCGGTTAGGCAGCACTGATAATCATCAGACATTACTTCTTTCAAATGTAGTATTTAATCACCGAAAAATCTGATAAATCAGTTTTGATAATTAACTTATTTTCAAAAATAATTCCTTCTTAATAGTAAACTTTACGGGAAACCGCATTCACGGTTTTTTCCACAAATACCCTAGCCCCGGTAGCAATGAATACCCCATGCAGGTGGAGAACCACTTTTTCTGGTGGTGGCAGAGCGACCGCAGGAAGCTCCTGCCAGCGCCTAGAAAAAGGGTTTGAGACCAAATAGGTTGTAACGAATAACGGGAGTAGCTCCTAAAAAAAGCGTCGTATTAACCGCCAATAGCAATCATGCTGCGGTTATCTTGATTCAAAGCAGGATTATTCACATCCTCGATTGTAGCCATTCCTGCGCGTACTTTCTTTTTGTTTTTAATGGCAAAAGCAATCAAGTCTTCTATCGCTTCGCCATTTCTGAAAGGCGTCAGTAAATCTGTCTCGGAGTTGGAGAACAGACAGTTTTTAATTTTCCCGTTGGCTGTAAGCCGAATTCTGTTGCAACCGTCACAAAAAGGATTGGTTATCGAACTGATAATCCCAAAACTTCCCAAGTAGTTTTTTATTCTGAATTCTCTGGCGGTGAAGTTTTTATCATCTTCTAATTTCTCTAAATGGGATTCCGGGAAATGATGTTGCACCTGATCCAGAATCTCCTTTTGAGAAACCATTTTGCTCTTATCCCACTCATTTCCTGCAAAAGGCATGAATTCTATAAACCGAATCGAAATGGGTAAAAACTCGGCGAGTTTAATAAAATCAATGATTTCGTCGTCATTGAATCCTTTTATCAAAACCACATTTACTTTGATTTTGAAATCATTGTTCAACAATAAATGCAGATTATCAATTACACTCTGAAACTGGTTTCTAAGGGT
Source organism: Flavobacterium sp. TS_SC_5 (assembly GCF_056156265.1). Taxonomy (NCBI): domain Bacteria; kingdom Pseudomonadati; phylum Bacteroidota; class Flavobacteriia; order Flavobacteriales; family Flavobacteriaceae; genus Flavobacterium; species Flavobacterium sp. TS_SC_5. The sequence goes on along the minus strand of NZ_CM149588.1, from coordinate 2,412,716 downwards.
AATCGAATGGAATTTGGAAGCCACCAAAGTATCTAAACTCAAGTTGATTTTCTTGACCTTAAATTGCTTTAAAACGTCTATATGTTTGTTAATCAGAATTCCGTTTGTAGTAATGGAAATCTCGGTTTTGAGTGACGCTAGTTTGGCTATAATTTCAGGAAAATCTTTTCGTAACAACGGTTCTCCGCCGGTCAATCTTATTTTGTCAACACCATTATTGACGAATGTTTGGGCGATGGCGTGAATTTCGTCAGCCGTCATCAAGCTCGCTTTTGGACTTAATACAATTCCATCGGCTGGCATACAATAGGTACAACGCAAATTGCATCTCTCAATTAAGGAAATACGCAAATAGTTGTGTTTACGTCCAAAATCATCCGTTAAAACAGCATTATTTGGTGTCATGATTATTGCCTTTTAAAATATGAAAAACATGTAGCACATGAGGAAATATGGCATCCATGGATTCTTTTGCACCATTGGTTGAACCGGGCAAAGCCAAGACCAACGAATTTCCTAAAGTTCCTGCTACGGTTCTGGAAAGCATCGAATACGGCATGCGTTCTTGCCCATAACTTCGTATGGCTTCCTCGATTCCCGGAATTCTGGTTTCTAATAAAGGTTCCAATGCTTGCGGTGTAACATCTCTTGGCGAAAGCCCGGTTCCTCCCGTAAAAATGATCAATTGATTCTCTTTGGCGAAAGCTTTAGTGCGCTCTTGAATCACATCAATTTCATCCGGTATGATTTCGTAATGCGTAGTTTCCACTCCGCTAGTTTCCAGTTTTTCAACAATAATTTTACCGGAACGATCTTGTTTATCGCCTGCAAAAATAGAATCGGAACAAACAAAAACCGCCGCTTTAATGGCTGATGGAAATCTATTTTTGAAAGACGATTTTCCACCTTCCTTACTGATTAACTTAATCGTCGAAATCTCGATGTTTTTGTCAATTGGCTTCAGCATATCATACATCGTAAGCGCCACAATTGAAGCCCCGTGCATCGCCTCGACCTCAACTCCGGTTTTGTAAACCGTTTTCACATTGAAAATAATATCAATGCTCAATTCGTTGATTTCATATGCTACCGAAGTAAATTCAATTGGAATAGGATGACAATCCGGAATGGATAAATGCGTGTTCTTCACGGCAAACAATCCAGCAGTTTTTGCCATTTCCAGTACGTTTCCTTTTGGAACCAGATTATTTACAACGGCATCAATAGTTTCTTGCTTGCTAACTATAACTGTTGCTTTTGCGGTTGCGGTACGGAGCGTACTTATTTTATGTGTGATATCAACCATTTTTATCTGTCTATAGTTTTAAAATCTAAAGTTGCAAAGTCAGCCTCTTGAAACAATAAAACCGTTATTTTTAATTCGTTTGGATTATTCTATTTATAGAATTCAAAAAGACTTCAGCCTAATCCACTTTAAGACTTTCGACCTTCGACTTTATGGCTTTATGACTTTATGACTTTATGACTTTTATGATTACAAACTATTTTTCTTCCAAGTAAATGTACTGTTTTCAAAAATTTCTTTGCCAAAAATAGGCACATCTGTTTTTATCCAATTCACAATCGTTTCCGTGGCCTCATACACTTGCTTTCTTCTGGCTGCCGAAACAAAGACAAATAAACAGATTTCTCCTGCTTTAACCACGTCCAAACTATGATAAATGTGCATGCAAATTAAATCGAATTGCGCAAAAGCTTTCTCTCTAATTACGTTCAGGGCTTCGTCTGCCATTTCTTCGTAAGCGGTGTAATCTATTGCAGCTACGGTTTGCCCATCAATTACATCGGCTCTGACCTGTCCCAAAAAAATATTGTGCGCACCAATAGTGGTTTTCGATTGATGTTTGGCAATCGACTGCCCTATAAATTCCGAAGAAATTGGTCCTTGAATGAAAACAGTTTTCTTACTCATGATTTTATTTTATTTATACTTACAAAGTTTCAAAAGCCTTGTAGGCATCTATTTTATCTAATGCTTTAGCGCCACCGGAAATACTTTTGGCATTCCTGAAATTATTATTTCTAAGAATCTCTACTGCCTTTTTACTTCTAATTCCGGATTGACAAAAAACAAATAATTCTGCATTGCTATCCAACAGATGCAAGGTTGCTTTTAAACGGTGTAACGGAATTTGAAGTACATTTTTGATTGTTATTTTTGGATACTCATCCAAATTTCGAACATCAAGAAAAACAACATTTTTATTATTTATTTGTTCCAAAGCGAGAGCAGCACTAATTTCAAGATTTGCAGTTTCTACTGAGCTATACTTGTTTTTGAAAGTTAGTAAATCAATAGTGCTCGTAACTTTTTTTGAAAACTCAAATTTCTGTTGTTCGTTATTCAACATATTATAAACCAATAATTTTCCAGACAACAACTCTCCTATTCCCAAAACCATTTTCAAAACTTCATTCGCCTGAAACATCCCGATGATTCCCACCGATATTCCCATAACACCTGCATCATTACAGTTCCTTACTTCACTATTTTCCTCTGGAAACAAACAGCGGTATGTAGGTCCGTTTTCATAATTAAAAACAGCAACCTGCCCTTCAAATTTATAAATAGAACCGTAAACAAACGGTTTGTTGGTTACGCAACACGCATCATTAATCAAATATTTAGTAGTTAGATTATCCGTGGCGTCAACCATAATATCATAGTGTTCGAATAAAGAAATTGCGTTTTTCGAGTCTAATTTCTCCGTGATTGCATTTATATTTATCGAAGGATTGAGTTCCAAAGCCATTGCTGCTGCCTCCAGCACTTTGCTTTTCCCCACCGAACTGCTTTTGTAAATCACTTGGCGTTGCAAATTGGTCACTTCGATTCGATCATCGTCAATAATCCCAATTTCCCCTATTCCGGCTGCAGCCAAATACGGTAAAACAGCCACACCCAATCCTCCGGCACCAATTATTAAGACTTTGGCTTGCTGCAGTTTTTGTTGACCATTAATGCCTACTTCAGGAAGTATAATTTGTCGGTTGTATCGTGTTGTTTCCATAATCTTAAATCTCTATCCTCCGGCAAATGGTGGTAATAAAGCAACAATATCGTTACTTTTTAGAATATAACTGGTCGTATCTTGTATTATTTTTTGATTAATGGCTACGCTAAATGAAAGCAGATTCAATTCATATTTATAGTTTAATACAGACAATAAATCTTTCAAAGACATATTCGAAAAAGAAAATTCTTCCCCTTGACTTTTTGTTTTTTCAGCTATAGCTCCAAAATATTTTACCGTTATCATGACATTACATTTAAATTTTGAAAAATAAACTCGTCTTCTAAATTCTCCTCTTGAAAATAAGCCGTTAGTTTCGAAGCATTTCGCACCACTTCACCAATGACAATAATTGCGGGAGAAGAAAGTTGTTGCTCTTGAACTAATTTTGCAATCGAACTCATTGTTCCAACCACTTTTTTCTCCGTGTCTTTTGTTCCGTTTTGAATGATGGCAACAGGCAAATCATCGGTTCTGTTGTTTTGATAAATCGAAATAATTTCGTCCAATTTATTCATTCCCATCAAAATAACTACCGTTGCTGAGGATTGTGATGCCAAAACCACGTCTTTAGACAATTTATGATCCGAAGTAGTTCCGGTAATTACCCAGAAACTTTCGGCAATTTTTCTTTGTGTCAAACTAATTCCATTTGATGCCGGCACTCCTAAAGCCGATGAAATTCCGGGAACAATTGCTGTTTCCAAATCAAATTTTTCGGCGAATTCTATTTCTTCACTTCCTCTTCCAAAAACAAATGGATCGCCGCCTTTTAATCGGACGACATGGCCAAAACGTTTTGCCATCGACACAATCAATTCATTAATTTGATCCTGACTGTAGGCGTGACAACCAAAACGTTTCCCCACAAAAATGATTTCGGCATCCGACGCATATTGCAATAATTCTTCATTTACAAGGGCGTCATACAAAACTACATCAGCACTTTCCAGCGCTTTAATAGCTTTTAAAGTAATCAACTCTACATCTCCAGGACCTGCCCCGACGATTGTCAATTTTGGTGTATTTGAATTTTTCATTTTAACTGGGATAAATTGGTATTTAATTCGTTCAACTCGGCAACAGAATTTATATTTTTAAATAAGTGTCTTTTTTCATCCGTAATCGGAATCAATTGATGTTTTACATTTGAAATGAAGCGCATCATTTTTAAATCATTATCATCAATTGCCTTTTTTAAAACAGGTATTACAGTTGTAGCATAAATTCCTATCAAAGGATGAATCCGATTTGCATCTTCAAAAACAGAAACATCAAAATTTGAGCTATGCTTTTCGATCAACTCCAATAGTATTTCACTAGAAATCAATGGAATATCACAACTCAATATCAAATTCATCACGGTTTCTGAATGAGCCAAAGCGGTATATATTCCGCCCAAAGGTCCTTTATCAACTACAATATCTTTTATTTTTTTGTATGCTAAATAATCATAATCGTTTGTATTCGTAATCAATTGAATATTACTTGAAATTGGCAAAACCGATTCAATAATATGCTTGATAAAAGGTTTGTTTTGGTATAAAACCAATCCTTTCTCCGATTGCATTCGGCTACTTTTCCCTCCACAAAGAATCGATACTTGCATACTTTCTAATGTATTGATTAAACAATCAACTTCACGCTCGCTAATAATATTACGGTTGCCAATACATATTTTAAAACCTTATTCGAAAAATAACCACTCCCGTAAAAGGCTCCTAAAATCCCTCCGAAAACAGCTATTGGAACTAAATAAAAGCTTTCTGTTGGAAACGTTTTGTCTCCCATAAAATATCCCGAAAGTCCTGCAATAGAGTTCACCAGAATAAATAAACTGGAAATAGCTGCTGTTTCTTTTAACTTTGCCCAACCCAATAATAATAGAATTGGACTCAAAATAACGCCTCCGCCAATCCCTAACATTCCAGATAACAACCCTATCCCGAAACCTATTCCCATAGCTAAAGGAATATTTATTTTGGCACTTTCTGTTTCTTTTGAATTAAAAAAACCGAACAACCGCAACGCTGCCAGAATCAAAACAATTCCTAACAATATCTTATAAAAACTATTTTCTAACGGAATCATCCCTCCAATAAAAGCAGCCGGTACCGAAGTTATCGCAAAAGGATAAAACAGTCTGGGCTTGAAGAAATCTTTTTTATAATAAAAGAAAAAAGAAATTCCTGAAACAAACAAATTAAGCAATAAAGCAGAAGGTTTCATCACCGAAACAGGGAGTGCAAAAATCGCCATCAATGCCAAATATCCCGAAGCACCGCCGTGTCCCACACTGGAATACAAAAACGCAACCACCACTAATAATACGCCGAATACAATCAAAAAATCATTATTTACTATTGACATCTTTACGCTATTAATTAAGTGGTATAACCAGTACTTCCTGATCTTTTTCAATATTTACGGCATCATAGGGCAAACAAATTAAAGCATTTGCTGTTGCAAAAGTATTCAGCATGGCGGAACTTTGACTCTCTAAAACCGTCACTTTTTCATCATCAAAAAACGCTTTCAAGAACAATGTTTTCCCTGAGGTATTTTCAAAGTGTGCAGTTATTTTTCGTTTGATTTTTGGCAAATGAACCGCTTCAAAACCCATATTTATTTTTAGCGCCGGATGAACATAAATATAAAAACTGGTCAATGTCGAGGCTGGATTTCCAGGCAAAGCAAAAACTATCGTTTTGTCTTTTTTTCCAAAAAATAATGGTTTTCCAGGCTTTTGATTGATTTTATAAAACAACTCTACTACTCCATTAAATAAAAGCGCTTCCTTCACAAAATCATAATCCCCAACCGAAATTCCGCCCGAAACAAGCACTACATCAAATGCAGACACACAATATTTCAAGAGCTTTTTAGTAGCTTTCAAACTATCCTTTACCCGGAATGTTTCCATTTTTTTAATACCAATTCCCTGCAAAGCGGCTTGCAGCATAATCGAATTACTTTCGTAAATCTTTCCTTGAGCCAATTTCTTACCTGCTTTTACCAATTCGTTTCCAGTAACCACAATCGCAACTTTTGGCTTCGCATAAACGGTAATTTCAGTGATTCCTAAACAGACTAAAAAACCTACAGCTGCGGGAGTTATCACCGTATTATTTTCAAGTACCAGCTCGTTTTCCTTGATTTGCTCGCCTTTGTTTCTGACATTCGCAAACTGTGCGGGCATTTTGGTGATTTCAAGCGTTTGATTTGCGACCGTAGTATGCTCTTGCATCACAACCGTATCCAAATTATCTGGGACATAAGCACCTGTGAATATTCGGATTGCCTCTTCTTTTTTTATTTTTTTATTCGAAAAATCACCGGCTTTCGAAGTGCTTACCACATTAAACTGTTGCATTTCACTACAGGCAAAAGCGTAACCATCCATTGCTGATTGACGAAAAGGAGGCATATCCATTGGTGAATAAATAGCTTCCGCCAAAATAAAACCAAGTGATTTAGCTACTTTAATTTTCCTGATAGGCATCTTGCAACTATTTTGTGCAATAATTGATAAGGCTTGGTCTACTTGTATCATACAATTTTGAATAAAAATAAGTAAAAATACTTATTGCGAATATACGTAAATATACCAACTTCAATAAAAAATTAACTTCAATAACTGACGAAATGAATAAAGTGCAATTAAATTGGTTTTACTTATCATAAACCAAATAAAGCTATATCAAATCTGAAATATCCGTAAAACAAAAAACAAAAAAAATGATATATAGATTGGTTTATTAATAGAAGTTGAAATCTTTGAGCCACAAAATATAGGCCCCTGTAATAGCAAATTTTAATGAAAGCTTTAGTGGAATTATTTATTATTAATGAAACAGATCTTATCAAGATTTTTTTACTTTCCATAAAGTCAGTATTTGCAGGTACTGCTGATTCGGACTTCATCAAGTATCTTCAATTTCTAGATCTAACAATGTTTGTTTTTAATAGAGTAAGGAACTATTCCTCTTTAACTTTATCTTTACTTTTTGTTTGCATATCCATTATCCTCTTGCAACACTTTTCGATTGATTATTAAACAAATTTTAAGCTATTAAATCAGATAAAAAGAGGCTACTATTCCATATGCATTTTCTGAAACAAATCACAGTTATCGACTTAAATGTCGGTGGGCATTCAAAATAAATCATCAATTTCAACTATATGCTTTTACATATAAATTTAATTTAATAAAACAAATTATATGCTTTTACATATAATTAATTATATTTGTTTAAAATTGTTGCAAAAGCATATAATTATGCCATCGCTAACAATACAGTTAAAATCATTAAAAATGGCGATTACACAGAATCTATAAGAATCAATAAATTTCCGACTATGAAAACAATAGCAGATTTTGTAAAAGAGAAAAGAAATGAGGTAAACCTCACTCAGGAGGACTTTGCAGTGCGAGCCGGTGTTGCTCTTACAGTGATACGAAAAATAGAACAAGGAAAAGAAAACCTGAATCTCGAAAAAGTAAACCAGGTACTCAAAATGTTCGGACATACCTTAGCTCCGGTAAATGCAAGGGAATTATCAAAAAGTGAAGATTAGAATCTATGAGAAAAGCAGCAATCTATTATAAAGAATTCCTGGCAGGAGTACTCACAGAAACAGATGATGGGGATTATACGTTTCAATACGAAGAAAAGTATGTAGCGGAACATCCGAAAGAAAGTATCACTTTGACCATGCCGGTACGAACAAAAACATATACGGAAAAACGGTTATTCCCTTTTTTTGAAGGTTTAATACCCGAAGGATGGTTATTGGATATTGCCTCCAAAAACTGGAAAATAAATCCAAACGATCGTATGGGACTCCTTTTGGCTTGTTGCCAAAATTGTATCGGAGCAGTCAGTGTTCAACCAATACCAAATGAAGATGCCTAAGAAATGTTTATATTGTTACCAATCATTAGACGATAAAATCGGTGATGATTTTCATGAGCAGTGCAGCTTAGAATTTTTCGGTACCAAACAACAGCCGGCATTCGAGCATTCGTTAAAGCAAATGGTAGAATTAGCCAAAAATGTGGTAGAACGAAGCGTGGCAGTACCTGGAGTACAACCCAAATTGTCGTTATCTATTGTAAACGATACTATCCAGGACGGAAACAAAGGAAGGTTTACAGTCGTTGGCACTTTAGGCGGCAATTATATTTTCAAACCACCCTCCAAACAATTCCCTGAAATGCCAGAAAATGAGCATGTAACGATGCGAATTGCGGAAGCTTTCGGCATCAACACCGTAAAGTCGAGCTTGATCAAATTACAGTCGGGCGAATTGTCCTATATCACCAAACGCATTGACCGAACGGAAACTGGAGAAAAAATTCACATGCTCGATATGTTCCAAATCACAGAAGCTTTTGACAAGTACAAAAGCTCGATGGAAAAAATAGGCAAAGCTCTAGACGAATTTTCAGATAATACTTTGCTGGACAAAGTATACTTTCTGGAACTGGGTATTTTCAGTTTTCTGACCGGCAATAATGATATGCACCTGAAAAACTTTTCGATGATCCATCCCGGGGAAACCTGGACATTGGCACCAGCCTATGATTTATTAAACGTGGCCATCGTAAATCCAGATGACACCGAGGAATTAGCTTTAACATTGGAAGGTAAAAAGAAAAAATTAAAATGGGAACATTTCAAAAGACTGGGCATTAACCTTGGCTTGAATGAAAAACAAATAAAAGGAATTGCAAAACGGTTCCAAAAAAACAAGTCCATAGCTATCCAGTGGATTGATAATTCATTCCTGTCGGATCCATTCAAAGAAAAATACAAAATTTTGTTGGAAGAAAGATACGATAGGTTATTTGAAACCGATTAAGCAAACACTTTTTTCATAAATTTAGGTTAGATAACTTGTTCATTTTTTAGAGTCATTTTCTGTTATTTTGCTGCATAATTCTCAATAAAACAGCACTCTTATAGAGCATTATTTATTGAATTCAGCACGGTAAAAATAGGGTAAATTCGGTTAGCCATATAACATCCAAGAGCCTAATTTATTAACAAACAGTAAATTATAAAGAGATACAAATCTCTCTTTCATCCCCATTGAAAGTTTCAAAAAAAACGTTAAAAGTTCAAAGTCATTGAATCATTAATGCTATAATTGTGCTGTTTTTTAAATTTTTATAAAAAAAATTATAACTTTCGATCAACCATTGGATTAATGTGTTCTTCGAAATATAGTACTTCAAATTGAATAAACACAATAATTTACTTTAAATTTGTTAAAGGTTTGTTTGTTGTTATTGAGGTGTTATTGAGGTGTTATTTTGTTCAGATTAGTACCTTATTTGTACATCGACATCTGTAAACCCCTATAAAAACTGGGTTGATAATTTCTGCATCGAAAACCGATGATTGATATATTTTTTTCATCCCCTCACTAAATTATTATTAAGGATAGGAAAAAATTATTATTTATCTTTATTACCAATTCTGCTTTTGTTTTAAAATTTATATTGAATTTGAGATTGCTAATTTCTTTAAATCATCTAAAAAATGGTTCGAAAATTCTCCTGAAATAATTACATTTCAGGAGAATTTGATTAGATAATTTTCTTGTTTTAAATTTATCTATCTAAAGTGTTCAGCTGTGAAAAGAGTTTGACAGTCGAACTCTCACGACTACTTTAGCTATAACTTTTTACCTTAAAAAAACTTAGAATTATTAAAAACATTTCGCAAAATATTTTAAAATTAAAAAATAATCACTTTAATTAAGTGATTAAAAAACAACATATTACGTCATAATTTTAAGCTATCAAAAAAAGTTAAAATTGACATAAGGTGTTCGATTGAAGCCCCAGTCACTCCACAAAAAACAATTAAATTATAATTAGAAAGTTTTATAGCAAAAACTGATTATGATCAAAGTGAGCGTCGAACACTTTTTTATTTTAGTATAAAGTTAAAATCTAGGAGAGACACCTCATACCAGATAAAAATATAACTGTCATAAATTCTAAATTTTATTTTAATGGATGCTCTATGGATTTCGTAAAAAAGACAGTACCCACGATAACGGGATCAAAACTAAATTGAAATGGGTTTTTATAAAATAAAAAAAACAGTAGTAAACTTATGCTCACTACTGTTTAAAAGTAATTATTGACATACTCTTTATTAGGAACCCGAATTTATTTCCATCCGCCACCTAAATCTCTGTAAACATGCACCACCGCGTTAAGTTGCGCTTTTTTGGTATCTATAAGTTCGAGTTTGGATTCCAAAACATCACGTTGGGTCATCAAAACTTCAAAATAATCCACTCTGGCAGACTTAAATAAATCACCTGCTACCGTAATCGAGCGGCTCAAAGCCTCTACTTGTTGCGCTTTCAATTCGTAACTTTTTTCCAAATTATTAATTTTAGAAAGCTGACTGGAAACCTCGAGATACGCGTTAAGAATTGTACGCTCATAGTTGTACAGCGCCTGAATTTGTCTGGCATTCGCAGATTTATACTCCGCTTTTATTGCATTTCGATTGATCAATGGTGCTGCAAAATCTCCTGCTAATGAATACAATAATGATTCTGGTAATGTAAACAAGTACGATGGTTTAAAAGCATTTACGCCTACCCTTGCACTAATATCTAATGAAGGATAAAACTCAGCACGAGCTACTTTTACATCTAGTTTTGCTGCCTCCAATTCCATTTCTGCTTGTTTAATATCGGGTCTGTTCGCCAATAATTGAGCAGGAATCCCAGAATGAATTACCGTAGGCAACACGCTAATAAAATTCGTTTTATCTCTCTTTATTTCCTGCGGGTATTGCGCTAACAAGAAATTAATTTTATTCTCAGTTTCTTTTATATTCTGGAGAATCTCAAACTCCATACTTTTGGAAGCCATAACCTCTGCCTGAAATTTCTGAACAGCCAACTCAGTTGTCCTAGCAGCTTCTTTCTGAATTTTCACAATTTCCAAAGCGGTGCTTTGCAAGGCAATATTCTGTTTTACAATATCTAATTGGCTATCCAAAGCCAGCAATTCATAATACGAATCAGCAACTTCAGCAATAAGATTAGTGATTACGAAATTCTTTCCTTCAACCGTTGATAAATATCGACTTACAGCTGCTTTTTTAGAATTGCGCAATTTTTTCCAAATATCTACTTCCCAATTGGCATAAGCGGCTATTTTCAAATTGCCCAATGGATCTGGCATTTCTAAGCCGGGTCGAATTTCAGTTGATGCATCTCCGGCGCCTTGGCTGGTATATCTTCCCACTTTTTCAATTCCTGCGCCTGCGCCAATACCTACTTTTGGCAAAAGAGCACCTTTTCGCACACGGATATCGTTTTTAGCAATTTCAATTTCCTGCAAAGTAATCTGTAATTCCTGATTGTTTTTTAAAGCAATTTCAATCAGGTTTACCAAATTAGGATCTTTAAAATAGGTTTGCCAAGGCGTCGCAGCTATGTTGGTAGTATCGGTGCTCTTGTCGAAAGATTCCGGAACTGCTTTGGTTTCAATCAACGGTGCTAAAGCAGGCGTACAACTTGCCACCGCCAGACAAATACCTAGCGGGACAATATATTTATAATTCTTTATTTTATACATGATTATCATCAAATTCTTCGGTTAATGGATTTTCTTTTTCATTTTTTACCAGTTTATATTTTTCAGCAATTTTGCCAAAAACATAATACAATCCGGGAATCACAAATACCCCGCATATAGTTCCTATCAGCATTCCTCCTGCTGCCGCTGTACCAATAGTTCTATTACCAATTTTACCCGGTCCAGAGGCAAATACTAATGGAATTAAACCTGCGATAAAAGCAAAAGAAGTCATCAAAATAGGACGGAATCTGGCTTTTGCTCCTTCCATTGCAGCTTCAAAAACTGATTTTCCAGCCGCATGCCTTTGAATGGCAAATTCGACAATCAGAACGGCATTTTTACCTAGCAAACCAATAAGCATTACCATTGCCACTTGGGCATAAATATTGTTTTCTAATCCTGCTATTTTCAATAAAAGGAAAGCTCCAAAAATTCCCGCTGGTAAAGAAAGTATTACGGATAATGGCAGTATAAAACTTTCGTATTGGGCTGCCAAAACCAAATACACAAATCCCAAACAAATCAGGAATACCCAAATGGCTTGATTTCCTTGTGCTACTTCATCGGCAGAAATTCCTGCCCAATCAATATCGTATCCTCTTGGTAATTTCTTGGCTGCTACTTCCTGAATCACTTTAATAGCTGTTCCGGAACTATAACCTGACGCAGCTCCACCACTAATTTCAGTAGAAGTGTACATATTATGTCGGGTGATTTCCGAAAGTCCATATACTTTTTCTAATTTCATAAAAGCGGAAAAAGGCACCATTTCATCCCGATTGTTCTTTACGTATAATTTCAAAATATCATCAGGTTGTGCACGATATTCCGGAGCAGCCTGAACGATTACTTTATAGTTGATTCCGTATTTAATGAAACTGATTTCGTAGTTACTTCCCACCAATGTGGACAAAGTATTCATTGCATTTTCGATGGAAACCCCTTTTTGCTGTGCTATATCATTATCAACTTTCATCATATATTGAGGAAAACTGGCGCTGAAGAAACTAAAAACATTCGTTAATTCTGGACGTTTGTTCAATTCCTCCACAAACTCTTTATTGACTTCTTCCAGTTTTTTGAAATCGCTAGTGCCTGTTTTATCAAGCAAACGAAGTTCAAATCCTCCTGCTGCACCATATCCCGGAACTGCTGGTGGTTGGAAAAACTCTATGTTAGCTCCGGGAATATCTTTCGATTTTTCTTCGAGCTCTGTCATTATCTCCTGTACAGATTCTTTTCGATCATCCCAATCTTTAAGATTAATTAAACAAGTTCCAGCGTTTGCTCCAGTTCCTTCGGTCAAAATTTCGTAACCTGCTAATGACGAAACCGATTTTACACCATCAATTGTTTCAGCAATTTTCTGTAATTTCTCGGCAATATTATTGGTTCTTTCTAGTGAAGATCCCGGAGGTGTTTGAATAATGGCATAGAACATTCCCTGATCTTCATTTGGAATAAATCCAGAAGGAACAGTGCTACTAATCAGCCAAGTTCCAGCACAGAATCCCAGAAGTGCAATAAACGTAACTGTTCTTCTATTGACAATTTTACCCAATACATTTTGGTATTTGCCTTGAGCCAAATTGAACTTATCATTGAAACCATCAATAAATCGATTGATAGGCGTTTTCTTTTTTGGTTTTCCGTGATTGTTTTTTAACATCATTGCACAAAGTGCTGGTGTCAAAGTCAACGCTACAATTCCCGAAAGGATGATTGCAGTTGCCATCGTAATAGAAAATTGTCTGTAGAAAACTCCAACCGGACCCGACATAAATGCAACTGGAATAAATACCGCAGCCATCAGAAATGTAATCGCTATAATAGCTCCCGCAATTTCGTGCATTGCTTTTTTGGTCGCTTTTAGTGGCGAAAGATGTTCTTCTTCCATCTTGGCGTGAACAGCTTCGATCACCACAATGGCATCATCGACGACGACTCCAATAGCTAAAACCAAGGCGAATAACGTAATTAAGTTCAATGAAATATCAAAGAAAGTCATAAAAGCAAAAGTTCCAATCAAAGAAACAGGCACCGCAATAGCTGGAATAACCGTAGAACGCCAATCTCCCAAGAAAAGAAACACCACTAATCCAACCAAGATAAAAGCTTCAACCAAAGTATGAACTACTTTTTCGATAGAAGCGTCCAGGAATTTAGAAACGTCATAAGAGATTTCATAATCCATTCCTTTTGGAAATTTCGTCTTAATTTTTTCTAGTTTAGTTTTTAAATCTTTTATAACCTGATTGGCATTCGATCCAAAAGATTGTTTCAGTATGATGGCTGCAGAAGGTTTTCCGTTCAAATTTGAATAAATATCATACATCGAACTACCAAATTCTACTTTTGCAATATCTTTCAAACGCAATAATTCTCCGTTACTATTGGATCGTACTACAATATTTCCGTACTGTTCCTTGGTAGTAAAACGACCCGAATATTTCAATACATATTCAAATGCTTGTGAACGTTTACCAGAACTTTCTCCAGTTTTTCCTGGCGAAGCTTCTAAACTTTGACTGGATAAAGCTTCCATTACTTCTTCGGCAGAAATTTTATACGCCAACATACGATCTGGTTTTAGCCAGATACGCATTGCATATTCACGTGTTCCTAAAATATCTCCAGAACCTACCCCATTTACCCTTTTCAATTCGGACAAAACATTGATATCAGCATAGTTGTATAAAAACTTCATATCGGTATTTTTGTCCGTACTATAAAGATTGACATACATCAACATACTCGGTACTTCTCGAGTAATTTTCACTCCTTCACGGACTACTAATGGTGGTAATTTATTGGTAACAGAAGCGACACGATTCTGAACATTAATAGCAGCCTGATTCGGATCGGTTCCTAAATTAAAAACTACCTGAATACTGGCTTCACCGTCATTTCCAGCATCAGAAGTCATATATTTCATTCCTGGAACTCCATTTAACGCTCTTTCTAGCGGAATGATAACCGATTTGATCATCAATTCTCCATTAGATCCAGGATAATCAGCGGTAATATTTACCATCGGTGGCGAAATGGAAGGAAACTGGGTAATCGGTAAATTAAGTACCGACAATACCCCTAAAAAGACAATTACAAGCGATATCACTATGGACAACACTGGTCTTTGTATGAATTTATTAAACATTTATTTATTTTTTAATGATTAAACCAAATTGAAGTTTAAATTTTGAACTGCAAACTGTCACTGAATACTGGACACTTTTACTCTGCTTTTAATCGTAAATGAGTGATAACCTCTTTTGGCGATACATATTCGTATTTAATTTTGTCATCTTCTTTCACTTTCTGAACTCCATCTAATAAAATTTTGTCATTAAGAGTAATACCGCTGGCAATAACATATAAATCAGGGATTTCACCAGTAATGGTAATTTCTTTGGACTCGATTGCATTGTTTTTATTCACTACAAAAACATATTTTTTATCTTGAATTTCATAAGTTGCTTTCTGTGGAATTACAATTGCATTATTCAACGCAACAATCATTTGAACTTCTCCTGTTTCTCCGTGTTTTAATAATTTATCCGTATTGGGAAATCGTGCTCTAAAAGCAATATTTCCTGTTTCATTATTAAATTCGCTTTCTATAACTTCAACATCCCCTTTGAATTTAAAGACTTCGTTATTTGCTAAAAGCAGGCTTACTTTGGTATTAGCCCTGTCATTTATATGGGTTTGATAGTCCAAATATTCAGGTTCCGAAACATTAAAATAGGCAAACATTTGACTATTATCAGAAAGACTAGTTAGTATTTCACCTTCATCAATCAAGCTTCCTAATTTCAAGGGAATTCGGTCAATAGTTCCGGCAAATGGCGCTCTGATTTCAGTGAAAGATAAATGAAGTTTAGCCAAAGCCACTTCGGCTCTTGCCTGCTCCAATTTGGCTTGAGCCAAAGACTGTTCGTTTCTGGAAACTATATTTTTGTCGGCAAGGGTTTTGGCATTTTGTAATTCAATCTCAGCGCCTTTGGCTTCTGCTTGTGCCTTTAGTAATTCTGCCTGATACATTCCCGGCATAATTCTAAATAGTAGCTGACCTGCGTTTACATATTGTCCTTCATCTACATAGATATTTTGTAAATATCCTTTTTCCTGAGCTCGGATTTCAATGTTTCGAACGGAACGAATTTGTGAAACATATTGTTTGGTAAACGAAGTATCAATTTTTATTGGATTGGTAACAATAAATTTTGTCTCTTCTTCTTTTTCTTCTTTTTTTGTTGTACAACTTGTTAGACACAACAAGGCAATCAAGCCCGTGAACACGAGTATTTTATTCATGATGTAAAATGGAAATTAAGCGATTAAATACATGGAATTGGGAATTCCTTAGACATAAAAAGTCATCAGTTTACAAAAAATATTGGAGCTGAAATACCATACATGGAAACGCAAAGCTTTCATAAAGTAAGCAACCTCAAAAATTTAGTAACTGATTTCAGTATTAATCAAATTCTTAATACCTGCTGAATAATATAAATAGGATTTGACTGCCCACAAAATGGTGCGAAGATTTTAAAATTCTTATTACAATGGTTTATAACAGACTGACAAGAAAATGTCTGATACCAAATTTTTAAAACGCCAAATTTTTCGGTGAAATTTTTATTTAAATTTTTGTCTTTGAGAGAATCGCTGTTGGAAAATTCCTCTTCTATATCAAATCCATCAGCATTAAACATAATACTACCTGAACTAGTGTTATCAATTTTTACTAGATCTGACTTTAAAAAACTAGAAGTTATCGAGTTGTAAATAACATTGTCATGCGAAGCAGCATGTATATAATTTCCTCCGCTTTGCAGATAGAAAAACAAATATAGAAAAAATACAGTTACTCTCATTTCAAGGCCAAAAGTAATGAAAATAATGAAAGAAAAAAACAATTTAAATTATGTTTAACAAGGAAAAAAAAGAGAAAACGATTGCAACACCTTTAAAGAAAAATTCACTAAAAAATGAATAGATTTGAACGCATTAGATACCTTTAAACATATAATTTTTAGAGTTATATAAACAAATGGCGAACAATAAATAGCGATTTATAGGAAGCCCGAAACAATTGTATTCGTAAATATTCTTTCAAAGCGTTCTGTTAATTCAAAAACTCTTCTTTAAAACAGGACAACTATTTTCATGTTTATACTTTAATGACACTATCCTAAAAAGTGTGTAAGTAAAAAATATAGGGATTTGACTTTTTAATTAAAGTTGAACACTTTTTTCAAATGTAGTTAAAAACTGGTAGAGTATTAATCCACAGGTAAAGATTGGCATTGACTATGTTTTGGTTGCTTCTCTTAAAGCCGTATGTACAAATTCTAAGACAGCTTCATCTGTTGGGAATGATATTTTATTTTTGGTGTATTTCTGATTTTGCCGCTCAGATTTTAAATTAAATTTGTTGCGTAAATTATTTTTCTAATTTCTACAGGGAAGTCAAAGAATATGGTAAGTTCCTCCCAGTTTTCTTCCCAAGATTTAATAGCGGATGGATATTTATGGTTCCATTTTTTAGAAAAATCTTTCAAGGATGCTTTGGCTGCTTCTTTAGTTGGAGCGTTGTAAATAAGCTTCATATCCACCTAAAATTCCTTTTTATCTTTCTAAACCACATACCTTGCCGGATTGCAAATTTGATGTACGACACAGATTTGGGTTTGTGATTCTGGAAACACATTTTTAATAGTCTGCGTAAATCCGTTTAAGTTGTCAATAGCTGTAATTAGGATGTCTTCAACACCTCTAACTTTTAAATCGGTAAGAACTCCAAGCTAAAAACTAACACTTTCATTCTTTCCTAAGCATACTCTGAGAACTTCTTTTTTGCCATCTCTGTTGAGTCCAACGGGCAAATAAATGGTTTTGTTGATTATTTTTGAGTTTTCACGAACTTTAAAAACAATGCAATCCATCCAGACTATCAAATAAACAGCTTCTAAAGGCCTGTTTTGCCAAGCAATTATGTCACTCGAAACAGTATCGGTAATTCGGGAGATGGTACTAGTGGAAACTTCAGAATTATAGACTTCTCTAATTTGTTCTTCGATGTCGCTATTGCTCATACCTTTGGCCATAAAGAAAGATAATTACATTCTCTAAACCACCTAGTATATTTTGCCTTAAGGGACAATTAAGGGATTAAAAGAAGCGTCCCAACTCTTGGAACTTGAATCTCGGATTTTCCAAATGAGGTTTTTATTTTCTTGTTAGAAACCATTACGAGCATTGGTTTCTAGTAGATTTCTTTTACCTATCATAGCCTAACTGGGCATCTAATTCACCTTCGAGCATTTTCTCTATTCCTCGCTTTTGTAGTTGCGCTAAAAAGCCATAAAGGTCTTCGCCTGTTTTGAATTGCCTCAAAAATTCATCGAATAATAAATCTTCCTTTTTCATAAAATGTGTAAATATTAAAATTAAGTAAAAAAAGTATTAGGGTTTGTGCAAACCCTAATACTTTTTTTACCTACACTTTATAAAATACTACCATTAGAATTTATAAAACAATGTCCAAAACTGCTTATTCAATCTAACCCATTTAGAAATTGTTAGACTCATTATAACTTTCTAGATTCGAAGAGTAAAAAACATAATTTTTTTTTCAAATGTTATTTCACTCATTGAAACTTAATAACATTATCATACTTGACTAATCATCTAAAAAAATACCCCCCAATAGCATCTAACTTTGTGGGGTACTTTAGAAAATTTGTTGTTATCAATTTTAATTTTATTATTCCATTGTAACAATAATAAACTCACTACGTCTGTTCGCTTGGTGTTCGTCTTCAGTACATTTCACTCCATCAACACATTTATTTACCAGTTGACTTTCACCATATCCTTTTCCAGTTAATCTATCGGATGATATTCCATTTTTAATCAACCATTCAATAGTTGCTTTCGCTCTTCTATCCGATAACTTTTCATTGTACTTATTGGTTTGTCTACTATCCGTATGTGAACGCACATCTATTTTCATCTTCGGATTTGATTCCATAACTGATAGTACTTTCTCTAGTTCAAAAGCAGCATCTTTTCTAATAGTCGACTTGTCCAAATCAAAGTAGATGATTGGTATATTCAACGTTTTGGCCAAATCAGTTCCAACTCCTATTTCTTTAATACGTTTTTCTAACTGTAACGACAACTCTGTCTTACCAGTTCTGTTTCGTATTGTAACTTTTTCTTCTGTAGTTTCATACGACATTTTATCTGCTCTTACATAATATGTTTTACCACACACTGCCTCAAAATTATATCTCCCTGTTTCATCGATTAAACTCTCTTTTACTAACTTAAATTCGTCATCGAACAAACTTACTTTTGCATCTGATAATTGTATCCCTGTCTCCTTATCTGTGATAATTCCACACAACATTTGCTCGCAAGTCAGTTTTCGTAGTTCTGTAAATCTGTAAATATCATCATACCCATTGCCGCCTTCTCTATTCGATGTAAAAAAACCATTACGATTTTTACTATTGATTAAAAAAGCAAAATCATCTAGAGGCCCATTAATGGGTGACCCTACGTTTTGGACTTCTCCAAAAAGATTAGATTCCCCTATTTTTGAAACAAATATATCTAATCCTCCTAGTCCTGGGTGTCCATCACTTGCAAAGTACAATTCATTATCTTTGGCTATAAAAGGAAATGTTTCTCTACCTTCTGTATTAATTGATTTCCCTAAATTTTTTGGCGATCCATAACTACCATCTGAGTTTATCGTCACACTAAACAAATTGGATTGTCCTATTGTCCCTGGCATATCAGAAGCAAAGTACAAGATTTTCTCATCCAAACTCAAAGCAGGATGCGCTACACTATATTCATTACTATTGAAGGGCAATTCTATAACATTTTGCCACTTTCCAGCCTCGAACGTAGCCTTATACAATTTTAGTAAAACTATTCTTTCCGAACTTCTTTGCTTTTTACCATCTAAATAATTGTTTCTGGTGAAATACATTGTTTTCTCGTCTCGTGTAAACACCGGAGTTGACTCATGGAATTTAGAGTTGATACTTTTATCAAAACGAATTGCTTTTCCCATCTCTCCATCTGGCTTTATTTCCGAAAAATACAAATTGGTAAATGATTTATTATTCCATTTGAACACTTTCTTTGCAACTCCACCTGTATCTCTTGCTGATGCAAACACCAAATTATCTTTCAAAAAAGAACTCCCATAATCAGAATATTCGGAATTTATACCTGCATCTACTACTTCAAAACGACCCGAATTAGTTTTTATGTCCTCCAGATAATTTTTTTGTTCTGCATAAAGTTTTCCCCGCTGATCATTTTTCGATCGCTTATTAAATTCTTCTAACATCGTATCGGCTTTGGTATAATTACCCACAGCTTTTAATGTTTGCGAATAGCGGTAATAATATTCTGGCTCCTGTTCTTGATTCATAGCGAAAAGTTCAGTGTACCATTTCTCTGCTTTGACAAGATCTGCTATAAAATAGTAAGCATTACCCAATTTTTGAAACATTTTCTCATCCTTATATCCTTTTGAGGCTACATACTCATAGGTATAAATAGCATCTACGTACGAATAATTTTCATACTTTTTATCAGCTGAAGGTACCTTAGCTTTCTGACTATATCCTGACAATGTCAACAGCAGCAATACCGTACTGTAACTATAAAATATTTTTCTTATTTTCATAATGCTTTACGTTATTTAGAAGAATCTTGGAGAAATTATTTTGGTGTAGTTATTGAACAATTCATATCGCAAAAAGATTTCATGAGAACCTGAATTGTAATTGGCTAGTCGTGTGGTTTCTAAGTCGTATCCATATCCTATGAACCATGAATCAGTTACTTGAAAGCCTACCATAGCACTTACCGCGGCACTCCATCTGTACGCTACTCCCATAACAAACTTATCATTGAACATGAAGTTTGTTGATAAATCTACCTGCAAAGGAGCTCCCTGAACATACTTAGTTAATAATGATGGTTTGAATTTTACATTGTAACTTAAATCAAAAACATGCCCCGCTATTAAATACAAATTAATATTTTCTTTGGCAACATGACTATTTGCACCTGGAGCAGCGTATCGATCAAAATGCTTAGTTTCCAGTAAATATGGAGCCGATAAACCAACATAAGATTTATCCGAATGCAAATAAAAGCCAACCCCAATATTAGGAGAAAATTTATTATCAATATTAGTCTGAAAAGCATAATCATTCTGATCATATTGACTCAATCTATTAAAATCTACATTCAACAAATTAGCCGATGCTTTTATTCCGAAAGATAGTTTATAATTATCCGATGTATTTATGCTATAAGAAAAATCAACGGCAAGATTATTTTCGTCAGATGGTCCGATTTTGTCATTTATTATTGACACACCTAATCCTATATTACTACTATTGATGGGAGTATTCATCGAAGCAGTATTGGTTATGGGTGCACCATCTAATCCTACCCATTGTGTTCGATGGAGTGCAAAAGCACTCAATGACCCCCTAGAACCAGCATAACCCGGATTTATGTTAATTGTATTATACATGTACTGGGTAAACTGAGCATCTTGTTGTCCGTATCCCGATAGAAATACTAACAGAAAAACAAAACTTACTATCTTCATTCTCATCTCTATATTTTTTTTTAATTCTTAAGGATTTTTACAGTTTATTTCTTTCCATTTATATATTTATATATAAATAACCGGCTTTTTCCTGTTGCTTATTATCTTGATCTTTATACTTAAAGATATAATAGTAAGTTCCTACAGGTAACGCTTCCTTTTTGTTAACCGTTACTCTACCTTCTGATATACCAATAAATGCCTTATCTTCATTATTGTAACCATTTCTTTCAAATACCAAAACACCCCAACGATTATATATTTCTACTGTATTCTCAGGATAACATTCTATTCCATCAATTCTTAAAATGTCATTATTACCATCACCATTTGGTGATACAGCATTGAATATTTTTATAGTACAGGCTGGGTCAACTTTTGGTTCATCCTCTAATATGGTAATTACAATATTGGAGTTACTTTCTATTAAAACTAATTGAGGAGTCAATCCGGTAACAATAGCCTGATTAGTAACTTTTCCAAAATTAATATCCAATTGTGTTATTGTGTAAACTGCTGAATAAGCAGTACTATTAATTTCTGTTAAACCTAAGGATGCAATAGCACTTCCTGTAATTACCAAACCTGGTAAAGAATCACTGACAGTTACATTATTTAGAACAGTGCTTCCAGTGTTAGTGATTATAAAAGTATAACTTATAGTCTCACCTACCTGAGCAAACCCATCCCCATTTTCATCATTAAATACTCCCGCTTTTAATACGCTTAAATTCGGAGAATCATCATTATCCACTATCGTTCCTGTAGCACTTACTGCTCCATTGTTGATCGTGAAAGTCTCATCTGCTTCATCAATAGCATCTTGAGTCGTTGGTACACTTACTGTTCCTGTGGTTGCACCTGCTGGTACGGTTACCGTCACATTCGTTGTCGTGTAATCTAAATCACCCGCTGTTCCATTGGTGAATGTAAAGGTATACGTCGTATCTACTGCAGATGGGTTGCTCAATACAAATTCGAATACGATTGCATCGCCTTCTGTGGCACTTGCTGGTGCGATTCCGATTACTGTTGGTGCATTGTCATTATCCACTATCGTTCCTGTAGCACTTACTGCTCCATTGTTTATTGTGAAAGTCTCATCTGCTTCATCAATAGCATCTTGAGTCGTTGGTACACTTACTGTTCCTGTGGTTGCACCTGCTGGTACTGTTACCGTCACATTCGTTGTCGTGTAATCTAAATCACCCGCTGTTCCATTGGTGAATGTAAAGGTATACGTCGTATCTACTGCACTTGGGTTGCTCAATACAAATTCGAATACGATTGCATCGCCTTCTGTGGCACTTCCTGGTGCGATTCCGATTACTGTTGGTGCATTGTCATTATCCACTATCGTTCCTGTAGCACTTACTGCTCCATTGTTGATTGTGAACGTTTCATCTGCTTCATCAATAGCATCTTGAGTCGTTGGTACACTTACTGTTCCTGTGGTTGCACCTGCTGGTACGGTTACCGTTACATTCGTTGTCGTGTAATCTAAATCACCCGCTGTTCCATTGGTGAATGTAAAGGTGTACGTCGTAGCTACTGCACTTGGGTTGCTCAATACAAATTCGAATACGATTGCATCGCCTTCTGTGGCACTCGCTGGTGCGATTCCGATTACTGTTGGTGCATTGTCATTATCCACTATCGTTCCTGTAGCACTTACTGCTCCATTGTTGATTGTGAACGTTTCATCTGCTTCATCAATAGCATCTTGAGTCGTTGGTACACTTAATGTTCCTGTGGTTGCACCTGCTGGTACGGTTACCGTTACATCCGTTGTCGTGTAATCTAAATCACCCGCTGTTCCATTGATCAACGTGAAAGTATACGTCGTAGCTACTGCAGATGGGTTGCTCAACGTAAAGTCAAACACTACTGGGCTTCCTTCTGTGGCACTTGCTGGTGCAATTCCGGTTACTGTCGGTGCATTGTCATTATCCACTATCGTTCCTGTAGCACTTACTGCTCCATTGTTGATGGTGAACGTTTCATCTGATTCATCAATAGCATCTTGAGTCGTTGGTACACTTACTGTTCCTGTGGTTGCACCTGCTGGTACAATCACTGTTACATCCGTTGTCGTGTAATCTAAATCACCCGCTGTTCCATTGGTCAACGTGAAAGTATACGTAGTTGCTACTGCACTTGGGTTGCTCAACGTAAAGTCAAACACTACTGGGCTTCCTTCTGTGGCACTTGCTGGTGCGATTCCGATTACTGTTGGTGCATTGTCATTATCCACTATCGTTCCTGTAGCACTTACTGCTCCATTGTTGATTGTGAAAGTCTCATCTGCTTCGTCAATGGTATCTTGAGTCGTTGGTACACTTACTGTTCCTGTGGTTGCACCTGCTGGTACGGTTACCGTCACATTCGTTGTCGTGTAATCTAAATCACCCGCTGTTCCATTGGTGAATGTAAAGGTATACGTAGTTGCAACTGCAGATGGGTTGCTCAACGTAAAGTCAAACACTACTGGGCTTCCTTCTGTGGCACTTGCTGGTGCAATTCCGGTTACTGTCGGTGCATTGTCATTATCCACTATCGTTCCTGTAGCACTTACTGCTCCATTGTTGATTGTGAAAGTCTCATCTGCTTCGTCAATGGTATCTTGAGTCGTTGGTACACTTACTGTTCCTGTGGTTGCACCTGCTGGTACGGTTACCGTTACATCCGTTGTCGTGTAATCTAAATCACCCGCTGTTCCATTGGTCAACGTGAAAGTATACGTCGTAGCTACTGCACTTGGGTTGCTCAA
Organism: Flavobacterium sp. TS_SC_5; assembly: GCF_056156265.1. Lineage (NCBI taxonomy): Bacteria > Pseudomonadati > Bacteroidota > Flavobacteriia > Flavobacteriales > Flavobacteriaceae > Flavobacterium > Flavobacterium sp. TS_SC_5. The sequence goes on along the minus strand of NZ_CM149588.1, from coordinate 2,388,633 downwards.
TACAAATTCGAATACGATTGGATCGCCTTCTGTGGCACTTGCTGGTGCGATTCCGATTACTGTTGGTGCATTATCATTATCCTCTATCGTTCCTGTAGCACTTACTGCTCCATTGTTGATTGTGAACGTTTCATCTGCTTCATCAATAGCATCTTGAGTCGTTGGTACACTTACTGTTCCTGTGGTTGCACCTGCTGGTACAATCACTGTTACATCCGTTGTCGTGTAATCTAAATCACCCGCTGTTCCATTGGTCAACGTGAAAGTATACGTAGTTGCAACTGCACTTGGGTTGCTCAATGTAAATTCGAATACGATTGCATCGCCTTCTGTCGCGCTTGACGCTGTAATTTCGGTTACTGTTGGTGCATTATCATTATCCTCTATCGTTCCTGTAGCACTTACTGCTCCATTGTTGATTGTGAAAGTCTCATCTGCTTCATCAATAGCATCTTGAGTCGTTGGTACACTTACTGTTCCTGTGGTTGCACCTGCTGGTACAATCACTGTTACATCCGTTGTCGTGTAATCTAAATCACCCGCTGTTCCATTGGTCAACGTGAAAGTATACGTAGTTGCAACTGCACTTGGGTTGCTCAATGTAAATTCGAATACGATTGCATCGCCTTCTGTCGCGCTTGACGCTGTAATTCCGGTTACTGTCGGTGCATTGTCATTATCCACTATCGTTCCGGTAGCACTTACTGCTCCATTGTTGATTGTGAAGGTCTCATCTGCTTCATCAATAGCATCTTGAGTCGTTGGTACACTTACTGTTCCTGTGGTTGCACCTGCTGGTACAATCACTGTTACATCCGTTGTCGTGTAATCTAAATCACCCGCTGTTCCATTGGTCAACGTGAAAGTATACGTAGTTGCTACTGCACTTGGGTTGCTCAACGTAAAGTCAAACACTACTGGGCTTCCTTCTGTGGCACTTGCTGGTGCAATTCCGATTACTGTTGGTGCATCATCATTATCCACTATCGTTCCTGTAGCACTTACTGCTCCATTGTTGATTGTGAACGTTTCATCTGCTTCATCAATAGCATCTTGAGTCGTTGGTACACTTACTGTTCCTGTGGTTGCACCTGCTGGTATTGTTACCGTCACATTCGTTGTCGTGTAATCTAAATCACCCGCTGTGCCATTGGTGAATGTAAAGGTATACGTCGTATCTACTGCAGATGGGTTGCTCAATACAAATTCGAATACGATTGCATCGCCTTCTGTGGCACTTGCTGGTGCGATTCCGATTACTGTTGGTGCATTGTCATTATCCACTATCGTTCCTGTAGCACTTACTGCTCCATTGTTGATTGTGAAAGTCTCATCTGCTTCATCAATAGCATCTTGAGTCGTTGGTACACTTACTGTTCCTGTGGTTGCACCTGCTGGTACGGTTACCGTCACATTCGTTGTCGTGTAATCTAAATCACCCGCTGTTCCATTGGTGAATGTAAAGGTATACGTCGTATCTACTGCACTTGGGTTGCTCAACGTAAAGTCAAACACTACTGGGCTTCCTTCTGTGGCACTTGCTGGTGCAATTCCGGTTACTGTCGGTGCATTGTCATTATCCACTATCGTTCCTGTAGCACTTACTGCTCCATTGTTGATTGTGAAAGTCTCATCTGCTTCGTCAATGGTATCTTGAGTCGTTGGTACACTTACTGTTCCTGTGGTTGCACCTGCTGGTACGGTTACCGTTACATCCGTTGTCGTGTAATCTAAATCACCCGCTGTTCCATTGGTCAACGTGAAAGTATACGTCGTAGCTACTGCACTTGGGTTGCTCAATACAAATTCGAATACGATTGGATCGCCTTCTGTGGCACTTGCTGGTGCGATTCCGATTACTGTTGGTGCATTATCATTATCCTCTATCGTTCCTGTAGCACTTACTGCTCCATTGTTGATTGTGAAGGTCTCATCTGCTTCATCAATAGCATCTTGAGTCGTTGGTACACTTACTGTTCCTGTGGTTGCACCTGCTGGTACAATCACTGTTACATCCGTTGTCGTGTAATCTAAATCACCCGCTGTTCCATTGGTCAACGTGAAAGTATACGTAGTTGCAACTGCACTTGGGTTGCTCAATGTAAATTCGAATACGATTGCATCGCCTTCTGTCGCGCTTGACGCTGTAATTTCGGTTACTGTTGGTGCATTATCATTATCCTCTATCGTTCCTGTAGCACTTACTGCTCCATTGTTGATTGTGAACGTTTCATCTGCTTCATCAATAGCATCTTGAGTCGTTGGTACACTTACTGTTCCTGTGGTTGCACCTGCTGGTACGGTTACCGTTACATCCGTTGTCGTGTAATCTAAATCACCCGCTGTTCCATTGGTCAACGTGAAAGTATACGTCGTAGCTACTGCACTTGGGTTGCTCAATACAAATTCGAATACGATTGGATCGCCTTCTGTGGCACTTGCTGGTGCGATTCCGATTACTGTTGGTGCATTATCATTATCCTCTATCGTTCCTGTAGCACTTACTGCTCCATTGTTGATTGTGAACGTTTCATCTGCTTCATCAATAGCATCTTGAGTCGTTGGTACACTTACTGTTCCTGTGGTTGCACCTGCTGGTACAATCACTGTTACATCCGTTGTCGTGTAATCTAAATCACCCGCTGTTCCATTGGTCAACGTGAAAGTATACGTAGTTGCAACTGCACTTGGGTTGCTCAATGTAAATTCGAATACGATTGCATCGCCTTCTGTCGCGCTTGACGCTGTAATTTCGGTTACTGTTGGTGCATTATCATTATCCTCTATCGTTCCTGTAGCACTTACTGCTCCATTGTTGATTGTGAAAGTCTCATCTGCTTCATCAATAGCATCTTGAGTCGTTGGTACACTTACTGTTCCTGTGGTTGCACCTGCTGGTACGGTTACCGTCACATTCGTTGTCGTGTAATCTAAATCACCCGCTGTTCCATTGGTGAATGTAAAGGTATACGTCGTATCTACTGCACTTGGGTTGCTCAACGTAAAGTCAAACACTACTGGGCTTCCTTCTGTGGCACTTGCTGGTGCAATTCCGGTTACTGTCGGTGCATTGTCATTATCCACTATCGTTCCTGTAGCACTTACTGCTCCATTGTTGATTGTGAAAGTCTCATCTGCTTCGTCAATGGTATCTTGAGTCGTTGGTACACTTACTGTTCCTGTGGTTGCACCTGCTGGTACGGTTACCGTTACATCCGTTGTCGTGTAATCTAAATCACCCGCTGTTCCATTGGTCAACGTGAAAGTATACGTCGTAGCTACTGCACTTGGGTTGCTCAATACAAATTCGAATACGATTGGATCGCCTTCTGTGGCACTTGCTGGTGCGATTCCGATTACTGTTGGTGCATTATCATTATCCTCTATCGTTCCTGTAGCACTTACTGCTCCATTGTTGATTGTGAAGGTCTCATCTGCTTCATCAATAGCATCTTGAGTCGTTGGTACACTTACTGTTCCTGTGGTTGCACCTGCTGGTACAATCACTGTTACATCCGTTGTCGTGTAATCTAAATCACCCGCTGTTCCATTGGTCAACGTGAAAGTATACGTAGTTGCAACTGCACTTGGGTTGCTCAATGTAAATTCGAATACGATTGCATCGCCTTCTGTCGCGCTTGACGCTGTAATTTCGGTTACTGTTGGTGCATTATCATTATCCTCTATCGTTCCTGTAGCACTTACTGCTCCATTGTTGATTGTGAACGTTTCATCTGCTTCATCAATAGCATCTTGAGTCGTTGGTACACTTACTGTTCCTGTGGTTGCACCTGCTGGTACGGTTACCGTTACATCCGTTGTCGTGTAATCTAAATCACCCGCTGTTCCATTGGTCAACGTGAAAGTATACGTCGTAGCTACTGCACTTGGGTTGCTCAATACAAATTCGAATACGATTGGATCGCCTTCTGTGGCACTTGCTGGTGCGATTCCGATTACTGTTGGTGCATTATCATTATCCTCTATCGTTCCTGTAGCACTTACTGCTCCATTGTTGATTGTGAAGGTCTCATCTGCTTCATCAATAGCATCTTGAGTCGTTGGTACACTTACTGTTCCTGTGGTTGCACCTGCTGGTACAATCACTGTTACATCCGTTGTCGTGTAATCTAAATCACCCGCTGTTCCATTGGTCAACGTGAAAGTATACGTAGTTGCAACTGCACTTGGGTTGCTCAATGTAAATTCGAATACGATTGCATCGCCTTCTGTCGCGCTTGACGCTGTAATTTCGGTTACTGTTGGTGCATTATCATTATCCTCTATCGTTCCTGTAGCACTTACTGCTCCATTGTTGATTGTGAAAGTTTCATCTGCTTCATCAATAGCATCTTGAGTCGTTGGTACACTTACTGTTCCTGTGGTTGCACCTGCTGGTACGGTTACCGTTACATCCGTTGTCGTGTAATCTAAATCACCCGCTGTTCCATTGGTCAACGTGAAAGTATACGTAGTTGCAACTGCACTTGGGTTGCTCAATGTAAATTCGAATACGATTGCATCGCCTTCTGTCGCGCTTGACGCTGTAATTTCGGTTACTGTTGGTGCATTATCATTATCCACTATCGTTCCTGTAGCACTTACTGCTCCATTGTTGATTGTGAAAGTCTCATCTGCTTCGTCAATGGTATCTTGAGTCGTTGGTACACTTACTGTTCCTGTGGTTGCACCTGCTGGTACGGTTACCGTCACATCCGTTGTCGTGTAATCTAAATCACCCGCTGTTCCATTAGTCAACGTGAAAGTATAAGTAGTTGCTACCGCAGATGGGTTGCTCAACGTAAAGTCAAACACTACTGGGCTTCCTTCTGTGGCACTTGCTGGTGCAATTCCGGTTACTGTTGGTGCATTATCATTATCCACTATCGTTCCTGTAGCACTTACTGCTCCATTGTTGATTGTGAAAGTCTCATCTGCTTCGTCAATGGTATCTTGAGTCGTTGGTACACTTACTGTTCCTGTGGTTGCCCCTGCTGGTACGGTTACCGTTACATTCGTTGTCGTGTAATCTAAATCACCCGCTGTTCCATTGGTCAACGTGAAAGTATACGTAGTTGCAACTGCACTTGGGTTGCTCAATGTAAATTCGAATACGATTGCATCGCCTTCTGTCGCGCTTGACGCTGTAATTTCGGTTACTGTTGGTGCATTATCATTATCCTCTATCGTTCCTGTAGCACTTACTGCTCCATTGTTGATTGTGAACGTTTCATCTGCTTCATCAATGGTATCTTGAGTCGTTGGTACACTTACTGTTCCTGTGGTTGCACCTGCTGGTACGGTTACCGTTACATCCGTTGTCGTGTAATCTAAATCACCCGCTGTTCCATTGGTCAACGTGAAAGTATACGTAGTTGCAACTGCACTTGGGTTGCTCAATGTAAATTCGAATACGATTGCATCGCCTTCTGTGGCACTTGCTGGTGCAATTCCGGTTACTGTCGGTGCATTATCATTATCCACTATCGTTCCTGTAGCACTTACTGCTCCATTGTTGATTGTGAACGTTTCATCTGCTTCATCAATAGCATCTTGAGTCGTTGGTACACTTACTGTTCCTGTGGTTGCACCTGCTGGTATTGTTACCGTCACATTCGTTGTCGTGTAATCTAAATCACCCGCTGTTCCATTGGTCAACGTGAAAGTATACGTAGTTGCTACTGCACTTGGGTTGCTCAATACAAATTCGAATACGATTGCATCGCCTTCTGTCGCGCTAGCAGGACTGATAGTTGCAACAGTAGATGCGTTATCATCATCTAAAATAGTACCTGTAGCACTTACTGCTCCATTGTTGATTGTGAAGGTCTCATCTAACTCGTCAATAGTATCTTGGGTCGTTGGTACACTTACCGTTCCGGTAGTTGCTCCCGCAGGAACTGTTACTGTAACATCTGTTGTAGTGTAATCCGCACTTCCAGCAGTTCCATTAGTTAAGTTGAAGGTATACGTAGTCGCTACCGCAGATGGGTTGCTCAACGTAAAGTTGAATGACACATTTGATCCTTCAGTAGCACTAGCAGGACTGATAGTTGCAACAGTAGATGCGTTATCATCATCTAAAATAGTACCTGTAGCACTAACAGTTCCAACAGCAATGCTGAAGGTCTCATCCAACTCGTCAATAGTATCTTGGGTCGTTGGTACACTTACCGTTCCGGTAGTTGCTCCCGCAGGAACTGTTACTGTAACAGCTGTTGTAGTGTAATCCGCACTTCCAGCAGTTCCATTAGTTAAGTTGAAGGTATACGTAGTCGCTACCGCAGATGGGTTGCTCAACGTAAAGTTGAATGACACATTTGATCCTTCAGTAGCACTAGCGTTCGCAATAGCGTTCACAACAGGCGCAGCATCATTATCTAAAATAGTACCTGTAGCACTAACGGTTCCAACAGCAATGCTGAACGTTTCATCTGATTCGTCAATAGCATCTTGTGTCGTTGGTACACTTACCGTTCCGGTAGTTGCTCCCGCAGGAACTGTTACTGTAACAGCTGTTGTAGTGTAATCCGCACTTCCAGCGGTTCCATTAGTCAAGTTGAAGGTATACGTAGTCGCTACCGCAGATGGGTTGCTCAACGTAAAGTTGAATACCACATTTGATCCTTCAGTAGCACTAGCAGGACTGATAGTTGCAACAGTAGATGCGTTATCATCATCTAAAATAGTACCTGTAGCACTAACAGTTCCAACAGCAATGCTGAACGTTTCATCTGATTCGTCAATAGTATCTTGGGTCGTTGGTACACTTACCGTTCCGGTAGTTGCTCCCGCAGGAACTGTTACTGTAACAGCTGTTGTAGTGTAATCCGCGCTTCCAGCGGTTCCATTAGTTAAGTTGAAGGTATACGTAGTCGCTACCGCAGATGGGTTGCTCAATGTAAAGTTGAATGACACATTTGATCCTTCAGTAGCACTAGCAGGACTGATAGTTGCAACTGTAGATGCGTTATCATCATCTAAAATAGTACCTGTAGCACTAACGGTTCCAACAGCAATGCTGAACGTTTCATCTGATTCGTCAATAGTATCTTGTGTCGTTGTTACACTTACCGTTCCGGTAGTTGCTCCCGCAGGAACTGTTACTGTAACAGCTGTTGTAGTGTAATCCGCGCTTCCAGCAGTTCCATTAGTTAAGTTGAAGGTATACGTAGTCGCTACCGCAGATGGGTTGCTCAACGTAAAGTTGAATACCACATTTGATCCTTCAGTAGCACTAGCATTCGCAATAGCGTTCACAACAGGCGCAGCATCATTATCTAAAATAGTACCTGTAGCACTAACAGTTCCAACAGCAATGCTGAACGTTTCATCTGATTCGTCAATGGTATCTTGGGTCGTTGGTACACTTACCGTTCCGGTAGTTGCTCCCGCAGGAACTGTTACTGTAACAGCTGTTGTAGTGTAATCCGCGCTTCCAGCAGTTCCATTAGTTAAGTTGAAGGTATACGTAGTCGCTACCGCAGATGGGTTGCTCAACGTAAAGTTGAATACCACATTTGATCCTTCAGTAGCACTAGCAGGACTGATAGTTGCAACAGTAGATGCGTTATCATCATCTAAAATAGTACCTGTAGCACTAACAGTTCCAACAGCAATGCTGAACGTTTCATCTGATTCGTCAATAGCATCTTGAGTCGTTGGTACACTTACTGTTCCTGTGGTTGCACCTGCTGGTACAATCACTGTTACATCCGTTGTCGTGTAATCTAAATCACCCGCTGTTCCATTGGTCAACGTGAAAGTATACGTAGTTGCTACTGCACTTGGGTTGCTCAATACAAATTCGAATACGATTGCATCGCCTTCTGTCGCGCTAGCAGGACTGATAGTTGCAACAGTAGATGCGTTATCATCATCTAAAATAGTACCTGTAGCACTTACTGCTCCATTGTTGATTGTGAAGGTCTCATCTAACTCGTCAATAGTATCTTGGGTCGTTGGTACACTTACCGTTCCGGTAGTTGCTCCCGCAGGAACTGTTACTGTAACATCTGTTGTAGTGTAATCCGCACTTCCAGCAGTTCCATTAGTTAAGTTGAAGGTATACGTAGTCGCTACCGCAGATGGGTTGCTCAACGTAAAGTTGAATGACACATTTGATCCTTCAGTAGCACTAGCAGGACTGATAGTTGCAACAGTAGATGCGTTATCATCATCTAAAATAGTACCTGTAGCACTAACAGTTCCAACAGCAATGCTGAAGGTCTCATCCAACTCGTCAATAGTATCTTGGGTCGTTGGTACACTTACCGTTCCGGTAGTTGCTCCCGCAGGAACTGTTACTGTAACAGCTGTTGTAGTGTAATCCGCACTTCCAGCAGTTCCATTAGTTAAGTTGAAGGTATACGTAGTCGCTACCGCAGATGGGTTGCTCAACGTAAAGTTGAATGACACATTTGATCCTTCAGTAGCACTAGCAGGACTGATAGTTGCAACAGTAGATGCGTTATCATCATCTAAAATAGTACCTGTAGCACTAACAGTTCCAACAGCAATGCTGAACGTTTCATCTGATTCGTCAATAGTATCTTGGGTCGTTGGTACACTTACCGTTCCGGTAGTTGCTCCCGCAGGAACTGTTACTGTAACAGCTGTTGTAGTGTAATCCGCGCTTCCAGCGGTTCCATTAGTTAAGTTGAAGGTATACGTAGTCGCTACCGCAGATGGGTTGCTCAATGTAAAGTTGAATGACACATTTGATCCTTCAGTAGCACTAGCAGGACTGATAGTTGCAACTGTAGATGCGTTATCATCATCTAAAATAGTACCTGTAGCACTAACGGTTCCAACAGCAATGCTGAACGTTTCATCTGATTCGTCAATGGTATCTTGGGTCGTTGGTACACTTACCGTTCCGGTAGTTGCTCCCGCAGGAACTGTTACTGTAACAGCTGTTGTAGTGTAATCCGCGCTTCCAGCAGTTCCATTAGTTAAGTTGAAGGTATACGTAGTCGCTACCGCAGATGGGTTGCTCAACGTAAAGTTGAATACCACATTTGATCCTTCAGTAGCACTAGCAGGACTGATAGTTGCAACAGTAGATGCGTTATCATCATCTAAAATAGTACCTGTAGCACTAACAGTTCCAACAGCAATGCTGAACGTTTCATCTGATTCGTCAATGGTATCTTGGGTCGTTGGTACACTTACCGTTCCGGTAGTTGCTCCCGCAGGAACTGTTACTGTAACAGCTGTTGTAGTGTAATCCGCGCTTCCAGCGGTTCCATTAGTCAACGTGAAAGTATACGTAGTCGCTACCGCAGATGGGTTGCTCAACGTAAAGTTGAATGACACATTTGATCCTTCAGTAGCACTAGCAGGACTGATAGTTGCAACAGTAGATGCGTTATCATCATCTAAAATAGTACCTGTAGCACTAACGGTTCCAACAGCAATGCTGAACGTTTCATCTGATTCGTCAATAGTATCTTGGGTCGTTGGTACACTTACCGTTCCGGTAGTTGCTCCCGCAGGAACTGTTACTGTAACAGCTGTTGTAGTGTAATCCGCGCTTCCAGCGGTTCCATTAGTTAAGTTGAAGGTATACGTAGTCGCTACCGCAGATGGGTTGCTCAATGTAAAGTTGAATACCACATTTGATCCTTCAGGAGCACTAGCAGGACTGATAGTTGCAACAGTAGATGCGTTATCATCATCTAAAATAGTACCTGTAGCACTAACAGTTCCAACAGCAATGCTGAACGTTTCATCTGATTCGTCAATAGTATCTTGGGTCGTTGGTACACTTACCGTTCCGGTAGTTGCTCCCGCAGGAACTGTTACTGTAACAGCTGTTGTAGTGTAATCCGCGCTTCCAGCGGTTCCATTAGTTAAGTTGAAGGTATACGTAGTCGCTACCGCAGATGGGTTGCTTAATGTAAAGTTGAATGACACATTTGATCCTTCAGTAGCAGAAGCGTTTGCAATAGCGTTCACAACAGGCGCAGCATCATTATCTAAAATAGTACCTGTAGCACTTACTGCTCCATTGTTGATCGCGAAGGTCTCATCCAACTCGTCAATAGTATCTTGGGTCGTTGTTACACTTACCGTTCCGGTAGTTGCTCCCGCAGGAACTGTTACTGTAACAGCTGTTGTAGTGTAATCCGCGCTTCCAGCAGTTCCATTAGTTAAGTTGAAGGTATACGTAGTCGCTACCGCAGATGGGTTGCTCAACGTAAAGTTGAATGACACATTTGATCCTTCAGTAGCACTAGCGCTTGCAATAGCGTTCACAAAAGGCGCAGCATCATTATCTAAAATAGTACCTGTAGCACTTACTGCTCCATTGTTGATTGTGAAGGTCTCATCTAACTCGTCAATAGTATCTTGGGTCGTTGGTACACTTACCGTTCCGGTAGTTGCTCCCGCAGGAACTGTTACTGTAACATCTGTTGTAGTGTAATCCGCACTTCCAGCAGTTCCATTAGTTAAGTTGAAGGTATACGTAGTCGCTACCGCAGATGGGTTGCTCAACGTAAAGTTGAATGACACATTTGCTCCTTCAGTAGCACTAGCGTTCGCAATAGCGTTCACAACAGGCGCAGCATCATTATCTAAAATAGTACCTGTAGCACTAACGGTTCCAACAGCAATGCTGAACGTTTCATCCAACTCGTCAATAGTATCTTGGGTCGTTGGTACACTTACCGTTCCGGTAGTTGCTCCCGCAGGAACTGTTACTGTAACAGCTGTTGTAGTGTAATCCGCACTTCCAGCAGTTCCATTAGTTAAGTTGAAGGTATACGTAGTCGCTACCGCAGATGGGTTGCTCAACGTAAAGTTGAATGACACATTTGATCCTTCAGTAGCACTAGCAGGACTGATAGTTGCAACAGTAGATGCGTTATCATCATCTAAAATAGTACCTGTAGCACTAACAGTTCCAACAGCAATGCTGAAGGTCTCATCCAACTCGTCAATAGTATCTTGGGTCGTTGGTACACTTACCGTTCCGGTAGTTGCTCCCGCAGGAACTGTTACTGTAACAGCTGTTGTAGTGTAATCCGCGCTTCCAGCAGTTCCATTAGTTAAGTTGAAGGTATACGTAGTCGCTACCGCAGATGGGTTGCTCAACGTAAAGTTGAATACCACATTTGATCCTTCAGTAGCAGAAGCATTCGCAATAGCGTTCACAACAGGCGCAGCATCATTATCTAAAATAGTACCTGTAGCACTTACTGCTCCATTGTTGATTGTGAAGGTCTCATCGGATTCGTCAATAGTATCTTGGGTCGTTGGTACACTTACCGTTCCGGTAGTTGCTCCCGCAGGAACTGTTACTGTAACAGCTGTTGTAGTGTAATCCGCGCTTCCAGCAGTTCCATTAGTTAAGTTGAAGGTATACGTAGTCGCTACCGCAGATGGGTTGCTCAACGTAAAGTTGAATACCACATTTGATCCTTCAGTAGCACTAGCAGGACTGATAGTTGCAACAGTAGATGCGTTATCATCATCTAAAATAGTACCTGTAGCACTAACAGTTCCAACAGCAATGCTGAACGTTTCATCTGATTCGTCAATAGTATCTTGGGTCGTTGGTACACTTACCGTTCCGGTAGTTGCTCCCGCAGGAACTGTTACTGTAACAGCTGTTGTAGTGTAATCCGCGCTTCCAGCGGTTCCATTAGTTAAGTTGAAGGTATACGTAGTCGCTACCGCAGATGGGTTGCTCAATGTAAAGTTGAATGACACATTTGATCCTTCAGTAGCACTAGCAGGACTGATAGTTGCAACTGTAGATGCGTTATCATCATCTAAAATAGTACCTGTAGCACTAACGGTTCCAACAGCAATGCTGAACGTTTCATCTGATTCGTCAATGGTATCTTGGGTCGTTGGTACACTTACCGTTCCGGTAGTTGCTCCCGCAGGAACTGTTACTGTAACAGCTGTTGTAGTGTAATCCGCGCTTCCAGCGGTTCCATTAGTTAAGTTGAAGGTATACGTAGTCGCTACCGCAGATGGGTTGCTCAATGTAAAGTTGAATACCACATTTGATCCTTCAGGAGCACTAGCAGGACTGATAGTTGCAACAGTAGATGCGTTATCATCATCTAAAATAGTACCTGTAGCACTAACAGTTCCAACAGCAATGCTGAACGTTTCATCTGATTCGTCAATAGTATCTTGGGTCGTTGGTACACTTACCGTTCCGGTAGTTGCTCCCGCAGGAACTGTTACTGTAACAGCTGTTGTAGTGTAATCCGCGCTTCCAGCGGTTCCATTAGTTAAGTTGAAGGTATACGTAGTCGCTACCGCAGATGGGTTGCTTAATGTAAAGTTGAATGACACATTTGATCCTTCAGTAGCAGAAGCGTTTGCAATAGCGTTCACAACAGGCGCAGCATCATTATCTAAAATAGTACCTGTAGCACTTACTGCTCCATTGTTGATCGCGAAGGTCTCATCCAACTCGTCAATAGTATCTTGGGTCGTTGGTACACTTACCGTTCCGGTAGTTGCTCCCGCAGGAACTGTTACTGTAACAGCTGTTGTAGTGTAATCCGCGCTTCCAGCAGTTCCATTAGTTAAGTTGAAGGTATACGTAGTCGCTACCGCAGATGGGTTGCTCAACGTAAAGTTGAATGACACATTTGATCCTTCAGTAGCACTAGCGCTTGCAATAGCGTTCACAAAAGGCGCAGCATCATTATCTAAAATAGTACCTGTAGCACTTACTGCTCCATTGTTGATTGTGAAGGTCTCATCTAACTCGTCAATAGTATCTTGGGTCGTTGGTACACTTACCGTTCCGGTAGTTGCTCCCGCAGGAACTGTTACTGTAACATCTGTTGTAGTGTAATCCGCACTTCCAGCAGTTCCATTAGTTAAGTTGAAGGTATACGTAGTCGCTACCGCAGATGGGTTGCTCAACGTAAAGTTGAATGACACATTTGATCCTTCAGTAGCAGAAGCATTCGTAATAGCGTTCACAACAGGCGCAGCATCATTATCTAAAATAGTACCTGTAGCACTTACTGCTCCATTGTTGATTGTGAAGGTCTCATCCAACTCGTCAATTGTATCTTGGGTCGTTGGTACACTTACCGTTCCGGTAGTTGCTCCCGCAGGAACTGTTACTGTAACAGCTGTTGTAGTGTAATCAGCGCTTCCAGCGGTTCCATTAGTCAACGTGAAAGTATACGTAGTCGCTACCGCAGATGGGTTGCTCAACGTAAAGTTGAATGACACATTTAATCCTTCAGTAGCACTAGCAGGACTGATAGTTGCAACAGTAGATGCGTTATCATCATCTAAAATAGTACCTGTAGCACTAACAGTTCCAACAGCAATGCTGAACGTTTCATCTGATTCGTCAATAGTATCTTGGGTCGTTGGTACACTTACCGTTCCGGTAGTTGCTCCCGCAGGAACTGTTACTGTAACAGCTGTTGTAGTGTAATCAGCGCTTCCAGCGGTTCCATTAGTTAAGTTGAAGGTATACGTAGTCGCTACCGCAGATGGGTTGCTCAACGTAAAGTTGAATGACACATTTGATCCTTCAGTAGCACTAGCGCTTGCAATAGCGTTCACAAAAGGCGCAGCATCATTATCTAAAATAGTACCTGTAGCACTTACTGCTCCATTGTTGATTGTGAAGGTCTCATCTAACTCGTCAATAGTATCTTGGGTCGTTGGTACACTTACCGTTCCGGTAGTTGCTCCCGCAGGAACTGTTACTGTAACAGCTGTTGTAGTGTAATCCGCGCTTCCAGCAGTTCCATTAGTCAACGTGAAAGTATACGTAGTCGCTACCGCAGATGGGTTGCTCAACGTAAAGTTGAATACCACATTTGATCCTTCAGTAGAACTAGCAGGACTGATAGTTGCAACAGTAGATGCGTTATCATCATCTAAAATAGTACCTGTAGCACTAACAGTTCCAACAGCAATGCTGAAGGTCTCATCCAACTCGTCAATAGTATCTTGGGTCGTTGGTACACTTACCGTTCCGGTAGTTGCTCCCGCAGGAACTGTTACTGTAACAGCTGTTGTAGTGTAATCCGCGCTTCCAGCAGTTCCATTAGTTAAGTTGAAGGTATACGTAGTCGCTACCGCAGATGGGTTGCTCAACGTAAAGTTGAATACCACATTTGATCCTTCAGTAGCACTAGCAGGACTGATAGTTGCAACAGTAGATGCGTTATCATCATCTAAAATAGTACCTGTAGCACTAACAGTTCCAACAGCAATGCTGAACGTTTCATCTGATTCGTCAATAGTATCTTGGGTCGTTGGTACACTTACCGTTCCGGTAGTTGCTCCCGCAGGAACTGTTACTGTAACAGCTGTTGTAGTGTAATCCGCGCTTCCAGCGGTTCCATTAGTTAAGTTGAAGGTATACGTAGTCGCTACCGCAGATGGGTTGCTCAATGTAAAGTTGAATGACACATTTGATCCTTCAGTAGCACTAGCAGGACTGATAGTTGCAACTGTAGATGCGTTATCATCATCTAAAATAGTACCTGTAGCACTAACGGTTCCAACAGCAATGCTGAACGTTTCATCTGATTCGTCAATAGTATCTTGTGTCGTTGTTACACTTACCGTTCCGGTAGTTGCTCCCGCAGGAACTGTTACTGTAACAGCTGTTGTAGTGTAATCCGCGCTTCCAGCAGTTCCATTAGTTAAGTTGAAGGTATACGTAGTCGCTACCGCAGATGGGTTGCTCAACGTAAAGTTGAATACCACATTTGATCCTTCAGTAGCACTAGCAGGACTGATAGTTGCAACAGTAGATGCGTTATCATCATCTAAAATAGTACCTGTAGCACTAACAGTTCCAACAGCAATGCTGAACGTTTCATCTGATTCGTCAATAGTATCTTGGGTCGTTGGTACACTTACCGTTCCGGTAGTTGCTCCCGCAGGAACTGTTACTGTAACAGCTGTTGTAGTGTAATCAGCGCTTCCAGCGGTTCCATTAGTTAAGTTGAAGGTATACGTAGTCGCTACCGCAGATGGGTTGCTCAATGTAAAGTTGAATGACACATTTGATCCTTCAGTAGCAGAAGCGTTCGCAATAGCGTTCACAACAGGCGCAGCATCATTATCTAAAATAGTACCTGTAGCACTTACTGCTCCATTGTTGATCGTGAAGGTCTCATCTAACTCGTCAATGGTATCTTGGGTCGTTGGTACACTTACCGTTCCGGTAGTTGCTCCCGCAGGAACTGTTACTGTAACAGCTGTTGTAGTGTAATCCGCACTTCCAGCAGTTCCATTAGTCAAGTTGAAGGTATACGTAGTCGCTACCGCAGATGGGTTGCTCAACGTAAAGTTGAATGACACATTTGATCCTTCAGTAGCAGAAGCATTCGCAATAGCGTTCACAACAGGCGCAGCATCATCATCTAAAATAGTCCCTGTAGCACTTACTGCTCCATTGTTGATCGTGAAGGTCTCATCCAACTCGTCAATAGTATCTTGGGTCGTTGGTACACTTACCGTTCCGGTAGTTGCTCCCGCAGGAACTGTTACTGTAACAGCTGTTGTAGTGTAATCCGCGCTTCCAGCAGTTCCATTAGTTAAGTTGAAGGTATACGTAGTCGCTACCGCAGATGGGTTGCTCAACGTAAAGTTGAATGACACATTTGATCCTTCAGTAGCACTAGCGTTTGCAATAGCGTTCACAACAGGCGCAGCATCATCATCTAAAATAGTACCTGTAGCACTTACTGCTCCATTGTTGATTGTGAAGGTCTCATCCAACTCGTCAATTGTATCTTGGGTCGTTGGTACACTTACCGTTCCGGTAGTTGCTCCCGCAGGAACTGTTACTGTAACAGCTGTTGTAGTGTAATCCGCACTTCCAGCAGTTCCATTAGTTAAGTTGAAGGTATACGTAGTCGCTACCGCAGATGGGTTGCTCAATGTAAAGTTGAATACCACATTTGATCCTTCAGTAGCACTAGTGTTTGCAATAGCGTTCACAACAGGCGCAGCATCATTATCTAAAATAGTACCTGTAGCACTTACTGCTCCATTGTTGATCGTGAAGGTCTCATCCAACTCGTCAATAGTATCTTGGGTCGTTGGTACACTTACCGTTCCGGTAGTTGCTCCCGCAGGAACAGTTACTGTAACATCTGTTGTAGTGTAATCCGCACTTCCAGCGGTTCCATTAGTTAAGTTGAAGGTATACGTAGTCGCTACCGCAGATGGGTTGCTCAACGTGAAGTTGAATGACACATTTGATCCTTCAGTAGCACTAGCGTTCGCAATAGCGTTCACAACAGGCGCAGCATCATTATCTAAAATAGTACCTGTAGCACTAACGGTTCCAACAGCAATGCTGAACGTTTCATCTGATTCGTCAATAGTATCTTGTGTCGTTGGTACACTTACCGTTCCGGTAGTTGCTCCCGCAGGAACTGTTACTGTAACAGCTGTTGTAGTGTAATCCGCGCTTCCAGCAGTTCCATTAGTTAAGTTGAAGGTATACGTAGTCGCTACCGCAGATGGGTTGCTCAACGTAAAGTTGAATACCACATTTGATCCTTCTGTCGCGCTTGCTGGTGCGATTCCGGTTACTATAGGCGCAGCATCATTATCTAAAATAGTACCTGTAGCACTTACTGCTCCATTGTTGATTGTGAAGGTCTCATCTGATTCATCAATAGTATCTTGGGTCGTTGGTACACTTACCGTTCCGGTAGTTGCTCCCGCAGGAACTGTTACTGTAACAGCTGTTGTAGTGTAATCCGCGCTTCCAGCGGTTCCATTAGTTAAGTTGAAGGTATACGTAGTCGCTACCGCAGATGGGTTGCTCAACGTAAAGTTGAATACCACATTTGATCCTTCAGTAGCACTAGCAGGACTGATAGTTGCAACAGTAGATGCGTTATCATCATCTAAAATAGTACCTGTAGCACTAACAGTTCCAACAGCAATGCTGAACGTTTCATCTGATTCGTCAATAGTATCTTGGGTCGTTGGTACACTTACCGTTCCGGTAGTTGCTCCCGCAGGAACTGTTACTGTAACAGCTGTTGTAGTGTAATCCGCACTTCCAGCAGTTCCATTAGTTAAGTTGAAGGTATACGTAGTCGCTACCGCAGATGGGTTGCTCAACGTAAAGTTGAATACCACATTTGATCCTTCAGTAGCACTAGCGTTTGTAATAGCGTTCACAACAGGCGCAGCATCATCATCTAAAATAGTACCTGTAGCACTTACTGCTCCATTGTTGATTGTGAAGGTCTCATCGGATTCGTCAATAGTATCTTGGGTCGTTGGTACACTTACCGTTCCGGTAGTTGCTCCCGCAGGAACTGTTACTGTAACAGCTGTTGTAGTGTAATCAGCGCTTCCAGCAGTTCCATTAGTTAAGTTGAAGGTATACGTAGTCGCTACCGCAGATGGGTTGCTCAACGTAAAGTTGAATACCACATTTGATCCTTCAGTAGCACTAGCGTTTGTAATAGCGTTCACAACAGGCGCAGCATCATTATCTAAAATAGTACCTGTAGCACTTACTGCTCCATTGTTGATTGTGAAGGTCTCATCTAACTCGTCAATAGTATCTTGGGTCGTTGGTACACTTACCGTTCCGGTAGTTGCTCCCGCAGGAACTGTTACTGTAACAGCTGTTGTAGTGTAATCCGCGCTTCCAGCAGTTCCATTAGTTAAGTTGAAGGTATACGTAGTCGCTACCGCAGATGGGTTGCTCAACGTAAAGTTGAATACCACATTTGATCCTTCAGTAGCACTAGCAGGACTGATAGTTGCAACAGTAGATGCGTTATCATCATCTAAAATAGTACCTGTAGCACTAACAGTTCCAACAGCAATGCTGAACGTTTCATCTGATTCGTCAATAGTATCTTGGGTCGTTGGTACACTTACCGTTCCGGTAGTTGCTCCCGCAGGAACTGTTACTGTAACAGCTGTTGTAGTGTAATCCGCACTTCCAGCGGTTCCATTAGTCAAGTTGAAGGTATACGTAGTCGCTACCGCAGATGGGTTGCTCAACGTAAAGTTGAATACCACATTTGATCCTTCAGTAGCACTAGCATTCGCAATAGCGTTCACAACAGGCGCAGCATCATTATCTAAAATAGTACCTGTAGCACTAACAGTTCCAACAGCAATGCTGAACGTTTCATCTGATTCGTCAATGGTATCTTGGGTCGTTGGTACACTTACCGTTCCGGTAGTTGCTCCCGCAGGAACTGTTACTGTAACAGCTGTTGTAGTGTAATCCGCACTTCCAGCAGTTCCATTAGTTAAGTTGAAGGTATACGTAGTCGCTACCGCAGATGGGTTGCTCAACGTAAAGTTGAATACCACATTTGATCCTTCAGTAGCACTAGCGTTTGCAATAGCGTTCACAACAGGCGCAGCATCATTATCTAAAATAGTACCTGTAGCACTTACTGCTCCATTGTTGATCGTGAAGGTCTCATCCAACTCGTCAATAGTATCTTGGGTCGTTGGTACACTTACCGTTCCGGTAGTTGCTCCCGCAGGAACTGTTACTGTAACAGCTGTTGTAGTGTAATCCGCGCTTCCAGCAGTTCCATTAGTCAACGTGAAAGTATACGTAGTCGCTACCGCAGATGGGTTGCTCAACGTAAAGTTGAATACCACATTTGATCCTTCAGTAGCACTAGCGTTTGCAATAGCGTTCACAACAGGCGCAGCATCATTATCTAAAATAGTACCTGTAGCACTTACTGCTCCATTGTTGATCGTGAAGGTCTCATCCAACTCGTCAATTGTATCTTGGGTCGTTGGTACACTTACCGTTCCGGTAGTTGCTCCCGCAGGAACTGTTACTGTAACAGCTGTTGTAGTGTAATCCGCGCTTCCAGCAGTTCCATTAGTTAAGTTGAAGGTATACGTAGTCGCTACCGCAGATGGGTTGCTCAACGTAAAGTTGAATACCACATTAGATCCTTCAGTAGCACTAGCGTTTGCAATAGCGTTCACAACAGGCGCAGCATCATTATCTAAAATAGTACCTGTAGCACTTACTGCTCCATTGTTGATCGTGAAGGTCTCATCCAACTCGTCAATAGTATCTTGGGTCGTTGGTACACTTACCGTTCCGGTAGTTGCTCCCGCAGGAACTGTTACTGTAACAGCTGTTGTAGTGTAATCCGCGCTTCCAGCAGTTCCATTAGTCAACGTGAAAGTATACGTAGTCGCTACCGCAGATGGGTTGCTCAACGTAAAGTTGAATACCACATTTGATCCTTCAGTAGCAGAAGCATTCGTAATAGCGTTCACAACAGGCGCAGCATCATTATCTAAAATAGTACCTGTAGCACTTACTGCTCCATTGTTGATTGTGAAGGTCTCATCCAACTCGTCAATTGTATCTTGGGTCGTTGGTACACTTACCGTTCCGGTAGTTGCTCCCGCAGGAACTGTTACTGTAACAGCTGTTGTAGTGTAATCCGCGCTTCCAGCAGTTCCATTAGTCAACGTGAAAGTATACGTAGTCGCTACCGCAGATGGGTTGCTCAACGTAAAGTTGAATACCACATTTGATCCTTCAGTAGCAGAAGCATTCGTAATAGCGTTCACAACAGGCGCAGCATCATTATCTAAAATAGTACCTGTAGCACTTACTGCTCCATTGTTGATTGTGAAGGTCTCATCGGATTCGTCAATAGTATCTTGGGTCGTTGGTACACTTACCGTTCCGGTAGTTGCTCCCGCAGGAACTGTTACTGTAACAGCTGTTGTAGTGTAATCCGCGCTTCCAGCAGTTCCATTAGTTAAGTTGAAGGTATACGTAGTCGCTACCGCAGATGGGTTGCTCAACGTAAAGTTGAATGACACATTTGATCCTTCAGTAGCACTAGCGTTTGTAATAGCGTTCACAACAGGCGCAGCATCATTGTCTGTGATAGTAACTGTAGCAGTTTGATCACCTAACTCTGAAGCACAACCTCCAGTTACATTAACGACATTGGCTATAACAGTTTCAGAACCTTCATTAATAGTATCATCTACTGGGGTAATGGTAACAGTTCCTGTAGTAAATCCCGTTGGGATAGTAATAGTTGTACTGCTTGCCGTATAATCAGATCCTGATGTTGCTGTTCCTAAGTAAGAAATTGTAACAACAACATCACTAATAGTTACTGTTGATAAAGTGGCAGTCAATGTTCTGCTGCTTCCAGAATTTTCAGCGATTGCAGTTGTTCCTGTTAAAGTTATATTTGGTGAATACACTGTAACTGTTCTTGTCGAAGTAGCATTAGCACATCCTCCACTGCCTAATACTGTATAGGTAATAGTAGTAGTTCCAGGAGCAATTCCTGAAATCAATCCTGATGTACTAACCGTAGCAACTCCCGTTGCATCTGAACTCCATGTTCCTCCTGAACTTCCATTAGATGAGAATGCAGTTGTACCTCCAACACAAATAGCTTGTGTTCCTGATACTGTTCCTGCATTTGGTGCAGCGGTTACTGTTACTGTTCTAATAGCGGTAGTATTACCGCAACCTCCTGTACCTGTTACAGTATATGTTATAGTAGCTGTTCCTGGACCGGCTCCTGTTATAACTCCGCTTGAAGCATCCACAGTAGCAACTCCTATTGCATTTGTACTCCACGTACCTCCAGTATTTCCACTTGAAGTAAAGGTCGCAGAGCCTCCAACACAAATAGCTTGTGTTCCTGATACTGTTCCTGCATTTGGCGCAGCAGTTACCGTTACTGTTCTAGTCGCTGTAACATTGCTACAACCTCCGGTTCCCGTGACTGTATATGTGATAGTCGCTGTTCCTGGACCGGCTCCTGTTATAGCTCCGTTTGAAGCATTCACAGTAGCAACTCCAGTTGCATCTGAACTCCATGTTCCTCCACCATTTCCATTAGATGAGAATGCAGTTGTACCTCCAACACAAATAGCTTGTGTTCCTGATACTGTTCCCGCATTTGGTGCAGCGGTTACCGTAACCGTTCTAGTAGCGGTAGTATTACCACAACCTCCAGTACCTATTACAGTATATGTTATAGTAGCTGTTCCTGGACCAGCTCCTGTTATAACTCCGCTTGAAGCATTAACAGTAGCAACTCCTATTGCATTTGTACTCCACGTACCTCCAGTATTTCCACTTGAAGTAAAGGTCGCAGAGCCTCCAACACAAATAGCTTGTGTTCCTGATACTGTTCCTGCATTTGGCGCAGCAGTTACCGTTACTGTTCTAGTCGCTGTAACATTGCTACAACCTCCGGTTCCCGTAACTGTATATGTGATAGTCGCTATTCCTGGACCAGCGCCTGTTATAGCTCCGTTTGAAGCATTCACAGTAGCAACTCCAGTTGCATCTGAACTCCATGTTCCTCCACCATTTCCATTAGATGAGAATGCAGTTGTACCTCCAACACAAATAGCTTGTGTTCCTGATACTGTTCCCGCATTTGGTGCAGCGGTTACCGTAACCGTTCTAGTAGCGGTAGTATTACCACAACCTCCAGTACCTATTACAGTATATGTTATAGTAGCTGTTCCTGGACCGGCTCCTGTTATAACTCCGCTTGAAGCATCCACAGTAGCAACTCCAGTTGCATTTGAACTCCATGTACCTCCAGTATTTCCACTTGAAGTAAAGGTCGTAGAGCCTCCAGCACAAATAGCTTGTGTTCCTGATACTGTTCCTGCATTTGGCGCAGCAGTTACCGTTACTGTTCTAGTCGCTGTAACATTGCTACAACCTCCGGTTCCCGTAACTGTATATGTAATAGTCGCTGTTCCTGGACTAACGCCTGAAACTACTCCTGATGAATTAACCGTGGCTACTCCAATTGCGTCAGAACTCCATGTTCCTCCACCATTTCCATTAGATGAGAATGCAGTTGTACCTCCAACACAAATAGCTTGTGTTCCTGATACTGTTCCTGCATTTGGTGCAGCTGTTACCGTAACCGTTCTAGTAGCGGTAACATTGTTACATCCTCCAGTACCTGTTACAGTATATCTGATTGTCGCTGTTCCTGGACCAGCTCCTGTTATAACTCCGCTTGAAGCATTCACAGTAGCAACTCCGATTGCATTTGAACTCCATGTTCCTCCGGAATTTCCGTTAGATGTGAATGTAGTCGTGCCTCCAACACAAATTGCTTGTGTTCCAGATAGAGTTCCTGCATTTGGAGCTGCAGTAACCATTACCACCACAGGTTTTGTATCAGTACAGCCTATTGTATTTGTACCTTTAATATAATAGGTACCAGCAGTTGCAGCTGTAGGTGTTGCATAAACATTTGTTGCAGCTGAATCAGTGTAATATGTATATGTTTGATTTGAGGAACCTGCAGTAATAGCATTTGTTGTTAAATTCACCGTAGCAGGAGAACAAACTGCAGCTGGATTATTTACAACTAAAGAATATGCAGAACATTCAGGTTGAACAATTAAACATTGTGGTACTACATTTGTAGAGACACCGCCTGTAGTTGTAAAATTAGAATTACTATTTGTAAAAGGGCCCGGATTTCCTGTACAGGATGGATTGTATTGACCAGGACGATTGGTAATATCTACAGTAATCGTAGCTGTTGCTCCAGCAGGCAAAGTCAATCCAGAAAGGGAAACGCTTCCCGAATTTGGATTTGCAGTTACCGTACCTAAAGTTCCTCCTCCGGTATAATTAATGGTCATATTAGGAGTAGCTGCTACTCTTAAACTAGAAGGTAATGTATCTACAAAACCTAATCCTGTTAATAAAGCAGCTCCACCACCATTATTTGAAACAACCCAAGTATAAGTAGCAGTTTGTCCGTCTATAATTGTTGTAGGGGAAAGCGTTTTTGTTACTGTAGGAGCGGTTACATCTATCGATATAAAATAAGAACCTGCAACTAAATAGTCTCCTCCTGTGGATTGTTGTTGTAATCTAACATTTATAGGAGTTAGTGAATTTGGTAAAATACCTGACGCATTAAAAATATCAGCATCATAATCCCAAGATTCAGCAGGACCATATAAGTGGCCTGCACTGATTGGGTTTCGAGTAGTTATATTACCAGACATCGCAGGACCGCCATCTGCGGAAACATTATTATTTGCAGTCATGGCGATACTACTGTTTAAAGCATCATCTACTCTTCCTGTACTAGGGTCTGCTAAATTATTTAAAGTTGGAGTTGTACCTATTAATCTTCCAAATCTTAAATAATCCGCATAATTTCTATCACCATAAGTTCCTGTTAAACCAACAACAGCAGTAACTATTCCCGAAGCAGGAACAGTTACATTGTTTACATCTGAATTGACTGTCGCATTGTTAAAAAACTGCCAATTGTCAGCAACTGTAATGTTTCTAGATGGTGAAGTGGCATTACTATAGACCACGATAATAGACCATCCACCCATTGGTAAATTTTCAGCTATAGGCATCGGGTTAGGATCTGCAAGAAAGTATCTTCCATCTGGTCCGCCACCAGTCACACTCACGTATCCATTTGCAGGCATCATTGAGGTAATATCCCATATTGATTGATGGTAATACGCATCACCCACAACTCTTTTGTTTGCTATTGCATCCGCGACCAATAAAGTAGTGTACGCTGTATTTCCTGGAGCTTTAAATTTCACCGACGTAAAATTATTGCTTACATTATTATTGCTTCGACCTTTTTCAATGGCCAAAAATGCTCTTTCTATTCGAGATCCAGCCGGTAAAATTAAATCTGAACTTGTTGAATGGCTAGTCGTAGGATCACCGTCAATATCAGGAACTAATCTAACATTTGTACCAAAGCCAGCATTGGCCGTGGTCGAATAATACCATGAGTTACCAAACAGCGTGGCTCCTCCTTTTATAACACCCTGGTATCGATTTGTTGATTGAGAAAATGAAACCGAAGTAACCGCTAACATTAAAACAATAAAAAATAATTCAATAGTTATAATGTGTAATTTTCTTGTCATGTAATTCTTTACGGAGGTAAAATTTATCATGTATATCTGGGGTATTTGGATAGTAGTATTTTTAATATTCTATTTACGAAAAAAAATAGAATTTGGTTTTTTTATCTGTCTAGTTTATTGGACAACTCAAAAGCACTAAATTCTTTTGTGGATAAATATTGATGGTTCGGCAATTAGTAAAAATAGTCACGGCTAATTCGTTAGAGAATTTATGACGAATTTGTATGGAGTACAAATAGAACAAAGTTACATTATCAAAATATTTGTATAAGATAGAGATAAAATAAGACACTGTAAAAGAGATAATAAAAGTAAAGTTCTTCATATATTGAATTTTATATTTTAAATCTGTTTTGTAAACTTAATTATCACTTACAATAATTAATTGTTAAGGATTACAAAAAAAATCCAAAATCAATGTTTAATTACACAATACCCTGCAAATGTAAGTTTTTAAGCAATTACTAGTGATGACCCAAAAAAAAAAGACTAAATAAGACCTTTATTCGACAAAATGTATTATTTACTCGTTATAAAGCACAGTTTTAGAGCCCCAAATTGCTAATTGAAGTAAAAATATGGTACGATATATTAACTTACAGGCTATTAATCCCCTATAAAAGCAAAAAAAACTGACTCTTTATCGCTAAGTAGTCAGTTTTTTTTTATAGTCTTAAGCTTGTAAATAATATGTTAATGTGGCGTACCTTCTATAGATTAAGCTTACTATTTTTTCGGCTAAAACCAAAATAAATCACCAATCCAATCAAAAGCCAGATTCCAAAATAAATCCAGTTCCAAACACTCAATTCTGCCATCATATACAAACAACAAATCAAGCCTAATAACGGAATCAATGATAAGTTTGATTTAAAAGACCAAACCAATAATCCAACCAAAACGATAAGGAAAATCCACATTGGAATTTTATGTTTAAACAAACTAAAACCACTTTCATATTTCACAGCGTCTGCAATTGGCAAACCAGCTATAATACTGGAATATTTTGCATCGTCTTGTTGGTATTGACTTAATAAAAGTTCTAAATCTGGCGTTTCATCCGTACTATTATTAGCGTCAATACGCACTAAATACTCGTATACTTTTTGGGTTTCTTCTTTGTTTAACGATGTGATAATATCCGATGAACTATTGATCTGTGTTTCATTCGTAATAAAATCCATAGTCGCTTTTTCATTGTAACCAAAAGCAAATACTAATCCAATAATAATGAAAACTGGCAATATGTATTTTGAATTTACATAAGGAGTTTTGAATTTTCCACGAGGGATATCAGTTCTGTTTTGTAACACTAAAACTCCGGCACAAACCAATACAAAGGCGAATAAAGTTCCAATACTACACAAATCCGTAACTAGTGTTAAATTCAAAAACAAAGCTGGAACGGCAACCACAAAACCAGTCACGATTGTAGCGTAGGAAGGCGTTTTATATTTTGGATGTACTTTTGAGAAACGTTTTGGCAACAAACCATCACGACTCATACTCATCCAGATACGCGGTTGTCCCATTTGGAAAACTAATAAGACACTAGCCATAGCAACTACTGCACTTACTGCAATAATTCCCGACATCCATTTCAGATCTAATTTCTCAAATACAAAAGCCAATGGATCACCTACATTCAATTGGTCATAAGAAACCATTCCAGTTAAAACTAAGGCAATTGCAATATATAAAATGGTACATATAATTATGGCCCACATCATTCCTCTTGGTAAATCGCGTTGTGGATCTTTACATTCTTCCGCTGTTGTTGAAATAGCATCAAAACCGATGTATGCAAAAAATACTGCTGAAACTCCTTTTAAAACTCCTGTAACACCATTAGGTGCAAATGGATCCCAATTTGCAGTATCTACATAGAAAACACCAACAGCAATTACTAAAAGAACGATACATAATTTGACAACCACCATGATATTACTCGCATTTCGAGACTCCTTCATCCCGCGGTAAATTAATGCGGTGATTAAAACGATAATTAATAATGCTGGAAGATCTGCCACAAAATGAAATGAACCAATAACAGGTGAAGTTGTCCAAGCCATATAAGCATCTTGCAAAGCCGGACTCAAGTTGGCATATTCTTTTCCGCCTTGCATGAGTGCAGTTGCATCATCAAATCCTCTGGAAGCAGACAAGAAATCCATTTGAACCCATTGCGGTAACTGAACGCCACCACTCTCTAGTAAACTTGTAAAATAATCACTCCACGATATGGCAACCGTTATATTACCAACCGAATATTCCATAATCAAGGCCCAACCAATAATCCACGCTATAATTTCGCCAAAAGCAACATAAGAATATGTATAAGCACTCCCGGAAACGGGAACCATTGAGGCAAATTCAGCATAAGCAAAAGCAGCAAAACTACATGCTATAGCAGTAAACAAGAATAAAAAGATAACCGCAGGACCTCCATCAGCACTTGCTTTTCCAATGGTACTAAAAATACCTGCTCCTACAATTGCAGCAATACCAAAAGCAGTCAAATCTCGTGCAGTCAAGTGTTTCCCTAGGGCATTGTGTCCATCAGCATTATTTTTTTCAACTTGTTTTAATATATCTTGTACTGTTTTTTTTCTAAATAAACCCTTTAACGCCATATTGTAAATTTTATCATTAAAAATTAATATACTGTAAATTATGTGTTTTTATGTTGGATATTATGCAAATAATCTTCAAAAATCAAAAGTATAAAACAAATTGAACTAATGCTGTTTCTCTAACTATTTTTTTTATTATTTTTTAAAACCTTTAAAATGATTTCTTTATTCATTTAAAAAGTCAAATAAATCAATTTCAGTACTAAAAAAAATAAATTTCATAAAACTAAAAGACATTTTTCCGCTTCTGATAAATATCTTCATTTTCTACTGATTACTTCAAACAACTCCTTAAAATTGTCACCGGATGCAATGCTCTTCTGCTAGTTCCGTCAAAAATCTGATGGCGACAACTCGTTCCAGCTGCTGCAATAGCTGTCGTCGATTCAGTAGCTCTAATTTTAGGAAACAATGTATCTTCGCCCATTTGCATGCTGATTTCGTAATGTTCTTTTTCGTATCCAAAAGAACCTGCCATACCACAACAACCGGAATTATAAATGGTAACTGAACTATTTTTAGGAACATTCAACATCGCAAAAGTCGCTTCCATCGTGCTCAACGACTTTTGGTGGCAATGCCCGTGAATTTTTATTATTTTCTCTTCATCGGAAAATTGCTCTTCATGAATTTTACCTTTTGTAATTTCATTTTTGAAAAATTCTTCGATCGTAAATACACTTTTGGCTAATTTTTCGGCACCTTTTTTATCATCTGCTAATCGAATATATTCGTCTCTAAAGGTCAATATAGCTGAAGGCTCGATTCCTATCAAAGGAAAATCTGCAGTAATGTAATCCGAAAAAATAGCCACATTTGTATTCGCAATTGCTTTTGCTTCTTCGAGAAACCCTTTCGAAATAAAAGCTCTTCCACTTTCTTCATGATCCACCAGAATCACCTCATATCCTAACGCCGTCAATAACTCATACGCATCGATTCCTACCGAAACGTCATAATAATTAGTGAACTCATCACAAAATAAACATACTTTTCCGTTTACAAAAGAATCACTTGGCGCCTGATTCCAATTTTTCTCGTACCATTTTCTAAAAGTCTTTGGAGCCAAAAGCGGCACTTCTCTTTTTGGAGCAATTCCCATGCTTTTTTTCACCAAAGGCAAATTCACCATGAAATTCGTAAACTTTGGAGTAATACTTCCCAAACCATTTAGTTTCGCATTAAAAGCAAATATTTTATTGCGCCATGAGAATCCATTTGCTTTTTGATATTGGTACAAAAACTCCGATTTCAAAGCCGCTACATCCACATTACTGGGACATTCGCTGGCACAAGCTTTACAACTCACACACAATTCAAATACCTTATACAATTCTTCGTGGTCGAATTTATTATCTTTCTCTGAATGTGTCAGGTATTCCCGCAGCGCATTAGCTCTGGCGCGAGTCGTATCTTTTTCATTTCGGGTAGCGCGATAACTTGGACACAAAGTCCCGCCAGCAGAAGGTAATTTTCTGCAATCACCAGAACCATTGCATTTTTCAGCAGCACGCAAAATCCCCAAACTATCCGAGAAATCCTGAATTGTTTGTATATCCGGTTCCTCTCTACCCGCCTCCACCCGAAGGTTTTCATCCATTTTGAAAGCATTTACAATTTTACCTACATTCAAAATGGTATTAGGATCAAAGGCATGTTTGATTCTTCTTAGCAATTCATAATTCTTATCCCCAATCATAAAAGGCAAAAACTCACCACGCACAATTCCGTCTCCGTGCTCCCCACTCAAAGATCCTCTATATTTTTTAACCAAAATTGCGACTTCGGTTGCAATGTTTCTAAATTGATGTAATCCCTCTGTTGTTTTGAGATTTAAAACCGGACGCAAATGCAATTCTCCTGCGCCGGCATGTGCATAATAAATAGCACTCTGACCATGACGCTCCATCATAGCGGAGAATTCGGCAATATAATTAGGTAAATCACTCAATTCAACGGCGGTATCTTCAATAGAATCAGCAGCTTTATTATCACCCACAATACTTCCTAAAAGCCCGAGACCTGCTTTTCGCAACTCATTTATTTTATCAATATCAGCTCCATATATTTTTGGCAAAGCATACCCGAAATTGTTTCTTTCCAAATCGGCGATTAAAGCATTCGCTTGTCTTTCGGCATCCTCCATACTATGATGTGAAGCTACTTCGAGCATAATAACCGCTTTTGGTTCGCCTTGAATAAAAAATCGATTTTTGGCTTGCTCTCGATTGGTTTTAGTACAATCCAATATTGTATCATCCATCATTTCGCATGTGTACAAATGATGTTTCATCGCGGTAACCACGGCTTCTAAACTTTCTTGAATCGTATGAAAATGCGCAACCACCATCACATTATATATTGGTGGTACATGATCTGCTTTTAGTGTAATTTCAGTGGTAAAAGCCAGCGTTCCTTCGCTTCCGCAAAGGAGTTTTCCTAGATTTATAGTGTTTTCGGTTCCTCCAAAAAGTTCCGATTTCAGTAACAAATCAATTGCGTATCCGGTATTTCGTCTGTGAATTTCAGGTTTCGGAAATTCCTTGATAATCTCTTTCTGGTTTTCTACATTCGAAAGTTCCTCATAAATGGTCTTGTAAATAGAACTTTCAAGCGTGTTCCCTTTTGTTTTTTCAATGAATTCGGCTGAAGTTATTTCTTTAAATATTGCCAAAGTCCCATCACTCAAAACCGCTTTGATTTCCACTATTTTATCTCGGGTCACTCCGTACCGAATCGAGGTAGTTCCCGATGAATTATTGCCTACCATTCCTCCTATCATACAGCGATTTGAAGTTGAAGTATTAGGTCCGAAAAATAATTCGTGCGGTTTTAAATATAAATTCAGTTCATCCCGAATTACTCCCGGCTGCACGGTAACCGTTTTTTGTGCAGAATCAAAAGAGACAATCTTGGTGAAATGTTTTGAAACGTCTACAATTATTCCGTTACCTACTGTTTGACCGGCTAACGAAGTTCCAGCAGTTCTCGGCGTAATTGAAATTTTATTTTTTGCTGCAAAGCGAATAATTTTGACAATATCGTCCTCTGATTTTGGAATCGCTACAGCAACTGGCATAATTCGATATGCGGACGCATCTGTGGCATAAAGTGTCTTATGGAGATCATCGTATAAAAGTGTTCCTTCTAATGACTGAGATAATTCTTGTAATTGAGGCGTAATTGACATGTGGTGGCGTAAATTGCTATTATTTTCACAAATATAAATAATCGTGAATTATATTTTTACTATTTAAGTAATAAAAAAAAACTTTTATTTATCGTACTTTTATATCTACAATCTTAAAAATTTAGGATAAATGGCTTATAATGTCATACTTCACGATAAATTAAATGAGGTAAAAAATAGATTATAAAATTATACTGAAACCATATTGAAATTTTTAAAAAAATATTCGCTGTGTGATAAATGTTACTGTAACTAAAATTTAAACTGACAATATTTGCATCATAAAATTTACAATTATGGAATATTTCGGTTATTTTGCGTCAATACTAATAGGCGTTGCATTAGGACTAATCGGTGGAGGTGGTTCCATTCTTACAGTGCCCGTCTTAGTTTATTTATTTGCAGTTGAACCAGTGCTAGCAACGGCATACTCTTTGTTTATTGTAGGCTTAACTAGTGCGGTAGGAACTGTTGGCTATTTTAAAAAAGGGTTGGTAAACATAAAAACAGCCATTGTTTTTGGTATTCCTTCCATCATTGCCGTTTTTACTACAAGGGCATTAATAGTTCCTGCGATTCCTAAAGAAATATTTTCGATAGGAGACTTTATCCTGACGAAAGACCTTTTCTTAATGCTGCTTTTCGCAGTGATTATGATTATTGCGTCTTACAGCATGATTAAAAAAGATAAAAAAATAGCTTCTGAAGAACCTCAGGAACAAAAATTTAATTATCCACTCATACTAGTAGAAGGAGCACTGGTTGGAATAATCACCGGACTTGTGGGAGCTGGAGGTGGATTCCTGATTATTCCTGCTTTAGTTATTTTGAGTAAACTTCCCATGAAAGAAGCGGTTGGAACTTCATTAGTAATTATTGCTGCCAAATCTCTAATCGGTTTTTTTGGAGAAGGTGGAGAAAACGGTATCGATTGGCAATTTTTATTTACCATTTCAGCATTTGCTATTGTTGGAATTTTTATTGGCACAGCATTATCTAAAAAAATTGATGGCGCAAAACTAAAACCTGCTTTTGGTTGGTTCGTTTTAGTTATGGGAATTTATATCATCACCAAAGAGTTATTCCTAAAATAACACTCTTATGTGACAAAAGTCACAATTGTCTTGATGGGAATTCAATATGTTTATTTCTTTATTAAAAAAATAAAAAAAATGGCTAATCATTATCAAATACTAATCATCGGTGGTGGAAATGCGGGACTTTCTGTTGCTTCCCAATTACTTATCAAAAGAAGTAATCTAAACATTGGAATCATTGAACCATCTGAAAAACATTATTATCAACCTGCATGGACATTGGTTGGTGCCGGTATATTTGATATCACTAAGACCATTCGTAATGAAAAAGATGTAATCCCAAAGAATACCACCTGGATCAAAGAAGCTGTAGCTGAATTTATGCCCAATGAAAACAAAGTAAAATGCCTTTCGGGTGCTGAATTCACTTATGATTACTTGGTAGTCTGCCCCGGAATTCAATTGGATTGGAATAAAATAAAAGGACTTCAGGAAACTCTGGAAAAAAACAATGTCAGCAGCAACTACTCATTTGAACATGCACCATATACTTGGGAAATGATTGAAAATTTCAAAGGTGGTACAGCGGTTTTTACAAACCCAACAACACCTATAAAATGTGGAGGAGCACCACACAAAATTATGTACTTGGCTTGCGATTATTGGCGCAAAAAAGGAATTTTGGATAAATGTGACGTTCATTATATTTCTGGAGCAAGCGCAATATTTGGTGTCAAAGAATATGCTGAAACATTAAAAAAAGTAGTGGCTAAATATAATATTCATGTTCATTATGGCGCTAATGTTACAGCGATAGATGGTGAAAAGAAAACAGTTGAATTTGAAACCAAAGAAATTGATGAAAACCTAAACCAGAAACTATCTTCTAAAAATGCCGGCTGTTACGGTATCATCGAAAATAGCGCTGATGAAGAACTTCAAAAAGTAACATTGAATTTTGACTTATGCCACGCAGTTCCACCACAATCAGCTCCTGATTTTATAAAAAAGAGTCCATTACATGACTCTATAAATCCATTAGGTTATGTGGAAATTGACAAAAATACAATGCAACATATCCGTTTTCCAAATGTATTTGCCCTTGGAGATTGCACCAATGCGCCGTGTAGTAAAACGGGTGCGGCAATTAGAAAACAAGCTCCGGTTGTGGTAGAAAATCTTTTGGCATTTATGGATAATAAAAAAGCCACCGCAAAATATGACGGGTATAGCGCCTGCCCTATTCCAACACAATATGGAAAATTAATGTTGGCTGAATTTGATTATACAAATACGCCAAAAATGACTTTCCCTATAAATCAGGCAAAACCAAATTGGGCCATGTGGATTCTTAAAACTAAAATATTACCATGGTTGTATTGGAATAAAATCCTAAAAGGAACTGCTTAATAATTAATACCTAGATTTTTAATTTGTTATCCCTTTCAAGTCAAACTGAAAGGGATTTTTTTATTTTGGCTTATGTGACAACTATCACTTTTTAATGGAATTAGTATTCGGAAATTTACAGAGTGAACATTCACTTTCTTGTTTTTAAATCAATTTAAAATGGAAATTTCAGAAAAGCAGCGAAATTAAATTCGATATTAATTTTTAGAAAATGATACAATTAAGAACTATTATTACACGCAAAAGGAGTGAGTAACTATTTTTACGAAACCGAAAAATTAAGGTTTTGATCGACATCTCTTTTAACATCCACAAAAGTGAATTTGTAACTACCATATGAGAATCGTGTGCGGGGAAATCGACTTTGTTATACCTACTTTCAACAATGGATAAGGATTATAAAGCAATATTATTTTGGAAGCTTCAGCAGAAATAAAGAAAAGTTATTTAGAAACGACGGACTGATTTTAGCCACAAAATCACTTGAAAAACTCCAATATTTAATTAATTGAGACCACCTTTATGATGGTTTTTTTTGTGCATATTAAATAAAAAAACAGTTTTATTTCCTTCTGTGACTTTTGTCACATACTGTATTTACTGATAAAATAGTTATTTTAGTATGATAATTATCACTTTGAGAATTAAAAGTGTCTTCTAAATTTGCCCTAATCTTATTTATCTGAAACTACTATTAATTCAAAAACCTTGATTATGAAAATCGAACAAATTTACACCGGATGTATTGCACATGCAGCTTATTATTTAGAGAGTAACGGAGAAGCGGCAATTTTTGATCCTTTACGCGAAGTGCAACCGTACATTGATAGAGCATTTAAAGACAATGCCAAAATTAAGTACGTTTTTCTGACCCATTTCCACGCTGATTTTGTTTCGGGACATTTGGACTTAGCCAATAAAACAAATGCCAAAATTGTTTACGGTCCAACAGCAAAACCGGCTTATGAAATTATTACTGCCGAAGACGGACAAATTTTTGAAATTGGAAACTACAAAGTTAAGGTGATTCATACACCAGGACACACCATGGAAAGTACTACTTTTCTGTTGATAGACGAAAACGGAAAAGAACACGGAATTATAACCGGTGACACCTTATTTATTGGTGACGTAGGCCGTCCCGATTTAGCGCAACATGTTGTTGCTGATTTGACCGAAGACAAGCTGGCCAGACATCTTTACCAATCCTTACGCAACAAAATCATGCCTTTATCTGATGATTTGATTGTATATCCCAATCACGGAGCAGGTTCAGCTTGCGGGAAAATGATGAGTAAAGAAACTACCGATACATTGGGAAATCAAAAGAAAACCAATTACGCCTTGAACCCAAATATGACCGAAGACGAGTTTGTTACCGCTGTTTTGACCGGATTGACGAATCCTCCTGCCTATTTCCCTGCCAATGTGTTGCTGAATATAAATGGTTATGACAGTTTGGATGCGATACTAAAAAAAGCAAAAACACCATTAAATCCAACCGAATTTGAAGTTGTGGCAAATGAAACCAGAGCTTTAGTATTAGATACACGTGACGCATCTGAATTTGCTGCAGGATTTATTCCGAACAGTATTAACATTGGTTTAGATGGAAGTTTTGCTATGTGGGTGGGCGAAATGATTGCTGATATTAAACAAGAAATCTTATTAGTCACAGAAATTGGTAAGGAAGAAGAAAGTATGGTGCGCCTTTCGCGTATAGGGTACGATCATACTATTGGCTACTTAAACGGTGGAATTACTTCTTGGAAAAAGGCAGGTTTTGAATTGGATACGGTAAATAGAATTACGGCCAAACAACTGGAAGACACTGTTGATTTTGATGCAACACTAATTTTTGATGTCAGAAAGAAAAGCGAATTTTTATCGGAACATCTTATTGGAGCAATAAATGTTCCCTTAAACGAAATTAACAATCACTTGGCAGAATTTCCAAAAGACAAAAAATTTATTTTGCATTGTGCCGGTGGATATCGCAGTATGCTCGCAGCATCAATTCTAAAAATGCGTGGCTGGAATAATTTTGTGGATGTTATTGGCGGTTTTACAGAAATTAAAGAAACCAGTCTTTTAACATCTGATTATGTTTGTCCAACGACATTACTGTAAATAATTCAAAGGTTTTTAAATCAAAAGAGATTGCCATTTTCAGGCAATCTCTTTTTTTGTTATGTGATATAAGTTACCATAACTACAAAATGCGTGAGCTACTTTTGAAGAAATAATTGAAAGTAACATGAGAAATACAATCCTGACAATTGCAATTTTAAGTATGATAATAGGTTGTAAGAAAGAAGAAATTGCAACCCCGATTCTAGAAAAAAAAACACCAATAGAACAACTAATTTCCGGAAATCAACGTTTTATTGAAGAAAAATCTATTCATCCGCATCAAGACAAAAAAACAGTGCTAAAAAACCAAAATGAACAACATCCTTTTGCAGTAGTACTATCTTGTTCAGACAGTAGAGTTTCTCCTGAAGTATTATTTGACCAAGGATTAGGCGATCTTTTCGTCATTAGAAATGCAGGAAACTTAATTTCAGATATTGACATGGGAAGTATTGAGTATGCCGCAGAACATCTTGATGTGAAATTAATTGTTGTTTTAGGTCACACAGAATGTGGTGCCATCAAAGCCTATATCGAAGATAAAGATAATTTATATAAAAAACATTTGAACCACATTGATGATATTGTAGCCACTCTTGCCGAGGAAAAAGAAGAACAGGCTGAAGAAAAAAAAATGCCGAAGGAAAAAAACTTATTGGGTTCTATAAATGCTAATATTGAACACTCAAACAGGCTTATTCAAGAAAATTCAATTGTAAAAGAGCATAAAACTAAAATTATTTCCATGCGCTATGACGTGCATACAGGCAAAATAATTCAGTTATAAACTGCTATGTAACATTAGTCACCAAATTTAAAGAATTCATGCATTAATTTTGTCAAATAAATTAGAAACTTAAAAAAATAAACGATATGTATTTTCAACACATTTACGACAAGAGTCTTGCTCAGGCAAGTTATTTTATTGGCTGTCAAAAAGCAGGAGTAGCCGCAGTTATCGATCCTAAAAGGGATGTTGATACCTACCTTGAAATTGCCAAACAAAACAATATGAAAATTACTCATATTTTAGAAACACACATTCATGCTGATTTCCTTGCTGGATCTAGAGAATTAGCCGCATTGACGGGAGCAGAAATGTACCTTTCAGCCGAAGGCGGACCCGATTGGAAATATGAATTTCCTCATGTTGACATAAAAGACGGTGATGTTCTAAAACTAGGGAACTTAAAAATAGAAGTGGTTCACACACCGGGACATACTCCGGAAAGCATCAGTTTTCTGCTAACAGATACGCCTGCCAGCGAAGAGCCTGTAATGCTGTTCACCGGTGACTTCGTATTTGTTGGTGATGTTGGAAGACCTGATTTGTTAGAAAAAGCAGCAGGAATGAAAGGAACGCAGGATATTGGTGCCAAACAAATGTATCAATCTATTAATAAATTCGATGCATTACCTGAATACATTCAAGTTTGGCCAGGCCACGGAGCAGGTTCTGCTTGTGGAAAAGCGTTAGGAGCTGTACCAAGCACGACTGTAGGTTATGAAAAAATAAGAAACTGGGCTTTTCAGCATAAAAATGATGAAGCTGGATTTGTAAAATATTTATTGGAAGACCAACCGGAACCACCAAAGTATTTTGCAATGATGAAAAAACTAAATAAAGTTGATCGTCCTTTGCTTACTGCTGTTCCAAAATTAAAAAAATTAGATTACACTGAATTAACCGCAGCTTTAGCAAAAGGAACTAAATTGATTGATGCCAGAGATAAAACAGAATTTTCTAAAGGATTTATTCCGGGAAGTATCAACATTCAGGGGAACAATTCTTTTGCAACTTGGGCAGGATGGTTTCTTACGTATGAAGAACCTTTTATATTGCTTGCCGATGAATCGCAATTAGATGATTTGACCAGAAAACTAATGAGAATCGGATTAGACAACATTCAAGGTTACGTTCCTTCTACAAAAATATGGGAAGAAAATGGTGGTTCTTTAGAAACTGTAAATCAAATTTCATTAGAAGAATTTAAAACGCTACAACAAGAAAAAGATGTTCAGGTAGTTGATCTTCGTGGTGTTGCAGAATACAATGCAGGTCACATCAAAGGAGCTGACAATGTATTTGTAGGT
This sequence comes from Flavobacterium sp. TS_SC_5, assembly GCF_056156265.1. NCBI lineage: Bacteria > Pseudomonadati > Bacteroidota > Flavobacteriia > Flavobacteriales > Flavobacteriaceae > Flavobacterium > Flavobacterium sp. TS_SC_5. The sequence continues at coordinate 2,352,217 of NZ_CM149588.1, read as the reverse complement.
ACTTTAGTGAATAACCTTGACAAAATAAGTAAAGATAAAAAAGTATTAATCCATTGCCAAGGCGGTGACAGAGCGGCAATTGCCTACTCCTTATTAGCACGAAATGGTTATAAAAATGTACTGAACTATTCTCCTGGAATGAATGAGTGGATGAGTCAAAATAATGCTATTGAATACTAAAAAACGCAATTATGTTTGGAATTTTTAAAAATATGTTTTCAAAAAAAGACAACACACAAATGGAAAAAATAATAAAAGAAGGCGCGTTCCTTGTAGATGTTCGCACACCGGGAGAATTTGCTGAAGGTAATGTAAAAGGATCAACCAATATTCCGTTGGATCAGGTGGCGAGCCAATTGGAAAAATTCAAAGGAAAAGAGCACATTATTGTTTTCTGCCGAAGTGGGAATCGCAGTGGTCAAGCCAAAATGATTTTGGAGCAAAATGGTTTCAAAAACGTTACCAATGGCGGCACTTGGCAGGACGTAAACGAAATGATCAATAAATAAACAGCAATAATTTTAAAATAGTGTGCAGTTTAAAGCAAGTAAAATATCTGTTTTAAACTGCACACTTATTTATTCAGCAATCGAAATTAATTACATTGGTATAAGTAACGGACAGCGATATTGATTTAAATAAAGAGTAAATTTGATAGTATTTCTAGAAAAGGTATTGATTTTACCTTTTTTAGAAAACGACGATGACTAAGCTAAGCAATAAGAATAAAACAATGTTGCATTTTTTTTACCATATAAGTCATGTAAGTTTAAGTTTCGATTGTGTTAGCCTTATGTAACTTAAACAATCATAAGGTCATTTAAGGTTTAATTCTTATATGACTTATATGTTAAATATTATTTCACTCATTTTTTAGTATGACATTAAATAGGTCCAACTACTTACTTTAGCAATTAATCAAACAAATAAAATACTATGGAAGCGAAAAAACCAGCAAACAAAGACTTAATTTTAAGAGAAAAATTAGCATTACAGCGAACTACTTTGGCTAATCAATCTACTTTTCTTTCCTTTTTACGGACCTCCATGTATTTTTTGATTGCAGGCTTGAGTTTGAGAAATCTCCTAAAAATTGAAAATAGTTTACTGATTGAAATCGCACTTTTCGTCACTTCATTCATCATTTTTGTTTATGGAATTGTGAACTATTTTAAGCACAAAAAATCCATTGCAGAAAATAAAAAACACATCGGTGACTATCAATTAGAATATTACAAATTATAAGAACCTATTCTTTTAGGGCTAACTTCTATTCCAAACAGTCATTTTAATTCCTAAAAAAATCAATTGAAAACAAATACAACTAAACTTGGATTAAAAGAAAATTGGAAACAGTTTACTATTTTGGTTATTGTCAATGCTTTTGTTGGCGGAATGATAGGAATGGAACGAACAATTATTCCAAAGTTTGCCGAAATTGAATTTGGCATTGCTTCTAAAACGGCTATTCTCTCTTTTATCATTGCATTTGGAATCACGAAAGCCATTACCAATTATTTTACAGGTAAACTGTCGAATCGTTTTGGTAGAAAAAATTTGCTTTTATTTGGTTGGATGCTAGCCATACCTATTCCTTTTATTTTGATACATGCTGAATCTTGGAACTGGGTCATTTTTGCAAATATCCTTCTGGGAATCAGTCAAGGACTTACTTGGAGCAGTACGGTGGTGATGAAAATTGATTTGGTTGGCGAAAAAGATCGCGGACTTGCGATGGGACTCAATGAGTTTGCAGGTTATTTTGCCGTTGGATTAGTTGCTTTTCTATCAGGCTATATCGCCCAAAAATATGGTATTACGCCCTACCCTTTTTACTTGGGAATCGGAATTTCGATAATTGGTTTTCTGTTGACTTTGTTTTTTGTGAAAGACACCCGAGTATTTGTACATCAAGAAAATGCCACCAATACAACTAAAAAACTAGAAAATATATTTCTCGAAACCACTTTCAAAAACAAAACATTAAGCGCCATAACCCAAGCCGGATTAGTAAATAATCTGAATGATGGTATGATTTGGGGTCTGTTGCCTATAGTGTTGCTTTCGTTGAACTATGACTCTCAGAACATTGGAATTATAACCGCTATTTACCCTACCGTTTGGGGTTTTGGACAATTAATAACCGGAAAAATGTCTGATGTTTATTCGAAAAAAAAGATGCTGTTTTGGGGAATGTTACTGCAGGGAATAGCGATACTTTTTATTCCTTTTGCTGAAGAATTCTATCAGTTGGTCGCCATTTCAGCCTTTTTGGGTTTGGGAACGGCTTTGGTTTATCCTACTTTTTTATCAGCAATTGCGCAAGCGACAAATCCACATCAAAGAGCCGAAAGTATTGGTACATTCCGACTTTGGCGCGATTTAGGATATGCAATAGGTGCGATTATTTCAGGAATAACAGCCGATTTATTTGGTGTAAATTATGCCATTATTCTGATTGGTGTCATCACCATTGTATCGTCACTGATTATTAAAATCCGAATGCCGAAAGACTCTTTATAAAAAATAAGTCACAAATTTTAATCTAAAATCATCTCTTTTTAGAGAATAACAATTAAAAAAATGGAACTAAAAAAATCAAAAAAATCAACTATTCAAAATATTGTTTTTATCGTATTGATAGCACTTCTTTTGTTTAGTCCTTTGGGCACTTTTGTAAAAGTACATTTAAACCGATTAATTGCTTTTTCGCCTAAAACTATAGCCGTAACAGATCAAAAAATGCTTTCCAGTTATCAATGGCAATTAAAAGATGCCACTGGAAAGATAGTGTCATTGGAAGCATACAAAGGAAAAATTGTATTTATTAATTTCTGGGCCACCTGGTGTCCGCCTTGTATTGCAGAAATGCCAAGCATCCAAAAATTATATGTTGATTATCAGGATAAAATCGTCTTTTTGTTTGTGACGACGGATCCATTCGAAAAAGCAAATGCTTTTATGATTAAAGAAAATCTGACACTTCCTGTCTATCAATCCATAACCAATCCTCCATTCGAAATGGAATCTTCAACAATTCCGGCAACCTATCTTATTGATCAATCCGGAAATGTAATTGTCGCCAAAATTGGAACTGCGGATTGGAACAGTGATTCGTTCCGAGAAAAGCTAGATGAGTTATTAAAAAAATAATAGCGATGGAAAACGTAATTTCTGTATCGGTCAAAATCAATAAAAAAGATAATAAACAGTCATAAAACCTTAATTACAAATTAATTTTTTACATAATTATTTAAAGTATTTGAAAAATCAAATACTTTTTTTTGGTTAAATTTTAATACGATCCTATTAATTTAAATCGTAAATTACTGATTACTAATTAATTAAAATTATTTCAAATTGTTTCAATTATATTAATATTTTTTCCTTGTGTGACAAAAGTAACATAACTACTCATTTATAAATATAATCTTTGCATTGACAAAAAAATTAAATATGGGAATTTTAGAATTAATCAGAGAACCTTGGCCGTGGTATATTGCGGGCCCTTTAGTTGGACTTACTGTTCCGGCTTTACTAATCATTGGAAATAAATCATTTGGAATTAGTGCCTCGTTACGTCACACTTGTGCCATGTGCTTACCGGCAAACATAAAGTTTTTCAAATACGATTGGAAAAAAGAAATCTGGAATATGTTTTTCGTTTTCGGTATTTTATTGGGTGGTGTAATTGCCTTTAGTTTCTTATCAAATCCTAATCCTATTATCATTGATGGTAATCTAAAAACTGAATTGGCTGGCTACGGCATAACCGAAATTTACGGAATGTTACCGGAGCAATTATTCTCGTGGGAAAGTTTATTTACACTCAAAGGCTTTTTTATGATGGTTATTGGTGGCTTTTTTATCGGTTTTGGTTCTCGTTATGCGGGAGGTTGCACCAGTGGTCATGCGATTTCCGGTTTGTCTAATTTACAAATGCCATCATTGATTGCAACATGTTGTTTCTTCATTGGCGGATTGATTATGGCAAATGTTATATTACCATTTATTCTTTCACTTTAAAAATTACAAATTATGAACATTAAAGATCAAAATACAGATTTCGAGACACGTTCTTTAGATACTTCTTGTATCAATGAGAGCCAATTGGAACACAAATGGTACCACAACTTAAAATACTTAGTCATTGGTGTTTTGTTTGGTATTGTTTTCATCAAAGCAGAAATTATCAGTTGGTATCGCATTCAGGAAATGTTCCGTTTCCAATCTTTTCACATGTATGGTGTAATAGGAAGTGCCGTTGTGGTCGGAATAATTTCCGTTTTCCTGATTAAAAAATTCAATATTAAAACCATTTACGGTGAGAAAATTGAGTTCCACGACAAAACCTTCAACAAAGGACAGATTTATGGTGGACTCATTTTTGGATTGGGCTGGGCAGTAACCGGAGCTTGTCCTGGACCGTTGTTTGCACAAATTGGAACGGGTGCTACCGTGATGATTGTTACCCTGTTTTTTGCAATTGTGGGAACTTGGGTTTATGGTTATTTTAGAGATAAACTGCCTCATTAATAAATTATGAATCCAGAAAAACAAAATATAGTCCAATTTAGATCACTCGTAAAAAGACTGATTTATCTCTTTATGACTATTATTTTCTTAGTCATGGGGTTGTTCTTGGTTGTGTTTTTCAATTCATCCATCACCTCTTGGTTTCAAAATAGTGATTCAAACCTCGATTCCCTTTATATCGATGCTAAGAAAAAAGTGATGGTGCAAAATGAAACGGCAAAATTCTGGAAGCCAGCTGATATCAATTTGATTACAGATGGCACTTTAAAACAAGAAGTCGAATATGGAAAAGATCTAATTGCGCATACGTCTAAATATTTGGGACCAAATGGTAGTGTGAAACAAATCACAAACGGGATGAATTGCAACAATTGCCATCTGGATGCCGGAACAAAACCTTGGGGAAACAATTATGGTTCCGTATATTCGATGTATCCAAAAATGAGAGCGCGTAGCGGACAAGTGGAAAATCTCTACAAAAGAGTCAACGATTGTATGGAAAGAAGCTTGAACGGCCAGCCACTCACAAAAGACGACAGGGAAATGAAGGCCATGATAGCATATATCGAATACATTGGTAGTAATGTCCCAAAAGGAAAAGAAGCAAATGCGGCTGGAATATATGATTTAGAGTATTTAGATCGTGCGGCTGATCCTATAAAAGGAAAGGCATTGTATGATGCCAAATGTGCGAGTTGCCATCAGGTGAATGGTGAAGGAATTTTGGCAGCAGATGAAAAAGAATATACGTATCCGCCACTTTGGGGTAAAAACTCCTATAATACTGGTGCGGGATTATTTAGAATCAGTCGTTTTGCTGGGTACATAAAATATAATATGCCTTTAGGAGCAACTTATGAAAATCCCCAATTATCCGATGAGGAATCATGGGATATTGCGGCATATGTAGAAAATATGGAAAGACCATCGAAAGATTTGAGTCAAGATTGGCCCGATATTTCTAAAAAACCAGTGGATCATCCTTTCGGTCCTTTTTCAGATTCATTTTCAGAAAACCAACATAAATTTGGACCTTTCAAAACTATAAAAGACGAAAAAAAGAAAAAAGAAAAAAAATAATTTTTAAAAATCAATTATGAAAAACGTGAGGATTTTATTTGTTTTTGCATTTAGTATGATTTCCATCATTTCTATGGCGCAAAAAAAGCCAAATAAACATAAAATCATTTTTCAGTTTACCAATGCTATCGATACTTTACAACAGAAAGCAATTATTAACCAGCTGAAAAATATGACTACACATTGGCCAAATGCCAAATACGAAGTAGTGATTCACAGCATGGGTTTACCATTTATAATGTCAGCAAAATCAAAGCAAATACAAGCTATAAAAGCATTACGGGCTAAAGGTGTTCGTTTTGTAGTATGTGAAAACACTTTGAAAAGTCAAAAAGTAACAAAAGAACAATTGATGTCAGAAGTTGAATACATTCCGGTGGGAATAGCAGAAATTGTAGAAAAACAAGAGCAAGGCTGGAGTTACGTCAAAGGTGGATTCTAATTTATCCCTGCTAAATAGCAGTAAATTAAGTATCGGTTAGCGGTTATTTTCATCGAAGTTAACCAAATCAATACTTACATTTTGACTTAAAATGACCTCCAAATTTTAACTTTAATTCGAGGCATTAATTCTATATTTTATAGTAAGTAATACGCTGTTTTTTTGCCTTTTTTTTATCACGTTTTAAAAAAAATTGAATAGTCAATCAGATAGAAATATCACAGAAAATTTCTTAAACGAAAAAAAATAATTCATTTTTAAAAACAACATATTCATTGTTTAATTCAGCATTACATCAAAGATTTTGAAGCTTGTAATTTAAAAGATTCGATCCATTGGCTGTAATTATTTATAAATAAGATGATATTTTGTTATTTCATTTGAGGAATAACAATCTGATAAAGTCTATAAAATGCGATTTCTAATTCCTCGACATGACAAAATAAAAGAGTATTAATTTACAATTTATAACTTTTAATAATTAAATCTAATTCTATCGAACGGATTAGATTCAAGATATAAAAATCATCTTTCGTATGTAATGCGCAACGTGACGAAATATACTCAAACCCTGTTTTACGATTTATAATAATTTTAAACTAACCAATTAATTATAACAAACAAAATCTAGAACTTATGAAAAACAGACTAACCATAATTTTGATTTTCTTTATTACTAACTTTTTTGCACAATCTGGACATTTAATGCAGGGAGTTGGAGCCGTAAATATGTCTATGGGCGGTGCTTCAACTGCGCAACCAATTGACATTAACGGTGCTTTAAAATGGAATCCCGCTGCAATATCTGCATTTGAAGGCAGCACTATTTCCTTAAATATAGGTTTATTCATGGCAAATCCAGAGCTTTCATCGACCGTTCCTACACCTAATGGTCCAATGAGTGGTAAATCTACCGATGTAAAAAGCAATTCGATATTACCCTCTTTGGGTTTTGTTTACGGAAAAAAAGACAGTAAACATACCTTCGGAGCATTTGCGTTTGGAGTAAGCGGTTTTGGTGTTGATTTTCCTGAAAGCACGACAAACCCGATAAATATGCCTCAATCTATGGGCGGTTTTGGAAATTTAACTTCCAATTATATGATGCTTCAAACTGGTTTAAGTTACGCCTATAAAATTTCAAAATCACTTTCTATTGGCGTTAGTCCAAACTTTAATATTGCTACATTAGAATTAAAACCCAATCCTACCGCAAATCCCACAATGGCAGGATATCCAACCACTAATAATGCCCTGGCAACAGGTTTTGGTGGTCAAATTGGTATTTTTTATCAAAATGAAGAAGGTTTCAAATTAGGAGCCAGCTATAAATCAAAACAACAATTTTCAAATTTTGAATTTGAGAATACCTATTTGGACAATTCCAGTTCTAAAAATTCTTTTAAAATGAATTTTCCTGCAGTCTATTCATTAGGAGTTGGATATTCAAACCGTGAATTTGATTTAGCATTTGATTTTAGACAAGTTGAATACTCTAAAACAGAAGGTTTTGAAGACTATGGATGGTCTGCAACAGGTGCTGTACAAGGTTTTGGCTGGAAAAATATGCAAGTATTATCGATAGGAGCACAATATAAAGGAATCAAAAAATTGCCTTTAAGAGTAGGGTATACCTATAATACCAATCCTATAAAACCAGAACTAGCGTTTTTCTCAACTTCTGCAACTGCAGTAATTCAAAATGCCTATCAATTTGGTTTTGGATATGAATTTTCAGAAAAATTAACGTTGAATGCGGTTTACCATAATGCTACAAGTGACGGCAGTACCGAAGGACCTATTTACAACCCAATGTTAGCTGGGCAAACTGATTCGTTAGGCACAGTTCCTAACAGTAAAGTTTCTTATAAGATGGACACAAGTATGCTAATGTTAGGCATTTCATACAAAATATAGTTTTAAATAATAATCATTTTAAATAAATAAAATGGAATCAAATAATAACCGACGAAATTTCCTAAAATCAGTAGGAACTTTAAGTCTGGGAGCGGCGATAATTTCGCCCCTTTCTGCTATTGCAAATACAAATGAAACCGAGGGAATAAAACTGGATGCAGCAATCGACCAAAGCAAACCTCAAACAATTTCTATTCTGCAAACTACCGATGTGCATTGCCAGATTCATCCGCATGATGAATTATTCTGGGAAAATGGGAAAGCTGTTTTTAGAAAAACTGGCGGCTATGCCTATATGGCAACGATGCTAAAAAAGCTAAAAAAGAAAAACCCAAACACCTATATCATTGACACTGGTGATATGTTTCAGGGCAGTGAATTAAGTGTGGAAACTACCGGTGAAGCTTTTATTCCCATATTAAATGCGTTGAATTACGATTTATATCTTCCAGGAAATTGGGAAGTGATTTACGGAAAAAGAAAAATGCAAACCTTAATGGGTTCTCTGGATGCGCCAAAAATTTGTACCAATATGTACCATGATTTAGGCGAAGGAAAACGAGGCGAACTTATTTTTCAGCCCTACACGATATGGCATATTGCCGGAGCAAAAATTGGTTTTTTAGGCTACACAGATCCATTGGTACCGTTGAGACAAAGTCCCAATTACAGCAAAGGAATTATTTATACCAACCCTGAAGAAAATCTGGCTCATTATGTGGATGTCCTCAGAAATCAGGAACAATGCAGTTATGTAATTATGATTGCACATCTTGGTTTATCGCAGCAAATAGCATTAGCAAACCACCCTGAATGTGAGGGTGTCAATTATATTTTAGGAGGGGACACACATGAAAGAGTCCGTAAACCAATAGTTTGTAAATATTCTAAAGTGGTAGAACCGGGAGCATTTGGTTCTTTTATTGGAAAATTAGATTTGACGGTTTTAAACGGAAGAGTAATTGATGATAGCTATGAACTACTCGAAGTTGATTCACCAAAAATTAAACCAGATGCTGCAATTGAAAAATTATTAATAGAAAAAGAGTCTGTTTATCAAGAACAAATCAATACGATTATTGGATACAGCACAATTCCTTTGTACCGCTATTTCGTGGTGGAAAATCCTATTGATACGATGATTCTCAACGCTTTGCACTGGAAATTTCCTGACATTGACATTAATCTTTCCAATGGATTTCGTTTTTGTCCGCCAAAAACTACTCCGGATCAAACCGGAAATATTCCAATCACAAACGGATTTATTTTTGATATGTTACCCGTTGACAGCACTGTAAGAACAGCAAAAGTTACAGGAAAACAACTGAAAAACTGGTTGGAAAAAGAATTAAATAATGTCTTTGCCGAAGACGCTTCAAAACGTTTTGGTGGTTGGGTCGTAAAGTTCAAGGGAATGGAAGTACGATTTAATGCTTTTGCCGAAATGGATAAAAGAGTTCAAAGTATTACGGTAAAAAATATACCATTAGATCTTGAAAAAATGTATTCCATAATGGCCTGTGAACGGGACGGAGATCCTGTGGATATGCTTTGCAGAATGAAAGGTGTTATGGATGCCAAAAACACCAATGCAACTCTGCATTCAGTAATGAAAGAATATTTAAAACAAAACTCTCCTGTTACGCCTACTCCTCAAAAAAATGCGATAATTCTGGATGCTCCAGAGACGCTGTTATCCCAAGTTACTGGAGTCGATTACACTTTTAGATAAATATAAAGCAGAAAAGTCAAAAATTAATAAAGTCGAATGCCTAAAACATTCGGCTTTTTTTGGGTCAATGTGATAAAAGTTACTTCCCATTTAGATGGTTGAGATTATTTTTGTTGCAAATCTAAACGTACAAAAAATGAAAAAATTTTTCGTTGGAATTTATATACTTGCTTCCCTACTTTTTACCATAGATACCAAAGCACAACATCAGGAAATCTCAGAAAAACCGGGCGTTTGGAAAGAAAAAAGCGATGAAAAAATTGATTCCACTTCGATTTTAAATGCTTTCAAAAACGGAAACTTCAGCGGTCATTTCCGCTATTTCTTCATGGGTACCAACAATGAAAGTGGTTTATCTGATTATTATGCTAATGCTGTTGGCGGAGGCGTAAAATTTGAAACGGCGAAATTTCATGACTTTCAATTTGGCGTGAGCGGTTATTACATTTTCAATATTGGTTCTTCTAATTTTACTCAAAAAGATCCCGTTACTAATGCGTCCAATCGCTATGAAGTGGCACTTTTTGATATTCAAAACCCGTCAAACAAAGACAATTTAAGCCGATTAGAAGAATTATATTTAAAATACAATTATAAAAATTCGACGATAACTCTTGGAAAACAATTACTCAACACGTCCTTTATAAATCTGCAAGACGGCAGAATGCGCCCTACAGAAGTAAACGGAATTTGGGTAGATTTTAATCAAATCAAAAAGACTAAAATCAATTTGGGATATCTCTACGGAATCTCCCCACGGAGTACACTGAACTATTTTGAAGTCGGAAAATCCATCGGAATATATCCAACTGGTGTGAATCCTGATGGAATAAAATCCGGTTATGCAGGAAATTTAGACAGTAATGGAATTTATATTGTTGGGATACAAAATGAATCCATAAAAAACCTAAAAGCACTTTTATGGAATCAGTACACGGAAAACATTTTCAATTCGGCTTTATTCCAAATGGACTATAAATACGATTTAAATCCAAACTCGAAACTGCTTTTCGGTTTTCAGACGATATACCAAAACGCATTGAATTTTGGCGGTAATGAAGATCCCAACAAAACTTATTTTGAAAAAAATAGTAATTCTCAAACGTTTGGAGGAAGATTAGGCTGGCAAAATAAAAAAATAGAAATTACTGTAAATTACAATCGAATAACTGCCAAAGGAAGGTATTTAATGCCGCGAGAATGGGGACGAGACCCATTTTATACTTTCATGGCCAGAGAACGAAACGAAGGTTTTGGAGATGTACAGGCAGTAATGACTAAAATACAGTATACGAATCCTAAAAAAACATTCAAATCTCATCTGGCGGTTGGGTATTTTGATTTACCGGATGTAAAAAACGTTGCCATGAATAAATACGGATTACCTTCTTATGTGCAGACTAATGCTGATGTTCGTTACCAATTTCAGGGAATGTTAAAGGGTTTTGATGCGCAATTATTGTATGTACACAAGTTCAATGTGGGGGAAACCTATGGGAATAAAAATTATATTTTCAATAAAACAAATATGAGTAATATAAATTTTATACTCAATTTCAATTTTTGAGAGAATCCTTTTTTAATCCAAATGATAAAACTTCATTATCAAATAATTTAGAAGCAAATACAACAGCGTTCCTACCACTGCAAATGTGATAAATAAGCTAATCAGGTTCAGCACAATATTAGGAACAAACTTCAATCGAGGATGTGTGATTAAAGGTTCTCTATGAAGCCTTTCGCGAAAGTTTTCCTTTGCTATTTTGAGTTTCTTTTTGATAGTCTTTGCGTTTTAAAGACAATAGTGATGAATGGTCTTAATTGATTTTTGTTTTCCTATTTTGAATAGTCTAAATTACATAATATTTTTAAGATAAAGAGGTTATAAAATAAATTTAATCTGCTTAGATATTAATTGTATCAGAATTACCACTTATATTCCTTTAATATTCCCTTTGTTTTTCAAGAAAATGACTTCAATTATTTTGCTTGTCATTTCTGGCTCAATTTTTAATTGATTTGATAAAACTTCGATTACGTTTTTTTCCTCTTTTTCCAATGTTCCGTCAGCGAGCAAAACTTCCAATGCAAGAGCAAATAAAGTTTCCTTATCTTCCCCTTTTATCCATTCGGAACAAGCCGAAATATATTTTAATTGTCCCAGTTCCGCTCGTACATTAAATGCTTTTCTGTAAAGGGGCGCAATATCGATTCCGATAAATTTCTGTTTTGAAGACAATACCCTAGATAATGTTGCAGCTTCCGAAGCGGTAATTTGATTATCAGCAGAAATACAGGAATATAAAATGCCAACCCAAGCTTCAAACTCAGAATTTACAGTATTTTGACTACTATTATTATTTTCAAATGAACTCATGTTTTTATTTTTGGTTAAAGTTAATGCTAACAATCCTTATATTTACTAGGTTTTAGCAATACATTATGATTTAACATTTATAAATTAATTGCAGATTTTAAAAATTGAGGTCCGGAAAAATAATTATAATTTCAGTTAATTCAAAAATATTTCAGAGATAACGCAGTACCTAGAGGTTTCTGTTGGCAATCGACAATTTAATATAGTCTTAACATTATGAAGCTGCTAAAAAGAGGCGTTATTACTATAATTTCATTAAATTTAGCATATTCAAAGACAATTACCATTATCAATTTTATCTATTGAAAATTAAATTAAGTAAGGGTTATTTGTGATAAATTCGCTTTAAGAAAATAAAAAAAACAATTATACTATGGAAAATAACACAAACCCAACATCTTATGATGTCAACAAAGAAAGTAAATGCCCATTTTCTGGCGCAGCTGCTCCAAAGCAAAGTGCGGGTGCTGGTCCAAGTAACCGCGACTGGTGGCCAAACCAGTTGAAATTAAATATTTTACGCCAAAATTCCTCCCTATCCAATCCGATGGGAGAAAGTTTTGATTATGCCGAAGAATTCAAATCATTGGATTTAGATGTATTGAAAAGAGATATATTCGAAATGATGACTACCTCTCAGGAATGGTGGCCAGCAGATTATGGTCATTATGGCCCGTTCTTTATTCGAATGGCTTGGCACAGTGCAGGAACCTATCGAATTGCTGATGGTCGTGGTGGAGCAGGTTTTGGAACGCAACGTTTTGCACCCTTGAACAGCTGGCCTGATAATGCAAATTTAGATAAGGCTCGCTTATTATTATGGCCTATCAAACAAAAATACGGTAAGAAAATCTCCTGGGCCGATTTAATGATTCTAACCGGTAACTGCGCCCTTGAGTCGGCTGGATTAGAAACATTTGGTTTCGCCGGTGGTCGCGCCGATGTTTGGGAACCGGCTGAGGATATTTATTGGGGTTCTGAACGCGAATGGTTAGCACTTAGCAACACACAAAATAGCCGTTACTCAGGTGATCGTGAGCTAGAAAACCCTTTAGCAGCAGTGCAAATGGGACTTATATATGTAAACCCCGAAGGTCCGGACGGAAATCCTGATCCGTTATTGGCAGCGCGTGATATTCGGGAGACTTTTGCCCGTATGGCGATGAATGATGAAGAAACTGTTGCCCTTATTGCCGGAGGACACACATTGGGGAAAACACATGGTGCTGCTGACCCAAATAAATACGTTGGTTCAGAACCTGCAGGAGCAGGTATCGAAGAGCAAAGTAAAGGTTGGAAAAACAGTTATGGAAAAGGTAATGCCGAAGACACAATTACCAGTGGTCTTGAAGGTGCATGGACAACTACACCAACAAAATGGAGCAATAACTATTTCGAAAACTTATTTGGTTTCGAATGGGAATTGACCAAAAGTCCAGCTGGTGCCCACCAATGGAAACCAGTAGGAGACGCAGGTGCTGGTACTGTTCCAGACGCACATGATCCTTCAAGAAGTCACCAACCTTTTATGTTGACTACTGATTTATCTTTAAGAGTAGATCCAGTATACGAGAAAATTTCAAGACACTTTTTTGAAAATCCAGCCGAATTTAATGAGGCATTCGCAAGAGCTTGGTTCAAATTGACGCACAGAGATATGGGACCAAAAGCGCGTTATTTGGGGCCAGAAGTTCCTAGTGAAGAACTAATCTGGCAAGATCCAGTTCCAGCAGTAACCAATCCGTTAATTGACGAACATGATATTGCTATACTAAAAGTTTCCATTCTTGCTTCTGGATTGTCTGTATCCGAATTAGTTTCTACTGCCTGGGCATCAGCATCCACTTTTAGAGGTTCCGATAAACGTGGTGGTGCAAACGGTGCTCGTATTCGTTTAGAACCGCAAAAAGACTGGAAAGTAAATAATCCTTCTCAATTAGAGAAAGTATTAGCAACGCTTGAGAACATCCAAAAAGAGTTCAACAACGCAAACTTTGGCGGTAAGCAAGTTTCCATTGCAGATTTAATTGTTTTAGGTGGTAGCGCCGGAATTGAACAAGCTGCTAAAAATGCTAATTTTGAAGTAAATGTACCTTTTACTCCAGGAAGAACGGATGCTTCACAAGAACAAACAGATGTTGAATCATTTGCAGTTTTAGAGCCTCAAGCAGATGGTTTCCGTAATTATGTGAAGACAAAATATACGGTATCAGCTGAAGAAATGTTGATTGACAAAGCACAATTATTGAACTTATCAGCGCCGGAAATGACTGTTCTAGTAGGTGGACTTCGTGCTTTGAATATGAATTTTGATCAATCTCAAAGTGGAATATTTACGAAACGTTCAGGTACATTGACTAATGATTTCTTTGTGAATTTATTAGATTTAGGTACTACTTGGAAAGCATTTTCAGAATCTGATGATGCTTTTGTGGGAGCTGATCGTAAAACTGGTGAAATCAAATGGGTTGGTACTCGTGTAGATCTTATTTTTGGATCTAATTCAGAACTTAGAGCCATTGCAGAAGTATACGGTTGTTCAGATGCTCAAGAAAAATTTGTTAAAGACTTCGTTGCAGCATGGACTAAGGTAATGAACTTAGACCGTTTCGACCTGCTTTAATTTTAGATTTTATAATTTGTTTAAAAAGGTGGTCTGGCAACAGATCACCTTTTTGTTTTTTATAGGTTATATAGAATCACCTCAACAACCCAAACTTCATAAAAAAAGCCGTCTCATTGCAAAAACGAGACGGCTTTACTTTTTTAATTAAAATAGATTTACATCGTATAATCCGTGTTAACGAAATTGGATTCTTTGCTGTTCAATAATTCCTGTAAAATAGCATTATTATAGTCGTTGTCTTTAGAAGCCACAAAAGTTCTAATCGAGAACGAACGCAAGGCATCGTGAATACTCAAAGTTCCTACAGCTGAATCTTTACGTCCTGTAAATGGGTATACGTCAGGACCTCTTTGGCAAGAGCTGTTTAAGTTTACTCTGCACACTAAATTCACTAAAGTATCAATTAGCGGCGCGATAGTTTTGATGTCTCTTCCAAACAAACTTACTTGTTGGCCATAATTTGATTCCGCCATATCATTCAATGGTTCCTGAATGTCTTTGAAGGTCATCACTGGTATCACCGGACCAAATTGCTCTTCGTGATACACTCGCATTTCTTTATTTACTGGAAACAAAACTGCAGGAAAAATATAATTAGGTGAATGTTCCCCCCCTTTTTCATTGATGATTGTTGCGCCTTTTTTGACAGCATCATCGATCAATTCCTGAATGTAAGCCGGTTTATCTTTCTCCGGTAACGGAGTCAGCATTACTGATTGGTCCCAAGGATTTCCAAAAACAAGCGAATCTACTTTGGCAGCAAAACGTCTGTTGAATTCATCAGCAATCGTCTCGTGAACGTATAAAATTTTCAATGCTGTACATCGTTGCCCGTTGAATGACAGCGTTCCAGCAATACATTCCTGAATAGCCAAATCTAAATCGGCATCGGGTAAAATGATAGCTGGATTCTTAGCTTCCAGACCTAAAATTAAACGCAATCTGTTTTTGTTTGGATGTTGATCCTGTAAAGCAATTGCTGATTTACTGTTTCCTATCAAAGCCAAAATATCGACTTTTCCGGATTTCATTATTGGCGAAGCAACTTCACGCCCTCGTCCGTAAACGATATTGATAGCGCCTTTTGGAAAACTGCTTCTGAAAGCTTCCAGCAAAGGCGAAATTAATAGTACACCGTGTTTAGCGGGTTTAAAAATAACAGTATTCCCCATGATCAAAGCCGGAATCAGTAGCGCAAAGGTTTCGTTCAACGGATAATTGTATGGTCCAAGACACAAAACAACTCCTAAAGGTCCACGACGCACCATGGCATTAACCCCTTGAGTTTTGGTAAAGCGGGAACTATTTCGGTCTAATAATTTATAGTCTTCAATAGTATCGTAAATATATTCTACGGTTCTATCAAATTCTTTTTCGGAATCACCGTGAGATTTACCAATTTCCCACATCAAATATTTAACGACTTCGCTACGGGTCGCTTTCATTTGAGTGACAAAATTCGACATACATTTGATTCGGTCTGACACTTTCATCGTAGGCCACAATCCCTGACCGTTATTGTACGCAACACTAGCCGCATTGACAGCTTCCAGCGCTTCGGTTTCACCCATAAATGGAATCGAACCTAATATAGTTGGACCGTATTCCTCAGTAGATGAAATCGTTGAAAAAACAGCGGTAGTCTGACCTTCCCATTTTTTTAATTCGCCATCTACTAAATACGTGTCTTGATTCAATAATGTGGTAATCTGAAATTCTTCTGGTATTATATTCATACTAAAGGGTATTATATTTATAATTTAAATCCATAAAAAAAGTGGTTGACTCTTTCTGCCTTATGGTTCTATGACTTCGCCTTCCCACTCTGTGATGCCTCCAATAAGATTATAGGCATTTTCGAAGCCCAGCTGATTCATTATTTCACAAGCTTTTGCACTTCGCATTCCCGAGCGGCAATACACATAATAATTTTTATTTTTGTCCAAAGCTTCAATCTCGGTTACAAAATCCTGCCCTCTGTGAATATCAATATTGATGGCACTTGCTATAAAACCTTCGTTAAATTCATCTTCGGTTCTCACGTCCAGAATCACTGCATTTTCATCAGCTTCAAATTGAGAAACCCAATCTTCTTGTGTTAAATTCATAATGATGTTTTTTGTAAAAATACAACGTTTTTACCAAACAATAAACGCAACAATTGTTAATTAGATAATATTCATAAGAAATCCTTTTCGCAAAATATTAACTACCAATAAAGTATAAATTAGACTTTTATTTTATGAAAAAACAGTCTATTAAATCCATAGACAATACACCATTATTAATCCGTAAATCAAGTACTTGCCACAATTTTTAGTCGTAAAATCACTCGGTTTTTTTGAGTTTTTACACTACTTTTACATTATAAAACTTAGAAAAAAACTAAAATGCTTGATCCGATAAAGAAAATATTTCCTTCCTTCTCTACTGAATTAGTAAAAGATGTTGATGCCAATGCTTCTATTCAATCTTTCAAAGCTGGCGATATCATCATGCGAACCGGACAGTATATCAAAAATACGGTACTGGTAATCAGTGGAAAAATTAAGGTCTATCGTGAAGATGAAAATGGCGGAGAGTTTTTCATGTATTATTTGCAACCGGGTCAAGCCTGTGCCATTTCTATGATTTGTGCCACCAAAAATGAAAAAAGCCAGATCATGGCCAAAGTAGTTGAGGATGTGGAGTTGATTATGGTGCCTTTACCTTTGATGGATAAATGGATGATGCAACACCGAAGCTGGTATGAATTTGTAATTGACACCTACAGAAGCCGTTTTGAAGAAGTATTAGAAGTCATTGATAGCATCGCTTTTAGAGCCATGGACGAACGATTGGAATTTTATTTGAAACGCCATGCAGATGTTTGTGGTTGCAAAGAATTGAAGCTTTCCCATCAGGAAATTGCCTCCGAATTGAATACGTCAAGAGAAGTAATTTCCCGTTTGTTAAAAAAAATGGAACAACGCGGCATCGTTGCTTTGCATCGCAATAACATTGAACTTTTAAAATAAATTCCCTCAAGTAATAAAGAAAATCGCTTTTTAAAAAGGCATCTTTATGGGTAAAATTATTTACAAACTACTATTTTAAATCTGAATATCAATACTTTACCTTTTACTTTTATAAAAAAATTACTTTGTAAAATGATCACTAAGCTTCATTTTTGATTATCTTTAGTATTGTTTTTTTTGGGATTATTTTCGAAATAGAAAAAATCAATCAATCACATATTTTTTGGTTCCAAAATAAAAGCAATGTAACAATTGTCACTGTTTATCCTAAAAAACAGAAGTACATTTGTATCATAATCTTAAAAAACGAAATCATGCAGATAGAACAAATATATACCGGCTGTTTAGCACAAGGTGCTTACTATATTACTTCAAATGGTGAAGCTGCGATTATTGACCCGTTACGCGAAACTCAACCCTATCTGGACCGACTCGAAAGAGACGGTGTAAAATTGAAATATATTTTCGAAACCCACTTTCATGCTGATTTTGTTTCCGGCCACGTAGATTTGAGTCGTCAAACTGGCGCTCCTATTGTTTATGGTCCAAATGCGACCTGTGAATTTGATTGCATTTCTGCAAAAGACGGACAGGAATTTACCATTGGAAACATCAAAATAAAAGTATTGCACACTCCAGGACACACCATGGAAAGCTCCACTTTTTTATTAATTGACGAAAACGGAAAAGATCACGCTATTTTCTCTGGTGACACTTTATTTATTGGCGATGTGGGAAGACCGGATTTAGCACAAAAAGCGGCACACATGACGCAAGAACAATTGGCCGCTACCCTATTCCATTCGTTACGAACAAAAATAATGACTTTGGCGGATGACGTCATTGTATATCCAGCTCACGGTGCAGGAAGTGCTTGTGGAAAAAACATGAGCAAGGAAACCGTTTCGACCATTGGCGACCAAAAAGCCACTAATTATGCCTTGCGTGCGAATATGACAGAAGCCGAATTTGTACAAGAAGTGACCGAAGGTTTATTACCACCGCCAGCTTATTTTGGTATGAACGTGGCCATGAACAAAAAAGGATATGACAGTTTTGAAAATGTTTTGAATTTAGGAATGCGTGCGCTGTCCCCATCAGAATTTGAAGTGGCCGCCGAAGAAACTGGAGCTTTACTTTTAGACACTAGAAAAAATGGCGAATTTGCCAAAGGATTTATTCCGCAATCCATAAACATTGGGATTGACGGTGATTTTGCTCCTTGGGTTGGCGCTTTAATTGCTGATGTGAAACAACCCATTCTAATTATTTCCGAAGTGGGTCAGGAGGAAGAAACTGTTACGCGCTTGAGCCGTGTGGGTTTTGACAACTTAATAGGTCATTTAGCAGGCGGTTTTGATGCTTGGGCAAAAGCCGGAAAAGAGATTGATACCGTAAATAGAATTTCAGCCGAACAATTTGCCAAGGAAGTGAAAATTGGCGAAAGCAAAATAATTGATATTCGGAAAGAAAGTGAATATTGCGCAGAGCATGTTGAGGAATCCTACAGCAAGCCATTAGCGGCTATTAATGATTGGGTCAAAGATATTAATCCAAAAGAACATTTTTATCTGCATTGCGCCGGCGGATACCGCAGTATGATTGCAGCTTCGATTCTGGAAGCGCGTGGTTTTAGAAATTTCACCGAAATTGAAGGCGGTTTTAATGCTATTGCAAAAACGGATGTTCCTAAATCGGATTTCGTTTGCCAAAGCAAAGTTTTGAAATAATTTATAACCAAATAAAAAGAATACAATGAAAAAAAACATGGGTTCAACAGACAAAATTATTCGCATCGCTTTAGCAATACTTATTGCGATATTGTATTTTACCAATACAATCAGCGGGACGCTTGCACTAGTTTTAGGAATTTTTGCAGCCATTTTTATACTGACCAGTTTTATTAGTTTTTGCCCATTGTATTCCCCGTTTGGAATTTCAACCCGAAAAAAAATATAATATGTCCGACTTAAAATGTTCTGATACTTCTTGTGAAAAACCGCTGAATGCTAATTATTGGGAGGCGCAATACAAAGCTAAAACCACCGGTTGGGATTTAGGCCAAGTATCACCACCAATACATGCGTATGTGGATACGGTTGCTGATAAAAACAGCCGTATTTTAATTCCGGGGTGTGGCAACAGCTATGAAGCAGAATATCTTCTGGAGCAAGGATTTTCGGATATTACCGTTATCGATATTGCACCAACACCAGTTGCAGTTTTAAAAGAAAAATTCAAAAACAATTCTAATATTCAGATTGTTTTAGGTGATTTCTTTGAACATCAAGGAAACTATGATTTGATTATAGAGCAAACTTTTTTCTGCGCTTTGCCTCCAACAATGCGTCAAAAATACGTTTGGAAAATGCATCAAATTTTAGCTGATGAAGCAATTCTGGCAGGATTACTATTCAATAGAATGTTTGAATCCGGACCTCCTTTTGGCGGAAGCAAAGAAGAATATGAAAAACATTTTGCAGCTGCTTTTGATTTTACAAAAATGAATTTGTGTGACAATTCTATTGCACCAAGAGCGAATTCAGAATTATTTATCGAATTGAAAAAGAAAAGTTTAACATAAAACAAAGGAATGAGAATGAAAAGATATCGGTTTTTTAAATCCTAATAAATCCTCTTTTTTTGGTTTCTCTGTTGTAATAGTAATTTAAAACATGGGATGTAGTCAATAAAGTCAATCAATCTTAAATTGAAACACATAGAAACATAGAAAAAAGAGTCATATAGGCCAATTCTTGGATTCACATAGCTAAGGTTACTTTAAAAAAATGAAACGCCCCAAAATATTTAAAAAAGCTATGTTTCTATGTGGTTAAAATTAAACGAAATGTACGGTTCATTATGATGAAACAATCATGAAAAACTAAATTCACTTTAAAAAAAAATGAAAGCATTATTATTCACCAATTGGCATATTATGCGCTGGGTTCGCCTAGTGTTTGCCTTATTTTTATTTGCACAAGCCTATATTTTGAAAGAATGGATGTTCATTGGTTTTGGACTATTTTTCTTCGTTCAGGTAATTTTCAATTTTGGTTGTGGCGCAAACGGTTGTAGTATTCCTAACACTAAAAAACAATAACGATGAGTAATTTTGATACGATTATACAATCCGAAAAACCAGTTTTAATTGACTTTTTTGCTACGTGGTGCGGACCTTGTAAAATGCTTGGCCCCATTTTGAAAGAAGTAAAAGACAGTTTGGGAGACCGCGTTTCCATCATAAAAATTGATGTGGACAAAAACCAGCAAATTTCAAGTCAATATCAGGTTCGCGGTGTTCCTACGATGATTTTATTTCAAAACGGAAAACAGTTGTGGAGACAGTCCGGTGTTTTGAGTAAAGAAGAAATCATTAAAACTATTTTGGAAAAAAGTAATAAATAATGATTGCTTTAAAAATATTTTTTTTGAGTTTACTTATACTGAAAATCTAGGAAAAATTGAAATATAACTCATTTCTATTTTTGAAGATTCATACATTTATTAAGTTGGAAAAATAAATCTCGACTGTTATTTTTCCTATCTTAGTAATCTATGGAAAACTCTCGCCAATATAGACTTTCTAAATCCGAAACTTTATTTGTAAGAGGTCCCTTGACTCGTTTTAAAAACCTTTTCTTCATTTTTAAAGTGCTCTATAACTTCATCAGAGCTTTTCAGAAAATGCATTTTATCGGACCTTGCGTAACCGTTTTTGGATCGGCACGTTTTGGACCGCAAACAGCACATTATAAAAGCGCTGAACGCATTGGTTCTGAAATAGCAAAATTAGGATTTACAGTAATGACAGGCGGAGGCCCAGGATTAATGGAAGCCGCCAATAAAGGAGCTTATGAAGTCGGAGGTTATTCGGTAGGTTGTAATATTGTCCTTCCTGTGGAACAGAAACCAAATCCTTATCTTCATAAATGGATATACATTCCCTATTTTTTTGTAAGGAAAGTAATTTTAATCAAATATTCCTATGCATTTGTGGTAATGCCTGGAGGAATTGGGACTTTAGATGAATTATTTGAAGCACTGACTTTAATTCAAAATAAAATAATAAGCGATTTTCCGATCGTTATTTTTGATTCCGTTTACCACCAAGAATTATGTCATCACATTCAAAAAATGGCAGACAACGAAAGCATCAGCCCTGAAGATATGAAGCTTTTATTCGTGACTGATTCCGTAGAAGAAGTGATGGAGCACCTCAAAAAACATGCTATCAAAAAATTTGGTTTAAAAAAAACATAAACATAAAGCCTTACGGCTACTTGGTTGAAATAAAGCTGATTTTTGTTTTGTTTTTCATTGAAATTTTCTACTAAAAACAAGAGCATTTATTGTTAATTAAGTACGAGAAGTTCTTTGTGTGCATCAATTATTTTCGCTCAATGTTTTATTTCTTAACCATTTATACAAAACTTCTTCTAAATTACATCTGATAATTGGTTTTGAAACATAATCATCCATTCCGGATTCCAGACATTTTTCTTTTTCCCCTAACATAATTCCTGCGGTCAAAGCAATTATTGGAATATTGTTATATTTTTTTAGATGCTTAATTTCTGCAGTTGTTTCATATCCATTTTTATGTGGCATTTGAATGTCCATTAAGATTAAATCCAGCGTCTCTTTTTTGTACATTTTAATTGCTTTTTCACCATCAGACGCTTCAAGAATAGTGCATCCCGGAAGTATCGATTTGAGTAGTGTTTTTACCAAAAGCATATTGATTCGATTGTCCTCGACCACTAATATTTTTTTGTCTGAGAAATCATCTGAAGCAAACGTTTTATCTTCAAGTATGACGTTTATTTCTTTTACATCCGAGGAAATTTCCTGAAGTGAATTTTCTAATTCAACATCAAAATAAAACTCACTTCCCTCACCAAATTTACTTTTTAGTTTTAGTTCACTATTCATCAAACCTAAAAGCTGATTAGTAATTGCCAACCCAAGTCCCGTACCCCCAAATTTGCGCGTGATAGAGCAGTCTTCCTGAATAAAGGATTGGAAGACTTTTTCTTGATTTTCCTGTTTGATACCAATTCCACTGTCTTTAACAGAAAAATGTAAAAGACAACGATTCTCGCCACTGGTGCTTACTGCGCTGCTAATGTCCAGTCGTACAAAACCTGTTTTTGTGAATTTTAATGCGTTACCAATTAAGTTGACTAAAATTTGTTTCAATCGCACGGAATCAGCAAAAACAAAATTAGGAACAGAAGTCATTATATTTAGAATTAAATCTATTCCCTTTAATTCTGCTTGGTATTTAAATATATCAACAACATGATGCGTCAGTTCCATAAGGTTAATTTCCTCAATATTTAATTCTAATTTTCCGGATTCAATTTTCGAGAAATCTAAAATATTATTGATGATTTCAATTAGTATATTTGCTGATTCATGAACGGTATTCATGTATTCCCTCTGGTTTTCGTCCAGATTGGTTCTCATTAGTAAATCAGTAAAACCAATAATTCCATTCAAAGGAGTTCGAATCTCATGGCTCATATTAGTCAAAAAACTAGATTTTGCTTTATTAGCTGCTTCGGCCTGTTCTTTGGCTTTTGTAAGTTCAATTTCCAGTTTTTTTAATTCAGTTATTTCTATAAAACTAATCACAATCTCATCAATCTCATCGCTGGTATTAAAAACTGGAAAACCATTTACTAAGAACCATCTCACCTCAGTACTATCCGTTTTAATTGTTCCAATAATAAAATTACTGATTGGTTTTTTTGTGCGAATAATTTGATTGACTGGGAAATTTTCTGGTGATAATGATTTATTATACTCTTTTATAAATTTCCAAATTGGATTAGCAACATCCTTTTCTTTTATTTGTTCCTCACTCAAACCTATCAATTCGGAAGCTTTTGGATTCGAATAAATAATCGCAGTATCTTTATTGTGTACAATTATTCCAACATCCAGATTGTTTAATAAATCGCGATACCGCTCTTCACTTTCTCGCAAAGCGGATTCAGTTTCTTTAAGTTGAGTAATATCTAATATCGTAATTAGCGCATGCTCTTTATTCTCTAAGACGATTCCTGTCAAATAAACATTAATTGGAATATTATCATCCAAAAGCAATTCAACTTCACAACATTCTTTTGCGCTAGTTTGAAAAACAGTCTCTAAGAATTGATTAAAAACTGGCTTCGTAGCATTAGAAATAAAGAAACCTAATTGACTATTTATCAATTTAGATCTTTCTTTCCGCAGTAATTGTGAACCAGCAAGATTCAGTTCGACAACTGTTCCTGAATTTGTCAATGTAAAGTAACCTGTAGGCGCAAATTCATACAATTCAGCATATTTTTGCCTCACAATTTCAGCTTCCTCTGTGGCAAGCATCAATTCTTCTTTTTGCATTTCAAGCTCTATCTGATGAACCTCTAGTTCATGAATAAGCTTTAAAGTATCTACTTCTAAAAGTTTAGAATTGTACTTTGATTCTGTACTTCGATGTAATTCTTCCGCTTTTTGTCTGATAATGAAGCGGGCTTCGGTTTTATTTTCGATATTTCCCATATGTGCTGCCTTTTTAAATACTACTAATTTAATTGTCTGAAACTGGAAATTATGCAACCTATTGTAACTTACATACTATTCTATACTGCTATTTCATGAATAAAAAACTGAATGTTTTTTTGATTCCCGATAAAATATACTGTGCTGATAAATTCGATATTGATTCGCTTATTATTGCTTGTTTCAATTTCCTTGAAAATGGAATGAAACGATTTTTTTTGGCTTAATTCTGTAAAAGTAGACTTGTTTGGTATTAAATTTTTTAGAAATTCAACAGCCCAAACTTCTTTCCCAATAAAATTCTCTTTGGTTTCCCCTATCAAATCTGTAAAAAAAGGATTTATCGCATTGATCTTTCCTGTTTCACCTTCTACGAAAATAATTCCATCTTTCACTGATTCAAAAAGGTGCTTGTAACGGGTTTCGGCATTGACTAAAGCCTCCTGAACAAATACTCGATCCGAAATGTCACGGATAATACACTGAATGACTTTTTTATTATTTACTAAATAAACATTGCTGACAAACTCAACATTTATTTTTCTTCCTTTAGCGGTTTCGAGCGGCAAATTTTCATAGCGAATAAATTCTTTTTTTTGTAATTCTGAAAATTTGTCTTTATTAGTCACAATGTCTTTGAGTGAACCTATTTCCCAAATTGATTTTTCAATTAACTGCTCGTGAGAATACCCCAACATTCCTACTAAAAAAGGATTCACATCTATTATTTTACCCGTATCATAATTCAGAATCAAAATTCCATCTTTGGCTGATTCAAAAAGACGGCGGTATTGATTTTCTAGTTTTAGGGATTCCTCTGCTTTTTTGGCTGCGCTAATATCCGTAAATGTGATTACAAGACCATCTATACGATCGTCCAATGTACGATACGGCATAATTCGAACGTAATAATACCTGCCATCAACTGTTGCAACTTCCTTTTGAATGGGTGTCAATGTTTTGATAACTTCCAATGCATTACTAACCATTTCAGGATATTTCAAATCGCAAACTAAATCCGTGAAAGGTCTCCCGGTATCTGTTGCACGCAACTTGAATATTTTGGTTACCGGATCAGTAAATCGGCGTATATTTAATTCTTTATCTAAAAAAAGAGTGGCTATTTCAGTACTGTTGAGCAGGTTTTTCATATCATTATTGGCCTGTTCAAAATCGACTAATTTGCTTTGTAATTCGGTATTCACCGTTTGTAATTCTTCATTTAAACTCTGTAATTCTTCCTTTGAAGTAGTCAATTCCTCATTGGTAGATTGTAATTCTTCGTTCGTAGACTGCAGTTCTTCATTCGTGGATTTGAGTTCCTCCTGAGACGTTTGCATTTCTTCTCTCACGCTATTCAAATCTTCATTGCTGCGTTTCAGCTCTGCTTCTAATTCTTGTTGTTTAAGAGTCGCACTTTGTTTTCTTGATTTAGAAGTTCCTGAAACGGATTCGGTACTAGTTGGAATGTCTGTAAAAACAACCATAATCATTCCTTTTAGTGCATCTGGACTTTCTATTTGTTGCACCGTCAGATTGATAAAATGGAATCCTCCGTTTTCAACTATTTTTATATTATCAATATATGCCGGTTCGAAACTTTGCAACGCTTTTCGGAACGCTCCTGGCAGTTCATTACGCAAACCTTCGCGTGCCATCGCATGAACATTCCAGTTTGCTTTACCAGCTACAGGTTCTAAATATTTTCCGGTTCTGCCGGTAATGTATATGATATCACCTTTACTATTTACAAGTATGCTTGCAGGTGAAAAACGTTGCAATAAAATTTGATCCGTAAGGGTCTGTATGTTTTCAACGACCTTAGTTTCTTTCATAGTGTTAATGGTTATTCTTTTTGTTTGGGAATAAGAACTTGGAAAATTGGAGAACTCTGGAGAAACTGATTTTGAAATCCGTTTATAAAACTTCAGTTTAGAATCTACTACTTCAAATCCTTTGATGCTGCTTGCAACGGTCTCTGCAGTACCAAGCATCATTATCCCGCCCTGATTTAGGCTATAATTAAACAGCATTATTAATTTATTTTGTAATTGTGGCTCCATGTAGATCAACATATTACGACAAGTCAATAAGTCTAATTTTGTAAAAGGAGGATCTTTAGTAACATTGTGAGGTGCAAAAACTATCATTTCACGAATGAATGTATTTACGCGGTATCCGTCATTTTCAAGGGTAAAAAATTTAGTAATCCGTTCTGGAGAAATATCTTTTATGATACTGGAATAAAAAAATCCTTTTCGGGCTTTTTCAATAGACAACAGGTCTAAATCAGTAGCGAAAATTTGTAATTTTATACTTTTAGGAGGTTTTATTTTTGATAATGCTTCTTCAAAAACTATTGCTAGGGAATACGCTTCTTCACCCGTTGAGCAAGCTGGAACCCAGGCGCGCAACGTTTTACCTTCTGGAATATCTTTTAGCATATTCGGAATAATTTCTTCTTTGAGTTTATCCCAAACAGCGGGATCCCTAAAAAAGCTTGTTACACCAATTAATAGTTCTTTGAAAAGCAATTCAATCTCTTTTGGGTTTTCCTGTAAAAAACGCACGTAAGTTTGTATTTTATCAATGTGATGTATTCCTTTTCTTCTTTCAATGCGCCGCATTAAAGTACTTTTTTTATACATCGAAAAATCATGACCGGTTTGATCCCGCAACAAGATTATAATTTTGTCCAGACTGCTTTTGGTTTTGACAAGAAAATCCGATTCTGATTTAATTTCCGGAAAATAACGTAGCAAAGCCATCAGTTTAGCAGG
The DNA here is from genome assembly GCF_056156265.1 of Flavobacterium sp. TS_SC_5. Taxonomy (NCBI): domain Bacteria; kingdom Pseudomonadati; phylum Bacteroidota; class Flavobacteriia; order Flavobacteriales; family Flavobacteriaceae; genus Flavobacterium; species Flavobacterium sp. TS_SC_5. The sequence continues at coordinate 2,325,155 of NZ_CM149588.1, read as the reverse complement.
TAATTCCTCGACAGGAGCAACAATATCGGCGATCACTGAATCTATAGCACTGCGAGGCATACTATCAAACTTTGCAGATACAGGATCTTGCACAACTACAATTCCATTTTTTTCTTTAATGGCTTTCAATCCTAAACTTCCATCGGAACCCATTCCGGAAAGAACAATACCAATACTTTTTTCCAGCCGATCCAGTGCTAAAGATTTAAAGAAAATATCGATGGGCAATCGCAAGCCACGAGACTCTTTAGGAACAAATAAATGTAATTTTCCGTTTAATAGTGATAAGCTTTTATTGGGTGGAATTACATAAACGCAATTGGGTTTTACTTGTAGTGCATCAGTTGCCTGATAAACTTTCATTGTTGTCATTCTTTGCAATAACTCTGGCATTATTCCAGTATGGGTTGGATCCAAATGCTGAATTACTACGAATCCTATACCACTATTGACGGGCATGTTTTTAAAAAATAACTCAAGTGCTTCCAGCCCACCAGCAGACGCTCCAATACCAATAATTGGAAAATCAGCGGCATCTGCATCCGATACCTTCAACTTTGGTTTCAAATCTAACACCGTACCTTCACCAAGGTTGGCTTGATTATTTTTTATCATTACAAATTTTGAATTTTCAATAACTATTATAAGATGAGTAGGAATGCTCTATCAAATTACTTCTTTTATTTTGAGTATTAATAAATGGCTAATTTAGTACGTTTTTAGCGGTTTGTTCCTTTAAAAAAAACAAAAAAATATCTCTTGCATCACAGAAACTAAATTTAATTTAACAACTGTTTAATAATTCTAAAAAAAGGATTGAAATAAAATATTCATAAAAATAAGCAATTTTCATAAATAGTGTCTTTTTTGTAAGGTTTGTATAATTAATTAACTGATAAGTAGTTAATACATGTTAAATTTAGTAAAAAAATGTGTTTTCACAAGTAAATTACATATTAAAAAAAATGAACAAAATTTTAAATTTTTTACATAAAAAAAGTGCCTAAATCATAAGACACTTTTATTAATCATTAAAATCTATTATTTTTTTTGCAGCCACATAAACAGCATTTGTTCTAAATCTGATTGAATAATTGGCTTAGGTAAATAACCATTCATACCTGCCTCCAAACACTTTTCTTTATCTCCAACCATAATTCCTGCAGTGATTGCAATTATGGGAATATGTTCCGCTCCTTTTAGCTGCCTGATTTCTTTGGTAGCTTGATAACCGTTTTTATTTGGCATCTGAATATCCATTAAAATAACATCCGGTTGCTCTTTTTTATACAATTCTACAGCTTCATTTCCATCTTTTGCTTCAATAATTATGCAATTTGAAATAATTTTTTTGACAAGTGTTCTAGCCAATAGCATATTGATTTTATTGTCTTCTACTATTAAAACCTTTTTATCTTCCAAAACAGTGACTGGAATTATTGCTGCGTTTTGAACTGCATCAGAAAGGAGTCGCTCTTTGTTCTTCTTATGATTTGTCTTTTTGAATTTAACAACAAAGTAGAAATCACTTCCATCGCCATGTTTACTAATTAATTGCAACTTACTGTTCATCAGGGCCAAAAGTTGATTCGATATTGCCAATCCTAATCCGGTTCCGCCAAATTTACGATTCGTTGAATTGTCTTCCTGAACAAATGAATTGAATATTTTTTCGTTGTTTACTGTTTTTATTCCCACTCCTGTATCTTTTACAGAAAACATAATTGTAGACCATTTCTTTTCGTTTGTTTCTATTTCGGTAATATCCAAACGAATTTCACCAAAATTGGTAAACTTAATCGCATTGCTTAATAGATTCACCAATATTTGTTTCAATCGCACGGAATCTGCCAGAACATATTGTGGAATACTTTTATTGATATCAAGAATTAAATCTATTTTTTTCAAATCAGCTTGATACTTAAACAAATTAATAACCTGATTTGTTAATTTGAAAAGGTTAATTTCTTCAATATTCAGTTCTAATTTTCCCGATTCAATTTTAGAAAAATCCAACACATCATTAACAATATCCATTAGTGAAATTGCGGATTCATTAACAGTTTTCATATATGCGGACTGATTCTTTTTTAGATTTGATTTCATCAACAAATGCGTGAAACCAATTATTCCATTCAGCGGAGTTCTAATTTCATGACTCATATTAGCTAGGAAATCAGTCTTTGCTTTATTTGCGGATTCAGCTAATTCTTTCGCTTTTACCAGCTCCATTTCCATCACTTTCTGTTCCGAAATATCAATAAAACTGATTACGATTTCATAAATTTCCCCATTTGCATCCACATCAGGATATCCATTTATTAAAAGCCAAACAACATCATTGATTATTGGTCGGCTTACGCCAAATCTAAAATTTTTGAGTGCTTTTTTGGTCGCGACAATTTGGTTTACAGGATATCTTTCAAAAGACATCACCGTATTATCTTCATTTAAGAAATTCCACGTCGCATCAAAAGCTGTAATTCCGCGCATTTGATCGTCCGTTAATCCCAACAATTCAGCTGCTTTCATATTATTGACCACTACGGAAGTGTCCGGTGCATGAACTACTATACCAGCATCTAGATTGTTCAACAAACCGCGGTATCGTTCCTCGCTTTTTAGCAATGCCCAATCGGATTTTTTGGCTGCTGTGATATCTCTTGAAAGACAAATGTAGTGCATTTCATCATCCTGACTTTCTTGCATAGGAGCGATAGAAAGTTCAAACCAATGCAAACCACTTGGTAACTCCAAAGAATACTGTCGGCCTGTTGAATATCCTTTTTCAGAAGCTTCCCGAATAGCAGAAATACACAAATTTGAAACATCCGGTGGCAATACTTCCGAAAATGTTTTTCCTAAAAATACTTCCCGAGGAAAAGCTAATAAATCATCTCGACGGGAATGGTAATTAAAAATTTTACCTTCAATATTCACTTCAAATAACAAATCCGGTAAAGCTCCAATTATGGCTTCCAGTTTTTTATTCATTTTCCTGAAATCATCCTCAGATTTTTTACGTTGGGTTACATCTCGAACAATGGCCACAATACGACCATCAATAATCATTTTGGCAGTAATCTCAACTGAAATTAATGTTCCATCACGATGCAACATATTACGCTCAATCAATGTTTTTTCCCCACCCAATAATTCCTCCAACATTATGGATCTTGATTTCAGCTCTTCTTTTGAATACAAATCCTGTAGATTTTTTGTACACAATTCTTCCTTTGAATAGCCTAACAGCAAACAGGCACTTTCATTTACTTCCAGTAAATCTCCGGAAACATTATTAATAAAAATAGCATCTGAAGCTTGTTCTACCAAACTGCGATACTTTTCTTCACTATTAATAAGCTGCTTCTTTATATTTTTCAATTCGGTTATCTCAGTTAAAGCACCATTCAACCGCAATGCTTTACCCGTTTCATCTCTAGAGATTACACCTCGGTCATAAAATATTCCATAACTGCCATCTGCCTTTTGAAAACGGAATTCATCTGACCACAAATTTGCAATTCCGGCATAAGAATCCTCTAATTTTTTAATCACTCGTTCCCTGTCATCCGGATGCACTCTTGATCGCCAAACAACACTGTTATTTTCTCCATTGGGTTCAATACTGCCAAAGCCTAAAAGATCTACAAAAGTTTGATTATTCCAACTTTCCCCCGTTGATAAATCCACTTCAAAAACTGCATCATTGGTGGCCGCAGCAATCATTTCGAATCGTTCATTTGCTTTTTTGACTTTCTCTTCCGCTTTTTTACGTTCAGTAAGATCAATTCCCATTCCTACCAAGCACCTTTTTCCTTCATAATCAATTACATGAGAACTAATATAATATGGAATTCTATTTTTATTTTTAGTAAAGAATTCAACTTCAATACCAGGTGATTTTCTTTCAAATACTGTTTTTATTCTTGTTTTAACTTTTTGCTTCTCTTCTCCATCAAAAAATTCTAGAGGATTCATTTGCCTGATTTCCTCATAATCATACCCAGTTACATCTTCAAAATTTTTATTCCATTTTAAAAAACTTCCTGATTCATCATAGAGATAAAAAATTCCCGGAAGATTATTAATTATCGATTCCGAAAGATTTTTTTCTCGCAGGATTATCGCTTCTGCATTTTTTCGTTCCGTAATATCAGTGATTGTACCTACGTAACCTACAATTTCATTTTTTATATTTTTTTCAGGTAACGCTTGTCCCATCACCCAGGAAACAGAGCCATCCTGACGCACAAATCGGTATTCAGACGATGAATTTTGTTTGTTGTTTGTAGCATTTTCCCAGCCTGTAAACAATGAATTTTTATCGTCCTCATGAACTGCTTTTAACCAACCATTTCCTAAAGCTTCCTGAAAAGACAAACCTGAAATTTGACACCAATGTGGATTGACAAACGTAGTATAGCCACTAGCATCAGTTCTAAAAATTCCTACAGGAGCAACATCAGTAAGCAAGTGATAACGCTGTTCACTTTCAAAAACTGCTTCCTCAGCCTTTTTTCTCAAAGCCTCTTTTTCAAAAACTTCTAATGCAAAAGACACATCACCTGTTGCCTCCTCTAACAATGCAATTTCTTCCGCGTCAAAAAAGTTTTTTTCATTAGCATAAAAAGAAAAAACGCCTATTACCTTTCCTGATTTTTTTATTGGCACCGCCATCGATGAAAGATAACCTCGTGATAAAGCTTCTTTGCGCCAAGGTTGCATCATTGAATCGTTTTCAATATCATTACAAATAACATATCGTGCTTCCCGCATTGCCGTTCCGGCAGGACCTCTTCCTTCAGGAATATCTTCTATGGAAATAGTTTTAATTATTGACAAATACCCATTATTCTCTCCAGCGATCATCTCCGGAATTAATTTTTTGGTTTTTTCATCGACAGTCCCAATCCAGACCATTCTAAATTTACCTAAATCCACCGCTATTTTACAAGCTTCTTCAAAAAGCGTTTTTTCATCAGTAATACGAACAATCATTTGGTTAATTTGACTGATGAACAAATAAAGTCGGTTGGCTTTGATCAGTTTTTGATCAGCTCTGATACGTTGCGTAATATCAGTAACAATACCGTGACAGATCACAGTTCCTTCCGGTTCAACTACCGGTAAAGAATTTACATCATGCCATACTAATCCTTTTTTGGGATGAAAATAGCGATATTCGCATTTTAAAGGAACTAATTTTGATTTTGTTTCGGCAACACTTTGCACAACGAAATCCAAATCATCTGGATGAATCAGTTGAAATATTTTTTCCGGATTATTCTCAATTTGTTTAAAAGTGAAACCGTAAATTTCCTCAATAGCCTTGCTGGTATAAGGATAAGATAGGCTTCCATCCTTATTTTGACGCATCGAATAGATTAATCCTGGTGAAGCGTCTGCAATTTTAGAAAACTTATCTCTTTCACTCAACAAAGTTTCATTTGCTATTTTGGTCTCCGTTATATCTCTTAAATTCGAAATAATTCCTCCAACGCTACTATCATCAATTTTATTATTTAAGATTCCTTGGAGCCAAATGTAATTCCCGCTTTTATGCTTAGCCTGAAATAGTACTTCAACAGGTTTACCAGGATTATCGATTGCTTTTTGTAACATCTGATTCAGATAATCTAAATAATCCGGGTGAAAATATTCATTTTTTAGAATTTTCTCAAATTCATCATCTGTGTATCCTGTAACACGAGCCGAAGATGGGCTTCGGAAAATAGTATTTATATCTTTATCAAAAACCGTAATAATACCATCATTGTTCTCAACCAAAGCACGGAATCGTTTTTCGCTTTCAACAATTTTCTGGTCTGATAATTTTTTTTCAGTTACATCCCTAAAAAAATTAGACAATCCATCAGGTGAGGGGTAAATATGGTTTTCAATCCACAAACCGCTTGAAGGGTAGAAAATCTCAACATAAACATATTCCTGTTTATTTACTGCTCGATGGCAAGCATTATAAAACTCTTGGTTAATAGATTCCGGAAATTCTTGCCAAATATTTTTTCCTATTATATCTTGAGGATTACGCTTCAGTATTTCACCTGCCATTTTGTTCATATAAGTATAACACCAGTTACTATCTAATGCAATAAAGGCATCGGTTATACGTTCAAAAGTATTAGTAAGTAACTCATTAGCTAGTTTAATATCGGTAATGTCTTTCACAAAACCCATAAATCGATTTTCAGAAAGTTTAACTGAGTCTATACCACTCCATCTAATTTCACCAGTTTTATGAACTGTTTTAAATTGTCCTTTTGATACTCCTTCTTTTTTTAATCTACTAAAACATGCCTCCAAATCTTCAATGGATTCTTGGTAGGTTAAATCCATCATCGAAAATGTCAAAAGTTCTTCTTTTGAATAACCCGAAATTAAAGTTACTGCATGATTTACTTCAACAAAGTTTCCGTTTTCATCCACAATACAAACCCCATCAGGAGCATTCTCTATATAATTCTTAAATTTAGCATTGCCTTCTTCCTCAATTAATTTTAATTTATATTCTACTACAGCTGCTTCTTGCTCTTTGATGGAATCTTCAACAATTTTTTTCTGGGTAATATCTTGTGTATTTCCTCTTAATGCATAAACATTTCCAGAGGTATCAAGCAGCGGAATTACAATTGCATGCAACCACTTATTACTATTATCTGATAAAATGACGTTTTGTTGTACTTCAAATTGCTCTTTATCGGCGATGGATTGATTAATTTTATTCTGAAAAAATGTAGCATCTTCTTCTGAAAAAAGATTCAAAAACTCCTTATATAAATTTTGGTCCGTTTTACTCTCGATTCCATAAATCGAATACAATTCCTCAGACCAAATCATTTTTTTATTCAATAGATTGAACTCCCAACTTCCCATTTTTGCAATTTGTTGTGCATGGTTTAATAGGTCTTCACTCTTTATTAACTTTTCTTGCGTACTTCTTATCTCGGTAACATCTCTTCCAATTGCATAAATATTTTCTACAGAAATAGCATTTGCAGTCCACTGAATCAGTACGAAATCACCATTCTTTTTTTTAAATCTGTTCTCAAAATTCATCGTTGGGTTTCCCATTATAAGACTTCCAATCTCTTGTAACGTTCTTTCAAGATCATCCGGATGCAGAATATGAAGAAAGGATTCCTGTAATAATTCTTCTTTTGAATATCCTAGAATTTTAACAAAAGCAGAATTAATCTCCTTGAAAAAAGCATCTGATCCCACAATACATACTAAATCATTAGACTCTTCAATAAAAAATTTGAAACTAGACAATGACGCTGCTTCTTGTGTTAACCGGTTTACTTCTAATTCTTGCTCCTTTAATTTAAGAAGTAGAGCTTCGTAAGATAGATTGGCTTTATTCATACTGGTTATATTCAAATAATTTTTAAATATAATAAATAATAGTCACAAAATAAATAGGACACTATTTCATAACTATTAAAACCCTTAAAAACAATATTTTAAATATAATTGTATTGCATTCATATTTAAAATCCAAAAAAATAAATCAATCCTTTTTACCAATAAACGAGAAAAAACCAAACTCTCATTTCAGTTTTAACTCTATTATTCCACCTCTTCTTGGATTCAATACTTGAAAAGAGAATAATTATGGTATATGTTTTTTTTATAATCAAAGAAAACAGGTTACTTAATTTCATTCAATTATTGAAGGCTAAATAAAATCAGTTAGCCACTTTTGAAAAAACAAACAACTGATTTACAATGAATAATGATTATCAAAGATCTCATTTACCACAGCTTTTTAAAATTTTAACAAAAAATTAATTTACATTTGTATATACAACTAAAATAATTGTTACATTTGTACCAACAAATTACATATATACAAATATGAAAATTGAAGAAATTTTAAAATCAACTGTGACAATGGATAATTCTAAAAAAATTATCCTAAATGTTTTATATACGCAAAACATAATTACAGATAATTTTAATGAAATATTAAAACCTTACGAAATTTCGGGAGAACAATACAACGTACTTCGAATCTTAAGAGGACAAAAAGGAAATCCGGCAAATATGTGGACCATTCAAGAACGAATGTTAGCCAAAACCAGTAATACAACGCGATTAGTAGATAAATTGTTATTGAAAGAATTAGTCACTCGGAAAGTATGTCCTGAAAACAGACGAAAAATAGAAGTGTTAATTACACAAAAAGGATTGGAAGTTTTAGCAGCATTAGATCCAAAAGTGATTGCTCACGAGCAATTTTTTTCAAAAAATCTAAATTCACAAGAAATAGACCAGTTAAATCAATTATTAGAGAAATATAGAAACCAATAAATAGTCAATACATTATGAGTACTTTTTTAGAAAATCAAAATTGGAGATACGCAACGAAAAAATTCGATGCAACAAAAAAAATAACTGCCGAAGATTTAAATACTTTAAAAGAAGCAATTCGATTGAGTTCTTCATCTTATGGATTGCAACCGTATAAGGTTATTATCGTTGAAAATCCAGAATTGAGAGCAAATATTCAACCGGCAGCTTGGGGACAATCACAAATTGTTGAAGCTTCACATTTAATCATTTTTGCTAATGAAACAAATCTTGATGATTTAGCTATAGATGATTATATCAAAAATATAAGTCAAACCAGAAATACTCCAATTGAAGCTTTAGCTGGTTATGGGGATTTTATGAAATCTAAAATTATTTCTCTTTCTGATGAAGAAAAAAATATTTGGACAGCAAAACAAACCTATTTAGCATTAGGAAACTTATTGAACGTAGCAGCAGAACTTAAGATTGATACTACTCCGATGGAAGGTTTTGTTCCTGCTCAAGTTAATGAAATATTAGGGCTTGACAAATTAGGTCTAAATGCTACTTTAATTGCAACTCTGGGTTACAGACATGATGAGGATGCAACTCAACATTACAAAAAAGTCAGAAAATCAAACGAAGACTTATTCATTACATTATAAATTACTAATTCAAAATCAAATATTAATTAAAATCAAATTTAAACAAATGAAAAATTTCAAATCAATCGCATTAGCATTAGTAGTAGTTTTATCTACATTATCCGTAACAGCACAGACTAAAAAAATCAACACTGCTGGAAGTACTATCAACTGGACAGGAAAAAAAGTAACTGGACAACATGAAGGAACTATCAATCTGAAAGATGGTGCTTTAATTTTCCAAGGAAAAAAATTAATTGGTGGTACATTTACTGTAGACATGAATTCAATCGTTGTTACTGATTTGAAAGCAGGTCAAGGAAAAGAAAAACTAGAAGGACACTTGAAAGCTGATGATTTTTTTGGTACTGATAAATTCGCTATGGCAACTTTAGTTTTCAAAAAAGTAGTTACGAAATCTCCAAATTTGTATACTGTAACAGGAGATTTAACTATTAAAGGAATCACTAAACCAGTAACTTTTGATCTTGCAACAACAGCAAACACAGCTACAACGAATGTAGTTATTGACAGAACAAAATACGATATTAAATATGGTTCTGGAAGTTTCTTCGACAGCTTAGGAGACAAAGCTATCAATGACGATTTCAATTTAGCAGTAGCTTTGAAATTCTAATTTCATCTCAGAAATACTATTTTAAAACCGTAACAAACAATTGCTGCGACTTTAAATCAATTAATAATCAAGCCCTTGTGTAAAACAAGGGCTTTTTTTATTTAAAATTTAATGTAAAACAACAGAATGAGTTTGGTTTAGAAATAATTGAATTTTAGATTATAAATCTTGAATTTGTAGGGCTATCAAAAATTTACATAATACATCCTATTGTAACATATCGTTAATATTCTATGCTTATTCAGTTAACACAACCTGCTTAATTTTGAAAAATAAATAAATGATAAACCTCCCAAAATGAATAATATGTTTTTTGTTGACCAAAAAACGTAATGTAAATCTTTAGAAATAAATACCTTTCAAATATTTCATTAACAAAATTTAATTATGAAAAAAATAATACTTATTCCAATACTCTGTTTGATCAATAGCATGACACTAAATGCCCAACAAATAAAAGGTATTATCGGAGACACAAATTGGATGGGTAATTGGACTAATTTTAGACCTACAGCTGCAGAGTACCCTGAGACTACAAACATTTTGACTGGTACAATTAATAGTGACCTTACACTATATAAGAAAAACACGTACTTATTGACAGGTGTTGTATACATCACAAATAATGCTGTTTTAACCATTGAACCAGGAACTGTTATTCGTGGCGATGTAGAAACATGTGGCACTCTGGTAATATCAAAAGGCTCTAAAATAATGGCAGAAGGCGAACAAACAGACCCCATTGTTTTCACTTCCAATAGAGAAATTTCTACCAGAAAACCTGGAGATTGGGGAGGTATTATTATAATGGGGGACGCTCCCATCAATAAAACTGGAGGAGTAGGATTTTTGGACTTTAATATAGACCCAATGGCAAACCATTATGGAGGACAAAATCAGGATAGCAATTCCGGGATATTAAAATATGTCCGTATCGAATTCTCCGGAAGGAAACTTAATGCTCTAAAAGAACTCAATGGCTTATCATTAGCAGGCGTAGGTAGAAAAACTAAATTTAATTTTATTCAAATCAGTTATTCCAATGATGATTCTTATGAGTGTTATGGTGGAGATGTAAATTTTGAGAATATTATTTCATTCAAAGCTACTGATGACGATTTTGATTTTACGCAAGGTGCACAATGCAATATTAGCAATAGTCTTGCAATTCGATATCCTTTTTCATCCGATATTTCTGGTTCGAGATGCTTTGAAATCGACTCTTTTGATAAAATTGAAAATGCAGATGTAACCAAAAAAATGACCAAAATAACAGCTAAAAATATTACTTTGGCAAATTTAGAAGAAAACAATCAAGGATTAGTTCGGGAAGCCATTTACATTAAAGACAACAGTTATTTTAGTTTAAATAACAGTGTTGTTTCAGGATTTAAAAATTGCATTTTATTAGAAGGTAAAATAGCTAATATTTCAGCTAATTTGGCAAAAATTAATTTACAAACAGTACTTATTAATAACTGTGATGGAGGTATTCAAAGTGAAATCCCAACTAATGATTCGGAAATAAAAAATTGGTATAGCAATGAATCCTTTTCTATTGAATACTCTAAAACAAGTCATACAGCATTATTCAAGGAGTCTAACCCTAAAAAAACTTTTGATTTTAGGCTAAAAGTCGACCCAACAGTCGTCAGTGACAATTAAAGTCTAAAGTCTTTCAAATTTTGAATGACCGAATTACTCTATTTTATTAATCGTAACATTCAGGATTGCTTTTTTTAAGGTTAGTATGTTTTTTTTGAGGTTATATTTTTTTTTAAATTCAAAGCTATAGATTTATTTAACAAAAATTCTTGGCTTTTAATGTTTTTTAACGCATTTTATGTTTGAATAATCGAATTTCATTTATATATTTGTTGCAACAAAATAAATCATGAAAACAATTTTAAACAATACTTGGTGGTGGAACAATTTACGTCATTCGTCGTGAACTAAGCTCCAATAGTATTATTTAAACTATAAATATAAAAGGCTTGTCATCACGACAGGCCTTTTTTTTGTGCCAATTCTATCGTAACACACAACATTAAAAACATAAAAATTGAAATCATTTAATTTAAATACCAATTACAAGCAAATCCTGGCTGATACAATAACACCAGTGAGTGTGTATTTCAAAATTCGGGATAAATTTCCAAATAGTCTTCTACTTGAAAGTAGCGATTATCATGGGAATGACAATAGTTTCTCCTACATCTGTTGCAATCCGATTGCTTCAATAAAAATAGAAAATGAAATTATTCACAAGACTTTCCCTGATGGAAGTTTTGAGAAAATTGCAATTGATGCCACTACCAATATTCCTGAAGTAATTCAAGAATTTTCGGGTCAGTTTAAATCCGAGAAGAATGATTTCAAGTTCATCAATAATGGACTTTTTGGATATATTTCTTATGACGCTGTTCGGTATTTTGAAAAAGTGACTATTGCCAAAAAAGAAAACAGCAATACCATTCCCGATGTCTATTATGCCGTGTACCAAAACATCATTGCCATTAATCATTTCAAAAATGAAGCATATATTTTCTGTCACAGTTTAGACGGAAAAAACAACATTTCAGAAATCGAACAATTATTACAATCCAGAAATATTGCTTCTTATAAATTTTCGAAAGAGGGCGATGGTTTTTCGAACCTGACGGACGAAGAATTTAAGCATAATGTGGCTTTGGCCAAAAAGCATTGTTTCCGCGGTGATGTGTTCCAATTAGTTTTATCCAGAAGATTTACCCAAGGATTCAAAGGCGATGAATTCAATGTCTACAGAGCGTTAAGAAGCATTAATCCTTCACCTTATTTATTCTTTTTTGATTACGGTGATTTCAAAATATTTGGTTCATCACCCGAAGCACAGATTATAGTAAAAGATCGTAAAGCGGAGATTCATCCTATTGCGGGAACTTTCAAAAGAACGGGAGATGATGAAAAAGATGCGATTCTTGCTAAAAATTTATCTGTAGATAAAAAAGAAAATAGCGAGCACGTGATGTTAGTGGATTTGGCCAGAAACGATTTGAGCCGAAACGGTCATCATGTCAATGTGGAGAAATACAGAGAAGTACAGTTTTTCTCTCATGTGATTCACTTAGTTTCAAAAGTAACGGGACATCTGCATGAAAATGCTACAACGATGCAAGTGGTTGCCGATACTTTTCCAGCAGGAACATTAAGCGGCGCACCAAAACACCGAGCGATGCAACTCATTGAAGAGTATGAAAAAACAAACAGAAATTTTTATGGAGGTGCCATTGGTTTTATGGATTTTGAAGGTAATTTTAATCACGCCATTATGATACGGACATTTCTAAGCAAAAATCATCAGTTGCATTCTCAGGCAGGTGCCGGAATTGTAGCCAGTTCCGATGAAGAAAGTGAAATGCAGGAAGTCTACAACAAATTGAGAGCGCTGAATGCGGCGTTGGATTTAGCGGAAACGATATAAATCCCCTCCCCAACCCTCCCCGAAGGGAAGGGAGCCAATCTAAAAAAATTAGCAACTTATGAAGTTGTAAATAAAATAACAATTAAAAAACCTATTTACCCCAATAGGTTACTCCCCTCCTTCGGAGGGGCTGGGGGAGGAAAATGAAAAAAATACTAGTCATAGACAATTACGATAGTTTTACATATAATTTAGTACACTATCTGGAAGATTTAGAATGCGAAGTAACCGTTTACAGAAACGATGAATTTGATATTGATGAAATTGCCGTTTTCGATAAAATTCTTCTTTCTCCCGGACCTGGTGTTCCTGACGAAGCTGGATTATTAAAAGATGTGATTCGGAAATACGGGCCAACCAAAAGTATCTTTGGGGTATGCTTAGGTCAACAAGCTATTGGAGAAGTATACGGAGGAACGCTTTCTAACTTAGACAAAGTGTATCATGGTGTGGCTACCAATGTGAAAACCGTTGTTGATGATGAGCTTTTATTTGAAGGATTAGGAAACGAATTTGAAGTGGGACGTTACCATTCCTGGGTCGTAGATGCTAATTTACCGGATGTTCTGGAAGCAACTTCATTTGATGAAAACGGACAGGTTATGTCCTTGCGCCACAAAACGTATGATGTGCGTGGTGTTCAATTTCATCCAGAAAGTGTTTTAACTCCAAATGGTAAAAAGATATTAGAAAACTGGGTGAAAGGGTAATTCCTCCCCCCAACCCCCTCCAAAGGAAGGGGAGCCAATATGGATATTTAGATTGAAGTTTCAGGTCTTGTATTAAACTTTAAACCTGAAACCTGAAACAAAAAAATAAAAATGAAAAATATATTAAACAGATTAATCAACCACGAAATCCTGTCGGCGGCAGAAGCAAAAGATGTATTGGTTAATATATCAAACGGAAGTTACAACACCAGCCAGATTGCTTCTTTTCTTACGGTTTACATGATGCGAAGTATAAGTATAGATGAACTTGCCGGTTTTCGTGAAGCCTTGTTAGAATTGTGCATTCGCGTGGATTTATCCGCTTACAATACTATTGATTTGTGTGGAACGGGCGGTGATGGAAAAGATACTTTCAATATTTCAACCTTGGCTTCATTTGTGGCTGCGGGAGCAGGAATAAAAGTGGCAAAACACGGAAATTATGGAGTTTCTTCTATCTCTGGTTCGAGTAACGTGATGGAGAAACTAGGAATCAAGTTCAGTAATGATACTGATTTCTTAGAGAAATGTATCGACAAAGCAGGAATTTGTGTTTTACACGCGCCGTTATTTCACCCCGCAATGAAAAATGTGGGACCTATTCGAAAAGAATTAGCTATAAAAACCTTTTTCAATATGCTGGGACCTATGGTAAATCCATCGTTTCCACAAAACCAATTAGTGGGTGTTTTCAATTTGGAACTGGCCAGAATGTATGCGTATTTGTACCAAAACACGAATACTAATTTCACCATCTTACACTCGCTTGACGGTTATGACGAAATTTCGCTGACAGGACCTACAAAAATAATTACCAGTTCCAAAGAAGGAATGCTAAATCCAGAAGATTTTGGTGTTCGCCTTTTGCTGCAAAGCGAAATTGAAGGCGGAACAACTATCGAAGAATCGGCACAAATATTTACCGATATTATTTCTGGAAAAGGAAGCGAGGCTCAGAATAATGTGATTTGTGCCAATGCTGGAATGGCAATTGCAACCGTTACAAAATGTTCTCCTTTAGAAGGATTTCAAATAGCGAAAGAAAGTTTATTATCCGGAAAAGGACTTGTAGCTTTGAAGAAATTGAAAGATTTAAGCAAATAAAAATAGTTTGAAGTTCAAGGTTTAAAGTTATTGGAATTTCGAACAACTTTAAACTTGAAACAAAGAAAACTTGAAACAAAATAACAAATGAACATCCTAGATAAAATCATAGTTGACAAAAAAAGAGAAGTCATTCTCAAGAAATTGATTATTCCTGTTTCACAATTGGAAGCTTCGGTTTTCTTTGAGAAAAAGACTATTTCCTTGAGCAACAATTTAAGAAACAGCACATCAGGAATTATTGCGGAGCACAAACGCCGTTCGCCTTCCAAAGCAGAAATTAATTACAGCTTTACAGTGGAAGAAGTAACCAAAGGATATGAAAATGCAGGTGCTTGCGGTATTTCAGTATTGACGGACGGAAAATATTTCGGTGGTTCGTTAGACGATTTACTTTTGGCAAGAGCCACAGTGAACATTCCATTACTGCGAAAAGAATTTATTGTTGATGAATATCAAATCTTGGAAGCAAAAGCCCACGGAGCCGATTTAATTCTGCTTATTGCAGCGGTTTTAACCAGAGACGAAATCAAATCATTATCTGAATTTGCTAAAAGTTTGGACCTCGAAGTTTTACTGGAAGTTCATAGTCAGGAAGAACTAGAAAAATCGATTATGCCCACATTAGATATGATTGGGGTGAACAATAGAAACCTAAAAACATTTGAAGTGAGTTTAGATTTCAGCAAGCAATTAGCAGCGCAAATCCCAAGTGATTTTGTAAAAATTTCTGAAAGTGGAATTTCATCTATTGAAGCCATAAACGAATTAAAACCTTTTGGTTATAAAGGATTCTTAATTGGAGAAAATTTTATGAAAACCGATAATGCAGGAAAAGCAGCAGCGGAATTTATATCAAAACTATAAACATGAAACTCAAAATCTGTGGCATGAAATATCCCGATAATATTCTCGAAGTAGGTTCGCTCCTACCCGATTATATGGGATTTATATTCTGGGGAAAGTCAGCTCGATATTTTGACGGTGTGATTCCAGATTTACCAAAATCAATCAAGAAAGTAGGCGTTTTTGTGAATGAAAGCATAGAAGTTATTTTGGCGAAAGTACAAAAATACGATTTACAAGCCATTCAATTACATGGAAATGAATCAGTTGAATTCTGTCAGGATTTGAAAAATAAAATAGAGAATCCAATTCAAATCATTAAAGTTTTCTCTGTCGATGATGATTTTGATTTTGAAGTATTGAAACCCTTTGAAACCGTTTGTGATTATTTCCTTTTTGATACCAAAGGAAAATTACCAGGCGGAAACGGAACCACATTCGACTGGAAAGTATTAAAAAACTATCCTTCAAACAAACCATTTTTCTTGAGTGGCGGAATTGGAATTGAGGAAATGGAAGCAGTGAAAGAAATAGCAAAAACTAATTTACCGCTTTACGCCATTGATGTAAACAGTAAATTTGAAATAGAACCGGGATTAAAAAATATAGAAAAATTAGATAGTTTCAAGAATAACTTGAAAACTTTAAACTTATAAACTTTAAACAAAATGAGTTACAACGTCAACGAAAAAGGCTATTACGGAGAATTTGGAGGTGCTTTCATTCCTGAAATGTTATATCCAAATGTTGAGGAATTACGCCAAAACTATTTAAAAATTACAGCTGAACCAGAATTTCAAGCTGAATTTGATTCCTTACTGAAAGAATATGCAGGCCGACCAACGCCTCTTTATTTTGCCAAACGCTTATCTGAGCAATATAACACTAAAATCTACCTAAAAAGAGAAGATTTATGTCATACTGGTGCCCACAAAGTCAACAACACGATTGGGCAAATTTTGTTAGCCAAACGCTTGGGCAAAAAACGAATCATTGCTGAAACCGGAGCTGGTCAACATGGAGTTGCAACTGCAACTGTATGTGCGTTAATGGGTCTGGAATGCATCGTGTACATGGGTGAAATCGATATCAAACGTCAGGCGCCAAATGTGGCTCGTATGAAAATGTTAGGTGCTGAAGTTCGTCCGGCAATGTCAGGATCAAAAACCTTAAAAGATGCCACAAACGAAGCCATTCGGGATTGGATTAATAATCCTGTTGACACCTATTATATTATCGGATCTGTTGTGGGACCGCATCCTTATCCGGATATGGTAGCGCGTTTTCAAAGTGTCATTTCTAAGGAAATCAAGGAACAATTGTTGGCGAAAGAAGGTCGGGAAAACCCTGATTATGTGATTGCCTGCGTAGGTGGCGGAAGCA
This sequence comes from Flavobacterium sp. TS_SC_5, assembly GCF_056156265.1. Lineage (NCBI taxonomy): Bacteria > Pseudomonadati > Bacteroidota > Flavobacteriia > Flavobacteriales > Flavobacteriaceae > Flavobacterium > Flavobacterium sp. TS_SC_5. The sequence goes on along the minus strand of NZ_CM149588.1, from coordinate 2,308,052 downwards.
ATGCTGCCGGGACCTATTATCATTTTCTGGACAATGAGGACGTAAATATTATTGCGGTCGAAGCAGCAGGTTTAGGAGTTGATTCCGGCGAAAGTGCCGCCACATCAGCCTTAGGAAAAGTGGGTGTTATTCACGGAAGTAAAACACTGCTGATGCAAACAACTGATGGCCAAATCACCGAACCGTATTCCATTTCGGCAGGACTGGATTATCCAGGCGTAGGTCCTATGCACGCTAATTTATTCGCCACCGGAAGAGCACAATTCATCTCGATTACAGATGACCAAGCCATGCAGTGGGGAATCAAATTATCCAAAATGGAAGGGCTTATTCCCGCCATTGAAAGTGCGCACGCCTTTGCTGTTCTCGATGAAATGAAATTCAAACCGGAAGATGTGGTTGTCATCAATCTTTCCGGTCGCGGCGATAAAGATTTGAGTACTTATATCGATTATTTTAAATTATAAAAAAGGCATAATTTGGGCGTTCACAAAGGGTCGGGCTGTCCGCTATATCTTTTTCATGGCAGAAAAGCCATAAAAAAGGATGCCGCTTCCATCCCTAACGCAGACAAATAACTAGAAAACATTATTTATGGAACAGCTATTCTCATACGGTACATTGCAGTCAAAAGAAATTCAGATGCAGGTTTTTAATAAACTATTAAGTGGAACTGAGGACATGCTTTTAGGATACAAACTAAAAGATTTTCAAATAGAAGAAGAATTTGGAATGGAAGATTATTTTGTAGCTATTCCAAGTGAAAATCCTTCGGATGCAATAAATGGTATCGCTTTTACTGTAACAAACGAAGATCTCATAAAAGCAGATCAATTCGAATCTAATGCTTATAAAAGAATTCAAATAACATTGCAATCTGGACTTTGGCCTGGATTTATATTGAAAGTTAATAATCCAGAAAAATAGTTCCGATTTAAACAACCTATTAGGTTTCTAAAACCAAATTTTGAATACAAAATAATACCCACAAGGTTTTGGAACCCTAGCGGGAATAAATAAAATTATATTAAAATGAACAGAATAAATCAAAAATTACAAGAGACTAAAAAAATACTTTCCATTTATTTTTCGGCGGGATATCCTAACCTCAACGATACCGTACAAATCATCCAGGATTTAGAAAGAAATGGCGTGGACATGATTGAAATTGGATTGCCGTTTAGCGATCCATTAGCTGATGGACCAACCATTCAAGCCAGTTCCACGCAAGCATTGCATAACGGAATGACAACACAAGTTTTGTTTGACCAACTAAAGGACATTCGTAAAACGGTTGCTATTCCTTTAGTGATTATGGGTTATTTCAACCCAATGTTACAATTTGGGATTGAAAATTTCTGTCAGAAATGTGCCGAAATAGGTATCGACGGATTAATTATTCCTGATCTTCCCGTTGATGTGTATGCCGATGAATACAAAGCCACTTTCGAAAAATACGGTTTAAAAAATATATTCTTGATTACGCCACAAACTTCTGTCGAACGAATCCACTTCATTGACAGCGTCTCCGATGGATTTATCTATATGGTAAGTTCCGCGAGTGTTACGGGATCGCAGACGGGTTTTGGAAGCGCTCAGGAAGAATATTTCAAACGCATTGCCGACATGAATTTGAAAAATCCTCAGGTTATTGGATTTGGAATCAACAACAAGGAAACCTTCAACCAAGCCACACTATTTGCAAAAGGTGCAATTATAGGAAGCGCTTTCATTCAGCATCTAACCGAAAATGGAGCTGGAAAAATTGAAGAGTTTGTAAAAGCGATTCGATAAAAATTTATTTTTCATATTATCAAACGGCGTTTAAATTGATTTAAACGGCGTTTTTTTGTGGTTTAAACAATTGGACATTTAGTCGTTTATAAGATTATTTTTATATATTAGCATCAATGATAAAACTGATGTTTATCAGACCTATCTCTCTATATTTGGGGTGATAGGTCGCAAAATGTCAGACCAATACACTAGTTATGCGTCATTTTAGCAGAGCGAACCGAAAAACGAAAAAACAAAAATTTAAAATTTTAAAATGAAATTATTCCTAAAAGTTATTATCTTTTTCACACTTTTTAGTTCTATAAAAAGTCAATCTCAAACAATTGATACTTTAGTTGATGTTGGAAATCATAAACTACATTTCAATATTATAAAAGGTTCAGGAATTCCCATTCTTTTTGAAGCTGGTGCAGGAAGCGATGGAAGAGTTTGGAATTCTATTTTGAAACCAATTGCAGATATAACTGGAGCAACAATTATTACATACGACAGAGAAGGTTTAGGTAAAAGCACTATAAATACTGTGGAAACTGAAGACTCAAAACACGGAATGTTAAATAGTCTTTTGGATTTAGAAACTGGATTAAAAAAATTGGGCTTTAATAAACAAATTATGTTAGTTTCTCATTCTTTTGGCGGTTACTTTTCAACTTTATATTCGGTAAGAAATCCAAATCTTGTAAAATCGATTGTATTAATAGATGTAAACCATAATTTTATGGAAAAGTTTGTAGAAAGCGATTTAAAAAAGCAAGAACTACTTATTCCAGAATGGAAAAAAAACAAACTTGCTATATATTATATGGCTGCAAATATAAGTGAAACTGTAAAAATGATGAGTGAAATTTCAATTCCACAAAATATTCCAGTTGTAGATTTAGTTAGTGGAATTCCATCTTTTAAAGAAACTGAAAAAGTAGAACATTGGAAAGAATGTCATAAAAATTTTGTCGCCAGTCACCAGCTCCGCAAAGTGTTCTTCTAAAAAAATAAATTTCTCGTGAATGCTGCGCAAATGTCTCTGACTTTGCGCAATTTCCTAAACTTGATAAAACTACTAAAACGCCATAAAGTCTCTGACTTTCATCGTCTTAAATTTAAAAACCCCCAGCTCCGCAAAGTGTTCTTCTAAAAAAATAAATTTCTCGTGAATGCTGCGCAAATGTCTCTGACTTTGCGCAATTTCCTAAACTTGATAGAACTACTAAAACGCCATAAAGTCTCTGACTTTCATCTTCTTAAATTTAAAAACCCCCAGCTCCGTAAATTCTTCTTCTAAAAAAATAAATTTCTCGTGAATGCTGCGCAAATGTCTCTGACTTTGCGCAATTTCCTAAACTTGATAGAACTACTAAAACGCCATAAAGTCTCTGACTTTCATCAACTTAAATTTAAAAACACAAACAAGTCATTAAAATCGTTATTTTTATATTAAAAATACGTCAAGATGAAAGAAGGCTATGTAATTAGAGATCAGACTTTACCACATTATATAACGGCAACAGTTATTGACTGGATAGATATTTTTACAAGACAAACCTACAGAGACAGTGTAATAGAATCTTAAGATTACTGCATAAAAAATAAAGGAATGATTTTGTATGGTTATGTTATAATGAGCAATCACATTCATTTAATCATTCAATCTGAGGACGGGAAATTATCAGATTTGATACGAGATTTCAAAAATTTACCGCGAAAAATATTTTGGATAAAATCCAATCCGTACCGGAAAGCCGAAAAGAATGGATGCTGGAGCGTTTCAAATTGGCAGCAGAAAAACATACAAAAAACCAAAATTATCAATTTTGGCAATATGGAAATCACGCAGAAGAAATTTACACTAATAAATTTATGTGGTCTAAATTAGATTACATTCATCTGAATCCTGTAAGAGCTGGTTTAGTTGAAAAGGCTTCACACTATATTTATTCCAGCGCAAGTAATTACATAAACGATTCCGGATTATTAAAAATAGAAAAAGCAGATAATCCAGTCGTTGATGTTTTGAATCTTAACGCTTTTACAAGGTATAATCAGTATTGAAATAGTATTCAAAAGTCAGAGACTTTTATGACAATGCTACTTTAAACATAAGCTGAAAATTGCGCAAAGTCAGAGACATTTGCGCAGCATAAGCAACAAACACTTCTACTCAGCTACATATTTTAAAAAAAAATACACTCCCCAATCATAAATTTTTCAAAATTCAAACTTTGTTTTGTACTTTTAAAGCACACTCACTAACTAAAAACTCAAATTACACTAATGAATTATCACTTTAGAAAAGCGGAACTATCTGAAATAGCTCCGATATGGGGAATTTTACTACAAGCTATACAACGCAGAAAAGATGACGGCAGTACCCAATGGCAAGACGGTTATCCAAATCAAGAAGTCATACATAAAGATATTGAAAAAGGAGAAGGATTTGTTTTAGCAGACGGAGAGACTATCATTGGTTATAGTGCGGTATTAATTAATGACGAACCTGCTTATGCTAAAATTGAAGGCAACTGGTTAACGAATAATGATTTTGTTGTCATGCACCGGGTAGCCATTTCAGAGAAATATTTGGGTAAAGGACTGGCCAAATTGATGCTAAAAAACATAGAAGATTTTGCGTTAAGCAACAACATTTACAGTGTAAAAGCAGACACTAATTTTGACAATACCGCCATGATGAAAATTTTTGAAATCCTAGGTTATACCTATTGTGGCGAAGTTTATTTTAGAGGAAGCCCAAGAAAAGCATACGAGAAAGTATTACACAAACAAGACTAATTAAAATTAAAAAACCGCAAATTCGCAAATAAAAACAGCTAACAACTGTTTCAATACTTTGCTAATTTGCGGTGCGTTTTTTTAAAACAATCTTAAACTACAGCTTCTTCTTCAAGAGCAGTTTCAAATTCCATATGGTCCACGATTTCTGCGACTACTTCCGGTTTAGATGCTTTTAACGCATTGAATCTCTCTAGTTGTTCCAGTTCCCCTTCTTCCCCGCTGAAATAAGGAAAAACATCCATAATAGGAGATTCTGAAATTGCAGGAACGGTGTAGTCGCCCATAGTACCTTTCATCACGCTAATGGTGTTATCGTAAGCCTCTTTTACATCATTGGCTTGTACTAATAAATACATATTAGTTTTGCGCTCTTTACCGCTTTCTTCGTCATAGGCCAATAAAGAAACTTTGGATCTGAACCAGCGATCCGCGTTTTCGAAAGGATGAATCTCAGCATAATTAGCCACTTTTATATTCGTGATTTTGAATTCTTCACTGATATACGCCGACATCTCTTCATTGATTCTGCTTTCAGCTTCAGTGTAAGACAACGCGTCTACCAGGTACGGTTCGGTTGTAATCTTCTGTCCGCCAGTTTCGTCCGTTTTTCTATATTTTACTTTACATTCGTACCAAGTTGTGCTCATTTCTTTTTTTTTTAAGGATGTCAAAGATAGATTTAAAAGAAAAAAAACAACCGCATTACTAAAATAGATATTCACAATTTAAGAAGAAGATTCCTGTTGTTATGAACTTTATATTGGCCAAGTTTAAAATGTTAAAATTATGTTAAAAAAAAACCAAACACTTGTTTAACTTAAACACTTGTTTAGTTTTGTTTTGCAAAATTAAATTCCATTGAAAAGTAATTTTAACGACAAACAAATTCAGATTCTTGAAGTTGCAGAAACTCTTTTTGCAGAAAAAGGATTTGATGGAACATCAATAAGAAACATAGCGAAAGTGGCAAAAATTAATATTGCCATGGTTTCCTATTATTTTGGTTCCAAGGAACGATTGCTAGAATCCCTTCTTGTATACAGAACTTCAGATCTTAAAAATCAATTAGAAAATTTACTGCTGGAAGACCTTGAACCTATTGAAAAAATCAATAAACTTATTGAACTTTATATTAATAGAATCAATAGTAATCGAGGTATTTATAGGATTTTACACTTCGAATTCACCTCTAAAAAGAGAGAACAAAACCTTCAAGCTTTTTCGGAATTAAAAAAAGGAAATTTAAAATCCCTGGAAACCATTATCGAGGAAGGTCAGAAAAAAGGAATTTTCAGAAAAGATGTTGTAATTCCGCTTATTACACCTACAATTCTGGGTACTTTCTTTCATTTTCATATGAATAAACCTTTCTTCGAAAATTTATTGAACTTGAAAACCGAAGATTTATACAACAATTACATCAAAACAAATTTGACAAAGCATATTCAACAAACTATAAAAGCACTTCTGATATATGAAAGTTAGTCAATTCATGCTCTTTGGGATTTTCTTTATTGGAATTTCATCGGTAGAAGCACAAGAAAAAACAAATTTAACATTGAACGAAGCCATTACTTTGGCTTGGACCAAAAGCAATGAAGTTACGCTGGCCAATACGAAAGTAAAGTCCAAAAAGTACGAATTACAATCTACTAAAAATAATCAATATCCAGATTTGAAACTTTCAGGTCAGTACCAAAGATTGGCAAATGCATCAATAGATTTTAAACTCAATCAAAACAATTCCGGTACCCCACAAGCGATTCCTATTGTCAATCAGCTAATGATTGGTCAGTTGAATGCCAGTGTTCCAGTATTTTCTGGTTTTAAAATCCAAAACAGCATCAAAGCGAATGAAAATTTGTATCAGGCTGAAATGGCAACATCATCCCAAACTAAAGAAGAAATTGCGTTGCGGGTAATTGATTATTATGCCAGTTTGTACAAAGCACAAAAAACAATTGAACTGTTGAAAGAAAATCAAAAAAGTGCCAAACAGCGCGTTAAAGATTTTATAGAGCTTGAAAAAAACGGAATCATTCCCAGAAATGACCTTTTGAAATCTAAATTACAAGCTTCAAAAATACAATTGTCATTAGATGAAACGACTAATAATTTAAAAGTAATCAACTTTTATTTGGTTACACTTTTAAAATTAAATCCAGACACCAAATTGGAAATTAGAGAAGATGATTTTGCTGATTTCAAAATGACAAATATTCCAACCAATGAATTACCGGCTTTAGAAAATCGTAAGGATTTAGAAGCCATTCGGTTTCAGGGAAAAGCCAGCGAGGCGAATATCAAAATAGCGAAAGGTTCCTATTATCCAGCCATTGCGATTATTGGCGGATACACCGCTTTAGACCTGAGTAATGTAATTACCGTTCAAAACGCGATGAATATTGGAGTTGGAATTTCGTATGATTTGAGTGCTATTCTAAAAAACGGAACTTTGGTTAGACTGGCTGAAAATAAGTATTTAGAAGTACAAAATTCTGAAGCAATATTAACGGATTACATTAAAATCCAAGTCCATAAAGCAATTGAAGATTACGATTTAGCATTGAAACAAAACATGGTTTATGAAGAAGCACAAGAACAAGCGACTGAAAATTTCCGGATTGTAAAAGACAAATATGATAATGGACTTTCGGACACCAATGATCTGCTTGAAGCTGATGTAGAACAATTAAATTCAAAAATCAATAAGGCTTTGGCGAAAGCCAATACCATCCAAAAATACTATGAGTTACTTTCGGTAACTGGTCAATTATCTCAATCATTCAATCTAGCTCAAAAATAATCATACTACCATGGAAAAGAAAAAAACAAATAAAAAATTCATTATTATCCTAGTAGCTTTGGTTGTTTTAGGAGGAACGTATGGAACTTTTAAATACATTCATTCACAATCTCACGAGGAAACTGATGATGCACAAATTGAAAAAAACATGAATCCTATTATTCCAAGAGTTTCGGGATATGTGGATAAAGTGTACATCAAAGACAATGATTTTGTGAAGAAAGGCGACACGCTTTTTACTATTGACCGTAGAGACTACCAATTGAAAATTGAAGAAGCCAATGCAGCAATGATTGGCGCTGAAGGCAATTTTGAAGTGACTAAAGCTGATATTGGAAGTGCTTTAGCCAGCATTTCTGTTTCGGATGCAAATGTGTTATCAGCCGGTGGAAATATAGAATCCGCAAAAATAAGATTGGGACGTATCACAAGTGATTACAATCGATATGAGAATTTGTACAAAAGCCATTCTATCACAAAACAGCAGTACGAACAAGCTCTAGCGGCTAAACTGGAAGCTGAAAGTCAAGTTCGTGTTCTGCAACAACAAGAAAGAGCCAGTGCATTTCAAAAATCAGTTATTGTGGCCAAATCTAAAGTTTCTGATAAACAAACCGAAGTGGCTGCTGCCAATATTAAAAGAGCAAAAGCATTGCTGGATGCCGCAAAATTGAATTTAACCTATACCGCGGTAACTGCTGCGATTGATGGTCAAGTATCCAAAATAGATATTCAGCCAGGACAATTGGTTCAGCCAGGACAATCTTTATTTTATATCATCAATAACAAAGAAGCTTGGGTAATTGCAAATTTTAAGGAAACACAATTGAACAAAATGGTAATTGGACAAAAAGTAACTGTAAAAGTAGATGCATATCCTAATTATGATTTTCAAGGTTCTGTCACTTCATTTTCACCTGCAACAGGATCTCGATTCTCATTGCTACCGCCAGATAACGCGACAGGAAACTTTGTAAAAACGATTCAAAGATTACCAGTCAAAATCAGTTTGAGCGCAACAAATGATCCTGAAAAAATAAAATTACTTCGTCCGGGAATGAATGTCGATGTCGATGTACATTTAAAATAAATCTGTTTTTCTGGATTCAAAAAGTAAAAAAAAGCGACACTTTTAAGACAATTATAGTTTACACTTTAGCATAAATGGTACAAACGGGAGAAGACGATTTAGTAGAATATGGCTACAGACGAGTTCTGATTACGATTACAGCAATACTTTGTACCTTGCTTGAAATCGTCGATACTACAATTGTCAATGTAGCACTGACGAACATGAGGGGAAGTCTGGGTGCTACGCTTAACGATGTTGCATGGGTAATTACAGCTTATGCTATTGCCAATGTCATCGTAATCCCTATGACGAGTTGGTTATCACAACAATTTGGTAGACGTAATTATTTTGTCACTTCTATTATCATATTTACAATAGCTTCTTTTTTATGTGGGAATGCAGATAATATCTGGGAACTTGTCACTTTTAGATTTATTCAAGGATTGGGCGGTGGGGCTTTATTAGTGACAGCTCAAACCATTATAACCGAAAGTTATCCTATTGCAAAACGAGGTATGGCTCAAGCGATATACGGAATGGGTGTCATTGTTGGGCCTACTTTGGGTCCCCCATTAGGAGGCTATCTTGTTGACAATTTTTCTTGGCCATATATTTTTTACATCAACATACCACTTGGAATTATAGCCACTATTTTAGCCTTGACTTTTGTAAGAAGTCCCAAATATGGCGAAAAACTGAAATCCAATCAAGTTGATTGGTTGGGAATTTTTCTATTAACGGCTTTTATTGGTTCTCTACAATATGTATTAGAACACGGTCAACAAGACGATTGGTTCAATAATAAAACAATTATACTTTTAAGCACCATTACCGTATTTGGTTTAATATTGTTTATTTGGAGAGAATTAACTTACAAATACCCTATCGTTAACTTGAGCGTTTTAAAAGATGGTAATCTACGGATTGGAACAGTAATGTGTTTCATTTTAGGATTTGGACTCTATGGATCCACCTTAATAATCCCAATTTATACCCAAACTATTTTAGGGTGGACTGCAACTGATGCGGGGCTGTTACTGATTCCAGGATCAATAACCACAGCTTTAATGATGCCAATTGTTGGAAATCTACTTCAAAAAGGTGTTCCCCAAAGTTATATGGTAGGACTTGGTTTTTTAATTTTCTTTTTCTTCACTTACATATTGCAAAATAGTATGACAACAAATACTGGTGTTGAACATTTGTACTGGGGCTTAATTTTAAGAGGAATTGGATTAGGACTCCTTTTTGTACCTATAACTACATTGTCCCTTTCTACTTTAAAAGGAAAAGATATAGGAGAGGGTGCTGCATTTACAGGAATGATGCGCCAATTAGGAGGTTCTTTTGGTATTGCCATTATCACAACATTTATCACCCGATTTAGCCAGGAACACAGAGTCAATTTAGTTTCACATTTAGGCACAACCAGATTAGAGGTTCAAGAGCGAGTTTTAATGCTTCAAAAGGGATTTATGTCGAAAGGATTTACTGCTAATGAATCGTTGAAAAAAGCGTATCAGGTAATGGACTACTCTGTGATGAAACAGAGTGCAGTTTTATCGTACATGGATATTTTTATGTATCTCGGAATTATGTTTCTGTGTTGTATTCCAATTATCTTTTTTATTAAAAAAGGAAAAAACAAAATCAACCCGGCAGATGCCATGCATTAGCAAAAAAGCGATTAATTCCGTCTATACCTACCTCGTAAAAACCAAACGATTGCCTTCAGATAAATTTGCATCAAATTGATAGCCATCATAATTAAATCCTTTTAAATCGTCTATCGTTTGAGCATCAATATCAATAATATAACGAACCATCATTCCTCTGGCTTTTTTGGCAAAAAAACTAATTATTTTTAATTTCCCATTTTTATAATCTTTAAATTCCGGAGTAATTACAGGAACATTCAAAGCTTTAACATCAATTGCCGAAAAATATTCAGTACTCGCTAAATTGACAAATAACTCTCCATCTTCAAGTTCTTTATTTAAAGCCTTTGTAATTATTGGCTTCCAAAATTCATAAAGGTTTTTGCTGTCGCCAATGGGTAATTTTGTTCCCATTTCCAATCGGTATGCCTGAATCAAATCTAAAGGTTTTAACAATCCGTACAAACCGGAAAGGATTCTTAAACGATCTTGTAAATCCGCTATTTTTTTTTCAGAAATCGAATAAGCGTCTAATCCAATGTAAACATCTCCGTCAAAAGTATAAATAGCAGGACGCGAATTTGAAGTCGTAAAAGGGGTAATCCAATCCTGATTTCGCTTCCAGTTCAAATCAGCCAATTTATCTGAAATACTCATTAAATGCGATAAATCAGCAGGATTTTTTTCTTTTAAAATTTTTTGAACTTGACGCGATTCTTTCAAAAATAATGGCTCCGAATGCAACGCAGTGGGCAAATTTTTATCAAAATCTAAAGACTTCGCTGGCGATATTACAATTTTCATACACAGTACTCTTTTGAGCGTTTTTTATTAATTTTCTCAAAAGTACTAATTGCAATCAAGAAATCACGAATCATTAAATTGATTTGTTTAATAGTTCAATAGATAATGAAAATTGTTTCCTAAATTAATTATTTTTGAAAAACAAAATACCATCAAATAATTATGAATACAATTGAGATTAGAAAAGCAACAGGATCTGATTTGGAAACAATCCAAAAGATAAGCATCCAAACTTTCACTGAAACTTTTGCCGGTGTAAATACGACAGAAAATATTGCCGATTACATAAAAAACAGCTTGAATACGGGGCAATTAACGGCTGAATTAAACAATGTAAATTCTCAGTTTTATATCGCGTACTCAAATGATGAAGTTGTTGGCTATTTAAAAATAAACTTTGGTGACGCGCAAACAGAATCTATAAATGAAAATGCTTTAGAAGTGCAACGAATTTATGTTTTACAAAATTTTCATGGAAAAAATATCGGACAACTTTTACTAGACGAAGTAAAAAAAATTGCGAAAAATACTGATGTTGATTCTGTGTGGCTTGGTGTGTGGGAAGAAAATCACAGAGCACTTCAATTTTACACTAAAAATGGATTTGTTGTCTTTGACAAACACGTTTTTATAATGGGTAATGACGAGCAAACAGATTTATTGATGCGATTTGAAATTCATGAATAAAAATTAAATTATAACTTGTTTAGGCACTTCTAAAACGGCAATTGACTTATTTTTGTGCCAAACATTATCAAAATACTATGAAACAGGATGTAATTATTGTGGGAGCAGGACTGGCGGGATTAGCTGCTGCTATTCATTTGCATCGTCAAGAGCGAAAAGTACTGCTGTTGGAAGCCAGTGAACGCGCGGGCGGGAGAATTAAAACCGATTCACATGAAGGTTTTCTTTTAGATAGAGGTTTCCAAGTGCTGTTGACGGCTTATCCAGAAACAAAAGCATTACTTAATTATAATGATTTAAAACTAAAGAAAATGTTACCCGGAGCAACTGTGCTTTATGATGGAGGCAGTTTTGAAATCGCAGATCCATTCCGAAGACCTTCGGCAGCATTTGCCACTCTTTTTGCTCCCGTAGGTACTTTAAAAGATAAAATCAATACGCTTTGGTTAAAAAACAGGTTGCAAAAACTAACCATTGACGAAATTTTCGAACAACCGGAACAAACAACGCTCAAGCAACTGGCGGATTATGGTTTTAGTCCAAAAATGATTCAACGTTTTTATGCGCCTTTCCTTTCCGGAATCTTTCTGGAGAATGAATTGAAAACTTCGCGTCGAATGTTCGATTTTGTAATGAAAATGTTTTCAGATGGTGATGTGGTGGTTCCTGAATTAGGAATGGAGGAAATTCCAAAACAATTAGTTGCAATGCTTCCCGAAGGCAGTATTCTATGCAATACAAGAGTCACTGCTATTGAAGGCAAAACCGTAGTTACCGAAGATGGAACCGTTATGGAAGCCAACCAAATCCTTTTGGCTACGACCGCAAACAACCTTACCCAAAAATTCTTTCCGAAACAAAAAATGACCTCTCATCAGGTTACAAATATCTATTTTGAAGCCAATGAATCGCCAACTGATAAAGCAGTTGTGATTTTAAATGCTTCAACTAAGAAAAAATGGGTGAATAATTTGACGGTACTATCGAATGTTTCTGAAGCTTATGCTCCAAAGGGGAAAGTGCTTATTTCCATTTCTTACAATGGAATTCCAACTGTTGATGATGCGACTTTGGCCGAAAACATGAAGCAAGAATTGAAACAATGGTACGGTGAAAAAGTAAATTCATGGAAAATGCTTAAATCGTATCGCATTGAATATGCTTTACCAACTCAGGAAAATGTACAAAATGAAATAGCTTCTTCAGAAATAAAAATTTCAGATACGTTGTTTATTTGTGGCGATAATTTACTGAATGGTTCTATTAATGCTGCAATGAAAACGGGACGATTAGCCGCTGAAGCGATGAAAATATAAATTGTTATTTATAAAAAAAAGTTTACCAAGTTAAAGCTTTCAACTAATATGCCACGAATTCCACAAATTATCACGCATTAATTTGTGTGAATTTGTGTAATTCGTGGTGAATTTTTTTATAATTATTATTCAGACCAATAATTGGTCTTATTAGTCTTAGACGAGAGCTTTTTTTATTGGTTTTGAAACTAATCCTGATCGATAACCAATTTATACGTAGGATCTTCCATAATATTCACATCAATGATGGCTTCTGCATTTTTAAGTAACAAAATACAATCGGTACTCAAATGGCGCAAATGCACTTTTTTACCTTGTTTGTGATAACGATGTGTAATAACATTCAATGCTTCAATTGCTGACATATCAGATACTCTACTTTCCTTAAAATCAATAATAACTTCATTTGGGTCAGTCAATACATCAAACTTTTCAATAAATGCAGTTGTAGAGGCAAAAAATAAGGGTCCATATATTTCATAATGCTTCACCCCGTTTGCATCAATAAATTTTCTGGCGCGAATGCGTTTAGCACTTTCCCATGAAAAAATTAAAGCAGAAATAATCACACCAATTAAAACGGCTAAAGCCAGATTGTGCAAAAGAACCGTGATTAAAGCCACTATTATTACAAGAAAAACATCCTTTTTAGGCATTTTATTGAAAATTTTCAAACTAGCCCATTCAAAAGTCCCTATCGCAACCATAATCATAACGCCTACTAAAGCCGCCATCGGTAATAGTTCAATTACCGGAGCACCAAATAAAATAATTACCAAAATTGTCAATGAAGCGACAATACCGGCCAAACGGGCTCTGGATCCTGCTGATAAATTAACCAGCGTTTGCGCTATCATTGGGCAGCCTCCCATACCAAAGAAAAAGCCGTTTAGGATATTAGAACTACCCTGCGCAATACATTCTCTATTTCCGTTACCGCGAGTCTCAGTGATTTCATCAACTAAATTCAGGGTCAGTAAACCTTCTGTCAATCCGACTGCAGCCATAATTAAGGCATATGGAAAAATTATTTTTAAAGTCTCAAAAGTGATTGGAATATTCGGAATGTGAAATGGAGGAAAACCACCACTTACCGAGGCAATATCTTTCACGGTTTTTGTTTCGATTCCTAAGAAAAAAACCAAAGCAAATACCACAATAATAGCCACTAATGAAGATGGAATAGCTTTTGTTATTCTGGGAAGCAACACCACAATTCCTATTGTCAGCGCTACTAAACCTACCATAATCAACATTGGAGTTCCTGTAAGCCATGTAGTTTCTCCATTAACCACCATTTTAAATTGTTCCAATTGGGACATGAAAATAATAATTGCCAATCCATTAACAAAACCAAACATTACAGGATGTGGCACCAATCGGATAAATTTTCCAAGCTTAAAAATACCCACTAAAATTTGTAAGATACCTGCCAGCGCAACCGCCGCGAAAACAAATTCTAAACCATTTGACTTCATTAAGGCAATCAAAACAATCACCGTTGCGCCTGCTCCTCCTGATATCATTCCGGGTCTGCCTCCAAATACTGCCGTAATAAAACCTGCGATAAAGGAAGCGTACAATCCCATTAATGGAGGAAAACCTGCGACTATTGCAAATGATAATGATTCTGGAATCATAGTCATCGCTACGGTTAATCCTGCTAAAATTTCTGTTCTGTAATTTACCTTTTGCGATAAATCAAATAAATTAAATACTTTTTTCATGAAAAAATTCAAATAGGGTTTGTGATACAATTTCAGCTACTGAAATCATATCGAAAAAAATTAATAAAATGGTTTAGGAACTATCTTTAAATTTAAAAAATCTAAAAAACAAGCGGAAGTAACGGTACTAAAATAAATACTGTTGTTATTCAAAAAATGTATTAATCAGTCACTTTCTTATATAGAAAGCGTCTTCAAAAAATTGAATGCAAATTTTTAGGTGATATCCTTCGATTTAAAGACTATAAATCAAGGCGGAGTAACGGAGATAAAATGAGTACTGTTTTTCATAAATATGAGGCAAAAGTAAAACTTTTTTCTTGCTTTACCAAACAGTTAATGAAAATGCTTAAATTTGGCAAAAATTACAACTTTTTTTACAGCAATCAACCTTTTAAGTGCTACATCATTAAAATCAAACATCGCTTTCTTTGAAAATGATAAGCAAAACACTATAGACACAATTAAAAAAAACTATGAAATTACTACATATTTTATTCTTCGCTCTTTTAATAAATACAAGTTACTCGCAATCGACGAATGACTATTTTGAAAATATCAGAAACAATGAAGCAGAACTAACTGCTTTCTTTTCGCAAATGCCAAAAGGCGGCGATTTACATCATCATTTTTCGGGTTCTATTTACGCGGAACCGTTATTACAACGCGCGATCGCTGACGATTTTTATCTCAATACTGAAACGATGGATGTTTTAAAAGAAAAACCATCAACCGGAAACTGGGAATTATTTTCAACATTAAAAAGCAACGGAACATTAGACGTTTACAAACAAAAAATAATGCAAAAATGGTCTGTAAAAGATTACAATCATGTGGATTACCCTTCGGACAAATTATTTTTCGAATCGTTTATGAAGTTTGAACCGGCTATCAAAGGGAATTTTGGACAGGGATTATTGGAACTAAAGAACAGAGCCATTTCAGAAAATGTCAGTTATATCGAAACACAATTATCTACGATACCAACTGCAATGAACACGGATGATTTGACGCAATTCAATTCCATACTGCGAAAATTAGCTTTGGCAAAAGACGAAAAAGCAATTTTGAAAACATTGGATTCAGTGTACAATTCCTTACTGAAAAAAGATGCTGAATCCTACGCCAAAACATTCAATACTAGTTTTGTAGCGAAAATGCACAACGATTTAAAAATTGATGACAAGCAATTTACTATGCGCTATCAAAATTTTGTGTTGCGATTCATGGAACCCGTGGATTTATTCAAAAATCTGGTAATTGCATTCATTTCGGCAGATGGAAGTCCACTGATGGCAGGAGTTAACATTGTTTCTCCAGAAGATGGCGAAACTTCGATGAAAGATTATTGGTTGCACATGGTCATGTTTAAATATTGTAATTCTCGTTATCCAAATGTAAAATACACAATGCATGCCGGCGAACTGACGCTGGGTTTAGTGCAACCCGAAGATTTGACTTGGCACATTGGCGCAGCCGTTTATACTGCAGGAGCCAATCGCATTGGCCACGGAGTCGATATGGCGTACGAGAAAGATTCGTACAGTTTATTGCGTTACATGGCAAAGAAAAATATCCCTATCGAAATTAACTTAGTGAGCAACGAGTTTATTTTGAAAGTAAAGGAAAGCCGTCATCCGCTTACTTTGTATAAACAGTTTGGCGTTCCTATAGTAATCAGCACTGATGATGCGGGGATTTTACGTACTAATATGACCGAACAATATGTTTTGTTAGCCAAAAGATACCAAGACGTTTCTTATACTGATATCAAACAATATGTGTACAACAGTATCAATTATAGTTTTATAAAAGAGGCTTCCGTTAAAAAGCAAATGCTAAAGGATTTAGATGCCAGATTCAAAACTTTCGAAGCGAATTTCCCTTTGAAGTAAATAGTTCACTTCAATCTAGATTTATTTTACAACTCAAAAAATCCGCTACGAAAGCGGATTTCTTGGTGAAACAGAATTTACATTCTGATTATTTTGGATTTAAAATAAGTTCAATTCTTTTGATAGCATCCTCATAATGGTATTTGGTTTCTGCATTTATAGCTCTAGTTTTAGCTACTGATAAAGTAGTTCTCAAAGCGTTCAACTCGCCTCTCACCAATCCTCTCACGTCAGATTGAGCCACATTATAATAATCAGATGGACGACCGGATTTGATTTCTTCTTTCATCAAAAATGCCATTCTTTCGATATATGCTCTTTGTAAATTTCTTCTATAAATCGTCACGTTTGATGGTAAATTAGCCTCTTTCCAAATTCCTTTGCGCATATCACCAAATAAATCCAAAGCTTTATAATTAGTAGCTCCCATGATTTCTGCATCCATCAATCGACCAATACGCTCAAAACTCAAAACACTATTCAAATGTCTGGCTTGCAAATTACGGAAACGTTCAGTGTATCCCGCATAATTTATGTTTTTCAATGTACTGATATTTACCAACCACGTTGGAGAGGCAAAAGCATTTTCTTGCAACCACTGCATCGCTTCTTGCTGTTTTGCTTTTGGTACAATTTCATAAATACTTCCTTTTTGGTTTGGTTTTTTAGTTGCTTCATAAACGCCGCCAACATTAGTCACCACATGACCTACATACCTACTCCAAACTCCCAACATTTCTTCATACAACTCCTCTAAATCTTCGTAATTATTAGTCACATCACTGGTCCATTCCGGTAAATGTGACGCTACATATTGCAAGTTTTTAAGTCCATACGAACCCGCTTTCATGGAATTATTTCCGATATCTTCTGTTTGCGAAGTTGGGTCAAAACTACTGCTTTGAGATCCAAATTTATAGATTGGATTTCCCTCTTTTTCCATAATCCATTTATCTAATGTGGGAACCTCGGCTTCAGGAGAACTTATATTTGGAATGAATCTGTAACCCCAATTGGTGGCATAATGGTCGTAAGGTCCCATCTGGCGAATGAAACGCACATTTTTATCTCCTGGTTGCGCGATATAATTAAAACGGGCATAATCCATCAAACTCGCTGCTATACCGTTCTTTTGAGTAAAAGCACCGTCTCTGTAATTTTCGGTATCATACGCGCAACTCGCACCCATGTTATGAGGAAAACCAAGAGCATGTCCCACTTCATGCGCAATAACCATACGCATCATTTCACCCATTTCTTGGTCACTGGTATTCAAAGTTCTTGCCGAAGGATTCGCTGCTCCGGTTTCTAACAAATACCGATTTCTGTACGAACGCAAATGGTTGTGGTACCAAATTACATCACTTTCAATAATTTCTCCTGTTCTAGGATCAGAAACACTTGGTCCAACCGCATTACGCGTTGTACTCGCCACGTAACGAATCACCGAATACCGAATGTCTTCCGGGCTAAAATCAGGATCCTGTTCTTTTGTTGGAGGATCTTTGGCGATAATAGCATTTTTAAAACCAGCAGTTTCAAACGGCTTTTGCCAATCTTCAATTCCTTGCTTGATGTATTTGCGTAATTTTTCAGGCGTGGCAGGATCTAAATAATAAACAATAGGTTTAATGGGTTCTACCAGTTCACCTTTTGCGTAAGCAACAGGATCTTTTGGTTCCAATTTCCAACGGCGGATGTAGGTTTTACTGTCGGATTTTAATTCGTTACTTCCATAATCAATTTGATTCATCGTAAACCAGCCCACTCGCGGATCCGCTAATCGGGGTTGCATTGCTTTTTCAGGCAATAAAATCATCGACTGATTCATTTGGATACTTATCGTCTCTGAATCTGCCTGAACCGGCGGTTTTGAAGCGTTATAGGTAAAATCCTGAATTACTTCAATATTCATGGGGAAACTTTTCATTGTATTGATAAAACTGCGAGTTTCATCTAGGCCTTTTACTTTGTAGGTTTCTCTCATTTCACCTGATAAACCGCTTATAGACTTTACATCGGTGCCATAAAATTTAGTCACATCAATCACCGTATTTGTAGAATCTTTGCTAAACGCTACAATATCAAAAGCAAATAAAGTAGGCTCATAATTATTGGATTTTACTGAAATACTGATTGGCAAACTGTCATTGGCAACGGCACTGAATGATTTTAATTTGATCAGGATTTTATCCTGAAAACGCTGCCAAACAATCAATTGCTCATTGGTTTCAGAACCTGCATTTACATATCCGCCGCCTAAATTAGCAGGGAGTTTAGCTAATCTACTTACCAAAAGCATGTCTTTATCTAAGTATTTATTGGGGATTTCGAAGAAATATTTTTTATCTACTTTATGAACGATAAACAATCCATCGTCAGAAACGGCATCTTTAGTAATTACCTTGTTGTATTCCCTGATAATAGCTTCTGGTATCTTTTCCGGTGGTGGAACTACAGTGGCATTTTTATCTTTTTTCCTTTTAGATTGGGCAAATTGGGCGGTAGGTACAAGCATTGCCGCAGCAATAGCAGTTAAAATGAAAAATTTCTTCATTTAATGGTTATTTAATGGTTAATCAATATCAAAAATATATTTTAGAGTCAGCAAATTGAATAGTATTCATTGGTTTAACTTTTAATTAACAACCATTCAATCTAATATTTTTCTTTTTATTATCGGTAATTTTGCACCATAAAATACAACCTACCAGATTTGGTTTTAGTCTAAAAATAACTGCTTTACGTTAATCAAATCCTGAATCTCGAGCAAAATTTATTTACAAAACACGTATCGCTTTTACGAATCTACGGGTATATCCCGGCTTTGTTAAACTTGTAATAACCACTTTCATTTCACGACCGGAGGTGGAGTGAATAAAATCACTGTCCATTCCTTTTGGATTTGATACGATGCCCAAATGGCCGATAACATTTCTGGTAGGGCTCAAAAACAACAAAACATCTCCTTTTTTCACGTCGGCAATCGGGATTTCTTTACCGAAATTCTCAAATTGCGACGAGCTGCGAGGAACCTTAATTTTAAAATTATTATAGACATAGTACACAAATCCGGAGCAATCGAAACCATTTTTACTACAGCCCGCTGTAATATAAGGTGTTCCTAGTAATCTCATTCCAAAATTGACAATCTTAGTTCCCAAGGAATCATCATTTTTCAATCGGATCTACAAATGTCTTAGTGACAGTATTTTCATTTCTTTGAGGAGACGATTTAACTGACCTAAATGCCCCATAAGAAACGTTACCTACAGCAAGTAGTGATAAACCGATGAATAATGTCAATTTCACGGTATTTATACTTTTAAATTTCATAGTAAAAATCAAATTAGCATCCTTTAAATTTTTATCATTGGAATCCCTGCCTTGTGTATTTCATAATTGAAACAGAACTTTATGGAATTCCATAAAGTTCACTTTTACAAATCTCAATGAATTATATCAATTGTAGTGAAAGCGCGTAAAAAAGTCCAAGTATTACAAGACAAACAATAAACATACCAAGAAACATACAGTATAATAATCATTGCGTGTCTTTTAGAACAAGCAATGCAAATTACTTTCCACAAAAAAGCCCCAATCCGGGGCTTTTCATATTTTTACTCTTCTTCCTCGTCCGTACCATGGGATTTTGAATAGCCTCTCCATTTCTCGATACAATCCTTTAAATCCTGCGGAAGTTCCGTATCAAAACGCATCATCTCACCGGTTGTAGGATGTACAAAACCTAATGTTTTAGCATGTAAAGCCTGTCTTGGCAAAGCTTTGAAACAGTTGTCTATAAACTGCTTGTATTTTGTAAAAGTAGTTCCTTTTAAAATCAAATGACCGCCATAACGCTCGTCATTAAATAAAGGATGTCCTATGTGTTTCAAGTGTGCCCGAATCTGATGTGTTCTACCGGTTTCTAATTGGCACGAAATCAACGTAACATAACCAAAACGTTCCAACACTTTGTAATGTGTCACGGCTGGTTTCCCTATTTCCGGATCATCAAAGACCGCCATTTGCATGCGATCTTTCACGTGTCTGGCTAAGTTTCCTTCAATTGTTGCTTTATCAGCCACGACATTTCCCCAAACCAACGCGACATACTCTCTTTCGGACGTTTTCGCTTCAAATTGCTTGGCAAGATGTGTCATCGACGCTTCAGTTTTGGCAATCACTAATAGACCTGAAGTGTCTTTATCAATTCGATGTACTAATCCCGGACGTTCGCTGCTGTTCATTGGCAAATTATCAAAATGATACGCCAACGCATGCACTAAAGTTCCCGTATAATTCCCGTGACCGGGATGCACCACCATTCCTGGCAATTTATTTATCAACAATAAAGTATCGTCTTCATACACAATATCAAGCGGAATATTCTCCGGAATAATATGGTTTTCATAAGGAGGATGGGTAAGCATAACGCGCACCACATCATTGGATTTTACCTTATAATTCGACTTTACTGTGGCGTCGTTTACAAAAATATTTCCTTCGGTTGCTGCGGTTTGTATTTTGTTGCGAGTCGCATTTTGAATAAGTCCCATCAAGTATTTATCAATTCGTAAGGACGCTTGGCCTTTAGGAACTTCAAACCTGAAATGTTCAAATAACTCGTCTTCTAAATCTATTGTATCTATATTATTGTTCATCAACTGGTATTTCTTCTTCTATTGGTGCTGCAAGCGTATCTGCAGCATTTTCCTCTTCTTCGTAACTCATTTTTCCGTCACCTAAAACCAAATCGATTTTGGATGATTTTAAGACTCTGTCCCCTGCTTTCAGGTTTCTTCCTTTGAAACGCATTTCCATTACCATATCTTTTCCAAGATTTGGAACATATGTAACTGATCCTTCTTCAAGTCCTAAAGCTTTCAATGTTGGCACCGCTTCACGATATGTTTTGTTTACTAATTCAGGAATTCGCACAGATGAAAATCCCGAAGTATTTATTTTTATGTATATTTTTCTACCTACTTTTACCTTTGTACCCGGCGTTGGATCTTGCTCTACAACACTGTATTGCGGAAAATCACTTCTATAATCCACACTGTCCAAAAGCACATAATCTAAATCCAACTCGTCCAGCTTTTCCTCCACTTGCTCTTCCGTCAATTTACTCAAATTTGGAACCGCAATTTCATTGCCATGGTCGGTTGTAAAAGTCAACCAATGCATAAATAAATAGCCTAAAACAACAATAATGGCAATCGCAATTAATACTTGTACTAAAAAGACACGGCTGGTAAGATACTTACGTAAACTCATAAATTTATTTTTATATGCGGCAAAGATAAAGCTATTTCGTTCCAAAAAAAATGATAATTTTGTTTTATGCTTTTTGGAGCTATTTCCCGCTATTCGTTGCAATCTTTCTATCCGCCGAAAAGGCTGATAAAAAGGATTTCCACTACTATCGGGGCTATGGCGTCCGTTTTCAAAAGAAAACTTTCCATTTAAAACAACTGAAAAGCTACCCCGCCCGTTGGGCACCCCTCCATTAGAAGGGAATACATACAACTTCCCCCTCCGCTGGAGGGGTGCCAAAAAGGCGGGGTGGTTTTTTACTATTTAGAACAGTACAATAATCAAACAAAAAACAATGAAAAACATTGCCATTATCATGGGCGGATATTCCAGTGAGTATAAAATATCACTTATCAGCGGAAACGTCGTATATCAATTTCTGGACAAAACGAAATACAACGGATTCCGAATCCATATTTTCAAAGAAAAATGGGTCTATGTTGATGCTGATGACGCTGAATTTCCTATCGATAAAAATGATTTTTCAGTAACGGTTAATGGTAAGAAAATCACTTTTGACTGTGTTTTCAACGCCATTCACGGAACTCCCGGCGAAGACGGATTAATGCAGGCTTATTTCGAATTACTGCTTATTCCGCAAACCTCATGCGATTATTACCAAGCGGCTTTAACGTTCAACAAACGTGATTTATTATCGGTTTTAAAACCATATGGCATAAAAACCGCAACATCTTATTATTTAAATAAAGGCGATGAAGTCAATACTGACGAGATTGTCGCAAAAGTTGGTTTGCCTTGTTTTGTAAAACCTAATAAAGCGGGTTCTAGTTTTGGAATTTCCAAAGTAAAAACTGCAGCCGAATTACCAATCGCAATAGAAGTCGCTTATAAAGAAGATAACGAAATCATCATCGAAAGTTTCCTTGACGGTACCGAAGTTTCTGTTGGAGTCATCAATTACAAAGGAAAAGTAATTGTTTTACCGATAACTGAAATTGTTTCGGACAATGATTTCTTCGATTATGAAGCTAAATATTTAGGCAAATCGCAAGAAATCACACCGGCAAGAATCTCAGCTGAAATGACACAAAAAGTAAGCGAAATAGCCAAACGCGCTTACGAAGTCCTCAAAATGAGAGGTTTCTCCCGAAGCGAATTTATATTGGTAAACGGAGAACCACACATGTTGGAAATGAACACCATTCCGGGATTAACAACGGAAAGTTTGATTCCTCAACAAGCCAAAGCCGCTGGGATTTCATTGGAGGATTTATTTACAAATGCGATAGAATTGGCTTTAGCCTAAAAATATAAAAATGAGAAAAGCCATATTCCCAGGTTCATTTGACCCGATCACTTTAGGACACGAAGACATCATCAAAAGAAGCATTCCTTTATTTGATGAAATCGTAATTGCCATTGGTATCAATGCTGAAAAAAAATACATGTTTTCGCTAGAAGACAGAAAGCGTTTTATTGAAGAAACCTTCAAAAACGAACCAAAAATTTCAGTGATTACCTATGAAGGTTTGACAATTGATTTGTGCCATAGAATAAAAGCAGATTTTATCCTTCGTGGTTTACGCAATCCAGCCGATTTCGAATTTGAAAAAGCAATCGCCCACACCAATCGTAGGTTATCAAAAATAGAAACTGTATTCCTATTGACCGCAGCAAAGACATCATATATCAGCTCCAGCATTGTGAGAGATGTAATCCGAAACGGAGGACAATATGAAATGCTCGTTCCCGATGCAGTTCGTGTGAAATAGTGGCCAGTATTCAATGGTCAGTCGCAGCTTCCGGTTAACTCCTCGCTTAGACTTCAGTACAATAACTTGTGAAACGAGGTAATAAGCTGTAAATTCGCCAAAAATAAAAGCCATTAAACATGAGTATAGAAAGAGAATTAAGTAAACGCAGTGGATCAAAATGTGAACTTTGTGTAGCAACAGAAAACCTAAAAGTATACCAAGTTTTACCAACTAAAAAAGGCGGACTTGATGAGAGTATCATGGCTTGCAGTACGTGTATAGACCAAATTGAAAATTCAGATAACGTAGATTTAAATCATTGGAGATGTTTAAATGACAGCATGTGGAGCGAACATACTGCCGTACAGGTTGTCGCGTGGAGAATGTTAAGTCGTTTGCGTGCAGCTGGATGGCCTCAAGAATTATTAGACCAAATGTATTTAGACGAAGATACTTTAGCTTGGGCACAAGCAACTGGTGAAGGCGAAGAAGACGAAACAAAAGTAATTCACCGTGACAGCAACGGAGTAATTCTTGAAATTGGAGATTCAGTCGTTTTAATCAAAGATTTAAAAGTAAAAGGTTCAAGCATGGTGGCCAAACAAGGAACTGCAGTGCGTAACATCAGACTAGATCACGAAAACGCCGAATATATTGAAGGAAAAGTCGACGGTCAAACTATTGTAATTATTACACAATACGTTAAGAAAATATAGTTCTTATTTTAGTGAAAAGTGAGTGGTGAATCGTGAATTGTGAATAACTCAGATGTACACTGACTTCCAAAAGAATCATTTTTAATATAAAAAATCGTTGGCAGTAAAACTTTACTACTAACGATTTTTTTTTATAAACATTAGAAAAGGAATCAGTATTTTTCTCACTTCTCACCACCTACTACTCTTCCTCTTTCTTAATCACTTTTCGGGCCACTTCGATTTTAAATTTCTTGCCTTTCATTTTCTCATCTTTAATGGCGTGCAATAAATCTTTTACTTTGTTGAATTTCACAGCAGCAAAAGAGATAAAATCTTTCACTTCGATCAATCCCAAATCACCTTTTTCAAGTTTTCCTTTTTGAGAAAAGAAACCAACGATATCTATTTTATTTAGTTTATTTTTCTTTCCTCCACTGATATAAATGGTTTGAAATTCAGGTGGTTTTGGTAATGAAGTGGAGTTTTCTACTTTCAAAGCTTCCATGCCGTAATCAATGTAATCCATTTTTTTCTCACTTTCATGAGCAATAATATACGCGGTTCCAGAAGCCAACATACGCGCTGTACGTCCGTTTCTATGGGTAAATTCATCTTCTTTAGATGGCAAATGATAATGAATTACGTGATTCATTTCGGGGATATCGAGTCCACGGGCAGCTAAATCGGTTGTGATTAAATAGCTTACACTGCCGTTTCTAAACTGGATTAAAGCGCGTTCTCTTTCATCCTGATCCATTCCGCCATGATAATATGTGGCATAAATTCCTTTTTCATTCAATGTATCGCTGATACGTTCTGCAGCATCACGATGGTTGCAAAAAACAATAGCCGACTGTGATTTCAACGAACAAATTAAGTTGAACAAACTTCCTATTTTGTCTTTCTCTTTCGAAACCACCAATTTCATCGAAAGATTCGTTTCTTCGACATTTTCCGGAATGAAATCCAAAATAGTTGGGTTTACAACTCTTGTATATCTTGGAATCTCAATATCGGAAGTAGCCGAAACCAAAACACGTTTGTTCAGTTTTGTTAATTTTCCAATGATAAAAGACATTTGCTCATGAAAACCCAATTGCAAGGATTTATCAAATTCATCCAAAATCAGCGTTTGGATTTTATCTACACGGAAAGTTCCTCTGTCGATATGATCAGCAATTCTTCCCGGAGTTCCTATTAAAACCGCTGGAGGATTGCTTAAATTCTTTATTTCAGTATCAATGGAATGTCCACCATAGCATACATTTACTTTATAATCGGTTCCCATTTTTTTCCAAACCTGCTCAATCTGCAATCCTAATTCACGTGATGGAACAAGAATTAAACATTGCACCGATTGAATTTCAGGCTGCAACATTTCTAAAACAGGCAACAAAAAAGCCAAAGTTTTCCCGGAACCTGTTGGCGAAAGCAATAAAACATTATTGTCGTTCAGGATAGTATCTTGTGCTACTTCCTGCATTTCGTTCAGGCTTTCAATGCCTAAATTCAAAAGTATATTGTTGGAATGGTGTTTCTTATTCATTTTTTCAATTTGGTGCAAAGGTAATTTTTAATTGTGAGTTATGAATTTTGAATTATCAAATTTCATTCTTTTTCAATCGGAAAATTCCTTTTAGTACATTCATTTCTACAGTTATCTAAAAAAAGCTACATTTGAAATTCCATTTAAAAACCGAAAGATGAGACTTTTCACATTCCTTTTTTTACTATTCTCCATCAGTACTTTTGCACAAAAAACGAATAAATACGATACTTTTTTCGAAAAAGGCAATGGAAACCAATCTGCTAGTTATCAAGAAACAATTGCTTATTACAAACTTTTGGCAGATGATTTTCCTACTATCGAAATGCAAAAAATGGGATTGACAGACAGCGGCGAACCGTTGCACATGATTGTTTTTAATCCTGAAAAGCAATTTGACTTTGGAAACATCCAAAAAAACAAAGCAGTAATTCTACTCAATAATGGTATTCACGCAGGAGAACCAGACGGGATTGACGCTTCAATGCAATTGTTTAGAGATTTAGCTTTGGGCAAAATAAAAGCTCCTAAAAATACGGTTATTGTTTGCATTCCGGTGTATAATATAGGCGGCGCTTTAAACAGAAATTCCACTTCAAGAGCCAATCAGGACGGACCGGAAATCTATGGCTTTCGTGGAAACGCCAGAAACTATGATTTGAATCGCGATTTCATCAAATCAGACACTCGAAACACGAAAAGTTTTGTGGATATTTTTCATAAAATAAATGCCGATGTTTTTATTGATAATCACGTTAGCAATGGCGCGGATTACCAGTACAAACTCACCTACATTATGACGCAACATAACAAATTGGGAACTGTTTTAGGTGATTTTTTAAATACTGAAATGATGCCCGTTTTGGTCAAAGATTTACAAAAAAAGAATATAGAAAGTACGCCTTATGTAAACGCTTTTCAGGACACACCAGACAAAGGTTTTGGTCAATTTTTTGAAAGCCCACGATTCGCTACGGGTTATACTTCATTGTTCAACACTATTGGGTTTGTGGTGGAAACGCACATGCTTAAAAAATATGCCGATCGCGTAAAAGTGACCTACGAATACATGCGTTCCGCAATTGACTTTACGGATGCTAATTACAAAAAAATCAAACAGCTGCGATTAAAAAATGAGGAGCAGTATCAACCTAAGAAAGCGTACACGCTAAAATGGGAAATAGACAGTACAAAAACGGTTCCTTTTTCGTTTTTAGGCTATGAAGCCAGTTACAAGAAAAGTGACGTTACATCAGGAAATCGCTTATTTTATGATCAAACAAAACCATTCAAAAAAGACGTTCCATACAGTAAAGAATTCAAATCTGTAAAAGAGATAATCATTCCGGAAGCGTATATCATTCCAAAGGGATTTTGGCCAGTTATTGAATTATTAAAGAACAATACCATCACCTATCGCCAATTAAAAAACGATACGATAATTGAAGTCGAAAGCTATAGAATTGCGGATTTTAAAACGACAAATTCAGCTTATGAAGGCCATTATTTACACCGAAACACTTCGGTAGCTTCAAAAATGGAGAAAGTGGCTTTCGCCAAAGGAGATTACATCATTCCTACACAACAAAAGGGAATCAAATATTTATTGGAAACATTAGAACCAGAAGCAATCGATTCTTTCTTCAACTGGAACTTTTTCGATACGATGTTACAGCAAAAAGAAGGTTATTCAGATTATGTTTTTGAAGATTCAGCAACACAGATTTTGAATGAAAATCCAAAACTAAAAGCTGAATTTGATTTGAAAAAACAAAGTGACGTGAATTTCATCAATAACCCAGAAGCCCAACTCGAATGGATTTACAAACATTCGATATATTATGAAAAGGCACATTTACAATATCCCGTCTATCGCATTTTGAATTAAAAAATATTTTTACAAAGAATTGCCCCCAAATAGTGTTGACTTTCTGGGGGCATTTCATTTATATAATCTTCTCTTCCTCGAACAATAATTTTATGTTTTCATAGGAGTTCTTCAAAGCTTCTTTAATTTGTTCTGGATTCATCCAAGCTACTTTATCGATTCCTTCATCTAATTGCCCTTGAGGCGTACCTTCAAAATCAGATTGCATTTCGAACCAATGGGTGATTTTTAGTTTGTACTTACCATTGCGTCTAAAAACATGATAGGTTTTTTGAAGTTTATGTGAAATTGACAAGCCATTTACACCAGTTTCCTCCTCAACCTCACGCATGGCAGTATTCTCAATTCCCTCTCCTTTTTCGATTCCACCTTTAGGCAAATCCCACTTTCCATTTCTAAAAATGAATAAAACTTCCCCATTTTTATTGTAAACCAAGCCGCCTCCCGCTTTGCAAACGGGGATTTTAGCTTTTAAAGTCTTCATAATCAAGCTTTCGTCAGGATGATATAGATAGGCTTTATTAATTTTATTTTGAAAGATTTTAACTATAAGTTGTTCTATATCAATACTTTCTAACAGAAATAATTGAAAATCTGTCTCCTTGGAGATGTGATTTGTTAAAAAAAGTGGTTTGTCGTTAACAAAAACTTTATACATTTGTACTATGATTTTTAATAAAGATACAGCCGAAAAAACAGCCGAATTTCTTTTGCAAATAAATGCAATTAAATTGAATCCAAGAAATCCTTTTACATGGGCTTCTGGATGGAAATCGCCTATTTATTGTGACAACCGATTAATCCTCTCATTTCCAGCCGTAAGAAATTATGTCCGGGATGAATTTTCCAAGAATATTGAGAAACAATTTGGTAAACCAGATGTTATTGCCGGTGTTGCCACCGGAGCAATAGGAATTGGTATGCTGGTAGCGGAAAGTATGGGATTGCCATTTGTGTATGTTCGTCCAGAACCAAAAAAACACGGCAGACAAAACCAAGTGGAAGGTTTTTTACAAAAAGGACAAAATGTAGTCGTTGTAGAAGATTTAATCAGCACCGGAAACAGTAGTTTGCTTGCTGTAGAAGCCTTGCGAGAAGCTGGAGCCAATGTTAAAGGCATGGTCGCTATCTTTACGTATGGATTTGATGTAGCTGAACAGAATTTTAAGAGCGCACATTTGGATTTATTTACGTTGAGCAATTATCAAAATTTATTGAATTTGGCTGTTGCAAAAAGATACATCAGTGAGGACGAAGAACAGACTCTACGAGAATGGAATGTGAGTCCGTCTACTTGGACAATTGAAGTTTAAACGATTAATAAAAAATATATACAATGAACTTAGAAAGTCCTAAAGTTACAGTTCAAAAATCAGCTCAAGAATTATTCGATTTATTGAGTGATGTGAAAAATTTTGAAAAATTAATGCCAGAAAACATTGCTAAATTTGAAGTTATTGGTGACGATGCTTTCATTTTTGGACTGAAAGGGATGCCGGAAATAAAGTTAAAAATGAAAGAAAAAGTAGCTCCCTCCAAAATAGTTTTGGGTGCAGCAAGCGACAAACTTCCATTTACATTGGTAGCAAATATAGATGCTGTTTCTGAAACTTCAAGCGATGTAAAACTTGATTTTGAAGGTGATTTCAATCCTATGATGGCCATGATGATAAAAGGTCCAATCGGGAAATTTATCGAAACTTTAGCAAGCAACATGAACAAATTGTAAAAACTATTTTAAAGAAAAAAACCGTCTAAAATTATTACAGACGGTTTTTTGCTTTTTTAATTTATTTTACCAAATATTTTTTCTTTATTAGGTTTTTCGCTTTTTTATCAATTCCAAATTCTGCTAACAGCATTTTGTCAATGCTTACGTATTTTTTGATGATGTTATTCCAAGAAGCCTCTAAATAAGTTGCCTTTACTCCCATTAGCAAAGCCATTCTATCTTCTGGAATTCCATAGGCTTTGTATTTAGCCAAATCGGTTTTTGCTAATGCTTCATTCGATCTTAAATAATCTTTCATAATTTCCTCATCAGAAACATCCAGAATGTGCAAAAATAACGCTGAAGCTAATCCTGTTCTGTCTTTACCTGCTGTGCAATGGAACAAAACGATAGATT
The DNA here is from genome assembly GCF_056156265.1 of Flavobacterium sp. TS_SC_5. Lineage (NCBI taxonomy): Bacteria > Pseudomonadati > Bacteroidota > Flavobacteriia > Flavobacteriales > Flavobacteriaceae > Flavobacterium > Flavobacterium sp. TS_SC_5. The sequence goes on along the minus strand of NZ_CM149588.1, from coordinate 2,278,209 downwards.
TTTTTTTTGAAATTTCATCGAAGAAAGGTTTAAAATCTTCAATATGATTTGTGAATCCATCGCTCGCGCTAATCATCAAAGAATCTAATGCCGTTTCACTAAATTTTGGAGCCATTAGCACTTTCATAAATCCGCCCATTTCTTTTTCATTAATAGATCCAATCATAGCTCTTTTAATCTCTATTTTTTGACTGGTTGGAATAAAATCGGGGTCTTTTTGTATCTCGCTATCCGTCCTAAAATCTACAATTGTGGTAATATTCATAGCATCAAATCGTGAAATATCACTTTCTGTAAGTTTAGAAAAATTACCCGAACGGTATATAATTCCGCCTTTGATTTTTTTACCTTCTTTATTTTCGATACCGGATAAGGTTCTGAAATTTGGGCTATTTTCTATATTCATACTTTTTTGAGCAAAACCACTTATTGCCAAACATAGCGACAGCATAGTTGCTTTTAATTTGATTGTGTTTTTCATTTTATATTTTTATTTAAAACAATTAATTTTTAAAAAACTTGGTACCTAATGCCTAATTGTCCGTTTATTGACGACCATTCGCTGGTGGAAATTCTACCTTGATTTGCTCCTAAATACTGTTGGAATGGCTCGTTGGTAAGGTTTCTAACTTCCATAAAAACTTTTATTTTATCGCTGATAGAATAATCGGCAGATAAATCGACAGTGAAATTGCTTTTGGCAGAAATATAATAATTAGGCCCTAAATTTTGATTGATTGTTTCTACCGATTCGCCTCTATAATTCCCCGCAATTCTAAACATAAATCCGTATTTTTCGTAAAAAACAGACGAATTGAACAACAATTTAGATTGATTTGGCAAAGTCGTTTCGTCGGTAGTAGTTATTTTTCCTGTGGCATCGTATCTTGAAACCTCCAATTTGGAATTGATAATTGAAGCATTAAGATCAACTCCAAAACCTCCCATAAAACCACTTAACTCGGTGAACCTTTTGGTAATTCCCACTTCAAAACCTAACAAACTTGCGTCTTCAATATTTTTGGGTTGCGTCACTAAATAATCTACACCATTAATTTTTTCGTATGAAATATCTTTGAAAATATAATCTGAGATTCCTTTATAAAATACGCCAGCAGTAATTAGTCCGATATCTTTTAAGAAATACTCGCCCATCAAATCGAAATTATTAGAAAAAGTGGGCGACAATTCTGTATTTCCTCTACTAATTTTGAACACAGCACCGGTAATATCTACAATTTCGCTTGGATTTAGATCTGGAAAATTGGGTCTTGCAAAAGTCCTAGTGTAAGCTGCTCTCAAATTGATATTTTCATTTAAAGCATATTTTATGTGTAGCATTGGCAAAAATGCATTGTAGGAAGTTTTTTGAGTAATAGGAGAAACAACTTTAGTTTTTGTATCATATTTGCTACTATTCATCGTAACATCCGTTTTTTCGTTTCTAACACCTGCAATAATTTTTGTTTTATCAGTAAGATCATAAATTCCCATTGCATAAACACTAAAAACATCCTCAGTTCCGTTAAATTTTGTAGTTGGATTCGAGGCTGAAGAATAATCTTTGAATCCATTGGCAGCAAAATATTCTGGAGAAAATATAGCAAACAATTGATCTTTTGTAATTGGATTCACAATTAGATTGTTGAATGGACTGTTTATTTCTGCAAAGAAGTTGTCTGCATTTGGATAACTTTCGGTTGCCAAATTACTCATCGGAACCAAGGCTGGTGATCCAGGAATACCAAGAGCTGCGCCTGGCAAGTAGGCTAAAGGTGTTTGTTCTCCTGAATAATTTTTAAATTTTAGCTTTGAACCCGCTTTAATGAATAATTTTTCAGTAGCATCATAGGTAAAATTTATTTGTCCTACTTTATCTTTATCTCTTTGATCTAATTGATAAATTACTAATTGATTTAATGTTAATTTTTTTGGATCCATAACATCGTTTGGATTGGTCAACTTTGGGTCAATAGCAAAAATATCCACTCCTGTTCCGTTTGGAGAATCGAATGTGTTGTAAATCAATCCGTCCGAAGATCTATTGCCAAAATCACCAACTAATTTTTGATTGAATTGTGCTATTGGCAAACCTTTTTTATTAGAAGGCATATTAGGTGGCGTGTTTAAAAGGTATGTCATTTCATTATTAGAATACGACCAATCCATTTTCAATTTAGAAATAATACGGTGTTCTCCGCCGATTTCTATGGTATTTAAATTTGTTTTGTAATCCGAGTAGCGGTAACTGAAGGTGTATCTTTTTTTGGCGAAATCATAAAATGATTCGTAAACAGGTCGAACATCTTGAAATTTATCCAATAGAAATTTACCGAAAACTTTGTTTTTATCATTCAGTACATAATCAACCGCGCCGCTAAAAGCTTTGGTAATCCTTTCGCCAAAATAACGTTTAGCATTTACCGAATTGATGGCGTATTTTTGTAATTCATTGGCTGCATTAACATTATAATCAACAACTTCTTCATCTGTAGCAAAATTTCTGTCCCAAACCGAAGCTGCAAGTACAATTCCCACTTTATCTTTAAAAAATCTTTGTCCGTAAACAGTGGATCCGTTGTAGGATTCTTTTCCAGATTTTTCATTATAACCACCACCCAAACTAAAATTCAACATCGTTTTTTGTGGGGCAGTTCGTGAAACAAAATTTACCGATCCACCAATAGCATCCCCTTCCATATCAGGAGTAATGGCTTTTGAAAGTTGGATGTACTGAATCATCTCCGTAGGAAAAGCGTCTAAAATGGTATTTCTTGACCCAAATACCGATGCGCTTGGAAGTCGTGTTCCGTTGTATAACGTTGATGTCCATCCGTAAGGTGTTCCTCGAACACTCACTTGATTCGCTTCGCCGTGATAACGGTTTACACTTACGCTTGGCATTCTCTGAACGGCTTCTGCAGCGTTGCGGTCTGGTAATTTACCCACAGCATCGGCCGAAAGTACATCCATAATAGCAAAAGATTTCTTTTTGATGCTTAAAGCTTTAATTTGCGAAGGTGCTGTAAAACCTTTTACAATTACTTCATTCAAAGCACCTTCCTCGGCAGGAAGTACGATTGTTCCTAAATTATTTATCCCAGATACTAATTTTATATCTTTAGTTGTGGTTGCATAACCCATATAACTAATTGAAACTGTAATTTGCTCTTCGGGTACATTAGAAATTTGAAAATTTCCATCTAAATCTGAACTCCCAACAATCTTTTTTCCTAAAATTGAAATATTTACACCCGGTAAATAAGATTTTCCGTCTGAAATTTTCCCGATAAGCGACGCTCGATTTTGAGCTATTATCTGTGTTCCAATCGACATCAATGCGAATAGTAATAGTAATTTTTTCATTGTTTTTTTTGTTTTTAAAATTTCTGGGGCAAAACTATCGGAAGATTTTTTTTCAGAAGTCTTTTTAAATTTATACATACAAAAACAAAATAAATAACTTATAAATCATTGTTTTTCAGTTATTTATGTATAATATCAAATTGTTATCAAAGTGTAAAATAGTTGTAGTGAAGAACATTCTACATTTTTAAAAGAATTTGATTGAGACAAAATGGAGTGTAGAAAATAGTAAAACAGAAAGCCTAAGCTACGATTGGACTAACATCTTTTTATAGTCGCTTGGAGTGGCTCCCGTAATTTGTTTGAAATATTTGTAAAACGTAGATTTGTTTTTAAAACCACTTTCATAACCAATAGTAACAAAATTTAAATCTTGCTTTTTATCAATCAATCTTTTGGCCTCTTCAACCCGTAAAGAATTGATGCATTGATGAAAATTAGTTTTTAACCTCAAATTCAATGCTTGCGTGATTTTAATTTTAGAAATATTTAAATCCAATGATAATTTATCTAAATTGAATTCAGAATCTAAATAACCTTTTTTTAATTTAAAATAAGAATTCATAGAGGTGATTATTTCATCCATTTCATCTGAATCTAACTCATAATTCTTATATTTTTCTTCGGTTTTTAATTCTAAAATTACTTTCTGAATTTCGAAAAATATAGCAAATCGAATATGAATCACGTAAACAAAAATGAATAACATAAATAGGTAAAAAATAAATCTCATATTTATTGAACTCGTATAATTGAATGACAATAAAAGTACTCCCCAAACAGCGAGGAGTCCTAATAAGCAAAAAATGCTGCTTATGACTTTTATTATATTGATTTTAAGGTTAAAAATTTTAGTTCTTTCAACTTGCAAATTAGTTACTAATCTCAAACAATGAATGCTGTAAACAAAAAAAGATGGCATTAAAAGCACCATCACGACAATATTGGAATTGTTGATAATCAAATAAAAGAAAGGATGATTTACTGAAATAAACAATATGACAACATTGAGTATAAAACCAATAAAGAATGGAATACAATAATATAAAATTTGTTTGGTAGCAATTTTTTTGTCCAAAACAGAAAGTGTATAAAAATACAACAGTGGACCATAGAGAAATGAAAAGCTACCGTGGAGTTTTTCGAATAAATTGGCATCTTGATAGATATAAATCAAGGAAATTTTGAACAGGATATGAAAAAAAACAACGCCAAAAAAAAGGCTCAAATAAAAATCTTCTTGCTTGAATTTTTTATTAAAAAAAATCAATAGAGCCGTTATGAGCGATTGAATTGAGGTTAAATACAACAAAAATAGCATAGTGAATTTTATTAAAAAACAAAATTACACCTTATCGATTATTTCTAAGTTACCTAAACATTAAGCTAATTTTTTATCAATACAACATCTGGATTTCCTTAATATCAAATTCTGAAATACTATCATCTTCCAAAAGAACCTGAAGTTTGCCAATAGCGGAAACGCCTTGGATAATTCCCATAAAAATAGTCATGTGTTGATTTGAAAAAGGCATTGGCAAACCCTTTTTGTATAAGTTATCAATGTATTTAGTCCACAATAAAGTTGGATGCTGTTTCCAGAATGCAATATTTTTTTCAATTGCGCTGCCGATTGAAAAAAGAAGTGCTTCTTTATCGAATTCTTGGCCAGTAATAACAGCTAGAGAAGATGCTTTTGGCAAATTTTTAAAACTAGTTTGATTCACATTCAGCCCTAAACCGACAATCGAGAAGATTGTTCCGTCACTTTTAATAGTATTTTCAATCAAAATGCCACCTATTTTTTTATTGTATGACATTATGTCGTTAGGCCATTTAATACTTAGATCCGGAATATTAATATATTCTAAAACCTCAATTACAGCAAGCGAAACAACAATATTAAGATTGAATATCTGACAAATATCAGATAAAAAATCTTTTACCAAAATACTCATTATTAAGTTTTTACTTGGCTCAGAGGCCCAAACGGCACCCATTTGTCCTTTTCCTTTCGTTTGAGTCTCCGCAGTAACAACTGTGAAATTTTCAAGCTCTTGTTTGCTCGATAGCCCTTTGAGGAACTCGTTTGTTGAATCTATGGCATCGAGTTTGATTACTTTCATATGTGTTTTTTTGTGAAACAGAATTTAATATTGTGTTAAGGTTCAAAAATAATCACAAAAAATGGTAACTTTACAAACTTATATAAAAATAATTCATGGCGAAAAAGACTATAAATAATGATGACCTGTTGGCGAACATCATTAAGGGAATAGAAGAAGTAAAAGGAAATGATATCACTATCCTTGATTTAAGAGAAATAGACACTGCAGTTTGCGACTATTTCATTATTTGCAACGGTAATTCAAATACTCAGGTTAACGCCATAGTAAACTCAATCCAAAAAACAGTTTCTAAAGAATTAAAAGATAAACCTTGGCATGTTGAAGGAACTGATAATGCAGAATGGGTTTTGATGGATTATGTGAATATTGTAGTTCACGTATTTCAAAAACATATTAGAGAATACTACAACATCGAAAGTTTATGGGGCGATGCTAAAATAACAACCATAGAAAACAAATACTAAAGACATATATCCGTAGTAATGGCGAAAGAAAATAATCCAAATCCGAATAAGTTTAAAGTAAGCCCTTGGCTGATTTATGCTGCAATATTATTAATTTTCTTATTTATAAGTTTTATAACAAATGGTTCAAGTCTAAATGAACCAGGACAATTAACTTCATCCAAGTTTAACGACTATTTAGAAAAAGGACAAATTGAAAAAGTTATTGTTTACAACAAAACTGAAGCTGAAGTTTTTCTTAGCGCTGCAGCAATGAAAGATGCTGCACACAAGAAGGTTTCTAAAGATGTTTTTGACCGACCAAATAAAGGGCCTCACTACACTTTTGACATTGGAAACGATCAAATATTTCAAAACAAACTTGAAAAAGCAGTTGCTGATGGTAAATTGAAGGACTTTAATTTCTTACCAAAAAACAATTGGTCTGATATTTTAATTAGTTTATTACCTATCATTATCATTATTGCCGTTTGGATCTTTATCATGAGAAAAATGTCTGGTGGTGGTGCTGGTGGTGGCGGACAGATTTTCAATATTGGAAAATCAAAAGCTAAGCTTTTTGATGAAAAAACAGATATTAAAACTACCTTTAAAGATGTAGCTGGTTTAGAAGGCGCAAAAGAAGAAATACAAGAAATTGTAGAATTCCTCAAAAACCCTGAAAAATATACTAATCTGGGTGGTAAAATTCCAAAAGGAGCTTTACTGGTTGGGCCTCCTGGAACAGGTAAAACATTATTGGCAAAAGCCGTAGCCGGCGAAGCTCAAGTACCATTTTTCTCTTTGTCAGGATCTGATTTCGTTGAAATGTTTGTAGGTGTTGGAGCGTCTCGTGTACGTGATTTATTCAAACAAGCAAAAGAAAAGTCTCCTGCGATTATCTTTATTGATGAGATTGATGCTGTAGGTAGAGCAAGAGGAAAAAGCAATATGTCAGGCGGAAATGACGAACGTGAAAACACATTGAACCAATTACTGACAGAAATGGACGGTTTTGGAACTAATTCTAACGTAATCGTTTTGGCTGCAACAAATAGAGCTGATGTATTAGATAAAGCTTTAATGCGTGCAGGTCGTTTTGACAGACAAATATTTGTAGACTTACCAGACATTCGCGAAAGAGCTGAAATTTTTAAAGTTCACCTTGCTCCTTTAAAGAAAGTAGAAGGCTTGGATACTGAATTTTTAGCCAAACAAACTCCAGGTTTTTCTGGTGCTGATATTGCAAATGTATGTAACGAAGCTGCATTAATAGCGGCAAGAAACAACAAAACTGCTGTTGACAAACAAGATTTCCTTGACGCTGTTGATAGAATTGTTGGTGGTCTTGAAAAGAAAAATAAAATTGTTACACCTGACGAAAAGAAAGCAATTGCAATACATGAAGCAGGTCACGCAACGGTAAGTTGGATGTTAGAACATGCTGCTCCGTTAATTAAAGTAACTATTGTTCCTAGAGGACAAAGTTTAGGGGCTGCCTGGTATTTACCAGAAGAACGACTAATTGTTCGTCCAGACCAAATGCTTGATGAAATGTGTGCTACAATGGGTGGAAGAGCTGCTGAAAAAGTAACTTTCAACAGAATTTCAACTGGTGCGTTGAGCGATTTAGAAAAAGTGACCAAACAAGCACGTGCTATGGTAACTATTTATGGATTGAATGATAAAATTGGTAATGTTACCTATTATGATTCAACCGGGCAAAGTGAATATAACTTTTCTAAACCATATTCTGAAGAAACAGCTAGAGTTATTGATGAAGAAATTTCATTATTAATTGAAAGTCAATACCAAAGAGCGATTCAAATATTAGAAGAGAACAAAGATAAACTGGATCAATTGGCAAATATCTTAATTGAAAAAGAAGTGATATTCAAGGATGATTTAGAAGCTATTTTCGGAAAAAGGACTTTTGACAAAAATTTGGAAGAAGTAGTATCTTAGAAAAATACATCATTATTTAATTATTTTTAAAATCTTAATTCAAAAACTACTTTTGAATTAAGATTTTTTTATCTTTGGACGTTTTCAAATAATAAATTATAGCAGTTTACAGAAATATGAGTCTTTTTAGAAAAATTTTTGGTTCTATTAATCCGCCTTCTGAGGAAGATAAAGAAAGTGAATTTAGTAAATCCCATGCTGAAAACGCAACTTCTATAGATGAACAATTTATCTTTAATTTTAAAAAAAATGGAGGTAAATTTCTGTATTGCGAAAATATTAATGAAGTAAAAGAACAGTTTGAAAATATATTAGAAGAAAATGACTGGTTTGAAAGTCAAGTTTTGTGTTATGACCCAACACTTTTTAGCATGCTTGATGATAATAAACTTACGTATGACAAACCTGTAAATCCTAAATTCCTTCTTGCTAGTTGTGAAAATTTGATTGCAGATGAAGGTTCAATCTTATTTTCCTCTAAACAAATCAAACAACATAAACCAAACGAATTACCAGCAAATATTATCGTTTTGGCTAAAACAAGCCAAATCTTAGGCACTAAAAGTGATGGCTTAAGCGCCATCAAAAAGAAGTACGAAAGAGATTATCCTACCAACATTACTACAATAAAATATTTCGAGAAAGCCAAAGAAGAAGACTTTACACAATATGGAAGTTCAGCTAAAAATCTTTATTTATTGCTTTTAGAAGATCTTTAAAATGAATGAAACTCTAAAACGAGGTATATCAGGAGCTATTTATATCATATTATTACTTGCTTCTATTTTATATTCTACTGAAACCTTTTTTATCCTTTTTGGTATATTTCTTATTATTGCAGTTTATGAATTTTGTAATTTAGTTCAAATACATAAAGTTTTTCCAATTATTTTAGCTATTGTTATATATACTCTGGTAACTTTAGTGAGTCATTACAATACACTTACTGCAAATACTTTAAATCAGATTTTAAACACTGATTATTTAATTGATATAAATGTACAACAGTTGGATATCGTTTTATTAGTGATAGCTTTAGTTGTTTCTATAAAATGTATTCTTTTTTTGTTTTATGATAACATTCAAAAAATAAGCACTTCTTCCAAATATTTGTATTTATTAGGCTATATAATTTTGCCTTTTGTGTTTATTACTAAAATTTCATTTGGTATCAATGACTATAATCCAAAAATCATTATTGGATTATTTATCTTGATCTGGACAAATGATACTTTTGCTTATATTGTGGGTAAATCTATAGGCCGAACTAAATTATTTGAAAAAATATCACCTAAAAAAACAGTAGAAGGTTTTTTAGGAGGAATACTTTTTGCCATTTTAGCGGGATATTTAATATCTAAATATTACATCAGAGCCAATCCTGAATTTAGTGAGAAATCAATATTAATCTGGACTTCTATAGCTGTAATTGTTGGAATTGCCGGCACCATTGGAGACTTAATTGAATCCAAATTCAAGCGCATTGCAGGTGTAAAAGACAGCGGAAGCATAATGCCTGGTCATGGAGGCATACTAGATCGTTTAGATAGTGTTATCTTTGTAGCACCAATTATATTTTTATTTTATCAAATTTTAAACTATGTTTCATAAAGAAGGAACCCAATCTATTTTATTAGGCACTATTTTCACTGCTGTTGTCCTTTTATTGTCTGACAATTTAATAGACACCAACTGGCTAAAAATGGCCATTCAAATAGCAGCGTTGTTGCTTTTGATGATCATCTTGCAATTTTTCAGAAATCCAAAAAGAACTGTTGTAATTAATGAAAATCAGATTCTGGCTCCTGTAGACGGTAAAGTTGTGGTTATTGAAGAAGTGTATGAAAGCGAATATTTCAAAGATAAACGTTTGCAAATATCAATCTTCATGTCACCCATCAACGTACATGTTACTCGTTATGGATTGAGTGGACTAATAAAATTCAGCAAATACCATCCTGGAAAATTCTTAGTGGCTTGGCATCCAAAAGCAAGTGAGGAAAACGAAAGAACAACTATTGTTATCGAAAACAAAACCTTTGGTGAAGTGTTATACCGACAAATTGCCGGTGCACTAGCCCGACGAATTGTAAATTACGCTGAAGAAGGAATGCAAGTAATTCAGGGAACTGATGCTGGATTTATAAAATTTGGTTCAAGAGTTGATATTTTTTTACCTCTTGGAACACCTATAAATGTCGTATTAAACCAAAAAGCAATTGGAGGAAAGACAGTTATTGCGACCAAAGCATAATGATTGAAAAAGATTTAAATACCCGATTTCTGGAAGCAGTAGAAATAGCCTCCGAAATGACACAAGCATCTTTACCACAAGATGTACAATTGCGACTCTATGCTTTTTATAAACAAGCAACTTTGGGAACTCTAGATCTAAAACAAAATTCTTCTTACCATTTAAGAGATGCTTTTAAAACTAACGCTTGGATGCAAATCAGTCATCTGAGTCCGGATGAATCTAAAGAACAGTATATCGAATTAATTCATTCTCTGTTGAAAAAATAATCTAATCATGAAAAATTTATTTTTTTTAGGTCCTATTGTAATTCTCTTAATTACATTACAATCCTGCAATGACAAAAAATTAATTGAAGTAGTTGAAGTCCCTTTACCAACTGATATTCAAGAAAAAATAGCCATTGGCTCTCCTGATGACGTAAAAGCTGATGAAGGGTCATTTCAAATGGACAAGTTGCCTTATGCTTACGATGCATTATCTCCTAGCATATCAGCCACAACTTTAGAAATGCATTATTCAAAGCACTATCTAACGTATACAAATAATTTGAATAGAGCCATAGTAGGAACTCCTTTAGAGAATTTGACAATAGAAGAAGTTTTAGCCAAATTAGATCCTAACGATGCTGTACTTCGTAATAATGCCGGTGGATTTTACAATCATTCCTTATACTGGAAATGCATGGCACCAAAATCTGGTGGTGAACCAAGTAATGCATTAGCCGAAGCTATTACAAGAGATTTTGGATCTTTCGATAACTTTACGTCACTATTTAAAGATGAAGCAACAAAACAATTTGGTTCCGGTTGGGCTTGGCTTATAGTTGATAGAACTGGAAAACTTCAAATAACAAGTACCGCAAATCAAGACAATCCTTTGATGCGTAATACACTTATTCCCGGAACACCAGTATTAGCATTAGATGTTTGGGAACATGCTTATTATCTAGATTACCAATACCGAAGAAAAAATTATATTGATGCATTTTTCAATGTAATTAATTGGAGAAAAGTGGAAGAAAATTACGATGCTGCTGCAAAAAAATAGCGTTCGTTTCTAATCATAAAAAATGCTGATATAAATTTATATCAGCATTTTTTTTGTCTTTTTGTTAGTATAAAAAACTCTTTTTACAATTGATAAATGAATGATTCTGAAGGTGCGATTGTAATTTGAGCTTTGCCTTCACCATTCAAAACCTGAAGCTGAACAGCACTTTTATTATACAACTGATCCATTACAATATAATTTCCATCTTCCAAATTCCATTTTTGAATGATATCTGAAGGGATTTTTAATTCGAAATTGCTGGTGGTAATCCAAGAAAAATTAGTGACAACTATTAGTTTTTGAGTATCAGACCAGCGTGTGAAAGCGTAAATTCCCGGATCGTAACCTTGAGTTGATTGGCGATTCACCGTCTGAATTTCTTGGTATTTCCCCATTAAAGCCGAACTATTTAAAGAGAAATTCAATATTTTTTTATAAAAATCACGCAACTCGTTTTCATCCTTTGTCAACTGACCTCCATCAAATTTACCGCCGTTCATCCAGCGTTGGTGATTCGGAACTCCTATATAATCAAAAATTGACGTTCTAGAATGAGTTCCAAATCCTGCATTTTCATTTCCTGCCTCACCAACTTCCTGTCCAAAATAAACCATTGTAGGCGAAGTGCTGATGGTTGTAGAAAACACCATCAAAGGTTTTCCTTTTTGTGGCGTTCCCGCAAATTCAGGGCTAGCCAACCGCTGTTCATCATGATTGTCCAGAAAATGTAACATGTGATGTTCAATATCCGCCATTCCGTTTTGTATGTCTGATAAGCCATCAGGTAATGATTTACCTTGAATGATATCTTTCAATTTATCATAGGTTTCTACTTTGTCATACAAATAATCCATTTTACCCAAATGAATATAATTTCGATATTCTTTAGGATTATAGACCTCTGCTAATAAAAAAGCATCAGGATTATTTACTTTAATGGCTGAATTCATATAGCTCCAAAATTCATAAGGCACCATTTCGGCCATATCAAATCGAAAACCATCCACCCCTTTGGCAGTCCAATACAATGCTATGTCTTTGAATTTATCCCAAGAATCCGGAACGTCTTTTCCTTTCCAAAAATCGAAATGATCCTGATACGATTTGGTTTCAAAACCAGCTGGAAGTTCCGGAAAATCTTTGGAACCATCCGGACGAATGCCATAATTCACTTTAACGGTTTCATACCAATCATTGCGGTCGGGTTTTGCCATACGGGAACCATTACCAGTCCATTTTGCAGGGCTTTCTTCAAATTTCCCATCAATATATGGATTCTTTTCTCCATTTAACGGCTTGTCAGTATCGGGAATTTCAAAACGTGTATTAGGAATATAGTAGAAGTTATTGTCTCTTTTGTATTCAACCGTTGTATCATCATCCGCACCAAAATCTCTAACACCTACCGGATTGCTCTTTCCTTCATATTTGCGAGCAATATGATTGGGAACAATATCGATAATCACTTTCAAACCCGCTTTGTGTGTTCGGTCAATTAAAGCTTCAAATTCCTTCAATCTATTTGCTGGATTTACGGCCAAATCTGGATTTACATTGTAATAATCTTTTACGGCGTAAGGGGAACCAGCCCGACCTTTTACCACTTCGGGATCATCATTGGAAATCCCAATATTGGAATAATCACGTATCAAAGCATGATGCGGAACTCCAGTGTACCAAACATAGGTAACTCCCAAATCCTTGATTTCCTGCAAAGCTGTTTCCGTAAAATCATTGAATTTACCTACTCCATTTTCTTCAATGGTTCCCCAAGGTTTATTAGTAGAATTTTGATTTCCAAATAATCTAGTAAAAACCTGATACACTACTTCTTTTTTATTCTTGACTAACTGTTTCTGTTCTATGCTCATTTTTAAATCTTTCGTTTTACAAGCCGTTGCAAAAAGCACCACGCTTATCCCTGCAACAATAGTTATTTTTTTCTTCATATAAAATTATTTACACTGATTTCAATTCTTTTAATAACAAAATGAATATCAATTTTTAAATTTAATATTTTTTAAATATAAAGAAGTCTATATCGTTTTAAATTAAATAATTCCGTTTTAAAAAAAGAATACTACAACGAAGGAGTTACGGTATTTGTTGATAACTTAAAGGAGGAAAAGTCATAGCTTTGACTCCCATTGACTAATTATAAATAAATCCTAATATGGATTAGGATTGTTTCCTTTTTCATAAATTTGACAAAAATTAAATCCATTGAAAAAATCGTTGTTTTTCCTTTCTTACTGTTTGCTACTACTTTTTACTAATTTGGTTTTGGCGCAAGCCCCAAAAAAAATTATTGTAGAAAACTCTGATTTTGCCGATGTAAATCAAGTCGAAATTCCTGATGCATTATTACTTATCGGAAACGTACGTGTTAATCATGACGGTGTTGTAATGACCTGCAATAAAGCTTATTATTTCCAAAAAGAGAATTACATAAAGGCTTTTGGAAACGTTCAAATGGTTCAAGGTGATACTTTATTTTTGAACAGTAAATATGCAGAATACAATGGAAATGTAAAAAAAGCGTACGCTTCCGGAGATGCCGTAATGAGTTCCCCAGATGCAACTTTGACCACAGAAATAATTAATTTTGACCGAAATATTCAAGAAGTATTTTACGATACCCCAGGGACAATTACGAACAAAGACAATACGCTTAAAAGTAATTCAGGAAGATATTACGTGAAACAAAAAAAATTCCAATTCCTTACTGCAGTAACCATCACAAACCCAACGTATGTAATCAAATCAAATCACTTGGATTATTATAGTAATTCGGGACATTCCTATCTTTTTGGGCCTTCAACCATTACCAGCAAAACAAATTATATTTACACCGAAAAAGGATTTTATGATACCAAAAAAAATCTGGCGCATTTCCTGAACAAATCATACATCAGATATGATGATCGCGTTATTAAAGGCGACAGTTTGTATTATGATCGAAACCGCGAATTTGCATCGGCTACGCGAAATGTAAAAATAACGGATTCTATTAATCGCGGCATCGTAAAAGGACATTATGCTGAAGTGTATAAAAAACTGGATTCCATGTACGTTACTAAAAGAGCCGTTTCTGTGAATTTTGTCGAAAATGACTCGGTTTACATCCACGGAAAAAAATTAATGGTTACCGGAAAAGAAGGAAACCGAATTATCCGAGCGTTCAATAATGTTCGATTTTTCAAAACGGACATGAGCGGAAAATGTGATTCGATTCATTCTAGTTCTAAAACTGCCTTGACAAAAATGATTGGAAATCCGATACTTTGGAACGCAGAAAGCCAAATTACAGGCGATGTTATGCATCTTATAGGAAATAATACAACTAAAAAACTAGATTCACTCAAAGTGCTCAATAATACATTCATCGTCTCCAAAGACACCATAGGAACTGGCTATAATCAAGTCAAGGGACAAGATCTCTATGGCAAGTTTGAGGAGGGAAAACTTCATGATGTTGATGTCGTAAAAAATGCCGAAGTAATTTATTACATGCGAAACGAAGCGCAAGAGCTCATAGGTATCAACAAAAACAAAAGCAGTAAAATCAACCTTATTATTGAAGATAATGAGGTCGAAACCATTACCTTTTTTCAACAAATAGATGGCGATATTTTTCCGGAAAAGGATTTACCAGAAAATGCCAGAAAACTGCGAGGACTAGTATGGCGTGGCGATGAACGAATAAAATCAAAAGACGATATTTTTCCTCCCGAAGAAAATGAAGATAATGACAAAATCGCCAAAGCAACTAAATTAGCTGAAGCCAAAGAGGATATTCCTATGAAAATCCGAAAAGAAACGCTGAATTACGATAAGAAGAAAGTGAAAAAATAGTATTAGTGTTCATCCCGAAGTTTCGGGAACAGTTTTCATTCTCAAGCTACAGACAACAGCTTTTAGGATATCCGATTAAAAAATACTTTTAAAAAACTTCGTGAACTTTACGAAAAAAACTTCGTGAACTTTGCGGTTAAATTTCTAAAAAATTGAATACCGATTTCTTAAAATACCAAGCGCAAACCTCACCATATCCATTAGGTATGGAAGTTTCACACGCTGTAGGTTCTTATATATACGATACTAATTCTAAAAAATACTTGGATTTTGTAGCTGGAGTTTCGGCTTGCACCTTAGGACATCAACACCCAAGAGTGAATAAAGCTATCAAAGATCAGCTGGACAAATACTCACACGTCATGGTGTATGGCGAATATTCACAAAGTCCTGCAGTTCAATATTGCAAATTGTTAGCGTCACACCTGCCCGCTCCTTTAGACAAAACCTACTTGGTCAATTCAGGAACAGAAGCTATTGAGGGTGCCTTAAAACTCGCAAGAAGAACAACCGGAAGAAGTCAGTTGATTTCGTGTCATAATGCGTATCATGGCAATACTATGGGCTCTATGAGCGTTATGGGATTTGAAGAACGCAAACAAGTCTTCCGACCGTTGATTCCTGATGTTGATTTTATTACGTTCAACAACGAAGAAGATTTACAAAAAATAACCACCAAAACGGCTGGAATTATTCTGGAAACCATTCAAGGTGGCGCCGGATTTATTCAGCCTCACAATGATTTCCTTAAAAAAGTACGTCAACGTTGTACTGCAGTTGGCGCAATGATGATTCTCGACGAAATCCAACCGGGTTTTGGGAGAACAGGAAAACTTTTCGGATTCCAAAATTATGATGTTGTTCCTGATATTGTAGTCATGGGAAAAGGAATGGGCGGCGGCATGCCAGTAGGCGCTTTTACGGCTTCCTCTACTATGATGGAACTGTTGAGTCATAATCCAAAACTGGGGCACATCACCACTTTTGGAGGTCACCCTGTCATTGCGTCAGCCTGTTTGGCGACTTTGCAGGAAATTACCGAAACCAATTTGATGGCCGATGCCATGGAGAAAGAAAAGCTATTCCGTTCACTTTTGGTACATCCTTTGATAGAGGAAGTTAGAGGAAAAGGATTAATGCTTGCCGCAATGACAAAAACTGCCGACATAACAAACGAAGTGATTCTCAAATGTCAAGACAGAGGACTCATTTTATTCTGGTTACTGTTTGAAGGTTGCGCCATTAGAATAACACCTCCTCTAACCATTTCTGAAGAAGAAATACGAGAAGGTTGTAGTATCATACTTGAAGTAATGGATGAAATGATGAGTGAAGAATGATGATTAACGATTTTTGATTGCAGAAGTTGAACGATTGAATATATATTGAAATACCTATTCAAAACAATTAAAAAAATTGGGAGCTGTTTCTGCTATCCGTTATAATCTTTTACTTTTTAAAGAAAAAAGTAAAAGGATTTCCACTCTTATCAGGGCTATGGCATCCGTTTTATCTAAAGCTTTTTTTGTTAATTAAATTGTTCACAACAATTCTAACTTTACCTCACAGTACAAGCACGATTCCCTAAATTTATTTAGGCTAAATTAAAAACAAACAGTATGCAATTAAGCAACGAAGAAGAAGACTATAACTTATCCCTGTCTAAATTTGAGTCCATGTTGAAAACCAACAAAGTACTCTTTTTTGACTCTGAAGAATTTGAAGAAATTATTCTTCATTATCTCGATATGGGTAAGGCCGCTTTGGCAAAAAAAGCACTAAAACTAGCATTGGAACAACATCCAAAATCTACCGGACTAAAACTAGTTCAAGTAGAAATGTTAGTATATGATGATAAACTTGAATTAGCCGAAAAGCTATTGAATGAGTTATACGCCATTGAACCAACAAATGAAGAAATTTACATTCAAAAAGCCAATATTTGCTCCAAAAGAGACCAACACGAAAAGGCAGTTGAATTACTAAAAATAGCGTTAAAATACACTGATGATTATGCTGATGTCTATAATTTAATAGGCATGGAATATCTTTTTATGGACAATCTTGAAATGGCGAAAGAAAGCTTTATCAAGTGTTTAGAAGAAGATCTGGAAGACCAATCCGCATTGTATAACGTAGTGTATTGTTTTGAATTTTTAGATCAAAACCAAGATGCGATTAGCTATTTACAAAAATACATTGACAAAAATCCTTATAGCGAAATTGCCTGGCATCAACTGGGACGTTTGCATTACGGTGTGAAAGAATATGAAAATGCTATTCGTGCCTTTGATTATGCTACTTTAATCGATGATGAATTCCTTGGCGCTTTCATGGAAAAAGCAAAAGCGTACGAGCGATTAAAAAAATACGATGAAGCCATTGAAAGCTATAGCAGAACCATCGAATTAGATGATGCAACTTCCTATGCGCTACTTCGAATGGGAAAATGTTATGAAAGACTAGGTAACAAAGCGCTGGCATTAAAATATTTCAATCAAACTGTTCATGAAGATCCGCTTTTAGATAAAGGTTGGATTGCCATCACTGACTTTTACGTCCGTCAGAAAAATTACCAAAAAGCGCTATTTTTTGTCAATAAAGCATTAGCCATTGACAACCAAAATCGTTTGTACTGGAAACGTTTTGCTACTATCAACAAGCAAATGAATTTCTTTGAAGAAGCTGAATTTGGATATAGAAAAGCAGTCGAATTTGGTGATTACAGTTTAGACACTTGGTTATTTTGGGTAGATATTTTGCAATTTTTAGGCGAATTCGAAAGTGCTATTCAAACCTTATTACAAGCCTCAGAATATTTCCCGGAAGAGAACGAAGTGGAATACCGTTTGGCAGGACTTTATTTTATGTTAACTGATAATACTAAAGCAAAATTCCATTTAAGCAATGCTTTGCGATTAAATTTTGACAATTATATCCTTTTAGAAGATTTATTCCCTGTGGTTTGGACAAAAAAAATGGTGCAAAATTATATTGCAAAACATAAAAAACAATAATGACTGGCACTGTTAAGAAACGCTTTGGATTATTAGGACGTAATATTAGTTATTCTTTTTCGAAAGGATATTTCACTGACAAATTTAGTAACGAAAACTTTGCAGGTTGCAGCTATGAAAATTTTGATATTCCAGAAATATCAGGCTTTCTAGAGGTAATTAAAAACACTTCGGATTTAAAAGGATTGAATGTTACTATTCCGTACAAGGAGACGGTTATTCCATTTTTGGATAAATTGTCTAAAAAAGCGGAATTAATTGGCGCTGTAAACACCATTAAAATTACTAAAAAAGGAAAGTTCAAAGGCTACAATACGGATTATTATGGTTTCAAAAAATCATTAGAACCGTTACTGCAACCGCACCACAAAAAAGCATTGATTTTAGGAACTGGAGGCGCTTCAAAAGGAGTCGCTTTTGCTCTGGACGAACTTAATATCCCCTATACTTTTGTTTCGAGAGAAGCCAAAGAAAATGGAATTGATTACGACCGAATCAATGCAACCACATTTGACAATTACCAAATCATTATTAATGCTACTCCGGTAGGAACAAGTCCTAATGTCGATGCGTTTCCATTAATTCCATACGAATTTTTCACGGACAAGCATATTGCGTATGATTTGATTTACAATCCTGCTGAGACGCAGTTCCTCAAAAAAGCCAAACAACAAGGCGCACAAATCAAAAATGGTCTGGATATGCTTATTTTTCAGGCAGAGAAAGCCTGGAAGATTTGGAATAAATAAAAAAAGTCAAAGTACCATATCCTTTAAATGTCTTGTTTTAAAATTGACTTTACCTCTTATGTAAAGTAGTTTAAAACAAGACATTTTTTTTTATCATTAATTTAAAATACTATTGAGGTTTCCCGTATTGTAATTAATTAGTTAATGTGTTAATTTGACTGACAATCAAATTCTTGAGTTTAATTTAACACTTTAAATTATGATTAAAAGAACAATTCTCGTCGAAAACAAATCCTCAATCACGACAAAAAATCAGCAGTTAGTACTCAAATCAGACGTAAGGGAAAGTGCTATTCCAATAGAAGACATTGGTTTTCTAGTTCTCGATCATGCTGAAATTTACCTGAGTATTCCTGCCATGAACTTAATCGTAGAAAATAATACTGCAATTATTATTTGCAGCAGCAACCATCTGCCAAACGGAATGTTTCTTAATCTCAACAGTCATCATATCCAGCAAGAAATTTTCAAAAATCAAATCGAAGCCTCTATGCCGCTAAAAAAACAATTATGGCAACAAACCATTATTGAAAAAATTAAAAATCAAGGAGAATTATTAGAAAAAATAACTAAAAATAAAAATACATTTGAATTTCTGGCCAGTAAAGTATTAAGTGGCGACACATCAAATATGGAAGGAGTTGCGGCACAACAATATTGGAAAAATTTCCCGTTACCCAATCATGAAAAAGATGGTATAAAAAGAGAACGTTTTGGCGATTACCCCAACAATTTTTTAAACTACGGGTATGCAATTTTAAGAGCTGCCACTGCACGTGCTCTTTCTGGAAGCGGATTATTAAATACTTTAGGAATTCATCACAAAAGTAAATACAATGCTTTTGCACTTGCAGACGATATCATGGAACCTTTTCGTCCCATTGTTGACGAAAAAGTTTTTGAGATCATGAAACGGTATCAAGAACAAGAACTAAACACCGCTATTAAAGCGGAACTATTGCAAATGCTGACACAAACAGTTTATTTCAAGGAAGAGAAAAGTCCGTTAATGGTAGGATTGCAAAAAACAGCCAGTTCGCTACAGCAATGTTTTACAGGAGACCGTAAAAAAATTAAATATCCTAAATTATGGAACTTAACGGATATCGAATAATGTGGCTGTTCGTTTTTTTCGATTTACCAACAGAAACCAAAAAAGACAGAAGAAATGCCTCTCAGTTTCGAGGAAATTTACTGAAAGATGGTTTCAGTATGATGCAATATTCCGTTTATATTAGGCATTGTGCGAGTGGCGAAAGTGCTGACGTTCATGAAAAACGCATTAACAGACTTGTTCCTGCGTTAGGAAAAGTAAGTGTTTTAAGGATTACCGATAAACAATTTGGCATGATTATCAATTATTTAGGCAAGGCAAAACAAGATGCTGTTGCTGCGCCAACGCAGTTGGAGTTGTTTTAATTCTAACTAGTGTGAAATTTATCTTTATGCCAAGTATTGGGATTTTTTTCTATATAGCTTACAATGTTAAAATACGATTTTTCATCTCTAATAATATGGTCGTAAAAAGAACGATGCCATGCAAACTCATCATTACCAGCTTCATGAATTAATTTAGAACTAGTCGTTTTATATGCTCCCATAATTTGAGAAAGCGATTTTATTTTAACAATCTCTGTTGGCAAACATTGATTAGTAGCTGCCTTTATTAAATTAGAATCAATTTCAATCACTGCATGAATATGATTTGGCATTACAATATAAGAATGAAGACTAATGTAAGGATATTGTTTTTCTAACCATTCCAATTGATTATTCGCTATAATCCCATATTCATTTAAAATCATTTCTGCTTCAATTTCATCGAGATCATTTTTATCGGGAATATTTTTATCAAGATTATTTTTATCTGGATTGTTTTTATCAGAAATATTTTTATCGGGAATACGTACGGACAGGTCGCGACCTGTCCCTACCGAAACCACATCACCAAAACAACATTCCATATTTTTCACGCATGATGTTACAAAATATAAATTATTTTTCGAATAATCATATCCTTTCAATCTATTTGCTTTTCTATTTTTCATATTGATTTGCTATTTTCAGCCATTACGCCTTGACACACGGTAGTACGGACAGGTCGCGACCTGTACCTACAAATAAAAAAATGCCTCAATGTTGGGTTATCAATCCAAAAAAGAGGCATTTTTTTATACGACATTTACTCTTAATCAGTTGAAAATTAGAAGGTAACAAGCCAACTAATATCGTGTTTTCTAATCTTTAATCAAACCACAACTAGTTTGACACTCGAGAACAATTCCCGCATAATATCGTGTTTTCTAATCTTTAATCAAACCACAACGAACCAGGAGCGAGAAATGAAGATTTTCAAAATATCGTGTTTTCTAATCTTTAATCAAACCACAACAATTACGGTGAACTTGACTATTTTTAATTTAATATCGTGTTTTCTAATCTTTAATCAAACCACAACTAATCACTCGCGATAATATTAGTACGGCGTAATATCGTGTTTTCTAATCTTTAATCAAACCACAACTACATAAATCTATGGATATAAGCGTTTTAAAATATCGTGTTTTCTAATCTTTAATCAAACCACAACAATAATTAAATTATAGTCTCTGGACAATGGAATATCGTGTTTTCTAATCTTTAATCAAACCACAACTGGGGGGTGTTACTGTAGTTTTTGTTCTTAATATCGTGTTTTCTAATCTTTAATCAAACCACAACTTAACTGACCCGTATTGATAATCATTGTTTAATATCGTGTTTTCTAATCTTTAATCAAACCACAACGTGTAATTTCAACGCTTCAACAAACCAGTAAATATCGTGTTTTCTAATCTTTAATCAAACCACAACATAGTTTATGTCCCAAACTTTTTTCAAGCTAATATCGTGTTTTCTAATCTTTAATCAAACCACAACACGGCTTAATAAATTATCGAGTTCAGAATCAATATCGTGTTTTCTAATCTTTAATCAAACCACAACTGCCTAGTAATGCTATTGTTCATAAAAAATAATATCGTGTTTTCTAATCTTTAATCAAACCACAACGTGCAATTTCAACGCTTCAACAAACCAATAAATATCGTGTTTTCTAATCTTTAATCAAACCACAACGTTTGGACCTAAATCAACAAAGTTTTTGAAAATATCGTGTTTTCTAATCTTTAATCAAACCACAACTTCTACTAATTGTGGTAATTTTTCGGCAACAATATCGTGTTTTCTAATCTTTAATCAAACCACAACAGTCATTTCAATTGTATTTAAATTAATATTAATATCGTGTTTTCTAATCTTTAATCAAACCACAACTATCGCTCTGAATTTCGCACGTTCCGCACAATATCGTGTTTTCTAATCTTTAATCAAACCACAACTGAGCACACATCTTCTCAAGCATTAGCTAAATATCGTGTTTTCTAATCTTTAATCAAACCACAACTATATAAATAGATATGGCTAAAAAAACATTAATATCGTGTTTTCTAATCTTTAATCAAACCACAACTATTTGGATTAAACCACCCAACTGAAAAGTAATATCGTGTTTTCTAATCTTTAATCAAACCACAACACTGGTGTTTTTGGTAAATCATACGAATCAAATATCGTGTTTTCTAATCTTTAATCAAACCACAACACGGCTTAATAAATTATCGAGTTCAGAATAATATCGTGTTTTCTAATCTTTAATCAAACCACAACTAATCAAACGTAATGGATAAAAAGTATAAAAATATCGTGTTTTCTAATCTTTAATCAAACCACAACTACATCGTAAATTGATGTGAATGTAATAAAATATCGTGTTTTCTAATCTTTAATCAAACCACAACTGAGCGCTTACTTTATTATAAAAACCATAGAATATCGTGTTTTCTAATCTTTAATCAAACCACAACTACCATTATGTGCGCCTTCGGTTATATTCGAATATCGTGTTTTCTAATCTTTAATCAAACCACAACGTTTCATCGCACAGCGTGTAATTATAATTAATATCGTGTTTTCTAATCTTTAATCAAACCACAACTGTCTGGCATAATATGCTATTATTTTTACAAATATCGTGTTTTCTAATCTTTAATCAAACCACAACAAACAACCGCTTTACACGTTTAAGACTTTAAATATCGTGTTTTCTAATCTTTAATCAAACCACAACGAGCTGGTAAAACGTATGTTGAAACTGGTTAATATCGTGTTTTCTAATCTTTAATCAAACCACAACAACCTTTAGTTCATACTTAATAAGGCTGTTAATATCGTGTTTTCTAATCTTTAATCAAACCACAACATCGATAATATTTCTAATTACTTTTTTTGAATATCGTGTTTTCTAATCTTTAATCAAACCACAACTGAAAGCTACTGCATCCCTACTGGGCGGATGCTATACCTTTCAGTTGTGGTTTGGCTGTTTAAGATGTCGAACGAAATGTCAAAGAACATTCAAATTTACAATTTTTCAATTTTTCCTGAAACTGAAATTTTTACTTTTATTGGATTATGTGTAGACCATCCATTTTTCCCTAATCCAAAACTATTTATTTGTTGTTTTTCATCAGCATTATTTATTGATGAAGTTTTATTGATTCTAAAATAATAATCTCCTGAGGTAAATTTTTGTACCCTATATAAATGCTCTTTCAAAATCTCATAATCTGGATTCTCCCAATTAATTTCTTCATCTTCCAACCCCAATAAAAACATATCGTTTATTTGCAAAGTGTCAACAATTGAAGTTCCATCGGCTGGCAATTGAAAGACTCCTTGCTTTTGTCGTTTGCGTTCTACCACAGTCCAAAAAGTCACAACATCTTCTTTTAGATTCCCTTTTTCGTCTTTATAAATTAATACGTGATGGTTATTTCTTGGATTTACATATTGATTAATATCTTCTTTTAATCGTTCTGCCCTACCTATACTTTCTTTCATTCTAATTTTCTTAACAGGAACTGGAGCACCGTTTTTATTAGGCAAGAAAATTTGCGGTTGGTTTATACCATTTTCATCAACTACAAAAAAAGTATTAGCAGGAACTTTATCTTTTACAAACCCTCCTAATTCTTGAATTCTTTTTAATATCAACATTCGAGTAGACTCATCAACTACTTTTTCGATTTGTTTTTCAGTTGATAAACTTTCTATAGGTTTACGAACGTGAAAAGCTTCTTCTCCATTAAAATTTCGCTTTCCAAAAACAGTTTCCTTGTGCAATTGCCCTCTTGCGGCTACGCCAACATTTCTATAAACCTGTCCGTTTTTCTCTGTTTTATGAGTTCTAACGGTTATAATATTGTTTAGTTTTTTATGCGACACCAAAATTTTATCAACAGCTATTTCAGCATCTTTCACAAAACCAGTCCAAGGTAGAGGGAAATTTTTGTTTTCGGGTTTTCTGTCGTACCTATTCCATTCGGATAATTTCTGTAAATGTTTAACCGTTCCACAAGCCATAACCAAAGCATCAATAGCGTGATGGCGATGATCTTCTCTGGTTTTGGTTTTATCTTCGGGATTGAGTACAGCATTCAGACCCCATTTTTGACGTAAATTAGCTGTCATTTGACCTGGAGAAACAGCTACTTTATCACAAATTTTAGACATATAATTTTTAGCTTCCTTGCTTATATATCTCGTATCATTTAAATTTTTACTTGCAAAATCATCATCGAATTTTTGTTGTACAAAACGTTTGAACTTTTGATAACTATTTGGATATTGAGCAGTGTCCGAAAACAGCTTCAATGCTCTTTCCTTTACTTCGTGCCATTTGTTTTCTCCTTGCAAACTATAAAATTCAAAAGGAGTTTTGTCACCTTTAGCTCTATTTTCATCAGCAAAACAAAGTGTTTTGTTCATAAAACTATCGTTCAAGGATTTACTCCACGGATGAATATGTTCAATTTGAACTTCGCCACTAAACAATTGAGTTACACTTACACTTCTTCCTGTATATGGACAAGTCCGCTTGCATTCTTCCCAAAGTTTATAAAGCAAAAGATTGTCGTGAGAAATATGTTTACCCAAATTATTGAGTTCAACTTTTACTCTGTCATTTTCCCTTTCTAATTTCTGCTGTCTCTTCCTTTCTTCATTTCTACCTGATTTTGAAGCTTTTAAATTCCGTGCCAATTCTACTTTTATTTCATCTGGTTTTCCGTATTCATCGACAATTTCGTTTACTAATTTTCTAATTTCGAATAATGCAGTTATCACAACAGGATTTCTAATTGCTTGGATTTCTTTGTCAGCATTAGCATTTACTGGAAGTTTTTCGAGCAAAACAGTTTCGTCAATATTAGCTGAATGATGATACAATTTAGTCAATTGTTTATCTGTAAAGTACAAATCTACTTTAAGAAAATGTTTCAATGGCTCTATAAATCCTCCTTTTAAGTTAGAGCGAACAATTTCATAAATATTATCCAAAATTAAACCTTTGTCACTACTGTTTAAAGTTTTCCAATTTTGACCATAAGCATTTTTTATTCCGCCAAGAACTACGGCAATATCATATTGAAATCCCATTCCTAAAAACGGCAAAATATTGTTAATCGCTTTTCGACTTAAACTGGCATATTTGTCTTTTAAATTAAATTTAGAAATAGCCTCTGCTTGTGTTTCATCAAAACCCCAATTTTTAATGGCATATTCTTTTACCTTGTCTTTGCTGTCAAAGAAATATAAAACGTGCCAAATATCTTCTTGTTCCTTTTCTGTGAAATCAAACCATTTTTTTCCAAAGAACTTCTTGTTACATAGATTTGAAATCGTATGTGTTCCCACAACTTTATCTTCATCTTTGTAATTGAATTTATAAATGACGTCGAGCTTGTTGATAGCTTTGCGAATGTCTTTGAAACTTGGTTTCTCTTTTTCAATTAGAAAATTAAAAACTAACTTTCTTTCATCGGCGTGTAACTTATGACCATTATATTCAACCGTATTAATCCATTGGTGCAATCTATATAGTTCAAAAGGAATTGCACTTAATTGACATTTTGTTTTATTGGGTTCAAATGTACAATTACCAACTAAATGTTTTTGAGAACGCAAAGGGCGTTGATGAAATAAAATACCGTCTTCTTTGAAACCTTCATCATTCTTTCTCCCTCCAATTTTTTCTTTTATTTTGTGAGTTAAATTAGAATGATATTTTTTTTGATGTTCCCAAATTTCTTCAAATTCATCAACATACATTTGGCGAGTAGTATATCTATTTCTAATGCGCTCCAAACCATCTACGAAAGGTTGATTTTCTTTGGGTGAAATTTCATAAAAATAAGAGCCTAATGTTTTATTCTCAATTTGTTCTCTAGTTTCATCAATTCCTATTTTACCTTCTTTGGCATTGCCTTTAAAAATAGCACCATCATCTTTTCCTGCGCTTCGGCTATTGCTTAAAAATCCTCTCCGTTGAATTAAATGATAAAAAATACGCCCAATTTCTTCAAAATTTAACTTTTCATTCAATGCTCTATTTCTTAATTCATAAGGATTAAGTGCAAACCAAGAAGCTAATTCTTGAGACGGAAACTTTTTAGTAGTTTTCCAATCATCAAAACTTTGATTTGTTAATGGACACATATTTAAAGAAGCTAATTCTTTAAGTAAAACTTTCTTTCGTAACTTTTTTCTAAAAAACTGTCTTCTACTTCCTCTTGCACCAGTTCTACTGGCATTTTTTGAAAGCTCTCCTTCTCCATCTCCTAAATTATCAACTCCAACAGGAAATATTCTACTTCCCATTCCTATAATTTTATTCAATTTATCATCAATCAAAGCCCACCCAATCGAGTTTGTCCCTAAATCTAATCCTAATATTTTTGCCATATCACTGTCTATTTTGTAAGAATTTTTAAAGCTACAAAGAAAATAATTACCCATTTTACGGTTTTCCGCATTGCAACCTAACTATTTTTTGTTTAGGTTTGTAACTGATTAAAATTTCTAATCTTTAATCTTATCACAATAAGGCTATATGCCGTAGATGAAAATCTTTAGTCCTGCTTCGGTGGGACTTTTTTTTTAAACAACTCCTAATTTCATCCTAAAAACCCTAGCCCTGATGGTAGCGGCATCTCCCGATATAGAAAAACAAGGCTTTTTCAGCCGTCATTTTTTTTAATCGGGAATACAGCGAACAGCAGGATATTGCTCCAAAAAGAAATATTTTGCAACCTAAAATGACAATAAATAAGGGGTTTTATTTTGTACTCTCATACTGCTTTAGTATCTTTCGTGTTGAATCTAATTAGAAACCTTACACATTGAAAAAATGTTAGAAGAAAAGAATGATAACCTGCTTGATGCAGATGGAAATTTAGAGCACAAAGCTGTTGAATCTAATCAATTAGTACCTGAAAGTTTAGAAAGTGCGTCAATTGAAGAGCCTAGCGATTTTCCGGCAGAGGACAATGTTGTTATTCCAGCTGAAGATGAAGTTGCAAAAACAGAGCCAACTGCTGACACAGAAAATCAATCGGCCACCGATGCAATAGCAGAATCAAACGCGGAAGAAAGTGAAGATGAAACGCTGAAAGAGCGCCATGAGATCCCGATGCAGGATTACGATACTTTGTCACTTGAATCATTGGTTGACGAGCTTAAAAGTTTGGTTTCTAATGAAAAAGTAATGTCGTTTAAGGATCATATTGAAGAAATTAAAAAAGCATTCTTAGCCAAATACAACCATCTTGTTGAGGAGAAAAAAGAGGAATTCCTTGCAGAAAATCAAGATCCAAATGAAGATTTTCAATACTATTCTCCACTGAAGACTCAATTTGATAAATATTATTCTCAGTTTAGAGATACTAAAAACACCCATTTCAAGAGTTTACAAACGAATTTGAAAACAAATTTAGAAAACCGTTTGGCGATTGTTGAGGAATTGAAGGAGTTGATTAATCCGCAGGCAAACATTAAAGACACTTTAAAGCATTTTAATGATTTAAGAGAACGATGGAAAAATGCAGGACCAATTCCGAAGGATAAATACAATCACGTTTGGAACAACTTCCATTTTCATGTGGAAAATTTCTACGACTATTTACATTTGGACCGAGAAGCGAGAGACTTGGATTTCAAACATAACTTAGAGCAAAAGCAAAAAATTGTGGCGCGTGTTGAAGAATTGGTAAAAGAAGCCGATATCAATAAAGCGTTTAGAGAATTACAGGATTTACACCGAATCTGGAAAGAAGATATTGGTCCCGTTTCCAGAGAACACCGCGATGAAATTTGGAATAAATTTAGCGATTTGACCAAACAAATGCACGATAAACGTGAGGTTTTATTCGAAAATCAAAGAGGAACAGAACTTGAAAATTTAGAGAAGAAAAAAGAAATTATTGCTAAAATTGAAGTTTTGGCGACGGAGAAAGTCAATGCTCATGCACAATGGCTAGCTCAAATAGAAAAAGTTGAAGCCTTAAGAACAGCTTTTTTCTCTGCAGGTAAAGTACCGTCGGAGGTAAATGAGGAAACTTGGGCCAGTTTTAAAACTGCCGTGAGAAATTTTAATTCTTTTAAAAATTCTTTTTATAAAGATATTAAGAAAGATCAAAATGACAATTTAAATAAGAAAACAGCGCTTGTTGCCAAAGCTAGAGAATTACAAGAAAGCACTGATTTTGCAGTAACAACACCTATCATGAAACAAATTCAGGAGGAATGGAAACAGATAGGTCATGTACCAAGAAAATATTCCGATAAAATCTGGAAAGAGTTTAAAGATGCTTGTAATCATTATTTTGATAAGTTAAAAGAGCAAAAAAATGAGGAAAATAGTGAAGAGGTAGAAGCTTTTGATAATAAAAAAGCATACTTAGAAACGTTAAGAGAATTTCAGTTGACTGGAGACCATAAAACGGATTTAGACGCAATTAAGTTACACATCGAAACTTGGAAAAACTTTGGAAAAGTGCCTTTCCCAAGAAGACATATTGAAGGGAAATTCAATAAAATCCTGGATGCACTTTTTGAAAAATTGAGTTTGAGTAAAAAAGATACTGATATGATGCGTTTCGCTAATAGAATGGATCATTTATCAGAAAGTCATGATACTCGCAAACTTGATAATGAAAAGATTTTCATCATGCGTAAAATTGATGAAGTACAGAATGAAATTTTCCAACTGGAAAACAACATTCAGTTTTTTACCAACACCAGAAATGCAAAAAAAGAAAATTCAATCGTATTAGAAGTCCGCAAAAATATCGCTATACATAAAGAAAGTCTTGATGTTTGGAAAGAAAAACTAAAACAATTAAGGAATTTAAAAATAGAATAATTTTTAATATTATTTTATAACTATAAGCCTCGGACAATATTAGTTCGAGGCTTTTTTATAAAAACGATTTTCTGCATTCAAATTTTAACTTTCATTTATTAGAAATAAATATAGTAATCTAAAACGAAATTTTATTTTTACAAAATGAATTGGTTTCGAAAAACACTCGTTTTTATTGGACTTTTAATAGTTTTTTTATTTGCTTTTAGTGCAAGTGAAATTCCTGTTCAAACCATTAAAATAGAAAAGTCAAATTCTTCATTGTCTGCGAACAGCATTCATTCTTCAGTTTTTATACAACCTCAAGTAAGTAATACATTTACTTCCTATCATAAAACTCCTGATTATACGATTGCAAAATATCTAGAAAATTTTCTGAATGTAATTCCGGATTTTAAAAGTAGTATATTCTTTATTAGTTTTGCGAAACAAGACATCAATCGATGTGAGATGGTTTCGCTGTTACTCTTTCCTTTCCATTTTTTTTGGTGATTTGAAACACTGATTTCGTAAATTGAAGATATAGTATCTTCCCTTTTGAATTGATTCCCTTTGGATTTCAGTTCAACATATCACGTTTTACAAATAACTAAAAAATAAAAAATGGATACTTCCGTAACTATAATTGGACTAATATTAACTTTAATAATTGCCATTCCTCTATTCTATTCCATGAGGTCATCTTCAATTAACAAAGCAAAAATCAAAGCAATAAAAAATAAATTCAGTCAAAACAATCGCTTTACTTTTGAAATAACCGAAACACAAAACAAAAAAGTCTTGGCTTTAGACGAAAAAAACAAAGGGTTTCTTTTAATGGATTTTAATGCTGAGGAAGAAGTTGTTTCTTTTGTAGATTTAAATACAATTCAGTCCTGCAAACTGATTCCAACAACGGAGAATAACACTAATACGATTCTAAAAATTGAATTTGAATTTCAATACAAAGATGGCAAAGAAACAGAGTTTATACCGTTTTACAAAATTGAGAATGATCAAATTGGTCAAGTTTGTTTATATGAAGATCATCAACTAGCCAAAAAATGGACTAAAATGATTCAGGATTGCTTAGCGACACAAACAATTAATTTATTCTGTACAAGAGGCTTTTAAAGCCTCTTTTTTTTGCAAAAGGTTTCTTCAATATGATAATTATCATTTTAATAGTTGATTAGTCGTTCTACTTTTGAACAACTATAAATGATTTTGCCATGAAAAATTCCTTAATACAAAAATACAATGTTCCGGGACCAAGATACACCAGTTATCCTACAGTTCCGTATTGGAATGAAACGGATTTTACGGATGAAATCTGGGCTAAGACATTAAAAAAATCCTTTCAAGCGAGTAATTCTTCCGAAGGTATTAGTTTGTATATCCATTTGCCTTTTTGTGAAAGCTTATGCACTTTTTGTGGCTGTAACAAGCGGATTACTAAAAATCATGGCGTTGAGAATCCATACACAGAAGCAGTCTTGAAAGAATGGGCATTATATTGTAAAATTCTGGGTGAAAAACCAACTATAAAAGAGATTCATTTGGGCGGAGGAACTCCCACATTTTTCTCTACTAAGAATTTAGAGGATTTAATAAACGGTATTTTTGTTCATGCCAAAAAAGCCAAAGATCACGAGTTTAGTTTTGAAGGTCATCCGAACAACACTTCTCATGAACATTTACAAAAGCTTTACGATTTAGGTTTTAGAAGAGTAAGTTTTGGCGTTCAGGATTATTCAGAAAAAGTACAAAAAGCAATTCACCGTTTGCAGCCTTTTCATAATGTTGCAAAAGTTACATTTTGGGCGAGAGAAATTGGGTATACTTCTATTGGACACGATATTATTTTTGGATTGCCTTTTCAGGAAATAGAGGATGTAATTGATACTATAGAGAAAACAAAATCATTACAACCCGACCGATTGGCATTTTATAGTTATGCGCATGTTCCGTGGATTAAAGGAAATGGACAACGCGGTTTTAATGATGAGGACATTCCAAAAGATGATAAAAAGAGAATGTTGTACGAGACCGGTAAAAAATTATTGTATGAAAACGGATATCATGAAATAGGAATGGATCATTTTGCATTGGAGAATGACAGTTTATACGATGCCTTCCAAAATGGCACATTGCACCGTAATTTCATGGGGTACAGTTCATCCAAAACACAATTGATGATTGGTTTGGGCGTTTCTTCCATCAGTGACAGTTGGTACAGTTTTGCACAGAATGTAAAAAATTTAGAAGATTATTATCAAATATTAGAATGGAATAAATTACCGATTTTCAGAGGACATTTATTAACTGATGAAGACCTTATCATCCGAAAACACATTCTGAATTTAATGTGCCAATTTGAAACTTCCTGGGAAACCAAAGAGGGTTATTTCAATGAAATTCCAGAGGTTATACTTCAGTTGAAAGAAATGGAAAACGACGGATTACTTATAATTAAAGACAATGGAATTGCCGTTACTGAAAAAGGAAAGCCTTATGTTCGTAATATTTGTATGGCATTCGATTTACGCTTGAAAAGAAAAGCGCCGGAAACCGAATTGTTTTCGATGACAATTTAATGTTTCTCAACTCTTACAAAATAAAAAAGCACGCCTAGCAGCGTGCTTTTTCTATGCTAAACTATTAGAAAATTAGTGACAGTTTGGATTGGCTTGAATAAACAAACTCATATTGGATGGGGAAATATAAGGAATTCCCAATCCCAATCCTCTTAAAATAAATAAGCAACCAATACATACCGCAACATAAGGAATTGCTTTTTGGATTCGGTTCCGAATAGGAATTGTGAGATATGAATTAATGTACACAACGCTGCTCATCATAGGAACGGTTCCTAATCCAAATAAAATCATATACAAAACCCCAAGACTTTCACTTTGCATCGCTATGGCACCGAACAAGGCCACATAAACCATTCCGCAAGGTAAAAAGCCATTCAGTAAACCAATAGTAAAAAGGGATTTGTAACTTTTGTTTCTAAACTGACTTCCTAAAGATGTTTTTATTTTTGAAATTAATTTAAAAACCGGTTTTGAAAAATTGTATTTCGCAAAAATTTTCTCCGGAGTCAAAACTACTAAGATCATGGCTACACCAATAAATATGGATAAATTCTGTTGTAAACCGGCCAAGAAGAAACCTTTTCCAAGCAGTCCAAAAACAAAGCCTATTGTCGCATACGCCGTTAATCTTCCTAAATGATAGGTAATGATTTGCGTTGCTTTTTTGGTTTGATTCGTTCTGTCTACAGGCAACATCATAGCAATAGGACCGCACATACCAATGCAGTGAAAACTACTTATTAAACCGAAAATGAAGGCAGTGTAGAGCATTTTTTTAGTCTGATGTCTAAAGTTAAAAGGGCTTAAAGCCAATTGATGAACTTTAAACTTTTTACTTTAAAACTAGTTGATATAAACAGTTTCTTTAGACAAATACGATTTTCCATCATATTGCCATTCCATATTAATGTCCCATCGACCGCCTGCCAAACTTTTTTTAGGTATGAGCAAAGTAGTAGCACCAGATAATGAAATTGGAATTTCAAAATCTAATTTTTTGTTAGACGGTCTATAAAGAGACACTTTACCTTTGATGTTTTTTGAATCAAAAACAATTGGAAAGATTATCTCAATTCCGTTTGAAACATTGTTAATTGTTGGTTTTTGAGCCAAATCAGCTGCATTTTGTACACGAGCCATTTCATCACCAAAATGCGCATCATGTTTGTAATATTCTTCTATAACTAACTCATTATCATATTTTGAATCGGATTGTACTGTAAAAACAAAATACAAAATAAAGGTCATAAACAAACCAAAAGCGATTACTATTCCTGTTCCCCAGCTAATTTTCATAATATTATATTTAATTTTTTGAACCTCAAATTGGATACAATTTAATCAAAACTACGTGGACTTAAAAAATTAGTGGTCGCCGTTTCAATTTTTTTATTTCCATTATACACCTCAATCTTCAATTTTGTTTTATCACTATCCAATAAATTTTGGTTGATTTCAACAAATAAGGTTCCACCATTCATCCCTTGTCTGGGTACTTTTAATTCTTGTTTTCCAACCACTTTTAAAGCCCCATTTATTCCAACAAGTTTAAAATGAATATCGTCAAAGTCATTATTTGTTTTATTGATAATTTTAAAAGTATATATGTTACTGATATTTTCGCCTTTGTGCTGAAACAATTGTCCTGGCAATCTTAAAATACTGGCTTCAACATCCGAACGCAAGAACAATAATCCAATCAAAATTCCTGTTAGAATGAATAATACAGCTGAATAGCCTTTCATTCTAGGCGTGAACTTGAACTTTATTTTTTTCTCAATTTCATCTTCAGAAGCGTATCTGATGAGTCCTTTGGGCAAACCAACGCTATCCATAATTGTATCGCATTCATCAATACAAGCGGTGCAATTAATGCATTCCATTTGTGTCCCGTTACGGATGTCAATTCCGGTTGGACAAACATTTACACATTGTTTACAATCGATGCAATCGCCTTTTCCAGTAGTCGCTCTGTCTTCTTGCTTGTTGAATTTAGCACGGCCTACTTCTTTTTCGCCACGTACAAAATCGTAGGCTACATTTATCGATTTATCATCTAATAAAACGCCTTGCAATCTTCCGTAAGGGCAAGCAATAATGCAGACCTGTTCTCTAAACCAAGCAAAAATAAAATAGAAAACACCTGTAAAAATCAATAAAGAAACTAAAGTACTAATATGATTTGCAGGCCCTTCTTCAATCATCAAAAGCAACTTGTCACTACTGATAAGATAGGCAAGAAACACATTGGCAATGAAAAAAGAAATGATTAGGAAAATAGTCCATTTTATGCCTTTCTTTCTGATCTTCTCTGCATTCCATTCTTGTTTTTCTAAACGAATTTGAGCACCACGATCGCCTTCAATCCAATATTCAATCCTGCGGAAAACCATTTCTAAAAAAATGGTTTGCGGGCAAATCCAACCACAAAATATTCGTCCAAAGATTACCGTAAAAAGGATGACGAAAACTACCCCGATAATCATGAAGAGCACAAAAAGATAAAAATCCTGCGGCCAAAAAGGAAATCCGAAAATATTAAATCGGCGTTCCAATATATTGAACATCATAAATTGATTGCCATTTACCTTAACAAAAGGATTTGCAACAAGAACAATCAGTAAAAAATAACTCACCCATTTCCTGTAATCATAAAACTTTCCTGAAGGTTTTTTGGGGAAAATAAATTTTCTATTTCCTTCTTCATCAATTGTACCGATGGTATCTCTGAAAGCTTCGTCTGGTAATTTTAACATTTTTTCTTATTTAAAACACAAGTTCAAAATAATTATTAAGCTAAATAAAAACGTGTGTTTCTAATAGTTATTTAACTGCAACAGTAATATTTTCTTCTACCCAAACCTCACCTTCCGGAGCTTTAGGATCTGGTGGATTACTTCCTTTTAAAGATAAAATGTAGCTGGCAACTTTCTGCATTTCTTTTGGTTTCAATGTTCCTTTCCAAGAAATCATTCCTTTTCCGTCACGCCCACCATTTACCAAAGTATGAAAGACATTTTTTATTCCTCCCCCTAAAATCCATTTATCATCCGTAAGATTTGGACCAATTTGTCCTCCGGCATCGGCTCTGTGACAAGCGGCACAATTAGTTATGTAAATTTCTTTACCAGCTGCTAAATCGGCAGGATCTGTCAATAAAGTCACCGTTTTTTCATCCATCATGTCCGGTGCAGTTTTCATGTATTCTGCAATATCAATCTTGGCCTGAGCAACTTCTTTCTTAAGTTCCATCTCCTGATTGTCAGCTCCTAAAACTTCAAATCGCACCATATAAACAACTCCAAAGATGATACAAGCATAAAATAAGTACACCCACCATGGCGGCAAATTGTTGTCTAACTCTTTGATACCGTCGTAATCGTGGTCCAATAACAACTGGTCTTCATTATCCAACGACTCTGTTTTAGTCAATTTCGTCATCAATTTCTTGTACCATTCACTATCCTTGAAACTTAAATTACTTACTTCATTTAATTGGATTTTTTGTTCCTCGGTCAACAATTGATACATAATGTTATCAACGGCACTCACAGTAATTTCTATTGCTATCAAAAGGAAAAGAAACACGAATAAGAACACGGAGACCATTGGGAATTTTATAAAAGCAGGTCTGTCTCCTGAGTCAATAAAGTATTCCATTGCTATCAATACAGCAAAGAAAATAACAGGTACCCTAACGTATGCTGGAAGTAATTTTTTCATTTTCTAAATTTTAAAACTTATACTATTTAGTTGTCTCTTAATGGAAATTGACTCAATTCATTAATCGTTTCTTTTTTATACGAGAACACCCATAAAGCAAGGCCAACGAAAAAAAAGAAAAAAATCAATAGTGATAAGATGGGATATATCGCCACACCTTCAATCGTTTCCATATTATGTTTTATTTGTTCGAACATGGCTTTTATTTTTTAGCAACATCTTTTACTTTAATATCGGTTCCAAGTCTTTGCATGTAAGCAATCATTGCAACGATTTCTCTTTCATTCATTGGAATAAATTTCTCTCCTCTGGCTTCGGCTTTTCTCTTGCTTTCGTCATAACTCTTTACAAAGTCAGGATCATTTTTCAAACTTTCTTCAATTGCAACAGCTTGTTTTCGTAAATCATCTAAACCACTTGCAATTTCAGCTTCAGTGTAAGGAACTCCAAGCGTTACCATTACCTGCATTTTCTTTTGAGTCAAAGAAACATCCATTGGTTTATTGTCAAACAACCATTTGTAACCTGGCATAATTGATCCAGCAGATATACTTTGAGGATTCCAAAAGTGGTTAAAATGCCAGTTATCATTGTATTTTGCACCAACTCTTAATAAATCCGGACCTGTACGTTTTGATCCCCATAAAAACGGATGATCGTATACAAATTCTCCTGCTTTAGATTGCGGCCCATAACGTTCCACTTCACTACGGAACGGACGAACTGACTGCGAGTGACATCCTACACAACCTTCACGAATGTATAAATCACGTCCTTCTAATTCTAATGGAGAATATGGTTTTACACTGGCAATAGTTGGAATATTAGATTTCACCATAATCGTTGGTACAATTTGGATAACACCACCAATTAAAATAGCAATTGTTGCCAAAATGGTTAATTGAATAGGTTTTCTTTCTAACCAAGGGTGAAATTTCTCTCCTTTAACTCTACCTGCACTAATTTTTATTAACTCAGGAGCTTCCGCTAATTCGTCTTCAATTGTAGAACCTAATCTTACCGTTTGGATAATGTTATAAACTAATGCAAACATTCCAATTAAATAAAAGGTTCCACCAATAGCTCTCATCCAATACATTGGCATAATTTGAGTCACAGTTTCTAGGAAGTTACCATACGTTAAAGTTCCGTCTGGGTTAAATTGTTTCCACATAGATGCTTGTAAAAAGCCCGCAACATACATTGGAATCGTGTATAATATAATCCCTAAAGTTCCAATCCAAAAGTGAAAATTAGCTAATTTAAGAGAGTACAAACTACTTTTAGTCATTCTAGGAACCAACCAATAAATCATACCAAAAGCCATAAATCCATTCCAGGCTAATGCACCTACGTGAACGTGAGCAATAATCCAGTCTGTATAATGCGCAATAGCATTTACGTTTTTCAAGGATAACATCGGACCTTCAAAAGTGGCCATTCCGTAACCGGTAATTGCTACTACGAAGAATTTCAAAACTGGTTCCACACGTACTTTATCCCAAACGCCTCTCAACGTTAAAAGTCCGTTTATCATTCCACCCCAAGATGGCGCAATCAACATAATAGAAAATGCAACTCCTAAATTTTGTGCCCAGTTAGGTAAAGCAGAATATAATAAATGGTGTGGTCCTGCCCAGATATAAATAAAAATCAACGACCAAAAGTGAACAATTGACAGTCTATAAGAATACACAGGACGATTCGCCGCTTTTGGAACAAAATAATACATTAACCCTAAGAAAGGCGTAGTCAAGAAAAACGCAACTGCATTATGACCATACCACCACTGCACTAAAGCATCTTGAACTCCTGCATAAACAGAATAACTTTTCATTCCTGAAACCGGTAATGCCAAACTGTTGAAAATATGTAAAACCGCTACAGTAACGAAAGTTGCTAGGTAAAACCAGATGGCAACATACAAATGGCGCTCTCTACGTTTCATGATTGTACCAATCATATTTATACCAAAAACAACCCAAATCAATGCGATTGCAATATCTATTGGCCATTCTAATTCGGCATATTCTTTAGATGTACTGTATCCAAGTGGCAACGAAATAGCTGCCGCAACAATAATTAATTGCCAACCCCAGAAATTAAGATTACTTAAAAAATCACTGAACATTCTGGCTTTTAGCAATCGCTGCAACGAATAATAAATACCCGCAAACATTGCATTTCCAACAAAGGCAAAAATAACCGCATTGGTGTGTAATGGTCTTAATCGACCGTAACTCAACCACGAAATACCATCGGTAATATTTGGAAAAAGAAACATAAAGGCCAATGTAAGTCCCACTAACATTCCTACTACTCCAAAAACGATGGTCGCGTAAATGAAGTTTTTTACAATTTTGTTATCGTAATAAAACTGCTGCATTTCCATAAATAAAAAAATTAAATGATTGAAAAATTTAAAAAATTAGTGTTGAATATTATAAAGTCTCCTGACTTTCGCTGTTTGACTTCTCAACTTTGGGCTTTATTAGCTCATCGTCAAATAGCATTCTGACTGAGGGTGTATAATCATCGTCATATTGCCCAGTTTTTACTGCTGTTATAAAAGCAATAAAAAATCCAATGGCAACTATTATACTGATGGAGATTAATAAATAAATGACACTCATACCTTAATTTATGTTAACAAAGTTACTTTGACGATTTCAAGTAAAATATGACATTTATCATACTTATTACTTTTGTTAAAAATATGTGAAAAAAATACTAAATCGTACTCCATTCTATTTGTTCCGAGCATAATAACTGCTCATCACCGTTACAAAACTTACAATGGTTATTGTACTCAACGGCATGATAATAGCTGCGACCAGTGGCAATAAATTCCCGGTTATAGCAAATGACAATCCCACCACATTATACAATAATGAAAGCACAAAACTCATTTTGATGGTCGTAATCGCATTTTTAGCTAATTTCAAGAAATAATTCAGTTTTTGAAATTCACCGGCATCCAAAATAGCGTCACAAGCCGGTGAAAAAACATTCACATTTTCAGAAATTGAAATTCCAACATTGCTTTGCGCCAAAGCTCCGGCATCATTTAGTCCATCGCCTACCATCATCACATTTTTACCTTGTTCCTGCAAATTTTTAATGAATTCCAATTTTTGTTCTGGTTTCTGATTGAAAATTAATTCCGTGCCTTTCGGCAAAAGCTGTTCAAGAGTTGCTCGTTCTCCTTCATTGTCACCTGACAAAACTTTGATCTGATAGTTGCTTTTTAAGTTTTTAAAAAGTTCCTCCAAACCATCCCTGTATTGATTATTAAAAATAAATTTTCCGTAATAAACAGTATTGATCTTAATATGAACCGATGTTTGCTGAACGTTCTTTTCTTCGATTTTTTCTACAAAATCGGCAGAACCAATTTGAATTTGGTGCCCAAAAATTTGTGCTTGAATTCCTTTTCCGGTGATTTCTTCAAAATAATCCACTTTTACCTTTTTGGCATCATTCCCTGATTTACTTTGCAAAATTGGAATAGGCAAATAATCATATAGCATGCGGCTTAACGGATGATTGGAGGCGCGAAGCACATTTTTCACCAGCAATAAATTCTCATCGGAAAGAACGGTTCCTTCATAAGAAATATTCGATTTTTTATTAGTTGTAATCGTTCCCGTTTTATCAAAAACTATCGTATCAACTTTAGCTAACTGTTCAATTACCAAAGCATTTTTGAGGTAAAATTTCTGCTTACCTACAATTCTCAATATGTTCCCAAAAGTGAATGGTGCCGTCAATGCCAAAGCACATGGACAAGCAACAATAAGCACTGCCGTAAACACATTGAAAGCAGTGTTGGCATCTATAAAAATCCAATATCCAAATCCTGCAAAAGCAATCAATAGTAAAATTGGCGTAAAATAACGGCTGATACTGTCGGTAATCGTTTTGTGTTTTTGCTCGACATTTTTTTGGAACACATCGTTGCTCCATAATTGCGTCAAATAACTTTGGGAAACAGAATGTAAAACTTCCATTTCGATTACTTTTCCTATTTGTTTTCCCCCCGCAAAAACTTTGTCTCCGGACTGTTTCGTAATGGGAATCGCTTCTCCCGTAACGAAACTATAATCGATTTCCGCCTTTTCAGAAATTAGAATCCCATCAACGGGAATCAGTTCTTGGTTTCTGATGAGTAATCGATCGCCTTTTTCAACTTCATAAATTGCTACGCTTTCTTCTGATAAATCCGAATTAATTTTGGTAATAGCTATTGGAAAGTACGATTTAAAGTCCCTTTCGAAACTCAAAAAACTATAGGTTTTGATTTGGAACATTTTCCCCAAAAGCATAAAGAAAATCAATCCGGTTAAGCTGTCGAAAAAACCGGAACCGTAGTCCATGACAATATCAAAAGTACTTCGCACAAACATCACTACAATTCCTAAAGCTATAGGAATATCGATGTTGAGCATTTTAGTTTTGATACTTTTATACGCCGAAACATAATAACCACTCGCCGAATAAAAGAAACTCGGTAAAGCTAAAGCAAAAATCAACCAACGGAAGAAGCCTCGGTATTGGTCTAACCAAAATTCTTTTACTTCAAAATATTCGGGAAACGAAAGCAACATAATATTTCCGAAACAAAAGAAAGCAACGCCCAATTTATAGGTCAAACTTCTATCTACATTTTTACTTCCCGTTTCATAGTTTTCTAAACTAATGTACGGTTCATAACCAATAGAACTTAACAAGTAAACAATCGTTTTGATAGAAACCACTTCCGGATTGAAGGTGATTCTGACTCTTTTTTCAGGGAAATTAACCTGCGAAGTGCTTATTCCTTTTTGAAGACGCTGTAGATTTTCCAAAATCCAAATACACGAGCTACAATGAATATGTGGAATGTTAAGTGAAATAATTGCGGTTGAATTTTCTTGAAATTCCAAAAGCTTGGATACAATACTTTCATTGTCTAAAAAATCATATTTACCATTAATATCTTGCGGGGTTGCTCCAGGGGATTTTTCAAAATCATAATAGCACGTCAAATCGTTAAGACTAAAAATTTCATACACCGTTTTACAACCGTTGCAACAGAAATTTTTAGCATCAAAAATAATTTCGTCTTCTTTAATAATATCTAACCCACAATGAAAACAGTTTTGTGTGTCCATAACTTTGCTCATTTTACCTGAGGCAAAGGTGATTAATTGAATAAGTTAAAAATATGATATTTGTCATATTAAAGGGTTAGTTTTGTAATACAAATAAATCACATATACTATGAGCAAATGCGAACAATGTATCGTCAGAGAATTTAGCTCTTTAAAAGCCTTAACTAAAGAAGAATTGATCAAACTTTCTGACTGCAAAACATCCCATATTATTAAAAAGGGTGAAGTTATTTTTGAGGAAGGTGAGAATGTAAATGGAATTTATTGTATCAAAGATGGTGTGTGCAAACTGACCAAATTGAGTGCAAACGGCAAAGACCATATTGTGAAATTAGTCACTAAAGGAGAATTACTGGGGCAACGCTCAATGATTAGTGATGAACCGGTCAACTTAAGCGCCGTAGCTCTTGAAGATATGCAGGTTTGTTTCATTCCAAAATCAGAAGTGATGGGATACTTTGATAAGAACAATCAGTTTTCGATGAATGTTATGAAAAGTATTTGCGGTGATTTAAAAGATGCCGATGATCACATGGTGAATTTAGCCCAAAAAACCGTTAAAGAAAGATTGGCCGAAACGCTCCTTTATCTAAATGACACTTTTGGAAAAAACGAGGATAAATCCTTAAAAGTACAACTTTCAAGAGACGAACTAGCCAGCATAATTGGCACTGCCACTGAAAGCTGTATTCGTTTGCTTTCCGATTTTAAAAAATTAGGATTGATTGAATTAACAGGCAAAAAAATTGTTTTAAAAGATATCAATGCGCTAAAAAAATTAGCAGAATAGCTCCATTAATTTTGCTCTTTCTTATTATTCATTACAAAATAATACACCGGAATTCCAAGCGCCACAATACACAATCCCAATCCAGTATTGAACGTATCATAAATCAATAAAGTCAAGCAGATTGCCGAGGTCACTATAATATAAATGGCTGGTACAACCGGATATCCAAACGCTTTGTATGGTCTGTCTGCATTTGGTTCTTTTTTTCTAAGAATGAAAACTCCCAAAATCGTCAGGATATAAAACAACAACGACGCAAAAGTAGCATAAGTTAACAAATCACCGAATTTTCCCGAAATACAAAGTACACAAGCCCAAATACATTGCACCCATAATGCTTTAGCCGGAACCTGGTTTTTATTAAGTTCTGTCGCTTGTTTAAAAAACAAGCCGTCTTTTGCCATCGCAAAAAACAATCTTCCTCCCGAAAGAATCAAACCGCTGTTGCAACCAAAAGTGGAAACCATGATTAAACCAGCCATAACAAAAACTCCAACATTTCCCATAATCACACTTGCCGCCGCAGCTCCTACTCTATCATTACTGGCAAACATGATTCCGTTACTCAGACTATCAGCAGCATTTGGAGTTCCCTGCATTGGCAACAAAGCCAAATAAGCCAGATTTGCCAAAACATAAATAATGGTAACAATTAGAGTTCCAAGAAACAAACTTCGGGGAATATTCTTCTTCGGTTCTTTAATTTCTCCTGCGATGAAAGTCACGTTATTCCATGCATCGCTGGAAAATAATGAGTTGATAATCGTTGCTCCTGCTGCACCTAAAATTGCCATTCCTGCTAATTTTGTAACCGTAATTGTTCCGTCAGGATTTACCACCGTTTTGCTGGCTTCCCACATATTTGCAAAATTATTGGACAAAACATCCGTTTGTAAACCAACATACAATCCTAAAATAATCAATGCAAAAAGCGCAATTAATTTAGCCGAAGTAAAAATCAATTGAACCGTTTTTCCGCTTTCAACTCCTTTGGTATTAATATAAGTCAGCAGAATTATACTAAAAATAGCCAATACTTTTTGGTACGAAAAAACAAAACCCGTACCAATAGTAAAAAGACGTTGATCTAAAACAGGAAAGAAGATAGCGGCATAATTAGCAAAAGTAACCGCAATAGCGGCAATAACTCCAGTTTGAATTACAGTGAAAACAGTCCAGCCGTAAAGGAAAGAAACTAATCTTCCGTAAGCGCGTTGAATATAGACGAATTGTCCACCCGCATTAGGCATCATTCCAGCCAATTCCCCGTAACTCAATGCTGCAGCAACTGTGATTAATCCCGTTACCACCCAAATTACCAATAACCAGGCAGCAGATCCAATATCTCTCGCCATGGCTGATGTAACAATGAAAATCCCGGATCCTATCATGGAACCGGCTACTAAACTTGTGGCATCTATTAATCCTAAAGAACGTTTTAACTCGGTTTTATTTTCTGACATTAGTAAATTAATTATTTAAAAACTGAACACTAATCCCGAAGTATCGGGACTGAAATCTGAGCACTGATTACTAAATACTATAACTTCTTCGCTTCCTCCCAAAAAACATCCATTTCGGCTAAAGTCATATCCATTAAAGGTTTTCCTAATTCTCCTGCTTTGCTTTCCAAATATTGAAAGCGTTTGATGAATTTTTTATTGGTACGTTCCAAAGCATCTTCCGGATTTACATTCAGAAATCGCGCGTAGTTAATCAGCGAAAATAAAACATCTCCAAATTCGGCTTCAATTTTATCCTGATCGCCTGCTTCAACCTCAACTTGTAATTCTGCTAATTCTTCTTGAACTTTGTCCCAAACTTGATGCGATTCTTCCCAATCAAATCCCACTCCTTTTACTTTGTCCTGAATTCGGCTTGCTTTGACTAATGCCGGTAAACTT
Source organism: Flavobacterium sp. TS_SC_5 (assembly GCF_056156265.1). Classification (NCBI taxonomy): domain Bacteria; kingdom Pseudomonadati; phylum Bacteroidota; class Flavobacteriia; order Flavobacteriales; family Flavobacteriaceae; genus Flavobacterium; species Flavobacterium sp. TS_SC_5. The sequence goes on along the minus strand of NZ_CM149588.1, from coordinate 2,234,929 downwards.
CTTGGAACACCTTCCAGAACAGATTTCTTGCCTTCTTTGAGTTTTAGTTTTTCCCAGTTTTGTTTTACTTCTTCCTCATCTTTTACCACAACATCACTATAAATATGCGGATGACGGTGAATTAACTTTTCACAAATTTCATTGCAAACATCAGCCATGTCAAAATCGTTGGTTTCGCTTCCTATTTTGGCATAAAAAACAATATGCAATAATAAGTCACCCAATTCTTTTTTGACTTCGATCAAATCATTATCTAAAATAGCATCACCTAATTCATATGTTTCTTCAATCGTAAGATGACGCAACGTTTGCATAGTTTGCTTTTTGTCCCAAGGACACTTTTCTCGCAAATCATCCATAATGTCTAATAATCTTTCGAAAGCTTGCAGTTGATTCTGTCTTGAATTCATCAGAGATTGTTTTTGGTAAAAATAAAAAAATCCTGTTCAGAAAATAGCTGAACAGGATTAAATATTATTGTAGTGTTAAATTACTCTTTAATAGCTTTAGCTTTCTTAGCAGTAGCTTTAACTTCAGCTTCTGGAGTTTCTTCTGCAACGGCAACAACCTCTTCTGTAACTGCAGCAGCCGGAGCTTCATCAGTGACTAATCCTTTTGCCTGAAGCATATTGTACCAGTTTAAAACTTTTTTGATATCAGAAGGATACACTCTTTCCTCGTCATAATCTGGTAAAATTTCTTTGAAATAAGCCGTTAGTTTAGCATTGTCTTCTTTATGAGAAATTGCTGGACCTTTGCTTTCTTTATCAGCAATTTTTTGCATGATCTCAGCTAAAGGTTTTTCGCCTTCATACGTGTAAATCGAAATTTCCGATAATAAACTCACATTGCTTTTCAAATTCACTGTGATTTTTTTTCCGTCTGCCAATGATTCTGCTACAAAGCCAGTTCTTGTTTGCACTTTCAATACATATAAACCTGGTTTCCCAGAAATGGCTAATATTTTTTCTAAATTCATGTTTTGTGTAATTATTATTAAGAATTTGACTTATTTAATTTTTCTTATAAAACCAAAAATCATACCAACCGAAGCTTTAGATTTGTTTTACCTTCCCTTTTTAGCAAAAAATTTCATTCGGTAATCTTGGAATGTTTTTCCTTCTAAGATGTTTTTCAGTTTCTTTTGAATCAATCGTTTCTTTAATGATGAAATTTTATCAGTGAATAAAATTCCTTCAATATGATCGTATTCATGTTGGATTACTCTGGCGATTAATCCGTCAAAAACTTCTGTTTTCATAACAAAATCCTCTTCGCAATATTCCATTGTTATGGTTGGATTTCTGTAAACATCCTCTCTAACATCAGGAATACTTAGGCAACCTTCGTTAAAACTCCATTCTTCACCTTCTTCTTTTATCATTTTTGCATTGATAAAAGTTTTTTTGAATCCTTTTAATACTTTTTGTTCCGCATCTTCTAATTCTTCATCATCGCTAAAAGGAGTGGTGTCGATTACAAATAAACGAAGTGCTAATCCTACTTGTGGAGCAGCAAGTCCCACACCATAGGCATTATACATGGTCTCGTACATATTAGCAATCGTTTCTTTCAAATTTGGATGTTCCGGTGAAAGAACCTCTCCTGTTTTTCTTAAAACTGGATCGCCATATCCTATAATTGGTAAAATCATCGTGTAGTATTAAAATTTATCTTCTGAAATTGAAATAAGTTTCCTTTTCATTCAGTTTGCAAAAATAGTAAAAAAATAGACAATGAATAATCTGCCGTTAAATATTAGCTAATATTTACAATTTAAAACAAAAGAGATTCTAATATTGTTTGTATCATTCCTACAAATAGTACCTTTGTATCAATACAATTATATGATATACAAGATCCGAAAGTTTACCGACAGTACTTATTTTACCAATGCTATAAAAGTTACTATAGCGGCAGTTATTCCCGTTATAATCTTTTCGTTTTTGGGAAAATTTGAAATAGGTTTTGCCATGGCTCTTGGAGCTTTTTTTACATATCCAAGTGATATTCCAAGCAGTCTGAAACATAAAATTAACGGTGTTTTGGTAACTGCTGTTCTGGTTGCGGGCATCAATTTGATTGTTAATATTGTATTTCCATATTCTTGGATTTTCTATCCATTTTTGGCGGTTTTAATTTTCCTCATATCGATGCTTTCTGTTTATGGGCAAAGAGCTACGATGGTTTCTTTTTCTGGCCTTATCTCGGTTTCATTAGCATTTGCAAGCATCAATACGGGATGGGCGATGCTGCTGCATGCCGGACTAATTCTTGCCGGCGGTTTATTCTATTTGCTGATTTCGCTCATTTTTCATTATATCAGACCGCATCGCTATATCGAGTTACAAATTGCGGAATGCATCAAGCTTACCGCCAAATATTTGAAGCTGCGAGGCGATTTGTGGACTTTGAATGCTGATAGAAAATCAATCATTGAAAAGCAATTACACCTTCAAGTCGAGCTCAATACCATTCATCAAAACATTAGAGAAGTATTAATTAGTAGTCATACAACTTCAGGTTCTTCCAATCAAAACCGTAAAATGCTATTGGTTTTTATTTCCTTAGTAGAAATTCTAGAACTCGCGCTATCTACAGCTTTCGACCATGATAAATTGCATCAAAAATTCGATGATCATCCAAAGGTTTTGCATACGTATCAAAATTTAGCTTACAATCTGGCGGCTAGCTTGAAGCAATTATCTAAAAGTGTCAAAAAAAGTACGAAATACATTTCTAAACATACTTTACTGGGCGATTTGAATGCCTTACAGATTGCCATTGCAGATTATGAAAATGATTTAGGGAAAACTACTGCTTCCGAAGGAGTTTTTATGTTGACAACGATGCTTCAGTATGCTGAAAAACAAGTCGAAAAAATAAAAATTGTAGAGCATGCTTTTACACTTGCTTTTAATTCGCACGATTTTAAAGGAATCGATACTGATTTAGAAAAATTCCTGACTCCACAATATTACCCGTTGAGTACGCTGACCCAAAACTTGAGTTTCTCGTCTACTATTTTCAGGCATTCCTTGCGATTAACCATAACATTAATGCTTGGATTTATTATCGGAAAATTTCTGCCGTTCCACAATGTCTATTGGATTTTACTGACCATAATTGTAATCATGCGGCCGGGTTATGGTTTGACAAAAGAGCGTTCTTTTCACCGAATAATTGGCACAGTGATTGGTGGATTAGTTGCTTTCGGGATTCTTTTCATCATAAAAGACAACATCATAATCAGTGTTCTTTCTATTGTTTGTATGCTGTTGGGATTCTCTTTTACACAAATTAATTATAAGGTGAGCGCCATTTTTGTCACTATGTATGTGGTTTTTATTTATGGATTAATGACACCTAATATTGGTGATTTAGTTCAATATCGAATACTGGATACTGTTGTGGGTGCCGCTTTAGCCTTTTTGGCAAACCACTTTTTATGGCCTTCCTGGGAGTTTTTGAACATTCCCCTCTATTTAGAAAAATCAATTAAGGCAAATCAAGAATATCTAAAAGAGATTTCTGTTTTTTACAATAAAAAAGGAAGCATTTCTACTTCCTATCGTCTCGCGCGAAAAAATGCTTTTATCGAAATTGGAAATCTAATGGCTTCGTTTCAAAGGATGGTACAAGAGCCTAAATCAAAGCAAAAACAATTGCCACAAGTATACAAACTGACTGTTTTAAATCATTCTTTACTGTCTTCTTTGGCTTCATTAGGGACTTATATTCAGTCCCACAAAACCACAACTGCTTCTGAGGCGTTTAATGTAGTCGTTGATACTGCCATTAAAAACTTAGACAATGCCATTGCAATCCTGAAAGAAAATAATGTAGCACTCAAAGAAAACCTTCCGCAAAAAGATTTAGCGTTGCGCTTTACAGAGCTGAAGAATATTCGGAAAAAGGAGTTAAAAGAAGGAATTCCAATTGACAAAGAGGCGTTTCAATTGAAAATGCAGGAAGCACAATTAGTAATCGAACAATTAATCTGGTTAACTAATCTATCCGAAAATATTTTGAAAACCACAAAAATACTAAAGGATTCGTAACGAAAAAGGCGCTGAAATTAGATATAATCTAAAATTCAGCGCCTTTATAATTTTTATATTCTAATTATTTAACTTTAAAACCGTTGCTGTTTCTTTTCTTATTTCCTTTAATAAATCTGGATTATCATTTAATTTCTGACCAAAAGAAGGAATCATCGTTTTTAATTTCTCTTGCCATTCCGGTGTCTCGAATTGATCTTTAAAACATCTTCCAATCAAATCAACCATAATAGAAACAGCAGTTGAAGCGCCCGGTGAAGCACCTAGCAAAACAGATAAAGAACCATCGGCAGTAGTAATCACTTCGGTACCAAACTCCAGAATCCCGCCTTCTTTTTCATCTTTCTTAATCACTTGAACGCGTTGTCCTGCTCGTTCAAGAACCCAATCTTTGGATCGTGCTCCTGGAACATATTCTCTTAAAGCGTTTATTCTATCTTTAGGAGACTGACGTACTTGCTGAATTAAATATTTAGTAAGTGGTATATTCTTGATTCCGGCGGCAACCATAGGAATAATATTATCTGGTTTTATCGATAAAGGTAAATCCGAATAGGAACCATTTTTTAAAAATCGTGTTGAAAATCCAGCAAAAGGTCCAAAAAGCAATGCTTTTTCTCCATTTATCATTCGGGAATCAATATGCGGAACAGACATTGGCGGTGCGCCAACACTAGCTTTACCATATACTTTGGCCTGATGTTTTGCAATCACTTCCGGATTAGTACATTTTAGCCATTGCCCGCTAACCGGAAAACCGCCGTAGCCTTTTCCTTCAGGAACATCTGCTTTTTCTAATAATGGCAACGAACCGCCACCAGCACCAATAAAAACAAACTTAGTATATGCTTTTTTCTTTTGGCCTGAAGCCAAATCAGTAATTTTTATTCTCCAGGATTTATCTTCCCGTTGTTTTAATTTTTGAACTTCATGGTTGAAATGAATGGTAACCCCATCTAATTTTGTCAAATAACCAAAAATACTGCGGGTTAACTCTCCAAAATTTACATCGGTACCAATTGCCATTGAAGTAGCGGCAACTGCATCAGCTTCCTTTCTACCTTCCATAACGAGAGGCATCCATTTTTTTAACTCAGAAAAATCCGTGCTGAAAACCATTTCTTCAAAAAGAGGATTCGAATGCAAAGCTTCATATCTCTTTTTTAGATACTCCACATTTTTTTCACCCCAAACAAAACTCAGGTGTGGAATGCTTTTTATAAAATTTTCTGGGGATGGAACTTTATTTTCTTGAACGAGATACGCCCAAAATTGTCTTGAAACCTCAAAAGACTCCGCAATACCAATTGCTTTATTGGGATTGATGCTTCCATCTTCACTTTCAGGAGTATAATTGAGCTCGCAAAAAGCAGAATGTCCTGTTCCGGCATTATTCCAGGCATCAGAACTTTCGGCAGCTGCAATATCTAAGCGTTCGTAAATTTCAATTTTGATATCCGGCTGCAACTCTTTTAGGATTAGACCAAGAGTGGCGCTCATAATTCCAGCTCCAATAAGAACTACTTCACTATTTGTACGTATGGTTGTATCAGGCATAACTAGATTTTAAAGTGCAAAGATAATTTATATAATTGCAAAAAAAAGCATAAAATTTACCTCAAAAGTTACATTTATCTAACCTTTTCAGCCTAAACACTAGTTTTTTGTCTTGATTTTAAAATCTTTTACTGGACAAATAATCCTGAAGCATTATTGTTGCCGAAATTTCATCTATTAATGCTTTATTTTGACGATGTTTCTTACTCATTCCGCTATCAATCATCGATTGAAAAGCCATTTTTGAAGTAAATCGCTCATCAACGCGAATTACCTTCATATCTGGAAAATGATTAGTAAAATGGGTTACAAATCCCTTGATAATAGAAGCACTTTCGGACGGTTGTCCATTCATTTGTTTGGGTTCACCAATAAGAACGGCTTCTACTTTCTCTTTGGAAAAATAGTCTTTCAAAAAAGCGATTGCAGTTGCTGACGGAATGGTTGTCAGTCCTGAAGCTATGATTTGCATTTCATCGGTAACAGCTATTCCGGTTCTTTTTTGTCCGTAATCTATGGAAAGAATTCTTGGCATAATAAAATATAAAAACTTAGTACTAAGGTTAATGTTAGCTAATTAAAATGCTAAGATAAAGTTATTATTTAATTAGATTATTTTTGGCTAAAAATATTTCTTATTTTAACAATTTCAGAGGTGTTAACATCGATTAAGATTGGCTTTTTGTTTTTATAAAACTGAAAACTAAGTGTATTAATATTTTTAAATTCAAGGAGCTCCTCTTCGCTATAATTCAATTCAAATTGATGCATTAAACGAGAATCACTTTGAAAACCCGTGACAATTTCGACTTTTTTATCCTCATTGTCTTTAATAGACTCGGTATCGGTTTTTGTTTCTGTATTTATACTCTGACTGTAATTTTTGATCGTTTTAGAGTAAATTCTCTCGTTTATTTTTACATAAACCAAGCTGTCTATTTTGCCAAAATCTTGAATTGTAAAAAAATTAAAAAAAGAAATAAATGTATCAGATTCCCCCTTTTTTTCTAGAACAAACTCATTGTTTACATAATAGATTTCACGGTTTTTTTTGATGAAATACCTTTGTTTACAAGAGACTATAATGGTGTTTTTAATTGTATCTGTTTGTCTATAGATGCCATTTGAAGAATAAAGACCACAACTTTGAAAAATAAATAATAAAATCCCAATTAGTATAATTCTTTTCATAAATATAACTTTTATAAAAAAGTATTAACACATACAATGCCAAAACATCAAAATTAATTTACAAATTTTATTGCTAAGTTTTGGAGCACATTTATAATTTAATTCTAATTAAGATTTTATTTCATTTTTAATAATATAAAATCTTTCTAATCCATATATGATTCATCCGAAGAGACCGAACTCAATAATTATGAGATTTGGGTTTTAATGTTGGTCTCAAATTCTAATCGAATGACTTCGATAATTTATAAATTTAATATAGAAATCTGTAACATTTTCAACCCATTTTGCTTTTTTGCTTTTGGTTAAAAATCCTATCTTTGTCAAAAATTATCAAAAAATGAATCCATTACAGCCGATTATAGAACAAGCTTGGGAAAACCGTGCTTTGTTACAAGAAACGACAACCACTGACGCAATCAGAGAAGTTATCGAATTATTAGACTCCGGAAAATTGCGTGTTGCCGAACCAGTTGGTGAAGGTTGGCAAGTAAACGAATGGGTTAAGAAAGCCGTGGTTATGTACTTTCCTATTCAAAAAATGGAAACATGGGAATCAGGGATTTTCGAATATCATGATAAAATGTTGTTGAAAAGAGGTTATGCCGAAAAAGGAATCCGTGTGGTTCCTAATGCTGTGGCCCGTTATGGTGCTTACATTTCAAGCGGAGTTATTTTAATGCCAAGTTATGTAAATATTGGCGCTTACGTTGACGAAGGAACAATGGTTGATACATGGGCAACCGTAGGAAGCTGTGCTCAAATTGGTAAAAACGTGCATTTAAGCGGCGGTGTTGGTATTGGTGGTGTTCTAGAACCGTTGCAAGCGGCTCCGGTAATCATTGAAGATGGTGCCTTTATTGGTTCGCGTTGTATCGTAGTTGAAGGCGTTCATGTTGGAAAAGAAGCCGTTCTTGGTGCCAATGTGTGTCTGACTGCCTCTACAAAAATTATTGATGTTACAGGCGAAACTCCAGTAGAAATGAAAGGATTTGTTCCAGCTCGTTCCGTTGTGATTCCGGGAAGTTATACAAAATCATTTCCTGCAGGTGATTTCCAAGTTCCTTGTGCATTAATTATCGGACAAAGAAAAGCCTCTACTGACTTAAAAACATCTTTAAATGATGCTTTACGTGAATATAACGTAGCGGTATAATTCCTCTTAAAATAAAAAATTATTGTATATTCCTCCCTTAAACGGGAGGTTTTTTATATTATGAAAATACTAGTTACACAACAAAAAATGATTGGTGATGTTTTGACAAGCAGCATTTTATGCAATAATCTTCGCACTGCCTATCCTGAAGCCCAAATTGATTATTTGGTGTATGCATCAACAACTCCTGTATTAGAAGGCAATCCTAATATTGATACCATTATTTTATTTGAGGAAAAACACCGCAAAAGCAAAAAAGAATTCTTGAATTTAGCGCTTCAAATACGAGCTGCAAAATATGACATAATCATAGATGCTTATTCCAAACTAGAAAGCTGGCTCATTGTTTTTTTAAGTGGTGCAAAAAAGAAAATATCCTACGAGAAGAAAGGACGAAAATTTTTATATACCCACAACATACCTTATCAAGATACTCCAAAAACTAATTTTGGTTTAGCAATCGAAAGACGACTTTCATTATTAGATCCTTTAGAGTTATCCATCCCAATTAATCCGTTCCCTAAATTATTCGTGACCAATGACGAAAATCAAAAAGCCATTGCCCTTTTTGAAAAACACCAACTAAAAAAAGATAGAAAAACAGTAATGATCAGCCTTTTGGGAAGTGAAAAACTCAAAACATATCCACTGGAATATATGGCAAAAGTTATCGATACAATTGCCGAAAATAAAGATGTAAATATTCTTTTTAATTATTTTCCAAAGCAAATCAACGATGCCAAAACTATTTTTAAGGCTTGTAAATCTTCAACACAAGAAAAGATCTATTTTGACTTATTAGCCAAAGATTTAAGAGGATTTATTGCCATTATGAATCAATGTGATTTGATTATTGGTAATGATGGTGGCGCCATAAATATGGCAAAAGCATTAGAAAAACCTTCTTTCATTATTTTTTCTCCTTGGATAGAAAAGAAAATCTGGGCTACATTTGAAGACGGAATACAGCACATGTCTGTTCATTTTAATGATTTTAAACCTCAATTATTTCTTTCAAAAACTGAAAAAGAACTCAAGAAACAAGCGCTTTCTTTATACCAAGAATTCACACCTGATTTGTTCGGGGATAAAATTGAACATTTTTTAAACCAAAATCTAAACAATACCGAAAAACCAAATATTACTGTTCATCAAAACAAAGTGCCTATAAGTGCTTTAATCATCACATATAATGAAGAACAAAATATCAAATCTGTAATTAACGATTTAGATTTTGCAGAGGAGATTGTGGTAATTGATTCTTTTAGTACTGACGAAACAACAGCCATTGCTTTGTCACATAAAAATGTAAAAGTGGTTCAACATGCTTTCATAAATTATGCTGCACAGCGGAACTTTGCAATAAGTTTAACCAAAAACAATTGGATTCTTTTTCTGGATGCTGACGAAAGAATCAGTACTCAACTTAAGGACGAAATCATTGAAACTGTTTCTCAAAAAGAAGGTCAATCAGCCTATTTTTTCGATAGAACCTTTATGTTCAAAAACAAAAAGCTACACTTTAGTGGTTGGCAAACCGATAAAATATTCAGACTTTTTCAAAAAGACAAAGCACATTATGCTACACAAAAGATTGTTCATGAAAAACTAATTGTAAACGGAACTATCGGCAAATTAAAAAACAAACTCATTCATTTTTCGTATAAAGACTATTGCAGCTACAAACAAAAAATGATTCTTTATGGAAAATTAAAAGCCGAAGAAGAATTTAACAAGGGAACGCAACCTAATTTTTTCCATTTTTACATTCGTCCATTGTATCAATTTTTATATCAATACTTGTTAAGACTCGGAATTCTTGATGGCAAAAAAGGAATTATTATTTGTTATCTGAACGCTTGGAGTGTTTTTGTACGCTTTCAGGAATTAAAAAAAATAAAATTGAATCCTTAAGATTTCCAGAATTTTAATTTCTTTTTTAATCGTTGTTTATTGGCAAATTTTTCTTGAAATTGATTTGTAGATTCCCACAATTTCTCAAAAATAAAATTGCTTGATTCTGCATAATATTTTGCGTATTCATCGCTCATTACAGCAATCATTTCTTTTTTTGGCGTAAGCCTGCTAAGGTTTTTCATTCTCGAATCAAAATCCATTTTATCATGAAAATTCATTCGGTTTAAATCTACCAAATAGAAATTATACTTTCCATTATTGACTTTTTTGATCAATGTATTTCCTGGGGAATGGTCCAAAAACTCAATTCCTTTTTCATGCAAATCGAAAGAAAATTTGGTAAATTGTCTCAGAATATTTTCATGATCCGGATAATCAGGCATTTGCACCAGTTCTCTAAACGTTAATTCGGTTTCAAGATGTTCACTTGCATAATAACTGTCTTTTAAACCCAAACAACTGTAATTTTCAAGATAAGCAATGGGTTGTGGTGTGCCAATTCCTTTCTCTAACAAAGCAGTGGCGTATTCAAAAGAACGTTTGGCTTTAGACTTTCGGAAATATTTGTACGCAATTTTATTGATTAGATTTGGGATTTTGAAGGATTTGATATTTATCGTTTTTCCTTCTAATTCAAAAAGTTTTATTTTGTTTCTTTGTCCTTCACCAAAGAGAGTTCCTTTAGAGTTAAATCCCTTTATTAAGGAATAAACTTCATTTGAGTTATTTAAGGTTTTAGAATGTATATATTTTTCAATCATTTCAATAAGAAAAATTAATGCTTAGTATTTTTTCAAAATCGGTTCCCAAAAATCAATAACTTTAGGTTTATTAATACCATGGCATCCAAATGGAAATTTGTTATTAATTAATTCAAAAGCAATTTTAGGTTTTCGGTCTATTGCAAAATGTAAGGCTTCTTTATAATCCGGGATTTTAAAATTTATCTCAAATTCATGCGCTTTCAAAGACCAAAAAACATCTTCTATAGCATAGATTTCTTTTTTATCCGCATTCAAAAATTCAAAAATAAACGGTTCATTCTGTTTTGCAATTGAATAATGCGATGCTGTTCTACGCAATGAAAAACCGCCATTTCCTACTTTAAAAAAAGTTTGTTCCCTGTCATTTTTCTTTTTCGATCTAAATTTTCTGGCAATCAAATTAAAACCCTTAGCCCACATAGACTTCTTTAAACTTGCAATCCATGGAGCTCCAATATAATCATAACCTTTATCACACCATTCTTTCAGTTCATCTTTAAAAACAAAAGCATCTAATTGATAAATTAATATATATTCTGAATCCAAAAAACGTTCGTAAAATGAAGTTGACAATAACAATTCATTATAACCTTCAATATTTTCAAAATAGCGTTTTGGAAAACTTTCAATAGCAATTTTATCAAATTTTTCTGTAATATAGGAACTGTCTAAACCTTCAGGTTGAACCACAACAATTTCATAATTTTTAAGCACTTTAACGCATTGCAAGAAGGATTTCTCTTCAAGTTCTCCAAAAAAAGATTTATATATGGGGATGACAACTTTTACTAAATTCTTCATTTTATTGTGTTAGTTTAAATCAAAAATATAAAACAAAGTATTTATTAATACTTTGTTTCGTAATCAGCATTAGCAATTTTTCCGGTTTCATCTATCTTCCAAGAGCTGGAATTATTGGCGGTTTTAAAATAAAAAAGCTGCTCTTCAGAAAGGTTATTCATGTCTATATACCAACCGCCATGCAAAGCTACGTATGGATAATCCGTGCGCAAGGCTGTTTTAAATTTCTTGTTTTTTCTATGGTAAAAAGGTTTATATAAAGCAAAAGTTGTATCAATATCGGCATCAAAAACACCTTCGGAAATCTTTTTTTTCCAAAACTTAGCTTCCCAATTAATAACTTTTTCTCTATTAGGATTATTTAAGGGAATATCATCAATTTTTAATCCGAAACCTACTTTCATTCGTTTCTTATTTTTCGTTAAAACAGCTTGGAATTTTATCAAAAAATCCTCCGGACAATCGGTTAAAGGAACAATGTCTGGATCCGTAACAACATAATATCCATTCCCATATTTAACAAACAAATCATATCTTTTCCAAAAAACTAAATGGCCATAATTCTTTTTTAACCTGTGAATGGTTACTTTATTTTCGATTTCATCAAAATAACGTAATAAGGGATCGTAGGTAGAATTATTATCAATAATAACAAGGTTTGAAAAACTTCTTGTCAATAAAAAATCGATTAGCTTTTTTAAATATTCCAGTTGATTAAAGCTAGTAATAATGATTGGGATTTCCTTTGACTCTGTCAATGTCAAAGTCTTATGATCCTTACCGAGAAATTTGTAGAAATAAAAACAAATTCGAATATATAAATATTTTAAAACTGTTAGAATCATTTAAAAAAAAGATGAATTAATATTCAAAAGCCAAATCAATTATATAGATAGTTGCTATAATAGACAAGCAAAAATAATCTTATAATTAATAAAAGCACTACTATTCTAAATTAAATTTAAGATTTATACCAATTAGAAAGATTATTTTTGCAGCAGAATATAAAACTACTTTAAATGGAAAATATCAACGACGAAATACATAAAGCTTACGAAGTAATAAAAGAGGGTGGAATCATCTTGTATCCTACTGATACCGTTTGGGGAATTGGTTGTGACGCCACAAACCCTGAGGCTGTAGCCAAAATATACAAGCTTAAGAAAAGAGCAGAAACTCAAAGTATGATTGTTTTGATGAATGGTGAAAAAATGATGTACAATGTTTTTAAAGACATTCCCGAAGTTGCCTGGCAAATCATGGATTTATCTGAAAATCCTACAACCATAATCTTGGACAAACCAAGAAATGTAGCTTCAAATTTAGTTTCAGGAGACAACTCATTGGGAATCCGAATCGTGAAAGAGCCTTTTTGCTTTAAGTTAATGGAAAAAATGAAAAAACCATTGGTTTCAACATCAGCAAATATCTCCGGACAGCCTACTCCTATTGCCTTCAAAGATATTAGCCCGGAAATTATAAAAGGTGTGGACTATGTTGTAAATTTGCATCGCGAAAAAATAGCCGGTAAACCTTCGACTATTATAAAATTGAGGAATGATTCTCAGGTGAAAGTGATTCGGAAATAGTTATTATTTACCGCTAATTCACTAATTCAATTTGAAAAATGGATGATTTAATTTACAAAGAAGAATGTTATAAAATTGTTGGACTTTTATATGAAGTCCACAAAAATCTTGGCAGAGGTTTTTCTGAAATTGTTTATAAAGATGCATTGGAATTTGAATTTAACGAAAATAATATTCATTACGAAAGAGAGAAGGAATATACCGTTAAATATAAAAATTCAATTTTAAAACATAAATTTTACGCAGATTTTATTATTCATGACAAAATAATTCTTGAGATAAAAACTGTTGAATGTTTTAACAATAGCCATTACAATCAATGTTTAAATTATTTGAAAATTTCTGGAAACAAACTTGCAATTTTAGTTAATTTCAACCTTAACTCTTTAGAATACAAACGTATCGTTGATACCAAAAAATAATTAGCGAATTTGCGGTAATAAAAAATGAATTACAAAACAGCATTAAATAATAAAATTTTCGAAGTCATCTCTCAAGCTTCACAAGAACTTAACGTTGATAGTTATGTGATTGGTGGTTTTGTTAGAGATTTACTTTTGAACAGAGACTTCAAAAAAGACATAGATATTGTTGCCGTGGGCAGCGGAATCGAATTGGCTTTAAAAGTGTCTCAATTACTTCCTAATAAACCAAAAGTTCAGGTTTTCAAAACCTACGGAACAGCAATGTTGCGTTTTGAAGATACTGAAATTGAATTTGTAGGCGCCCGGAAAGAATCCTATCATTTTGAAAGCAGGAATCCGGTTGTAGAAAACGGAACATTAGAAGACGACCAAAACCGTCGTGATTTCACCATAAATGCGTTGGCTTTATCTTTAAATGCTGAAAATTTTGGAGAATTATCCGATCCGTTTAATGGTCTGGAAGATTTAAAAAACAAAATAATCAGAACACCCTTGGATCCAGATATTACTTTTTCTGATGATCCGTTGCGTATGTTGCGAGGCATTCGTTTTGCGAACCAATTGGGCTTTGAAATTGAAGAAAATTCGTTGAACTCCATTACTAAAAACGCAGACCGAATCAAAATCATTTCCGGAGAACGCATTGTTGATGAATTAAATAAAATACTTTCGACAGATAAACCCTCCATAGGATTTTTGCTATTGTTCAAAACTGGACTTTTAGAGATCATTCTGCCAGAATTAACAGCATTAAATCAGGTAGAGGAAATTGAAGGTCATACACATAAAAATAATTTCTATCATACATTAGAGGTTGTTGATAATATTTGCCCGCATACTGATGATGTTTGGCTTCGTTGGGCGGCATTGTTACACGATATTGGAAAAGCACCTACAAAACGTTTTAATAAAAAACAAGGTTGGACTTTTCACGGACATGAATTTCTTGGTGGAAAAATGGCGAAAAAAATATTTGAACGCTTGCACATGCCATTGAATCACAAAATGAAATTTGTGCAAAAAATGGTTATGATGAGTTCTCGTCCGATTGTTTTGTCCCAAGATACAGTAACGGATTCTGCGGTGCGCCGTTTGGTTTTTGACGCAGGCGAAGATGTTGAGAATTTAATGACGTTGTGCGAAGCCGATATTACGACCAAGAACCCTAATAAATTTAAGAAATACCATAATAATTTCGAAATCGTCCGCAAGAAAATTGTTGAAGTAGAAGAGCGCGATCAGGTTCGTAATTTCCAACCGCCAATTTCTGGAGAGGAAATCATGAAGATTTTTGACCTAAAACCTTCTAAAGAAATCGGAATGCTGAAGGAAGCCATAAAAGAAGCCATTTTAGAAGGAGAAATTCCCAATGAATATCAGGCGGCATATGATTTCATGTTAAAAAGAGCCACAAAAATTGGACTAAAGATTAACGCTTGTTGAATTAAGAATTAATCGCTTTTCAAATATCTTTGCAAAAATTAATTTCAAACAATGAAAAAAGAGAATAATTACGTTATCATTTGGTTGTTATCAGGATGCTTATTATTGTTTATAATGGTTATAGTGGGAGGAATTACACGCTTGACAAATTCCGGTTTATCCATGACGGACTGGCATTTAGTTACCGATACTTTCCCTCCTTTAACAGAAGAAAAATGGTCACAAGCTTTTGAAGAATATAAAAAATTTCCAGAGTATCAAAAAATCAATATTCATAATGATTTTACGCTAAGCGATTATAAATTCATCTATTTCTGGGAGTGGTTTCACCGCTTTATAGGTAGAATAATTGGTCTGGCATTTATAGTCCCCTTTGTTTATTTCTTGTTCAAGAAACGTCTTTCGACCGCAACCATCAAAAAATGTGTTGTTTTGCTTTTCATGGGCGGTTTTCAAGGATTTTTGGGCTGGTTCATGGTTCGTAGTGGTTTAATTGACAATCCCGATGTAAGTCATTTCAGATTGGCCTTACACCTCACATTTGCTTTCATTACGTTTGCCTATACGCTTTGGGTTGCTTTGGATTTAATTTACCCAAACAGATCCAAAGTAATAGTCCCTTTGCGTAATCTTGCACGCGTTGCATTAGTATTTCTGGTTATCCAAATCATTTATGGTGGTTTTGTTGCCGGATTGAATGCCGGTTTAATTCACAACCACTGGCCTTTAATGAGCGACGGACAATTCATTCACGACAGTGTATTTATTGAAAAAAGCACTTTGTTTTTGAATATTACCGAAGGAAAAAGTGGCGTTCAATTTGTTCATCGTACCATGGCTTATGTTGTAGTCGGGCTTATTTTGGCGTTGTACTTTATAAGTCGTAAACACTTGCTTACCGTGCTACAGAAAAGAGGAATCAAGACTTTGGTGATTATTGTATTTTTACAATTTACACTAGGTGTGTTTACTTTGCTATACGGTGTTCCGCTTTGGTTAGGATTGATACACCAAGTAATGGCTTTCATTTTACTGACAGCAATGACATTTTCTTTGCACAGATTATCAAAATAAAATCATAATTCAAAACCAATATTGCCTGACTATATTGTCGCATTTCTTTGTTTATTAACCTAAATGTCTAAACTTGCAGCTCAAGATAAATTTTTAGATTTATCAGATTATGGAAGAACCTTCGGAAAGTTTCTTGCCAATCAATTAAAAAATACCCGGGTTACTCCCATACATGTTACGCTGCTTTTTGGTATTTCCGGTTTGATAGCCATTTATTGTATTATTGATGGATCTTACTTTTTGGCTGGTTTTTTCATCTTGCTAAAATCTGGAATCGATGCTGCCGATGGCGAACTGGCTCGCTTAAAAAACACACCTTCCTACACCGGAAGATACTTGGACAGCATATTCGATATCATCCTAAATTTTCTCTTTTTGATGACCATTTGTTACGTCTCAAAAACATCTTTTTGGCTTACTATCTTGGCCTTTATTGGAATCCAATTACAAGGTACTTTATACAATTATTACTATGTCATTTTACGAAATAAATCCGTTGGCGGAGATACGACAAGTAAAATTTTCGAGTACAAATCACCAAGGGCTTTACCCGGAGAAACCCAAAAATCCGTCGATATTATGTTTCGCATTTACACTATCGTTTATGGCACGTTTGATAAGATAATTCACCTACTCGATAAAGAGGCCTACAAAGTAAAAACGTTTCCTAACTGGTTTATGACGTTACTTTCTATTTACGGTTTAGGCTTTCAATTATTGATTATAGCGATCATGTTACCATCAGGTCTAATAGATTATATCATCCCTTTTTTCATTCTCTTCACAGTATTGATTTTTGTACTAATTGCCATTCGAAAGACGTTTTTTAAGGTGTAAATTCATCATAGAGAATATCTATATCGAAAACACAGATTTCACATTACCATTGCGTTAGAATTATATACTTATAGTTATAATTTAACATCAATTTCAATTTAACAAATTTCCTCAAAACGCATAAACAACACTATTTATAGGAATTATACAAGAGATTTACAGAATTATATAACAATCAAACAGCTTAAAATTATCAAATTTGTATAGAACAAATAGTAATTTAAAACTTAGAAATTATGCCAAATTCAAAAGAGATTGAAGGAAACTGGAATGAGTTGAAAGGAAAACTTAAACAAAAATTTGCCGATTTGACGGATGATGATTTACTATACGATGAAGGTAAAGAAGATGAAATGTGGGGTAAATTACAACAAAAATTAGGCAAGACACAAAAAGAAATTAAATCATTACTTGATTAATTTTTAGATCTTAAAGGTATTTAAACTGTTTCAATTGTTGGAGTTAAAAAATTTCATTTTAAGATTTTTTGAGTCACATTTGAAACAGTTTTTTTTTGTTTTAAAACTACCCGATCCACTTTTTAAAATCGGTTACTTTTTCTCTGCTTACAATCACATCTTCTTCTTTAAAAGTGGGCAAAATAACTTTCAAACGAGAGTTGCTGTAAACAACAATTTCTTTGATTGCTTTCAGTGGAATTATAAATTTTCTGCTGATTCGAAAGAAATCTGCGGGATCTAATTCCTGTTCCAAAAGTTCCAGCGTACATTCCATTAAATAATTCCTATTGTCAAAAGTATGTAAATAGGTTCCTTTATTTTCACTGAAAAAACATTCAATTTCATCAGTCGAAATCACTTTCAGATGTTGGCCTATTTTTACCGTAAAACGTTTTTTATAATTTTTCTCAAATGGATTAGTCAACATTTTTTTGATCTGCTCAAAATCCATCCCGAAGTCTCGGGAGCCGGTTTCTTGTTTTGGTAAACGCGCCTTAAATTTAGAGACGGCAACCTCTAAATCATCCTCATCAATAGGTTTTAAAAGATAATCGATGCTGTTCAATTTGAAAGCCCGAAGTGCATATTCATCATAAGCGGTCGTAAAAATTACGGCACTCTTAATATTTACTTTCTCAAAAATTTCAAAGGACAACCCATCCGACAACTGAATGTCCAGAAAAATCAAATCCGGATGTTCATTTTTAGAAAACCAATCTAGTGCTTCTTCTACAGAGTGTAACATGGTTTGAACCTGCACCCCTAATTTCTCTACTTTACGTTGCAAGAGTCGTGCAGCTGGTTTTTCGTCTTCGATGATAATTGTTGTCATGAACTTTTACTATTGCTTTTGATAATGAAATGTTTTCGGAACTAATGGATTGAGAACAGTGTTTTCAATTTGTTTTATTCCCAGTTGCTATTTTTTTGTTTCTCCATGAGCTCTTTGATTTTTCTTTCCTCCCAGTTTCGACCTAAAATAATAGCCGGAATAAATACTGATAAACCGTGTGCGGCTATACCAATACCCCAAAACAAAGCAGTAGCAAAATTATTCCATTGAAAATAACTTTCGCCAGGTTTAAGGTTTTGTGTATTCAGTACTATAATCATTATGTTGATAACGATGTAAACAATAAGATGCGTGTAAAAACCCTTTATTTTACGAACTCTTTTTAGTGCATTATCGTATGCTATTTGATCTGTTGTAGTCATGATTACTCGTAGGTATTAGTTTTACTATTTTCTTCTTTAATGTATTGTTGAATTTTTCTTTCTTCCCAGTTTTGTCCAAAAAATGGAATCCAATTAAAAACTCTAATAGCGTGAAATAAAAGTCCAATTCCCCAGCTTCCGAAAGTCCAAAAGAAAAATAAATGGTTTGGAGAATATCTAAAATTAATTAAGATCAGAATTCCATTTACAAGTACAAATGAAGCAAGGTGCGAATAAAACCCTTTTAACTCCTCAACTTGCTTTTTAGCGATTTGATACTGCTCAAATTCGCTATTGTTTGGTTTATTTAGTTCCATTTGTTTGTTTTGTTTTTGTTTAAAATCTCTTGAATTTTTTGCTCTTCCCAATTTTTGCCGTAACCAAAGGTTTCCAGTGCGTGAAACGTAAGTCCCATTCCCCAGCCTAAAAGTGGGAACCAAAACCACTGAAAAGGATGTGGCGAACTCAGGTTGACAATGACTAAAATTGGGATTACAATACAGTACGAAATTAAGTTCCCGTAAAATCCTTTTAATCTTTCTACTCTTTCTTTAGCTCTTGCGTAGGCTAAATTTTCGTTGCTAATTGTATTTGTTTCCATAGCGGTTATTTGTTTGGTTAAAATAGGAATCAGTACTTTAAAGTCTGTTTCCGTTTGTTCTACTAAAACTTTTCTCTTTGATAGCAATGCATATCGGCTTACAATGTTTTGCAATCCCACACCTTGACGTTCTTGTAAAACTTCTTTTTTTTGTAAATTATTTTGAACCACCAGGTAATTATCCTGAATGAATATGGTAATTTGCAATGGTTTATTTTCACTTACTACATTGTGCTTAATGGTATTTTCTAGCAACAATTGCAAGGAAAGCGGCACTACTTTAGCTTCTGAATTATCAAAATCAGCTGGTAAATGAAAGGTGATGCTGTTTTCAAAACGCATTTTCAATAAATTCATGTACGTTTTGGCAAAAGCCAATTCCTCGGCTACACTCACTAATTCTTTGTCTTTTTGTTCCAAAACATACCGGTAAATTTTGGATAATGAAGTTGTAAATCGCTGCGCATTTTCTGGATTTTCTTCTATGAGTGAACTCAACACATTCAAACTATTGAACAAAAAGTGTGGATCAATTTGGTTTTTTAAACTTTCAAACTTTGCATTGGCTGTCCCGGCAATTATTTTTTGTTCTTTGACTTTATTTTCATTGTATACTTTGTAGAAATAGATGGCATGTATTGTTAGAGTAACAAAAAAAGTTATAATACTTGGTACTACATAGTTTTCCGGTTTTTCATTTTCCAGAAACTCTTGCAAACTTTGGTTATTATAGACTACCTCTTCAAACAAGTGCAATAAAAAAATTACGATTAAAGACAAGACAACCGAACCCGCGAAACCAACCAACAATCTCTTTTTAGAAAAACGATCAACAAAGAGAGCATCCAATTTCATAAAAAACAGTGCATTTGTTCCATACAACGTAAGCGTATACAAGGCCGTAAACAAAAAATGAGTTAGTAAACGCTGGTTGAATCCTACTGTTCCGCCCATAACTACCGTAAATAGTTGCATTAAGACAAAAACAACTACGGTTAGTTTGAATGCTTTTTGTAATTGTTGAAGAAATAAGTTCATTTTATAAGTTCTTTAGGATCATGCAAGTCGCAGCAGCGTCAATCGTTTTTATGTTATTTGCAATTTTTTTGAGCATTTTTAGCTCTATCCAATCCCCATTTTGGAGAAAAAGGTGTTTCATGTTTAAAAGTAGCAAAAAGTCCAATAGCTTTTTCAATTTGTGCGCACATTGGTTTAGTATCGGTTCCCCAAAATTGCGCTCCACCAATTTCAAATTCGGCCTTACCAAAAACAACTCTTGGATTTTCTGGCGCAATTGCCTGTGCTTTTCCGTACAATTCCATCACCGTTCCGGATAATTTTTGTCCGTTTGTCATTGGGTCAAAAGCAATCCAAGCGGTGTGAATCATCGCTTGCATCACCATCAATTCGGCATTATTTGGATTTTTATCCATTTCTATATCCAGTGATTTTTGTGCTTTCGAAAGTAATAAATTCATTTGATCTTTATCTTTCGTTCTAAAAGCAGTTGTCGTATTCACTAATGCCACGTAATAATTAGGCAACCAACTTGTTTTTTCCGCAGCGGCAATTCTTTCAAATAAATCCGAAGCTTCAGTGTTTTTTCCTTCGCCCCATAACTGGAAGGCTTTTCCCATTCCTTGCTCAAATTGCCCTTGAGCAGATACTAAACTACAAATAAAAAATACGATTGTGGTGATAACTTTTGTCATGATTTCTTGGTTTTAAATGGTTATTTTTTTGATGATTGAAACGTTATGTTATTTATACTTCAAAAGTAAATTGGTTTCTATTTATTTAAAATTTATTGATACTGAACTGTCAATTTTGATGGATGAATTGTGATTGGACTTGAATTTCAAATATTTTCATTGCTATTGAAATTGAAATTGTCATTTAAAGATTCCTCAACTGATTGTCTTTTTTATCATTGCTAATCGTCCAAAAGAATCCTACAAAGAAAAAACGATCGGCTGTAGGAATAATTTCTTTTCTGTTGTAAAAGCCTGCATTGTCCGGATTGTTCGCGTATTCGTATCCAAAGACATTCTGAGAACCTAAAACATTGGAAACCGAGAAGTATAAAATCTTTTGTTGACTCAATAAATACGCCCAATTAAAACTCAAACTGTTATAGGATTTCGTTTTTCCATTCATGAATTTCGTTTCGTTTGGATTGTTGTAGGGACGCCCGGAACTGTAGGAATTCGTGAAACCTATTTGCGATTTCCAATCCTTTATCCAATATTTAGTAACGATTGACAAACTGTGATCCGCCACAAAACTTGGCGTCACTTGAGAACTGAAATTTTTATAATCTCTTTCCGTATCGATGTACGAATAGGAAACCCAATATTCTAAATTTTTGATTGATTTTCCGTCTCTCCAAAACAAATCCAAACCTTTGGCATAACCAGAACCGGAATTATCATAAACCGAATTAAAAGCTGCCATTTTAGTGTCGAATTTCAATAAATCGCGATAATCTTTATAATAGGTTTCAGCACGAAATGTTTTTCCATTTTTATTGTATTGAAAATTCAAAATGTAATGTGATGCCTTTTCGCTTTCAAACTGATGATTGTTGGAATACTTGATGTATTCCGCACTTGGAGTTTGGGTAAAATCGCCATACGCAAATGAAAACTGACTGTTTTTAGCCATTTTATACGCAAATGAAATTCGGGGTGAAATAGCAGTTTCGTCAAGCAAATAATTATTCGAAGCTCGTATTCCTATTTTGGCAGCCCATTTTTTAGAGAAGAAAATATCAGCTTCTGTATAAACAGCAGTAATGTTCGCATCATAACCATTGGTAAAAACCGAACCTGAATTTTCGTTGAAATCTTCGTTGAATTGAGTCACAAAATAATCTGCTCCAAAGGAAAGTTTCACTCTTTCTGAAAAGCTTTTTCTTAATTTTAATTTCAAATGAGCTGCATTTTCATCATTCGACACTTTATCTGAATCTAAATTTATTTTGTTGTTGCTGTAGCCATAACTCAATCCAGAAGTGATTTGCCAATTGTTCCCAAAAACGCCTTTGTAAGACGAATTTAAATAGAAATTATTGTTGTTTAAATCAACTCTGATTTTCTCCGGTGAATTGATGCTTTCCTGATTTATGTCAAATTTAGACGAATCAAAAGCAGCGTATACTTTCAAAATTCCGTTATTGAAGTTATAGCGATACACCGTTTCTCCAGACAACGATTGAAAAGGACTGTTCCAATCCACGTTTTGAGGAATCACCTCTTGGTATGGCGCTAAATTCACGTAATTCGTATTCACGCTCAACGAACTTTTTTTCCATTTTTGGGTATTTCCAATTCCTAAACCAACGGTCATTAATGATATTTCGGTTTTATTTTGGTCTGGATCATCTTGCGTATTTAACAACAAAACACTGGACAAGGCTTCGCCATATTCCGCTGAATACCCACCTGTTGAAAATGATATTCCGCTGAACAAAAAAGGAGAAAACCTGCCTCGTGTTGGCAAATTATTTGTGGTTGCGCCATACGGTTGCGCCACCCGAATTCCATCTACAAAAGTTTGTGTTTCATTGGCCTCGCCACCACGAACAAACAATCTTCCATCCTCGCCTACCGTTTGTGTTCCCGGCAACGTTTGCAAAGCCGCAATAATACTTCCCGCAGCACCCGCGGTAGTTACGATGTCTAATGGTTTCAAAACCGAAACTCTTGCTTTATCGCCCGCTTCTAATGTTCCGGCCGTAATAACAACGGCATCAAGCGACGTCACACTTTCTCGTAGTTTTATGGTTTTATTTTGGAAATTAGCCACATCAATCACTGTTTTAGAAGTTTCATAAATCAAGAAACTCACCACTAATGTTTGATTCCCTTTTACAGTAGTTGTAAAACTAAATGCACCAGTTTCAGTAGTTGAGGCGCCATCATAAGTCCCTTCGATAAAAACATTAGCGCCAGAAACCGGTTTCCCTTTCTCATCAAGTATTTTTCCGGAAATTGTTGTTTGTGCAAAAAGTAGTGCCGAAAATAAAAAAAGACTGAGTGCGATTATGGTTTTCATTTTATTTGATTTTTGATAAAGCGAATGTATTTTAGAAACAATGGAAGAAAAACTATACTGTACCGAACTGTTGAAATTAGAGGATGAGTTGTAATGAATTTAATTATAGATTATATTTACAACATACAATTTAGTTCTATCAGCCGAATTTGCATGAGGGATAGCAGTGGAAATCCTCTCTTGTCTCGTTGTCAAAACGAGGCAAGAGAGATTGTAACGGATAGCCCGACCGCAGCTTTTGCGGAGGGCATGCCCAAAAAAAATAAGAAAATCAACCATGGAAGTAAACACAGAAAAAGAAAAAATGATTGCCGGTGAGTATTATTTAGCCGGAGATCCAGTTTTAGTAAAAGACAGGCGAAGATCTAAAAACCTGCTCCATAGACTGAATGTTACGGAATACAGGATTACTAAAAAAGCTAGAGAAATACTTAAAGAACTGATTCCAAATGCGGGACCAAATCTTTACATTGAGCCGCCATTTTTCTGTGATTATGGCTATAATATCAGTTGTGGCGAAAATGTTTATTTCAATGTTAACTGTGTCGTTTTGGATTGTGCAAAGGTTACTGTAGGCTCCAATGTATTTTTTGCTCCGGGGGTTCAATTGTACACCGCTACTCATCCGCTGGATGCTGAACTGAGGAAAACACTAGAAAATGCATTGCCAATAACCATTGGTGATGATTGCTGGATTGGCGGCAATTCTGTTATTTGTCCGGGAATCACTATCGGAAATGGTTGTGTTATTGGGGCAGGATCTGTGGTTACAAAAGACATTCCCGACAATTCTTTGGCGGTAGGAAATCCTGCAAAAGTGATTCGGAAATTGAATGTTTAATCAATATCGGAATTACAATTTCTCAAAACTAAATTTTCCTATCTTTGTTATAACAACTTAAACAAATCATAATGAAACATCTAAAAACATTTCTAGTCTTGGCACTTATTGTTGTCGCAAACTCTGTTTCGGCGCAATCTACTTTTGATAAATGGCCTGCCATAAAAGAATTTCATGAAGTAATGTCGCAAACTTTCCATCCGGCAGAAGAAGGAAATTTGACACCAATAAAAGCACGTTCGGAAGAAATGATGAACAAAGCAGCGATGTTATTAAAATCAGATATCCCAACAGAATTTAGAACCGACGCCATATTAGCATCAGCAGAACGATTACAAACTAAAAGTAAAGCACTTCACAAATTAGTACTGTCTAATGGAGCTGATGCAGCAATTGTGAAATCAATTACTGACTTACACGACACTTTCCATGAAATTGTAGGACTTTGTTCCGATGTGAAAAAATAAAAATCTAAAGCCTAATCAACCGATTAGGCTTTCTTCATTATAATACAAATGCTACAACTTAATAAAATTCACCACATTGCCATTATTTGTTCTGATTATCAAAAATCAAAAACGTTCTACACGAGCGTTTTAGGATTAACAATTGTTCAGGAAATTTACCGTCAGGAAAGACAATCATACAAACTTGATTTGGCACTTAACGGAGAATATGTGATAGAATTGTTTTCATTTCCAAATCCACCACAACGTCCTTCAAAACCTGAAGCGGCTGGTATGCGCCATTTAGCTTTTGAGGTGAATGACATTCAAAAAACAAGAGATTATTTAATAAATCAAAATATAACTTCCGAATCAATTCGTGTAGATGAAATTACTCAAAAAAGCTTCTTCTTTATCGCAGATCCAGATAACTTACCGGTTGAATTTTATGAAAAATAAAATCTCTTCCAAAACGATAAAATGAATATAATTATCACTCTCTTTTTTTCATAATGAATACTAAATATAAAATAAAAAGGAGTTACCGCAAAACCAAGTACATACTATACAAAGAAACTTTGGTTGATTTCAAAGAACATTTCTAGGCTTTTCTCGGTTCTTTTATAGGGATTGGAATAATCGCTTATTTACAATCTCACACATTACCACAATCTGATGTGATTTATTTAATAGGTTCCTTTGGACCATCGAGCGTATTGGTTTATGGTGTCATCCAAAGTCCATTGGCACAGCCGAGAAATCTTATTGGAGGGCACTTAATTTCTGCAATCATAGGCGTTACAGTATATAAATTCGTCCCAGATATTGTTTGGTTAACCGCTCCACTTGCTGTTTCCCTCTCCATTGTTTTTATGCAAATGACTAAAACATTGCACCCTCCAGGCGGCGCAACGGCACTAATAGCGGTAACTGGCTCAAATGAAATAAAAAATCTAGGCTACTAGTATGTATTTTCTCCTGTTTTAACCGGTGTACTTATTTTACTGGCCGAAGCTTTAGTTTTTAATAACATGACATCAAACAGACAATATCCAACTCATAAAAAATACCATCAGTTCCGAAAAAGAGTCGCATGTGTTTTTAAAATTAAACCAAACGACTAAAAACTTTAATTTCGGAGGTAAATATTTAGTTCTAAAACAAGATTTACTTTTTTCCTTTTCTTCGAAAATATTTCGATATTGATGTATTCCTTGTTTACGCATACGCAAAAATCTTATCAACAAATCTAAAATCTGAAATCTAAATCTAAAATTATATTTTACCTTTGACCTTTCAATAAAAACAAAGATTATGGTTTATAAATTTAGAGTGATTCTAGACGCGGAAGAAGATGTTTTTAGAGACATTGCAATACTTGAAGACGATACTTTAGAAGATTTACACAATGCTATTTTCAATTCCTTTGGTTTTGACGGAATGGAAGTGGCTTCTTTTTATACTTGTGATGAAACTTGGAACCAAGAAGAGGAAATTTCACTTTTTGATACCGGTGATGTTCCAGGCGAACAAAAAATCATGAGTGATTATCAACTATCAGATATTTTAGACAAGCAAAACACCAAAATTCTTTATGTCTATGATTTCATAAATATGTGGACATTCCTTGTAGAGCTTGCTGCCGTAGAAGATCAAGTTGTTGGTAATTTGTATCCGGAAACCATATTTTCTCATGGAGAAATGCCTGACGAAGCAATGGAAAAAAACTTTGAATCTGACAATGCTGATGACTACAACGCTGAATTTGAAGATGGCTTAGACGAAGATGATCTGGATATGTTTGAGGGCGATGATAGTTTTGAAGACTATGGATTTGAGGAGAACTGGAATTAATCCTCTCCCCGACCCTCTCCAAAGGAGAGGGAGACTAACCACATAAAAATAAAATGAATTTCCGTATCGATACCCAAGGACATTTTTTTTTAATGGCTTTCTTTGTTAGGCATTACTCCAGACAATTATAAAAAAATTTAATAAATACAAAATCACGTCTCGTCTCCCCCTCCTTCGGAGGGGGTTGGGGGGAGGAAACCTTATAAAAAAACATGATCAACTTATATAACACACACATCGAAAACTTATCCATTCATAGAGTGGGAAATAAAAGTAGAAACGAAGCCATTTTTTTATCGGAGCAACCCTTTAATCTGAATGATGAGATTGTGCCTTTGATGAAAGAATTCTTCTTTAAACCTTTTCGAGAAAAAGAAGAAAATTATTTTCAATTTGCCCATGAAATTGATTTGGATTACAATGACATGTTCAAATATGCAACGGAAGTTTTTGATAATCCAAGTACGATTCATGACGTTTCTAAAAAAATCACCTCACACTTATTTGAACAGTCCAATCATCCGCACATCAAGAATGGTGAAGTATATATTACTTATTTAACGAACGTGAGCATTGACAATAATGTGGTGGATGCTATAGGAATTTTCAAGAGTGAAATACAAGCGGATTTTTTGCAGTTTGAAGAAAAAGCAACACACTTAGAAATGATTTTACAACAAGGTGTCAGTTTGAATAAACTGGACAAAGGTTGTATTATCTTTAATTACAAGAAAGAAGAAGGATACAAAATCCTGACTGTGGACAGTAACCGTTATGATGCCAGATATTGGTTGGAGCATTTCTTATCTGTAGATGCTTTTGAAGATGAAAACTTCATCACTAAAAAGTATTTAAAATTTTGTCAGAACTTCGCTAAAGACGTTGTTTTCCCAGCCGAAGACAAGAAAGAAGAAGTGATGTTTATGAACCGTTCGGTAAACTATTTTGCCAAAAACGATGAATTTGAAGAGACAGAATTTTTAAATGAAGTATTGGATAATCCAGACCTTATTCCAGAGTTTAAAAACTACAAAATGGACAAAGGAGAAAAGTACAGCATTGAAGATGTAACTTCTTTTCCTATTGCAAATGCAGCAGTTTCTGATGCCCGAAAATCAATCAAAAACGTTATTAATTTAGATACACACATCCAAATTAAAATGGACTTCATCAATCCTGAAAGTGCTGAGAAATATGTGGAAAAAGGATGGGATGAAGAGAAACAAATGTATTATTACTTAGTTTATTTCAACAAAGAAGAGAAAAGTTAGTGTGCAGTAATTAGTGTTCAATGATCGGTGACTGTTTAAAGAGCGATAATTAAAAATATATTAATCTCCAATTACGAAAGTAGTTGGAGATTTTTTTTTTAGAAATAAACGCAAAAACCAACCATTGAAATTTGGATTATTTGTAAATTTACGAGTCCAAAAGCCAACAAAAAATGACGCCAAATTTTTTTAAAGAAAGTCCGTTCAAAACCTTGATTTCATTTCATAAGCTTATCGAAGCTTTGGAAGAAATTGCCATAAGCAATGTAGATTATCGAGCAAATTATGCTAAAGCATTACTAAAAGAAATAAAGCCCTTTCCTGAATTTAGAACTGGCATAGAAAATTTGGATTTGATTCACGAAAACGAAACTTTAATCCAATATTTACTGGCTGATTTATTCCCAACGGCTTTAACAAACAATGAAATTAAGGCAGTTACGATTCCATTTCAGAATTTTACTTTTAATTATACAGAACGCTTCAAAAAAATTGTAAATGAAGCAGGTGTATTATTTGACATGGCCATTCGGGATTTTGATGAACATCAATTTTATGTGATGAGTTGTACGCTGATTTTGAATCAGTTTTACGGTCAGAAAATTGATTTTAATAAACCTTTATTTTACGATATTCCAAATAAAAAAGGAATTATGAATCAGTATCGTATTTTGTATAATGCTGATTTTTTAGAAATAATTGCAACTGATAAAGCACCAAAACTATCACAAGACGATATTGATTTGTTAATGGATAATTATGACGACATTGCTTTGTGGAAAGAAAAATTTCCTGTTGAGAGTTGGATTCTAAAAGGTTTTGGTATCGCTATTTTGTTTGATGCAACAACCGAAAGTTCTATTTCCAAGTTGAAAAGTAATCTACTGAAACCGGAAAGAGAACAAATAACGCTACAGGAAAATTTCGAATCTATTTTTCGTTCCATTTTCAAAATAGGCGATTTAAGAGTTGGCGTCATTGTTTACAATGCAGAGGAAGATAAATTTGTAAAACCAACGTTGAATGACACTAGTTTGAGCAGCTTTATTCTTTCAACTGAAGAAGAAGTACCTTGTAAAAACGCATTATTGGGTTGTTCTTTTGAAAATTTATTAGAAAACAACAAAGCCATATCCATTTCTAATGTTGAAAAATTTGCTCGCGAACCCGGAAACCAAATATTTGGTAGTCATTTATTAAACCAAAACATTCACAGTTGTATTTTTGCGCCCATTACAAAAAACGGAATGCTTTTAGGAGTAGTTGAGCTTGTTTCAGCCAGTCCGAGAGAACTGAACAGCATTAATGCAAGCAAATTAGACTTGATTT
Organism: Flavobacterium sp. TS_SC_5; assembly: GCF_056156265.1. Taxonomy (NCBI): domain Bacteria; kingdom Pseudomonadati; phylum Bacteroidota; class Flavobacteriia; order Flavobacteriales; family Flavobacteriaceae; genus Flavobacterium; species Flavobacterium sp. TS_SC_5. Next base: position 2,206,040 of record NZ_CM149588.1, on the reverse strand, counting down.
TACCTTATTTGATTGATACGGTGGAACGATACAACACGGATATGCAAAACCAAATTGAGGCAATAATCCAAAGAGAATATACGGCAATTCACCCCAGCGTATATTGGAAATTTCGTAAAGAGGCACAGAAATATTTTCAAACGCAGACCCGAGATTACATTTTTAAAGAAATTGTTTTCAAAGAAGTTTATCCTTTATACGGACAAATTGACATTAAAGGTTCTTCAAATCACCGAAACGAAACCGTAAAGGAGGATTTAAAAAACCAGATGAATGCGCTTATCCAAATCTTTGACAATCAAAAAACAAAGACGAATTTAGTTTTATTAGAACAACGAAAATTCGAACTGCAATCGCTTCTAAAACAACTAGATTCGCCTTTGAAAGCAGATACGGAGCAACAAATTCAGCTTTATATTGAAAATGAAATTCATCCCATTTTAAGAAATACCAATACTGATTTGGCCGGAGAAACTTTAGAAAAAAATTATTTTGATAGTTTGGATGAAAAATCCGGCATGTTTTATCATTCGAGAAAGAAATTTGATAACGCCATGTCGATTATCAATAAAAAACTTGCTTCAATTCTTGATAAAAAACAAGCCGAAGCGCAAAATATCTATCCACATTATTACGAACGTTTCAAAACGGATGGTGTAGAACACAATCTTTACATTGGATCTTCCATTGCGCCATCAAAAGCTTTTGACGCCATTTACCTTCATAATTTAAGGTTGTGGCAGTTGCAAACCTTATGTGAAATGGAATTGGAACATCACCAATTGAAATATTCTTTACCGTATGAGCTCGATGTAACTTCATTGATTTTAGTTTTTAGTTCTCCCATTTCCATCCGATTTAGAATGGATGAAAAACGTTTCGATGTCGATGGTACATATAATGCCCGCTATGAAGTGGTAAAAAAACGCATTGACAAAGCCAATATAAAAGGAACAAAAGAGCGGATTACTGAAAAAGAAAAAATCACAATCGTTTACTCCCATAATAACGAAGAAACCGAATATTTGAATTACGTCAAGTTTTTACAATTCAAAAATGTTTTGGAACCTATCATTGAACAATTTGAAGTCGAAGAATTGCAAGGAGTTTCAGGTCTAAGAGCCATTCGAGTAAAAGTTAGCAATAAAAATTCCGACGAAACTCAAAAAAGCTTTTCATATCAAGATTTGTTGGATGAATTAAATTAAGCTGACACCATTTTGAAAGCAATTACAAATGCAATTACAGATAAAACAATTCCTATCATAAAAAAATTATAAGCAATTCGTAATAAACGGTATTTTTTTTCGAGAACCACTCCTAAAAAATACAAATCTTTGATCATAGAATTATAAAGGTATTCCTTGTCTTTCATCATTTCATTCATGGCCCACTGATATTCTGCCAAATCCATTTTATAAAAATTTCCAAAAAAAAGTAAATTCACTTTTTTGTCTTCGATATCTTGACGAGTAAAAATCCCCTTAGTCACTTTTGGTCGTGTGGAAAGTATTGCAAAAATAATGGTGGTCACACTGGACATCAACATAATAAAAGTAGGAATCATCAGGTGCGCATTACTTGGGCTGTCTAATTTTGGGATCAAAGTAGAAAGAGCAATAGAAATTATAATAGCATTTACCGAAAGTAAGATGTTAGCTTTACTATCCGCAATACCGCTTAAACTGGTATGATTGTTCAACGTTACCCGAAACAAAGTATCAATAGCACGATCAGGCTTTTCCTCCTTTTCGCGTTTTTTTAATTCCTTGTCTAATTCTTTATTGGTATTCAATTCCATTTTGTTTCTTTTTTTCTGCAATCTTTTTATATTTTTCTCCTTTAATGCTTGCCAATTTTCAAGAGCAAAATCAGTATAATATTGATGTCTGTTCGATAAAAAATCTATGTTTTCAGCTACCCAATCGGCATCAGAATATGTTTTTTGATTTACATTCTCCCATTCTATTCGCAACGCATTACAACTTGATGCATACTCCTCAGTGGAAAGATGATAGTAATCCGCATCTTTAATTATTTTTTCAGAAGGCGTTTTTGGCAGATATCCATACGTTGTAGAACGAATTAAATCAGACACTTTCGCTATATAATCAGCTGATTGTTTGTAATCCGTTAAGAAGTTTGTAGCTATTGCAGCGCTACTTTCTTCATGATTGCAGCAACCGTTGATGTATCCCGTATCATGAAACCATGCAGCAACGAGCAAAATTTCTTGATCAGATGACACTATATTTTGAGAATCAGAGAGCTTATTAACAGCGGAAACAACATCAATTGTATGCTTTAGATTATGATAAATATATAAGGAAGAAAGTTTATCTTTGAACAATTTTTCAACAAAGTCTTTGGCTTGTTCTACTACATTCATGGACATATTTTTACACTACTAAATTATGAAATTATTTTCGGATAATTGTTTTATTAGATTCAATAAAGCAGGTTTTATACTATTCTTTTCGGGATTAATTTTACAATCATGTGCCACTCATCACGCACAATTTGGAAAAAACATCAAAAAACCAGTTACTCTGAACGCGACAGACAGTTCAAAAATTGCGCATACATTTTATTTAATTGGCGATGCCGGAAATACCAATGAAACAACCGCAAAACAAACACTGGCAGATCTGGAAAATAGATTAAAAAAAGCAACAGAAAACACAACTCTTTTATTTCTTGGTGATAATATTTATCCAAAAGGATTGCCCAGTACTGAACTTACGAATGAAAGAATTATTGCCGAAAGTAAACTGATAAACCAACTGAAACTGTCTAAAAATTTCAAAGGGCAAACTATTTTTATTCCAGGAAATCACGATTGGTACAGCGGTATAAAAGGACTGGAACGTCAGGCAAAATTTGTTACTGAATACCTCAACGATAAAAAGTCATTCCTTCCTAGAAAAAGCTGTGGTATTGATGATTTAGAAATAAATAAAAATCTGGTGCTAATTACAATTGACAGCCAATGGTTTCTGGAAGACTGGGATAATAGTCCCACTATTAACGATGATTGCACGATAAAAACCCGAGAAGCTTTTTTTGTCGAATTTGAAGATCTTCTAATTAAAAATCAAGAAAAAACAGTCGTTTTAGCGCTGCATCATCCATTAATGAGTAATGGATCTCATGGAGGACAATTTTCAGTAGAGAAGCAACTTTTCCCATTGGAACAAAAAATTCCACTTCCGGTTTTAGGTTCTGTTGCTAATTTTTTACGAAAAACCTCCGGTGTAAGTCCGCAAGACATTCAAAACAAACAATACACCCTTTTTATAAAAAGAGTAAAAACACTGTTACAAGGTCAGGATAATGTTATTGTAGTTTCCGGTCATGACCACAATTTACAATACATTGAAAAAGACAATATCAAACAAATTATCAGTGGCGCGGGTTCCAAATCAGAAGCTGCAAGAGCAATTTACCCCAATGATTTTTCTTATGGCCGCAATGGATATGCCACTTTAGCTGTTTATGAAAATGGAGCCGCAAAAGTTTCTTTTTTTGGTAAGGAAGACAACAAAGAAAAACTTATTTATGAGCAATTGGTGTTGGATGAAAAAGACGATCATAACACCCAAATTTCCCCTAATACATTTCCAAAAACGACCACTTCAAGCATTTATACGAACAAACAAACTAAGAAGTCAGGATTTTACAGATTCTTCTTTGGAAACCATTTTCGAAAATATTACAGCCTTCCAATAGCAGCATCAATAGCGACCATTGATACCCTTTTTGGCGGACTGCAACCCAAACGTTCCGGTGGCGGCAATCAGTCAAATGCATTGCAACTCACGGATAGAAACGGCAAGGAATATGTTATGCGAGCCATGAAAAAAAGTACCACGCGTTTCCTGCAAGCAATAGCATTCAAAAACCAATATATTCAAGACGAATTTGAGAACACGTATGCTGACGATTTGTTATCTGATTTTTATACAACAGCCCATCCTTACACTCCTTTCGCTGTGGGGAATTTAGCTGCAAAAATTGGTGTGGCGCATACTAACCCGAAACTGTATTATATTCCAAAACACAAAGCCTTAAAAAATTTCAATGCTGATTTTGGTGACGAATTGTATCTTGTTGAAGAACGGCCAACGGACAGCCAGATTGGGGTTATTAGTTTTGGCAATCCTCTAGCCATTATCAGCACGGAAGATGTAATGAAAAATCTTCACAAAGACGAAAAATATTCAGTCGATGAAAGTGCTTATATCAAAGCACGATTGTTTGACATGCTCATTGGAGATTGGGACAGACATGAAGATCAATGGCGCTGGGGCGAATATCAGGAAGGAAAGAAAATTATTTACAAGCCAATTCCGCGTGACCGAGATCAAGCATTTACAAAGTATGATGGTGCTTTGCTGTTTGTTTTAATGAAAAACGTAGCATTGCGTCACATGAAACCCTTTACGGAGAAAATGTCAAATGTCAAATTGATGAACCGTGAACCATACCCGTTAGATCTCGCCTTTATAAAAAGTGCCGATGAAAATGAGTGGATCAAACAAGCAAAATACATTCAGGAAAACCTTTCAGATGCGGATATTGATGGTGCTTTTACAAATTTACCAAATGAAGTTCAAGACGAGACAATCAAAGACATCAAGCGCAAACTCAAACTGAGAAGAAATGAATTGCATCAATCTGCTTCAATATATTATTCAGTATTGCAACACACCGTCTTAATTGTTGGGACAGATAAAAAAGATAAATTCATAATTCAGAACAAAGAAAAAAACAAACTTGAAATCCAAGTATACCGAGTAAAAAATGGGGCAGAAGAATTGCAATACGCTAAAAGTTTCACCGCTAAAAAAACAAAAAAAATATGGATTTATGGATTAGATGATGATGATATTTTTGAAGTAAATGGCACATCAAAATCAGGAATTAAAATACGATTAATTGGAGGACAAAACGAAGATTCTTATTCCGTAGCAAATGGAAAAAAAATAAAAATTCATGATTTTAAATCAAAAGACAATACGTATAATTTAGATTCTAAAAGTAAAATTTTGTTATCTAACGACTATGAAACGAGTTTGTACGATTATAAAAAACCAAAATACAATTCCTTTTCAGCACTACCAAATATTGGTTTTAATCCTGATGACGGTATCAAATTAGGAATTGTCAGTGGTTACCTTGTCAACGATTTTAAACAAAATCCATACACTCAGAAACACAGCCTGAAAGCCAATTATTTCTTTGCCACAAAAGGATATGAACTGATTTACACCAGTAATTTTCCAAAATTATTTGGCAAGTGGGATTTAGATTTTGAAGGCCGATTCACGAGTCCTAATTTCACCATCAATTATTTTGGTTACGGAAATGAAACTGTGAATAATGATGATACTTTTGGAATGGATTTCAATCGCGTTCGTATCAAAATGTTGAAAATTATGCCATCCATAAAAAAAGTAGGCAAATACGGCAGTGCCATCCAATTTCAAACTAGTTTTGAAAGAATCACTGTGGAAGAAACCATGAATCGCTTTGTTGACATTTCGGGAGATATAAGTCGAACTGTTTTTGAAAACCAACAATTTGCCGGAGCAACCTTAAAATACAGTTTTGAAAATTACGATGTTCCCTCCTTCCCGACCATGGGAATGGGATTTTCTATTGCGGGTACCTGGAAGATGAATTTAGAGGATACCAAAAGAAATTTCCCTGCCATAGAAAGTAAACTGAATTTTAACCATAAGATTGATGCCAACGGAAAGCTAGTTTTAGCCACGATCCTTAGGGGAAAAATGGTATTGAATGATAATTTTGATTTTTTCCAAGGTGCGACTTTAGGCGGTGACTACGATTTGAGAGGATTTAGAAACGAACGTTTTTTAGGAAACCGATCTTTTTATCAGAGTAGTGATGTACGCTGGAACTTAGGCAAAATAAAAAGAAGTATTATTCCGATGTCTTTCGGAGTTTTGGGAGGTTTTGACTACGGGAGAGTTTGGTTAAAAGGCGAAAGTTCAGAGAAATGGCACCAATCTTTTGGCGGTGGATTATGGCTTAACGGCCTAAATGCATTGACGGCAAGACTGACTTATTTTAAAAGTGCAGGTGAAGAAGCCCGAATTGCTTTTGGGCTAGGATTTGGATTTTAACATTTTTATGGAAACATCGTAAACGTTTCCTCCCAGACTTTTGGTTCTCTCATCGGCAATGAACAACCGATCATTGTCGGTGAAGCAAGCCGCTTCTTTTTGGGAAAAATGATCTAATTCTAATGCTGTTTTTGTACCCTTTAGAAAATTATCCCCATAAAAATTTTCAAATAAAAAGAGTTTATCATGAGTTAGAACTGCAACTTTAGTCTCGTCAGGGCTAATCGTTGCACTTGTAATAGCACAAGAATTATACGCGTCACATGTCTTGAATTCCCCCATTAAAACCGCTTGATGAAAACCGGGCGTATTTGGAATTTTATACAAAAATGCGGTTCCATCAAATCCTTTACTTCGGTTTTTAGTAAAGAGATAGAAATTATTTTTAAACTCAAAAAAACCTTCCACGTCATAAAACAATTCAGTTTTTTTAGGAGGGAAATCTTTTTGCTCGGGATAGGCAAAGGAAACTTTGTAAACCGGATTTGTGCCTTTAGAAGTTAAAGCGTTTTTATCGATTTTATAAATGCTTAAATCCTGTCTTTCATTATCATTATTCCCAAAATCTCCAATATACAAGTTTCCCTCGACGTCTTTTGTAATATCTTCCCAATCGATATTCTCTGTGTTTTCGATGGTAATCATTCTCTCAATTTTGCCATTAGAATCTAATCCATAAATTGTATTGGCATTCCCACGGTCTTCCAAGGTCCAAAGTAAATCCGTTTCAGGACTGTATATTATTCCTGAAACTTCTTTTAATTTGTTGGGCAAAGCATAAAGAGTTGTCAAGGATTCAGATTCTTGCTGACAAGCAAACAGAGTAAAAACAATGACAAAAGAGCAATATTTTTTCATGTGATGGAAACGATTATTAATAGTAAATTTTGATGCTAAAATGATCCCTAAATACAATAACGAGTTAAATTCTATTCTTGAATACCTTATTTCCTTTGAAATTTCGAGTAATAAATTCGAATGCTGCAGCCATGATGTTACCCATGGATTTAGCCTTTTTAAAATTCAAATCATTCGTATAACGGTAGAGTTCCATTTGCAATTGTTTCAAATGAGATTCTGGCGCAAGTTCATCCTCACCCATAATTTCTAATAATCTGTTAATTCTGTTTTCGGCAGAAAGAATTCTTTTAGCCAGCACAGATCTTTCTTCATCTTTATATTGTTCGATAGAACTGTTTTGAAGTTTGTCTTTGACCAATTTTACCATTGGATAATTTTCTTTAAAAAACTGTGGACGATAGACTTTGAAATTTCCTTCATAACACTGTTGGTCAAAATCGATAGCGCGGATTTTATAAACTACCTGATCAAAATCATGCGTAGGAACTATCACATAATTATAGGAACGCATGTCTCCTAACAATCGAATCATGCAACGCTCATTGAACTTTACAAATTCTTTGGCTATTTGTGATTTCTCGGTTTCTGTACAATCAGCCAGTAAGGTTTTGATAAACACATCGCCGGGAATTCCCATAATGTGCTCTTCTATCAAAGTATCTTTGTAGACTAAAAAATTTATTTTATCAGGAGAAAGAATGTGTTCCAGTTCTAAGCCATACACTCGGGAAGCATCTGCTTTCTTGATATAAAAATGAGTGTAATTGTCATTGAGAATATTTCTTACTTTTATACGAAAAGGCTTCGAATTTCCAAAAGTGCAATAATCGATAGAATCGACATTTAGGAATTTGATAATTCCCAAATTTCCATCGGAGTGCAACAGCGAATAGATTTTTTTTAGATTTAAATCAATTTCTTCTCTTTCAAATTCATTGTAATACACCCTAATCCATAAAGTATCTTGATCGTTTTTGTCATACACCGTCACAGAGCCCGAAAAGCGTAATAAATCATCATAAAAAATAGAAACTTTAGATACCCGATCAAAGCGTTCCAAATACTCCAAAAGGGAATCATTTATAGGATAGGAAGGCTTTTTGAAAAGCATTATTGGCTCACTCATTTGAAAAAAGTTTAATACAAAATTACAATAAATTAACCTGTTCATTGGGAATAATTTCGAAATATATACCCGTTTCGAATTAAATGATTTTAAAGAGAAAACAGGTTGAAATTTAAAAAAAGAAGGTAATATAATCATCTAAATTAGTTTAGAATCCCAAAAAAATCTTTGAAGCACCCTCTCAAATTTTCATCAATTAAAGACTAGAAATAACATTAAATCCTACAGAAAAAATAAACTGAACAATCTATTTCAAAATTGTAACAAAAAAAACAAACGTATTTACTGTTAAATCTATAATACGTTATCTATAAATTATAGTTGGGACTTGGAAAAAAAAAGTCTTTTTATGTTAAAAAAAAATGACACCGAAGATATTAGCTTTATATTTGGAAGCCCCCAATGCCTTAAAATATTTAAAACCTACTAATGACAGAAAAACTTGAACTCTATTTCAAGGCTGCGCAATCAGCCAAGATTGGTATTTGGAAAATGAATTTAGAAACCAATTACATTTTCTGGGATATGGTTACAAAACGTATTCTGGAAGTTTCCGATGATTTTGAGCCTGTTTACGGTAGTGGAATAAGTTTTTACACTGCTGGCACAAATAGAGAGCGAATTACAATGCTTATTGATAAAGCAATAAACGAGGGCATTTCATTTGAAGAAAAATTTGAAATAACGACGGCAAAAAACAATATTAAATATGTAGAATGTATTTGTCAAGTAGAATTTGTGAATGGAAAACCTTCCAATTTATTAGGGACTTTTCAGGATATTACAAATGAGCAAAATTTAATTAATGAGCTTCAACTTAATGTAGAAAAATTTTCATCTATATTCTCAAGTGCTAATGACGCTATTTTCATCATTGACACTTCTAATGGGGTTATTACCGATTGCAATCCGAGATCCGAAGAACTCACCGGATATCAAATTTCTGAATTAAAAGGCTTACACAATTCCAGACTTTTTCCAGAGGAACACAGAAAAGAGGTTCGATATTTTCTTAAATATAATTTAGACAGGAATCAATATACTGTAAATGAAACGTATATCGAAACTAAATTTGGAAAATCAATTCCTGTCGAAATAGCATCCGGAAAGAAATTTCAGATGGGTGACATCACGTATTTAGTATGCTATATCAGAGATACCAGTGAAAGAAAAAATGTTGAAAATAAATTGAATATGCTTTCTCTTGCTGCTTCCGAAACTACAGATACAATTGTAATTGCTGATCCAAAAGGAGTTGCTGTGTGGGCAAACAAAGCTTATCTGGATCTGACGGGTTTAGAAATAGAAGAAGTCATCGGACAAAGACCAGGTTATTTATCCAAAGGTCCTGAAACGGACGAACAAGCTACTTTATTGATGAAAAAAGCAATCAAAAATAAAGAAAGTATAAAAATCACGATACTCAATTATACTAAAAAGAAAGAAAAATACTGGTTTGAGTTGAATATCACAACAGTGTTTGACAGTCACAATAACTTTGTCAATTTCATTGGTGTAGGACGAAATGTTACTTCAAGAATTGAAAAAGAACTAGAACTCAAAAAACTATTAGAAGTCACGAGCAGTCAAAACAACAAATTATACAATTTTACACATATTGTTTCCCATAACATCCGTTCACATACCAGTAATCTATCTATGGTTGTTGATGTGATTGAAAACACAGATGATGTTCAGGAGAAACTTTCGTATTTTGACCTGTTTAAAGAAGGAACCGAGAAACTAGCGGAAAGTATTGAATATTTAAACGAAATTATAACCATTCAACAAAAAACAAATATTGAAAAGAAAGGAATTCGTTTAAAGCAAGAAATTGAAAAAACAAAAAAGTCATTACGCCTAGCGATAAAAGAAAGCAAAATACAAATCACTGACACCATCCCTGATGATTTGATTGTAACTGCAATTCCCGCTTACTTAGACAGTATTTTACTAAATTTGTTTACGAATGCCATAAAATACAAATCACCAAGACGAAATGCTACCTTAACAATAGGATTTGAAATTATTAAAAATTATATCGTAGTCAATTTTAGAGACAATGGTTTAGGATTAAATTTAGAAAAAAACGGTCATAAACTTTTTGGAATGTATAAAACGTTCCACGGTAACGAAGATGCTAAAGGAATTGGCTTATTTATAACCAAAAACCAACTAGAAGCCATGGACGGCAAAATTGAAGTAGAAAGTGAAGAAGGTCAGGGTTCTAATTTTAAAATTTATTTAAATGAAAAATAAATTGACATATATCATTGATGATGATAAATTAACTGTGAAATTAATGAGTATTCTCATTTCAAAAAATGATTTTTGTGAGGAAATCCAATCCTTTTATAATGCACAACATGCGATTGATAAATTAAAACAAAATGCGCTTGAAGACGGATTTTTACCCGATGCTATTCTGCTGGATCTGAATATGCCACTTATGGATGGATGGCAGTTTTTAGATGAATTTATTTTGTTAGCCATAAAAAAAGAAATTTCTATTTTCATCATGACTTCTTCTATAGATCCTGCAGATATTGAGATGGCAAAAAAATATAGCGTCGTTAAACAATATATTATGAAACCCATAACAGCCGAAAAATTAAATGCGCTTTGCATCTTAATTGGAGAAATAAACTAATTCCGATTAAATAGTAACAAATTCCTTTCTTGTTCGTCCTATATAAAATGTAAAAGATGAACCCATTGGAAACAATACTTTCAATAAAAAACCTCAACAAGCGTTATGGCGCACTTCAAGCCTTAAAAAACGTTTCTTTTGATATTCATAAAGGCAATGTGTACGGAATTTTAGGTCCCAATGGCAGCGGAAAATCTACAACTTTAGGTATCGCCCTGAATGTTGTCAATAAAACTTCCGGAGAATACAGCTGGTTTGGTGGCACAATGGAAACCCATGAAGCGCTAAAAAAGGTGGGTGCAATCATAGAAAGACCTAATTTTTATCCTTACATGACTGCTAAGGAAAACTTAGAACTAGTTTGCAAAATCAAAGGAATAAACTATGCTAAAGTTAACGAAAAATTAGAATTAGTTGGCTTGACTGATCGCCAAAACAGTAAATTCAGTACTTTTTCTTTAGGAATGAAACAACGCTTAGCCATAGCCTCTGCCCTATTGAATGATCCTGAAATTTTAATTCTGGACGAACCCACAAATGGTTTAGATCCTCAGGGAATTCATCAAATAAGAGATATTATCAAACAAATTGCCGCCAAAGGAACAACAATTTTACTCGCTTCCCACTTATTAGACGAAGTAGAAAAAGTATGTACTCATGTTTTGGTTTTAAGAAAAGGAGAAATTTTATATACCGGATTAGTAGACGGAATGTCGGCAAACGAAGGTTTCTTTGAAATACATGCTGATGACATTGACAATTTAATAGTAGTGGTACAAACACATCCTGCCGTAAAAAAGGTTGTGAATGAAGAAGGAAAGGTTTTAGTTTATTTAAAAGATGATTTAGACGCAAAAGAATTAAACCGATTTCTTTTTGAAAAAAATATTGTATTAAATCACTTGGTTAAGCGAAAAAATAGCTTGGAAGAACAATTTTTGGAATTGACAAAAAATCAATAACAACGGTCTTACTAATCGCACCCTTTTATAACATAAATCACAATTTCATAATGAAACGACTTCTCTCAATAGAACTTCAAAAAATCTGGAAAAATAAAGCAAGCCGGGTTCTGACTTTGACCTATTTTATACTTTTAACTTTTATAGCTCTTATCGCCTCGATAAAATTTGATTTGGGTATTTTCAAATTTCATCTGGCAGAGATGGGAATATTCAACTTCCCGTTTATTTGGCATTTCAACACGTATATTGCAGCTGTGTTAAAATTGTTTTTGGCAATCGTAATCGTTTCCATGATGGCAAACGAATACAGTTATGGAACACTTAAACAAAATTTAATTGATGGAATGAGCAAGAAGGAATTCATTCAATCAAAATTTCTAACCGTCGTTTTATTTGCAACAGTATCTACCGTTTTTATTTTTGTAATGTCACTCCTCTTAGGATTTAGCTTTTCATCGTACACTGAATTAAGTATTGTATTCTCGGATTTAGAGTATCTGATGGCCTATTTCATAAAATTGGTTGGGTTTTTCTCATTCTGTTTGTTTTTAGGAATATTGGTCAAACGTTCTGCGTTTGCACTAGGATTTCTGTTGGTTTGGAATATTATCGAAGGAATTATCAAGGGAGTTTTGACTTTCAAAATTTTCCCTGAAAGTAAAACAGCAGCCTCAATTATGCAATTTTTTCCATTAGAATCAATGTCGAATTTAATTGTAGAACCCTTCACCCGATTGTCCGTGGTAAAAAACTTGGGAACACAAATTGGCTTGGATAATATGAAAAAATACGATGTAGAATTATCATCCATTGTTATTGTTTTGTGCTGGACGGTGATTTTCATTTTCCTTTCCTACCGGTTATTAAAAAACAGAGATTTGTAGTATCTTTATGTTTCTATGACTGGTATAAAAAAAATATTACTTTATATTTTCATCTGTTGCATTTTTACTAATGCAACTGCACAATCTATTACAGTAAACGACTCGTATACGGCTAATCAACTTGTAGAAAATGTTTTAGTAAATAGTTCCTGTGCCACCATTATGAACCCAACAGCAACTGGGGATAATTATTCTGGAAGTCAAAAAAGTTATGCTTATTTTAATGCTGCTGCCAGTACTTTTCCGTTCAAAGAAGGAGTAGTTTTAAGCACATGGACCAGTCAAAATTCTGTAGGTCCATTTGTAACAAACAGAGGTGGCGGCGACTCGCGTTGGGCTGGTGATTCTGATTTAGAACAAGCGTTAAATTTAAATCAAACATTTAATGCGACAGTTCTTGAATTTGATTTTGTTCCGTTGACTAATTTCATCAGCTTCAATTATATCTTTGCATCCAATGAATATCAATTGTATTTCCCTTGTCTGTATTCAGATGGATTTGCTTTTTTAATTAAAGAAAAAGGTAGTAATGAAGCCTATAAAAATATAGCAGTAATACCCAACACTGCGATTCCGGTCTCCTCAACAAATGTGCATCCCCAAATTTCTCCATACAATACTGCCAGCGGACTCATAGCAGGATGTCCTCCATCCAATGAAAACTATTTTGGCGGATATAATGGTAGTACCAGCCCAATAAATTACAGCGCCCAAACCGTGGTTTTGAATGCTCAAAGTACTGTTATTGCAGGCAGGACATATCAAATCAAATTAGTCATTGCAGATGATGAAAATGAAGATTATGACTCAGCTGTATTTCTTGAAGCAGGTAGTTTTTTGCCAAAAATCGACTTAGGACCAGATCGACTACTGACAACGAATACTGCCATTTGCTTTGGCGAAAGCTTTACAATCGATCCTAAATTGCCATCAAATTACACGTACCGATGGTACAAAAATAATGTGCTTTTACCAGAAAACACACCAACTTATAACGTTACCAGCCCCGGAATTTATAAAGTAGAAGTGTTGCTTACCTCCAGTTGTATCGCTACTGAAGAAATAAAAATCGAATATATTCCAGAAATCGATTTAAAGGACACTACCCTTTCACAATGTGACGATGATGCGGATGGAATTACCATTTTTGATTTGACTAAAGTAGATGCCATTGTAAAAAATAACATTCCAAATCTAAGTGCGGTGGTTTATTATAATTCTTTGGCTGATGCCAAAGCAAAACTGAATCCAATTACTAATGCCACTTCTTTCACAAATACTGTCGCAAATCAAATCGTATTTGCAAGAGTGACCAATACATTGGGATGCGAAAGTTTTGCAACAGTAGAATTAATTGTTTCTACTATTGTAATAGCTCCACAAAATCCTATTGCAACTTGTGATGTCGATGGTTCCGAGGATGGATTGGCTCAATTTGACTTAAATTCGCAAGTTACGTCTCAAGTTTTAGCAGGATTACCAGCAGGATTAGTAGTTAAATATTATTTGAATACCAATGATGCTGTCAGGGAACAAAATGAGTTATCTACTCTTTTTAAAAATACGATTCCAAATCAACAAACGATTTTTGCTAAAATTTTAAACGGTCCTGATTGCTATTCAATTACAGTCATTACTCTTGAAGTAAACTCTTTTGATCCGCCTAATTTTCAAGATGAATCTTTAATACTATGTGAAGGTAACACAATCAACTTAACTGTTAATACTGGTTTCTCGAGCTATTTATGGAGTACACAAGCTACAACAAATAACATAACAATTGATTCTCCTGGAACATATTTTGTTACCGTAACGAATGAAAAGGGATGCCAAAAAACAAAAAAATTCATTGTTTCTCTTTCCGGAATTGCAACAATTACCGGAGTAAAAGTAAATGATTTTGCCAGAAATGAAAATTCAATTACAATTGAATATACCGGAATTGATGCCTATGAATTTTCAATTGACGGTGATTTTTTTCAGGATAATTCAACTTTTGAAGGCGTTGCTCCAGGCGAATATTTACTCTTCGCCAGAGATAAAAATGGTTGTGGTTTATCGCTTCCTTTTACAACTTATATTTTAGATTATCCACGTTATTTTACTCCAAATAATGATGGGTATAATGATGTTTGGAAAATTAAAAATTTGGAGACACTTCCAAAATCAACATTGTACATATTTGACCGTTACGGAAAGCTGCTGAAACAGTTAACTGTTTCATCGAATGGTTGGAACGGAACTTTCAATGGTTCGGCGTTACCTGCTGATGATTATTGGTTTCATTTAAATTTGGAAAATGGCAGAACAATAAAAGGTCATTTTTCATTAAAAAGATAATGTAAAATTTGCTATTTTTAGCAAATGAAAAAAACTTTACTATTCCTTTTTATTCTTTTTTCCATAAGTTGTTTCTCGCAGTTTAGCAAAACACATTATATCCCACCATTGACCTGTTCTAACAATTTAGCAGGTGATCAGTATTTATATATTTCTACACCCAGCACCAACAATGTAAATTTCAAAATTATAGCAAGTGGAGGCAACACCATAACAGGTGTAGTAACAAATACTAATCCCTATATTTACTTTATAGGACAAGGACAAAATACGCAAATATTCATTCCAAAAACTAATACTGGTGTTGTAACAACTAAAGGATTTATAGTAGAAGCCGAGGATTTAATTTATGTAAGTGTTCGTGTTAATGCAGGATTTTCAGCTCAGAATAACTCATACAATCATGCGGGAGGATTGGTATCAAAAGGGAACAGTGCTTTAGGGAAAGAATTTAGATTGGGAGCAATGTTAAATCCTCTATACGATCCGAGTCTGTTGAATTTTGCTTCAATACTATCAACAGAAAACAATACAAAAGTCATTATTTCAAACATTCCTATTGGATCTGTACTATCTGACGGAACCATTGTCAATGGACCTCTAATTGTTACATTAGGTAAAAATGAAAGTTATGTTTTAGCTTTGGAAAATTACAACACAACTGTTTCTAATAGTTCTAAAATGATTGGTGCTCTAGTAGAATCGGATAAACCTGTCGTAGTTAATTCAGGTTCTTTTGGAGGGAGCAACAGTTCATTTCTTAACGCGCAAGGAAATATACCCGGAAGAGATGTAGGTTTTGACCAAATTGTTCCGACAGAAAAAACGGGAAAAGAATATATTTTTGTAAAAGGATTAGGAAGTGATGATTTAGAACAGGTTTTATTAATTGCAAATGTTGATAATACTAAAATTTTTATCAACGGATCAACAACTTCCCTTGCTCCTATTAATAGCGGACAATATACTGTACTCGATGGAAGCCAATTTATTGATGGAAACTTATATGTTTCTACGACCGAAAACGTATCTGCTTACCAAAGTATTGGAGGTGATTTTTCTCCTGCTAACCAAAATTTATTTTTTGTACCGCCATTAAATTGTGCAACACCCAATATTGTAGACAATATACCAGCCATTCAGTCAATAGGAAGTACCTTTTATAATGGAGGATTGAACATTGTAACTGAGACAGGTGCTACGGTAACAATAAATAATAATCCTATCAATACAACCGCTGTTCCTGTAATAGGGAATACCAATTATGTAAGATATTCCCTTTTTAATTTGACTGGAAATATTGCTGTAAAATCCACGAGACAAGTGTACGTATCTTACTTTGGAACAAATGGAGCTGCAACTTATGGTGGCTATTATTCCGGATTTGATACTAAACCAGAAATTGTTACTGATAAAATTACTGTATCTAATTTAGCTTGTATCCCAAATGTTGTCCTCAAAATAAGCACTTTATCCTCTTACGATACGTTTCAGTGGTACTTTAACGACCAAATAATTGATGGTGCAAATTTAAATTCATACACGCCCTTAATTCCTGGATATTACCAAGTGAAAGGAAGTATTGTGGGTTGTCCAACTACAGTTCCTATTTTCTCAGATAAGATTCCGGTAAGCGACTGTCCATTAGATTCAGATAATGACGGAACAAATAACAACATTGATATTGATTTGGATAATGATGGAATAATTAATAATCGTGAAGCCAATATATCGCTGTTCAATCAGTCAAATCCTATTGCAAGTACACATTACAATGCAACAACATCAGGAAGCGGAACGGTTACCGGTAAACCATTGTACGGATTTGTATCACAAGTACCTGCTGGAATTACAAATTTCGCAACTTACACGTTAAATTTTACCAAAACAGAAAGTATCAGCATTAATTATATAGCACAGGATAATCCAAACCAAATTACTGATGTTTCTGAATATCTAAATGCAGAAGGCGATTTTATAATAAAAGTGCCGACAGATAAAACCATTACTTTGACAGATCCTCAAAACCAATTATTGGTAGATACTAACTATGACGGAATTTACGAAAGCGGTGTAACTGAATTTTCTTCCTTTGAAATCCGATTCCGATTAAAAAGTACTATTCCACTACTACCTGGTTTAGGAAATTTTCAATTTTCATCTTATCTTACTAATTCAATATCATTCAGTCATATTAATCTTTCTGAAACCACCGCAAACAAAGCTATATTCATGATTAGCCATACAGAAACATTTGATTCAGATTCTGATGGATTTCCCGATTTATTAGATATTGATAGTGATAATGATGGGATTCCAGATACCGTTGAGGCGCAAGGAAAAGGATTTAAAGTTTTTTCAGGAATAGACGGAAACAAAAATGGTTTGGACAATGCTTTCGAACCAGGCATAATTCGGATTGATACCGATGGTGATTTAATTGCGGATCATCTTGATTTAGACAGTGACAATGATGGTATTTATGATTTAGTTGAATCAGGTCATAATGCTATCGATTCCAATCAAGATGGAATTATTGACGGAGGTTCTATTCTTTTTGGAGCGAACGGACTTTTAGACGTCCTTGAAACAGCTGCGGATAATGGCAAAATCAATTATACTATTTCTGATACCGATTCCGATGGAACGTTTAATTACATCGATTTGGATAGCGATAATGATGTTTGTTTTGATGTTACAGAAGCCGGTTTTACAGATAGTGATACTAATGGAATCTTAGGCAGCAACCCAACAACTGTGAATCAAAAAGGCAAAGTTACCAGCGGCATAGGCTACTCGACCCCAAATAACAATTATATAATTGCCGCACCAATAGTAATTACCTTTCAACCGGTTGCAAATCCTACCTGTGAGTTAGAAAACACAACAATTACTGTTGCTGACAATGGCGGGAATACCTATCAATGGCAGTTATCAACTGATGGAACAATTTGGAATGACATCTTGAATACTGTAAACTATCAAAACACCACTACAAACACATTGGGATTGATGAATATTACTAATGCCATGAGCGGTTACAAATACAGAGTAAAATTAGAAAAAACAGGAAATTCATGTGGCTTGATTTCTAATGAAACTACTTTGACAATTTATACTTTACCAGTCGTAAATAGGGTCACAATAGTACAATGTGATGACGATACAGATGGATTTTCAGCTTTTAATCTAACGGTAAAAAATAATACCATTTCTGCTAATTCAGCGTCAGAAACATTCACGTATTACACTTCACTTGCTGCTGCTGAAAATGAAGATTCCACGGATTTAATTTCCAATCCTTTCGCATTTACAAATACCATTGCCGGAGGTATGACAGTTTGGACACGGGTAACAAATTCAAATGGCTGTCATAGCATCACTGCAATTGATTTGATTGTATCTACTACACAAATTCCAGCATCATTCAGCATAACTTTCAGTAATTGCGATGATTTAGGTTTGAATAATGATGATACAGATGGCGTTGCTACTTTTGATTTTAGTAACGTTACTACAGAAATCACAGCCATTCTTCCACCCGCCGCAACACCTTACTCCATTCAATATTACAAAAATGAACAAGATGCACTATCCGAGAGTGATGAAATAACAAATACTTCAAACTATAGAAATGAGGGATATCCAAATGAACAAAAAATATGGGTTCGCGTCGAAAGTACGGCTGATAATGCATGCTATGGTCTGAGTCCAAAAGTTACCTTAACCGTAAATCCAAAACCAAATATTGATACGAATGAAGATTTAGAAGAAAATGAATTAGTTTGCTCTAACCTTCCCACTTTCTTTGTAACATTAGATGCTGGAATTCAAGATGGTTCACCAACTACTGATTATACCTATGTCTGGTCAAAAGATAATATCGTTCTGACAAATCAGACAAGTTATACTTTAGATGTAAATCAGGAAGGTAATTATGCTGTAGAAGCAATGTCACTTGAAGGCTGTAGCAGAATTAGAACTATACAAGTAACCGCTTCAGATGTTGCAAAAATTACTAATATTACCATTACAGATTTATCGGATGTAAACTCCATAACTATAAATGTTAGTGGGCAAGGAAAATACGAATACAGTCTTGATGCTCCGTCCGGACCTTTTCAAGATTCTAATTTCTTTGACAATATAGCCGCTGGAATTCATGAAATATACATTAATGACAAAAATGGTTGTGGGACGGTGAGCCAAACTATAGCTGTCATTGGAGTACCTAAATTTTTTACTCCAAACGGAGACGGCCAAAATGATTATTGGAACGTAAAAGGAGTTAATGCAACTTTTAATGCTAATTCTACCATCTATATTTATGACCGTTACGGCAAGTTGCTAAAACAAATTACGGCTTCAAGTCAAGGTTGGGACGGTACTTTTACAGGACAGCCTTTACCCTCTGATGATTATTGGTACGCTATAAAATTAGATGACGGAAGAGAAGCTAAAGGCCATTTTAGTTTAAAGAGATAGTTAAGCTTTAGGGCATGCCACCATAAAAGGAAAGGGCTACTCATTGCAACAATGAGTAGCCCTTTCCTTTTATGATGTCGGGCTATCCACGCTACTTCGGTAGCTAGTTCCTATCCCTCATGCAAATCTATAATAATAAAGAAATCTAATTTTAACAATTACAATTATCCTGTCAAAAAAAAAGCCATTCGAATTAACGAATGGCTTTTCAGTTTTATAAAAAATAGAATTAGATTTTAAATCTTTTTCTATCTGTTTCTGTCAAATATATTTTTCTCAAACGAATAGATTTTGGAGTTACCTCAACATATTCATCTTTTTGAATGTATTCTAAAGCTTCCTCTAATGAGAAAATAATTGGAGGAATAATTCTTGCTTTTTCATCATTTCCAGAAGAACGAACGTTAGATTGTTTTTTCTCTTTAGTAACGTTTACACACATATCATCACCACGAGAGTTTTCTCCAATTACCTGACCTTCGTAAATTTCAGCATTTGGTTCAACAAAAAACTTACCACGATCTTGTAATTTATCAATTGAATAAGGAATAGCTTTTCCTTTTTCCATAGAAATCAACGAACCTTTGTTACGTCCAGCAATTTCTCCTTTGTAAGGCTCATACCCAATAAAACGGTGTGCCATAATAGCCTCACCAGCAGTAGCAGTAAGTAATTGATTACGCAATCCAATAATTCCACGTGATGGAATATTAAATTTTACAATCATACGGTCTCCTTTTGTTTCCATACTTAGCATTTCACCTTTACGCATAGTAACAAACTCAACCGCTCTACCCGAAAGTGTTTCTGGTAAATCAATAGTTAATTCCTCAATTGGCTCACATTTTTTACCATCAATTTCTTTGATGATAACTTGTGGTTGACCAATTTGTAATTCATATCCTTCTCTTCTCATTGTTTCAATAAGAACAGACAAGTGAAGTACTCCACGACCAAAAACCATGAACTTATCAGCTGAATCAGTTTCACCCAATTTCATTGCTAAGTTTTTCTCTAATTCTTTATTCAAACGATCTCTAATGTGACGAGAAGTTACAAATTTACCTTCTTTACCAAAGAAAGGAGAGTCATTAATGGTAAATAACATACTCATCGTTGGCTCATCAATAGCAATTGTTTTCAATGCTTCCGGGTTTTCAAAATCAGCGATAGTATCTCCAATTTCAAAACCTTCTACTCCAATGATTGCACAAATGTCTCCAGCAACCACTTCTTGTACTTTTTTACGACCAAGTCCTTCAAAAGTATGAAGTTCTTTAATTCTAGATTTCATTACTGTACCGTCTCTTTTTACTAATGAGATTGGCATTCCTTCTTTCAAAACACCTCTTTCTAAACGACCAATAGCGATACGACCAGTAAATGCTGAGAAATCTAAAGATGTAATCAACATTTGAGGAGTTCCTTCAGAAACTTTAGGAGCTGGTACATTTTCGATAACCATATCTAACAATGCTTCCACATTGTCCGTTACGTTTTCCCAATGGTCAGACATCCAATTATTTTTAGCTGAGCCGTAAACAGTTGGAAAATCCAATTGCCACTCTTCAGCTCCTAATTCGAACATTAAGTCGAAAACTTTTTCATGAACTTCTTCAGGAGTACAGTTCTCTTTATCAACTTTATTGATTACAACACAAGGTTTAAGACCTAAGTCAATGCTTTTTGTAAAACAAAACGTGTTTGTGGCATTGGTCCTTCAAAAGCATCTACTAGTAGACAAACTCCATCAGCCATGTTCAATACACGCTCTACTTCACCACCAAAATCGGCGTGACCAGGAGTATCGATAATGTTGATCTTTGTTCCTTTGTATACTACAGAAACATTCTTTGAAGTAATAGTGATACCTCTTTCACGCTCTAAGTCGTTGTTATCAAGGATTAAGTCACCTGTGTTTTCGTTGTCACGAAATAACTGACAGTGATACATAATTTTATCAACCAAAGTTGTTTTACCGTGATCGACGTGGGCAATAATTGCAATGTTTCTAATAGATTCCATCTGTGATTTTTAATGGGTGCAAAGGTACACTTTATTTTGATATAAAAAATATTTATCCAATAGTTTACATATTGTTAACAGTTTATCTCTTTTAGCAAAATTAATATTAATTAAAATTTTACAGCAACCAAAAAAATTAACCCGCATCAAAAACATCGAAAAAAAAGAACCTGATATTCAAATTCTTGGATTTAAATAACTGTGGTTATTTCTAAAAAAGAAAAACCTCTTATACTTTTAACATCTCAATGTATAGCTCAACAATCAATTAAATTAATTCAAAACCAACATGTTAGACAACATATTTAAATAAACTCAAAAATAAGTTTAAAATCTTATTTAATAATATCGCATTAATTATTTATATTTGATTAATGAAAAATCAATCCAATCAAATCGCCTTAATTTACATTATCCTTTTAATGTTTATTTCGATTATTTATTATAAATCTCTTCAAGATTACACTTATAATAGCAGTTATCAATCTTTATATTTTATTAAAGACATCTTGTTTGTTCTTTTTTCAGGAATGCTTCTGAAATTTATTTTAGCTCACAACAACTCAAAGAGCTATGCCATTTATCAAAAATTAAAAGATACAAATCAAAAAATCAAAGAATCAAATGACAAATATGATATTGTTGCAAAAGCCACTAGCGATACTATTTGGGATTGGAAAATTCAAGAAGACAGCTTTAGTTGGAACCAAGGAATTAATAATATTTTTGGCTATACAGAAAACCAAATTGGGGACACTTCTAATTGGTGGTTTGATAAAATTCATCCAGAAGACAGCATAAAAATGTCAATTAAATTATATTCTTTTCTCGAACAAAAAACTGAAAAATGGCAGGATGAATATCGTTTTAAATGCGCTGATAACACCTATAAATATATACTAGACAAAGGTTTTCTTTTGAAAGACGAAAATGGAAAACCAACAAGAATGATTGGCGCTATCCAAGATATAACCAAACAAAAAGAAGAGGAACAACGCCTTAAATTATTAGAAACCGTAATTACTCAATCAAAAGACTCTATAATCATCACAGAAGCATTTTCTAATGACAGTACCATTCCTAAAATCATTTACGCGAATCCTGCATTTTCTATTATGTCCGGATATCTTTTCAATGAAATTATCGGCAAATCTCCTAGTATTTTTATAGGACAAAACTCTGACATGAAGGAGTATGAGAAACTTCTTAAAGCTATAAATAATAAAGAAGAATGCCAAATAGAAACGATAAGCTATACTAAGAAAAACGAGCAATATCTCGTCCGATTCTCAATGATTCCTGTTTACAATTCTGAAGACGAACTTTCGCATTGGATTTCAATTCAAAGAGACATATCAAAAGAAAAGAAACAAGAAAAAGAAAAAGAAAATTTAATTATAGAATTAATTCAGAAAAATAAAGATCTAAAACAGTTTTCTTATATAACATCACACAACCTTAGAGCTCCATTATCTAATTTAACAGGCTTACTTAATTTAATAGAAGATATTCCGATTGAAAATTTAGAATTAAAAGAAATACTAAATGGTTTCAATAAATCAACTCACCTATTAAATGAAACTATAAATGATTTAGTCAAAGTTATCGTAATAAAAGAAAACTCTTCTTTACAAAAAGAAGCTATTCAACTGGAACATATTTTTGATAAAATTATCAATCAACTTAGTTTTCAAATTGAATTCTCGAAGCCTACAATAAACATCAATTTAAAAAAAGTTTCTATTTTAAATACAAACAAAGCTTATCTGGAAAGTATAATCCTAAATTTGATATCTAATTCTTTAAAATTCAAATCAGAAAATCGAAAACTTGAAATAAACATTACAGCAAGCAAAAATGGAAACACAGTAATTATAATCTTTTCAGATAACGGTATAGGAATCGATTTAAAAAGAAATCGCGATAAAGTTTTTGGCCTCTACCAACGTTTTCATAATTACCCGGATAGCAAAGGATTGGGCTTGTATCTAGTAAAATCGCAGGTAGAAACTATGGGAGGAACTATCGATATAGAAAGTGAAGTTAACAAAGGGACGACATTTACATTAACTTTTAGAAACTAATAAAATGCTTAATCAAATTTTATTCATCGACGACGACCCTATAACACTTATGTTATGTAAAAAAGTTATTACTAAGTCAAACTTTTGCAATGAAATTATCACTTGTCAAAACGGAGAAGAAGCACTTCTTTATTTCAACACTATCAAAACTTTAAACTCAAAGAATCACCCTCAGTTAATTTTTTTAGATTTAAACATGCCTGTAATGGGAGGTTGGGAATTCTTAGATCATTTTAACAGCACTACCTATTCCGATTTTAATTCAATTAAAGTCGTCATCCTCTCTTCAACAATAGACCCTGAAGACTTAGAAAAGGCAAAAAAATACCCTATGGTAATTGACTTTATACCAAAACCTATCACAAAAACAATGCTTGAATACCTAAAAAATAAATTAGAATTAAAATAAAAAAAATAAGGCACAAAAAAAAGCTCTCATTTATGAGAGCTTTTTTTATATATAACAAATTGCATTAATTACAATTTAGCAACAAGTTTTGTTAATTTAGATTTTAAATTAGAAGCTTTGTTATCATGAATGATATTTTTCTTAGCTAATTTATCAATCATAGAAATCACACTTGATAATTTAGATGTAGCATCAGTTTTATCAGTCGCTATTCTTAATGCTTTAATTGCATTACGAGTAGTTTTGTGTTGGTATCTGTTTAATACTCTTCTCTTTTCGTTACTTCTGATTCTCTTTAGAGCTGATTTATGATTTGCCATTTTATTGCTTTTTTATCTTTTACTATTTTTTTTTGTAGTCCGTAAGGGAATCGAACCCCTGTTACCAAGACGAAATCTTGGCGTCCTAACCCCTAGACGAACGGACCATTATCCCCTAAGTTTTATCAATCTAAAATATTGAAATTGTAGCCCGTAGCGGAATCGAACCGCTCTTACATGGATGAAAACCATGCGTCCTAACCGATAGACGAACGGGCCATACTTCCTTCTAAGTTCAGGAAAACTTTAACATGCAATAAAAAAAGTAGCCCGTAGCGGAATCGAACCGCTCTTACATGGATGAAAACCATGCGTCCTAACCGATAGACGAACGGGCCCTGCTTCTCTAATGCGGATGCAAAAATACAACTATTTTTGAAACGTACAATAGTAGATGCAAAAAAAATTATTTTTTTTTAATATGCCTTCGCAAACAGCACTCTACCTACTGAGCTTTCACCAGTAAAAACGCAGCTTCCCACCTCTTCTCTTCTGTCCAAAGGAATACATCTGATAGTAGCTTTAGTCAGGTCTTTAATCTTCTCTTCAGTAGCTGCAGTTCCATCCCAATGCGCTGATACAAAACCTCCTTTAGTATCTAAAACTTCTTTAAACTCTTCAAAACTATTTACTTCAGTGATATGTGTATTTCTATAATTTAATGCTTTTTCGAACAATTCTTTTTGAATTTTCTCTAGCAAATCGCTAACATAAGTTTCGATTCCATCTTTAGAAACAACTTCTTTTGTCAATGTATCTCTTCTTGCTACCTCAAAAGTTCCATTTTCTAGATCTTTCGGACCAACAGCAATTCGTACAGGTACTCCTTTTAATTCCCACTCCGCAAATTTAAAACCTGGTTTTTGGGTAGTTCTGTTATCAAATTTCACGGAGACATTCATTTTTCGCAAAACAGCAGTCAAAACATTTACCTCAGTACTTATAACTTCTAATTGCTCATCTGATTTATAAATAGGTACAATCACGACTTGAATAGGCGCTAAATTAGGAGGCAATACTAGCCCTTGATCATCTGAATGCGTCATTACAAGAGCTCCCATCAAACGAGTTGAAACTCCCCAAGATGTTCCCCAAACATATTCTTGCTTCCCTTGGGCATTTGCAAATTTTACATCAAAAGCCTTAGCAAAATTCTGACCTAAGAAATGTGAAGTTCCCGCTTGCAATGCTTTTCCATCTTGCATTAAAGCTTCAATACAATACGTTTCTTCCGCTCCGGCAAAACGTTCTGTTTCTGTTTTTATTCCTTTTATCACCGGAATTGCCATGAAATTCTGAGCAAAATCAGCATATACATTCATCATTTTTTCTGATTCTTCCACAGCCTCGGATTTGGTCGCATGGGCAGTATGCCCTTCTTGCCATAAAAATTCTGCAGTACGCAAAAACAATCTGGTTCTCATTTCCCAGCGCACCACATTTGCCCATTGATTAATCAACAATGGCAAATCTCTATAAGATTGCACCCAACCTTTGTACGTAGACCAGATAATAGCTTCACTAGTAGGGCGAACAATTAATTCTTCTTCTAATTTAGCATTAGGGTCAACCATAAGCTTCCCAGGTCTATCAGGATCATTTTTCAAACGGTAATGAGTGACAACCGCACATTCTTTTGCAAACCCTTCCGCATTTTTTTCTTCCGCTTCAAACATGCTTTTTGGAACAAATAAAGGAAAATAAGCATTTTGATGCCCTGTTTCTTTAAACATTCGATCCAACTCCGCTTGCATTTTTTCCCATATCGCATACCCGTAAGGTTTGATAACCATACAACCTCTAACTCCTGAATTTTCGGCTAAATCGGCTTTTACAACCAACTCGTTATACCATTTTGAATAATCTTCCGCCCTTGTAGTTAAGTTCTTACTCATATTTAATAGTTTGGCACAAATTTTGCATTAATAATTTTAAATAAATAATTCAGCAAAACTAACTATTTTTGCAATGTACAACAATAAAAAACTCCATATATATGAAAACTAGTACTCTTCCCTTCAAAAACAGCGCAATATACTATTTTGCTGGATTTTTGAGCGTCCTATTTACATCTTGTGGCTCATACCAAAACAGCTCTTACTATGATTCTGACGGAATCTATGGTAACACTCCAAATAGAGCCGTTCAAACTGAGACTCAAAATGCTCCAAACAATCAATATGCAGACTATTTCGGGTCTTTGCAAAACAACAATCAACCAGTTGAAATTTTTACAGATGTTGATAATTATAATGATTATCATTTAGAGAACGATACGCTACAAGAGAACAATTCAAACTATCCTGGCTGGGGAAGCAACCCTCAAAGCGTAAGCATCAATGTTTACGATACGGGTTGGGGAATGAATAATTGGTATGGAAACAACTGGGGATGGAATGGCGGTTTCGGATGGGGAATGAACAACTGGTATGGAAACAATTGGGGCTGGAACGGTGGTTTCGGCTGGGGAAACAACATTGGTTTCGGCTGGAATAACTGGGGATGGAATAATTATTACGGAAACAACTGGGGATGGAATAATTGGGGTCTTTCTAATTATTACAACAATAGAGTATACACCAATAATGCAGGCAGAAGAGGATCGTATAACGCAAATACTGTGAATTCTAATCGCAATGCCTCCACTTACAACCGTAACATTAACTCATCAGCCAACAGGAGAGCTGTAAATTCAGATTATAGAAACAACAATACAACTAATTTTGGAAGAGGAACTTCTAATCGCATGAATCAGACCAGTCCAAATTTTTCAAGAAATCAAGGACAATCACAAAATAACTCTAACTACAATCCAAGCAGAAGAGACAACACCAATGGAGTTCGCAATCAAAACAACACTCCAACAAGGTCTTACACCCCTTCTACCAGAGACGATAATAGCTCAAGATCATATAGCCCAAGTTCAAACAGCAGCTCAAGATCCAGTAATTCTGGTGGCGGTGGTGGAAGATCGACTGGCGGGGGCGGAAGAGGCGGAAGAGGATAATCCGATTCGTTTTACTTAAATATTACTAAATTAAAACTTTCGAAATACATGAAAAAATATTTATTTTTATTAGCATTAGGTTTGACAGCAAGCGTTGCGCAATCACAAGAAATCTCTGATGCGATGCGTTATTCACAGGATAATTTGAACGGAACTGCCCGCTTTAGAGCAATGAGTGGCGCATTTGGTGCACTTGGCGGTGATTTGTCTTCTATTAATGTTAATCCTGCCGGTTCAGCTATTTTCACTAATAACCAAATGGCGATTACTCTAAGCAATAACGACATTAAAAACAATTCGAATTACTTTGGGACTAACTCATCCGAGAAATCCAATTCTTTCGATTTGAACCAAGCGGGAGCTATTTTTGTATTCAACAACAGAAATACAAATAGCAACTGGAAAAAAGTTTCATTGGGTGTCAATTATGAAAATACCAATAATTTTGATAATGGATTATTTGCGGCAGGAACAAATCCAAATAATTCCATAGATCAATATTTTTTAAGTTATGCCAATACTGGAAATAATGGAGCGCCCGTTCCGCAACAGTTTGTCAATAGAGAACAAGAAAAAAGTATCTCCACATTGTATTCCTTTCTAGGGCTTAACCTCCCAAATAGACAGTTCCCTAATCTAAACGGTTTTGCTGCGCAGCAAGCAATGATAGCATTTTATAATCAAGGTTATATAATCGATGCTGCTGATATAAATGACCCAAACAGTCCATACATAACAAATGTTCCTGCTGGTGGAAACTATTATCAGGAAAATTCTGTTTACAGCACAGGATACAACGGAAAACTTTCTTTTAATGCAGCCACCTCTTACAAAGACAAATTATACGTTGGTTTAAACTTAAATTCGCATTTTACTGATTATCAAAAATTGTCCAGTTTTTACGAGGACAATAATGCTCCCTTAACCAATAATTACACTGTTTCAAGATTGCAATTCAACAATGACTTAAACACTTACGGAACTGGATTCTCGTTCCAAGTGGGAGCCATTGCAAAATTAACCAATGAAGTTCGTTTGGGATTAGCGTATGAATCTTCAACCTGGTACAATTTAACCGATGAACTATCACAAAGCCTTGTTGCCGTAAGTGCTAATACTGACGGAGAATTACCCTCAGATGTTGTGGACCCCCAGTTCATCAATGTTTACGAACCCTATAAACTGCAAACTCCAAGCAAGTTAACCGGAAGTTTCGCTTACGTTTTTGGGAAATCTGGATTAATCAGTATTGATTACGCTATTAAAGATTATAGCAATACGAAATTCAAACCTGAAAACGATTCTTATTTTAATGATTTAAATAGTGACATCAATTCAATATTAGACACTACGGGAGAATTAAGAATAGGCGCTGAATATAAAATAGAAGCTTTGAGCTTGAGAGCAGGATATCGTTATGAACAAAGTCCTTATAAAAACGCAGTAACTATAGGCGACTTAACTGGTTATTCAGCAGGTTTAGGATACAGTTTTGGTTCAACCAAAGTTGATTTAGCCTATTCGTATGCAAAAAGAAACTCTCAACAAGGATTTTTCAATCAAGGATTTACTGACGGAGCAAGTATCGATGCTATTAATAATACAGTGTCTTTATCTCTTTTATTTGAATTGTAATTTTACCAAAAAATAAAATTTAGAATCCGTTTCGTGATTATGAAACGGATTTTTTTTTAGCCCTGATTACTTCACTTAATTTCAATTTTAAGCGGAGTTCAGTAACCTTGGTTTGCAGTAAAAATCCTCCCGATTTTTATCAGGAGATTACTTCACCGAGTAGTCATTTTTATAAGAGTTCAGTGAACTTTGTTTGTAGCGTATAGCAGGAGCAGCTCCAAAAGAACATCGGCAGGAAGCCCAAACAATACCGAAAAGTATCGGGAAAGTTTGAATAAAAAATTGTAATTTTGCAAAATTCCCAAATTATCGGGATTCTAATGATATGAGAACTAAGTCTTTAAAAAAGAATAAAATAAACGTAATCACTCTTGGGTGTTCTAAAAATGTATATGATAGTGAAGTGCTTATGGGTCAGCTTCGCGCCAGTGGCAAAGACGTACAACATGAAGCTCCAGAAGCCGAAGAAGGCAATATTATTGTTATAAACACCTGCGGATTCATTGACAATGCTAAAGCAGAATCAGTGAATATGATATTGGAATATGCTGACAAGAAAGAAAGAGGATTAGTCGACAAAGTGTTTGTTACCGGATGTTTATCAGAGCGTTACCGTCCAGATTTAGAAAAAGAAATACCAAATGTAGACCAGTTTTTTGGAACTACAGAGTTGCCACAATTATTGAAAGCTTTAGGTGCGGATTATAAACATGAATTATTGGGAGAACGTTTGACTACTACCCCAAAAAATTATGCGTATTTAAAAATTTCCGAAGGTTGTGACAGGCCGTGCAGCTTTTGCGCGATTCCATTGATGCGAGGAAAAAACGTTTCGCAAACTATTGAAAAACTGGTAAAAGAAGCGGAAGGTTTAGCCAAAAATGGGGTGAAAGAATTAATTTTAATTGCTCAGGATTTGACCTATTATGGTTTAGATATTTACAAGAAAAGAGCTCTCGGAGAATTACTGGAAGCGTTGGTAAAAGTAGAAGGAATCGAATGGATTCGTCTGCATTACGCATTCCCTACCGGTTTCCCAATGGAAGTATTAGAAATAATGAAACGCGAACCCAAAATTTGCAATTATATTGATATTCCGTTGCAACACATTGCTGATTCAGTACTGAAATCAATGCGTCGTGGAACAACTCAAGAAAAAACAACAAAATTATTAAAAGACTTCCGCGCAGCGGTTCCGGGAATGGCGATTCGTACTACTTTAATTGTAGGTTATCCTGGCGAAACGCAAGAAGATTTCAACATATTGAAAGATTTTGTCCAAGAAATGAAGTTTGACAGAATGGGTTGTTTTGCTTATTCACACGAGGAAAATACGCATGCCTACTTACTTGAGGATGATGTTCCAGATACTATAAAACAAGAACGCGCTAATGAAATCATGGAATTACAATCTCAGATTTCGTGGGATTTGAATCAGGAAAAAGTTGGGCAAATATTTAAATGCATCATCGACAGAAAAGAAGGTGGACATTTTGTGGGAAGAACTGAATTTGACAGTCCTGATGTTGACAATGAAGTCCTAATTGACGCTACTAAACATTACGTAAAAACGGGTGAGTTTGTAATGATAAAAATCATTGAAGCAACGGAATTCGATTTGTACGGAGAACCTGCATAACTTTTGGGAACGATTTTTAAAATCATTTTAAAACGCTATTTATGAAACTAATTCAATCTTTACTAATTTTCGCATTTGTACTATTATCAACAAATACTATTTTCGCACAATATGGAAATGGCGGATATGGAAATGGTTACGGGAGCAATCGCCGAATGAATAGCGGAATGGATCAATCCAGAGCACAGGATAAACCAAAAGAAATTCCCGTTGAAGTTACCGTTGGAAAAATAATCGAGCGCATAAAACCGGAACTCAATCTTGATGCACTTCAGGAAATTGCCATATCGAATATTCTGCTAGAGAGGATAAGAACACAAGGTATGCTTATAAAAGCAGAAGTTAGCCAAGAGGATAAAATAAAAAACATCCAAGCGCTATCAGAAGTTACAGACAGGAAAATAATGGACGTATTGAACGAGGAACAAAAGGAAAAATATATTGCTATGAATGAAGAAGCAAAAAATCCTAAAAAATCGAAAGCTAAAAAGAAAGCAAAACAATAATTTTTTTTGTTAAACACAAAAATTAATTCCCAATATGAGAAATTTTTTTTACTACATAATTTTTGCTGTTGGCATCACTTCATGCGCCACGAATCCTTACAAAAAGAGCGAGAAAATCTACGACTCTAAACTAAAAACGCTTAAAGAAACTATTTCTAATAAGGAATCACAACCACTACCGGTTATCCCTCGAGTAATAGTAAATATTGACACTTTATACACCAAACAATTGCACACGTATAAAGACACAATATTCAAAATGGGTTCAACACCACTAGAAAATGGCATTAATACGGAATGGATTGGAACTGTAAATTTTAATTTGAGAAAACCCAATTTCATCATTATTCACCATACTGCACAAGATTCATTACAACAAACTATAAAAACGTTTACAAAAATAGAGGCACAAGTTAGTTCTCATTATGTCATTGCGGACGATGGAAAAGTGGTCCAAATGTTGAATGATTATCTCAGAGCTTGGCATGCAGGAAATGGTTCTTGGGGGAAAAATACTGATATTAATTCCACATCAATAGGAATCGAACTTGATAACAACGGAACTGAACTATTTACTGAAGCGCAAATCAATAGCTTATTGGCGCTTTTGACTAAACTGAAAAAGGACTACAATATACCAGCACAAAATGTCATTGGTCACTCCGATATTGCGCCGACCAGAAAAAAAGATCCTAGCGCATTATTTCCATGGAAAATCCTAGCTGAGAAAGGATTTGGAATTTGGCCTGATGAATATTTAGAAACAGCTCCTGCTGATTTTAATGTAGAACAAGGATTGCGAATCATAGGATATGACACAAAAAATTTACCAGCGACAATTATGGCTTTCAAACTCCATTTTATTCAAACTGAAGTCAACGATCTTTTAGATGAAAAAACAATAAACACTATTTATTCTATTTATAAAAAACAATAATTAGTAGTACTATCAAACTATAAAAACGGTTTTTTGAATCATTCAAAAAACCGTTTTCTTTTGCAATAATGTCACATCAAACGCTAGTCAATACCCTATTGCAAATGGTTTCCGCAGCGAAAACTTAATAAAAAAAACTGCCAAAATACTTTATGGTATCTTGGCAGCAAAAAAAAAATATTATTGAGGAATTAGAAAGAATAAGTTGTTGCCAATAAAGCATAAGCAGTAACACCTTTTGGCGCTGCATCACTATTTGAAAAGATATCTTCAGATGCTTTATCTACGCGAAACTCCGGAATAATAGTTAGGTTTCCTACTTTATAATTTAATGATAAAGTATTCCCTACCACACTTGTTCCTGCTAGTACACCAAGACCCGCTCTAGCTTCTTTAGCATCCAAATATTCTAATCTGTAAGCCAAACTCAATGATTCTTTAAATGCTAAATTTGCGTATCCAACTAAAGAGAACCATTCTCCATCTAAGGCACTATCAAAATCATTGTTAGTCATTGCGTACGTTCCATTAAATCCTAATGAAAAGGCATCACTCAGTTTTTTTGTTCCAACGAAGTCAAACTGCGTTTTATTTTCATCAGAAGATGGATTACTGCTTCCTGAGGTTAAATTAAAATAAGCACTTCCTGTATCTCCTAAAAATGCAATTTGTCCAATGAAAGTTTTCTGAGAAGAACCAGCCTCAATAGTTGTTTTGAAATCGGTTGGGTTAGAAACTCCTGCCATAAAACTAATCTTTCCTGCAGTATACTGTGCTTTTACACCCGTATTAAAAAAAGGTCCATAGGTAAATGCATAGGACATACTGTAGTTTTTATTATCTACTGCATCCAATAATTCATATCCAATATGCGTTCCAAAACTTCCCGCAGTTACTTTAAATTTATCTGAAAACTCATAAGTAAAATTCAATTGTTTAATCATAAATGTAGCCGAATCATCATTATAAGTAAATTGAGCCGCTCTACTTCCGAAACCCAAGTCCACAAAAACTGATGCTTTTCCAATTTTATGAGAAGCCTCAATAGAAGCCATTCCCAATTCAAATGAGTTGTGAGAATTTGTAAAACTGGTTAAACTATTATCTATTCCGGAAAAATCATATTTGTAATACGCATCCGCAGAACCTGCAAAAGTAGTGGCAGGTGCCGGTGTTGTTTCTTGTGCAAATGTTAAAGTTGTAGTTAGCAATAATGCTATGGCTGCTAATTGGTTTTTCATCTTTAGTTGGTTTTAGTTAGTAATCTAGTTGGTAATTTTTTGGTTTTGGTTAATCCTATTTTGAAATTCAGGAACCCGGTATTTTAAGAAAAAAATGTTTTTTTTCACCTTATTAGACCTGAACTTTCCCTTTATCTGAAGCGAATTTATTAACTTTTATTTCACTAAAATTACTATTTACAACTTTTTTACCTTGATTTGAGAAGAATTATCAATAACAAAAAATGAACAAAAAAAAATGGATATTCCGTATTTATAAAGAATAATTTTAAAAATTCAATAATCACAATTTTAAATTAATACCCTGTTTTTTTAAATACAATTATTAAATTGTACTAAAAAATACATACATATACCAAATATTTAATTAAAATAAAACAATGAACCCCTTATAAAATAGGGGTCTAATTTTTTATTAATAAAAACACAAAACGATATTTGTATAAAAACATTAGATTAAAATTTCATAAATTGATTCAATTTCACCAAAATTTAAACTCATTAAGCCAATAATTAAACTGTAATTCCATCAGGTTAGTTCCCCTTTATTTCTCTCTTTTTTTATGAAAATTTTAATAGCATAAAAAATCCTTTTTCATTAAATTTATAATATGATTCGATTACTTATTAAGCTTTCCGTTTTGCTATTATTTGTCGCTTTTTCCTCCCTTTGGATAAGCGAGAAACTTTTTATGATTACAAATGAAAAGAATCATGATTTATATGAACAAAGCGAAAAAAATGCAGAAGAAAATACATTCGAGAGTAAATCTAAAACACTATTTCTTGCTTCAATTGAAAGTATAAATTGTTTTGAAAACGATTCTTTTGAAAGTAGAAAAATTACTTCTTTTGATTCGTTTCAAATTAAAGAGTTTGTTTTACAGAATCTGACTCCTCCACCAGAACAAGCTAAAACTCATTTTTTTACTAAAAACCTTAATAATTTATGTCCTAATTCAAAATGGAGTTATAAAAACTCATAATTATATATACACATGAAAAATTTATTTATAGCTTTTACATTTTTATTTACTACTTCTTTACTTGCTCAAACGCATCAAATAGTCAAACATAATGGCGAAACGATGGATGTAAACTTTATAAGAAAAGAAAAGAATATGATTTACTACTCTTTACCGCAGAGTATTGAAGAAAAGACAATTAGTCAATATGCCGTGTCACAGCTGAATGAAAAATCAAAAAGTACTTCTACAATCATATCTGAAAAAATTCAACTGAATGGAAAATCTGATTATAAAAAGGTTATAGTGTTAGAGAAACATCAAACTGAAGGATTGAAAGAATCTGGAATAATCACAAGTTTTTACGGTGGAATAAAAGGAGAATCTCCTGTATCGTTTTCAGATAACGGTGAAAAACGATTGAAACAGAATGCAGCACTTAAAGGATCTCCGTTTATTGTAATTCTTTCCAATAATCCGAAAGATTTAAAAGCGGCATTGTATACCTATTAGTAGAACTAAGCAATTGATACCTGATGGCAACTTGTATTAATAGGTAGAAATTCAGTGAAAAATCGAGAACAGATTTGTTACAAATACAAATCCTGTTCTCGATTCTTTATTTATAATACATCTTAGATACTTGCATTCTATACCAAATCTGTATTAAAATAACACTGTGCCAGTTAATGATAATCGTTTATTCGATAACTAAGGATTTCATATTCATAAATTCCTTGATTCCTATTGCTCCTAATTCTCTGCCATAACCTGATTTTTTTATTCCTCCAAAAGGAACTCTGGAATCTGAACGTACCAAAGAATTTACGAATACATTTCCCGCTTCAATTTTACGCGCCAGTTGATACGCATTTTCACGGTCTTCGCTCCAGATTGCTGCAGCCAAACCATAGCTGTGATTATTAGCAATAGCAACTGCATCATTTGCATCCTTCGCTCTAATAATCGTAGCTAGCGGTCCAAAAGTTTCTTCCTGGAACGCAATATTTTTTGAATCTACAAAATCAATTAATGTGGGTTGGAAATTACAATTCTCCCGCTCTCCGCCTACTAGTAGTTTCGCTCCTTGTTGAATTGATTTCGCCAATTGACCTTCCAATTTTTCTGCTAAGTCCAATCGTGCCAATGGCCCCATGTGGATTCCTTGCTGTAAGGGATTTCCTTGTTGCAGCAATTGTACTTTTTGCGTAAAAAGAGCAACGAATTCATCCGCAACTTTCTCAGTAACAATAAAACGTTTGGCACAAATACAAGCCTGGCCTGCGTTCAACATCCTTGATTGTGTGGCAACAGTTACGGCTTTTTCAAGATCAGCATCATTCAAAACTATAAAAGCATCTGAACCTCCTAATTCCATAACAGATTTCTTGATGTGCTTTCCTGCCAATGCAGCTACAGATGAACCCGCCATTTCACTTCCTGTCAAAGTGATACCACAAACACTATCTGATGCGATGACACTTTCTACTTGAGGAATATCAATAGTTATCTCTTGGAAAACACCTTCGGGAAAACCAGCTTCTAAAAAAGCACTTTCTATTGCTTTGGCACAGCCTATAACATTTGGCGCATGCTTTAAGAGCGTCACATTGCCTGCCATAATTGCCGGAGCGGCATATCGTAACACTTGCCAGAAAGGATAATTCCAAGGCATAATGGCAAAAACAGCTCCCATCGGATCATAAACCGACATACTTTTAAAAGGCGTATCGTAATATTCGTCTTTCAACATTGCCGCTGCATGCTCAGCATAAAAATCACAATTTCCTGCTGATTTTTCGACTTCTGCTATACTTTCAGAGATAATCTTGCCCATTTCATTTGTAATCAGCAATCCAAATTTCTCCTTGTTTACACGGAGAATATTAGCTAGTTTAAGCATCTTGTCTGCTCTTTCTTGGAAAGAAGTTTTGCTCCAGTTTTTAAAAGCATTTTCTGACAATTGCAATTTTTGATTAAGTTGCTCATTTGTCAATACTTCATGCTCCGCAATCACTTCTTGCGAAAACGGATTTATCGATTTAAATATCATGCTTTTTATATTTTAAATTCTTTGCAACTTAGGTAGTAGAAATCCAGTAATCAATGAGGTAACAGTTAACTTGTTTGATTTAAAAGAAGAAACTAAAAAGATAATCAAAAGTACGTAAATCAGGAATCTTAAGTACTTATTATTTTAAATTTGATGAATTAATTTCAATAAAGATAATGTCCAACAATTCGAATATTTTTTCTTTATCCAATGGTTTTGTAATGTAGTCCATAAAACCAAATTGCATGATTCGCTCTCTGTCTTCAAAGGAAGAATACGCGGTTTGCGCAATAACGGGAAGTTCTGGTTTGAATACTTTTATTTGTTCAAATGCTTCAAAACCGTTTAATACCGGCATCTTTATATCCATGAAAACCAAACTGATATGTGGATTTTTAGCACATATATTAACAGCTTCCTGACCATTAAATGCTCGTAAAACAGTGTGGTTTTTTGATTCAATAATTTTCTTTAGCAATAAGAAATTGATATTATCATCTTCTGCTATCAAAATAATTTTATTCTCATAATTCCCAGAAAAAGATATTTTTTTTCTTGGCGTACTTTCTACTACAGTTTGATCATACTTTAAGGGTATAGTAAATGTAAAAACAGATCCAATCCCCATAGTCGATTTTACACTTATTTCTCCGCCCAACATTTCAACATATGCCTTAGTGATGGACAAACCAAGTCCTAATCCTTTCATTTCGGTACTCGCGTTATCTTCAATTCTTCTGAATCTGTCAAAGATAACTTTTGAGTAATCCTGGCTAATTCCTAAACCAGAATCTTGAATCGTAAAGACTACAACTTCTTTTTCTTTATTTATTTCATATCCAAAAGACACGAAACCTTTTTCGGTAAATTTTACTGCGTTTGTTACTAAATTTACAATAATCTGTTTCAGTTTTGTTTCATCAGTTAAGATGTTTTTTGGGTTTTTATCTGCACTTTCTAATACAAAAAACTCAATTTCTTTTTCTTTTGGAATCGTTATTTTAATAGACTTATGCAAATCGGCCATACATTTTTCTAATTCTAAGCCTTTGTAATTTGGCGTGATTTGCTTAGCATCAATTCTGGACATTTCAATTAAATCCTCAATTATTGAAACCAAACTACTTCCGCTATTTCTGATGATTTTTAAATATTCGGCTTTCTCATTTTCTGTCAGATTAGCATCCGTCAATAAATCACTAAAACCCATAATGGCATTCATAGGAGTTCTGATTTCATGCGATAAATTAGCTAAGAATGATGATTTTAACGTATCACTTTCCTCTGCTTTTTGCTTGGCGATTTCTAATTGCTGCCTTTGGTTATTATTTTCTTCAAAAAGATTTCCAATATAACCAAACTCCCCTTTGGATTTTCTTAAACTATTTATCGACTCAACATTTCCAGTTTCCAAGATATTCTTGATTAACTTTAAAGGATTGTAAACCCATTTTTTAGTGTAATAAATAAAAATAAGCATGTTTATTATCGAGGCCACAACAACTATAAAAAGAATTTCTTTTGTTTTGTTGTAATTTAAATTAAAGGGTCTTTTAAAAAGGAATTTACTTACCACTTTATTTTTCCAATCTTTTAAATCCAAAAGTACAACAACAAAATCAACCTCGGGATTCACCACATAATCGGCAGCAATCAATTTAACTTTAGAGCTGCTAATATTACCTAATGAAGACGAAAAAGTTTCATCTAAAAGTCTGGCCATAAAAAAATAGCCTGATGGTTTTGTTTTACGTTTTTTTGGATCTCCCGAAGGATGAATTGTTGCGGCAAAAACCTCAACGATACCTTCAGGAATTTTCAAATAAAATTTTTTAAGTTTAGATTTATAAAGTACAGCCATCATCTCTTTTGGAATAAAATCAAAACTTTTAATCCTGCTTGATGTGGTCTTATTTATTAAATTCCGGTCCAAATCATAAATTCCTATATAATCCATTTCATAGGATTCAAATTCACTTGCTATAAAATGATTGTACCAGTTTTCATCCTTAGATTTTGTGAAATTGACTAGTGCATCCCAAAACGTAATATCGATAATTGTTGCTGTTGGCGTTTTAGAGTTAAGCCTAAACAACGATCTTATTTCTCTATCATATTGCTCATAGGTAGTTTTATAAAAGCGCTCTTCTTCCTTAAGGGTATAAATATAGAGTGAAGTATATAGTAAAAAAAACAAAACTGTCGTTGAAGCAATCAACAACAATAATTTAAAATAAGTATTTAGGCTACACAATCTGTTCATAAATATTAAACAAGTAAAAAAATATAATCGGAAAATCTTACGTATTGTTTTGTAGGATATATCACTTTTTTTTACAGGCGCAAGATAAACTTTTTTTATCATAAAAAAAGCCAACCGTTCAAACAAATGTAGTTTATCACCAACACGATTAAATATTCAGATATAATATTCCGTAACGTAATTCGCTATACTTTACTTTAAGATTTATCTAGTAGCCGGCATTGAAGTTTTTATCGCATTATTTGTTTTTAAAACTTTGTTTCCTCTCAACATCAATTCCAATTGATAATTATTCCAAAATCTAGAAAAAGCGTTTCTACTACCAACACTAAACTGAAGATTTAAAAGCACATGCAAACAAAATCATTAAATCGTTTCCTGCTTTTGGAAGTTCGTTTTAGCATCTCCGATTTAATTTAAAATTAGTAATTATTCGAAATTAAATTTATAAATTTAATCATCCAAAAAAAACACATTCACCTTTAAATCAAATTGTTATATGTTTAATTATTGGTATTAATTCTATTTAATTTAAAAACAAAAATCATGAAAATACTTATTCTTTATGGTACTACAGAAGGGCAAACCCGAAAAATTGCCCACTTCATCGAAGTTATTTTACAGGATTCCGGAAACCAAGTAACAATTGCTGACACCACTGCCGAACCACCAGCATCAAAAGAGTATGATGCAGTTTTAATTGGTTCTTCCATACACATGCACAAATACCAATCATCCGTAAAGCATTATATTAAAAAACATGTTGCTCATTTAAATCAAATGCCAAGTGCTTTTTTCTCAGTATCGCTTGCTGCGGCATCTGGTCTTGAGGATAAACAACGAGAAGTTGAGAAAATAACAACTCATTTTCTGGAACAAACCCGCTGGAAGCCTTTAATGACTACCCAAGTTGCAGGCGCCTTGAAATACACTGAATATGATTATTTCAAACGCCTCGTCATGAAAATGATTTCTAAAAAAGAGGGTGGTGCAACGGATACCTCACAAGATTATGAATATACTAATTGGGATGAAGTGACAAAATTTACAAATCAATTTTCAAATAAAATATCTAACAAGTCTTAATTTATATATTGTAGCTTTTAAATTCAGTTTTATTTCCTATAAACAAATCACATTATGAAAAAAAAAAATTATCCTCTTTTTTTAATATTATTAATTACTTATTCAGCCTGTTTCGCCCAAAAAAAAGTTTTAAAGGAAACGGAATATAAATACGTTCCAGATAATCTTGAATTATACAACACCATAATTGCAATGGATAGTACTTTTTTTCAAGCATATAACACTTGTAATTTAGACAAACAAGCTACCATATATTCTGACAATATCGAATTTTACCATGATAAAGGAGGCTTAATGACAGTTAAGCAAGACTTAATTGATGGGACTAAAAATAACATTTGTGGTAAAGTGACCCGGGAAGTAGTGAAAGGAAGTATTGAGGTTTATCCCATAAAAGATTTTGGAGCCATTGAAATGGGACTTCATAAATTTCATAACAATACTGACAAAGAAGGAATGTTTTCTAATTCCAGTAAATTTATCATTTTTTGGAAAAACAATAATAATATCTGGACTATCACAAAAGTGGTTAGTTTGCATCAATAGGCATTGCAATACACAAAAAAACCACCTTCATCAGGTGGTTTTTCAATTCTTATAAAATGCTACAAAGGAATATTTCCGTGTTTTCTATTAGGAGTGCTGCTTTCTTTATTTTCGAGCATACTAAACGCTTTTATCAATTTGAGTCTTGTGTCTTGCGGTAAGATTACCTCATCTACAAAACCTCGTTGTGCTGCTGTGTAGGGATTCGCAAACAAATCAGCATATTCCGCTTCCTTTTCTAAGAGTTTTGCTTCATGATCTTCGGCTTCGCTAATTTCTTTTTTAAAGATAATTTCTGAGGCACCTTTGGCTCCCATCACTGCGATTTCAGCAGTTGGCCAAGCAAAATTCATATCGGCACCAATGTGTTTCGAGTTCATTACATCATACGCACCACCATATGCTTTACGGGTAATTACGGTTACTCGCGGCACGGTTGCTTCGCTTAAAGCATATAACAGTTTCGCACCGTGAACGATAATTCCGTTCCACTCTTGATCAGTTCCCGGTAAAAAACCAGGCACATCCACCAAAACTAATAATGGAATATTAAAACAATCGCAAAAACGGGTAAATCGTGCCGCTTTTTTGGAACTGTTCACATCCAGACATCCAGCTAAGATCATCGGTTGGTTGGCTATAATTCCAATGCTTTTTCCTCCCAATCGAGCAAAACCAACTAAGATATTTTCGGCATAATTTTTATGAATTTCATAAAAGGAATCCTCGTCAATAATTCCACCAATCACCTCATGCATATCATATGGCTTGTTTGGATTATCCGGTATGATAGTCGCTAATTTAGTACGAACCTCATCATTCATTTCGTACGGTAAATTATATGCTTTTTCTTTGTTGCTCTGTGGCAAATAGCTCAATAATCTTTTTAAATCTTCCAGACACTCCACATCATTGGTAGAAGTAATATGCGCCACACCCGATTTAGTAGAATGCGTACTCGCACCACCCAATTCCTCCGACGTTACGGTTTCATTGGTTACAGTTTTCACCACATTCGGTCCTGTTACAAACATGTAACTAGTATCTTCCACCATCATTGTAAAATCAGTCATTGCCGGAGAATACACGGCTCCACCGGCGCAGGGTCCCATAATAGCGGAGATTTGCGGAATCACACCTGAAGCTTGTACGTTTCTGTAAAAAATATCAGCGTAACCGCCTAAAGACCGAACCCCTTCCTGAATACGTGCTCCTCCAGAATCATTCAGTCCAATCATGGGCGCTCCCATTTTGACTGCCATATCCATCACTTTACAGATTTTCTCGGCATGAGTTTCGGATAACGAACCTCCAAAAACCGTAAAATCCTGAGCGAAAATATACACCAATCGCCCGTTTATGGTTCCGTATCCCGTGATGACACCATCACCGTAATACAATTCTTTTTCCATTCCAAAATCAGACGTTCGGTGCGTAACCAACATCCCTATTTCTTCAAAAGAACCTTCGTCCATCAAGTAATTGACACGTTCTCTGGCAGTAAGTTTTTTATTCGAATGTTGCTTTGCTATTCTATTTTTACCTCCACCCAAATGAGCTTCTGCAATTTTATCGTTTAAAGTATTTATTTTGTCTTTCATATATGTGTTTTTTTAACCGCCAATTCGCTAATTTTTATTTGAAAACCATTTAAAAATTAATTTTCATTTAAAAAGCTGAACTTAAATTTTCTTAATTTCTTAATGGTCAGAACAACAATTTTAATTTATTAAGCGTACTATTTTTTGATCTTCAAAATATTGTTTCAAAGCTACTTTCGCAGCGATTTCGGCTTCTTGCGCGATTTGGTTTTTTAACATTTCGGCACTATAGAAATTCTTGACAAAATGTGTGTCAAATTTCCCGGAACGAAACGCTTCATGCTCAAAAACAAATTTCCCAAAAGGCAATGTTGTTTGCACACCCTCCACATGATAATCTTCAATGGCCTTAATCATAATTTGGATCGCTTCTTCACGAGTTTCTCCATAAGTGATTAATTTGGCCAACATTGGATCATAATAAATAGGGATGTCCATGCCTTGCTCAAAACCGTTATCCACACGAATTCCTTCGCCAACAGGCAATTGATAAACATCCAAATGACCTACACTTGGTAAAAAATCATTCATCGGATCTTCGGCATACACACGCAATTCCATCGCATGTCCTTTTATTTTCAAGTCTTCTTGTTTGATTGCCAATTCTTCTCCCCTTGCGACTCTGATTTGCAGTTCGACCAAATCGGTTCCGGTAATCCATTCCGTAACGGGATGTTCCACCTGCAAACGTGTATTCATCTCCAGGAAATAGAAGTTATTATTTTCGTCCAATAAAAATTCAACAGTTCCCGCTCCTAAATAATCACAGGATTTAGCCACCAAAACAGCAGCTTCACCCATTTTTTTACGCAATTCAGGCGTTAAAACCGAAGAAGGCGCTTCTTCAATTACTTTTTGGTGACGACGCTGTATGCTGCATTCTCGTTCAAATAAATACAGTACATTGCCATGACTGTCTGCCATAATTTGAATTTCGATATGCCTTGGAGAACCCACATATTTTTCGATAAAAACCGAACCATCTCCAAAAGCAGCGATTGCTTCACTGATTGCGCGATCCATTTGAGATTCGAAATCAGCTTCGCTTTCTACCACTCGCATTCCTTTTCCACCACCACCGGCAGAAGCTTTAATCAGTATTGGAAAACCAACTTCCTTGGCAATGACTTTTGCTTTTTCGACATCCGTAATGGCTTGGTCAAAACCGGGAACCATTGGGATATCGTATTGTTTAACGGAATCTTTGGCCGCTAATTTACTTCCCATGATTTTTATCGCTTTCGACTTTGGACCAATAAAAATGATGTTATTTTTTTCCGCTTCTTCAGCAAAATCAGCATTTTCACTTAAAAATCCATAACCCGGATGAATGGCATCTACGTTTAAAGATTTCGCAACCTCTATGATTTTACTTCCTAACAAATACGATTGACTTGAAGGTGCTTCTCCAATCCAAACGGCTTCATCAGCAAATTTTACGTGCGGTGCATTTCTGTCAGCAGTCGAATAAACTGCAACGGTTTTAATGCCCATTTTCTGTGCGGTTTTCATCACTCTGATAGCGATTTCCCCTCTATTGGCAACTAATATTTTTCTCATATTTTAAATAGATAAAAGAAGTGAGACCGCTTCGCTGATAGAATCAAGATAAATTATATCTGACTATTTTCTTGGTTCTTTCTTCTGACTTCTTACTTTTTCTCGTTACTCGAATTCAATTAACAACTGTCCTTTATCCACGGCGTCTCCCATAGCAACCGAAATGGTTTTGATAACGCCATCGCGGGGCGAAAGGAAACTGTTTTCCATTTTCATCGCTCCCAGAATAATTAAATTATCGTTTTCTTTTACCTCCTGCCCCACCACCACACTGATTTCCAGAATCAATCCGGGCATAGGTGCTTTTATAAAATTGACTTGTTTGGCAAGTCCTGTTTCGAATCCCATTTCTTTAATCAAAATATCCAATGGATTTGAAATGGCAACCGTATAGGTGTTGTTGTTTACCTTGACGGTGTAGTTTTTTTTAAGAAAATCAGAAGTGATGATTTCCGCTTGATAAGGAGTGTTTTCGTGCAATACATGGAATTTATTTGTTTCCATACTCACTGCGTCTAGTTGTGAAACACTTTCCTTTTCCAAATCAAAATGAAAAGTGTCGTTTACATTAACTTTATAACCAATACTCATTTGTT
The DNA here is from genome assembly GCF_056156265.1 of Flavobacterium sp. TS_SC_5. Taxonomy (NCBI): domain Bacteria; kingdom Pseudomonadati; phylum Bacteroidota; class Flavobacteriia; order Flavobacteriales; family Flavobacteriaceae; genus Flavobacterium; species Flavobacterium sp. TS_SC_5. The sequence continues at coordinate 2,162,107 of NZ_CM149588.1, read as the reverse complement.
TCTATTTTAGAATCGTAAAAATAAGTAAAAGAAAACGTTTTCGTAAACCAAAAATTAAATTTTATGCTAATTTGTTATAGTTATATGAAATAAATTTATAAGACTAATAATCCAAACTCTCTAAGGGTTTTAATTGGTTTTGAGTACCAAAACAATTCAAAGTCTTCCAAATGTAATTCGAAATCAGCTTTAACTTCTTGAAAAGTGTAGATTTTAACCTTAGAAACGGAGATTTTCAAAAGCATTTCTACTAGCCATTCTCCTTCTTGCTTATTAGTTTGAATATTGAAACTTTCTTTTTTATCATGAAAAGTCACGGTCATCATTTCCCAGGAATTTCCTTTTTTGGATTTGGTGAAATGTTCCACAAATGGTTTTCCGCCTAACCAAACAATTTTTGCTGTAGGCTTGATGTTGAAATCATCGTCTTCTTGTAAAGCGTCAAAAATAAAATCAGGTGAAATTTTAGTCTTTGGAATTTTAAACTCAAACCAATCCTGCAACTCATAATCAAAACAGATTCCGTGCATGAAATTGAACAAGGATTTCTTGAGTCCAAAACTGAATTTATCATGATCGATTCCTGTTGAATCAGTATAATTAATATCGTTATTAGCGAAAGTTCCAATTGCTTCGGTTTCTTTTGTCACACCAAATTTCTCCGGATACAAACCAACTGGACTGTGTGCGGTCATCGCAAATTGATGCCAAAATCCCGATTGCAATACACCAACTTCAAATAATTGACGCACCATTTCGAGACTGTCCACAGTTTCCTGAATAGTTTGTGTGGGATATCCGTACATTAAATACGCATGAACCATAACGCCGGCTTCGGTAAAATTCCGAGTAACTTTTGCAACTTGTTCCACTGTTACGCCTTTGTCAATCAGTTTCAATAAGCGATCCGAAGCCACTTCCAGGCCGCCAGAAACGGCGATACAACCGGAAGCTTTTAGAAGCAAACACAAATCTTTGGTAAAACTTTTTTCAAATCGAATGTTCGTCCACCATGTCACTGCTAATTTTCTTCGAAGAATTTCGAGAGCTAAAGCGCGCATCAAAGCCGGAGGAGCCGCTTCGTCAACAAAATGAAATCCGTTCTCGCCTGTTTGGGCTATCATTTCCTCCATTCGATCGCACAATAAATTGGCAGCAACGGGTTCGTAAATTTTGATATAATCCAAAGAAATATCACAAAACGTACATTTTCCCCAGTAGCAACCGTGTGCCATGGTCAGTTTGTTCCAGCGACCATCACTCCACATTCGGTGCATTGGATTTACAATTTCGATAACCGAAATGTATTTGTCCAAAAGTAAATCTGAATAATCCGGCGTTCCCACTTGTGATTGTTTGTAATCGTGTTTTAGGGAATTATTTTTGTAAACGACTTTTCCTTCTTCCAGAAGAAAGGTTCGTTTATATAACTTCTCGACTTCGCTCGATGTGCTAGCATTTATCAATTCTTCAATTGGTGCTTCGCCATCATCTAACGTGATAAAATCGAAAAATTCAAAAACGCGAGCATCCGAAAGCGAGCGCAGTTCCGTATTCGGAAAACCGCCACCCATCGAAATCTTAATGTTTGGATAATGCTTTTTGACCCATTGAGCCGAACGAAAAGCAGAATATAAATTCCCGGGAAACGGAACAGAAATCAAGAAAAATGTAGGTTGAACGGTTTCAATTCTTTCTTTTAGAATCGAAAGTAGAACGGTATCAATGTACGTTGACTCTTGTTGTAGAGCTTCGTACAATTCGTCAAAAGAATTGGCTGAACGTCCCAAACGTTCGGCATAGCGACTGAAACCAAAATTAGCATCGACACATTCCACAATAAAATCGGAGATATCTTCGAGATATAAAGTCGCCAAATGTTTTGCTTTGTCCTGTGTTCCCATGGTTCCAAAAGCCCAATCTAATTCTTCTAATTGTGCAAACCGAGAAGCTTCAGGCAAAAAATCTTCCTGACATATTTGAAGCGCCAATGTTGGATTTTTCCCTTGCAAAAAAGCAATTACGGGATTAATGGTTTTTAGGTATTCATCTTGCAAAGCGTAAATACGTTTCGAGTTATCAGAGATTTCTACAACGGTAAATTTTAAACTTGCGGCTTTAAACAAATTTTCAAGTCCTTCTTTCGAAAACAATTTCAAAATTACTTCGATACCCAAATCCGCCTGAACAGACTCAATGTTTTTAGTATTCAGAAACCCTTTGATATATGCAGTTGCCGGATACGGTGTATTCAGTTGGGTAAAAGGCGGCGTGATTACGAATAATTTGGTTTTCAAAAGAAATAAGTTTGGTGCAAAAATAAGGGATAATTCTAGTTATTTTCACAAAACTTCAACTGGAAATTAAAATCTGTTTATAAATAATAATTTTATAGAAAAATCAAAATTTATGTTCTTTTTTGCTGACCATCAACAATGAAAATAAAGAGATACAGGCTGCCGTACTCAAGTAAAATCCAACATAGGTCAAACTATAATGCGTAGCTAACCAAATCGCAATCATGGGTGCAAAAGCGGCTCCAATTATTCCTGCCATGTTAAATGCTAAAGAAGTACCCGAATAACGCACTGATGTAGGAAACAGTTCCGATAAAAAAGTTCCTAAAGGGCCATAAGTAAATCCCATCAAAGCCATTCCAAAACACAAAAACAAAGTCACAAGTACTGAACTGCCGGAATTCAAGAAAAAAGAAAATGCAAAACCAAAAACAGCAATCGCTATTGTTGCATAAATAAGCATTTTTCTTCTGCCAATACGATCCGCAATTAAAGCTGAAACAGGAATGAAAAGTGCAAAAAACAGTACCGAAAACAATTGTTTCAATAGAAAATCTCTTTTGGAATAACCCAAATCAGAAGTTGCCCAGCTAAGTGTAAAAACCGTCATTAGATAAAAAACCAAAAAAGTAGTAATCGCCGCAAATGTGCCAAAAATCAATTGGCTTTTATAAAATTTGAGTAAAGTCAAAAATGGGATTTTAACTTCTTCATTCTCTTTTTTAGCGTTTTCAAAAGCAGGAGTTTCGGTAATCTTTAATCGGATATAAAAACCTACGACAACCAATAATGAACTCGCTATAAACGGAATCCTCCAGCCATAATCGAGAAAATCTTCGGAGGTCATTGTATCGGTCAAAATCAAGAAAGTACCACCCGAAAGCAATAAACCTATTGGCGCTCCAAGTTGTGGAAACATTCCGTACCAAGCTCTTTCATTGGGTGGAGCATTTTCGATAGCCAATAATACCGCTCCACCCCATTCACCACCCAAACCAACTCCTTGACCAAAGCGACACAACATCAATAATAAAGGAGCTGCAATACCAATACTGGCATAACTTGGTAAAAAACCAATACAAACTGTTGAAATCCCCATCGTTAATAACGCTATCACTAAGGTGGTTTTACGTCCAATTTTATCTCCATAATGACCAAAGACCGCAGAACCTAAAGGCCTGGAAAGAAAAGCGATTGAAAATGTCGCTAGGGATAACAAAACGGAATTAGTACTATCTGTTGAAGGAAAAAACAATTGAGGAAAAACTAAAACTGCAGCATTAGCATAAATATAAAAATCAAAAAATTCTATAGTTGTTCCAATTAAACTGCCAAAAAGAACATGTTTTAATGAGTTTTCATTCGATTGTTTTAAATTATCTTTCATAAAATTGTTAATTTTTTTCATAAAAATGACACTATTTTTCGAAAGTAACAAATATTATAGTTCCAATTATTATTGGTAAATTAGCAACATATAAAACTTTATTATGCCAACCGACTGTATCAGCTATCAGAATTCAGGATATTTCTCTTCTTTGATGAACGATTATTTAGATCAAAAAAACAACAAACATACAATCCTTATACAACCGATTTCCAACACTTGAGAACTTTGAAGCACAAATCCAAGAAAAGCAAGTAAACTTCAATGAGAACGCTACTCATAAAAGACAAATATTAGTTTCCACGTTAGAAAAACAATATTCAAAAGTTGAAACTTCAGTTTTGACCAAACAAAATATTGACGCTTTAAATAACCCGAATACATTTACTGTTACAACAGGACATCAGTTGAATTTGTTCAGCGGACCATTATATTTTTTGTATAAAATCATTTCGACAATTAATCTAACAACCGAATTAAAAGCAAAATATCCAACGTATAATTTCGTACCCATTTACTGGATGGCGACCGAAGACCATGACTTCGAAGAAATCAATTATTTCAATTTTAAAGGTAAAAAATTCCGCTGGAACAAAGAAAGCACAGGTCCTGTTGGGCGCTTGTCTACTGAAGGTTTAGCTGAATTTCTTGAAGTATATACGTTGGAATTAGGCTCCAGTACAAATGCAGATACGCTAAAAAAACTGTTTGAAGATTCCTATCTCAATCACGATAATTTAGCCGATGCTACTAGATTTTTGGCAAATGCTTTGTTTGGAACTTACGGCTTAGTAATTCTGGATGGTGATGATCAAGATTTAAAACGAACTTTTATTCCTTTTGTAAAAGAAGAATTACTGCAAAAATCCTCCCATAAATTAGTTTTGGAAACTGCAGAAAAATTAAAAGAGTATACGGTTCAGGTAAATCCTCGTGAAATCAATTTGTTTTATATCGAAGATGATTTACGAGAACGCATCATCCTTGAAAACGATAGATACAAAGTAAACCATGCGAAAATCGAGTTTTCTGAAACAGAAATTCTACAATTATTAGAAAATAATCCGGAGAAATTCAGTCCCAATGTCATTATGCGTCCGTTGTATCAGGAAGTGATATTGCCCAATTTATGTTACATCGGCGGAGGCGGAGAAATTGCGTATTGGTTAGAACTAAAATCCTTTTTTGCTGCTGCAAAAGTAACTTTTCCAATCCTTTTACTGAGAAACTCTGTACTATTGGCAACTGAAAAACAAGCTAAAAAAGCAGACAAATTACAATTAAATTGGGCAGATTTATTTTCAAAACAGGCAAATTTAGTAACGACTAAAACCAAAGAATTATCAGATTTCCCAGTAGCTTTAACGCATCTTAAAGTCCAATTGCAAAAACAATTTCAGGAGCTTTATGATGTAGCGAATAAAACGGACGAATCTTTCCTTGGAGCTTTAAAAGCGCAGGAAGCAAAACAAACCAAAGGATTAGAAAATCTGGAAAAACGTTTACTGAAAGCACAAAAAAGAAAATTAAGTGATATTTTACAACGCATCACTACGTTGCAAAACGAGTTATTCCCCAACCAAAGTTTACAGGAACGACAAACTAATTTTTCGGAATTTTATTTGGAATACGGCGAAAATCTGATTCCAACATTGGTCAAACAGCTCAAACCGTTGGATAATAAATTTGATATTATTGTACTTTAATCAGATTACGGTTATTTGAATGGCGAATTTGTAAAAATAATCGATAAAAAAATACTATTTTTGCACAAAATTTAAAAAAATTAAAGATGGTTACTAATAGAACATTTACAATGATTAAGCCTGATGCTGTTGCTAACGGACACATCGGAAACATACTTGCAATGATTACTACTGCAGGTTTTAAAATCGTTTCTTTGAAACTAACGCAATTAACTGTTGCTGATGCACAAGCTTTTTACGAAGTTCACGCTGCAAGACCTTTCTACGGTGAATTAGTTGAGTTCATGTCAAGAGGACCAATTGTTGCTGCTATTTTAGAAAAAGATAACGCTGTTGAAGATTTCAGAACTTTAATTGGTGCTACAAATCCAGCTGATGCTGCTGAAGGAACTATCCGTAAAGCATACGCAACTTCTATTGGTGAAAATGCAGTTCACGGTTCTGATAGCGATGAGAATGCAGCTATCGAAGGTGCTTTCCATTTTGCCGGAAGAGAGCAATTCTAGTATTATTTAAAGTCTCAGTGGCCGTTTTCAGTCACAGAAATGCATAAAAAATCCTGTTTGTTTTACACAAACAGGATTTTTTTATTCCATATTTATCTAAATAGTTCAGAGCTTTCTCCCGTAAAACTAGGATTTCTTTCTCCAAGATCAATTAGTTTCTCTTTCAAAATCGACTTTAACTGCTCAAAATTACTGTGATAAAAACTAGAAATACTACCTACTCTTTTTCCGTTCTTAAGAATAAAAATAGATTCATAAACACCCCCCTTTGCTGATTCTACTGTGGTTATAAACCCATCTAATGTTTTTAAATCATAGCCTACAGATCTTCCTACTCCAAAATAACGTTTTACAATTATAGTATTACCATCAATTTCAACTTTATTTGCTCTGGTTCTAAAAACTGCCAGCCAAAAAAAGACGACAAATAATAAAAGTAAAAATGGTAAAACCATACCCGCTACCGGAGATGTAGCTGCAAAATAAATACACAAAAGTGGCAATATCGTAATATTTAAAACTAAAAAAATTACTATAAATTTAAATTTAGATTGTACACGCATCTGAACACAAATTTAATTATCGGCTTGTAACAAGTCTATCGTAAAACAACATCCTTCACCACATCGCGTCTTAATTCCTCATTAATCATCGCGACGATTTTAGACCTCCCATGACTTAATTCTTCCCGCAAAACAGAGGAAGTTAATTCAACATACAGTGTACTTCCTTTCAAAACTACATTGTTCGTATAACTGTTCACACCATTCCCCATAAGATTTTTCCAGGCATCTTTCACGTCAATTTGATCCATTCCGGGTTGCAGTTTATTCACTTGGATAATTTGTTTCAAAACATCCCCTATCGTACTCTGATTATTTAGTCGTTTTGCCATCGCCCATTAAATTTATTGATGTTGCTTTCTTGTAATGATATTCTATATTTTCTTTGTTCAGTAATACTAATTCTTCCGCTGACACTGCAATCAACTCCTCACTCCACTTCATGTACGGCGTAGAATAATCTAAAAATACTTTGTCATCCGCAAATCGAACCATTACGTTTTCATACGCATCATTCACTAAAAAAGTACCGTCTAATTGTGGCATCACCTTTTTACGAATCCCCTTATTATTCTTTATTTCAAAATAATCATACACTTCATTCATCTTGTATTCTTTGTCCTTTATCGAATCAAAAATAACCTTCTCCACTTCCCAATATCCATTTATTTTAGAAATGTCTTCTGGCATCACCTTTTGCTGACAAGCCACGAAAAGAAATACTAAAAATAGAATGCTAACTGTTTTTTTCATAATATTAATTATTTTAAGGAGCTGTTTCCTGCTTTTCACTGCAATCTTTTTATTCGCTGAAAAAGCGTCTAAAAAGGATTTACGCTGCAAACGAAGTTCACTGAACTCCTCTGAAAATAAAAGTACAGTGAAGTAATCAGGGCTAGAAAATTCGAGATAAATCACGTTTAATCTAAATACAAAGTTACTCTTATTAAATTCAAAGAAAACAAAAAAAATGGAAACGCATTGATCTATTTTCTATATTTTTGGTCTTAAATGAATTAGCAATAAATCAATAGCAAAATGTTAAAAACAATCTGTAGTCTCCTCATCTTATTATTATTTTGTAATAGCTGCAGTTCGGATACTGCCGAACCAACTCCTACTCCCACTCCTGCAGAAACACTCTATTTCCCGCCTTTGACAGGTTCAATTTGGGAAACAAAATCTATTGCAAGTTTAGGTTGGAAACAAACCGCCGTTCAACCATTATTAGATTATTTGCAACTCAAAAATTCAAAATCTTTCATCATTCTTGTCAATGGCAGAATTGTAATGGAAAATTATTTCAACGGTCATGACGCCAATGCTTTTTGGTATTGGGCAAGCGCTGGCAAAACACTGACCTCAACAGTAACAGGCATTGCACAACAAGAAAACCTAATTAACATCAACAATAAAGTTTCACAATACATAGGGACTGGCTGGACAAGTTTACCTTTAGCTAAAGAAAACTTGATTACAAACAAGCACCTGCTTAACATGACTTCTGGATTAGATGATAGCACGGGTGATGTTGATTCTGTAAACCTAAAATACAAATCCGACGCAGGAAAACGTTGGGCGTACCATAATGTATATGTAAAATTACAGGATGTGATTGCTCAAGCCAGCGGGCAAACGTGGAATGCTTATTTCAACACCAAATTAAAAGATAAAATCGGAATGGATGGCGCGTGGTTTCAATTAGGCAATAATTCTGTTTATGGAAGTAACACTCGCTCCATGGCGCGTTTCGGATTATTAATCTACAACAAAGGAAAATGGGAAAACAACACGATAGTGAATGAAAACTATTTAAATGAAGCAACAAACACTTCACAAACTATAAACCTGGGATACGGCTATTTATGGTGGCTGAATGGAAAATCAAGTTACCATTTGCCACAAAGTCAACTACAGTTCAACGGTAGTTTAATACCTACAGCACCAGCCGATATGTACATGGCGTTAGGTAAAAACGATCAAAAAATTTATGTCATTCCAGGCAAGAAAATGGTCGTTATCCGAATGGGAGATGTTGCAAATCCAAATAATCCAACGTTTGCTTTATCAGATTTTGATGAAGTTTTATGGCAAAAAATCAGTGCTTTGTATCAATAAAATTACTTAGTTTTCAAACGTCTCATAAACCCTAAAACAAAGAAAACCAACCCTATTATTAATAAAAAATAATAGAACCCAAGACTCTTATCTCGAATAAGATTTGCTAATAAAAAAGAAATGATGCTTACTAAATAAAGATACATCGGAGGTATATTTTTCAACGAAGAGAAATCCATTCTAATTATTATTTAAAAAAACTATCTACGAACTCATACTTATTAAAAACCTGTAAATCTTCAATTCCCTCACCTACACCAATATATTTTACAGGAATTTGAAATTGATCAGAGATTCCAATTACCACACCACCTTTTGCAGTTCCGTCTAGTTTAGTAACAGCCAAACAAGTAACTTCAGTAGCCGCTGTAAATTGTTTCGCTTGTTCAAAAGCATTCTGACCGGTTGATCCATCCAAAACCAATAACACATCATGTGGTGCATCACCAACGACTTTTTGCATCACTCGTTTCACTTTGGTCAACTCGTTCATTAAATTAATTTTATTATGCAAACGACCTGCGGTATCAATAATTACAATGTCTGCATTTTGAGCCACAGCTGATTGCAAGGTATCAAAAGCTACCGATGCGGGATCACTTCCCATATCCTGACGAACAATAGGAACACCTACTCTATCCGCCCAAATTTGCAACTGATCGATTGCTGCTGCTCGAAAAGTATCCGCTGCACCAAGAACCACATTATAGCCTTGTTTTTTAAATTGATAGGCTAATTTACCAATGGTAGTAGTTTTTCCAACTCCATTTACCCCAACCACCATTAAAACATAAGGCTTGGTCTGAATTGGAATTAAAAATTCGCTAGCTTCACCTGTATTTGTCTCTGATAATAAAGCAGCAATTTCTTCTCTGAGAATTTGATTGAGTTCTTCTATTCCAAGATATTTATCTGAGGCCACACGACTTTCAATTCGTTTAATAATTTTCAGGGTTGTATTCACACCAACATCTGAGGCCACTAAGATTTCCTCTAAATTATCTAAGACTTCGTCATCCACTTTTGACTTTCCGGCAACAGCTTTCGTTAACTTCGAAAAGAAATTTGTTTTTGATTTTTCAAGACCTTTGTCTAATGTTTCTTTTTTCTCTGATGAAAATATTCTTTTGAAAAAACTCATTGTGTAAATAGTATTAAGAATGAAGTATTTAAGCCCAAAGAACTAATACGTTTTCTAACGGTAAATATAGAAAATAAAAAAGCTACTTCCGAATGAAAGTAGCTTTTCTATATAATATGAATGTTGATTATTTCTTTTTCAAGAATTCATCAACTGATTCCGGTGTCATAATAGATTCTACGAATGTATATGCACCTGTTTTTGGAGATTTCACCATTTTGATGGCTTTTGACAATCTCTTGGAAGCTGTTTGTAACGATGCTACGGTTTTCTTTGCCATGGTTCAAATGTTATTAAAATTAGAATAAAAATTTTCAAATGTTAATCACTTGAGACTTTTATTAAAATCACTTATTATTATTTAATTTCTTTGTGAACAGTTACACGTTTCAAGATTGGATTAAATTTTTTAATCTCTAATCTGTCTGGTGTATTTTTTTTGTTCTTTGTTGTAATGTATCTTGAAGTTCCTGCAACACCTGTAGTCTTGTGTTCAGTACATTCTAAAATTACCTGGATTCTATTACCTTTCTTTGCCATCTTGCTATTTTTTTATTTTGGAATGGATTATTTAATAAATCCTTCTGACTGCGCTTTTTTCAAAACTGCAGCAATTCCATTTTTATTAATTGTTTTTATCGTAGATGCAGCTACTCTTAGAGTAATCCATCTATCTTCTTCTGGAAGATAAAAACGCTTTTTAACTAAGTTTACAGAAAATTTTCTCTTAGTTTTGTTCATAGCGTGAGAAACGTTATTTCCTACCATCGCTCTTTTACCTGTAAGGTCACAAACTCTTGACATTATACTTATCTTTTATCGTTATTCAAAATCAGGGTGCAAAGAAAAGAAAAATAAACCTATTAAGCAACAAATTTACCGCACATTTTTCAAAATTTCTTTCTGTAATAGTTCTAAACTTTTAATTACCGCTCTATCTATCACTTTTTCACGGGGTTGGCCAAAATTAAATTCTTCAACAATAATTCTATCTGGCGTGGCCAAAGCAATAAAAACAGCTCCAATTTCCGCATTTGAGTCTCCTTTTAATGGTCCTGCATTTCCTGTTGTTGCAATTGCATAATCTGTTTTCATCATCTTTTTTACATTCAAAGCCATCTCTGAAACCACCTCTTTACTCACAACTGAATACTCATCTATAAGATTTTTTGAAACACCCAAAACATCAATTTTAGTAGCTGTGGCATAAGAAACAACACTTCCTTTAAAATATCCAGAAGCTCCTGATACAGCTGTTAATATTGATGCAATTTTCCCACCAGTACAACTCTCGGCAGTCGAAATCGTTTTATTTTGTTTTAAAAGCATTTTACCCACTTCCACTTCTATGGTTTCATCATCATCAAAACCAACGATAATATCATGAATTATGGCATCCAGAGAATTTACATTTTCTTCGAGAGCAGCTTCTAATTTTTCTTTATCGGCACCACGGGCAGAAAGGCGCAAACGAACTCTTCCCGGTGCAGGTAAATAGGCCAATTTTATAAATGCAGGAAGATTGTTTTCCCAGTCTTCAATTCGTTCCGCTACCAGACTTTCGCCCTGACCATACGTGAGAATTGTTTTATGTATAATATACGGTCGTTTGTATTCTCTAACTACTTTTGGAATGATTTCATTTTCAACCAAATATTTCATTTCATAAGGAACTCCGGGAAGCGAAATAAAAACGGTATTTTCTTTCTTCATCCACATTCCTGGTGCTGTACCCACCTTATTGTGAAGCACCGTACATTTTGAAGGAACCAGTGCCTGATCTTTATTAATTTGGGATGCCGTTCTATTCATCACACGCTCTATAAGCTCAATTACGTGCTTTTCGACTGCTTCATCAATGACTAATTCATCTTCAAAATAATCGCAGAAAGTCTTCTTGGTTACATCATCTTTTGTTGGCCCTAAACCACCAGTGATAATCACTAAATCTACTTTGTTTTGAAGTGCTGCAAACGTATCTAAGATATGCTTTTTATCATCACTAATCGATATCATCTCATTGATTTCAACACCAATCTTATCTAATGATTTGGCAATAAAACCAGAATTCGTATCGACAATTTGACCTATTAAAATTTCGTCACCAATGGTGACTATGGTTGCTTTCATTTTTTCTATGATATTTTTTTTTGAGATAGCATTCCGAATAGAAAATGCATAAAATAGCACATTCCGTTTTTTTTTGCGTGGGGGATAAAAGTGAAAATCCCCCAATTTTTCGGGAGATTACTTCACCTAATAATTATTTCCATAAGAGTTCAATGAACTTCGTTTGTAACGAATAGCCAGACCACGCTGTTACAATAGTGCAAGCTTAGCCACGTCTCAATATTACAAATCGAAATCTTTTTTGATCTCCTTGATAGCGTCGTTAACTTGGTTTTTTACGCTCTTAAAAGTTTCTTTGATGTCTTTCTTTTTACCTTCGGCTTTTGTCCAGGCTTCGACTTGAAGAATCTCCTCAAAAGCCACGTTTAAACCCATTAAATCAAGCGTTGGTTTTATCTTGTGCGCATAAGCATAAGCATGCTTGTGGTCTTTCTTCTTAATTCCTTCCTTGATTTGTAGTAAATCATCAGGAACTTCGGTAACGAATAAAGTCAGAATTTCATTTACAAATTCCGGGTCGTTGTCTGAAAGTGCGTACACTTTTGAAAGGTTGTAATTTATAGCCATTATTTCTTTATATTCTTAAATTGTAGTCTTCCTAAAAATCGTTCTAAAATATCATTTAACTAAACATATTGGACTCATTATTTATTTTTTACTATAATAACAGTACCAATTAGGCCATAAAAAATTAACAAAAAAAACTTTTTATCAGACTTTTTCTAACCTACATCCTTTGCTTGTATTATTTTTATTTAGCTCTAAGACAGCTGCCATAACTGCTAAATATTTTATTCTTCAAGTCTAAAACCATTATAATTTAGAGTCTTAATCGTGAAAGCCGACATAGTCCCTGTAATCTAATTCCTGTTTTCAATGAATATTTTGCGATTATACAATAATTTTGAATCGAAAACATTAACACAATAAAAATCGACCCTCAACCATAGTTGCTTTCTTTTAATTAAAAACCAGTCTAAAAAATTGAAGCACAATCTTTTACCATAAGATTGTGCTTATTATAACATCTTAGAAACAATTAATTAAAACTAATTTAAATATTATTAATAGACCTGTTTTACTCTTTTAGATTTGTCCGTTATATAAGAAACCAACCACGCAACTTTTCCTTCTTTTGCAAAGTATAATTTTTTATCATTAATATTTGGTAATGCCTCTAAACAAGCTTGAAGGATATTACTACCTGATATTAAATGCTTTTGTGAGTACGTTTTTAGAACTGTCTCAACTTCCTTATCAGTTTTTGCCATCTCCTCAAATATTTTGAAGTTGTTTTTTAATAGTGCGTCGTAGTAAATTACATTCTCTAATTTAAACTCGTTAAAATTCTTTTTCGCAGCGCCGTTAACTAGAGTGTAAAAAGCCCAAACAGCTCCTCCAGACATGAAGACCTTTTCTTTCTCCAAAACTAAAGGACTAGTAGCATACATTAGGTCTATTTGTTTTCTTAGCACAGGTAAAAAACCAAATGATTTTTCATTGTATTCACCCAATGTTAAATCCTTTGTTTTTTTCAATACCGTTTCTGTTAAAGTAACTGTACCATAATTAAGACTTACCGGAAAAAACACAAAAACATTCCCGTTTCTAACATCAACATAACCTCCTTTGGTATTTCCTCCTCCTATGTCTAATACCATAGAATTTAAATAATCAACAGGCGGAACACATCCTTTAAGTAACATTCTCGCCTCTGTTTGCGCATCAATAAAATCTAAATCTTTGTCAGTTGAAGATTTTATCTTATCAATTAATTCATTAGTGTTTTTAGCCATAGCCACACCAGATGATCCAACTAGAAAAATATTCTCATCCAAAACATTAAACTCTTTTTTTATTTTCATGTAATTTGACAAAACAACTGCGGCGGCATTATCTATATCTTCTTTCGCTAAATTACCATCGATAGCAATCCCCTTTGCAATCCCAATATTTTCAGTCCAAAATCCCTTAATAACGTAGCTGCCTTTTTTGATATTATCTACATCTAAAACTGACATTTTTATTCCTTTACTTCCTATTTCAATTCCAGCAAATAATTGAGCATTGCTAGATAAACTAAACATGACAAAAGTCAATAACATAATTCCTTTTAAAAGAGTGTTTTTCATAATTTTATTTTTGTTTTAACTCATGTATTCCCACATGATTATGAAATATTTCGACAAAAGTAATTTATTTTTTGCAATAATTATTTTTTGAAAAAAAATAAATTAATAAATTTTTAACAAAATTAAAACAATATTTATACCTGATTAACTATCTGTCAAATACTAAATTAAAATATTTTTTTACTAGAGCTTAGAAATTGACTCTATTCTCGCAAAAAAGAATTTAAATAATTATTTGATCTCTTTTTCTTAGTTGCATTTTTTTACTAACTATTCTAATCAATTAGTTTGATTTTTTGATACAAGATATACTTATGCTACTAATCCTAAAAAGTTAATATTATTCCTTTTAATGCTTCCCCGAGATATTTCTAATACAAACAAATTCGCCATTTGAATTACGAAATCTAACCAATACAAGCAATTGTATATCTATTTCAAAAAGCATATGATGCTATTTAACTTGAATTCTAAATAGTTGTTGTCCTTCTAAAAACCCTTCTAAAACGTCATCTGGCTTAACGGCAGCGACTCCTTCAGGGGTTCCCGTAAAAATAATATCACCAATTTTTAGCGTAAAAAACTGAGAAACATACGAAATAAGCTCATCAATTTTCCACAGCATAAAACTAGAATTGCTTATTTGTACCGTTTTATTATTGTTGGTTAATTCAAAAGTAATATTTTCTAATGAACTAAATTGATTTTTTGGCAAAAATTCACCTATAACTGCCGAGCCGTCAAATGCTTTGGCTTTTTCCCAGGGCAATCCTTTTGATTTTAATTTATCCTGCACATCACGAGCAGTAAAATCGATTCCGACACTAATTTCGTCATAATATTTATGTGCAAATTTAGGCTCAATGTATTTACCCACTTTGCTTATTTTGACAATAATTTCAATTTCATGGTGCACATCTTCCGAAAATTCCGGAATTACAAATGGATGTTGTTTCAATAAAACTGCCGAATCCGGCTTCATGAAAACCACAGGTTCGGTAGGCCGTTCGTTATGCAATTCCTCTATATGATTGGTGTAATTCCTACCGATGCAGATTATTTTCATTTCTTATTAATTAAAAAATTTAATGATTAAAAGATTCAAAAATTAGCTTAATTTATTATTCAGTTTTCGAAGTTTAATCGCCGTTAAAACTTTTTTGGTGTACAACGGAAAATCAGCATTTTGAATCCAACTGAAATAACCGGGTTCTGTTTCCAAAATTTTATCAACCTTCACTCCTTTGTGTTTTCCAAAAGTAAAAATTTCTTCATTGTCTTTGTCAAAAGCAATCATTCCTGCAAAATCAGCGATTTTTTTTCGGGTTGTAAATTCCGATAATGATTTCATGTCATTTTCCAGCTCCGGATAACGATCCAATTGCGCTTTCAAAATTTCATAAGTCGCCATGGTATCTGCTTCTGCGGAATGCGCATTTTCAAGCGTTTTTCCACAATAAAACTTGTGTGCTGCGCCCAATGTTCGCTCTTCCATTTTATGAAAAACAGTTTGTACATCAACCGAAACTCTGTTTTTCATGTCAAAATCTACTCCGGCACGTAACATTTCTTCGGCCAACAACGGAATATCAAAACGATCTGAATTAAATCCAGCCAAATCACTGTCTTTAATCATATTGTAAACTTGCGCCGCCAATTCATTAAAAGTTGGTTCATTCGCTACTTTTTCATCGGTGATACCATGAACAGCCGTTGTTTGAGCGGGAATTGGAATCGTAGGATTCACTAACCAGGTTTTGCTTTCTTTGTTTCCGTTTGGAAAAACTTTGAATATTGAGATTTCTACAATTCTGTCTTTACCGATGTCAATTCCTGTGGTTTCAAGATCGAAAAAGCAAATTGGTTTATTGAGTTTAAGTTCCATTTTTAAATTTTGTGTGGTTACAAATATAGAAATTTGGGTTTAATTTCGTTTAAAGTTCAACGTTTAAAGTTCCATAAAACCTCAAAAAAAGAAAACCCGATTGATTTTTAAAAATCAATCGGGCTTTTATTGTAATTATAAAATTTTAAACATCTCTGTTTACATCAAAAGCTTCTAAATATTCAGCGACTCTTTTTACAAAACTACCTCCTAACGCGCCATCAACAACTCTATGGTCATAGCTGTGCGACAAGAACATTTTCTGGCGAATCCCGATAAAATCTCCTTCGGGAGTTTCGATTACCGCCGGCATTTTACGGATTGCTCCAAGGGCCAAAATACCCACTTGCGGCTGATTCAAAATTGGCGTTCCAAAAACACTTCCAAAAGTTCCTACATTCGTAACCGTATAGGTTCCGCCTTGTGTATCGTCCGGTTTTAGTTTACCCGCTTTAGCACGACCTCCTAAATCGTTTACCGCTTTGGCCATTCCTACTAAGTTCAATTGATCCGCATTTTTAATAACCGGAACAATTAAGTTTCCGTTAGGTAACGAAGCTGCCATTCCAAGGTTGATATTTTTCTTTTTGATGATATAATCACCATCAACAGAAATATTCATTCCAGGATAATCTTTCAGCGCTTTTGCAACCGCTTCCATGAAAATTGGGGTGTAGGTCAACTTCTCTCCTTCTCTCTTTTCGAAAGCATTTTTATTTTTTTCTCTCCATTTTACAATATTAGTCACATCCACTTCGATAAACGACTGAACGTGAGCTGAAGTTTGTACCGAAGCTACCATGTAACCCGCAATCAGCTTGCGCATTCTGTCCATTTCTATAATCTCATCACCACCACTTACAGAAACTGGAGCTGCTTTTTGCGCTACTGGAACTGCTATTTGTTTTTGAACTGCTGCAACAGGAGCCGAAACTACAGGTTGATTTGTTCTATTTTTTACGTATTCTAAAATATCATTTTTAGTTACTCTTCCTTCTTTTCCTGTGCCGGAAATTGCTGCTAATTCAGCAACAGAAACTCCTTCTTCTTTAGCGATATTTTTCACCAAAGGCGATAAGAATTTTTCAGAATCAGAGAAATCTACCGGAGCTGCAACACTTTCTTTGGCGGCATCCACTGTTTTTGTCACTTCAGCAATTACCTCAGGAGCAACTGCTTCTTTCACAATTGACACCAGTTCTACACCTTCGGTCTCAATAATTGCAATCGTTTGACCAACCTGAACCAAATCATCTTTTCCAAACAATTGTTCGACCAAAATTCCGGAAACTTCGCTAGGCACTTCACTGTCTACTTTATCAGTAGCAATTTCAAGTACAGCTTCGTCAGCTTCAATCTTGTCTCCCACTTCTTTTAACCAGTTTGTTATAGTTGCTTCTGCAACGCTTTCTCCCATTTTTGGAAGTTTTAATTCAAATCTTGCCATATTGTTAACCTAAAAGGTGATATTGATTTTCAGTTTGCGAAATTACTAAATATTTCAAATATAAATTACATTAAATGCAAATTTTACTCTATTTCTATAATCTCACCTCTCTCGTTACTATTATTACTTCCTATTAAAAAATTAGCGTTTTTTGGTATAATTTTAAAGGTAAATCCTTTATTTCTTGCAGATTCGAGAATTGCGATACATTCTTTAAAAGAAATGAATTCGTTATCCAAAATAATTTCTGCACCTGATTTGCTTTTAACAGAAGACGAAATTACCATTTTTTCTGTTTTTAAATCGTGAAACCGGAGTTTATTTTGCAAAACAAGACGCAGTTTATCTGCTAATTTTTCGTTTGCCGAATACAAAAGATATGATTTTGGAGCCGTTTTTATGGTAGATTTCCCTTGAAACATTTTTACCAAAGAAAAAAATACAATTCCTGACTTCATAAAAATCGAGAATAAAACGGATCCCGAACCATCGGGACTAAAATGCTTTTTATAAAAGAAATTCATCGCTTCCTGAAACCGCTTCATATACGTTTCATCCTTAACGGTGCTTTCTCCTTTATAATGAATTACGGTCGTTTCATGGAAATAAAAATTGGATTTCCCTTCTTTCAAAACTCGATACGACAAATCGACATCATCGGAATACATAAAACAATCTTCGTCAAATCCGCCCACTTCCAGGTATAAATCTCTTCTCATGAACATAAAAGCGCCCACGAGAATGTCTACTTTTCCAGTTTCATTTTCACTTAAATGCTGCGCATAATATTTCCCGAATATTCTAAATTTAAGGACTAATTTATACAAACCCGTAACCTTTGTAAATGCGACCCATGGCGTTGGAACACCACGTTTGCTTTCTGGTAGAAAATTCCCGGCTCCATCAATGAGTTTACAACCCAAAATCCCAAAATCCGATTGTTTTTGGGCAAAAGCCAATACTTTTGTAAACGTATCTTCGCCAACAACGGTATCGGGATTCAGAATACAAATGTATTCGCCTTGAGCTTGAGCAACTCCTATATTATTCCCTTTTGGAAAACCAAGATTTTCATTGTTTTGAATGAGTTTTACGTTTGGGAAACGCTGTTTCATCATTTCACAACTGTCATCGGAAGAATTATTATCGATCACAATGATTTCGCCGTCAATGGTTTCTAAAGCGTTTTGAACACTTAAAACACATTGTTCCAGAAAGAAACGGACATTATAATTGAGAATGATGACGGATAGTTGCATTCTTCAAAGATATATTTTAAGATGTAAAGACACAAAAACATATTTCCTTTTAGCGCCGATAAAGCCTATATCCTTTGAGAGGAACGAACAAAGATAAAGGCGTAAGCGGGAACGATACCTGCAAATAATCACAATCCCGACACTTCCGGACGCTCCAGATTCAGATTTTAATCGATAGAATCCATTACTTTTGAAAAACATTAACGCTTATATATATTTATTGCATTGAAAAAGATATTTTTATTAGTTCTCTTGTTTACCATTTGTTCTTCGCATGCTCAAATTTCGGGTTGCACGGATCCGCTTTCTAAAAACTACAATTCTCTTGCAACTATTAATGACGGAAGCTGCGCCTATGTTTCGGTAAAAATAAAGCCAAAATATTCCGTTAAGCTGAATGCGCTTTTAAAAGAAACGTCCAGCTTAATACATAGTGATTCGCTGTTATGGACGAGTAATGATAATACCGAAACGGTTCTTTATGGCATGAATACAAAAGGTGTCATTCAAAATAAAATACAGCTTAAAAATGTCACCAATACCGACTGGGAGGAAATTTCGCAAGACAGCGACTATTTTTATATTGGCGATTTTGGAAACAATCTCACCGGAAACCGGAAAGATTTGCAGATTTTAAGAATTGAAAAAAAATCGCTTAATTCAGAGAAACAAAAAATTGATACCCTTTCGTTTTCCTATTCCAATCAAAAGGATTTCAAGACCAACAAAGCGAATGCTACTAATTTTGATTGTGAGGCATTTATTGTTTCGGGAGAAAATATTTACTTGTTTACCAAACAATGGAAAGAGAGAAAAACCAGTATATACCAGATTCCGAAGCTTCCCGGCAAACATATTGCACAACTCAAAGAATCCTATGATGTGGATGGATTAGTAACCTCAGCAACGTTTCTACCCGAAAAAAAGCTACTCGTTTTGGCTGGCTACAGCAGATTTTTATCCCCTTTTGTGTATCTGTTTTACGATTACAATGGTTCGGATTTCTTTTCTGGGAATAAGAGAAAAATCAACATTTCCTTGCCTTTACATCAGGTAGAAGGCATCACTACTCAGGATGGACTTCACTATTATTTAACCAATGAAAATTTCTCCAGAAGACCACTTATTAATGTCCCGCAGCAGTTACATCAATTTGATTTAAGCGCATTTTTAGCCAATTATCTGAAACAATAATTGTTAATGAAAACTTAGATTCAACTAAACTATTGGCAAATCGTCATTTAATAGCTTACTTTTGCAAAAAATTTAGCCCTGTGAATTATCTTTCTGTAGAAAATATCTCGAAATCTTTTGGTGAACGTACTCTTTTTAAAGACATCTCGTTCGGAATCAATAAAGATCAAAAAATTGCCTTCATAGCCAAAAACGGTTCTGGAAAAACGACTATTATGAGTATCATTAATGGTTTGGAAGAATCAGATACCGGACAAGTCGTATTGAGAAAAGGAATCAAAATGGCGTTTCTTTCGCAAAACAATAATTTGCAGGAAGAATTGACGATTGAAGAAAGCATTTTCGCGTCGGATAATGAGACGTTGAAAGTGATTGAAGCCTACGAAAAAGCATTAGAAAATCCGGAAGATGAAGAAGCCTACCAAAAAGCTTTTGACGGAATGGATCAACACAATGCGTGGGATTTTGAAACGCAATACAAGCAAATTTTGTTCAAACTTAAGTTGGAAGATTTCAAACTGAAAGTAAAAAATCTTTCGGGTGGACAGAAAAAAAGGTTGTCACTAGCGATCATTTTGATCAATCGTCCTGATTTATTAATTCTGGATGAACCTACGAATCACTTGGATTTAGAGATGATCGAATGGCTGGAAAGCTATTTTACCAAAGAAAATATTACGTTGTTTATGGTGACGCACGACCGTTTCTTTCTAGAGCGTGTTTGTAATGAAATCATCGAATTAGACAATGGAAAACTATACCAATACAAAGGAAATTACTCGTATTATTTAGAGAAAAAAGAAGAACGCATCGCATCTGAAAATTCAAGTGTGGATAAAGCGCAGAATCTTTTTGTAAAAGAATTGGAATGGATGCGTCGTCAGCCAAAAGCGAGAACGACAAAATCGAAATCGCGTCAGGATGATTTTTATGACATAAAGGAAAAAGCACAAAGTCGCCGTCGCGAAAATAAAGTAGAGCTTGAAATTAATATGGAACGCATGGGAAGCAAGATCATCGAGCTTCACAAAATCTCTAAAAAATTCAAGGATCATGTAATCATGGATAATTTCAGTTTTGATTTTCAACGTGGCGAACGCATTGGAATCATCGGAAAAAACGGAACCGGAAAATCGACATTTTTGAATTTATTGACCGGAACTTTGCCACTTGATGGTGGAAAAGTAGTGATTGGTGAAACAATAAAAGTGGGTTACTACACACAAAGCGGAATCAACCCAAAACCAGGTCAGCGTGTAATTGATGTGATTAAGGAATACGGAGAATTTATTCCGTTGATGAAAGGAAAATTAAT
Source organism: Flavobacterium sp. TS_SC_5 (assembly GCF_056156265.1). Taxonomy (NCBI): domain Bacteria; kingdom Pseudomonadati; phylum Bacteroidota; class Flavobacteriia; order Flavobacteriales; family Flavobacteriaceae; genus Flavobacterium; species Flavobacterium sp. TS_SC_5. The sequence goes on along the minus strand of NZ_CM149588.1, from coordinate 2,141,027 downwards.
TTCGGCTTCGCAATTGTTAGAGCGTTTCTTATTTGATGCTAAAAAACAATATGATTTTGTGGACCGATTGAGTGGTGGAGAATTGAAACGTTTGTACTTGTGTACAGTTTTAATTCAGAATCCGAACTTCCTGATTTTGGATGAGCCGACGAATGATTTGGATATCGTTACGTTAAATGTTTTGGAAAGCTTTCTTTTGGATTATCCTGGTTGTTTGGTAGTAGTATCTCACGATAGGTATTTCATGGATAAAATTGTGGATCACTTGTTCATTTTTAGAGGTGATGGTGTAGTTGAAGATTTCCCTGGAAACTATTCTGATTTTAGAGCCTACGAAGACAGTACAGACGTAGCGCAAAAAGAAGAAAACAAAGCCGAAAAGAAAGACTGGAAACAAAACAATCCAACGGGAAACCTGACGTTCAACGAACAAAAAGAATTCCAGAAAACAGAAAAAGAAATCAAGGATTTAGAGCTTCAGAAAGTGAATATCGAACAATTATTCTCAGATGGGAAAATTGCAGAGGCTGACATTGAAAAGAAAGCGAACGAATTGAGAAACATTATCAATAAAATTGAAGAAAAAGAGGAAAGATGGTTTGAGCTGAGTGCTAAGATAGAAGGATAGCCCCCTAACCCCCGAAGGGGGAATAGAAGCACACATTTTATACAATTTACAACCCCAACACTTTTAGTGGTAACGCTAAAAATGTTGGGGTTTGTTTTTTCGAAAATACTATTTCAAATTAGTGAAAAAATTTCAAAAGTTAAAAAATTATTTCGATGGTTTGTAAGAATAATTGAATACATTTAAAAAAAAATAGGATGAAATTAAATTCTTTTGAAACAACAAAATATATCGGAATTTTAATTCTGGCAACTTTACTTACTTTCTTTTTTCACGAAATGTTCCATTGGATATCCTATGAATTATTGGGATATAAAGCCGGATTTACACTTAATGGCGCTGCTTTAAAAGATTCAACAATTGAATTATCTAAAATTCAACAAATAACCACAAGTGCTTCAGGACCTATATTTACAATCATTCAAGGGATCACGTTTTTCTTTATCCTTAAAAAGTATAAAAATGTAATGCTTTATCCATTTCTATTTTTACCCTTTATTATGAGATTAGGAGCGGGTTGGGCAAATCGATTCCAACCAAATGACGAAGGAAGAATTAGTCTGGCTTTAGATTTAAATTTATACACGCTTTCAGCAATCGTGGTTATTTTTCTTTTATTCTTAGTTTTCCGAATTTCAAAGCAAAATAAATTTTCATTTTCATTAAACCTTTTGACATTTACAATCTCTACGATATTAATGTTTAGTCTTGCTTATTTAGATTCAAAATATAAATTCAGAATTATATAAAAGCGGGGAATACTTCCCTGCTCTTCGAAGTATACGATAGTTCTTACTTAGGCTGTGCAAATGTCTCTGACTTTGCGCCCACAATAGTAATCATAAAAAAACCACAACAGAATCTAATTCTGTTGTGGTTTTTCTATATTTATATGATTTTTTAATTCCCCCTTCGGGGGTTAGGGGGCTTTCTACCAAGGAATCGGATTGTAATCTTTCAAGAACTTTCCACACCAATGCTTTCCGGTATTGATACAGTCAAACAAAGGATCCATAACTCGTGCCGCACCATCTACAATGTCGAGTGGCGGCTGAAAATCTTCTTCTTCCTGTTTTCTTTTGGCTAATTCTGCAGGATCTTCATCGGTTACCCAACCGGTATCAACAGCATTCATAAAAATGCCGTCTTTTGCCAAAGTTCCAGAAGAAGTATGTGTCAGCATATTCAGGGCGGCTTTGGCCATATTTGTATGCGGATGACGATCTTCCTTGAAAAAGCGGTGAAACTTCCCTTCCATTGCCGACACATTGATGATGTGTTTTTTTCCGGTGTTCTCTTTCTTCATTACTTCCGAAAGGCGGTTACATAACACAAAAGGCGCCACTGAATTCACTAACTGCACTTCAATCATCTCCGTGGTTTCTATTTGTCCCAATCGCAAACGCCAGCTGTTAGTTTTTCGTAAATCCACTTGTTGCAAATCGGCATCAAGTTCTCCTTCAGGAAAAACTTCATTTGCCACGAGCGCATTGTCAAACGAATACGGAATCTGAGACAATTTGGCGGAAGCCCGCAACCCAATTCCAGGTTCTGGTCCGTGCCAAGTCACCGGCATATTTTGATTAGAGGAAGCGCCCGCTGTCAATACTTTTAATTCATCCAAACAATTGGTATGATCCAGCAATAATTCTTGCGCTTGCTGCGGCAAAGAAGAAATAGAACGCTCTTCATTTTCCATTAAATGGGTGTAGAATCCTGCAGGACGTCTCACGGTTTGGGCCGCATTATTGATTAGAATATCCAAACGCTCGTACTTTTGCTCTATAAAGTTGCAAAAAATCTCCACACTGGGAATGTGACGTAAATCCAATCCGTGAATTTTCAAACGATGTCCCCAATCCATAAAATCGTCTTCCTTAGAAAAACGCAAAGCCGAATCCACCGGAAAACGAGTCGTTGCAATAACGGTTGCTCCACCACGCAACAACATCAACGTAATGTGATACCCAATTTTTAAGCGAGAACCTGTAATTACGGCCACTTGCCCCTTTACATCTGCGGTTTGAAAACGTTTGGCATAATTAAAATCACCACAATCCGTGCACATCGTATCATAAAAATGGTGCATTTTAGTAAACTCGGTTTTACAAACGTAACAGTTTCGGGGAGTTTCCAGTTCTAATTGTTCTTTGTTCACAAGATCATTGTAAGCCAATAATTTTGGCGCCATAAAAACACTCGCTTCACGCGCATGCCGAATTCCGGTTTCTTTTCGGGCAGTTCGGTCGCGTTTTTCCATTTTGCGTTTAGCAGCCACTTTTCCGTCTTTCTTTCTGCGGGAAAGCTCATCACGGTCGGGTCTGGAAAACATTCCTGCCGCCTTGATTAAAGCCGTTCGTTGTTCTTTTGGGATATCAAATATCTGGTCGGTATCAGTATTCAATTGTGCCAAAATAGCGATGCATCGGTCAATTTCTTCCGCGCTTATGGCACTTTTATGTTCTATTTGTTCAATCATTATCGTAAAAATGGATATTATTCTTCTTCAAATTCCACGGGCGCAAAGATAGCCTTTTTAAAGTCGGAAAGTTTCAAAGTCATAAAGTCGAAAATCCAAGCGTGAAGATGATACTATTGCATTTTGACTTTCGGCTAATATCTTACTATCTTCGCGCCTACTTTGCAATTATCTTTATGTTATTCCAAATAAAATCGTATTTACAATTCCTTTGGCACTCAAAAAACGAGCACGCAGTCCATTCCCCGTTTGTGTTTAGTTTATTGACAAAATGTTTCTATGATAAAAAATCAAAACCGGAATATACTGTTTTAAAAAGGTACAGAAATTCGCTTTTAGCAAACAATAATACAATTGAAGTCACTGATTTTGGTGCGGGTTCGAAAGTTTTTAAATCGAATACCAGAAGTATCACTAAGATTGCAAAAATGGCCGGAATTTCCCCAAAACGTGCCGAATTATTATTCAGAATTACCCATTATTTTCAGCCGGACAGTATTTTAGAAATTGGAACTTCATTAGGATTAGCGACTGCTGCCCTTTCTATAGGGTCCCGAAGCGTCGGGATAAAAGCAAAAATCACAACGCTGGAAGGTTGTCCCAACACAATGGCAATTGCAAAAAGTCAATTACAATTGTTCCATTTCGATAATGTAAATCCAATCGTAACTGAATTTAGTAGTTTTTTGGGTGACATCCAACTTCAAACTTCAAACTTCAAACTTATCTATTTTGACGGCAATCACTCCAAGAAAGCAACGCTAGACTATTTCGAATTATTGCTACCTACGATTACCAACGAAACCGTTTGGATATTCGATGACATTCATTGGTCACAGGAAATGGAAGAAGCATGGAAAATAATCAAAAAACATCCCAATGTGACCGTAACTATTGATACGTTTCAGTGGGGATTGGTATTTTTCAGAAGAGAGCAACCCAAAGAGCATTTTATCATTAGAATATAACGTAAAAAAAATGACAGCCATCTCTGGCTGTCATTTTTAATAGAGAATAACTAATTCCTTATTCTTTAGCTCTTTTCATTTCTTCTGATTTAGCTCCCATTCTGTTCAGTGTATACATTGGAGCAAATTTCACTTTAAGACCCGCAATTTTTTTGTTGTCTTCTGCTGATAAACCTTCTTTTTCAACAGTGTTTTTTCTGCTGTCCAATGCTTCATACATCAATTTGATTTCATCCCAGTCTTCACGAGAATATTTATCTTTATTATTTTCAACAGTATGTACAAATTGTTGGTATACATTATGGATATTGGCTGCATTTACCCAACTAAAGTTCATATCTTCACCCATTTTTCCTTCACCAAATAAGGTATTTCTCATTTGTTGTTTCGTGTTTGGTGCAGTTACTTGTGCCGCCGCATTTTCAGCTTCAATTTTAGCTTTCAAAGCTTCATATTTTACTCTACTTGCATCAAGACGAGCTTGTGCTTCTGTATTGTCTTTCAGGTCCGCAATAGCTGCTTCAGCTTCTCCACTTCTTAGTTGGTACGATGCTTCAATTCCTTCCCAATTTTCTCTTGCATCTTCGGCTGTTACATTACCTAATGAATCTACATACATTACATAAGTATCAACTTTCTTCTCTGCCTGTTCCGCTTTTTCATCTTTACAAGATGTAAATCCAATAGCTATTACCGCTAATCCTAAAACTAATTTTGTATTTTTCATAATATCAATTTGATTAAAAATTATTAAACAAATGTAAATAACATTACACAATAATCAATATTTAACCAATAATTATATAACTTATTTAAATAATTGTGAAATAAAAAATATAAAAGTGTGAATTATACAAATTGAGATTGAAATTGTGTAAAAAAACAAATGCGTCTTTTATATATAAATAAATACAAATTTCGCGCTTACAAGAAGAACATTCTTAAAGCGTCAAAATTTCAATGTAGATAAAGTGTAACAAAATTTAAAAAATGACTACTTATTGATAATTCAAAAGTTTTTGTACTTTTAAGATCTAATTTAATAGCAGCCTTCGCACAGTTGAAGGTCAAAAATCATATATTCTAATGGCAAACCCGCTAATCAAAATAACCAATATCAAACGAGATTTTGTTCTTGGAAATGAAATCGTTTATGTTCTTAAAGGCATTGATTTAGAAATAAATAAAGGAGAATATGTAGCATTAATGGGGCCCTCAGGATCAGGAAAATCGACTTTGATGAATCTCTTAGGCTGCTTGGATACACCAACTTCCGGAAGTTATATTCTAAATGGAAAAGACGTCAGCCAGATGAAAGATGATGAATTAGCTGAAATTCGAAACAAAGAAATAGGATTCGTTTTTCAGACTTTCAACCTTTTACCCCGAACAACTGCATTAGACAATGTGGCTTTACCAATGATTTACGCCGGTTTTTCTAAATCCGAACGAAACAAACGCGCCACCGAAGTTCTAGAACAAGTAAATCTTGGCGACAGAATGGACCACCAGCCCAATCAGCTTTCAGGAGGACAACGCCAGCGTGTAGCCATTGCCCGCGCTTTGGTCAACAAACCATCTATCATTCTTGCCGATGAGCCTACCGGAAATCTGGACAGCAAAACATCGCTTGAAATCATGAAACTTTTTGGAGACATCCACGCTAATGGCAACACCGTAATTCTGGTGACGCACGAGGAGGAAATCGCCGAGTACGCGCACAGAGTCATCCGTTTGCGTGACGGACTTATCGAAAGCGACACTACAAAATAATTTTCTTTTCAGGAGCTTATTCCGGCTATCCGTTACAATCTTTTCTTACAAGCTTCCCGCCTACAAAAGGCTGAAAGCTTGTAGAAAAGGATTTCCACTGTTATCCGGGCTAGGAAATCCAAATTACATTTGCGTCTACAATTCCAAAAAACACCTTTCCAAAAAATGAAAATCGCTATACTAACCTGCGAAAAACTTCCCGACTTAAATCCCGAAGATCAAAAAATTATTCCGGCTTTGGCCAAACATAATATTGAAGCCACCGCGGCTTTCTGGAGTGACAAAAGCATCAATTGGACTGATTTTGATTATTTAATTTTTCGCAATACATGGGACTACTTCGAGAAAGAAACCGAGTTTAAAATTTGGCTCGACCAAATAGAAAAACTAGGAATTAAAACGCTGAATCCTATTGAAATCATCAAGCAAAACATCCATAAGTTCTATTTGCGTGACATGGAGCAGCAAGGAATTACCATTTTGCCAACCGTTTTCATTGACAAAACAAACACTCTCAATCTGGCAGAACTGATTCCCGCACATTGGAACAAAGCGGTTATAAAACCAGCATTTTCTGCAGGTTCCTATCTTACCGAAGTTTTCGAAATTTCCGAAATTCAAGCAATAAGCGAGAAATATAAAAGTATCGCTGCTGAGAAAGAGTTGCTTTTACAGGAATTCATGCCCGAGATTCAAACATTGGGTGAAACTTCTTTCATCTTTTTTAACAAAAAATTCTCTCACGCAGTGAACAAAAAACCTGTTGAGGGAGATTTCAGAGTACAATCACTTTTTGGAGGGAAATATACTTTGGTTTATCCCAGCACTGAAATGATTCAGAAAGCCCAAAAAGTAATCGATACTTTTCAGGAAGAACTTTTATACGCCCGTGTAGATGGAATTCTGATTGACAACGAACTTTATCTAATGGAAATTGAATGCATTGAACCCGATCTATATTTCAATTTGAGTGAAAACGCAATGGAATGGTTTGTTGCAGAAATAGTGGAATTAGTAGCTTAATTTTATATACTTAAAAACAGCATTGATTAACTCTTATGTTTGAATTCATGAGCAGTTAAACGAGTTTAATATCGTACTATTGAATGTATGCACTACCATTAAACATATAAGTCATGTAAGCATTAAACCTTAAGTGACCTTATTAATATTTAAGTTACATAAACTCAACTAAAATTAAACTTATATGACTTATATGGTAAAAAAATGCGACATTGTTTTATTCTTATTGCTTAGTTACATTTGCAGCTTGAATTCAATAATTATATTTTAGATTTATGTTTTTATTCACAACAATAAATCTGCAATCTAAAATCGTTAATCACCAACCTAAAATCAAAATGAAAGTATATACAAAAACTGGGGATAAGGGAACAACAGCACTTTTTGGTGGTACCAGAGTTCCAAAAGACCATGCCCGCATAGAAAGTTATGGAACCGTTGACGAATTGAACTCCCATATTGGTCTGATTCGCGATCAGGAAATGAATGTGCATTATAAAGAAATTCTTATCGAAATACAGGATCGTTTGTTTACTGTTGGCGCTATTTTAGCAACGCCGCCGGAAAAAGAAGTGATGAAAAACGGGGAACTTCGTTTGAAAAACTTGGGAATTATAGAATCTGATATTGAGCTATTAGAAAATGAAATTGATGCTATGGAAGAAGCATTACCGCCAATGACTCATTTTGTACTTCCAGGCGGACATACTACCGTGTCATATTGTCATATTGCACGTTGTGTTTGTAGAAGAGCAGAGCGTTTAGCGGTCCATTTAAACCACAATGAACCCGTTGCCGAAATCGCAATCAAGTACTTAAACCGACTTTCTGACTACCTTTTTGTGTTGGCACGAAAGTTGTCTCATGATTTGAACGCTGCCGAGGTTCAATGGATTCCAAGGAAATAGTTAGCAGTTTACAGTTGTAGTTTTTAGTACGAAAACTTTAAACTTTAAACCTAAAACTTTAAACTAAATAAAACGTTCTTAACTTTAACTAAAAATATATCATTTTTTACTTGTATCTTTCAGTAAAAAATATATTTTTGCACAAAACTAAATCGACAACAGATGTATTGGACATTAGAATTAGCATCCTATCTAAGTGATGCACCGTGGCCTGCTAACAAAGACGAACTTATTGACTACGCTATTAGAGCAGGAGCTCCATTAGAAGTAGTAGAAAACCTTCAATCTATTGAGGATGAAGGCGAGATATATGAATCAATGGAAGAAATATGGCCAGATTATCCTACGGACGAAGATTATCTTTGGAATGAGGATGAATATTAAAAGGTAAACCAATTAAAAAGTCTCAAAAGAGGCTTTTTTTTGGTTTAAATTTACAGAATTACACAATTAGAAATAAAAACATATCATGAGTTTCATAAACAGTATTATTAAAGTCTTTGTTGGCGATAAGTCACAAAAAGATGTCAAAGCTTTACAACCTTATCTCAACAAAATAAAAACTTTCGAAGAACCTCTTAAAGTATTATCACACGATGAACTAAGAGGTAGAACGATCTTTTTTAAAGACAAAATAAAAGAAGCTCGTTTGGAAAAAGACGCGAAAATTGCAGCTCTGAAACAAGAAGTGGAAAGCATTGTAGATATTGACCAAAGAGAAGATATCTATGTAGCCATTGACGCTCTTGAAAAAGAAGCCTACGATATTTCGGAAAAAACATTGATGGAAATTCTACCGGAAGCTTTTGCAGTGGTTAAAGAAACAGCAAGACGTTTCAAAGACAACACGCAAATCGTGGTAACGGCAACTTCAAAAGACCGTGAATTATCCGCAACAAAAAGTTACATCACTTTAGATGGTGATACTGCTATCTGGGCGAATTCATGGAGTGCTGCAGGAAAAGAAATTACTTGGGACATGATTCACTATGACGTACAATTAATTGGCGGAATGGTTTTGCATGAAGGAAAAGTAGCTGAAATGCAAACTGGTGAAGGAAAAACATTGGTAGCAACTTTACCGCTTTACTTAAATGCGTTGACTGGAAACGGAGTGCATTTAGTAACTGTGAATGATTATTTGGCAAAAAGAGATAGTACCTGGAAAGCGCCTTTATTCGAATTTCATGGGATGACTGTGGAATGTATTGACAACTACCAACCCAGTTCAGAAGGAAGAAAAAAAGCCTACGATGCAGATATCACTTACGGAACCAATAATGAATTTGGTTTTGACTATTTGAGAGATAATATGGCGCATTCGCCTGAGGATTTAGTGCAGCGAAAACACAATTTTGCGATTGTCGATGAGGTCGATTCTGTATTAATTGATGATGCCAGAACTCCTTTGATTATTTCAGGTCCGGTTCCGCAAGGAGACCGTCATGAATTCATGGAAATGAAACCAAAAATTGAAAACTTAGTAAGTATTCAGAGACAATTGGCTAATGGTTTCTTATCTGAAGCAAAAAAGTTAATCAAGGAAGGAAAAACTAAAGAAGGTGGCGTTCAATTATTAAGAGCCTACAGAGCGTTACCAAAGAATAAAGCATTGATTAAATTTTTAAGTGAAGAAGGAATCAAACAATTGCTTCAGAAAACTGAAAATCAATATCTGGAGAACAACAAAAAAGAAATGCACAAGATTGATGAGGCATTGTATTTTGTTATTGAAGAAAAAAACAATCAGGTAGAATTGACTGACAATGGAATTCAATACCTTTCTGGAGATACTGATGCCGACTTTTTTGTACTTCCAGACATTGGAACTGAAATCGCCGCTATCGAAAAGAAAAAATTAGATAAAGACACAGAAGCTGAAGAAAAAGAAAAATTGTTTCAGGATTTCGGTGTAAAAAGCGAGCGTATTCATACATTAACACAACTTTTGAAAGCCTACGCATTATTCGAAAAAGATGTGGAATATGTAATCATGGACAACAAGATCATGATTGTTGACGAGCAAACTGGTCGTATCATGGACGGTCGTCGTTATTCTGACGGATTGCACCAAGCGATTGAAGCCAAAGAAAATGTAAAAATCGAAGCTGCAACTCAAACATTTGCAACCGTAACGTTACAGAATTACTTCAGAATGTACAACAAACTGGGAGGAATGACTGGAACGGCCTCTACGGAAGCAGGCGAGTTATGGCAAATATATAAATTAGACGTTGTAGAAATTCCTACGAACAGAGGAATGGCAAGATTAGACAAAGAGGATTTTATTTATAAAACCACTCGTGAAAAATTCAATGCCGTAATCGAAGACGTAACTGAATTGTCTAAAGCAGGAAGACCGGTTCTTATTGGTACGACTTCTGTAGAGATTTCAGAATTATTAAGCCGAATGTTGAAAATGAGAGGTGTTGCACACAATGTCTTGAATGCAAAAATGCACAAACAAGAAGCACAAATTGTTGAAGAAGCCGGAAAACCTGGAGTGGTAACTATTGCAACCAACATGGCTGGTCGTGGAACCGATATTAAATTATCTGCCGAAGTAAAAGCCGCTGGTGGATTAGCAATTGTAGGTACGGAACGTCATGATTCCCGTCGTGTAGACCGTCAGTTACGTGGTCGTGCAGGACGTCAAGGTGATCCTGGAAGTTCTCAGTTTTATGTTTCTCTTGAAGACAACTTAATGCGTTTGTTTGGTTCTGAAAGAGTGGCTAAAGTGATGGACAGAATGGGATTGCAGGAAGGCGAAGTGATTCAACATTCTATGATGACTAAATCTATCGAACGTGCTCAGAAAAAAGTAGAAGAAAACAACTTTGGAGTTCGTAAGCGTTTATTGGAATATGATGATGTTATGAATGCACAACGTGAAGTAGTATACAAACGTCGTCGTCATGCCTTGTTCGGAGAGCGATTGAAATTGGATATTGCCAACATGCTTTATGACACCTGCGAACTTATCATTGGACAAAACAAAGCGACTAACAATTTCAAAAACTTTGAGTTTGAATTGATTCGCTATTTCTCGATCACATCACCGGTTACCGAAAGTGAGTTCACGAAGTTGAGTGAAATGGAGTTAACAGGAAAAGTGTACAAAGCAACTTTAGACTATTATACAGAGAAAACGGAAAGAAGCGCCAGAGAAGCTTTCCCAATCATAAAAAGTGTTTACGAAGATAAAAACAACCAATTTGAGCGCATTGTTGTTCCGTTTACGGATGGAATAAAATCGTTGAATGTGGTTACTGATTTGAAAACCGCTTATGAAACTCAAGGCGCGCAATTAGTGGCTGATTTCGAGAAAAACATCACTTTAGCAATTGTAGATGAAGCTTGGAAAAAACACTTGCGTAAAATGGACGAATTGAAACAATCGGTTCAATTAGCAGTTCACGAACAAAAAGATCCATTGCTAATTTACAAACTGGAAGCCTTCAATTTGTTTAGAGCCATGATTGACAATGTCAATAAAGAGGTAATTTCATTCTTGTTCAAAGGGGATTTACCGGCACAGGAAAACCAACAAATTCAAGAAGCAAAAGAAGTTGCTCCGGTAGAAGATTACACGACTTCAAAAGACGAAATCGTAAGTAGCGAAGCTGCAAACCGTGAGGCTGGAGAAACGCAACAACGTCAAGTTACCGAAACTATCGTGAGAGATATGCCAAAAATTAATCGCAATGATAACGTAACGATTCAAAACGTGGCCAACGGACAAATACAAGAAATGAAATACAAAAAAGCCGAAAGCCTAATTGCTTCAGGACAATGGGTTATCGTGAACTAATAACCGTTTCAATTTACTATTACATTCCCCAATTACGAAAGTAGGTGGGGAATTTTTTTTACCCTGAATTTTTATCCTGAATTCATTTCAGGATCTCATTTTCAGGATCTTTTTATTTTATTCAATCATTTTCAGGATTTATTCTGAATTTATTTCAGGAGCCATTCCCGCCCTACGTTGCAAGCTATTTGGTTTCAAACCCTTTTTCTAGCCGCTGTCAGGAGCTTCTTTTAGTCGCTCTGCCAGCACCAGAAAAAGGTGGTTTTCAACCGGCATAGGCTTTCCTCTGCTGTCGGGGCTAGGGATTTTGCCTTAAATAACTCCGTTTACGTTTTCCCGTACTCGTCCTGTAATCAAAAAATATATCTTTGAGAATAAATAAATTGTTGTTTTATTTTTTATAAGTATTTTCAGCGATTTATTTATATATTTGAACATAGAAAAATCTGACGTTTATCAGACCTATCAATCCAATTATGGTGTGATAAGTCTTATAACTTCAGGCCTATATGAAAGTTACTAGCAAGCGTAGCGCACCGCAAAAAAAGAATAGACAATTATGAATAGACTTATTTTAATAATTTTAACTTTTTCACTTTTTTCTATTAATTGTAATGGACAGAAAGTATCTATCCCAAAAATTGAAAAAATTTTTCTTGACGTAACCGATAAAACAAAAAATTGTTACACAATAATTTATCCGCCAAAACTTCCTTGGAAAGGATACATTTTTCTAATTCCAGGTTTTGGTGAAACAGCAGAAAACGTTTTACAACAAACTGACTTACCTAATAAAATAGCATTAAACGGAATTTTGACAATTATTCCGACCTTCCAAGACGGTGTTTTATCTTTTGGTGTAGACAGTTTAAGCCAACAAACTTTTGACAGAATTCTTAAAGATGTAACCTCTAAACACAAACTTATTGACCAAAAATTTTATGTTGGTGGATTTTCAATCGGTGGTAGTTGTGTGATTAAATATGCTGAAAATGCAGAAATTAAACCAACAGCAGTTTTTGCGATTGACCCACCACTCGACTTTGAAAGATTTTATAGTTCCGCAAAAAGAGATATTCGACTTTCAAAAGATAATGAAGCCAATCAAGAGAATGTTTATATGATAGACAGACTTGAAAAAGAAACTGGTGGAAGTCCCGCAACAAACCTTACCGAATATTACAATATTTCGCCTTACTCATTTTCAGACACAACTCAAAGAGCAATTAAAAAATTGATAAAAATGCCTTTGAGAATTTACACAGAACCTGACATAAATTGGTGGTTAAAAGAACGCAGTGCGGACTTTACGGGTATAAATGCGACAGAATGTTCCGCAATGATTAATGAACTAAATAGACTTGGAAATCAAAGTGCAGAATTAATAACAACACAAAATAAAGGTTATAGAAAACCTGACGATAGAAGACATCCGCATTCTTGGAGTATTGTGGATAATGAGGAATTAATAAAATGGTTACTAAAACAGAAATAACGCCAGCTGGGTAAGAGCATATTTAAAAAATGGCAGGTTTAGTGCTAAATTGAAACTTTCTGCATCAAAGAACGTTAAGCACCAAATAGAAACATCGGTTTTCAAAGGCCGCCACTTCATAAATATGCAAAACGCTGTGGGCTAGTTAAACCGAATTGAGGTTAAAAACACTCTGAAACGAAGTTTGAAAAACTTGCTTGTTAAGTTCTGAAATCGGAAAAGCATATAAACCGAAGTAAAATAATGCCTAAAAAAAGCTCAAAGTGAGTAAACAATAATAATTTTTAAAATGATTAGAATGAAAAGAACATTCAAAGTTTTGTCAATTGCTTTCGCAATGTCAATTATGTTAACGTCTTGTTTTTCATACACAAGCGTAGTTGGTAAAGGTGCACAAGGTAACTCTCAAGTTACTAAATGGAATCATTATGTAATTGGTGGGTTAGCACCAGTTGGAGTTTCAGACTCTAAAGAAATGGCTGGAGAAGCAACAGATTACACAGTATTTACAAGACAGAGTTTTGTAAACGGTTTAATTGCTGCAATCACTTTCAGTATTTACACTCCAACTACAACAACTGTAACAAAATAACAGAACTTAGGGCGATAATAGTAAAATATTATCGCCTAACTTTAAAATAAAATGAGAAAAACAATATTTTACGCATCGATAATTACAATATTGTATTTGATTTACATCATAACAAACATTTTTGTTTATCATTACGAAAAACTCAACAATTATGGAAATGGATTCTTAATTGGAAAATTATTATTGTTATTAATTTTCGGTTTTGTAGTTTACAAAACAAATCCATTTAAAAAAAAAAGTGAAGAGAGAAATTAAGACAACCCTAATAAGTAGCCCCACAACAGTTATAGTTTCGTTGCATGCACAGCACAAACAATGAAACTCCATTTGAACAGAACACAGCTCCGCAAAGTATCTTTGAAATCAAATTAATTTTTCGTAAATGCTCCGCAAATGTCTCTGACTTTGCGCAATTTTTATAAATGGAGATTATAGTAAAAACGTCAAAAAGTGGCTGACTTTCAAAGGTAATTTAGTGAAAAAATCCTTGAATTTATTACAAATGAATCGTGTATATTGTTTGAGTTATTTTTGAAAAATAAGAGAAAGCATTTTTTTTGTAATAAAAACCAGCTATATTTACATGGAAAGTTAGAACACTATTAACATTACCAAAAAAACCATTATGAAAGAATACAAAGTAGAAAGTTTAATTTATTACTCTAAATTGACTTTAGATTCAAAGCACATTGCTAATGACTCAAAAAAAGAAATTCAGCAATTACTAGATAAATATGCCTCAAAAGGATACAGATTAACTACCTCAACATCAACAAATTTTGGTTCTGCCATTTATATTCATTTGTATTTTGAGAAAGATATTTAATCAAAGTCAGCCAACAATACTCTTTCCCAATCAAAAAACCCGTTTAGAAAAAATTCTTGAGAACATTCACATGGGCAAGAATTTGAAACCCGGCCGTTACAAATATGCGAACCGTTTCGGCATATTAAAAAAACAATACCTTAATATTAAAAGAAATGAACATAACGCAAATACATGGATATAAATTAGCTTCAAAAGGAAAAAGATTAATCGCTTCATTAATAGAAAGTGTAATATTTACTCTTTTAGGCATAAGTGTTTACTTAATGTTAGGAAAATCAATTTCAGAATATTGGAATAGTGATTTTGAATTAACAGAAATTATTTATGCTGCAATCACTGGATTAATTATTGGAGCTATATTTTATCCCCTATTTGTTGGTAATCTTGGACATAGAATTTTTAATCTCAAAGTAATTTCAGAAGAAACTGGCGAAGATTATAATAAAGCGGAAAAAGGAGCAATTAGAGAATGTTTGAAATATGCTTTTGCATATTTTGTTATTCCAGTAATATGGTTATTGTGGGATGAAAAAAATCAAAATTTGTATGACAAATTAACAAAAACTTTAGTAGTTGAAAAAAACAAAAACGAATAAAAATCAACTTTGTAAAGTATCCCTAAAAAACATATAATTTTTTCCTAAATGCTGCGCAAATGTCTTTGACTTTGCGCAATTTTTATAATATTAAAATTTCATAAAGAAGCTGAATTTCATCGACACATAAAACTACTAAAGCATTAACAAGAACCGAGAAAAATGAAAAAAATACACTTCAATCAATTGACATTTAAAAACTGGACATCACTTTTAATGTTAATCTCATTGGTTTTTATTGTTATGGGTAGCTTTGAAATTATTGACTTTGAATATAAAAGAACGAATAAAATTTTGGCTTCCATTGGTTTCTTTATCCAAGCAGCCTATTACAGTAAAATGTTTTGGTACAAAAATTATGTTGAATGGAATAAACGGGGAATGACCATCAAAATAAATAGATTTATCAGTAAGTCTATAACATTTAAAAATGTCAAGAAATTAGAATTAGACACTACTAATTTAAAAATCATTCAGAAATCCGGAACCGACAAAATATTCGAAATCAATAACATTCCTAGTACCGATTTGGAAAAACTCGTGAAAATAATTACACAAAATAGCGGACTTGAAAACACCGAATTTTCTACAAATTGAAAATTAAATAATTACGCTTGCTCAAAGCTAATGTCTCATTGCATGTGCAACACAAACAATAACAGCTTCATAACGCAACCAAATCCTCTTTTTGCTATCTTTATAAAAACATTTCCCAATGAAAAAAATAGTACTTCTCCTGCTGGTTTCATTTTTATTCATTTCCTGCTGGCCAACATCGGATAACGGTGAATTTGCTCAACAACAATACAAACCGGTGATTATTGCCCGCAGCGCTCTGGAAAGTTCGATTGCTTTTCAAAATGCGCAACCCATTATTAAATCGGGGAAAATCTATATCAAGGACGATTTGATGTTTATCAATGATGTCAATAAAGGTTTTCATGTTTATGATTACACGGATCCTAAGAAACCAATCCGACTCCATTTTATAAAAGCTCCGGGCGCTACTGACTTAGCCATCAAAGGAAATACGGTGTACATCAACCAAGCAGTAGATTTGGTTACTGCCACTTTCAATCCTACCACCAAAATTTTTACAGTCACTAACAGAAATAGAAATGTGTTCCCGCAAAAGCAAGCTCCAAACGGCTTATATGGCTACACTAAAGAAAATGAAATAATAATCGATTGGACTTTAATCAAGTAACATATGAAAAAAATTATATCCTTCGTATTACTAGTGCTTATAATGGGTTGCTCGGACAGTGACAGCGCACAAAACGGCGATATAGGCCAAGGCGGTTCTCTTGCAGTTTTTGCCATCAAAGGAAATTATTTATACGGCGTAGACCAAATGAAATTGAATGTATTCTCGCTAATCGATTCTGAAAAGCCCGTAAAAGTCAATGAAATCCCAATAGGTTTTGATATTGAAACCTTGTTTTCATACGGCGATAATTTATTTATTGGATCTAGAAATGGAATGTTTATTTACTCAATCACCAATCCTGAAAACCCAACAAAGTTGTCCAGTGTGCAACACTTTACCGCTTGCGATCCGGTCATTGCCAATAGTACACACTCCTATGTGACATTGAACTCGAACGCAACTTGTGGTAATAATACTAACGTTTTGCAGGTTTATGACACCAAAGATCTTGTAAACCCAAAATTAATTCACAGCAGAACACTGTCACAACCAAAAGGCATCAGTTTTTACACTGCTGATTATTTATTGGTTTGCGATGATGTTATCAAAATATTTAACATTCAAAATCCTGCTGAACCTATTTTGGTGCATGCCATTGACAAAAATTGTTTTGATTTAATTGTACGCGACAACACCTTATTTGCCATTGGGAACAAAGGCGTATATCGTTATAAAATGAATCCAAATGACATAAAAGACATACAACTGGAGAGTGAAACAACGTTTTAATGTTCTTTTTGTGACTTTAAAGATTTCTAAATCTACAAAATGATACTTACAAGGTTTTGAAAACTTTGCTGGATTATAAACGGTAGTGAAAATCAGTACTTAGATAATCGAACCGGGTTTCGGATTTACAAAGCGATAAGCACCAAGTGAAAAGAAAACACTAAATCCCCTTGCAATACAAAAGATAATGTCCATAAAAGTTTAAACTACTGCAAACTATTACACAAAACAAAGGAGGTAGAACAGCAAATAGCGTCACCTCCTTTATTACGGTACTAAAAAAAACTTTTAAGTAATTTTCTAAGATTTCAGTTTTCAAGTCTCCTACAATTTTATTAATTGTTTTGCAATTAACAAAAGATTCTTTTCATTTATTTCCGGTGGATTTGCCAGAGCGAATAACTGTTGTCCAGGCCTGCTCACAAATGCCGTTTGCCAGCCAGCCCAATTTGCCCCAGCAACATCCCAACCATGAGCTGCAATAAGCATACAGTCCTTAGATTCAAATCCCATTTTTCTTGCAGCCCAACTGTAAGCATCATAATGCGGTTTGAATTTACCCACGTCTTCAATACTTAATCGATCATCAAACAAATCATAGATACCAGCATTTTTCAATTGGGATTCAACTGCTTTATTGGATGAATTGGTAAACGAAACTAACGTATACCCTTCTTTTTTCAATAGCATCAACGCTTCTCTTACTTCAGGATGCGCTGGTAAAGATAAAATTGGTTTAATTGCTTCGCCAGCTTGTTCATCGCTAATAACAACACCATTATTAAGACCGACCATCTTTAGCGCTGCACCTCCTATTTTGCCAAAATCATGATATTGATTTCCTACTGTAGTTACTAATGAATACTGTAACATTGTTGTAAACCAGAGCGATACTAAATCAGGTCTACCTCCTAAAGCATTTCCTATACTTTTTTTCATCGCATTCAGGTCTAATAATGTTTCATTAACATCAAAGAATAATACTTTCGGACGCTGGTATTTTTGCTCATCCTTAACTCCAATTAAATTCCCTTTTGCAGTAAAAATAAGACTCGGAGCCACAATTCCTACTCCACCCACAGCTATCGCCTTATTAATAAAATTTCGTCTGCTTTTTTTAAATTCTTTCATTCTTACTTATTTAAATTATATTTTAAAAACATACCTAATAGTATGTTTTTACTTTAAAAAAATTATCTTAAAAGATCTATATAGCGCTCTACTGCTAAAAGATAATCCTCTAAAACAACATCATTATTGTACAATTTCCGAATTCCTCTAACACCTTCAAATGCACTGATTAAAAAAACTGCGACAGAAGAAGTATTTACTTCACTAGCAATCAAGTTATCTGCTTTTGCTTTTTCTAAAAGCTGAATTAGTGCTAATTTCCATTCTTCAATAATTTTTTTTAATGCCAATTGATACGCTACTTCAGTATCTGAAATTTCATTGATGAGATTATTCATTGGACAACCAGATTGTTTCTCTTCAATTGAAAAATTTTTAATTCGTTCGCAAAAAACAGTTTTTAAAATCGAAAATGGATCTCCTACTTCTAGCAAAGGAAGAACCATATTGTCATAAACTCTACTGTGAATCCTATTACTGATAACCGCTAGACCTAACTCCTTTTTGTCTTTAAAATGATGGTAAAAAGCTCCTTTTGTAAGCTTTGTCTCCTTCATCACCCTGTCAACACTAATAGCGTTAAAACCATTTTTATAAAACAATACAAATGCTTTATCGATAATTAATTGTCTGGTCAACTCCGATTTAATTTCTTGCTTCATATTACGAATTTACTAAAACATTCCTACTGGTATGTTATTATCTAAAATAAATAACTTTACTATAACATTATAAAAAAAACTATTTCACGTTTTCAGCAAAATACCTTTCTTCAATTCGCTTGATGTCTTTGATGGAATTTTTGGCCCAAGCCAAACGCTTTTCTAAAATTTCATTTTCAGATAAATGCCAGTCAATATTTGAATTGCGCAATCGATTCGTCAAGTTTTGAATGATGATCGCCGCCGAAACCGATATATTCAAACTTTCGGTAAAACCTACCATTGGGATTTTAAGAAAACCATCGGCACGTTTCAAAATTTCTTCTGATAATCCGTCTCTTTCTGTTCCAAAAAATAAAGCACACGGTTTCATGATATCAAAATCTTCCATCAAACAATCATTCTCATGTGGTGTGGTAGCAATGATTTGGTAACCTTTACTTTTCAACGTATCAACACAATTAGTAATGCTATCGAATGTATTGATGTCGACCCATTTTTGGGCACCCATCGCAATTTCCTTATCGATACTTTTTCCGTAACGCTGCTCGATAACGTTCAATTCCTGAATTCCAAAAATTTCACAGCTTCGCATTACCGCACTAGTATTGTGCATTTGAAAAATATCTTCGACAGCAATGGTAAAATGTTTGGTTCTGTTTTCCAATACTTTCTGAAATTTTTCTTTTCGGTTATCAGTCAATATATTTTCAAGAAAGGCGAGATACTCTAAATCAATCATTGGTGATTATTTTTTTGCAAAAATAGTAAAAAAGACTAGTTTTATACCTTCAAAGATAGATTCTGGAGACAACTTTTGGGATTGGTCTTTAGCAATTGAATTATGAATGTTTACGGAATTCGCGTGAGGGATAGAGGCGATATCCTTTTTGGGCTTTTTAGCCAAAAAGATAAAGCCGAAAGCCCGACCCTTGTGGTCACGCCCAAATTAATCTAAAATGAAAAAGAAACTTGTCGTCTTGACTGGAGCAGGAATCAGTGCCGAAAGTGGCATCAAAACTTTTCGTGACAGTGACGGACTTTGGGAAGGTCTTAACGTCAATGATGTCGCCACTCCGGAAGGTTGGCATAAAAACCCGGCTTTAGTCTTGGATTTTTATAATCAAAGACGAAAACAACTCAAAGAAGTTGCACCTAATTTGGGTCATCAAATTCTGGCTGAATTAGAAAATGATTTTGAAGTTTTCATCATTACTCAAAATGTGGATGATTTACACGAACGTGCCGGAAGTTCTAATGTGTTGCATTTGCACGGCGAATTATTGAAAGTCCGAAGTACTAAAAATCCAAATTACATTCTGGATTGGCAGGAGGATTTGAATTTTGGTGATTTCGATGAAAATAAAAATCAACTAAGACCGCATATCGTTTGGTTTGGCGAGGAAGTTCCTGCGCTTGATGAAGCAATAACACTTGCTCAAAGTGCGGATTATTTTGCGGTGATTGGGACATCCTTACAGGTGTATCCTGCGGCAGGATTAATCGATTTTATAAGTCGAGAAACGCCTATTTTTTATATTGATCCAAAACCGATAAAAATCCCAAATCTTAGAAACCCATTGGAAGTGATTCCTGAAGTGGCTTCAAAAGGAGTTGCATTTTTGAAAGAAAAACTGCTCAATGATTTGCAATAACAGAGACAATGACTATGGCAAAAAATCAATTGTGATTGCAATAAAAATCTAAACTTATAACCCATAACTTATAACTTATAACTATTTTTGTGCCTTTCGAACAAACAACTAAACAATGACTACTTTAAACGAATTGAATGCTATATCGCCAATCGACGGAAGATATAGAAACAAGACTATTTCACTGGCTCCATTTTTCTCGGAAGAAGCCTTAATCAAATACCGTGTATTGGTTGAAATTGAATATTTCATTGCTTTATGCGAAGTGCCTTTGCCTCAACTAACAACCGTAAACCCAGATGTATTTGAAAGTTTACGTAACATTTATAAAAACTTCTCTACTGAAGATGCGCTTTGGATCAAAGAAACCGAAAAAGTAACGAACCACGATGTAAAAGCGGTCGAATACTTCATCAAAGATGCTTTTGAAAAATTAGGATTATCAGAACATAAAGAGTTTATCCACTTTGGATTGACTTCCCAAGACATTAATAACACGGCGATTCCGCTTTCGACAAAAGAAGCTTTCGAGAAAGTATACATGCCTTCACTGATTACTTTGACTTCTAAATTAAAAGATTTAAGTATCGAATGGAAGGATATTCCAATGCTTGCGCGTACACACGGACAACCTGCTTCTCCAACGCGTTTGGGTAAAGAAATTGGTGTTTTTGTAGAACGTCTGGAAGAGCAAATGCGTTTGTTATTTAATATTCCTTTTGCGGCTAAATTTGGTGGTGCAACCGGAAATTACAATGCACATCACGTGGCCTATCCTCAAATTGACTGGAGAAAATTCGGCGGTAAATTTGTAGAGGAAAACCTTGGTTTACACCACTCCTTCCCTACTACACAAATTGAACATTACGACCATTTCGCTGCATTTTTTGATGCGTTGAAAAGAATAAATACCATCATCATTGATTTAGACCGAGACATTTGGACGTACGTTTCAATGGAATATTTCAAACAAAAAATCAAAGCGGGAGAAATAGGTTCTTCGGCAATGCCACATAAAGTAAACCCTATTGATTTTGAAAATTCAGAAGGGAATTTAGGAATTGCCAATGCGATTTTTGAACATTTATCGGCTAAATTACCTCTGTCAAGATTACAGCGTGATTTGACGGATAGTACTGTCTTGAGAAATATTGGTGTACCAATTGGACATACGTTAATCGCTTTTGAAGCTACTTTGAAAGGATTGAACAAATTGTTATTGAACGAAGAAAAATTCCACGAAGATTTAGAGAAAAACTGGGCTGTTGTTGCCGAAGCTATCCAAACCATCTTGCGTCGTGAAGGATATCCAAATCCGTATGAAGCGTTGAAAGGATTGACCAGAACCAACGAAGCGATTGATAAAAAAGCAATTCACGGTTTTATAGCAACTTTAGAAGTTTCGGATGAAATCAAAGCAGAATTGATGCAAATCACTCCAAGCAATTTCTTAGGAATATAGTTTAACAAAATTATTCGATTTTATAAAATCCCGTTGAAAAGGTACACTAACTTCTTTTCAACGGGATTTTTGTTGCTAAAAAAATCATAAAAGCTGTTTTAAGCATTAATTATACTTTCAAAATTAAAGTTTTTTTATATCTTACCAACATACACAAAACCTTAAAAAACAAATATACGCCTATGGATGCCGCAGAAACAGTAGCAAACGCCACACACCATTTACAACCCTTAATCAGTGATTTAGGATTAATCCTAATGACCGCCGCGGTGGCCGTTTTGTTATTTAAAAAAATCAAACAACCTTTAGTTCTCGGCTATTTAATAGCTGGATTTTTGGCTGGCAACCATTTTGATTTTTTTCCATCTATAAAAGATATAAAAAGCGTAGAAGTCTGGGCCGAGATTGGAGTAATCTTTTTATTATTCAGTTTAGGACTGGAATTCAGTTTTAAGAAATTGATGAAAGTTGGCGGAACCGCATCAATTACCGCCATAACCCAAATCCTTGCAATGGTTTCCATCGGTTATTTAGTAGGCCAATGGATTGGCTGGAAACCTATGGACAGTATCTTTTTAGGAGTAATCCTTTCCATTTCCTCTACTACAATTATCTTGAAAACCTTTGATGAACTCGGAGTAAAAACCCAAAAATTTGCTGGAATTGTTCTTGGTTCGCTTATTGTCCAAGATATCGTTGCCATTTTGATGATGGTTTTGCTTTCTACAATTGCGGTGAGCCAACAGTTTTCAGGAACTGAACTGTTATTGTCTGTTTTTAAATTGATCTTTTTCTTGACGATATGGTTTGTAGGCGGTATCTTTTTTATCCCAACATTACTTAAAAAAGCAAAGAGCCTTTTGACCGACGAAATGCTGCTAATCATCTCACTTGCTTTGTGCTTGATGATGGTTATTCTTGCTGCTAATGTTGGTTTTTCTCCTGCTTTAGGCGCATTCATCATGGGTTCCATCATTGCCGAAACAACGCAGGCAGAACATATTGAACATTTAGTTAAACCCGTAAAAGATCTTTTTGGAGCTGTTTTTTTCGTATCGGTTGGTATGTTAATTAACCCAGATACGTTGTACGAATATGCGTTCCCTGTTGCTATTTTGACTTTCGTGGTGATTTTGGGACAATCCATCAGTTCTACGATTGGTGCTTTACTTTCAGGGCAGCCACTGAAACAATCGGTGCAAACTGGAATGAGTTTATCACAAATTGGGGAATTCTCTTTTATAATTGCCACGCTGGGAATGACCTTGAATGTAACTAGTGATTTTCTATATCCCATTGTAGTGGCAGTATCAGCAGTAACTACGTTTACTACGCCTTTTATGGTGAAATTCGCCACCCCGTTTTCTGAATACTTAGAAAAGCAATTGCCTCGAAAATGGACTAAAAGAATTGAACGTTACAGTGCCAATGCGCAATCTATAAAATTGGTCAGCAACTGGCAGATAGTCGTACGCGCTTTTCTGACCCAAGTAGTCATCCATTCCGTAATTATTGTTGCAGTTATTTTACTTTCGTCGAAATTCATTTTACCATTAGTAAAAGACTCCCAATTTGGAAATATAATTGCCGCATTAATTACCTTGGTTATATTATCTCCTTTTTTATGGGCACTTTCTTTGAGACGCGTTGCTGCAAAAGAAGTGGCTATTTTAAGAGAAGAACGCAAATATCGCGGACCTATTTTAATGATGATTTTATTGCGAATGGTGTTGACTCTTTTTTATATTGGATTTTTATTAAATATATTTTTCTCTCCAATAATTGCTTTTATTGCTTTGATAGCAGCGGTTGTTGTTTATTTTGTTTTTCCAAAAAAATTAAACGCGCAGTACCATAAAATAGAAGATCATTTCTTAAAAAATCTTAATGCCCGAGAAATCAAAAAAGCGATTAGAAGCAGAAGTGATTTGACGCCGTGGGATGGACACATGACCACTTTTGACATTGCTCCAACATCTAATATTGCTGGAAAAACATTAGAAGAGTTGCGAATTCGAGAAGAATTAGGCATTAATATTGCCTTCATCAAACGTGGGGAAATCATGATTAATATTCCAAATAAAAGCGAACGTTTATTTCCCGGTGATGAAATTTGTGTCATTGGAACAGACAACCAAGTCAAGGAATTTAAATCGTATTTGCATCAAAATGAAATAGAAATCCCAGAAAAAGTTACGGACACCGATATTATTTTAAAACAATTAGAATTAAAAGAAGAAGAGTTTATTGGTAAAAACATCAGAGATTCCCAATTGCGTGAAAAAACAAAAGGTTTGATTGTAGGAATTGAAAGAAGTGGAAAACGAATTCTGAATCCTGAATCCAATATGATTTTAGAAAAAAATGATATTCTTTGGGTAGTGGGAAGCAAAAAATTACTAACCACATTTTTCAAAAATTAGACACTAAATAAAGTTTCTAAAATTATAATTAGAAATCAATTTTGGTAAAATAATTGCTTACCAATATCTATTTAATTAAATCCTGTCAGAATAAAAGTTACGATTTTGTTTTGACAGGATTTTCTGTTTTTTAACGATAAAAATAAAAAATAGCTTCTGAAAAAATTATAGCATTACAATTAACCAATATTTTATATCTTTCAGTATGTTTTTAAATTTCATACAATTCTAAAAATCAAATAGATAATACGCATTAACTCAAAAAAGAAACAGCAAAAATAATTTTCATGTCAAAAAACAAAATCTTAATCTTATTTTCCCATCCGCTTTTTGAGAAATCGCAAGCTAATAAAGCTTTGGTGGAAAATATTCCCGATTCAGAAAACATAACTTTTCATGATTTATATGAAGAATATCCCGATTTTGATATTGATGTAAAAAAAGAGCAAGCGTTATTAAGTCAACACGATGTTATAATTTGGCATCATCCCATGTACTGGTATAGCTGTCCGCCATTAATGAAACAATGGATTGATATGGTTCTGGAACACAATTGGGCGTATGGCAAAAAAGGGACTGCGTTACAGGATAAAATTATTTTTCAGGTAATTACAACTGGCGGTGACAAAGAAAACTATTGCGAAACAGGCAGTGACAGATACACTGTTCTAGAATTATTAGAACCGTTCAATCAAACGGCAAAAGTGTGTAATATGACTTATTTACCCCCTTTTGTGGTACATGGTACACACAACATGACTAAGGAGGATTACGAAAAAAACGGATTGGTTTACGGTTATTTTCTGGACTATTTAGAAAATAATGATTTAGAGAGCGATAAAATTTTGCAATACCGTTATTTGAACGAATGGTTTGCTACAATACTAACATAAGATGGATACCAATTTTTTATTACAAGCAATCATTTATTTAACAGCGGCGGTGATTTGTGTCCCCATTGCTAAAAAATTAGGGTTGAGTTCTATTTTAGGTTATTTATTAGCCGGAATCGTAATTGGTCCTTATGTACTTGGGTTTATTGGTCAGGAGGGTCAGGATATCATGCATTTTGCTGAATTTGGTGTAGTGATGATGCTGTTTTTGATTGGCTTAGAACTGGAACCCAACAAGTTTTGGAAAATGCGAAAATTCATTCTTGGGATGGGTTCGGCCAAATAATAGGAACTACGCTCATTCTCTTTCTAGGATCTCTATTTTTTATGGACTGGAAATGGGAAACTACTTTGGCTATTTCATTGGCTTTGACATTATCCTCTACGGCTATTGTATTACAAACTTTAAAGGAAAAAGGATTATCAAACACTTCCGTTGGACGTTCCTCCTTTGCAGTTTTACTTTTTCAGGATATTGCAGTAATCCCAATTTTAGCTTTTCTACCGCTTTTGTCAACTGTAAATATCGAAACAACAAATGAAGCACAACAATCCTTAATCAGTGGTTTTTCCAGTTGGCTGCAAACATTAATTGTTATAGGAAGTATTTCGACCATTTATTTTGCGGGACGTTTTCTATTTGTTCCCTTATTGCACATCATTGCAAAAACAAGGTTGCAAGAATTGTTTACAGCATCCGCATTATTACTGGTTGTAGGCGTTTCTTATGCTATGCAATTAGTTGGCTTAAGCCCTGCACTTGGGGCGTTTATGGCAGGAGTAGTATTGGCTAACTCCGAATTTCGCCATGAATTAGAAGGTGATATTGCACCGTTCAAAGGGTTGCTCTTGGGATTGTTTTTCCTTGGCGTAGGCGCATCGATAAACTTTCAACTGATTATTGAAAATCCACTTTTCATTTTTGCTTTTGGAGCCATCCTGACTCTTGTGAAATTCGCAGTTTTATTTGTAATCAGCAGATTTCATAAAAAAAATACCGATCAAAATTTATTGTTTGCTTTTGGCTTAAGCCAAGCTGGAGAATTTGGCTTTGTAATTATGAGTTTTTGTATGCAATTGAATATTGTCCCTAACATGTTGGCCAATCAAATAATGGCAGTAATCGCAATGAGTATGGTAGCAACTCCTTTTTTATTATTGATAAATGAGCGGTTAATCTATCCTAATTCAAGGTATAAAGATAAAATAACCGAAACAAAAAAGGATAATGATTTCATAGACGAAGACAACCCTGTAATTATTGCTGGTTTTGGTCATTTTGGAAGTACGGTTGGACGTTTGTTACGAGCCAATAAAGTAAAAGCAACCATTCTGGATTATGATTCTGATCGAATTGATTTATTGCGAAAAATGGGGTTCAAGGTATATTATGGTGATGCCACACGACTGGAATTATTGAAAGCCGCAGGTTGCGAAAATGCTAAAATTTTTATTGCTGCTATAGATAATCCTACAGTGAATTTACAAGTGATTGAAACTTTGAAAAAGCATTTTCCAAACTTAAAAATTCTAACTCGTGCCCGAAATAGAAACGATGCTTATGAATTAATTGATCATAAAGTTGAACATATTTATCGGGAAACATTATATAGTGCCGTTAATATGGGTGTTGATGCATTAGTAGAATTGGGTCATCGAAAATATACAGCGACCAGACAAGGGCAGCAATTTATAAAATATGATGAAATTACCACTAGAAAATTGGCCGAAAAACGTCATGATAAAATGGCTTACATGATAACCGTAAAAGAAGAAATTGAACTTCAGGAACAACTGCTGAAGAGTGATATTTACTCTCAAGTGGCTGCGACCAATCACAGTTGGGACAGCGAGCATTTGAAGAAAAACCTATCGGAATCCTCAGAATAAAAACTTTTACAAAAGTAAGAAGGCATAATTAAAACCGATAACGGAATTAATTATGCCTTTTTTATTGTTTTAAAAAACTAAAAGTTATCTTGAATAATTAGGAGCTTCTTTTGTAATGGTTACATTATGAGGGTGACTTTCATTGATTCCGCTGGCTGTTATGCGAACAAAGCGTCCTGTTTCCTGTAAAGTTGGAACATCCTTTGAACCACAATACCCCATTCCGGCACGAAGACCACCAATGAATTGTTGCATGCTTTCGTTCAATTCTCCTTTGTAAGGCACACGTCCTACAATTCCTTCGGGAACCAGTTTTTTCACATCATCTTCAACATCTTGAAAATAACGGTCTTTTGAACCTTCCTGCATCGCTTCAACAGAACCCATTCCACGATAAGACTTGAATTTTCTTCCTTCAAAAATGATTGTTTCACCTGGAGATTCCATAGTTCCAGCTAATAACGAACCCAGCATCACACAGTCAGCACCAGCAGCAATCGCTTTTGGGATATCACCAGTATACCGAATGCCTCCATCAGCGATAACTGGAACTCCAGTCCCTTTGATAGCCGCAGCCACTTCAAGAACAGCAGAAAACTGAGGAAAACCGACACCTGCAACAATACGAGTCGTACAAATAGAACCTGGACCGATTCCTACTTTTACACCATCTGCTCCATTTTCAACTAAAAACTTAGCTGCCTCCGGAGTTGCAATATTTCCCACGATAACATCTATTTGAGGGAATTTACTTTTCACTTCTTTCAATACATTGACAACACCTTGAGTATGTCCGTGAGCGGTATCAATAATAATAGCGTCAACACCGGCGTTCACTAATGCTTCGGCTCTTTGAACAGCATCACCTGTAACACCAATCGCTGCAGCAACACGTAATCGACCATAAACATCTTTATTGGCAATTGGTTTTTGGGTTAATTTGGTAATATCTCTAAAGGTAATCAAACCCACTAATTTGTAAGCTGCGTTTACAACAGGTAATTTTTCGATTTTATGTCCTTGCAAAACTACTTCTGCTTGTTCCAGAGAAGTTCCTTCAGCCACGGTAACCAAGTTCTCAGTGGTCATTACCTCAACAATAGGTCTTAAACTATTTTTTTCGAAACGTAAATCTCTATTGGTAACGATTCCTTTTAATATTTGGTTTTCATCTACAATTGGAATACCACCAATACCATATTCTTTCATGGCATTTTTGGCATCGGCAACAGTCGAAGTTAATGGCAAAGTAACCGGATCGATAATCATTCCGGATTCTGCACGCTTTACTTTTCTAACTTTCGCAGCTTGTTGCTCGATAGTCATGTTTTTATGTAAAACGCCTATTCCTCCCTCTTGAGCCATAGCAATTGCCATAGCACTTTCAGTAACGGTATCCATAGCAGCGGATACGATAGGAACATTAAGCGTTATATTTCTTGAAAATTTGGATTGAATACTCACTTCGCGTGGAAGCACATTTGAGTAGTTGGGAACTAATAGAACATCATCGTAGGTTAATCCTTCACCGATAATCTTAGAGTTGTGTGCGATCATTGCAATTGTAGTTGGAGTTTAATTGCGTGCAAATATAGATAATTTTAAGCAAAAAATTGCTATAATTTTACAATAAATAATTAAATTGCAGTTCAATGTCAATTCTTTGGTTCCAAAATACCCCTTGCTCTCCAACCCAGAAAATCCATTTCATTTATTTTGCTATGACAGAAACTCAACAAGAATTAAAAGGACTTTCAAATGATGCAGTTTTACTTTCGAGAACGAAAAATGGTTCAAACTCTATAGTAAATCAGAAAAAAAATCAGTTCTTGAAATCCCTGTTCGAAATGGTAAAAGAACCAATGTTTCTACTTTTACTAACCGCAACCAGTATTTATTTTATTACCGGAGATTACGGAAACGGAATTTTCATGAGTGCAGCAATTGTGCTGGTTTCCACCATTTCATTGTATCAGGAATCCAAAAGCAGAATGGCAATTGAAGCTTTAAAAAAATTATCCCAACCCAAAAGCAAAGTCATACGCAATGGAGAAATAACAGAAATTCCAAGCGAGGAAATTGTTGTTGGCGACCTGATCCAAACTGAAGAAGGAACTTTTATTCCTGCCGATGGCGTTATTCTTCAATCCAATGATTTTTCAGTAAACGAATCTATTCTTACCGGGGAATCGCTGGCTGTTTTTAAAAATGAAACTGCTGAAAATAACACCGTATTTCTTGGAACCATTGTAACAGGTGGTTTGGCAATTTGCAAAGTAACCGCTATTGGCAACAAAACCCAACTAGGAAAAATAGGTAAAAGCCTGGAGGCTATTGTCGAAGAAAAAACACCTTTGCAAAAGCAAATGGGGAATTTTGTCAAAAAAATGTCACTTGTTGGTTTAGTGATTTTTGGCTTTGTCTGGGTTATCAATTATTACAATTCAAATAATGTTTTAGACAGCTTATTGAATGCACTTACTTTGGCTATGAGTATCATTCCTGAAGAAATTCCGGTTGCTTTCACCACCTTCATGGCGCTTGGTTCTTGGCGATTAATGAAGATGGGGATCATCGTAAAACAGACAAAAACGGTCGAAACTTTAGGAAGTGCAAACGTAATTTGCACCGATAAAACGGGAACAATTACTGAGAACAAAATGAGTCTGGCGCAATGGTACACGTTATCTGATGATACTATTAAAGGAAGCAACAGTGATGAAACTAATAATAATAATAGTGACATCGAATTACTGACTCTCGCCATGTGGGCCAGCGAACCCATTCCCTTTGACGCGATGGAAATTGCATTGCATGAAGCGTATTCAAAGTTAAAAATAGCAGATGAACGACCTAATTTTAAATTGGTACACGAATATCCATTAGATGGCAAGCCACCGATGATGACCCATGTTTTCGAAAATCAAGATGGAACGAGATATATTGCTGCCAAGGGTGCTCCCGAAGCATTGATCGCAACTTCAAATATATCCGAAAAGGAAAAACAACAAATTTTATCCGCAATGACCAAAATGGCTTTGCAGGGATATCGGGTATTGGGCGTTGGTTTAGCTGAATTTTCAGGCACTGATTATCCTAAAAAGCAACAGGAATTCTCCTTTATTTTTAAAGGATTAGTTGCGTTTTACGATCCTCCAAAAGCGAATATCAAAGCAGTATTCGAAACTTTTTATAAAGCCGGAATTCAAGTCAAAATCGTTACAGGCGATAATGCCGAAACAACCGCTACAATTGCCAAACAAATTGGTTTTCGAAATGCCGATAAAACGCTCAATGGTGACGAATTAATGGCCATGGACGATGTTACACTAAAAGAAAAAGTAATGGAAACGTCCATTTTTACGAGAATGTTTCCCGAGGCCAAACTCAAGATTATAAAAGCACTAAAAGACAATAATCAAATTGTAGCTATGACTGGTGACGGTGTGAATGATGGACCCGCTTTGAAATCAGCACACATTGGAATCGCCATGGGAAAAAAGGGAACTGAAATTGCGAAGGAAGCTGCCAATCTTATTCTCATTGATGATGATTTTTCAAAAATGATTGATGCCATTGCCATGGGCAGAAAAATATATTACAACCTAAAAAAAGCGATACAATACATCATTTCCATTCACATTCCAATCATAATGATTGTTTTTATTCCTTTGGCACTGGGTTGGATTTACCCCAATATTTTTTCACCGGTTCATGTCATCTTTCTGGAGATAATCATGGGACCAACATGCTCTATAATTTACGAAAATGAACCTATGGAACGGAATTTAATGTTAGTACAACCCAGACCCTTTACCAATACTTTTTTCAAACTTAAAGAAGTTACCATCAGTATAATTCAAGGACTTGTCATTACCGCGGGGCTTTTGTTTGTTTACCAATATTGTGTAGCCACAAATTGTTCGGAGAGCGCAACAAGAACAGTAGTTTTTCTAACATTAATTTCGTCTAACATTTTTCTGACGCTGACGAATCGTTCTTTCTATTACTCGATATTTACAACATTAAAATACAAAAATAATCTGGTTTTGATGATCATCAGCGTAACCATTCTAATTACAGCTTCGTTATTATTTGTACCATTATTTGCTGCTTTTTTCCAATTCGAAACGGTTTCGGGATTCCAAGTAGGGTTAAGTATTTTAGTAGGTTTTGTTGCCGTACTTTGGATAGAAATTTACAAAGGATTTAAACGAAGAAAAGTCCAATTTTAATCAGCAATTTACTTTTTACTATTCTTAAAAATAACATTCAGCCCGAGTTGAAAAGAAAGGCTATTTGCCTTGGTAACATCGCTATATTCTAAAAGATTATCGGCAAGAACATAGAAATTCACAGGTCCAAAATGACTGGACAATCCCAATCCTATATTCTTGTACGAATACGAATCTAGCGTGTACGTGGCTTTCATTTGCAATGCCTTGAATATTTTTCTTCGGTAATACGTGGTAAAAGCTACTAATGGTGTTCTTGGCGTAGACATAACGAATAACTGTGCACCAACCGCACTTTTATAGGTCGTTTCCGGATCATAGTTAAGACAATTACAATCTTCTGGTCTTTCTTCATTAAAGGAATACTGAACCGAAGTATTGAACTTTGCCGGACGCCAAGTCGTATAATCAGCATACAACGTATCTAAAGGAATGGCATCTTTAAATTCTTGATATCCGTTTTCGGCTGAATTTCCGGAACTGAAATTTGGAACCACACCTTCGTATTTATAAGCACCTTTAAACGTTAAACTTTCCACTTCTTTGGTGTGTTTAATGAAACCTACGTCAATAACACTGGCGGTAACTTGTATGTTTTTCTTTGGATAATAGGTAAAACCAGCATCAAATCCCAGCCCTAAATTGCCCCCAAGAAGAGCTCTTTTGGTAATATCTTTAACCACATTTGGCTCATAATCTTCATCATCATATTTAGCAATTCCCGATGTATTGAGCTGTAATTGTGAATAAATCATCTGCTCATAAACTCCTGTATATGAAGGGATTGTATAAATATAACCGGAGTTATTTGTAGAATTAGCATTGTAAATACTGGAATAAATTTTTCCACGAACTCCTAAAATAAATTTTTTGGTGATGTTTTTATGAAATCCAAGATGAAATACGGATAGCATTTCTGCTTTGGCACTCAAATCGCCTAAATTGAAAACTTTACCCAAATAGTCTCTGTTTCCATCTAAAGCTAAAACGGCAATATCTTTAGGAACATAACTCAGCATATCAAATTCCTGGTACATTCCAAACGAAATATAGGAATCACTTTCCTGTCCTGCTATTTTAAAACCTCCGTTAAAAATTTCTATTTGCTCGTTGATGGCTACTCTGTCTTTTCGGGTGGTAGAAAATACTGCATTGCGTAATTTTACATTAAAATCGACTCCATTATCCGCAAATAAATCATAGGCTGAGAACCCGCTTGAGCCTACATTTGCAGAAATCCCAGACAACAAAGGAACTCCAGCATACCAATTATACTTGAAATCCGCACCGGGATTTGTCAACAGAGACTGTGGTATTGAAGTGAAATTATATAAAATTTGTTTGTTTTGTGAAAAGCAATCTATTGCCAGAAATAGAATAAATATCAAAATTAACTTTCTCATTCTACTACTAAATAAGCGGTTACACCAGAACGCAATTTTAATCTTCCTGAACCATTCTCATTTACTGGAGCACCCGGCAACATTCGTAATGTAAAAGCAATTTTTGTGGTTCTTTTTAATAAGTCAAGTTGGGCATTTTCGAATATTTCAGTCTTGGTCACTTTATTTTCTGTGTCCGCGTATTCCGGGACAGTAAAATTAGTAGCATGAACTCGTTGATTATTATTGTCTAAAAATACTAAATCTACTGAATAAGATCTATTTATGGTGTTTTCCATTTCAAAGAAAAACTCTACTTTTTTCAAATTATCTCTAAAAAAATCATCATTGAACACATCAACGGTTGGTGTATCAAAAATCACGCTTTGCTCTACTCCATTTGTAACAAATTCATTTGCCGGAATATCAAAATATATTAAATTAGCTACGAAAATAGGCTCCAGTTTTAAATCATTCGCCTGATTATAATCTAAATCACTTGCACATGAAAAAGAAAATACTAGAAGAATTAATAGGCCTACAACTCTATTTAAAGCAGGTCGTTTCAT
Source organism: Flavobacterium sp. TS_SC_5 (assembly GCF_056156265.1). NCBI lineage: Bacteria > Pseudomonadati > Bacteroidota > Flavobacteriia > Flavobacteriales > Flavobacteriaceae > Flavobacterium > Flavobacterium sp. TS_SC_5. Next base: position 2,107,684 of record NZ_CM149588.1, on the reverse strand, counting down.
AATTTTATAAGTTAAGGGTAATTTAGTGGATATTATTACTCAACGCATCAATACTACACTTAGTATCAACATTGTAAAGAGTTCAACTATATTTTCGTTTATTTTATTTTTAATGAAACTCCCCAAACAACTTAGAAGCTTCATTATAAGCACTTTCGAAACTCATTGGGCTCATATTCGTGAATTCCTTTTGTGCTGTAAAATAAGACAATAATTTCTCCGTAGGCATATTACCCGTAAGATCATCAGTCGCCATTGGACAACCACCAAAGCCCTGAATAGCTCCATCGTATCGACGACATCCCGCTTTGTACGCGGCATCAATTTTCTCAAACCATTTATCTGGTGTAGTATGAAGGTGCGCACCAAATTCTATTTCGGGATATTTTGGAATCAAATTTGAAAATAAATATGAGATTACATCAGGAGTGGAACTTCCCACCGTATCCGAAAGTGAAAGTATTTTCACTCCCATAGTAGCCAATTTTTCAGTCCACTCTCCTACTATTTCAACGCTCCAAGGATCGCCATACGGATTTCCAAATCCCATTGATAAATACGCCACCACTTCTTTATTACTCTTATCTGCAATTTCAAGAATTTCATGCAAGGTGATTAATGATTCGGCTATAGTTTTGTGGGTATTCCGCATTTGGAAATTCTCAGAAATCGAAAATGGAAAACCCAAATATTGTATTTCTGGATGAACTGCAGCGAGAGTTGCCCCTTGCGTATTGGCAATAATAGCCAAAAGTTTGCTCCGGGTTTGAGACAAGTCCAGTCGTGCCAAAACTTCGGCCGTATCCTGCATTTGCGGAATTGCTTTTGGAGAGACAAAACTTCCAAAATCAATACTGTCAAAACCTACCCGCAATAACGATTGAATATAAGCCACTTTCTTTTCCGTAGGAATAAATGGTTTAATGCCTTGCATGGCATCGCGTGGACATTCTATAATTTTTATTGGCTCCATAGGAAGCCAAAGATACTAAAACTTGTAAAGTTGCAAAATTTCTAACTTACTAAATTTTCATAAACAAAAATTGATCGAATTTCAGCGATTGTAACAGCTTAATTATTTCTATTAACCCACATTTTACACAAAAAAATTAAAATTTTAGTCCAAAAGCTGAAATAATAGTTCAATTACAACTAGATAATCCTTTAAATAGCTATTCCATCTTAAGGTATGGCATGTCTATACTATTTTCAACAATTAACATAAAAGAGATAATCCGCTATTTTTATTGATTCTATTTTTTTTCTTAAAAAAAATAGAATTATCTACAATAAAACAACATTAAGACATTTTTTTCAAACATAATACGTCATAATTAACATTTTATTTAGATATTTGACCTAACTAATCTTAAATAATCCAAAAATGAAAATTAAATTCAAACAATTTTTGAGTTTACTATTTGTACTATCGGTACAATTAACATTTGCTCAAGAAAGTACCTTGTCCGGTAAAGTTACCGACATGGGCGGCGTTCCCGTTCCAGGTGCTAATATTGTAGTTAAAGGAACTACTATCAGTACGCAAACAGGTTTTGATGGTGACTTTACCATTAATGCAAAAAAAGGACAAATTTTAATCGTCAGTTTTATAGGAATGAAAACGGCAGAAATTCCTGCATCTACTGCAATGCTGATAAAGTTGAGTGATGCTTCCAATCAATTAGAAACTGTAGTTGTTGTAGGTTATGGAACCCAAAGCAAAAAGAAATTAACCGATAATATTGCTCGTGTAACAGCAAAAGATATCCAACAAATTCCAGTATCGAATGTTCAAAATGCTTTAGTGGGTAAATTAGCAGGTGTTCAAATCACCCAAACCAATGGTAAAGTTGACGGAGGAATAAACATTCGTGTACGTGGAGCCGCCAGTATTAGTGCAGGAACACAGCCACTCTATGTTTTGGATGGAATTCCTTTAGTAACTACAAATGAATCCAGTAACGGTGCACCAACCAATCCATTACTAACCTTAAGCCCAAACGAAATTGAATCTATTGATGTACTAAAAGATGCTTCATCAGCCGCAATTTACGGTGCCAGAGGTGCAAATGGTGTGGTATTGATTACTACTAAAAGAGGAAAAGAGGGTAAAGGAACTTTCTCTATCAACCTTTCTCAAGGAGTTAGTCAGGCTACAAATAAAAGAAAATGGCTGAATGCTGACCAATACATAGAATTATTTACAGAAGCTTCTATCAATGGACTTGGTGATGCTGTTGAAGCCGAAGATACTTTTGATTTCTTGGCACAAGGTACAGATTGGAGAAACAGAGAAGTAGACACCGATTGGCAAGATACCGCATTTCAAGACGGATTTAACACCGATGCTGATTTTTCAGTTTCTGGAGGAGATGCTAAAACTCGCTATTTCTTTTCTGGAGCTTACAACAACACGACAGGAATCATTAATAGTAATGCATTAGAAAGAGTCACTGCTCGTACGAATGTTTCCCACAAAGTTTCAGACCGATTCACTGCTGGAATGAATTTGAGCTTTTCCAGATCACAAATTGATCGAGTTCAGGATGACAACTCTTTTACAACTCCTTTACAGGCTGTAGCCCAATCACCATTATCTCCAGATCGATTAGAGGATGGTACAGCAAATCCAAATACGCTGTATGCAAATTATTTATTAGCGATTGACAATTCATTTTGGAAAACATTAATGAGGAGAGTTACCGGAAAAGTGTACGGAGAGTTCAAAATTATTCCTTCTCTAAAAGCAAATTCTGATTTTTCTTATGACCTTTTATCACAAACAGAAGATGCTTGGTTTGGTAAAGATTCTCCTTTTATGGCTACTGATGGTGAAGTTTTCGCCACTTCTGTCAATAACGAAACCTACATTTACAGTAATTATTTGACCTTTGACAAAACCTTTGGTGAGAAACATGACATTAATGCCGTTGCGGGTATAGAATTCAATAAATTTAATCGCAGGTTTCAAAGTGTAACCAGTATTTATTTTCCAAATGACTCCTTTCAAACTGTAGATGGTGGAGCAGAAGTAAATGCAGGATCAGGAAATGAAACGGATTACACTTTTGTTTCACAATTTGGCAGAATTACTTATTCATTTGATGATAAATATATTTTTAAAGCTAGTATTCGTCGTGATGGTTCTTCTCGTTTTGGTAAAAATGAACGATTTGGAACTTTTCCAGCCTTCTCTGCTGGTTGGATTATTTCAGAAGAAAGTTTCTTAAAAGACAACGCTACTTTGACTTTTTTAAAATTAAAAGGAAGTTGGGGTAAATTAGGAAATGCCGAATTAGGAAATTTTGCGTCCCGCCAATTGTACGGTTCAAATCCTTATAATTTAAAATCAGGACTTACTTTTTCTCAAGCAGGAAATGACAATCTTACATGGGAAAAATCTACGCAAATTGATTTTGGTGTTGAATTTGGCTTATTAAACCGAATCAGTGTTGAAGCAGATTATTACAAAAAAAATACCGATGGATTATTGTTTAGCGTACCATTGGCTTTAAGTTCTGGTGCGACATCTATTAACCAAAATATTGGAGAAGTACAAAGTAGCGGTGTCGAATTTACTTTAAATACAAAAAATATTGATTCTGATAAACTAAAATGGAATACCAGCTTAAATATTACCACAAATCAATCCGAAGTATTATCGATGCCAAATAATAACAAAGACATCATTACTACATTTACTATTAACAGAGTAGGAGAAAATATATCTTCCTTTTTCTTGGCAGAATATGCTGGAGTTGATCCTGCTAACGGTGACGCATTATATGTGAAAAATACCCGTCTTGCTGATGGATCTTTAGACAAATCAATTACAAATGATTATGCTGAGGCTTCAAGAGTAGTTTCTGGAAATCCTTTCCCAACATTGATGGCAGGTATGACTAACACTATTAATTTTAAAGGAATTGACTTCTCTTTTACCTTTCAAGGAGAATGGGGTGCCAGTATTTATAACTCAGCAGGAAAATACCAATCTGTAGCTGCTGATTATTTTGATAACCAAACTATTGATCAATTAAATCGTTGGCAAAATCCTGGAGATATAACTAATGTTCCGCAAGCCAGATTATATGGAAGTAATGGAACTGGGGAATCAACACGATTTTTAGATAAATCTGATTTCGTTCGTTTAAGAAACCTAACCATAGGATATTCACTTTCCGGGAATGCTATTAAAGAACTTGGAATGAGCAGCGTTCGCCTTTATGCAACGGGTGTCAACTTGCTTACATTCACAAACTATTCTGGTTATGATCCAGAAGCAAGAAGAGATGATACCGGTATTGGAGAAGAATTTTATTCTGCCCCACCTGCGAGAACAATTGCTTTAGGAGTAAATATTAATTTTTAAAAATTAAAAAAATGAAATCAAATAAATTAATCTTATTTATTCTTTTCGCTACTTTTTTTGCAAGTTGTGATAATGAATTAGAAATTGATCCGAGACAAAATGAAGATGCAACGGTAACATTAAGTACGGAAACCGGCATTACTAACATATTAACAGGTGCCTATGCTATTGCGGCTGATGGCGATGTTTACGGAGGTCGCATATTGACCTCTGCAGATTTATTGGCACAAACGGGAATAACTGCTACTACAGATTTTAGATGGAGAGGAACTTTTGGCGAATGCCGCCAAATGTATTCTAAAACTATTCTTGTAAACAATGCTTTTGTTCAGCAAATCTATGCCCGAAATTATCAAATAATTAATGCGGCAAATATTGTTATTGAAAACATAGATAAAGTACAAGATCTGGAAAAACAAGCGACAATGATTGCCGAAGCTAATTTCCTAAGGGCATTGGCGTACTTTGATTTGGTTCGTTTCTTCGCAAAACCGTACGAAGCAGGGCAGGCCAATGCACAATTAGGCGTGGTTATCAGACCAAATGCTATCTATGATTTCACTATTGATTTGGCAAAAGAAAGAAGCACTGTTGACGAAGTATACACGGTAATAATTGCCGGTTTGAATCTAGCTTACAATGACCTTCCAGCAGATAATAGTTTTTATGCTGATAAATATGCTGCCAAAGCGTTGTTAGCAAGAGTTTATCTGCAACAAGGAAATTACCCTGCGGCCAGAGATGCGGCTCATGATGTAATTGAAAATAGCGGACGCACATTATCGACTAAATATGCAAACGCTTTCAACCATGATGTAAACCAAAGTGAGGATATTTTTGCAATCCAAATCACAAAACAGACAGGAGAAAATGAAATGACCAATTTATATGCTTCTGAAAACAACGGTGGTCGTGGTGGCGATATCGAAATCAGATCTACTTATTTAGCTAAATTTACAGATCCTGCTGATGAACGACGTAACTTTAATTACATCAACCCGGACAATGGCAGAAGATTGACTTCCAAATATACCAATCAATTTGGTGATGTTCCCTTAATTCGTTTGGCAGAAATGTATCTTATCAGAGCGGAAGCTAATTTTAGAGCCACAACTTTTGTAGGAAACACTCCGGTAGCGGATATTAATTTATTGAGAACTCGCGCAAATGCTACAAATTTCGTAACCGTAACACTAGCAACTATTTTAAGAGAACGCCAGTTGGAATTAGCAATGGAAGGTTTTGCTATCCATGATTTAAAAAGAACAAAAGCTTCAATTGATGTTTTTGCTGATGGAACAGAATTGATTTTATATAATGACAACTCTTTAGTATTTCCTATTCCTTTAAGAGAAATGGATACCAACAGTAAAATAAGTCAAAATCCTGGTTACGGAGGATAATCAAACTTCATTTATTAGATAAAACCATTACCAAAAAATCCCGAAATCAATTAAGATTTCGGGATTTTTTATACGTTCCAAAAAACTATTCAACAGGAATAATAAGCTCCGCGGTTATGGCTTCTAAAACTTCAAAAGCCGTTTCTGCCATTTTATTTCCTTTAGTATCTAATAAAGGATTGATCTCAACAAACTCGATACAAACCACCTTTTTGGTATGGATAATTTGATTAATGATTGCAATAATTTCATACTGATCGAAACCTTTAGGAACTGGAGTTCCCGTTCCATACGAAATCATATCACAATCCATGGAATCCACATCAAAAGAAATATACAAAACTTCACAATGCGATAATTTTGATAATGCTTCAGTGACACATTTGTACAAACCTCGATACCGCACTTCGTCCACCTTATAATTTTTGATCTGCAATTTTTCTATTTGCTTATCTTCCTCTTCTTCGGTATCACGAACACCAAAATAAATCAGATTTTCGGCTAAAACTTTTGGTCCTTTATAGCCAATATTTTTCATGTCCTCCCAATGCTGCTGCGTTTCAGCTGGGACTTCGTTATTCTGGCAACTCAAATTATCATCGCCAAGAGCAGCAGATAAAGGCATTCCGTGAATATTTCCAGAAGGCGAAGTGTAAGGCGAATGCAAATCAGCATGCGCATCAATCCAAAATACACCTATATTTTGCTCTGGATACGCGGCTTTGATTCCACTTAAAGTTCCTAATGCTGAGGAATGATCTCCCGATAATACTATTGGAAAATAATTCCTTTCTATATTTTTTTTGACTGCATTACAAACTCGGGTGCATTGCTCCACAACGTGCTCAATCCTTTTAGCAGATGAACTGCGATTTTTATCATAAATCGATTCGTTATGTGTTTTGACATCTTCAAACTCAAATTGATTAAAATAATCACTGTTTTTATTAATTGCAGCAATTTCTATAGCATCAATTCCTAAATCGGATCCTCGTGTACCAGCTCCAATATCGGATCGATTCTTTATTAATTTTATCGTTTTTCCCATTATTTGAAATCGTTTAATGCTCTTTCAATAATAGCCAAACATTCGTGTATTTGAGCTTCCGTAATTACCAATGGCGGCGCAAATCGAATTTTGTTGCCGTGTGTTGGCTTTGCCAATAATCCATAATCTCTGAATTTCATACAAATATCCCAGGCTAAGTCGGATTCTTCATCACTGTTGATAACGATCGCATTCAACAAGCCTTTTCCTCTCACCAATGTAATTAATGGATTTCTGGAAGCAATTTCATTCAATCCTGTTCTTAAAACTTCGCCTAAGTAAGCTGCATTTTGTGCCAAATTTTCTTCTTTTACTACTTCGAGCGCCGCAATTGCAACAGCAGCTGCAATAGGATTTCCTCCAAAAGTAGATCCGTGTTGTCCCGGTTTAATCACGTTCATAATGTGATCATTTGCTAAAACTGCCGAAACAGGATACACACCACCAGAAATTGCTTTTCCAAGAATTAAGATATCTGGTTTTACTTCAGGAGTATTTTCACATCCTTTTTTACAATCGCAATTTCCGCAAGTTGCTAATAATCTTCCGGTGCGCGCAATTCCTGTTTGAACTTCATCAGCGATAAACAAAACATTATGTGCTTCACAAAGTGCTTTCGTTTTTGCTAAATATCCTTCGGAAGGAACGTAAACTCCTGCTTCACCTTGAATAGGTTCCACTAAAAATCCAGCAATATTTTTGGTTGATTTTAAAACGTTTTCCAATGCTTCGACATTATCGTATGGAATTTTAATAAATCCAGCTGTAAAAGGTCCAAAGCTTTTACGTGCATTTTCATCATTCGAAAATGAAATGATTGTTGTTGTTCTTCCGTGAAAATTATTTTCACAAACGATAATTTGCGCTTGATTTTCAGGAATTCCTTTTACCTCATACGCCCATTTTCTGCATAACTTCAATGCAGTTTCTACTGCCTCGGCACCAGTATTCATGGGTAATACTTTATCAAAATCAAAATACTTGGTCACATATTCCTCAAAAGGTCCTAATTGATCATTGTGAAAAGCACGCGACGTCAGTGTCAATGTTTGTGCTTGTTTAATCATAGCACCCACAATTTTTGGATGACAATGTCCTTGATTTACGGCAGAATATGCAGATAAAAAATCAAAATATTTTTTTCCATCTACATCCCAGACATAAACGCCCTCACCTCTTTCTAAAACGACAGGTAATGGATGGTAATTGTGTGCACCATATTGATTCTCTTTTGCTATCAACGCTTCAGATTTTGAAGAAAGGTTTTGTTCTGTATGTGTCATGATATTTCGGATTTACTATTTGAAAGCACAAAATTACTATTTTTTTTTAATTTACCAATAAAAATAAATATTTTGACTTTTAAAACGAGTTTATTTAAAAATATTTGATTAATTTAGATTGAAAATAAGTCATTTTTTAAATAAACATTTCGATTTTCAGATGCATTTCGAAATAAATAAAAATAAGTACTTTTATACAAACACAAAAGCATCATTTAAAATTAAACCAACATGGAAATACTGGACGAATTCGATATTAATATTATTAAAGAATTAGAAAAAGATGGAAGAATGGCGTATTCAGCCATTGCAGCCAATTTAAAAATATCAAATACGATGGTGCATCAACGTATCAACAGATTAATGGAACAAGGAATAATTACCGGAATAAAACCTATAATCAATGAAAAAAAGGTAGGATATGATTGGGGATCTTTTACGGGAATCACGTTAAATAAAGATCAGGATTCAGATAGGATTATTGAAGAACTGAAAAAAATATCTGAAATAACAGAGTGTTATTATATTACCGGATCGTTTACCCTTTACATAAAAATTATTGCCAAAGACCACGAACACATGCGCAAAGTCCTTTATGAAAAAATTGATACTATTCCAGGTATTGCCAAAACAGATTCTATAATTGAATTGGGTTGTGCTTTCAAAAGGAATGTTTCTCTGTAATCTTCATTTAAATATTGAACTAACTTCTAAAAAATAACCCATGATAAAGACGAACCATTCCCCACTCTATTTCAAATTTTTTATTTCCATGCTTGCATTTATATTTTGCGGCAGTTTACAAGCGCAAAAAACGAAAGGAAATTTATTCATCATTGGTGGCGGACATCGATCTGATACATTGATGACGCAATTAGTAAGACTGGCGGATTTGGGGAAAAAAGATTATGTGGTTGTGTTACCAATGTCAACCAAAGAACCGGATAGTGCTTATATTTATTTCAAAAAGCAATTCGAAAAACTGACCCCAAATCCAATTATTATGTTAAATTTTAACAATACAACCGCTTTTAATAAAGTGCTGAACGATTCCTTGCAAAACGCCAAACTAATTTTCATTAGCGGAGGCGATCAATCACGGTTTATGAATGTCGTTAAAAACACTCCTACATTTACAGCAATTCATCACGCATACAAAAACGGAAGCACAATTGCTGGCACCAGCGCCGGAGCGGCAGTAATGTGTGAGCACATGATTACGGGAAATCAGAAATTAGAGTCCAAATACACCGAAACTTTTAACAATATCAGATACGATAATCTGGAAACAACAATCGGTTTGGGACTTATAAAAAACGTGATTATCGACCAGCATTTTCTAAAAAGAAGCCGCTACAACCGTTTACTCTCTGCTTTGGTTGAATTTCCAACTCACATAGGAATTGGTATCGACGAAAGTACTGCGCTGATTGTTCGCAATAAAGAAATAGAAATTGTTGGCGAAAGCGAAGTTATTGTGGTCAAAAAACCGAAAGGAATTGCCAGATCTAAAAAAGAAAATTTAGTAAGTATCAAAAACTTAGAAATGGCTGTGTATCACGAAGGTCAAAAATTTAAAATTTAATAAAATGAAATATTTTAAGAATCATTTTGCGCTAATAATGGTAGTTTTTTGTTTTAGTTTCTCGATGTTTTCGCAAAAAATATCAAATCAAGAAATAGAAAGACTAAAAAAAATATCGCAACAAGTCACTATCATCAGGGACAATTGGGGAATTGCGCACATTTATGGCAAAACAGATGCTGATGCCGTTTTTGGAATGTTATATGCCCAATGTGAAGACGATTTCAAACGTGTAGAAATGAATTATATTGAAAAACTCGGGAGACTCTCGGAAATCAAAGGACAATCGGTTTTGTATAATGATTTAGAAATTAAACTTTTGATGGACACTGAAGAAGCTAAAGCCGATTATAAAAAAGCAGCGCCTTGGTTAAAAAAATTATTAAACAGTTATGCGGACGGAATCAACTTTTACCTGCACAATCACCCCGAAGCAAAACCCGCTTTATTGACTCATTTTGAACCGTGGTTCCCGTTGCTTTGGACCGATGGAAGCATTGGGGCCATAAGCACCGCTGATCTATCAACCGGAGAATTGAAAGCTTTCTACTCCGGAAATACCGATAAAGTGTCGTACATAGAACGCGAAAAAGATGTGCAAACCGGGTCTAACGGATTTGCAATTGCTCCTTCAAAAACTGCATCGGGAAATTCTATTTTATATATTAATCCACATACTACTTTTTATTTCAGACCAGAAATACAAATGAGCAGCGAGGAAGGATTGAACGCTTACGGAGCAGTAACTTGGGGGCAATTTTTCATTTACCAAGGATTTAATGAAAACTGTGGCTGGATGCATACCTCCTCAAATGTGGATGTAGCGGATATGTATGCCGAGAAAATCGTGACCAAAAATGACAAACTATTTTACGAATACGATAATAAGTTAGTACCGGTTATCGAGAAAAAAATAACCATCAAATATCTGGAAAACGGGAAATTGATTCCTAAAACATTCAACACCTATCATACCAATCACGGTCCAATTATGGCCAAAAGAGATGGAAAATGGATTAGCTTAAAATCGAACAATCGTTCGATGAAAAGTTTGGAGCAAAGTTGGATACGAACAAAATCAAAAAGCTTTGCAGACTACAAAACAGCAATGGATTTGAAAGCAAACACCTCAAATAATACCGTTTATGCTGATAAAGAAGGAAATATTGCGTATTGGCATGGAAATTTTGTTCCTGTTCGGGATAAAAAACTGAATTGGTCAAAAGTGATGGACGGCACAACACCAGCAACACAATGGAAAGGATTGCACGAAGTGTCAGAAACGGTACATTCTTATAATCCGATAAACGGTTGGTTGCAAAACTGCAATTCTACACCTTTTACTGTAGCGGGTGAAAATAGTCCAAAAGAAGAAAACTACTTGCCATACATGGCACCGGATGGTGAAAGTTTCAGAGGATTAAATGCCGTACGATTATTGAGCAAAGGCCATAAATACACTCTCGACAAAGTAATTGCTGACGGTTATGATACTAAACTGACGGCTTTTGAATTTTTAATTCCAGCGTTAGTTTCTAGTTTTGAGAAAAATATTAGCGTTGAAGATCAACTTTACGCAGAACTCTCAGAACCGATATCGCTACTGAAAAATTGGGATTACTATGCCAAAGAAAATTCTGTTGCTACAACTCTGGCCGTGGAATGGGCTTATAAATTAGATCCTATTATTCAAAAAGTATACACAGATGAAGGAGAACTAGACCAAGTTGAAAACACGATGAATTTTACAAAAAATGCTTTTCCAGACCAACTTATTCCGCAATTGCAAATGGTAGTGAATGAATTAAAAATTAAATTTGGAACCTGGCAAATTCCTTGGGGGGAAATCAATCGTTTCCAAAGAATTTCCGGCGACATTAATTTGATTTATAACGATGCTCTTGAAAGTTTGCCCATTGGTTACGGACCGGCACTTTGGGGAAGTTTACCAGCTTACAAAAGCAATTACCAAAAAGATACTAAAAAACGCTATGGATTTAATGGAAATAGTTTTGTCTGCGCGGTCGAATTTGGACCAAAGATAAAAGCCAAATCAATACTTGCAGGCGGGAACAGCGGTGATCCAAAATCGAAACATTTTTACGATCAGGCTGAAATGTATCGAAAAGGACAGTTCAAAGACGTCTTGTTCTACAAAGATGATGTCCAAAAAAATGCCGAAAAAACCTATCATCCGGGAGAATAAGAACTTCTCGGTTCATTATAAGAATTAAAAATACAGTTATCAATTAAAAAAATCGCAGTTATAATTTCAGAATAAATTAATTGAGATATTTGAAAAAAAAACAATCAATATGAAAAATATTTTCTTTGCCTTATTAGGATTTCTTTTGTTTTCCAATGGTGCTTTTGCACAATTAAAAGCTGTAAAATACACAGACGGAAATCAAAAATTAAACGGACTATCAATTGCTCCAAAAAAAGGAAGCAAAACTAAACCTGGAATCTTGATTCTTCCTGCTTGGAAAGGTATTGATAACCACTCCAAACAATCAGCAGAAAAATTGTCAAAAATGGGTTATTATGCATTTGTAGCTGATATTTATGGTGAAGAAAATTATCCAAAAAACACGCAAGAAGCTGGAAAACAAGCTGGTTTTTACAAAACTAATTTTGCTGATTATCAAAGACGCATTCAATTAGCTTGGGATCAATTAATAAAATCGGGCGCAAATCCGGATAATATTGTAGTAATTGGATATTGTTTTGGAGGAACAGGAGCACTTGAAGCAGCAAGAGCAGGAATGAAAATTCAAGGAGCCATTTCTTTTCACGGTGGTTTAGGTCGTGATGCTTCGAGAGTAAACAATCCAATCACTGCAGAAATTTTGGTTTTACACGGCGCTGATGACACGTATGTGCCAGCTGCAGAAGTAGCCGCTTTTCAACAAGAAATGAGAGATACAAAAGCAGAATGGGAAATGATCTATTATGCTGATTCTGTTCATGCTTTTACAGATCCAGAAGCTGGAAACGATAATTCTAAAGGTGCTGCTTACAACGAGAAAGCTGCCAAACGTTCTTGGGAACGCATGAATTCTTTCTTAAAAGAAGTTTTGAAATAATTCAGAAAATATATATTTTTCAAAAACAGTATAAGTTCCATTTTTTTGTTAGTTTTATCTATTGAAATTTAACAGAAATCTAGAATTTATACTGTTTTTTTTTATGTCAAAAAGTAAAATCAGAACCGACAAAACCTGCCTCAATTGCAGATATGTGGTTGAAAATAGATTCTGTCCGAATTGTGGACAAGAAAATACCGATACTCGAAAAACGTTTCACCACCTCTTTATCCATTTTTTTGAGGATTTAACACATTATGAAAACGCTTTTTGGCGCACTATAAAAAATCTTTTATTCAAACCTGCTGCGCTAACTAAAGAGTACCTTTCCGGAAAAAGATTGTCTTATTTAGCTCCTGTTCGGCTTTATATATTTATCAGTTTTATCACGTTTTTAATAGTTGCCATTTTCCCCAATAATGTTAATTCTTCTGATAGCACTCCAAAAAAGGAATCAACCATAACCACAAAAAACAAATCATTCCAGAGTACGATTTCCAAAAATGATTCTATAAAAAATCATCAAACTGAAGTCGAAGAACAAAATCAAATATTCAATTTTGGATATGAATCAGTCGAGCAATTAGACTCCATCCAAAAGCATGCACCCGAGTCTGAAAAATTATCTGATTTTAGTTATTGGATGAATAAAAAAATTCAAATCGTTAAACAGGAAAACACGACGGATGAAATTATTAAAAAATTCATTAGTTCCTTCACCCATAACTTGCCGAAAGTTCTATTTGTATTCATGCCTCTTTTCGCTTTTTTTCTTTGGTTATTCCATAATAAAAAACGTTGGTATTACTTTGATCACGGCATTTTTACTTTACATTATTTCTCCTTTTTATTATTGATTTTTCTGCTTTTGTATCTCTTAAACAAAGCGTTGTCTCCATTTACAGAATCAAGTTTTGTCACTTTCGTACAGATTATAGTTAATTTTATTGGTATCGGATGGATGATTTATTATTTTTATCCCGCCCACCATCGCTTTTATAGCGAAACACGCTTGATATCTTTTATAAAAAGTAGCCTGTTATTTTTTCTAAACTTTATTCTTATCTTAATTATTCTATTAATTTTTGCTATATACACCTTTATTAATTTACATTAAAAAATGAAAAAAATCCCTTTATTAGGTTTAATGGTTATTTTAACCATAAGCTGTACTTCTCAAAAAGCGAGTGTCACTCTTGCCGACCCAACGAAATTCATGAATACAATTACTGCTGATGAACTAAAAACGCACCTTTATATTGTTGCTTCAGACGAAATGGAAGGCCGTGAAACTGGTTCAGCAGGCCAAAAAAAAGCAGGTGTTTACCTCATCAATGAATATAAGAAAAATGGTATCAGTTTCCCAACTGGGGCATCTGACTTTTACCAAAAAATTCCGGCAGCTTTCCTGAATGCAAAGCGAAATGAAAACTTACCAGATTCAGAAAACGTTTGGCTTACATTGAAGGATCTGAAAAACCAAATGAAGTCCTCGTAATTTCTGCCCATTACGATCACGTAGGCACAAAAAACGATGAGATTTATAACGGTGCCGATGATGATGGTTCAGGAACTGTTGCTTTACTTGAAATCGCTCAGGCGTTTCAAATCGCTAAAAAAGCAGGACATGGCCCAAAACGTTCTATTCTGTTCCTTCATGTAACCGGCGAGGAACACGGATTGCATGGCTCAAGATATTACTCTGAAAATCCGTTATTCCCGTTGGCGAACACTATTACTAATATCAATATTGATATGATAGGCCGTCGTGATGAAGCTCATGCAGCAAGTAACAATTACGTTTATGTGATTGGAGCAAACCGATTATCAACTGATTTAGACAACATCTGCACCATTGCAAACGCGAAATACATCCAATTAGATCTGGATTATAAATACAATGACCCTAAAGATCCAAACCATTTCTATGAACGTTCAGATCATTACAACTTTGCTAAAAATGGCATTCCATCCGTTTTTCTTTTCAACGGAGTGCATGCTGATTACCATAAACCGACGGATAGTCCAGACAAAATTGAATATGATGCGTTAACTAAAAGAGCGCGATTTGCATTTGTAACCGCTTGGGAACTAGCTAACCGTGACGAAAGACCTATTGTAGATAAAAAATAGATTTCCTCTTCGGGCACATCCACGCTTTCACTAGCGTTACAGCATGGTCGGGCTATCCGTTACAATCTTTATCGTCTCGTTAACAAACGAGACAATAAAGGATTTCCACTACTATCCCTTGTGCAAACCCCATAAAAAAAAGAGCTTTGAATCACTTCAAAGCTCTTTTTTTATTCTTCATTTATTAAACGCTTTCGTCGAATTGTATTTTATCCACGCTATCAATTTTATACAAAGGCTTTTCAAGAGGTAAGGTAAAGTAAAAAGAGGTTCCTTTTCCTTCTTCACTTTCAACCCATATTTCTCCATCATTTCTTTCTAAAAATCCTTTAACCAATAATAGTCCAATTCCGGCACCTTTGTTATCTTTCCTTGCTTTCGAAAGTGTACTCATTTGCGGAGTGAAAAGTTTTTCTTGAACATCTTTAGACATTCCAATTCCGCAATCCTTAATCTGAATTATGAGCATTTCCGATTCAATATTTGCTAAAACCGAAATTTCACCTTCGGGCAAAGAATGCTTTATAGCATTAGAAAGTATATTTTGAAAAATGGATAATAACATTTTTCCATCAGCAAAAACAGTGGTATCGGGTTTAATTTCATTGTGAAAAGTAATCGCATTCAAAGAAGCCGTTTCATGCAAGGACTCAAAAACTTTTTCTACATAATCACACAACACAATTTTTGTGGGAGAAAACACCTCAGATGCATATTTGATTCTTGCCCATTCCACTAAATTATCAAGCATATTCAACTCATCGACAGCTGTTTTTCTGAAGTAAATCAAGCATTTCTTTTATCTTACTGGATTCTAATCTGTCTAGATTTTTTTTCAAATATTCCGCCGTTCCGATAATTCCGGATAAAGGACTTCTTAAATCATGGGAAACTATGGCAAGAACATTCTCTTTATGTGTATTAAGATCTTCCAGTTCTTTTACATATTTTTTTATAGCATCCTCTGATTTTTTTCGCTCCGTCAGATCTCGCAGGATTTTAACATATCCTAACATCTCCCCTTCACTGCCAATAAGCGGAAAAACTAAACCATAAGCATAAAATTCGCTCCTATCCTTACAAATATGCAATCTGTTATCTGTTGCTCTTCCTTCTTTTAATGCTGTTTGAATTTCTTTTTGTGGAATACCATTATTTATATCTTCTTCCGTGAAAATCAGATCAAAAGGTTTTCCTATAATTTCATCTGTTTCATATCCAAATATTTTTGTTGCACCTGAACTCCAGCTGTTAATTATAAATTCATTATCAAGAGTGAAAATCGAGTAATCCTGTAAACTATCTATTATTTGGCTATAAAATTCGGCAGTTGGAATGTAATTACTTTTAAGAATTTTAGAACTGATTTTCTCTTTTTCCATTAAATTATATAAATAATATTTAAAATTTTGAAAGCTTATATTAGTTTGATTTAACTATGCAATGTGTTCAAAGATACACAAAAGGAATCGTGTTTCTGTAAACAAAAACTATTAGCGCTAACCTCGCAATCCAAACAGTATGAGCTTTCCAATTTTGTTTGAAGCAAAATTCTATAGGTCTGCTTTAGTTGTTCACTTACATTTTATTCTTTTACAATATTCAAGCCAATAAAAATAGCTTCATAATCTCACGACACTTTATTCCACAAAAAAAGCCTCGAATTTCTTCGAAGCTTTTGCTTTCTGGGTGGGAGACGGGGCTCGAACCCGCGACCCTCGGTACCACAAACCGATGCTCTAACCAACTGAGCTACAACCACCATTTGCTTAGCGGTGGCAAATATACGACATAAGTTAAAAAGTGGCGCAAAAGTGGCAGATAATGAGCTATGAATTCAAAAATTTAAGAACCTTCAAATTAAATGATGGTCGAGTTGGCATCTCTTTTTATTATGATAATAAGCGATACCGTTTTTTTAATGCAAAAGTAATTGGAGAGGATTACTCCCCTAATACTTGTGAAAAAAAACATCTAGAAAAAGAACTTCAACTAATGTTACAGTCATTTTCAAAAAAATTAGATAAAGGTTGGAGACCAGTAAAAGAACTAAAACTTATAAAGAGTAAGCAAATTGATATTAATGTCATTGAAGCCTGTAGATTAAGCTTTCAACAAAAAATGAACTCTGATTATAGTCCACGCTATAAAAAAGATTTAACCTATGCACAAAAAAAACTAATTGATTATTTAATGTCCAACAATTATAATAAATTGATGCTGAGTGAATTTGACATCACCATAATTAAGGCTGTATTGAATAACATTAGCGAATCTAAGCGTGTACAGCTAAATTATAAAAGAAACTACTCATCTTTATTTTCAGAATTCTACATCAAATACAAAATAACCAATCCATTTCCATCAGTTAAATTAGTCAAACAAGAAGAAGTACTTCATAAGCCTATTATTGAAATAAAATCGGTACTTGAAGAGTTAGCAAATAGAAACAAAAATCTACATCTTTGTTGTATTTTAGCCTATGGTTGTTTACTGAGACCCCATCGAGAAATTCGAAATCTTAAATGGGGTGATTTCAACGAAGATTGTACAATTATTAGTCTCTCAGGTGCTAGAAATAAAGGAAAAAAAAATAGAATAGTTCCTGTCCCTAAATTTATTCAACAATTTTTAGTTAAAGGAGAAGAAGAACATAATATATTTACAAATACAATTGAAGCCTTTAATGAAGATTACTTCAAAACTTTATGGGGCAGGTACAAAAAGGAGTCTAAATTGATTAAGACAGGTAATACTCTTTATAGTTTCCGACATACTGGAGCTATAAACGTATATGAAAAAACTGGGAGTTTGAGTAAATTACAGCAAGTAATGGGGCATAGTAATTTGAATGTGTCGTTAACTTATTTAAGAGGATTGGGTGTTAAACAATTAGATGTTGAGGATATGCCTGATTTGTAAATAAAGCTTAATACAAACCATTAAACAATTAAAGAGTTATGCTGATATCCACAAAAATCAACCTTCCTCTGGAGGAAAAGTTCAATCTTTTAATTAAGAATAGAATTAACAACAGCTATGTAAATGAAGATGGAGACATAATCAATATTTATTCTTCTTCAGAGATAATCAATAAAGAGCTTTTAGAGAAAGGAATAGATTATAAAGATAAAGCTATAGATGATATAATATTAGAATTAAGGTCAAAAAACCATCCTAAATTAAGAGTCCAGAACAGAGACTATTCGGAGGAGCTATGCATTTTAGAGGATTATCTGTTAGAGCTGTCGTTTTATCTACACGATTATGATTACGACAAGATGAATCCGATTTTACAAAATGAATTTAAGAATCTAAGGCAATATTCTGACCTTTTAAGAAAACACAGGTTTAATTTTTAATCTTAAAATTTAGTAAATCTTTTGGTTCGATTTCAAAAGCGTTGGCAATTTTGACTAGTGTTTTGATTGTAGTGTTCATTTCAGCCCTTTCGATTCGTCCAATGGTTGTTTTAGGTAAATCACACAAGTCAGCGAGATTTTGTTGCGAGATTTTTTTTACCTCCCTAATCTGCCGAATGTGAACACCTAAATTTACTAGAAAATCTTGACCTGAAATCATATTCAAAGGTCAACAACAAATAAAAATTATTTGAGTGCATATATGCGTCCAATTTTTTATATTTGAAAAGAAAATAATACAAATGAGGAATCCCGTAAAGATTCTAATTAGTCCTAACTGATATTTGTAATTAAAGAATGTTGCTAATCAGATAAACTATTTTTATAATAAATAGATAAACACCTAAGAAATCTCAAATTGAGTATAAAAACCAAAAATTATGAAAAAGTCACTTTTAATAATATTATTAGTATTTGTAAGTCTATCGTCCAATTCACAAACGATTAGTTTAAGTCAACTTATATCAATTCACAAAATGACTGACGTAAATTCTTCTGACAAGTATTTGAAGGATAAAGGATGGGTTACTTCGAGTAGCGATGATGATGCTATAAATTATGAGAACAAATATGGAGATATTATTATAATTTCTCTTTATGAAGGTTTAGCAACTAGCGCAAGTTTCACCTCAGCAGAATTGCGAGATTCTTATTTTAAGCAGATTAAGAATTTCGGAGGGGTATTAAGAGACATTACAGGTAATGGAGATGTTTCTGTCATGAATTACAAAGGAGGATTGTTTGATTTTATGTTTACAATAAAATTGTTACCTAAGAATAAACAATTATATACTGTAACAGTTTGTAAGTTTAAATAGATAATAAAGCATGGTAAATTGCTAAGTGGAAATTCTTATTAAATATCAGATTAAGTTATTCTATAAACCAACAAATAAATTATGCAAACATTCAAAATTATTATCGGAGTTATTTTATTAATTGCAGGAATCAATGTTATGATAACAATGGCAGGCGAAGAACAAGGTGCGGGCTTAGCTGGAGCTTTTACAGGTTTTATTATCGTTGGTGGATTAGGTGGTTGGTTAATCTATAGCGGTTCTAGAAGAAATAGTATGAGAAAAATACTTGTTTACTCATTGTTTTTACTTTTTATTCTTTCCTGCAACAAAAAAGCAAATTCAGAATTTGAAGTCGAATCAGCAATAGAATCTCCTACTTCATCTGATGAAAACAACAATCTAGAGAATAATGTTGCTTCCAAAAATAATTTAAAGAAATTTGTTTATGTTCTTATAAAAATCAAAACTCCAAAATTGGATTTGTATGAATTTGAAGGTGTATACACTGTAGATGAGAATATTAATCGTCATGAAGAAATTCCTGCCAGAACAATTTATTCAGCGAAATGGGAAGAAAGCGTATATTCAACTGACATTATGGAAATTGAAAATTATAATGAAGATGAAAAGTATAGAATGGTAGATAATGCCGAAAACAATATCAGTCTTCAACATAACCTATCATCATCTGATATGAATTTTCGCTTAGAAATTGATGCTAGATGTAAAGATAATACTGAAAGAGAAAGATTAAAAGAAAACAAGTCACAAATAACCAATAGTGAGGTTTATGTTTTTGATTCTTACGCTGAAGCGAGTCAACATAAACGTGAAAACACTACCGCTAATTAGTTCTGTAATTACTATATGAAGAATTTTATAGTATTACCTCTATTATTTTCTTTTCTAATTTCACATTCACAAGTGGTTTGGAAAAGTACTAAATACAATTACTCCCTTGAAATTCCATCGGGATTTTCAGTTTCTGAAAGTGTTGGAGCAAATGTTGATTTCAAAGCCAATAAAGGAAGAAATTTAGTAGTTATCGTTGTAAAATCGATACCTAAAGAAGATGAAAAATATGCAATTTGGGATGTTGTGGGCAATTTAGATACCTACGGTAAAGAATGGGAAAATGGAGCTAAAGAGTATTTACCAAATCAAAAATTCAAAAAGCTTGGGAAGACAACATTAAGTAATCAACATACATTTTGGTATGATTACACAACCGAAAACCCCCAACTTTACTCAAAAACGTATCAATTGAAAAAAGGTGTCATTCTTTACACAATCACATTAACTTGTGAATTAAGGGATTTAAACTATTTTTCTCCGATTTGGTTTAGATTTAAGGATAAGATAATTATTAAATAATAACAAAGTTTACTAAATGAAAACAACTATAACACAAAGAAATTTTAAACCACTTTATCATTTTTTAATCATTCTATTTTTATTTTTGTTAATACGGCAATATTTTGTTGTAAAAATAAGTGATATAGCAAAAATAAATTCTCAACTTTATTTAACTAATGTAGAATTAGGAAAGCTAGGACACCCAGAATTTCAGCAGTCTTACGACTCTTTATATATTCAGATTCGTTCTTTTGAGGAATATTTTGGAGTAGCAATCGTATTGATATCATGTGTAATCTTCTATTTTATTTCAACATATCTTAAATCAATAAAAGCTAAATTTTTTGCGTTTTTAATTGAACTTTGTTTAGTATGGGTGGTATTTTCAATGACAACTTCGGAATTGAGGTTAAATGCTCTTGAGGATGATAAATATTTTATCTCCTTGTTGATTTTTTTACCTTTCCTATTCTTCATTTATCATAATTCAATTATTGGAAAAACAGTTGATATTTCAAATGAAATAAAAGGAAAAACCGAACAGTTACATAATGAGGATTTAAATGATTTAGACAACCTTTTTAAATTAAACTTAATTTCTGAAGAAGAATATAATAAGAAAAAAGACTCCCGAAGAAAAGATAAGATAATAGTTGAACTTAAAGATTCGGAGGAATATAATTTATTAGTAAAGTCGAAACAAAAAGGTTTACTAACAGAAGATGAGTTCAAAATAAAATTTGAGAATTTAGTAAATAATGAATATAAAAAAACATTATAATTCTGCTATTTTTTTTGTGAAAAACTTAATTTTCTGCAGACAGAATAATCAAGTCTCACTTATAATCAAAACACGAAATGATAAAAAAATCACTATTTACAATTGGGATTGTAAGTTTATTTTCAATTGTAGTTTACGGACAAAATGAAAATAATTTTGAACGTATTGCGAAAAAAGAATTCTTAATGGAAAATTCTCCAGAGGTAGAATTTGATTCAATCGAAAAAGCTATTAGAAAATCTTTAGAAGTAAAAAAGTCAGATGAGATGGAACATCCCTCAGATTTTAACCCTACATCCGATTTACTTTTTGGTGAAAGTGCAGCATCTGACGTAAAGCCTTCGTTAGAGAGGAGAAACTACAATATCGAAGAGGCTTATGACCTTACAAGTTCAGGAAGGTATGTAGCCAAAAATGATAGTTCAGATAGCATTGGAGATTCATATCATATTCAAACTCCAAGTATTCCTTTTTTAATAATACTTGGTATTTTGTTGATTGTTGTTTATGAAATCGTATTTAAAAATCGTGATAAATCACAAGATTATAAATTGACTCAAGAATACAAGAGCGTCAGTAATAAAGGTAAGGTAAAGCTAGATATTCTGTCAGGCATTGATAAATTAGTTAAACAAGTGTGTAAAACTGCTCCTCAAGGATTGGAAGGTTTATTTATCAAAGGAGCTATAAACGACAGGTGTGACTCTCTGCTTAAAAATAAATCAGTTATTGCAGTTCAAAATAATATGTCTGTTTCGAGTGTGGTATATATGATTGAAGAATGTCGTAAGTCTGCTATTAATTATTACATTGGTTAACCAATTACTATGAAATTAACTAAATGGAATAAGTTTTTTTTGATTTGCATTTGCTTTACGTTATCTATCCTTGGATTTATGCTAAAGCTTCCATCAATTTTTAGACATTTTGATAAAGAATTGCATTCTGCATTTTATTTTATTGCAGCTGCATTTTTAAATATAATATTTGGAAACAAAAAACTCTTAAGACACATATTAATATTTACCATTCTATTCTTGTTCGGAATAGCTATTGAGCTCGCTCAAGGTTATTCAAATAAGTTTTTCCATAAAAGAATTCATGGACGTTTTGACCCTCAAGATATACAATCTAACCTAAAAGGTTTAATTGCATTCTCAATTCTCTGGATTGTATTTCTGGCTTTAGAAGTTGTTTACAAAAGGTGGAATACAAAAAAACTGAATTGACACTTTCTCATTTTAATTGAGGTTTTCTCTCGAAATATAGCGTCTTGATTTCTTTTTTGTGTTTTATTTGAATTCTAAATATTCTATCAGGGGTTTAAATATCTGTATCAGAGATGATTAATGGATAATATTTTTTTAAACGGATTATCATCTAATAAGTACTGAATTTCTGAATTTTCCACAATGATTACTTTAGTTAAAAATGACTTTGTCAAATGTTTTGAGTATGACTTCCCAAAAATAAAACCCGCCTACAACTTGTATAGGCAGGCTTATTTTAAAAGCTATGAGAGCTTAAAATTCAACTAGGAACAAATTAGCATGTCCACTGTTACTTTTGATTCGAATTGTGCTTTCTGCATTGGGAAATAAATATACCGCTTATTTTAAACAGTGATTTCTGTTTTTTCTTGACCATCCATGCTGCTCTTCTAGTTCCAATTTTTCAATTCTTGACCTAATTGCTCCTTCCGTCCGTCCAAAGTGTTTTGCCACATCCATAACATTCCAACCTTCCCAATAAATTACAGTGAGTTCGTTATCGAGTTCCTGTGTCCATGGTTTGTAGGCAGCTTTGTAATTAACTCTTACTTTCTCAAAAGTGTATGCCTTATTCGGTTCAGTTTCTGTAATGTTTTTTTGAAAGAATTGATTTTGTGTTGTTGTACACAGTTTTTCTTCGGTTTTCACATTTGTTATGATACTGATTTGTTTTGATGTTGGAAAGTTATCTGGTATTAATCTCTCAGGAATATATATATTGTTTTTTGTTCTTGTAATAGCTACATATAAGAGATTTATTTCTTCATTAAGTTTTGCATATTTTAGGTCATCACTTTTATTGCTAGTAGTAACCCACTCCAATTTTTCTTGCGAAATGAAGTCATCCACAATTTCAACAGAATCATATTCCATTCCTTTGCAACGATGAACAGTTGAAAAAATAATTTCAGCATTTTCCTTATCATTATCTCCAATATGTTTTTCTTTAATTGCCTCTATAATACCATAAATTTTATTCCCATATTTCTTGACAATTTCAACCATGATTCTAAGTTGAACATCTTTAGTCTTATCTATATATTCTTCAAGACCCTCAATGTTTTTCATTTTTTTGATAAGTTCGTCTTTTATTAATCTGTGCTTGTTATTGTAAAGATTTAATACATCGTAGAGAGAAGCACCTTCTTCTGCGTAAGTATATGAATTTATGTTACCTTCAAAATAAATATTTTTAACCGTTGGCTTTTCTGTCACATATTCAACAGCTTTTGCTAATAGTCCTAGGTTTGTTCTAGCAATTACTGCTTTGGATATTGTTTTTTCTCCAATGCCTTTGCCTATAATTTGGGAAGATGCTTTTAAATTAATTAATTCTTTCCATTTTAGTACTTCCATTGCAACGTTAGCTATGTCTTGGTTAAATCTAAAGCTAGTGGATAGATTGAAGTTCTTAAAGTTTACTTTTTCAAGAGAATTAATGGCAAAACGCCATCCATAAATTTGTTGGTGAGTGTCTCCAACAATCACCTTTGTGGCTTTCTGTTTTAAAAAAATATCAAGCATTGCTGCAGATGCATCTTGTCCTTCGTCAAAAAGAATATAGTCGTAATTAAGTTCTGGATTTGAAAGTTGAAATTTTTTAAGATAAAAATCATGAGTAATTTCAATTTCTCCTCTATCCATCATCCTCAAAAGCAAACTTGCCTTTTCTTCAATGTGGTGGTATAAATTAGACACCAATGCTTTTTCATTTGAGTCTGACACAATTTCCAAATAGTTCAAATCTTGCAGGTGGGTCTTTTCACTATTACAGAAGTAAGCAATAAACCTATTGATGTGGTTAGCAACAATGTATTTAGCATGTTTTTCTCCATTTCCATCCAACCCAAGTATTTCAGCAATTTCATGTGTTTTGTAATCTTGATTTCTTACTTTATATTTATTTTTGACATCAATGTACTGGTAAGCAAGTGAATGAGCTGTTTCCACCTTTACATTGTCTAAATCCTTTTTAATAAATTTTTTGGTCGCATTCATTTTTACAGACTTATTGAACGCTAGATAAAGGATTTTGCTCGTCTTTGGTCTTGCCTTTGCATACTCAATAATGGTTGTAGTTTTTCCAGACCCCGCAACAGCATTTATTTTGATATCACCAGTTGAGTAGACAATGTCGTATTGTTCTTTTGTTAATTGCATATTCTTCTAATATTTTTATTTATTGGTAGTTTTTTTGAATTATAAAGCCTGTTAAAAGACTTAAAATAGTTGATGAGTGACAAAATACGAAGCCGTTTTTCATCACTTGGCTAGATAAAAAACAAATTATTTGTGACTTAATCTTCTATGAAGCAATTTGATTTTTAGTATCTAATTCAGAGTACTCTACTGTTAAGTTTGGTGATTCTCCAAGTAATTCTTTGAACTTGCTTTCCATGAATTCTTTTAATTCACGCACATTGCTACTTGAGGTCAATATGCAATCGTGGAGCGTAAAAACTGGAATCTTACCTTTCTGTAGTTTGTCATATTCTCGGGCTATATTATCTATCATAACCTTTGCTTCAAACTGAAAACACAAATAAGACAATTTTTTATGTCTGTTTTTTAGATTCCAATTTAATTCTTCGCTTTGAACATCTTTAAATTCATTTAGAAATTTATGAATAGTTGGATATAACTTTTTAAATACTAATTGTTCAAATTTGTAAGAACTAGATTTCGCAAATAACATTGACAGTAGCCCCTTTTTAGCAAATTTTTTAAGTTCTTTAATGTCACCATCGAAGTAATGGTTAAACTGCTTATTGAATTTGTATTGGTAATATTTCAATACTTTTTTATAGTCCTTTCCCTCGGATTCATAAAAAGATTGGTCTAAAATCAAGTTGCTAAATTGCTCATAAAGCTTACCCGTTTTAACAGCATGCCCAAACTCCTGAAGCTCCGTTTTATCTAGGTCTCCCGTGATTTTATCGAAGATATAAATGATACTATTAGAATACTGATAATCGGTTAATTTACTTAATTTATTATTTAGGTAATAGTTCATAGTTACATAGAGAAAGAAGGGGACAGCAGAGGAAATGTCGACCTCCGCCAAAAATTCGCCCTGATACTGTAAATATTTACGGGTTTTTTTCGACAGCCTTGTAATGTTTGAGTGAACTCTCCCATCAGTATTAGTTTTTAATGTCATTGTATGTTCTCCATTCATTATATTTACTATGTTTTTGGCATTCCTAAGGCGTTTTTTTTGCTCTTGAGCATTTGCTTCTTCTATCGCATCAGAGGGGCTAGAAACGGCTAATTTCCCATTATTGAAATACTTAGTTAGAAAGTAATAATTAAGTCTAATCGCCTCATTTTTTGAGGGGTTTACAAATTTTTGCTTATACATATTGATTAGTTTGTAATCTTTGATGGTATAGAGTTCAAAACCTCCATCAAAATAATAATCAGTTAGCCGATACTCAAACGGATTTTTGCCAACATTATAACGAGAACCTTTCAATACATTACCAGTTCCACTGTTATTATCAAGTAAAAATCTGATGTATTTGTGGTAATCCCTACCAATTATTCGTTCCAATAGTTTAGAATGCAATCCCACCTTTTTCAAATTATCCCTTTCGTGACCTAATATTATCACTAAATGAATGATTAGATAGGCACGTTCAAAATCAAATTTAAAATCAGGTTGGTATTTATTTACCAAATATTCAAGGTTTAGTTTTTTGGGTTTTAATATATTATAAGTTTTCATTTTTTTTTAAATTTTAGACATAGCGCAGCCGTTACAATGTGGCTACATCGCTTATGTTGTTTGTTTTTAATGTTTTAATGTTTAATTATTTGGCATATTCCCTCATTCACGAATAAGATTTCGTGGGTTTTTTTGCCGAAGTAAAAGGGTACGTCAAAAAAGATGAAGATTTCCAACCCAGTAAAAGAAATAAAGATAAATTGAAAAGATTAAGCTAAAACAAAATTGAAAAGTTGTGTTTTGGTAGCTTACTTGATTTTGTGTAATTTTTTTGAAATGTATATGAACAATACATACACCTTCTGAGAAGTGGTTTTTTTTCATTTTCATACTTTTTTATTTGACAATTAGCCTTTATTTGACATTATGCCCGTATCATTTGACCACCTTTTAAAAATCTGTATGATAAATTAGGTTGGTATTCTGTTTTAGCAGAATTCTGGATACATTATTTGTTATTATTCCTTAGTGATTTTTATTAATTTTACAAGGCAAATATACGTCAAAAAAAGGACATACGCAATAGCTAAGTAATTGTTTTTAAGCTAACTAAGCTAGTTTAAAATAAAAAAAAGACAAATAACTATAATTCAGTTATTTAAGTTTTACGCTAGTTAAGATGAGTAAAAATTAAGAAAATTTTAACTATTTTATTTTTAAAATAGGAGAAAATAAGTGCTTAAATAAATATTTTATTGGCGGTTTTTTATTGAAAATTACAGTCATTGAGAAAATCAGCTAATAATTTATGTAGGATTTTAAAACAATACGCCATGCTATTAAGTCTAAAAAGTTTTACAGATACAATACTATGTAGTCCAGTACCATATGGGGGCGTTGATAAATAGTTTTTACCCCCACCCCCGTCTAATTTTAATCAATTTCATTTTCAAATCTATAGACAAATAGGTTTTCAAATTAAACATGGGAAATTTTTTGATATATAAAATTATTCATGACAATATAAAATAAGAGCGCACAATAAAAGCTCAGCAAAAAATAAGATTAAGTAAATACTACATTCTGGCAAATGTCAAAGAAGAAGGAATAGGAACAATTAACATAGTATAATGATGATTTAATGATGTAATCTAGTAGGGTAAATATTAATATATAGGATTGGAAATGATATTGGGGAGGAGCGTGAAAAAGAAACTTCATTGAGTTGAAGTAAAAAAGACTATTTTATTGTTGGATTGGAATTGAAATGCTTTTATTGATAAAAAGGAACAATTATTAGTGGCGCAAAAGTGGCAGTATACTTAATGGAAAACAAGTTTGAGGAAAGAATATAAAATCGTATCTTTGAACTTATTAATCAGTCACTTTTTGGTTTAGTAAGTATGTCAAAATGGAGATAAGGCTTGTGTTTATGGGGGTTTCCGTCACGACACTTTATTCCACAAAAAAAGCCTCGAATTTCTTCGAAGCTTTTGCTTTCTGGGTGGGAGACGGGGCTCGAACCCGCGACCCTCGGTACCACAAACCGATGCTCTAACCAACTGAGCTACAACCACCATTTGCTTAGCGGTGGCAAATATACGACATAAGTTTACTTCTGCAAATATTTTTTTCAAAAAATTACTCGAAATTTACATCAAATCTGCTAAGCTATTGACTGCCAAATATCTTTCTACAGTAAAACCTTCCGCATGATCTACTCCTGTGAGCCTTCCTAGATCCCTGGAACGGTAATTCAGGCTTTCCAGAAAATTTTTACTCGAAATTGGCGATTCCGGTTCGTTTGAATTTGCATCATAAAACTGCGAACTGTAGGCTAAAATTGACTCAATTTTTTTATCAGTAAAGCCAGTAATATCAACCACAAAATCCGGCTCAATATTTTTCCATTGTATGTAATGGTAAACTAATTTGGGTCTCCAAGCCGTTTGTTTCTCTCCTTCTAATGAAGTTTCAATTTTCGTTAATCCAGATAAAAAACAAGCATCTGATACTAATTTACTTCCCTTTGCATGATCAATATGGCGGTCATCAATCGCATTACACAAAACAATCTCCGGTTGATACTTACGAATCATTTTTATAATTTCCATTTGATGTTTTTCGTCATTGACAAAAAAACCATCGCGCATTTCTAAATTTTCACGCACTGAAACACCAAGAATTTTTGCAGCTGCATTCGCTTCCTGATCCCTGATTTCCGCCGAACCACGAGTTCCTAATTCACCGCGGGTCAAATCAATAATGCCGACTGTTTTACCTAAAGAGATTTCTTTTAAAATGGTTCCTGCACAACCCAATTCCACATCATCAGGATGCGCACCAAAAGCAAGTATGTCTAATTTCATTTAAAATTCGTTTAATGTTTTTTTGTTTAATGTTTAAAGTTGCCGATACTACTTCAAATCCAATATTTTCTTCATAGTAACAGATTTATTAACGCTTTCTTTCCATTCTTTTTCAGGAATACTGTCCTTTGTAATACCACAACCCATGTATAAATGCGCTTGGGTCAATGAAAGTTCCGAATCAACTTTTATTTGCATGCATCGTAAATTCACATACAAATCTGATTTTATTTCTCCTTTATTAAATCCTTCCTTGTTTAATTCGCCTAAAAAACCGGTATAATATTCTCGATCATAACCTTCATGTTCCAAAATAAAATTTTTAGCAACCTCTTTTGGTAATCCACATACGGCGGGCGTTGGATGCAAAGCGGAAACGACTTCTTTCAAACTTGAATTCTTATTAATCACCCCTTCAATATCTGTTTTAATGTGTGCTAATGTCCCCGCTTGCGCAGTGTAAGGACTAGAAACGGAAACCTCTGAAGTCAAATCCTTTAAATTATTCAATATAAAATCGGTAACAAACTGTTGCTCTTCCATTTCCTTTTTCTCCCAAACAACTTCTTCGGTACCCTGAAGCTTTTGAGTTCCAGCTAATGACATTGTGTGAAAATTATTCGTATTAGCCTTGAGTAATCGCTCCGGTGTGGCGCCCATCCATAAACCTATTTTTGGATGAAACCAGCAATAGCAAAAAGCAGTCGGATAATTTTGAATTAATTTTTCGAAAATTGAAACTAAATCAAAATTTGACAAACCAACGATTTCTTTTCGGGACAAAACCACTTTTTTAAAAGTCCCTTTTGCAATAGCATAAATTCCTTTTTGGACCAGCTTTTCAAAATGTTCTTTCGCATGAATATCTTCAGAATCTTCGAAATCCGAATCCTCATTTTCCTGAGAAGAAGTTATCAAGGCTTCCCATTTTACCGATTGATTTCTAGGAATCAGAATCATCTGGTTGCCTTCAAAAGGTGCGAAAACAAACCCACTCTCTTCAAAATTCTCAGCAAAATACAAGTGATCATTATTCTGAAAAAATCCTGTTAATTTGATGTTGTTTGGTTTTTTGTACAATACAAAAGGTAAATTTTGAGCTTTTTGTTGCTTTACTTTTATAAAAAAATCAATCATATTTAATGTGTTAAATATAAATTTCATTAAAACTCTGGGTGTTATTAATCCCTTGAATGTATTAAAACCATTTTAATCATTTTTACCTGAAACTGTTTCTTTGGCTTTTGCTACAATTAAATCCAATTATTTATTTTCGCTTTTTCTTTTTGGTAAAACCATATTCGTAAGCTTGCAAAGCGAAATTAGACTATTGTTTTCATCCGTAATCCTTATTTCCCAAAGATGAATACTTCGGCCCTTATGAACAATCTTAGCGGTTGCCGTTACAATTCCGTCTCGTTTTGCTTTTAAATGATTGGCTGAAATTTCAATTCCGCGCACTTCGCTTAGTTCAGAATTTACATAAAGCATGGAAGCTGCGCTGCCCACACTTTCTGCTAAAGCCACCGAAGCACCGCCATGTAATAATCCCATCGGTTGATGCACGGAAGGATTAACAGGCATAGTAGCAACCAGAAAATCTTCTCCTGCATCAGTATATTCAATATTCAGAGTTTGCATTAAGGTGTTTTTAGAAACGTGATTGCAATATTGGAGTATTTTTTCTTTATCGAATGTCATATTATATACTTTTAAAATGTAAAAATAATTAAAAGATAAGTCACAAAACAGTAATTACAATTGTTATTCTGATTTCGAAAATAGATTTTTCCTATTTTTACAAAAAAATATAACTAAATGCGTCTCAAAATAGTACTGTTTTTTATTGGAATCATAATGACTATCTGTTCCTGCCGTTCTGATTTTGAGACTGTAGCAAGTACTGGTGATTTAGAATTTTTCAAGGACACGATTTATCTTGACACTGTTTTCTCCAACATTGGTTCCAGCACGTACCGACTCAAAGTATACAATAAAAGCAAAAATGACATTACGATTCCAAGCATTAAATTAGGGAAAGGTTTGAGTTCTAAATACCGAATATCCGTTGACGGAATGCAAGGAACAGACGGTAAAATTTTCAATAATGTCGATCTTCTAGCTAAAGACAGTTTGTATATTTTCATAGAAACTACTGCAAATATTGCTGATGCCAACCCAAGCGATTTTTTATACACCGATCAAATTCAGTTTGACAGTGGCGAAAACCTACAAAATGTTGAACTGGTAACGCTAATTCAAGACGCTATTTTCCTGTATCCAAAGCGTTTTGCTGACGGAACCACTGAAACACTTCCTATTGGAAACGAAAAAATTGATGGCTTTTATCTGGATGAAAATGATCCTGTCAATGGGAACGAATTGCAGTTTACCAATGACAAACCGTATGTAATTTATGGCTACGCAGCAGTTCCTTCGAATAAAATAGCCACTTTTGAAGCAGGAACTAGAGTACATTTCCATGCGAATTCAGGACTTATTGTAGCCAATAATGCTTCGATACATATTAATGGAACACTGTCACCAACGGATAAACTAGAAAACGAAGTCATTTTTGAAGGCGACCGTTTAGAACCTGATTTTTCAGATGTGCCGGGACAATGGGGCGCCATTTGGCTGACTGATGGTAGCACGAATAATACCTTGAATCACCTCACTATTAAAAACGCAACGATTGGATTGTTAGTTCAAAACAATGATGGCACAACAGTTTCTATAAAAAACACCCAAATCTATAACAGTAGCAACTACGGAATTTTAGCGCAGACTGCAAAAATAAGCGGAGAAAATGTAGTCATTAATAATGCTGGATTAGCAAGTTTAGCCTGTACATATGGCGGAAATTACAAGTTTACCCATTGCACTTTCAATAACAACTGGAACAGCTCACAACAAGTGGCCGTTTTAATCAGCAATTATATTTTGGGAGCAATTCCGGAAGCGAAAGATTTGACCGCAGCCACGTTTAACAATTGCATTATCTATGGTTCTTATTCAAACGAAATGAGTTTGACCAAAAAAACAGGAGCCACTTTTGAATACCAATTCAACAATTGCCTGATTAAATTTGATACCGAATCTAACCAATTCGCAACGAATCCTGATTATCAATTTAATACGGATACAGCACATTACAACGCGATACTTTTGAACAAGGATCCAAAATTCTTCAATCTTTCACAGAATAAATTTAATATCGATGAAACGTCCGCCGCTTTCGCAAAAGGGAATTCGGCGTATCTGATTCCACTTGATATTACAGGAAATACGAGAACTTTACCGCCAGATTTAGGTGCGTACCAAAACAAAGCTTTTCAAAAATAAACCGCTCTGAATTAAGCCATATTATACACTTAAAAGGTTAATTCCAATAATAAAATTGGCTTACAACATACTATATATAAACCAGTTGGATGTAATTCAATTTGTTTAATTTTTAAACCACATAGAAACATAGATTTTAAAATTTTTGGGAGGCGTTTCACTTTTTTAGATAAAGCCATAGCTATGTAAACACAAGACCCGAGCGATAGCGAACAGGCGAAGCAATTGGGCTATCCGGCTCTTTTTTCTATGTTTCTATGTGGTTCATTTTTTTTATGAGATTAATTGAAATTTTTATTAATTACACACAACGGATGATGTTAATAATAATGTTAAGAAAATCTTAATTATATTCACAATTTCTTAACATAAACGATATTAAAAGTTATAAATTTGCATCAGTTCAGTATTTTTAAAATTTAAAAATAAAGTTTTAAAATTTGAAATTAACCCCAATAACCAAAACAAATTTAAATTATGAAGAAAATCTACTCTGCCTTATTATTGTTATTCGTCACAGTCGGTATCGCCCAAATCCCGAATACTTATTATACAACCGCCACAGGAACTGGCTACACATTAAAAACACAACTTTATAACATTATAAAAGGGCACACTGACAAAGGATATTCCGGATTGTACACAACTTACCAAACATCTGACCGTGATTACTACTATGAAAATGATGCTACAATATTAGACATGTATTCCGAAAAACCCACAGGAACAGATCCTTATAGTTACTCGGCAGGAACAACACAAAGATGCGGAACCTATAGTGTAGAGGGTGATTGCTACAACAGAGAACACATTATTCCACAATCAACTTTCAATTCTGCAGCACCAATGGTCTCTGATGCGCATTTTATCACGCCAACTGACGGAAAAGTAAACGGACAACGTTCTAATTATCCACATGGACCGGTGACTACAGCAACTTGGACCTCCTTGAACGGAAGTAAACTTGGATCAAGTACAACTTCTGGTTATTCTGGGCCTATTTTTGAACCTATCAATGAATTCAAAGGCGACATTGCACGCATGTACTTTTATTTTGCAACACGTTACGAGAATACTGTAGCCGGTTATTCCTATGCAATGTTTAATGGCACAAGTAATCAAGTTTTCACTATAGCTTTTTTAAACTTATTGATAACATGGCACAATCAAGACCCTGTGAGTTCTAGAGAAATTGCTCGTAACAATGCCATATACGCCATCCAAAACAATAGAAATCCTTATATTGATCACCCTGAATACGTTCAGGCAATATGGAATCCAACTGCTGATGCACAAGCCCCTACAGCTCCCGCAAATTTAGTATCATCCGCAAAAACAACTACTACAATTTCGCTTAGTTGGACAGCTTCAACTGACAATACTGCCGTAACTGGCTATAATGTATACATGGATAATGTATTAAAAACAACAGTAACTGGACTTACCACTACTATTACGGGATTAACAGCCGCGACAGCTTACTCTTTTAACGTGAAAGCCAAAGATGCCGCAGGGAATATTTCAGCACCTAGTAACATCCTAAGCGTAACTACTACAGCAAATAGTGCAACTGCAACGGATTTACTATTTTCTGAATATATTGAAGGTTCTTCAAATAATAAAGCGTTGGAAATTTCAAATGCAACTGGTGCAGCAATCAACTTATCGATTTATAGCATCAAAAAACAAACTAATGGATCCGGTGCTTGGAGTACAGGATTACCACTGACGGGAACTTTAACTAATGGTAGTAAATTCACTATC
The DNA here is from genome assembly GCF_056156265.1 of Flavobacterium sp. TS_SC_5. Classification (NCBI taxonomy): domain Bacteria; kingdom Pseudomonadati; phylum Bacteroidota; class Flavobacteriia; order Flavobacteriales; family Flavobacteriaceae; genus Flavobacterium; species Flavobacterium sp. TS_SC_5. Next base: position 2,073,999 of record NZ_CM149588.1, on the reverse strand, counting down.
GTAAATAGCCTAATGGCATCTAGTTGTTACACAATAAGTTCTGCAAACATTTCTACATCAGCAACTGAGATGGCTTTTAACGGAAACGATGCTGTAGGTTTATTCAAAAATGGAGTTTTAATTGACATCATAGGCACATTTAACGGCGGAACGGCAAACTTTGCAGCGGATCAAACCCTCCGCAGAAAAGCTACTGTTACTTCTCCAACGACCACTTTCAATAAAACGGCCCAGTGGGATTCCTACACATCAGATACTTGTAACAATTTAGGAAGTCGCATCGTTGCAAAAGCTTCGAAAACAGAAACTGTTTTAGATATCAATGCAATTGTTATTTATCCAAATCCATCCCAGGGAACTTTCTCTGTCAATAATTCGAATAAAATGTATTCTATCGAAATTTATTCTATCATTGGTCAGAAAATTTACAGCGAAGAAAACAGCACCAAATCAGAAATTACGCTGCCAAATAGTGTAAAAGGAACGTATTTGGTTCGAGTGACTATCGATTCAAATTCGGTAATAAAGAAATTAATAATCAACTAATTCAAAAAGCGGCAAATTTGCCGCTTTTTTTTTATGTCTTAGGTAATTATTTACAAGTGATTCTGATGGATTTCGCCACTATTGTTTTACTACAAACTACAGTAATGTAAGTGCTAACTTATAACTAATAAATGAGGCTGCACTATATTTTAATTTCAGTAAAGTACCTCACAAATCTAATTGTTTTATTTGATATTTAATTATTTTGCTGACTGTCTTCTCTTACGGTACTTGTTATGGTATCTTCACTAAAATCTGGTTTTACATAACCTTGCGAGTGGGCTACACTTTTCCCTCGTTTTAAATCTTTATTTTTCTCCACTGATATTTTGAAATTCTCAGGTGTTCCTGATATTTTTAAGTTGAGATAATTTACTTTTTTATTGGGATCTTTATAAATAATTTCATCCTCCTGATTTACATCTACAGCTTCTTTTTTTCTTCCAAAAAGCTTTTGAAATGCAACGCCAGTAACCATTTTTAGTGGAATGCGTAAATAATATTCCATGTTCATATTCATGTCTTGACTTCCTGATAATTCAATAAAACCCAGAGATGAATTAACCAACATATTAGGCAAAATTAATTTTCCGTTTTGTAACTGTAAGCGATTTTCAAGTTTATCAAAGAGGATTTTTGTTAGATTTTTGTCTTTAAAAAAACTTGCCATAGCCTGCATCGGACCAAAATTGTCCAATCTGCCGTTATCAATGGCAACATCCATCGTTAGGGTAGATTCATCAATTTTAGGTGTTAAATCAGTGTGCAATGCTATTTTACCTGTAATTTTACCTGTAAAAAGTCCATGTACATTCTCTGAAACCATTTTGTCCTGTCCAAAGTTATCAAACTTAAATAATACCTCATCTAAGTTTACTTTTTGAATGTTTAAACTAGGATTTATATAGATGTTTTTAGGGTCTGAACCGTTTAAATATCCCTTGCTACTCACTTTTCCACCCGCAGCATTAAATTGTAAATTATCAAAAACTACAGTGTGATTTTCTTTCATTCGCATACGCGCCTGCAACGATTTTACCACATATTTATGGTAATTTAAATGATTGATGCTTGCATTAACTTTTATATTTCTAAATGGAAGTTCAAACAAATTAAAACCACTATCATGATCAACTTTTTTCTCTGAATTTGTTGGCGATTCTTGGTAACGCAATAGTTCATCAAAATCTAAATAAGAAGATTGAAAATTTAAGAAATCACCTTGCTTTTTATAAGACTCATTTTTCTTCAAATGATACTTTCCGCTTACCAGAAAATTACTTTTACCTATTTTTCCAGAGATTGTATTCAACGTTAAAACATCCTTTTCGGCATGAACATTTCCTTTAAACTGTTCGAACTTTATAGGATGAATTTTCATCTTTCCTTTAAATTCATCTAGATAAAAATCAGTTGATTGTAACGAATCTTTATAATGTAGTGCTACCCTGCCGTGTAATTTTAATTGTTTGATATCTTCGTTTCTGTACTCCTTTGGTACAAAATTTTCTCCCTTGTATGTAAACAAATCTTTGAAATGTATTTCATTTGATGTTAAATCAAATTCCATTTGGGTATCTCCTATTTTTTTGTCTGCAAGCCATAAATTGTAGTTTTTAATCTTACCCTCAAAGTTAAAATCGGTTGCATCTATCGCTCCATAAAATTTAGAAACAATGATTTCGCTTTCTGTTATTTTCAGGCTACCGTCAAAATCGTGAAAAGCATGCGGATACTGCTCTAATTTACCATAAAAATCTTGAATGCGATAATTCCCTACTGGCAATGATTTTGATTGTAAGAAGGTATTAGCCGCGCCTTTAAAAGCAAGGTCTACTTTTAAATTTCTAATTTTTTCATCAAAAGGTTTCTTTTTGACGGTATCATTAGCAGTAAGCTCTTTAAAATCTAATAATTTTGATTTGATATGAACTTCTGAAACCACTTCGCCTGCAGTTTGATGAATAATTGCTGGGACATTATTAATTTTTCCGCTCCACTCTAAATCTGATTTCCCGAGTTGCAAACGGCAGTACTCCATTTTAAAATCATTCCCATCCATAGTTGCTTTCAAGTTCAAATTCTTTACTGGCAAATGGTAACTATCTGATTTAAAATTCAAATTGGTCACTAACAATTCTGAAAAATAAGCTTGATTTAGTTTCTCCAAACTTCGTTCTGGATGCGCTAGATCAATGATATCATGAAACTTCATGCTGAGTTTTACATTCCCAGTTAAATTGGACAAATCATTCAGATTAAAAAATTTCGATAAAAATTGCAAATCAAAATCTGAATCTAATTTTAAATCAATTTCGGGAGAGATAAAATTAACTACTTTTAAATTTCCTTTAAAACGACCTGCTTCGGGCTTAGCCGAAAAATCATTGAGATAAAAAGCACTAGTTTCCAGATTCCTTTTAACGCCATTTGTAAAATACGCGTTGAATGCCATTTCGTCTAGTTTTTTATCAGTGACTGTATTATCAAAAAAACCATTTTTGCAACCAAATTTAGCTTCAACAGCTGGAAGATTACCATTAGCTGATTTCCCTTTTACAGTTGCTAAAAAGAAAATTTCGCCTTGATTATCGTATTTTTTCAAGGAGGGAATCAAGTCTTCTGGAGCAAACGCAATTAACAAATCAAAATTAGGTTTCTTACCCGAGAATTCAAGATTCATGTTAAAATCATCATCTACATCAATGCTGCCTTTGGCACCAAAAAGTCCGTTTTCAAGTTGCACCGTCGAAGGTTCAAAAAATAATAAATGTGTTTTTTTATGAAAAGATAACTCGGTACTTACTTCAAAATGTTTATTTTTTACAAATGTAGTGTCTTCGTTTTTCATAATATTTAAAACAAGCGCCGCATTTAAACCCATTTTTATGTAGGTTTCGTCTTTTTTAAATTGCGTTTCAGCATTATCAAAAAAGGTTTGAACAACTAACGAATCTGCTAAATTTGTTTTTACAACAGTAACATTCTTAATTTTTACTTTTTGCAAATCAAAATGAAATTCTTCTTCTAGGTCATCAACTTTTTTAGTTGGTTCAAAAGCTTTTACAATATTAAAAGTGTTATCTAAATACTGTTTGATGTCAATTTTTCCATTTGCTAATTTTATAGTTTTAACATCATACGTACCTTGAATAATAGTCCATAAATCAAATCCTACGTAAATATCCTTTAAATTTATAACCGGTTTTTCACCAGGATTTTTTGTTTCAAAAACCTGAAAATCCTGTATATCAATAGATATGTAAGGAAAATTTTCAAAAGGTGAAATTTTAGTTCCTGACAAGGCTATTTTGCCTTTAAAGTCTTGATTGGCTTTACTTATTAAATCTTGAACTATGGCGTCTTTTTTATATGCAATTACTGCAGTGATACTACCAAAAAGTAAGATTGGTATTCCTAGAAACAATCCCAAGATTTTTTTCCAATTCATATTTTTAAAAATTGATTGCAAAGCCATATTTATCTATTAATGATTTTAAAAAATTACGAGGAAACTATCTTTGAGTAGTAGCTATAATCCTGAATTGTATCCTATCAGTAGCAAAAATAATTAAATAAAGCATCTTAACCTAAAAATGCTTTGCTACTTAGGGACCTCTTGCGCTAAAAATGAAGCACTATTAAGTTTTTAATTTCATTCTTTTGCCGCTCTAAAAATTTTAAAATTTTAAAACAAGAATTTTCATTAAATGACCTTAAAGAGAATTAACTTTTTTTCAATCTTTCCCTACTTGCTTCTAAAAAAGTTAATCTCCGAAGCAGTTATTAAATGATTGCCTCAATAGAAAAATTACAGGATTATAATTACAAGTAAAAAGGAACTTTATTTATGCTAAAATTTAATCTTAATTGACTAAATTTGCACCGCAATACAACAAACTACACAACAATGATCCATTTCTTTGAAAACCAAAGCAAAACTGTTTTTGCCGTACAAACGCAAAACGCATTGAGCGAAGTCGAAATTTCGGCTCAAGACATTTCAAAACTTAACTGGCTTTTTGCCGACTCAAATAAAATAGAAAAATCCGTACTGACGGATTTTTTTGTTGGTCCTCGCGCCACTATGATAACGCCTTGGAGCACTAATGCTGTGGAAATCACCCAAAACATGGGAATATCCGGCATCATTAGAATTGAAGAATTTCATAAAGCAACAGCTGATTTTTCGGAGTTTGATCCGATGCTTTCGCAAAAATACACAGAGTTAAATCAAGATATTTTTACTATCAACGTACTTCCGGAAGCCATTTTGGACATCGATGATATCGCTGCTTACAACCAAAAAGAAGGATTGTCTTTGAGTCCCGAAGAAGTAGAATATTTAGATAATTTAGCGATTAAATTAGGGCGAAAACTAACAGATTCTGAGATTTTTGGTTTTTCACAAGCCAATTCAGAACACTGTCGTCACAAGATTTTCAACGGAAAATTTATAATTGACGGAGTAGAAAAAGAATCTTCTTTGTTCAAATTAATCAAGAAAACATCTCAGGAAAACCCGAACGATATTGTTTCTGCTTACAAGGACAACGTTGCTTTTGTAAAAGGGCCACGAGTACAACAATTTGCACCAAAAAGTGCTGACAAACCCGATTTTTATGAAGTAAAAGAATTTGATTCGGTTATTTCATTAAAAGCAGAAACACATAATTTCCCAACAACGGTAGAACCTTTCAACGGAGCTGCAACTGGTTCTGGTGGAGAAATCCGTGACCGTTTAGCAGGTGGACAAGGTTCTTTGCCAATGGCAGGAACGGCTGTTTACATGACTTCATATTCTCGTTTAGCCGAAAACAGACCGTGGGAAAATGGTATGACCGAAAGAAAATGGTTGTATCAAACGCCAATGGATATTTTGATCAAAGCGTCAAACGGAGCTTCTGATTTTGGAAATAAATTTGGACAACCTTTAATTACAGGTTCTATCCTGACTTTCGAACACGAAGAAGACGCTCGCAAACTAGGTTTCGACAAAGTGATTATGCAAGCGGGTGGAATTGGTTACGGGAAATTAGACCAAGCGATTAAGAAAAAACCACAAACAGGTGATAAAATTGTTATCCTTGGTGGTGAAAATTATAGAATTGGAATGGGTGGAGCTGCAGTTTCTTCAGCAGATACCGGAGCTTTCAGTTCAGGAATTGAATTGAATGCCGTTCAACGTTCGAACCCGGAAATGCAAAAACGTGCTGCCAATGCCATTCGCGGTTTGGTAGAAAGTGATATCAATCCAATTGTTTCGATTCACGATCACGGAGCTGGAGGACACTTAAACTGCCTTTCGGAATTGGTGGAAGAAACGGGCGGATTAATTGATTTAGACAAATTGCCAGTGGGAGATCCTACCCTTTCGGCTAAAGAAATAATTGGTAACGAATCTCAAGAACGAATGGGGTTGGTTATAGCCAAAGAAAACATCGATTTATTGCAAAAAATTGCTGACCGTGAACGTTCTCCAATGTACCAAGTAGGAGACGTTACCGGAGATCACCGTTTTACTTTCCAATCAAAATCAACTGGCGCGAAACCAATGGATTTTGCCTTGGAAGACTTTTTTGGAAGTTCTCCAAAAGTGGTTATGACAGACAAAACAATCGAAAGAAACTATACTGATTTAGTATACGACAAGAAAAACATTTCTACCTACTTAGAGCAAGTACTTCAACTGGAAGCGGTTGCTTGTAAAGACTGGTTGACCAATAAAGTAGACCGTTGTGTGGGTGGTAAAGTGGCCAAACAACAATGTGCAGGCCCATTGCAATTGCCATTGAATAATTGTGGTGTTATGGCCTTGGATTACCAAGGAATAGAGGGAATTGCAACTTCAATTGGGCACTCGCCTATTGCTTCATTAATTGATCCGGTGGCAGGAACAAGAACTGCTATTGCTGAATCTTTATCAAACATTGTTTGGGCTCCAATAAAAGATGGTTTAGATGGAATTTCTCTTTCTGCCAACTGGATGTGGGCGTGTAAAAACGAAGGGGAAGACGCTCGTTTATACGCTGCAGTGGAAGCTTGTTCCGATTTTGCAATCGAATTGGGAATCAATATTCCAACTGGAAAAGATTCACTTTCAATGAAACAAAAATATCCAAATGACGAAGTAATCGCACCAGGAACGGTAATAATTTCAGCAGGAGGAAATTGTACCGATATTAGAAAAGTAGTAGAGCCTGTTTTACAAAAAGATGGCGGTTCTATTTATTACATCAATTTATCGCAAGATGATTTCAATTTAGGTGGTTCTTCGTTTGCACAAACGCTGAATACTATCGGAAAAGAAGTGCCAACAATTAAAGACGCTGCATTTTTCAAAAGAGCCTTCAATACGATTCAAGAATTAATTTTAGAAAACAATATCCTTGCCGGACACGATATAGGAAGTGGTGGTTTGATTACTACTTTATTAGAAATGTGTTTTGCCGATGTGAATTTGGGAGCAAAAATAGATTTCTCTACCGAAGCATCGGGATTCGAAGAAAAAGATTTGATAAAAATTCTGTTCTCTGAAAACATTGGACTTGTTATTCAAGCAAAATCGGATGATGAAGTGGAATCCAAATTAAACGCAAATAATGTTTCTTTCTATAAAATAGGAACTGCTACGAATGAAGCAACTTTAGACCTTGGACTTTCGACTTTTGATATAAAAGAATATAGAGATATTTGGTTTAAAACTTCTTTTTTATTAGACCAAAAACAATCGAAAAACGGAACAGCTCAAGCGCGTTTTGACAATTATAAAAATCAAGCATTACACTGTACTTTCCCAACTCATTTTACAGGAAAAAAACCAGTTATCGACATTTCTCAAGTACGACCAAAAGCAGCTGTTATCCGTGAAAAAGGAAGTAACTCGGAGCGTGAGATGGCAAATGCGATGTACTTAGCCGGTTTTGATGTTAAAGACGTTCACATGACCGATTTGATTTCAGGTCGTGAAACACTGGAAGACATTCAATTCATTGGCGCTGTTGGCGGATTCTCCAATTCAGATGTATTGGGTTCTGCCAAAGGTTGGGCCGGAGCATTTTTATACAATAAAAAAGCAAAAACCGCTTTAGACAATTTCTTCAAGAGAGAAGATACATTATCGGTTGGAATCTGTAATGGTTGTCAATTGTTCATGGAATTGGAAGTGATTAATCCGGAGCATGAAGTTCACGGAAAAATGCTTCATAATGACAGTCATAAACACGAAAGTATTTTTACTTCGGTAACCGTACAGGAAAACAATTCGGTGATGCTTTCTTCATTAGCAGGAAGTACACTTGGAGTTTGGGTTTCACATGGAGAAGGAAAATTCAATTTGCCAATGGGTGAAGAAAATTACAATATTGTTGGGAAGTATGGCTTCGATAGCTATCCTGCAAATCCAAACGGTTCAGATTACAATACAGCAATGCTATGTGATACAACAGGAAGGCATTTAGTGATGATGCCACATATTGAGCGTTCTACATTTCAATGGAACTGGGCACATTATCCAAAAGATAGAAACGATGAAGTTTCGCCTTGGCATGAAGCTTTTGTCAATGCCAAAAAATGGATTGATAAAAAATAAGTTATTGTATAAATTTAAAAAAGCGTTCTTGAAAAAGAGCGCTTTTTTTATGACAAAAAATTGAAAAATTTTAAAAACAAAAGGAAAAAAATTAATAGACATAAAATCTATAATGCAACCTAACGTTTAGCCTCAACCATATGGTCTTTAAAATCACTATTTGTTCTTGCAAAATATATCTACCAATAATAAATTTTTGTGTTTAATTTCAAACATTCAAAATCTTCTCTTTACTTTATTGCGAACAAATATTTTAAGGAATTTAGCTCATTTTTGAACTTGTCTTAACAATATAAAATATTTGTTAGCAATTTAGTTTTCTCTAATAAAATTATTTACTTCAAGTGAAGCAATTACAATAATCCTAAATTTATTTTTTTAGAATAGAGCCTGTAAAACCTTGTTGGTTAAACAGACCCTCTAATGATTAAATTTCTAAAAAGGAACGTCGCTGTCATCATCCGGATCATTCAAATTACTACCAAAAGCATCATTGGCAGATGGTAAATTTTTAGTGATAAAAGGGTTATCATCCTGATTCATACTGGATGGTAAATCATCATATCCGCCGCTGTAATCTTCCAGATTATCAAATTTTCCTAAATGCCCTATAAACTTCAATCGCACGTTTTCAATACTACCATTACGGTGTTTCGCAATCATTATTTCTGCCTGGCCCGCAGTTGGTGAGGCTTCATCATCATCCCATTCGTCAATTTTGTAATATTCAGGACGGTATAAAAAAGATACAATATCGGCATCTTGCTCAATCGCTCCCGATTCACGTAAATCAGATAATAAAGGCCTTTTGCTGGATCCACGCGTTTCTACCGCACGCGACAATTGCGAAAGCGCGATAACAGGAACGTTTAATTCCTTTGCCAATGCTTTCAAGTTTCGGGAAATCGTTGAAATCTCCTGCTCTCTATTTCCTCCACCTTTTCCGTTTCCTCCAGCCGTCATCAATTGCAAATAATCGACAATAATGATTCGGATACCGTGTTGCGAAACCAAACGTCTCGCTTTTGCCCGTAAATCAAAAATCGATAACGAAGGTGTATCATCAATAAATAATGGTGCTTTTTCTAAATTTTTAACTTTAGTACTTAACTGTTCCCATTCGTGTTTTTCTAATTTTCCGGTACGCAACTTTTCTGATGACAAACCTGTTTCCGAAGAAATCAAACGGGTGATTAACTGAACGGATGCCATCTCCAAAGAGAATAATGCAACTGGCATCCCAAAATCAATTGCCATATTTCTAGCCATTGATAATACGAATGCGGTCTTACCCATGGCGGGTCTTGCTGCAATAATAATTAAATCACTCGGTTGCCAACCAGAAGTAATCTTATCTAATTTATCAAAACCAGTGGCAACACCACTCAATCCTTCTTGACCGGCGATTTCCTCAATTCGTTTTTTGGCTTGCAAAACTAAACTCTGCGCCGTCTCCGAGCTTCGTTTGATATTTCCTTGAGTAACCTCGTATAATTTAGATTCGGCTCTGTCTAATAAATCAAAAACATCTGTAGTTTCATCGTACGAATCTTCAATAATTTCTGTTGAAATCCGAATCAAACTGCGTTGAATAAATTTTTGAAGTATGATTCTGGAGTGAAATTCAATGTGTGCAGAAGAGGATATCTTTTGCGTAAGCTGAATTAAGTAAAAATCACCGCCTGCCAATTCTAATTTGGCATTTTTCTTAAGCTGAGCAGAAACGGTTAATAAGTCAATAGGCTGCGTTTCTGTAAACAGTTGCACGATAGCCTCAAAAATATGTTTGTGTGCTTCTTTATAAAAAGCATCAGGCTGAAGAATGTCAATTACATCATCAACCCCTTTTTTATCAATCATCATGGCACCCAGCACAGCCTCTTCTAAATCGAGAACCTGCGGTTGCAATTTTCCTTTTTCAAGGCTTATAATAGTAGTTTTATCAACCTTAACAGGATTAATATTTCTGAAGTTTTCCATAGAGCGAAAGTAGCAAAAATTAAAAAAAAATCGGTAATGAGTTGTTACAAATAAATGTTCATAAGTAACTATTTTTTGTTTATAACCCAAAAAAAATCCGTCTCATTCTACGTTTTAGGATGAGACGGATTAAATAGTTTCTTGTAAGATTTTACTCTTTATATTCGCCCATTTTGCTGTATTTATCCATCCTTTGGGCAATTAACTGTTCTGTTGATAAGTCTTTCAATTCATTAAAACCTTTCATGATATATTGCTCCACAGTTTTAAAAGCTGTTTCTCGATCATAGTGTGCTCCACCTAAAGGTTCTGGAATAATATCATCTACTAACTTTTGTTTTTTCATGTCAGCAGAAGTCAATTTTAAGGCCTCAGCAGCCTGTTCTTTGTATTCCCAGCTTTTCCATAAAATAGACGAGCATGATTCTGGAGAAATAACGGAATACCAAGTGTTTTCCATCATATAAACTTTGTCACCCACTCCTATTCCTAATGCACCACCAGATGCTCCTTCACCAACAATAACAGTGATAATAGGTACTTTTAAGCGAATCATTTCAAATATGTTTCTGGCTATAGCTTCTCCTTGTCCGCGTTCTTCTGCTTCTAATCCTGGATAAGCTCCCGGAGTGTCAATAAGTGTGACTACTGGAATACCAAATTTTTCAGCCATTTTCATCAAGCGCAACGCTTTTCTATAGCCTTCTGGATTGGCCATTCCAAAATTACGGAACTGACGCATTTTAGTATTGATCCCCTTTTGCTGACCTACAAACATAAACGATTGTCCATTAATTTGCCCTAAACCACCGATCATGGCTTTGTCGTCTTTAAACCCTCTATCTCCAAAAAGCTCAAGAAATGTCCCTTTAGTAAGATTAGTGATATGCTCTAGTACATAAGGCCTGCTAGGATGACGAGATAACTGAACACGCTGCCAAGCAGTCAAATTTTTGTATATATTTCTTTTAGTCTCTTCTAGTTTTTTGTTGATTTGTTTGCAAGTATTCGTTACATCAACATCTGATTCCTGACCTATAACGAGACATTTGTCTAACTGTTCTTCTAGTTCTTTTATTGGAAGCTCAAAATCTAAATATTCCATAGGATTTTTGCGTTTTTGTTTTTATTTCGAACCGCAAATATAAAATTTTAAATCGTTCGAAAAGGTAAATATTCTATTTATGTGTAAAAGTTTGCTTGAACAAAGAAGGCGGTTCTTACTCTGTTTTGACCTTTTGATAGTGTTTAATAGCACCATTCAGGATAACCGTAATGACGATTATCAGTGCACCAATGTAAAATTCAAAACTCATTTTTTCTTTTCCGCCAAGGATGAAATACGCCAATACGATTCCGTAAACCGGCTCTAAATTTGTAGTCAGCATGACCGTGTATGGCGTTAACTTCTGCATTACTTTCACCGATGCAGTAAAAGCATAAGCGGTACAAACCGAGGCTAAAATCAGGATTAAAATCCAATTATTGGAGGTCAATACAAAAAAGTCCAATGTGAATTTTCCTTGAAATAAAAAGTAAATTGAGATGAAACAAACACCCGCCAAAAATTCATAAAACGAGATTACCGAAGGATCGTGATCCGCAATCAATTTTCCGTTCATCAGTGTGAATAATACGCCTAATATGATAGATGCCAAAGCATATAACATTCCGTCAAGGTAGTTGATTTCGACTTTCATAATCAGCGCCAATCCTGCGATTATGATAAGTCCAAAAAAGACTTCGTACCATAAAACCTTCCGACCATAAAAAAGCGGCTCCAAAATAGACGCGAAAAAAGCGCCCAATGAAAAAACCGAAAGTGTTATCGACACATTAGAAACATGTATCGCTTTGAAAAAAAAGATCCAATGTAACGCAATCAATAACCCGACGAAAATCAATTTAAGGAACGACTTTAAAGGAATTTGGAACGATTTTTTCTTAAAAACCAAAAACAGCGCTAAAAAAATAGCTGCAAAAAACATCCGATACCAAACTAAAGCGTCTGCGGTTATGGTGATTAAAGCGCCTAAAATGGCGGTAAAACCCCAAATAAAAACAATCAAATGGAGGTTTAAATAACTTTTTAAATTATCGTTTTGCATTTCGTAGTAAATAAATGGCTAAAATTCCAAAAGCAATATTGGGCAACCAAACGGCTAACATCGGCGGAATACTGGATTTTTCGGCTAATACACCAAAGATTTTATCAAAAAACACAAAGGCAAAAGCCAGTGCAATTCCGATGGCCAGATTCGTTCCCATTCCGCCTCTACGCTTCATCGAAGAAACGGCAACCGCGATAATGGTCAGAATAAATGCCGATACCGGAACACTGTATTTTTTATACAAAACCACTAAGTACACGTTGATATTAGAAGAACCTCTTTCTCTTTCTTTTTCAATAAAAGCATTCAATTTTCCTAAGCTCAACGTTTCCGCAATATATACTACAGGCGTTAAATCCTCTAAATCAAAGGTAAAATCAGCATTCTTTTCCGGCAGCTTTTCAATATTATCATTCAGTTCACCTACCGTTCTTTTCGTGTAATCATACATCGTATAAGTGCTGTCCTTTGCATTCCATTTGATTCTGCTGGCCGTAATTTTATGAACGAGTTTGTCGTTCTTAAATTTTTCCAAGGAGAAATTAAAAGCAATTTTAGATTCCGTATTGAAACTGTTTACATAAATGAATTCATTGTCATTGATCTGGCGATACACATCCGTATTATCACCTCGCATCGCTTCTTTTCCACCTCCTTTTAAGTACGTGTACCTGAAATTATTAAAGCCTTCACTGGCTGCCGGAACAACAAAGAAACCCATTAACAATACAAAAACTGAAACGATGGATGCGCCAATAATATACGGTCGCAAAAAGCGTGTAAATGAAATCCCCGAACTTAAAATAGCAATAATCTCCGTATCGTTCGCCAGTTTTGACGTAAACCAAATCACCGATAGAAACAAAAATATTGGGAAAAGGGAATTGGCAAAATAAACCGTAAAGTTGTAGTAATAAAGAGCAATCTCTAAAAACGGAACTTTATTTTCCAGCATTTTATTGATCTTCTCGGATACATCCACAACGATTCCTATGGGGATAAACAACAACAGCATCACCGCAAATGTGGCTAAATATCTTTTTAGGATGTATTTGTCTATTATTGTTAACATGTTTTAAATTATGAGTTATGAGTTATGAATTATGAACTACAAGCTAACTCATAATTAATAATTCATAATTATTTTACAAACGTTGGCTCATATTCTTCACCATCATTTCTTTCCAAGGTCTGAAATCGCCTGCTAATATATGTTTTCGGGCTTCACGAACCAACCACATATAAAAACCAAGATTGTGTATCGTAGCAATTTGTTTTCCCAAGTATTCATTAGCAGCAAAAAGGTGGCGCAAATACGCTTTCGTGTATTCTGTATCCACGTAAGTGATTGCCATTTCGTCAATTGGAGAGAAATCAGCTTCCCACTTTTTATTTTTGATATTGATTGTACCATTTGCGGTAAACAACATTCCGTTTCTGGCGTTACGCGTAGGCATCACACAGTCAAACATGTCGATTCCCAAGGCAATATTTTCCAAAATATTGATTGGAGTTCCCACGCCCATTAGGTAACGCGGTTTGTCTTCCGGTAAAATTTCGCAAACCACTTCGGTCATCGCGTACATTTCTTCGGCAGGTTCCCCTACTGATAGTCCACCAATGGCGTTTCCTACTTGATTTGAATTCGCTATATATTCCGCTGATTGCTGACGCAAATCCTTATAACAACTTCCCTGAACAATTGGAAAAAAAGCTTGATCGTATCCGTATTTTACAGGTTGCGTGTCTAAATGATTGATGCAACGGTCTAACCAACGATGCGTCATTTTCATCGAGCGTTTTGCGTAGTTGTAATCACACGGATAAGGCGTACACTCATCAAATGCCATGATAATATCGGCACCAATTGTACGTTGAATTTCCATCACATTTTCTGGCGTAAAAAAGTGGTACGAACCGTCAATATGCGATTTGAACTTCACTCCTTCTTCCTTGATTTTTCTGTTGGCCGAAAGGGAATACACTTGGTAACCACCAGAATCCGTCAAAATATTACGGTCCCAGTTCATGAATTTATGCAAACCACCGGCTTTCTCCAGGATTTCCGTTTGTGGTCGTAAATATAAGTGGTAGGTATTTCCCAGGATAATATCCGGGTTAATGTCTTCTTTCAGTTCCCGTTGATGCACTCCTTTTACCGAAGCTACGGTACCCACAGGCATAAAAATTGGAGTTTCAATCACCCCGTGATCAGTAGTAATACTTCCCGCTCTGGCTTTCGACTGCGGATCTTTTTTTAATAAATCAAACTTCATAGTAACGTATTTCACCCGATTGTTCGGCTGGCAAAGATAGGTTAATTTGAAATCTACATCAAAAAAATGTTTTCCATCTCATAAAGTATAAAAGTGTCCCAAAAGGTATAGGAATGAAAATCAAATTACACCAACTTTTTAAGAGAAAAAGGAGACAATTATAGCGTTCAAAAATGCATGTACAATTTAGTGCTTAGGCTTGGGCGTGCCCTAAAAAGGTTGGGCTATTCGTTGCAATCTTTTACTCCGCTGCGCTTCATAAAAGGATTTCCACTACAAACGAAGTTCACTGAACTCCTATGAAAAATATCAAAAAAGTGAAGTAATCCATCACGCGATATTTGGTTTAACAACAACTAAAATCTTAATATTATTATTCAAAAAAGCACCTTATTAAATAAAATACCTTTTGATGATTTGTAAGAAAATTTTAATATATTTGAAAATCAATAAAGCGAAACAAACCTTCGCCTATCTACCCATATTTGGGTGTATATACGAAGGTTTGTTTCGACTATAATCAAGTTATGCACAATTTAATCAAAAACGATAAAAACAAATAAATAGATGAATATACTAAATTGGTTTTATAAAAAACCTAATATACCACAACGCAGTTTAGACGATATAAAACGTGTAACTAAAATTTTGTTTATAGATGATATCTAATTTGAAGTTGTAGAAAAAATTTCTACAAATGGATGGAGACAATGTTCAAGAGTTAAAGATATTGAGGATCTTGACCATGCAGATGTAGAAAAAACTCATATTTTTTTTGTTGATATTCAAGGTGTTGGTAAAAAATTAAATTTTCCTGACGAAGGTCTTGGATTAGCAAGAGCATTAAAGGAAAAATATCCATCTAAAGCTGTCATCCTTTATTCTTCTGAAGGTAAAAGAGATATTTTTGATAATACCTTATCAATTGTTGATGCTCGAATAAGGAAAAATGCGGATACATACGAATTTTTAAAATTAACCGAAAAATTTGCAAATCAAGCTTTTTCTCTCGAAGAATGCATTCAGAGAATTCAAAAACTTGTAAAAGACGAAACAGGAGAATTTTTAGAATTAAGTTTAATTAAAACTAACTTATTAAAAGTTCAAAATAAAGGTGAAATAGATTCCGATAAGGTCCTTAAAGCATTTAAAGTAACAGCTCAGTCTGGTTCTATAATTGGAACAATAATAAAAACTTTTTTAACACATTCTGTTTCACCATGAGGTTTATTATTAAAGAAAACGGTAAAATATTAGTTAAAAATATCGATTTAAATGATTGCTGTTTAGACAATTTAATTCCAAATCAGACAGAAAAGTATTTTTGTAACAAAAAAAAAGAGTTCAGAAGGCGTGGAGTTTTTAAGAAAGGAGATATTGAAGTATTATTATGCATAAATGAAGCTGTTGATTCTACAAGAATTTGGAAAAGCAAAGCGATTTTATTGCATGATTTTATAGAAACTTTCAAAGATTTAAAGATAGAGCTTTCAAAAGATTTTATAACTATTACCGATAGACTAACACATAATTTAAAAAAATATAACGCACATTGCATACAAGCATCCGAAAATATTTTAGACCCATATTCTAATTCGTCAGGAACTAAATCACAAATCGATACAATTAAAAGTAACTTAACTCTAAATGTAAGTAAAAGTAGTAGTTCACTTTTAAAAATAATAAAAAATAACAAATTAATTCAAGCAGAATTAAGTGTATATGACAGACTTTATAAATTTAATAATGAAAAATTAGAAAAGTTATCACATTCAATTCATAGATTAATTAAAGCTACTTTATCAGCATTTTGGGATTCATTTATAGAAAACAATGTCGTTGTCGAAATTGAAAATTGCTACGATGAAGTAAATGTTGATTATGAAACTATTACTGTTGCTTTAGTTCATTTAATTGACAATTGTACAAAATATACTTGTCCCCACTCTACTCTAAATATAACTTTTAGCAAATTAAATTCAAAACAATTAATAATTACTTTTAAAATGTTAAGCCTAAGAATTTACGAATATGAATTAGATGAAATATTTAATGAAGGTTTTTCAGGTGAGCTTTCATGTTATTTAGGTCTTAATGGTAGTGGAACAGGAATGTATATTATAAAAAATTTTATTGAATTAAATGGAGGTATTTTAAATCTAAAAATAGATACAAATCATTCGAAAAACATGAAATATAATGGAAGTGAATATGAAGAAAACATCTTTGAAATAATACTTCCATTAACATAAACTGTGCATAACACACGCCTTGCACCATTTGCGAATTTAGTGGAATTACCGTTTTTAGATTGTATTTTCGTTTAAAGGAAAATACTCGTCTTCGTAAGTCGCAAACGGCTCAAGGCGCCGGAACGTTTACCATGAAATCAACAGACAAATAATAATAAAGCTATCCTTTTTTTAACACAAGCCCAATTTAGAGGATGGTAAAAATCAATATAAAAAAAACCGAACTACTCTTAGGTTTCTACAAAGTGAGTAGCGATAAATTATCTATGAACCACTAATAATCATTAGATTACGTGCTATGAACCCATAAGATAGTTAAGAAACACATAAAAATAATATACTGTCACGGGTTGAAAAAACGATACAAATAAGTGAGTAACAAAAAATGAATGCTCTAAAAAATAAAATCCTAAATAATTTAACCACCAAGATGTTTCAATATAACCGCAACTATTTTACTCTTACAATTTTACTTTTCCTCGCAGAAATCGCCATTGCTATGTATGTTCATGATGACTTTATAAGACCGTATTTCGGAGATTTTCTGGTGGTTATTTTACTCTATTGTTTTGTGAAATCCTTTATAAAAGTTTCGTTTTTGGTAGCTGCAAGTCTTGTGTTGATTTTTTCATTCGGGATCGAAATCGCACAGTACTTCAATATGGTGGAAAAACTAGGACTGCAACATTCTAAAATTGCAAGAGTTGTGCTCGGGAATTCATTTGCCTGGATGGATTTGCTTGCCTACGCTCTTGGAATTCTGACCATAATTAGCATTGAAACATTCCATTTAAAACGAAAGAATAAAATCAATAACCAGATGTGACTTTCGCTAAAATACGGTATTTCATACAGCAAATTCTTGTGAAAAAATCTTATGTTTGTCTGAACACAATTTTAAAAACTTAAAAAATATGATTCGAAAATTATTTTCCTCAAGTTTATGGTCCGCTAGTGCAACAGATTGGGCTTCGCTTATTTTACGATTAACATTTGGTTTACTGATGTTGAGTCATGGTATTCCAAAGCTGATGAAGTTAATGGATGGCAACATGGAATTTGGTGATCCAATAGGTATAGGAGTTCCGGCATCATTAGCTTTGACTGTTTTTGCCGAAGTTTTATGCTCAGCGTTACTGGTAATTGGATTATGGACCAGAATGGCGTTGATTCCCCTTATTATAACCATGGCTGTTGCCGCATTTATTGTTCACATCAATGATGATCTGGGAACCATGGAACCTGCATTACTATATTTACTATCGTATTGCGCACTGTTTTTACTAGGAAGTGGTAAATATTCAGTTGATGCGATTTTAAAAAAATAAGCTTACTTAATTCTTCTTGCTCAAAACCTTTGGAGATAATTAATTTTTTAAACACATAGAAAAATAGAATTTAAAATTATGGAAGGCGTTTCACTTTTTTAGAGAAAACCAAAGCAATGTGAACCCAAGACCCGAGCGATAGCGAACAGGCGAAGCAATTGGGCTAGCTAAATCTTATTCTCTATTTTTCTATGTGTTTCAATTTTTTTATTAAATTCTAAAGGATAATTAAGTTTTACTTATTGTGCAAATTCATAAAAGCAATAATTTCATCAAAGCGATTGCTCCAAGGTGAAAAATACTGGAGCACCATTGGGACGTGCTTTTTATTCAACCGAATTGGTGTCACATCGGGTTGGAAAGGTTGCAAAGCAGTTACAAAACGGCTGTTAGCAATTTTAATAGAATTATATGTTTTGTCTCCAACATAAATTAAAAAAGGGGGCGTGTTTTTATTTAAAAAATAAATGGGCGAAGCATCTTTCCATTGCTCCGGATTTGAGGTCCAAGTTGCTAAATAATCATCTTTTTCGGTTGGCGGATTTCCCTCTAAATAATTTTTCATGTCTAATCCTGCCGCATCATTCAGAATTATTCCGGCAATAGTGCCAGAATCAATTCCATATTTTGGATTCATGACTGCCAAAGCACCAAGATGGCCGCCTGCCGAATGACCTGTAATATAAATCGAATTGGGATTACCATTATACTGGCTGATGTTCTTTTTTGTCCATTGAATTACAGACACAATTTGCCGTGCCATATCATCATAAGTAGCATCAGGACTCAACGTGTAATCCGGGATAACTGTAATCACGCCTTTGCTGGCAAAATTTCTGCCCAGTAAATCATAGGTACCTTTCCGGCCACTGTTCCAATTTCCTCCGTGAACAAAAATTAAAACTGGTATTTGCGTTGCAGTTGATTTTCGGGGCACAAAAACATTCAATTGTGGCGATTTTGCAGTGTTTTTATCGGTAGAATTGAGATATGAAATATCAGTATTTTTTTTGGAACCGCAGTTGACCAAAAGAAAAGCATTCAATAAGAGGATAATAAAGAAGGAGAAACGCATATTCATTTTTTTAACGAATATAAGATTTAAAAAAAATACGAAAGTTAATTTAGCTTTAAAAAGTGGTTTTCTTTAGTAAAACGCTTTTCATATCCTTTAATACGCCTATATTTACTATGAAATTTTCGCTTATTAATGCTGCTAAAATTTTTCTTTTTCAACAAATTCGAACATCTATTTCTACAGTTATCTAAAAAATAATTACAAATGAACACTATAAATACACAAAATCTCCAAAAAATGAGTTTAGCTCAAAACATAAGCCGTTATATTTTAGGACTATTTCTCACAACTGCTGGAATTAGTCATCTTACTTGGAGTCGAACAGAATTTTTAGCACAAGTACCACCGTGGATTCCTGTAAACGCCGATTTAGTGGTTCTGCTGTCTGGAGTTGTCGAAATTGCTTTGGGTTTATCCCTAATTCTGTTATTTAAGTATCGCATCCAGGTTGGGTGGATTGTAGCTGCTTTTTTTGTTCTTGTATTTCCAGGAAATATTGCGCAGTTAGTCGAACATAGAAATGCTTTCGGACTTAATACAGATTTAGCCAGATGGCTCAGACTGCCGCTTCAACCGCTTCTCATTATAGTAGCATTATGGTCGACTGGCGCTTGGCATTCATGGAGGAAAAATAAAAATTAAACAAGAAAGTTCAATGGAATTTCTTTTAAATTTCAAAACGGTACTGTACCAAACAAGATAGGCTGCCCTTCCGGACAGCCTATCATCATTTATCTCAAAAAGATTAGTTGAATTGTGAAGCCACATATTCAATTAAGCTCTCGTCACTCATTTTATTAGAAGTACTTAGTTTAGCCTCTACATTTTTGTATTGTGGAGTTTCGCTCAAATATTTAACAAATTGTTCTTGAGCAGTTCCAGGACCTGTTACATGTAATTCATCCACATTTTGCATGTGCGCAGTAATGTTTTTGAATAACTTGTGAAGTGAATCTCTTTCTGCATTGTTTGCCGCGTTTTCATTTGAGTTTCCACCCTGTCCTTCTTCTTTTTCGTGTCCTAAAACTACGAAATCTCCAGAATCTACATTTTCTTTACCTACAATAGTTGCATGATGTGAATCCATCCAAACTCCGAATTGTTTTTTACTTTTCTCTGACATTATACTCTATTTATTTTTATTAATATTTGTATTATTAAATTGTCAAAAAGCATGCAGTGACAGTTGAAATACTTATTCTTTTAAAATTAGCGTATTTTTTTGACAAAAAGGGAATTAGTTCTGAATTTACTTTTTAATTAACACAATTCATTTGTACTATTTTAAAAATAAATCGATTCTTGGCTTTAATAAAAAAGCTGCTGTATTCCCAGTTCATTATAGGTAAGTCATGGAATAATCTGACGCTAATCATTAGTCATTTTGAGTTTTTCTGTATCAACCTGCTTCGCGTCTTTATGTTGAATTACTTTGCCAAGAATCTATTGTTTGTACCTTTACTTTCGAAAAATATAAAAACTAAATCCTAATAAGATGTACGAATTACTTCAAAAGTATATCAGTAACCGAACACAAATCAATGATGAACAAATGGATTTCATCTGTTCCTTTTTTAAACCAATGCAAACCAAGCGCAATGAAATTTTAGTGCGTTATGAGGAAATATGCCAACAGTATTATTTTGTAAACAAAGGCTGTATCAGAATTTTCACTATCAATAAAGAAGGAATTGAAACGTCACGATTTTTTGCTTTTGAAGGCGGTTTTGGAACAGCCTTACCAAGTTTTATTGATCAACAGCCCGCTTACGAATACGTGCAAACGATAGAAAAATCAGAATTATTGGTGATTTCCAGAACGGACTTTTATTATCTCGTAACAACAATACCAGAATTTGGACTGATTTACAGAGCGATTCTGGAGTTAGGTTTTATAACGGCTCAAAAACGCATTTACGGTTTTCAGGGATTTGATGCCTTAGAAAAAGTAAAATGGATTATTGAAAATCAACCTCATTTTTTATTGCGTGTTTCTAATAAAACTGGCCGCGTCCTATTTAGGAATTTCTCCCTCAACCTTAAGCCGAATAAAATCCAAACTCTAAAAACGTTGACATAGGACAAGCTTTTTCATGCGACTCGTTTTTAATTTTGTAAAAAAATTAATCATGAAAATCAACTCTTGTCTATTAGTACTACTCATTCCATTATTTTCATTGGCACAAATCAGCACTAAAAAAAGTACCGATTTTACCAATTTAAATGCTAAAATGGAAGGAAATTATACGACACAATCCGTTCAACTAACGCTCAAAACTGCATTTCAAATTACAGAACAAGCCCGCGAAGCCGCAAAAAGCTTGAAAAAAAAAGTCACCATCGCAGTATTGGACGCATCAGGGCAAATTATCATCCTCACTCGTGGCGACGAAGTGGGACCGCACAATACGGAAGCGGCCAGAAGAAAAGCGTACACCGCATTATCAACAAAAACCCCTACGCTTTTATTGTCAAGAAATGCCAAATTGAATCCGGATACTCAAAATTTAGCTACACTGCCGGAACTTTTATTATTAGGCGGTGGTTATCCGCTTTGGCACAACGGAAAAGTCATAGGTGGCATTGGTGTTGCCGGAGGAGGAAGTCCTGAAAACGATGATTTAATCGCTAAATCAGGCGCAATTGCAACCGCACAAATCACAACACATTAATTTTAAACACAAACAAAAATGAAAAATTTACTATTTAGTTTACTTTTTACGGCTGTAGCAACAGCAAGCTATTCTCAAAATAATACTTACCAATTGTCCAGCCATATTTTAGACATTTCCAGCGGAACTGCTGCAATTGGCGTCCCGGTTGTATTAGAAAAATACGATGAAACCACAAAAATATGGTCGTATGTGGATGAAAAAATAACGGATAAAAATGGTAGAATTATCGATTTTCTGAATTATAAAGAAATAAAAAAAGGAATTTATAAACTTAGATTCTTGGTCGCGGACTATTTTAAAAGCAAAAAGACAGATAGTTTTTATCCATTTATTGAAGTTGTTTTCCAAATTAAAGATGCCAATCATTATCACGTTCCCATTACGCTTTCCAGTTATGGATATGCAACGTATCGTGGCAATTAGTTTCGCTTGATTATTTTTGTAAGTTCCAAAAAAAGTAAAACGATTCCCGAAATGCTTTCCGAATTTTGTTGTTAAATAAATACGATTCATAACTTACGTAGTCGTAATTTTGTAGTATTAGATTTTACACCAAAGGGGAATAATCGTTAAAAAATAAAAAAATGGAAGTAGCAAAAATTATCAAAGAGAAACTGGGAACCATTGTAGATGTGCGTTCCTATGACGAATTTATGGGCGGTCACGTTGCCGGTTCAATCAATATTCCGCTGAATGAAATTCCGCATAGAATGCAGGAAATTCAGGAACTCAAAGCGCCATTAGTACTTTGTTGCGCCTCTGGAAATAGAAGTGGTCAGGCACAAGTTTTTCTGACCGCACACGGTGTGGAATGTTATAACGGCGGTTCCTGGCTGGATGTGAATTACCTTCAATCCCAAATCGTGTAACATGATAAACATACTCAAAAAAATATTTAGGCTTGGCGCCAAGGTGAATTATCCGGAATTAATAGAGAACGGGGCAATTGTCATAGATGTGCGCAGCAAAGCAGAATATTTAGCAGGCCATATTAAGGATTCCATTAATATTCCTGTGGATACACTTCGCAATAATCTGTTCAAACTACAAGATAAAAACCAACCTATTATTACGTGTTGCGCCTCCGGAATGCGCAGTGCTTCAGCAAAAAGTATTTTAAAATCAAATGGCTATACCGCAGTGTACAATGGTGGCGGATGGAGCAGTCTTAAAAATAAAATAGTACGATAAAAGAATTTTTGGCAACAGTAAATAATACTATTCGTATTTACAATTAGTTAATTAACAGTTGATTAGATTATTATTTGATTAATTTTATTCCACTTAAAAAATTTAAGTGAATGAGTTAGATAGAAAAAATAGTATCTATTATTTCTATACAATTTAATCTTAAAAACTACTATTATGAGAACTGCAATTAGTAAAAAAGAAGATGTTAAAGGTGCTATGCAAGCAAAAAGCAATGCCGCACATGGATTAAGAGACTTATTTGAAGGCGGATTGAAAGACATTTACTGGTCTGAGAAAGTTTTGACAAAAACGTTACCAAATATGGTAAAAAACGCTTCCTCACCGGAATTAGTAAACTCATTAAAAAGCCAATTAAATGAATCGAAAGAACATGTTTCTCGCTTAGAGAAAATTTTTCAAGAGAATGGTATGAAACCAACTGCAAAAAAATGTGATGCTATGGAAGGTATTCTAAAAGAAGCCGATGGTCTAATTAAAGAAACTGATATAGGTGCAGTAAGAGATGCAGGAATTATTGCTGCGGAACAAAAAGTGAAACATTACGAAATAGCAACGTATGGTACCTTGCACGCCTTTGCTAAAACATTAGGAGAAAACAAAGCTGCCAATTTGCTTGCAATGACACTCGATGAAAAGAAAAAAACAGATGCAACATTAACCGGAATTGCAATGTCAACCATCAATAAGCAAGCTCACAAAGCAAATGCGATTACAAACATTAAAGCATAATTTTGATACTAAAAACAGCTTAAAACTGTTTTTCCTACTACTTGAAAAGCCCGCAAATTGCGGGCTTTTCTGTGAATTATAATCTGACTTGAATAAAATGTAATCTGTTTTTATAGCTAATAAAAATTTAAATTATTCAGCCATTGCTGGATAATCAATGTATCCTTTCACTGTATCAGTATAAAAGGTAGTTTGATCGGGTGTGTTTAATGGCGCATCAGTTTCATAACGAGCCACTAAATCTGGATTCGCAATAAACGGAACTCCGTAAGCAACAAGATCAGCGTAACCGTCTTCGATAACTTTGATACCAGTTTCTTTGTTAAAACTTTTATTTATGATTAAAGTTCCTTTGTAAAATGGTCTGAAATGTTTGGCTACTTCAGTAACGGCAAAAGGCACCTCACTTACATCAGTGAAAGGCTCCGTCAAATGGATATAAGCCAAACCGTAATCATTCAGTTTATTGATCATGTACTCATAGGTAGGAATTGTCTGTTCATCCAGCATCATTCCCTGCGCATTGTGCAACGAAGGATTCAAACGAACACCAACTTTAGCATAATCAATAACTCCTTCTAAAGCATCTAGAATTTCAAATAGGATTCGGGATTTGTTTTCCATAGAACCACCGTATTCATCCGAACGATAATTAGAATACCCATTAAAAAACTGTTGCAACAAATATCCGTTGGCTGCGTGCAATTCGATCCCGTCAAAACCAGCTGCAATTGCATTTTTGGCTCCGTTTTTGAAATCTAAAACGGTTTGTTTGATGTCTTCAATGGTCATTTCTTTTGGAATAACTGTATCTACAAAACCATCATTAGTGTACGCTTTTGCAAAAGGATTTAAGGCTGAAGGTGCGTGTGGCAATTCACCGTTATGTAAATCTGGATGCGACAATCGGCCTGTGTGCCACAATTGTGCAAATATAGTTCCTCCTTTTTCGTGTACTGCTTTTGTAACGAGTTTCCAACCTTCGGTTTGGGCTGCACTATAAATTCCGGGTACATTGATAAAACCAACTGCTTTTGTACTCACAAAAGTTCCCTCAGAAACAATTAAACCCGCTGTTGCTCTTTGCGCATAATATTCTGCTGTAAGTGCTGTAGCAACATTTCCTTCATTATTAGAACGGCTTCGTGTCATTGGTGCCATCACCATTCGGTTTTTTAAACTACTGCTTCCTAATGTATAAGGCTGGAATAAAATTGATTTGCTCATTTGATTTTTTTTTAAATTATTGTTAGTTTATATGGTACTGGCTTTCAAACCAATACTTGTAAATAATGTCAAAATAGTCATTACGGCTTCCTTATCGTTTCCGTTCAAAAAAAAGGAATCGTTAGAATCATCCGCTGATTCGAAACTCTGAACAACTTTCGAAAAAGGAAACAAATCCTGCAATTTTTCAGCAGAATTTTCGATAGTAATCGTGTTCTTCTTGTTTTCCAAAAAAAGTACAATCTTGCCTGTAGCCACATTTCTGATTTTTTCAATCAGGTTGACATTAGTTGTAGCAGCATTTGAAAGTATAATAACGTCAGCTTCCCAACTTGCATTGGTTGGACAAATCATCAGCTCCGCATTTGCGTTTGGATATTCTGAAAGTATTTGGGAATAAAAGGTATTCAGTGCAACCAAATCATGATCAAACAGCAAAACGGGATTGGTTGTGGCAATTTGCTTCGCTAAAAAAATACTGTTGGTTTCTGAAACACCAAGTACTGCAAATGTTCTTCTGTTTGACATCGACTTTTATTTACCTGGCAAATTTAGGGCGGTATCGGTATAATTTCTGTTGATGTAAAACAAGAAATTCTATTGATCTATGTCAATTAAAATTAACTCCTATTATTAATTTGTTTGCGAACCCGACTCAATGTTTCCGGTTTCAGTCCAAGGTAAGAAGCGATCATGTGTTGGGGTACACGTTGAACAATTCCGGGATAAGCCAATCCCAAATTGGTATATTTTTCTTCGGCGGTTTCAGTTAAAGCCGAATTTATTCTGGCTTGGTTTGCGATGTAGGCATTTTGCAAAAGCAAGCGTTGGTATCTTTCGAACATGGGGATTTTATCCATCAATGCTTCTCTTGCTTCAGTGGTCAGCAGTAGCAATTCAGAATCCTCAAGCGCTTCAATGGTATAAATAGAGTTACTATTGGTTAGAAAACTAGACAAATCTGTAATCCACCAGCCTTCAATCGCAAATTGTACGATGTGTTCATTTCCTTTTTCGTCCATGGAAAAAGAGCGAAGAATACCTTTTTCAACAAATGCATTATAGATACAAATGTCTCCTTCCTGCAGCAGGATCTGTTTTTTACGTAACTTTTTTGGGATAAAAAACGTTTTACACAACTCCATTTCTTCTGGGGTTAGTGCCACTTTTTCCTGAATACTTTTGAATAATTGTTGAAACATGGTTGCAAGATACTAAATAGTGTTAAAAGTGAAAAATAGTGTTGGTGCCAAAAAATTGAATCCTTAATAACTATTAATAAATCTAAAAATGGAACCTTACATTAATCAAATTATCTGATTATATTTGCGCAGTCTAATTTTAACACACAAATGAAACCGAACACACAACAATTAAACGATTTAACAATCCAAGTCAGAAGAGATATTCTTCGAATGGTACACGCAGTCAACTCAGGTCACCCAGGTGGTTCTTTAGGTTGTGCTGAATTTCTGGTAGTTTTATACCAAAATATCATGGAACGCAAAGAAGGTTTTGATATGGACGGAATTGGAGAAGATCTTTTCTTCCTTTCAAACGGGCATATTTCACCTGTATTTTACAGCGTTTTAGCAAGAAGCGGTTATTTTCCGGTATCAGAACTGGCTACTTTCCGTTTGATCAATTCAAGATTACAAGGACACCCAACTACACATGACGGTTTACCAGGTGTGCGTATTGCGTCTGGTTCTCTTGGACAAGGATTATCTGTAGGGATTGGTGCTGCTCAAGCAAAAAAATTGAATGGTGACAATCATATTATTTACACGCTTCACGGTGATGGTGAATTGCAAGAAGGTCAAAACTGGGAAGCCATCATGTATGCTTCTGCAAAAAAAGTAGATAATCTTATTGCTACAATCGATTTAAACGGAAAACAAATTGATGGTTCTACTGACGAAGTTTTAGCCATGGGAAGTATTCGTGCTAAATTTGAAGCTTTTGATTGGGATGTTTTAGAAATTGAAAGAGGAAACGATATCGAAGCTATCATTGCTGGTATGAATGATGCTAAATCAAGAACTGGGAAAGGAAAACCAGTTTGTGTATTGTTGCATACTGAAATGGGCAATGGTGTAGATTTTATGATGTACAGTCATGCTTGGCACGGTAAAGCGCCTAATGATACGCAACTTGAAATTGCTTTAGGTCAAAATTATACTGAAGGAGAAAGCGACTATTAAATAATTATGAGTTATAAATTATGAATTAAGGGGTTTTCCTAATCATTCAATTTTTAAATCATTCAATTAAAGAAAATGAAAAAATATACAAATACAGGAAGTAAAGATACTCGTTCAGGTTTTGGAGCGGGAATGACTGAATTAGGTCAAAAAAACGAAAATGTTGTGGCACTTTGTGCGGATTTAATAGGTTCCTTAAAATTTGACGATTTCAAGAAAAATCATCCGGAGCGTTTTTTCCAAATTGGAATTGCGGAAGCGAACATGATTGGAATTGCAGCAGGTTTAACCGTTGGAGGAAAAATTCCTTTTACTGGAACTTTCGCTAACTTTTCTACAGGAAGAGTGTACGATCAAATTCGACAATCCGTTGCATATTCTGAGAAAAATGTAAAAATTTGTGCTTCACACGCTGGATTAACTTTAGGAGAAGACGGTGCAACACACCAGATCCTTGAAGACATAGGATTAATGAAAATGTTACCGGGAATGACTGTAATCAATACGTGTGATTATAACCAGACAAAAGCGGCTACATTAGCAATTGCAGATCATCATGGTCCTGTTTATTTGCGTTTTGGTCGTCCGGTTGTGCCTAATTTTATGCCAGCTGACGAACCTTTCGAAATAGGAAAAGCAATTGTTTTAACCGAAGGTTCCGATGTAACTATTGTAGCTACGGGACATTTAGTTTGGGAAGCTTTAATCGCAGCTGAAGCATTAGAAGCACAAGGGATTTCGGCTGAGGTAATCAATATTCATACTATTAAACCATTGGATGAAGAAGCTATTTTGAAATCATTAGAAAAAACAAAATGTATTGTTACTGCTGAAGAACACAATATTCTTGGTGGTCTTGGCGAAAGCGTTTCAAGAGTGTTAGCCTTAAACAGTCCCTTACCGCAAGAATTTGTGGCAGTGAATGACAGCTTTGGAGAATCTGGAACACCAGAACAATTAATGGATAAATACAAATTGAACAACCAAGCAATTGTTGAAGCAGTTGAAAGAGTAATGAAAAGAAAATAATCTATTCATTTAATAGCAAAAAAAATCCAGTTCATTTTTGAACTGGATTTTTTTTGAACGGTATTTTTTAATTACATTTTACTAAATGCCTTTTGACTCTGTCAGGATTAGTAGTATTACCGTCGCAGCTAGGGATAGACTCAAAAGGGATTAAAACACCATTAGTACCTGTGATTTCTGTTCTGGTACTTACGCCGTCCCCATCATCATCCGTATCTAAAAAGTTCGGGATTCCATCGCCATCCGTATCATCCAAATTTGTTGTGGGAGTTGTTGGGTAGTTTGTCTTGTTTCTGTAATCATAAACGTAGCCATCTCCGTCAAGATCTTCTTGAAAATTCATGATTCCATCACCATCTGAGTCAAGTCTGTTAATTTCATACAATTTAAAACTAAATATTAATGGCGCATATGCCGGAATACTATTACTTCCTAAGCTGTAATATCCTAGTCCAGAGGGGATAAAAATCACTCCTGCTCCAAAATCATTATATGAAACAGTACCATCAGCATTAGATGAATAGTTTCCGGTTTTAAATTCTGGAAAAGTTTCTCCCCAACCATTAATTGTAGTCGTTAGATTAAAAAACTGTTGTGGATTTTTTGATTCTTCAAAAAAAGTAGCCGTTAACGTTTCCACT
This sequence comes from Flavobacterium sp. TS_SC_5, assembly GCF_056156265.1. Lineage (NCBI taxonomy): Bacteria > Pseudomonadati > Bacteroidota > Flavobacteriia > Flavobacteriales > Flavobacteriaceae > Flavobacterium > Flavobacterium sp. TS_SC_5. The sequence goes on along the minus strand of NZ_CM149588.1, from coordinate 2,045,120 downwards.
TCGGCAACTTTTTGTCGGGAAAGGTAATCCCCTTTATATGCCGCCAACACACCATCAACATTAGAAGGTGATTTTCCGGTTCCTTCTCTTAAAATCAGGTAATATAATTTATAGGTAATATCGTGAAATTTCACATCTCTACTCAAAAGTTTTGGAAAAGTAGCACTATTCAAATAAGAATAAATGGACGGTTCTGTTCCGCCTACAGCAATCTTAGTAAAAGCAACATCCTGATCGTCTTGAAAACCAGCGTGGTTGACAACCGTAATATGATATGTTTTTAAATACTCTTCAATATCTGTTAAATCAGTTGCATATTGCACTGCATAATCTCTTGGCGGGGTAATTTCCGCAGCATCATCCTTTGAGCATGAAAATAAAGAGACAGTTGTAATTAATAGAATAAAATAATACTTAAATTTGTTCATTATAGCTAATTTTTTAAGTGCGCAAGATACAATTTTGATTGATTTTTGTAAACTATTTAACTCCGATTTTAGAAAATTTATGAGAATAGATAAATATTTATGGTGCATGCGGTATTATAAAACGCGAAACATGGTTACCGAAGCCTGTAAAAAGAATCATGTCACGGTAAACGGCTTGGTTGCCAAACCATCAAAGGAAGTTTTTCCTACTGATAAAATCACTTTTAGAAAAGACCAAATCACCCAAATCATTACGGTTTTAGACATTCCTGAAAATCGTGTAGGGGCAAAATTGGTGGATATCTATAGACGAAACGACACTCCGGCTGAAGCGTATCAGCATTTGGAACTTTTAAAGTTATCAAAAGAACATTATCGAAAAAATGGAACCGGGAGACCAACCAAAAAAGACAGAAGAGACATTGACGAATTTCTCCCCTCCCCGACCCTCCCCGAAGGAGAGGGAGACGAGCCTTCGTAAATTAAGTGAAATATCTAATAGCCTTTGCAAAACCCAGTTTCCGCCCGGAAGGTATGATGGGAAGACAAGTGTTGACAAATAAAAATTAAGTAAAACATCGAATAACCTTTGCCAGACCTGGCTCCCTCCCCTTCGGGGAGGGCTGGGGAGGGGAAAAAACCTTTAAACAATGAGCAAAAATATCATTTTAACAAATCAGGAAATAGAACATAAAATAAAAAGAATTGCCTACCAAATCTACGAAACCTTTGTAGATGAGGAAGAAATTGTAATCGCGGGCATTGCTGCTAATGGTTTTACATTTGCAAAAAAAATAGCATTGGCTCTGGAAACAATATCACCTATTAAAGTTTCACTCTGCGAAGTGCAAATCAACAAACAAAATCCACAACTTCCCATTCACACTTCCCTATCAAAAGAACAGTATACCAATAAAGGTTTGATTCTTGTTGATGACGTATTAAATTCAGGCACTACATTAATCTATGCCGTAAGACACTTCATAGACGTTCCTTTGAAAAAATTCAAAACGGCCGTACTTGTAGATAGAAACCACAAAAAGTACCCCGTAAAAGCCGATTTCAAAGGAATTTCTCTTTCGACGTCATTATTGGAGCACGTTCAAGTAGTTTTTGATGAAAATAATGACAGTTATGCGTATTTAAGCTAAAAGAGTTAGAATATCCAGAACGGTCTGATCAATGGTTTTATCATCGACCACAACTTTATGTTGTGCTTGGTTGTAATAAAAACTTCTTTCGAAGAGATGCATTGCAATAAACTCTCTCATCTCCTCATCACTTTTGTTGGCGATTAGGGGTCTTTTACTTTTATTAGCAGATAATCTTTTAAATAAAGTCTCAATTGACGCTTTAAGATAAATGGAAACAACATTATCTGCTTTTAGCAGCTCATGATTATTGGCATAACAAGGCGTTCCTCCGCCCAAACCTATAATTAATTGCTCCGGCGAATTCAACAATTCGATAAAAACTTCGTGCTCTACCTTTCTAAAGTAAATTTCTCCATGCTTTTCAAAAATGGCATTTATGGATAAATTCAACTTTTCTTCTATCTTTTCATCCAAATCTACAAAAGGGATACCGATATTTTTTGACAACTTATTTGCAATAGTGGACTTCCCGCATCCCATATAGCCTAATAATATAATTTTTCTCATGAAATAAAACCTTATAAACTAAGGCGTTAAGATTTATTGTTTAAAAAAGACAAATTTATAATAAAATTGCTTGGAAAACTCCAAAATAAGTCCTTATATTTGCACCCGCATTCAAGGAAAGAATATGACTCGATAGCTCAGTTGGTAGAGCACATCACTTTTAATGATGGGGTCCTGGGTTCGAGCCCCAGTCGGGTCACAATTTTAGTGATCAACACATAATTTTCTTGAAAGCATTGACTCGATAGCTCAGTTGGTAGAGCACATCACTTTTAATGATGGGGTCCTGGGTTCGAGCCCCAGTCGGGTCACAAAAGGTCGAGTAATTTATTACTTGACCTTTTTTATTTTAAGGCCACGTGGAGAAACGGTAGACTTGCCAGCTTGAGGGGCTGGTGCTCGCAAGGGCGTGTGGGTTCAAATCCCACCGTGGTCACTTTTTAGAACAAAAATAAATCATAACTACTTAATTTATAAGTGATTAGGATTTTTTAGTTTTAAATCTGTATTATTTCTGTATTCTAACTATTCAGTTCCTTAAAAAAATCTATTTTCTACAATAATAAATGTTTTGTTTCAAGTGCATACTTTACACACTTTACATTATCTTAATATCTGTGGTCGTATAAAATTTCAAAACTGCCTTAGGTTCTCCGTGGGACTTTTCTAACTACGGTGCGAAGAGCTCCCAAAACATCTAAATAGATAAAATTTATTTGGTACGCGGTACGAGATAGATTTTGGCTATATTTATGCGTACTTTTCTAACTTTTTTTTTTTTGGAATTGCTTATTATTGTCAAATGAGGATTCCCGTAATGTTTGTACTTTTTTTACTCATAAATTTGTTTATTAACCAATAAGCAATCAAATGAAAAACCAAACTAAATTAGAAAAAGTCAATGAATTTAACAACTTGACAGATGAGGAAAAGAAAAAAAGAGTAGAACAAAAAGTAAAAGAAGACGGTAAAAAAATGAAATTTATTGTTCCCATAATTTTATTCTTATTACTCTTTTTATTTTTCAAATGTGCTTGTGATTCTGAGCCTGAAATAAAACTTACAAAAGCCGAAATTCATAAACAAAATATTGAAAAATTATTTCATCCTTGGGATGGTTCAAATATTGAATTAGAAAAAAAAATTAAAGAAAGTTTAAACGATTCCGAAAGCTACGAACACATAACTACAACTTATATCGATACGGGTGATTTTTTATCAGTGAAAAGCATATTTACAGCAAAAAACGGTTTTGGTGGGGTAATAAAGGAAGAAGTAGTAATACAACAAGACACTTTAGGAAATATTATAAAAGTTGTCAAATGGTTTGAATAAAAAAAGGGCGTTCCGTTATGGTTCGCCTTTTTTACTAAAATAATAGTCTGCTAAATCAAACCCGTTTTCAAAATCAGTTTTTTCGATCAACTCACTAACCGCAATTTTAAAACCTATTTCCTTTAATTCGTTGGCTTTATTTTGCCAGTTGAAATATTCGCCTTTATCAGGAAACAAAACAATATTTCTTTTTTTGATAGGTTTCAGTAAATCCAATTTTAAATTTTGTTTGCTCCCTGTGGCAATCCAAATGTAATCAGGAATAAAAATACTCATGATTATTGCCGTCTTTTCACTTTCTACAATAGCAATCGTTTTTTGATAATCTTCATTAACTCGGTGTAATCCAAATAAACATTGGCAAAGATTAAAATCAGGCTCTTTGATTGCATTATGTAGCCAATTGATATGATTGTAAGGTTTTTTTATTCTTTTGCCTGTATGCCTATCGTATTGCATAATCTTGCAGGCGTGAATTTTCTCTTTGTCGTCAATTTGCCAAAACATTGTTGAATTTCCCCAAAAATGGTTTGTTCCTGTAATAAAATAATTTTGCATTGCTTTTTTTACCTCATCAGTTGAAAATTTTGTTTTTAGAAACTCGGTTAAATTGTCATCTTTTGGCTCTTTGAGATACATTTTGTCTATTAATTCCAAACTGTGAAAACTTGGTACGGCTTCGGGCGGTGGTTCTTTGGTGGTAACTACATTTATATAACCACCCTCATCAGTATTGAAATATTTACTTTCATTACTCAAATAATTGATTGTTGAGGTTTTTAAAAACCATTCTAAAATCCAACAATCATTTTTTGTTTGCTCCAGTATTTGTGATTTTGGTATTATTGAAATTATGCCGTTTACATCGGTTAATTTAATTGCTTTGTCTGAAATACTTTTCAATGACAAAAAGGGAACACAAAAAGCCTTTTTACCTTTGGGCGGTGCTTTGTGATAATTACAGTTTTGCTCCCTGTCACATTTACCATAGTCATCAGTTAAATAGGTTTTCGTTTCAATATCAATGTATTTGACAAAGGTTTTTTGTTGGCAATTAGGACAAATAAACTTCCCTTTTTTGCTTAGTGTGTATTTGAAAGTTTCCAAATTATCCGTTTTTAGAAAAAAAAAGATTGTTTTTTTAGGTGCATACTTTACATAGTTTACATTTAATCAATCCTTAAAAATGCAAAGTATGTAAAGTATGTAGCCAAAACAAAAACATTTTATTTTTGTTATTGATTACTAATATAAGCCACATTACCAATCATAATGCGGTTTACATAGATTTTATAATGTTTTAATCTTTGAATAAATTTTATTTTTCCTACTGGTCTGTAACCGTCATCAAAACAAAAGCTTTTATATTGTAGGTAGATAACAGAAATTAAAATAAATTCAGTAGTTGAGGTTTTAAAACCCTGTTCATTAATAAACAATTGAACACTATCACTTTGCTTTTCATAATCACTTCGGGCGTTGTCTATCGCTTCGCATTTACTGAAGTTCTTTTGCTCCATTACCCTATCCAATCCTTTTAAAATCCAGTTGAAAACCCCCGATAATTCATTTTTGATTATTTTTTGTGGTAACTGCTTATCTTGTTGGCTTTCGGGAATAGTAACATCAAAGCCAATAATTAAAAACCGTCTGAAATAAGCGTTTGTGTGTTCCACATCTTTTGGTAATTCATTACAATTGAAAATTAACTTTGCGTATCCAACTATTTCAAACGGATCTCCATACGGCAAACGTGCTTCTATTTTTTCGCCTGAAGACAATACTTTAAAAACATTTATATCCATCTTGCTACTTATCTCACTTGCATAATTTACCAGTTTATGAGCGATTTTTGCTCTATGGTAACCCTTTTCATCTGTTAAACTTTGTAATGAATAGTTGCTTATATTTTCACTTCCCAAAAGGGCGTTTAGTATCTCAAAAAATACACTCTTGCCATTTGCTCCAGTACCATATAAAATAAGCATCTTTTCAAGTTTTAAAACACTCGGTTTAATGAAAATATAACCGCAATACTCCGCAAAAACTTTTTGTTTGTCAGGATCGGGCAAAACCTGATCTAAATATTTTTGAAATAGTGGGGCGGTTGCTTCGGGGTCAAATTCAAAAGGCAATTGGTGTGTAATAAAGTCTTTTTGTTCAAATGGTCTTAAGCCTCTATTAGTTGGTGTAATCTCAAAAGTTCCGTTAAGCAAATTGATCAATATACTATTAGTTTTACTTTTAGGTGTAGGCAAATAAGCATCCGCTAAAAACTGTTTGAATAACTCATCTTTAAAGGTGTGAATTTTTCCTTTGAATTTTTCAACTCCCATTTGCAAAGCCACATTACCCAAAAAGAATTGAAGCCGTTCTTTGTCTATCTCATTCCAGTAACAACCATTATACAAATAAATAAAGCCGTTCTTTTTGCACAAACCCCATTTGTTCACAATAGCAATTTTAAGAAGTTGTTCAATACAAAGTATCAAATAATGATTTTTTGTAAGTTTTGAACTTTTTAGTTTACTGTCTAAAGTGTTAAATTCCGCTTGTTGTTTTTCGGTTAACTCCCCGCTTTTTGAAAGAATTGATTCTAAAACTTTGATTTTCTTTTGAACGTCTTCACTATCAGGAAAAGCCAGTAATTTAAAATCTATTTTCCCGATACTTTTTATAAGTTCCTGTAAAATGTCATCAGTTGTTTTTTGATTCGATTCTAAGCCGTTTATAAGGTTTTCAATGTCGTTTGAAACTACTTGTTTTAAATTATTTTCCATTTTGAAAACTTTTAAAAAGAATTAATAATTTTTCAGTTCCGTAAAATGGTTGTTCGGTTTTAGAAACGTTACAATAAAAAACGCCTATCTCAAAAATCTTTTTTTCTTCTATTAATTCATTGAAATATTGATTGAAAAATTCTGAAATTTTAAGTTCTTCTATTGATAAAAAAATTCCGATCATTTGTTTTGAAAATGGGGACAAATTCAAAAAATCTATAATTTGCCTTTTGTAACCCATTTTAACCAGTTCAAAAAGTCTTTCTTTTGTGATTGCTTGTTTTGTCATAACTACTATTTTTTTAAAGGTGTTATAGTAGCCATTAACTCCGAACGCTTATAGTAACACTTATTAGCAAACTTATAGACGGTAATACGTCCTTTGTTTGTCCATGCCCATAAAGTGCTCGCATTTATTTGTAGTAGTTCCAAAACCTCTGATCGGGTCATCAGGTCTTCATTTTCGGTATGGGTGTTTTGTGTAGTTTGAAAGTCTTTGAATTTAGTTTCAAAAACATTTCCGATTAAGTCCGTTAAATCTTCACGGCTTAAATTTTGAAGTAAGATTGAATTTTGCATTGTTTTATATTTATTGTTCGGGAACAAAAACATACACAATAAAAACCTAATCCATTGATTTACAATTGTCTAAAGTTGTCTAACAACTTGTAACAACTAAACAACTATTTATTTGATTGTTTTTTCAAGTTTTTCTTTGATAGTGATATAGTCATTATCCTTATGGTAATCACTTATCTTTAATTTTACATCGTTTACCTCAAACCACTTATTTACACCTTGCATTTTGATTGATTTTCCTATCAATGATTCTACAAAGTGTTTTCTGCTCAAATCCCTGCTATTAACACTATAATTTATAAGGTTAAATTCTTTGTGTAGTAAATAAATAAGATATGCCATTTTTTTATTATCATAATCCTTAAACTCTTTTTGGATTTTCTCAACAACCGAAATATTAATATCTACATTAAAAAAATCTATAAAATCTTTTTTGGGTTTGCTAAGTTTGATTTTTATAACCTCATCAGTATTGGAAATTTCTTTTTGTTGAGTTGGGTCAATAGTTGTTTCTTTTGATTTTATTATTTCAAACAATTCGTGCATAATATTTTGAAAACTCTCAAATTCATAGTACAAATATTTACAATTAAAGTTAAATATAGGGTTGGGGTTTATAGAACCAACTTTTTGTTGAATTTTACCGTTTTCAAAAGCATAATATTTTACCGGTAAAATTGAAAAAAAATCAGGGAAATTTTTTGTGTTTTCTTCTAATGCTTTGGAAAGTTCATCAGTTTTTTTGGGTAACATTTGTTCGTGAAATACTCGACTTCTACAATAGTTTTTATATTCTAAACTCAACTTACAAAATTCATTTGGATCTAAATTATTAGTTTGTTTTCGTATCTGTTTACTAATCGAAAAATCAGTAATATTTTCTAAGTTCCCGAAAAACTCGGTAATTTCATCTTTCATTTGAATTTTTGTTTTGCCTGTAAAATGTAAAGTATGTAAACTATGTAACCAATAAAACAATCTTTATTTTTAGTGTTTAAAAATAATTGGTTAATTCCATTGCTAAATCTTTGTTGCTTTTGCCTATGTAATTTAAAAACATAACCTCGGTACTATGTCCAGTAACATAAATTAAATAAGTTGTTGGTATTGTTCCGTAAAAGTTTGAAGCAAACGAACGTCTACCAATATGACTACTCACTAAATCGCATTTACGGTACTCTTTTGATACTTTTCTATAAATCCCGCTTTCGGGTTCGGTTTCAATTTTCTTACTCCCTTTAATGACTTGTGTTATCTCGGCAATCTCACAAACTGTTTTGATATAATCATTATATTTTTGATCTGAAATAGCATAAGGAAACGAACCGTTTCTTTTCTCCAGTATTTCAATAATTTTCGGGTGCAGTGGCACGGTCATAATTTTACCAGTTTTCTTTTGAGTAAATTCAATTAAACTTTTGCCGTTTTCAATTCGTATCATTTCTTTAGTAAACCGCATAAAATCTGAAATCCTTTGCCCGCAATAGCACGAAATTATTAACCAGTCTTTTGTATTTTCTAAACTTTCGGTTAGTTTGCTTTGCTCTATATTTTCAATCGCCTTAATCTCTTCAAAAGTCAAAAATATATTAGTTGCTTTCGATCTTGGAAAACTCAATTTATCCAGTTCCAAACTTGTTTCAACTCCTTTGGTTCTTGCATCAATGCAAATCGTTTTAACCTCGGCAAAATCTCTTTGTATTGTTATCCTACTATATTGTTGACTTTCGCAATAATCTGAAAATTCAAGTTTAAACCGCTTGTTTACGTCTTTTATTAAAATTGGTTTTTTCCTATGTGTTTGAAACCTCATTAGTTTTTTTTGCAGTACCCTGTATTTTCTAATTAAAACCTCGCTTGGATAGTTTTCTTTATACTTAATGTAATAATCAAAATATTCAATCAGGTTTTTAGGTATTATTTCGGTGGGTACATCGTTTAGTTTTGGATTGTAATGCAAATCAATTTTAGTTTGTAACCAGTCTTTTGTAATTACTTCGGGTGTAGTGGTTTTAAAGCTATCTAAAATAAGATTTTCAATTGTAGAACAAAGTTCTTTTACTTTAGTCTGTTGATTCCTAATTTCTACATTTCTACTATTAATTTTATGGTGCTTAGTCCAATAGTCTTTTGAAACCTCTATTTTAGTTTTGGCACTCCAAAGATATTTAATTGTATTTTCGGTGTGTTGTAATCGTACTTCTAAACAAGATTTTTCACGTGTTGAGCGATATAAAAAATGTACTGTTGCCATTGTGTATTTTTTAGTTGAAATCAGGAATACAAAAATACATAAATCTGTATTCTAAAATACAACTTAACACAATTAATTACATTTTATTGCAATAAACAAATTTACAAAAACCTTGTTAAACCCCTTATTTATTACTATTTTTGCAATTATTAAAAACGCAACTGATTTTAATTGATTGTGCAAAAGTATTCCCACCGTGGTCACAAAACAAAATGCTTCTGAAATCGTCAAGTAAACTTGATTTTTCAGAAGCATTTTTATTTAACAAAAAAATTACTTTATAGAATTAAGAAGAATCTATCCGCTTAGTTTTGAAAAAAAAATCCTAGAGTATTTAAAAAAAACATAACCATCAAAATTCCCACAGATAAGCTTCCTATAAACAAGAAGAAAGTGCCAATGTATAAATGTAATGTATTGTGTTTTTTTACAATAGTTTCATGATCACGTTTTGCTTGTACTGTTTTTTTCATTTTCTGATTTGATTATTCTGATAAGAAATATCATATAAATCTAACGCAAAACTACAGGAAATAAAAAGCTCTGACAATACCCACTTTTAGTGATTTATTTATAAAAAGCGAATTATTTTTAAGCTGGATTCAAGTTACAATTGCACTTTTTGGTTAAACATATAATTTCATGCACAAAATAAGAAGAACGCATGCACCGATTTTACAAAAGCAATTCAGTTGGGAAATCAAAATGCAGTTAAAAACAAAAAAATGTTTTGTAATTAATTTCAAAAAAAAATTTGAACGTAACAAAAAAAAAGCGTCTTGAACTTAATCAAGACGCTTCACCTTATTAGACTAACTAATTTACTTACTCATTAATTGCTGCAACGGTTTCAGTTGTTCCAAATCAATATTAGATTGCTGTAATACATTCATCATAGTCAGCACGCTGGTTGGGTTCATATCTTTACCCAAAATTCGGACTACTGCAAAACCATTTTCTTTTTTATTGGCATAAAAAACAAATTCCTCGATGTGTTCATCGCTACCAACAAAACTTACAGAGGCACCTTCCTTTCCAGAGCCAAATTTCATCAATTGCTGGTATTTTTTGTCCTTCAAAATCAAATCAACTTTAGCGCGCTCTGTTTCGAACTCCGCTTTATTTTTATCATTCAATTTGAAAGCTAAAACATTCATTTTGTCAAAAGATTTTAAAGCATCATTTTGAGCGACAGATAATTTTGTTTTATCCACATTCAAAATACTGGGAGAAACATCGAGCGCAATAAAATTTTTGTTCTCTGTATTTTCTACAAAATACTTTTGCAAAGTCGGCTCCGAATTGCAGCTGATCAGGAACAAACTAAACAGCAGTAAAATTCCATATCCTATTCTCATCTTACTTTTTACCTTTAGTTGCTTTCTTCAAGTCGTCGCCTCCTGGAATTCTCATCTTATCGGTAAGAATCGAAATTTCATTCAAATCGAAATTACCTGTCAAAGACATTAGAACCGTATCATCATTTTTAGCACCTTCAATAAACATCAGTAATTCTCTTATTTGAGAATCTGTTGCACCAGATTTTACCAAAATTTTAATGTTTCTGCCATTTTCATTCACGCGCATCAACTCTTCTAGCCCGGCTGTTTTTATATACTTCTCAGCAGTAGCCTTCATTTCCCCTTCTACCCGAGTGCTTTTGGTAGTGAATACTTTTAAATTATCGAGCTTTTTTATTAAGGCTAAGTATTGTTGGGTTTCTTTATCCGAAGCGTCAACTTTTACTTTACTCATCAAGTCAAACATTTTTTTGTTGACAATAATCGAGGTTACATCATCTTGTCCGTCGAATTTATCGAAAGCTGCTTGCGCAAAAATTGGACTTGCAATAAAAAGTAACATTACGGTGATTAAAAACTTTTTAGCTGTACTTAAACGTGAGTTCTTTTTAATCTGATTTGCTGGTGTGCAAAAGCTTGGATTGGGATTGATTGATTTCATTTTTTTAAATTTATTTAGTATTATTTGAATTGATTGTAGCGTTTTACGCCGTGATTATTGTTTTCTAAAAGCAGTTAAATACCTCTAGATTTATTTTTAGTTTTTCGGAATACTTTATTTTTTGCGATTTGATATTCTTCAACATACTTTACACTTTCTATGCCAACATTTACATTTTTTGACAATAATGAAAGCGCTTTCTGAGTTTCTTTAAAAGCTACTTCGGGATCATCATACGTTCCTAAATCATTGCTGTTATTTACCGGTTCCGAATAATAGAAAACATACGTACCAATTCCCATCAAAACAACAACCGAAGCTGCAATGGAGACCCAAGCAAAATTTCGTTTTTGATTCCTGTTTTCATCCTTTTGAATTTGTAACACTGGGATTTCCTGTTCAAACTGTTGTTCTTTTGCAACAGCAAAATGGTTAAATATTGCGGTATATTTTTCTAAATGTGGAGCAACATGATGAGTCGAAAAATAACACTGTAATTCTTTCTCTTCCGCAATTGAAGTTTCACCCTCAAAGTATTTTTCAAGTAACGCTTCTACTTTATATAATTCCATAATTATGTGTTTTTGTCATGTATTCTCGTATCGTTTTTCGAGCTCTGGAAAGCGTCACTCTTATGGCACTTTCATTCATATCAAGCATTTTAGCGATTTCTTCGAACTCATATTGTTCAATATCACGAAGCTGAATGATGATTCGTTGTTGCTCCGGCAATTGACTGATACTTCTTTCGACCCAATTCAAACTATCGTAATCTTCCAGTTTTTTATCTAATGCGGGCGCTGAATCAGTATAATTTGTATCAACAATTTTGAGATTTCCAGATCTTTTGGATTTTAATTGGTCTAAACAATAATTCTTTGTCATCGTCATCGCAAAAGCTTCAATGTTGCCGTATCCAGACAAAGTTCCATTTTTGCTCCATAATTTCACCAAAACTTCCTGCGTTGCATCTTCGGCTTCCTCAACACTTACCAGCATTCGCTTGGCTAACCTGAAGACTTTGTCTTTGAATGGAGTTACCATCAGCACAAACTCATTTTGGTTCATAAAAATTCTGGTATTAAACTGTTTATAGAGATAAGACGATTCAAATATATTTTTGCAACATAAAAACATAAAAATAAAACTAAAGTTACTATTTTTACGTTAATTAAGAATAAAACCAAATTTATGAGAACCTACATCAAACTTACGCTTTTATTATTTGTTACCGCTTTTACTATACAAAGCTGTCAGGACAACGATGATATTGCACCGCCAGCCAGTTTAGAAATTCAGGATTTCATCTGGAAAGGAATGAATCAATATTATTTGTGGCAAGCGGATGTCCCTAACTTATCTGACGACCGTTTTGCGGATCAAACAGCTTTAAACTCTTTTTTAAGAGGTTATCCAGTTCCTGAGGAATTATTTGATGCATTAAGAGTGAGTTCCTCAATAGACAGATTCAGTTGGATTGTAGATGATTATTTAGAACTAGAAGGAAGCCTTCAAGGTACTACTAAAAATAATGGTGTCGATTTTGGTTTAAGTTTCAAACCGGGAAGTACGACCGAAATATTTGGTTACGTTCGATATATTATTGAAAATTCCGATGCTGCTACTAAAAACATCAAACGTGGTGATTATTTCACTGCCGTAAATGGAACTCAACTAACCGTTAGTAATTATCAATCCTTATTATTTGGTTCAAATGAAAATTATACGCTAAATCTTGCAGATTTTAACGGAAGTGCAATTGTTGGAAACGGAAAATCAGTTTCTCTTACAAAAACTGTATTAACTGAAAATCCAATTTTAGTTAATAAAGTTATTACTTCAGGTGCCCACAAAATTGGCTATTTGATGTATAATGGCTTCTATGCTAATTTTGACACACAATTAAATGATGCTTTTGGTCAATTAAAAACACAAGGAATTACTGAATTAGTTTTAGATTTAAGATACAATGGTGGTGGTTCTGTTCAATCTGCTACACGTTTGGCGAGTATGATTACCGGACAATTCACAGGGAAAGTTTTTGCAAAACAGCAGTGGAATAAAAAAATTAATGATTATTTCGAAGCTGAAAATCCGGATGCTTTGTACAATTATTTTACTGATAAAATAGGAAGCACGCCCATTAACAGTTTAAACTTGAATAAAGTTTATATTCTGACCAGCGCAAGCTCCGCATCAGCAAGTGAATTAGTAATCAATGGATTAGAACCACATATCAACGTAATCCAAATTGGAGATGTAACGGTAGGAAAAAATGTTGGATCAGTTACTCTTTATGATTCCCCTAGTTTTGGTTCAGAAAACAGAAATCCAAACCACAAATATGCCATGCAGCCCCTTGTATTGAAAATTGTCAATTCCGTTGGTTTTGGGGATTATTTCAACGGATTGGAACCTGATTTTCTGCAAAAAGAAACGTTAAGTACTTTAGGCGTTCTTGGTGACACGGCTGAACCTCTATTAAGCACAGCGATTGCAAAAATTACTGGAACTGGTAGAATGACTAAACAAAGCTTAGGAAAAGAATTTGAATTTTTCACTGACACAAAATCGGTAAAAGGTGTCCAGAATCAAATGTACATTGAGAAAGCACCAGAAGGACTTTTGAAAGCTTTGGAATAATAACGATAAATCTTACAGACAAAAAAAGGCTTTCATCACCGAAAGCCTTTTTCTATTTAAAGAAATCCCGAATTACAATTTGATATTCATACCCAATTTAAAATTCCTTCCTAAAGTATTATAACCAACATTTTCAACAAAATCAGCGTTTAAAATATTGCTAACTGCACCAAAAACAGACAACCTGTTTTTCAATAATTCATAACGAACAGACGAATTTACTAACTGATACGAGTCTAAAACAATATTCTGTGTAGCAAAAGTTGCTCCGTCAAAAAAAGCATCATTTCTACTGTCTACATATTGATAATCTACATTGAAAAATAATCTGTCATTAATTTGAAAATCCAAAGCTGAATTTACTTTATGTTTTGGAATCAATCGATCCAGCGCTTTATCTACTTGCGTAAAAGTATAGTTTGAATTCCAGTTAATTTTTTCGCTCAAGGCAAAAGAGAATTCGGTTTCTACTCCTTTTGCTTTATTCATTCCATCTATATTAATGTAGTTCGAATCGAAAGTTACCGGATTGAAATAAAATCCGATGAAATTAGTTTGCTCACGGTAAAAAGCAACAGCATTCAGTTTGATTTTTTTATCTAAAAAATGCGTCTCAAAACCTGCTTCCACAGTTCTGTTTTTCTCCGGTGTCAAATCCGCATTTCCATATTCAGAATACAATTGGTACAAACTTGGCGTTACAAAAGCGGTGCTGTAAGAAGCCAAAATCTTCAATGGAACCGATTTAAAATCATAAGAAGGATTTACATTGTAAACCAATTGATTTCCATATTGACTGTGAATATTCAATCGCGCACCAGCATTCAGATTCAATCCAAAATCCGTGGAAAGAACTCCAGTAATGTAAGGATCAATCATATTGAATTTAGTAGCTTCCTTCAAAATTCCACCAAAAGGAGTGATACTGTTCATATCATGAAACTGATATTGTGCTCCGGCAACAAGAAAAAACGATGCTGAAAATTCGTATTTATTAAAACCATCAACGTTGACACTTCGGGATTCATACTCTGAAAACCCAGGTTTATTGGAATAAAAATCGAAATCGTTGTACGTTCGAACAATTTTGTTAAAGCTGGAATTCAAAACAAATTCCCCTTTAGAATATTTGTATTTTGGTAAAAAACCAAAACGAAATTGTTCTGATTCGGTGGAATTCAAATCGGTATCATTTGTACCGGTATTATCAAACGATGCATCATAATCGGAACTTATTTTATCATAATTACCAAAGAAATCCAATGTCAATTTATCAGTTGCTTTATACCCTAACTTCGCCAGATAATTGATTCTGGAAAAACGATCTTCTTCATAATTATCCGTTGAATTTACAGGAGCAATCTGTGACATTCCGCTTATTTCAGTACTGTTCAACGACGCAAAATAATTCACTTTATTCGAATTTCCATTTACCGAAAAACCTTGATTATAATTCTGAGCGCTAGTTTTGTCAGTATTTGCGGTATTGTTGGTTCCCACATTTACATATGCATTCCCTTCAATGGCTTTCTTGCCTGATTTTTTCAAAGTAATATTTATTACTCCTGTTCCGGCACCTGAACCATACAACGTACTCGATGCACCTTTCATAATTTCAACGCTTTCTACCTGCTCCACCGGAAGCAAACGCAAATCATACTCAAAACTAATTCCTGAAGCATCATTTACCGGAATTCCATCAATAAGAATCAACACTTGATTGTTTTTTCCACCCCGAATGTAGTACCCTAAGTTTTTTCCGGCAGCGGTTTGGTTCCCGTTAATTTCTACACCTGCAACAGAACTTAAGACATTTGCAAGGCTTTGTCCAGCTTTGTTTTTCAAATCCTCAGCAGTAATTTTAGTAATTACTTTTCCTGATTTTTCTTTTGCCAAAGCAAATTTGGAGTCGGAAACTACCACTTCTTTTAATTCATCTTGAGAGGAAATAGTTTCATTTTGTTGCGCAAAAGCACAGCTTGTCACTAGTACGCACAACGCACTAATACGAACGATTTTTTTGTTCATTTTAATTAAACATTTAGTAACAGCAATTTTCTGTTACATGACTAAAAATGGGGAGAAAAGCATAGAATTACCCATACCCAAACCTTTTTTCCCGAAAGTTTGATACTCGATGTAATAGGCAGGTCTCCTGGCTTGCGTCTTGTTGTTTACCTTCCCATTCGCCTTGACGAACAGTGGTTTTGTAGATAACAACAAGCTTGATAGCTTACAGTTGCGGGTACAGCGTGAGATTTTTGAATATGGATTTATCAAAATTGATTACAGATTTTAAATCTGAAATCAAAAATCGTTAATCAACAATTTTCAATCACTCTCTTCCCTTTTAATGCCGGTTTGAAAAAACAAAACAGCAACCTCAATACGGGTGCAAATATAGCTTTATGATTGGAATAAAAAATAAAATTTGATTTTTAAAACGGATTAAATATACCTTTGCAGTTCTTGAAAAACATTTTATGAAATCTTTTTTATTACCATTTACGCTCTTTTTATTTGTCATTTCGATAGCTGGATGCAAACAAAATAACAAGAATCCTACTACCGGAATTACAGCCTCTGCTAATGAAATTCAATATGCCGAAGGATTAGAAATTTACAAATATCAAGGGTATTCTATCGTAAAAGTTACCCGACCTTGGCCTGAAGCCAAAGAAAGTTTTACTTATGTTTTACAAGAAAAGAACGGTATCATTCCAGACAGTTTAAAGCAGTTTTCCATCATTCCAATACCCATAAAATCGATTGTTGTAACCTCAACGACACATATTCCGGCTCTAGAAATGTTAGGTGTCGAAAACACTTTAGTTGGTTTTCCGAACACTGATTACATTTCGTCTGAGAAAACCAGAAAACGCATTGATTCCGGAAATATTAGAGAAGTAGGAACCAACGAAACTCTAAATACCGAGGTTCTAATTGATATGGCTCCAAATGTCATTGTCAGTTTTGGTTTGAATGATAGTAATCCAACGCTTGATAACCTTCAAAAAAGTGGTTTAAAAGTACTTTTGAATGGCGATTGGGCTGAACAATCCCCACTTGGAAAAGCGGAATGGATTAAGTTTTTTGGAGCCTTATATGGATTGGATTCCAAAGCAAATACCATCTTCTCTGAAATCGAAAAAGAATATACAAATACTTTGGCTTTAGCCAAAAAAGCAACATCAAAACCTACTGTTCTAAGCGGTGCAATGTTTCAGGATCAATGGTATGTGCCGCAAGGCGAGAGTTGGGCTTCGCTGTTTCTTAAAGATGCACAATCTAATTATTTGTGGGCTGAAACTAAAGGAACCGGCAGTTTGCCATTGCCTTTTGAAAAAATTTTAGAAAAAGCGCAAAATGCTGAATATTGGATTGCTCCTGGAGATTTTTCTTCGTTGAAACAAATGAGTGACAGCAATCCGCATTACAGTGAATTTGCCTCTTTTAAAAATAAAAAAGTATATTCGTACGGCATAAATAAAGGAGCTAAAGGTGGGATTTTATATTTTGAATGGTCTCCTACCCGACCGGATTGGGTTTTGAAAGATTTGATTACAATTTTTCATCCTGAATTGTTGCCTAATCACAAACTATTTTTCTTTCAGAAATTAGAATAAATTGACTAAAACTAACCGAAATACAGTTCTTTTCATCATCCTAACCTTTGGGATGCTATTTTTGTTTGTCGTAAATATCAGTTTAGGTTCTGTTGCCATTCCTGTAAAAGAAGTGTTTAGGAGTCTAACTGGGGGAATTGCAAGTAAAGAAACCTGGGAATACATCCTTATCAACTATCGCTTACCGAAAGCTATTGCTGCTATTCTTGTTGGAATGGGGTTATCCATAAGCGGCTTATTAATGCAAACTTTAGAAATCCGCTGGCAGGACCTTATGTTCTGGGATTAAGTTCCGGTGCGAGTTTGGGCGTTGCAACCGTTATTTTAGGCGCAGCGCTGTTACCGCCTTTTTTAGCAACACTTTTACTTTCTTCTTACGGAATTATTTTGGCCTCCAGTTTAGGAAGCTTCACCGTTTTACTGGCTGTATTGGCAGTTTCCCATCGATTACGGGATACGATGGCTATCTTAATTGTAGGCCTTATGTTTGGGAGTTTGACTAGTGCCATTGTTGGTACCCTGACTTATTTCAGCACCGCCGAACAATTACAGAAATTCACATTCTGGTCACTTGGAAATCTTGGTAATTTATCATGGACCTCTATTTCACTTTTAACCATCTGCGTAGCGATTGGATTATTACTCAGTTTACTCAGCATCAAGCCGTTGAATTCATTACTTCTGGGAGAAAATTATGCCAAAAGTCTGGGTTTAAATTATAAAAAATCACGACTGATTATCATTTTTTCCACCAGCATTTTGGCCGGAAGTATCACTGCTTTTGCAGGTCCAATTGCTTTTATTGGATTAGCAGTTCCTCATATTGCAAAGCTAGTTTTTCAGACAAGCAATCACACAATTTTATTTTGGAGTACCATACTTTTTGGGGCGATTATCATGCTCATATGCGACAGTATTTCGCAACTTCCAGGCAGTGATTTTACGTTACCAATTAATGCCGTAACTTCTATTTTTGGAGCTCCGATTGTCATTTGGCTATTAATCAGGAAACGCAAAATGATGGGATAATGGAAAATAAAATCATCTTACAGGGTTCACAAATCAGCATTGGTTATTCTCATAAAAAAGAAAAAACTATTGTTGCTTCCAACATTGATATTTGTTTAGAAAAAGGAAAACTTATTGCTTTAATCGGTGCTAATGGAATTGGAAAATCTACACTATTACGAACCATAACAGGCATTCAAAAACCAATTTCAGGAACTGTTTTGCTCAATGGCCAAAATATTCATGAGATAGACGCTTTGACCTTGGCACAAAATCTAAGTGTGGTTCTAACCGAAAAATTACCTCCCAGCAATTTGACTGTTTTTGAACTCATTGCTTTGGGAAGACAACCATACACGAACTGGATAGGAAAATTAACTGCTGAAGACATAGCAAAAGTGAATGAAGCGATAGAATTGACTCAAATTAGTCATCTAGCTGCTAAAAGACATTACGAAATCAGCGACGGACAATTACAAATAGTCTTAATTGCACGAGCTTTAGCGCAAGACACACCGTTAATTATTTTGGATGAACCCACAACTCACTTGGATTTGCTGCATAAAGTGGTATTATTTAAACTATTAAAAAAACTCACTCAGGAAACTCAAAAATGCATTTTATTCTCCACTCACGATATCGACATGGCGATACAATTGAGTGATGAAATGATCATTATGACTCCAGAAAACATAGTGCAGGATCAACCTTGTAATTTGATTCTAAAAGGAACTTTTAATACGCTTTTCAAAGACGAGCATATTATTTTTGACGCGTCCAAAGGGAAATTTGTAATTTCTTAAAGCTTCAATCCTATTTGTCTTTTTGCTTCGCCAATGACAAATGTTACCGAATTAGCAATATTGAAACTCCTAATAAGCGGTGACATTGGAATGGTAAGATGATTGGGAAATTCATTTAAAACAGCTTCGCTCAAACCCTTACTTTCTTTTCCAAAAACTAACCAATCTCCATCTTGAAAATTAGTCTCCAGATATGATTTTTTGGCATGTGAACTCATAAGAAAAACACGGGATAAATCAGGAATTTGGGATTTCCACTCTGATACATTTTGATATTCGGTCACATCAAGATGCACCCAATAATCCAAACCGGAACGTTTCAGGTTTTTATCATTGATGACAAATCCAAAAGGATGAATTAAGTGCAAACGGCTTTCGGTACCTACACACAATCGGCCAATATTTCCGGTATTATTTGGTATTTCAGGTTCTACTAAAACGATGTTTAACATTTTATACTTTATTAAAAGATTGAAAAATTAAAAGATTGAAACTTATTCCAATCCTTTAAATTTCTATTTGAAAATTTCCTACTTCCTTAACTTCTCCTGCCTGTAAATCATGGAGATGTACATTTCCTATTCGAACACGAACCAATCGCAAAGTAGGAAAACCAACAGCTGCAGTCATTTTACGAACTTGCCGAAACTTCCCTTCATTCACCGTAATCGAAGCCCATGAAGTTGGTCCGTGACGTTCATCGCGAATTTTTTTACCTCTTGCACCAAAAACTGGAATTTCGTGTATTAAAGAAGCCTTGCAGGGTTTTGTAATATACTTTGTTCCGTTAAAACCTATTTCAACTCCTTTTTGCAACCGCTCAATTGCCTGCTGATGAATAATTCCATCGACTTGTACATAATATTCTTTATCGACTTTCTTGCTTCGAATGATTTCGCTAATCATCCCATCCGTAGTCAATAACAGCAATCCTTCGGAATCTTCGTCAAGACGGCCTATTGCCATCGTTCCTTTAGGGAAATCATGCAATTCACCAAGCAATTTCTTTTTTCGCTTCAGCTCATAAATAAACTGACTTAAATATCCGTAAGGCTTGTGGATAATGAAATGCGAATGGGACATTGTATTTGTTTTAAAGATGGCAAAGATAGTTTTGTTTTCGCTGGATTTAAAACTGTCAAACCATACATTTATTAGTGTAAACCAAAAGCTATGTTAAAAATTCGATTATTCAACATTAATGGCGTAATATTATAGGAGTAATTAGTAATAATTTTAAAATTACAGAATATGGAAAACAATGATTTAGGTTCAAAAAAGACGAATAACAAGCAAAATATAAACGAAGGATTTAGCGGTGAGAACTTGTCCAAAAATAATAATCCGGAGTCAACCAATTTGAAGTCAGAAGTTGAAACTGACAACCACGGAAATCAAAAAATTGTTCAAAGGGCAAGAAATATAGATGGAACTTTAGAACAAAATGATGCCGCTACTTCTGAGAATTTAAAGTCAGACGTTGAGCAAATTCCTGAAGAACAGGCAAAAAAGATGGTAGAAAACAAAGATCATAACTCTGATATAACTCCAAATCGTTATCCAAACGAACACCCTGATAATAAAGAAGACAGAGGGAACATAAAACTGGATGAATAATCATTCCATTTAATTAAAAGGCCAATATGAAAACTAATTCATATTGGCCTTTTTTTTATTTACAAATCACTAAAACACACAAATTAAAAGAACAATTAATACCTAAAGCCACAAAATTCGTAAATACTAAAACTTGCATTAGTATTTTGATTTCTCCAAGGAAACCAAAAAACTTTTGTTTATTTTTACAACTTTACAAAAAGAAATTCTATGTCAAATATGCTTCCGTTTTTATTGATTTTCATTGTTGCGCTCGCCATTGGTATTTTCATTGGTAAACTCATTTTCTCTGCCCGATTTCAATCAGAAAAAATTAGTTTAGAAGAAAAACTTATTGCTTTTTCCACCCAATTCAATCAACTGAAAGAGCAGATTATTGCTGACAAAACAACTTTCGAAAAGCAATTAGAAAACGTCAACATTGAAAAAGAAAATATTCGAAGTGAAAAAGACAGCCTAGCAATCCAACTTTCGAAAAAAGAAGTTGATTTTGAGAATCTTTGGGAACGCAACAAAGAACAAAAAGAAGAAGTCGAGAAGCTACAAGAAAAATTTACCAAGGAATTCGAGAATCTTGCCAACAAAATATTAGACGAAAAGTCGAATAAATTCACGGAGCAGAACAAGGAAAATATGAAAAATATCCTGACGCCATTACAGGATAAAATTCAATTGTTCGAAAAGAAAGTCGAAGATACCCATAAAGAAAGTATTGATTATCACGCGGCTTTGCGCCAACAAATTCTGGGTTTACGTGAAATGAATATCCAGATGAGCAAGGAAACCATCAACCTGACCAAGGCTTTAAAAGGCGACAGCAAAATGCAGGGAAATTGGGGCGAATTAGTTTTGGAACGCGTTCTTGAAAAATCAGGATTGGAAAAAGGCCGTGAATATGAAGTGCAACAAGCCTTCACTACAGAAGATGGGAACCGTGTTTTTCCAGACGTTGTCATTAATCTGCCTGATGGCAAAAAGATGATTGTCGATTCTAAAGTCTCTCTAACAGCTTACGAGAAATATATTAATGAGGAAGATGATATTTTAAAAATAAACTATTTAAAAGAACATGTCAATTCCATCAAACGCCATGTTGAGCAATTAGGAAGTAAAAATTATCATGATTTGTACCAAATAGAAAGTCCTGATTTTGTACTGTTATTTATCCCTATAGAACCCGCTTTTGCAATGGCGCTTAATGAAGATACAAGTTTGTACAACAAAGCATTTGAGAAAAACATCGTTATTGTTACGCCTGCAACTTTATTAGCGACTTTACGAACTATTGACAGCATGTGGACCAATCAGAAACAACAAGAAAACGCACTCGAAATTGCGCGACAAGCGGGCGCTTTGTACGATAAATTTGAAGGTTTTGTTGCAGATTTAATTAAAATCGGAAAAAAAATAGACGAGAGCAAAATAGAATACAGCGGTGCGATGAACAAACTCGTGGAAGGAAAAGGAAACCTAATTGTGAGCGTAGAAAAATTGAAAAAAATGGGAGCTAAAGCTAAAAAAGCGCTTCCAGAAAGTATATTGAACCGAGCAGAAAAAGACGAAAATCAACTTTTAAATTAAACAGAAAATGAGAAAATTTTTAATGGTTATCAGTGCCATAGTCGTCTTATCTATTGTAGCTTATTTTACTTTTTTATACAACGCCACGTACAGCGAAGGTGTTCGTTCAGGCGAATTAATAAAAGTAAGTAACAAAGGCGTTGCTTTCAAAACATGGGAAGGCGAAATAAGCCAAGGCATTTCAGGAGCACAAATCTTTTCTTTTTCGGTACTAGATAGCGAAGAAAAAGTAATTGCTGACCTGCAAGAATTAGAAGGACAATATGTACAAGTAAATTATGTGGAACGTTACCGTACGTTTCCGTGGTGGGGTGATACTCGCTATTTTATTACAGAAGTCAAAAAAGTAAATTCTCCATTTAAAATAAAATAGATGAATCGTACCTTTAAAACTGTAGCTTCCTCCGACATTAGTATTTCGGAATTAATGTTGCCTTCCAATACGAATTTCAGCGGTAAAATACATGGTGGATATATCTTATCCTTATTGGATCAAATAGCTTTTGCTTGTGCCTCAAAATTTTCCGGAAATTATTGCGTAACGGCATCGGTAGATACCGTAAATTTCTTAAAACCTATCGAAGTCGGGGAATTGGTAACAATGAAAGCCAGTGTAAACTTCGTAGGAAACAGTTCAATGATTGTGGGTATCCGAGTGGAAGCCGAGAATATTCAGACTGGAAAAATCAAACATTGCAACTCTTCTTATTTCACAATGGTCGCCAAAGATAGTGAAGGCAAAAGCACTTTAGTACCTGGTTTAATTCTCTCTAACATGAATGATGTGCGCCGCTATTTTAACTGTATCAAGCAAGTTTCACTGAAAAAAGAACAAAACATTCATGAAGAAGTATTTGATTACACTTCGAAAGAATCATTAGAAAGTTTAAAAAAGTATAATGTAAAGTTAGAACTATAAACGCAACGAAATTTATGATTAGAGGAAAGCAGTACTACACTTTTTTTATAAGTATAATTTCATTGTAATTTCTGATTTAAAAAATCCTCCACAATTAATTAAACCCCAAAATTTTCATTGGGTCGCTACTAATGTTTCCACTATTTTTTTGTAACTTTAAGTAATTTAATTCATAAATCATTATGAAAAAAATTACTCAAATAGTGCTAATTTTGATTACAATTACTGCTACGGCCCAAGAAAAAATGGTGTCATACATGGGGATTACAAATTTTGAGGCATCCATTCCCTTGTTTGAAGAAGTAAAAGCAATAAACGAAAAAACTACCTGTGTTTTAATACTAAAAACAGGTGAAATAGCTTGTTGGGTAAACATCAAAGATTTTAAATTTAAAAGAGAATTGATGCAAGATCATTTCAATAAAAATTACATGGAAAGCAATCGTTTTCCAAGGGCTGTTTTTAAAGGTAAAATTTATAAATTTGATTTACAAAAACTTACTACAACCAACAATCAATATAAAATTACGGGAAAAATAACAATTCGCGGGCGAACTAAAAAAATTGTAATCAACGGAACTCTTAAAAAAGTGGATAAAGGAATAGAACTTTATTCCGCCTTTCCTTTAAACACAGATGATTTTAGTATCGAAATTCCTTTTATTGTCCGCAACAAAATATCAAAAAAAGTAAATACTCAAATTATTTGTGTCTTAGAATAGTCCTATTTCGTTAAACAATCTCTTAATGCTTCTTCTAAAGTGTTAAATTTAAATTTGAAACCGGTTTGTTCCATTTTATCTGAGGAAACTCTCCTTCCGGTTAATACAATTTTAGCCATTTCACCCATAACTAATTTTAGTACAAAAGCAGGAACATTGGGTAACCAAATAGAATATCCAAAAATACGTGCTAATGTTTTAGAAAAAACAGCGTTGGTCGTGTTATCGCAAATAGCTGCATTATAAGGACCCTCCATAAGTTCATCTGAAATAGCTTGCAAATAAATAGCACACAAATCATCAACATGAATCCAAGGCATATATTGCTTCCCGGAGCCCAATGCCGAACCCAATCTATATTTGAACAAGGGAATCAGCTTCTTCAAAAAACCGTCATTTTTACCTAAAACTAATCCAGTTCGGATTTTCACTGTTCGAATATTCAAATTCTCAATAAAGTCAATAGAATCTTCCCATTTTTGACACGTATATCCCAAGAAATCATTTGCCGGTTTCATATCTTCCGTACAAATTTCTTCCCCATTTACAGCACCATAAATCCCCACTGCCGAAGCAGATATAAAAGCATCTAGTTTTTTATAATGCTTTTTTAAAACGGAATATAATAATTGAGTGGATTTTTCCCGACTATCAATTATGGCTGCTTTTCTCTTCGCAGTCCATCTTTTCTCTGCTATATTTTCACCTGCCAAATGAATAATATAATCTGCTTTCAAAATTGCTTCATCATCAATAGTCTGCTTTGCAACATCCCATTTATAATAGAAAACATCTCCTTTATTTTGTTTTTCACTCCTACTTAATATGGAAATAGAATATCCCTTGGCTACTAATAAAGCAGTCAAATTTTTTCCAATAAATCCCGAACCGCCGCTTATTAAAACATTTTTTTTCATGATAGTGTAAAGCTAATGATTTATAATGATATAAAATTATATTAAATTTTGTTTAACTTTATTAATATATCGTTAAACATTTCATACCTTTATACTTTAATTAGAAAAACATCAAAAATGGCTACTAAAAAAACAACAATAACAAAGGACAAAATAGTTTCAATGTACATGAATTATGTACTAGAACATAGTGAAAAACCAAAGTCAGTCTATAATTTCACAAAATTAAATGATTTTACCGAAACAGAATTTTATGCATTTTTTGGAACTATTGAAAGTATTGAAAAAGAAATTTTCAAAATGTTTGTAGAAAAAACTATCGATTTGCTAAATAAAAACAAGGAGTACGAGATGTATGACATGAAAAGTAAAATGCTAAGTTTTTACTTTACTTTCTTTGAAATACTAACTGCCAATAGAAGTTACGTTGTACTTGTATTGCAAGAGCACAATAACCAGTTGAAAAAATTGATGCAGCTTTCCGGACTAAGAAACAGTTTCAAAAATTTCCTTACTGAAATCATTTCGGATGAATTTAGAACACA
The DNA here is from genome assembly GCF_056156265.1 of Flavobacterium sp. TS_SC_5. NCBI lineage: Bacteria > Pseudomonadati > Bacteroidota > Flavobacteriia > Flavobacteriales > Flavobacteriaceae > Flavobacterium > Flavobacterium sp. TS_SC_5. Next base: position 2,019,740 of record NZ_CM149588.1, on the reverse strand, counting down.
ACAAGAAAAACTTCAAAATTTTCAAGAAAAAACTTTTCAAGAAACATCTTGGCTTCAACTTTTATTGACTTTGAAATTCTGGTTAGATGATTCGTCACCTTCTTTTGAGAAAACAGATATTTATATTGAAAAATCAGTAAAAGTGACTTTTGAACTAATGAACATTGCTCCTATTGACAGCTTAATCGATTTTGGAAAATTTATTTTCAAAGAAAAAATATACAACAAGTAATGAAAACTATAGACTACATCCCTACTTCAAAAATTGAAAGGGCTACAAAACTGGTACAAACCGGTGCAAAAGTAGGTGTAAACTACCTAAAATATTACGGAGAAAAAATGGTCAATTCTGATTTGACTCGTGATAAATTAAATGAAGATAATGCCGAAGATATTTACGACGGATTAAAAAGCTTGAAAGGAAGTGCGCTAAAAGTTGCACAAATGTTAAGCATGGACAAAAGCTTTTTGCCACAAGCTTACGTTGAAAAATTCTCGTTGTCTCAATTTTCTGTACCGCCGCTCTCAGCTCCATTGGTATTAAAAACGTTCAAGACAAATTTTGGAAAAACACCGTACGAAATATTTGATGAGTTCAATGCTGAATCAAGGAATGCTGCAAGCATTGGACAAGTGCATATTGCGGTAAAAGACGGCAAAAAACTAGCTGTAAAAATTCAATATCCTGGAGTTGCCAACAGCATTTCATCGGATTTAGCGATGGTAAAACCAATTGCAGTGAGAATGTTTAACCTTCAAGGTAAAGACTCCGATAAGTATTTTAAGGAAGTTGAAGATAAATTAGTTGAAGAAACCAATTATTTATTAGAATTAAAACAAAGCCAAGAAGTAGTTGCTGCATGTAAAAAAATTCAAAATTTAGTGTTTCCAGACTATTATCCTGAATTCTCTTCAGAAAAAATTATCACGATGGATTGGATGAGCGGCAAGCATCTTTCAGAATTTACAAAAATAAATACCAATCAGGAAGTAGCCGATAAAATTGGGCAAGCTTTATGGGATTTCTACATGTACCAAATTCATGTTTTGAAAAAAGTACATGCTGATCCACATCCTGGCAATTTCTTGGTGAATGAAGAAAATCAATTAGTGGCGCTGGATTTTGGTTGTATGAAGCAAATTCCAAATGATTTTTATACTCCTTACTTTGAATTAATTGATAAAAAGGTCATAAACGACACAAAATTGTTTAATGCAAAATTGTTTGAATTGGAAATTTTACGTGTTGATGATTCAAAAGAAGAGGTAGCTTACTTCACAGAATTGTTTCATGATTTATTGTCTTTGTTTACAAAACCATTTCAGGCAAAAACATTCGACTTTTCTGATGAGACTTTTTTTGAAAGTATTGCAGCATTAGGAGAACGCTTTTCAAAAGATACCAATCTTAGAAAAATGAATGGTAACCGAGGTTCTAAGCATTTTATTTACATGAACAGAACATTCTTTGGATTGTACAATTTGATGTTTGATTTAAAAGCAAAAATTGTTGTCAATGAATATCAAAAATACAAGTAGTGAAAAAGGAAAATCTGCCTTCAAAAATGTGTCTGGTTTGCAACCGACCATTTAACTGGCGGAAAAAATGGGAAAAAGTTTGGGACGAAGTCAAATATTGTAGCGAGAAATGCAAAAGAAACAAAAAGGGTTAGTTTGGTTTAGAAATGATTTAAGAGTTCATGATAATGAATCGTTGACGAATGCTATAGATGAAAATGAAACTGTAATCGCAGTGTATTTTTTCGATCCAAGGCATTTTGAGGATACTAATTTTGGATTTAAAAAAACAGAAAAGTTTCGGGTAAAGTTTCTGATTGAATCGGTAACGGCCTTGAAACAAAATATGGAAAAATTGAATATTCCGCTTTTGGTTTATCACCAAAAACCTGAAGATGCGATTCCCAAAATAATTACTCAAAATGAAATCAGTTCTATTTACTTCCAAGAAGAATGGACGAGTGAGGAAATGGAAGTTTTAGAGAATGTAAAATCGAAAGTTTCAGATTCGATAAACTTTAAAAGCACGTACAATCAGTTCTTATTTCATCCTGAAGATATTCCGTTTGACATTGCATCGATTCCAAATGTTTTTACACAATTTAGAAATCAGTGTGAAAAATCAACAAAAATCCGTTCTGAATTTAGGGCTAAACCGCTGCTGAAAGAGAATTTAATTACAAACGAAACTGTAATTCCCAGCATGGAAAAATTAGGTTTTACTGATTTTAAAATGGATTCTAGAACGGCGTTTCCTTTTCGCGGTGGTGAAGATGAGGCAATAAAACGATTGCAAAATTATTTTTGGGAAACCAAAAAACTAAGCGTTTATAAATTGACCCGCAACGGATTAATTGGTACTGATTTTAGTTCTAAATTTTCACCTTGGTTGGCAAACGGTTCCATTTCGGCAAAGACTATTTATTGGGAAATTATAAAATACGAACAACAAATCGGGAAAAATGAATCCACCTATTGGTTGATTTTTGAACTAATTTGGAGGGATTATTTTAAATACGTTTCATTGAAAAATGGGAATTCGATTTTTAAAATTGGAGGGATTTTAGACAAAAAATACGTTTGGAAAACCAATAAATTAGCGATAAGTGATTGGATAAACGGTACTACATACGAACCATTTGTAAATGCCAATATGATTGAATTGCAACAAACAGGATGGATGAGCAATCGTGGCAGACAAAACGTAGCGTCATTTTTTGCAAAAGAGCTGCTGATAGACTGGCGCATTGGAGCTGCCTATTTTGAAGCAATGCTAATCGATTACGATGTACACAGCAATTACGGCAATTGGATGTATGTTTCCGGTGTTGGTAACGATCCCAGGGACCGAAAATTCAACATTAAGTTACAAGCGTCCAATTACGATGGGGAATCAAAATTCCAAAAATTATGGCTGCAACAACAATTATTTTAAAAAGTAAATGAGTACAAATAAAAAACATATTAATGTAGTTTGGTTCAAAAGGGATCTTCGTTTACAGGATAACGAGGCGATTTTTAATGCAACAAAAACTGGCATACCCACATTGTTGCTTTATGTATTCGAAAAATCTTTAGAAAATGATTCGCATTACAGTTCAAGACATTGGAATTTTATTAAGCAGTCACTTTTAGATATTAACAAACAACTGGAACAATCGAACACGCAGGTGTTAGCAGTATCGTCAGAGGTACTTCAAGTTTTCAATATTCTTGAGGAAACATATAAAATTGAAACCGTGTGCTCACATCAGGAAACCGGCTTAAAAATCACTTACGAAAGAGATAAAACGTTCAAACGCTTTTGCAAAAACAATCAAATTAATTGGATTGAAAATACCAACAACGGAATTTTCAGAGCCTTACGTAGCAGAACGAATTGGGTTTCAAAATGGGAAGACTACATGAATCAACCGCAATTTATTTTTGATGGTAAACCAGAAAATTTTCTAAATACGGAAGCAATATTGGAACTCGAAAAAGCTTTAGAAAAAACCAATTTAGAAACTGTTCCGGATGCTATTTTCCAAAAAGGTGGGAGCAACATGGCCCAGAAATATTTACAAACATTTTTTGATGAACGATACCACAATTATAATTCACATATTTCGAAACCTTTATTAGCTCGAAAAAGCTGTAGCAGGTTATCACCCTATATTGCTTGGGGAAATTTATCTTCGAGACAAGTATTGCAAAAAGCGGCTACGTTCCTCTTGACCTGCAATAACAAAAAGCAAATAGATTCATTTGTTTCTAGATTGACTTGGCAAGCACATTTTATCCAAAAATTTGAAATGGAAGAAGTCATGGAGTTTGAAAGTGTCAATAAAGGATTTCATTCGTTGAAAAAGAAATTGAATGAAAATTATATTGAAGCATGGAAAACAGGACAAACCGGATTTCCTTTGATTGATGCTTGCATGCGTTGTTTGAACGAAACGGGTTATTTGAATTTTAGAATGCGTGCCATGTTAGTTTCATTTTTCACCCATAATTTATGGCAACCTTGGCAGGAAGCAACGCAGCATTTATCACAAATGTTCTTAGATTTTGAACCAGGAATACATTTTCCGCAGTTGCAAATGCAAGCAGGCGAAACCGGGATTAATATGTTACGTATATATAATCCTATAAAGAACAGTTATGAACACGATCCTGACGGAGAATTCATAAAAAAATGGGTGCCGGAACTGCGCGATTTGCCACGAGCTTTTGTACATGAACCCTATAAAATGACCTATTTAGACCAAAAATTTAACGATTTTGAAGTAGGCATTAATTATCCGAAACCAATTGTAAATATGGAACGAACAAGAAAATTTGCCAGTGATTTTTTATGGAAAATGAAGAAAAATCCATTGGTCAAAGAAGAAAGTTCACGGATATTGAAACTTCATACAATGGCTGATATAGGCGATAGCGAATAATTTTCAACAACAATTTCAAAAAAAATTCAATAGCAATTTCAAAAAATAGAATCTCGTGACTATAAAAAAAGAACTTACTGATTTAGACAAAGACCGAATCATAGAAATGGCTTGGGAAGACCGCACTACTTTTGATGCCATTTTATTGCAATTTGGGTTAAAAGAACAAGAAGTAATTGACCTGATGCGTACCGAAATGAAACCTTCCAGTTTTAGAATGTGGCGTGAAAGAGTACAAGGCCGTAAAACAAAACACGAAAAATTAAGGGATTTTCGTGAAGGGCGATTTAAATGTACGATGCAAAGACAAATTAACAACAACAAGATTGCCAAACGATAAGTTTTCGATAATTAAGAAACAAACCCAAAATAAATTTTAAATAACTGATTGAATAATACATATGAAAAACATAGTAATCATTGGTGGTAGTAAGGGAATTGGCAATGCCATTTTGTTGCAACAATTAGAGACAAACTTGGTTCACAACATCAGCAGAAACGAACCTGAAATAACCCATCCCAACCTTAAACATTACTCATTAGACGTTTTAAAAGATACACTTCCAGAAATAGAAGTTGTTGACACCTTGATTTATTGTCCGGGTTCTATCAACTTGAAGCCTATTGGAAGTTTGAGCATAGATGATTTCAGAAATGATTTTGAAATTAATGTAATTGGCGCAGTAAAATCCATTCAGAAATACTTACCTGTTTTAAAAAAGGGAACTAATCCATCGATTGTTTTGTTCAGCACGGTGGCTGCAAAATTAGGGATGCCATTTCATGCGAGTATTGCTACTGCAAAAGCGGGAGTGGAAGGATTAGTGAAATCCTTAGGAGCAGAACTGGCTTCGGTAGTGCGCATCAATGCCATTGCTCCCACGATTACCGAAACAACACTTGCAGCAGGTATTTTGAGAAACGATCGTATGAAAGAAAACATGGTGGAACGCCACCCGATGAAAGGATATTTGAAACCGGAAGAAGTAGCCAATATGGCTAACTTCCTAATATCGGAAAACGCAAAATCAATATCAGGTCAGGTTTTCGAAATGGATTACGGAATCGTGACTTTTAAAATCTAAAAAATAAATAGCCAAACTTAAAATAGAAATACAGCATACCATGATAAAAGAAATGAAAAGTTACGAGAAAATTGAACAATACGACACCGAAATTACAGAAGCATTAGCAGATAATTACAAAGTAATCATTGAGAATTTAGGTGAAGATGTTACACGCGAAGGGCTAGAAAAAACACCGGAACGCGTGGCAAAAGCGATGCAATATTTAACCCATGGTTACGGACTAGATCCATTAGAAATCCTAAAATCGGCGATGTTTACAGAAGATCACCAACAAATGATTGTTGTAAAGGATATCGAAGTGTACTCTATGTGTGAACACCACATGCTGCCATTTTTTGGAAAAGCACATGTCGCTTATATACCAAATGGTAAAATTGTTGGTTTAAGTAAAATTCCAAGAGTCGTGGATGCTTTTGCCAGAAGAATGCAAGTGCAGGAACGATTGACAGATCAGATTAAAAATTGCATTCAGGATGCTTTAAACCCACTTGGAGTGGCGGTTGTGATTGAAGCGCAACACATGTGCATGCAAATGCGTGGGATCCAAAAACAAAATTCAGTTACAACGACTTCTTCTTTTACAGGAGCTTTCGAGAAAGATAAAACAAGAAAAGAATTTATTAGTTTAGTTTCCAATAAATTGAGTTAATTTTAATTTCTTAAATACAAATCATGAAAATTCTCTTAACAGGTGCAACAGGTTATATCGGGAAGCGACTTTTGCCTTTGTTGGTAGAGCGAGGACATGAAATAATCTGTTGTGTAAGAGATAAAAACAGGTTTTATTGTCCAGTTGATTTTCAAAAATATGTTACGGTAATCGAAGTTGATTTTCTGAATCAGGAAACATTAACCGCTATCCCTGAAGATATTGATGCAGCCTACTATCTAATACATTCCATGTCGGGATCAGCTTCAAATTTCGATGAATTAGAAAGTAAATCTGCACTAAATTTTGTGCAACGATTGAATGCAACCAATGCCAAACAGGTTATTTACTTGAGCGGCATTGTCAATGATAAATCGTTATCCAAACATTTATCTTCCAGAAAAAAGGTAGAAGAAATTTTAAATACAGGAACTTTTGCCGCAACTACTTTGAGAGCTGGAATTATCGTTGGTTCTGGAAGTGCATCATTTGAAATCATTAGGGATTTAGTGAATAAACTGCCCATAATGATCACTCCAAAATGGCTGAATACAAAATGCCAGCCGATTGCAATTCCGGATGTTCTTGATTTTTTATCCAAATCATTACTGAATCCACTTACCTACAATCAGAGTTTTGACATTGGCGGACCCGATATTTTAACGTACAAAGAAATGCTTTTGGGTTTTGCTGAAGCAAAAAAATTAAAGAGATGGATTTTCACTGTTCCTATAATGACACCGAAATTATCTTCCTATTGGCTTTATTTTGTAACCTCAACATCTTACAGGCTCGCCTCAGCTCTGGTCAGCAGCATGAAAGTCGAAGTAGTTTGCAGTGATAACCGAATCAATGAATTACTGCATGTTACGCCGATGTCCTACAAACAAGCACTTTCTCGCGCATTAATAAAAGTAGATGAAGATAAAGTAGCTTCTAGTTGGAAAGATTCCTTAATCAGCGGACGTTTTAGCAATAACATGTCGGAATATTTAAAGGTTCCAAAAAAGGATTGCTACATCGACCGTCGCAAAATGGAAATCATCGATCGTAATTTCACCATAAACAGGATTTGGTCCATTGGTGGTGATACGGGTTGGTATTATGGCGATTGGCTGTGGGATTTACGCGGTTTTATTGATAAATTATACGGTGGTGTTGGTTCCCGAAGAGGTAGAACAAACCGACACGATATACATTCTGGTGATGCTTTAGACTTTTGGCGTGTTTTGTATGCCAATAAAGAAGAGGGGAAATTAATTTTGTTTGCCGAAATGAAACTCCCAGGCGAAGCTTGGCTCGAATTTAAAATAATAGGAAATACGTTATATCAAGCTGCAACTTTCAGACCCCGAGGAATTTGGGGAAAATTATACTGGTATTCCGTTTTGCCGTTTCATGGATTTATTTTTAAAGGAATGCTGCAGAAACTGATTAAATAATATTTTACAAACATATAAGTCATTTCAGTATTTAGATAGTGTAAATAAAAACTTAGATGACTTATATGTTAAAATAAATTATTTCAAAATTCCGGCTTTGTAAGTCGCAATTGCTCTATCTCTCGCCATGGCGTGTTCTACCATAGGTTTTCCGTATCCCAAATCGAATTCTTTAATCCATTTTCGGATATAAATTCCTTTTTCATCAAATTTCTTTTGTTGAATCTCTGGGTTGAAAACACGAAAATAAGGTGCGGCATCACAACCAGTTCCTGCTGCCCATTGCCAGTTGCCAACATTGGCAGACATATCGTAATCGAGTAGTTTCTCGGCAAAATAGGCTTCTCCCCATTGCCATTGAATCATTAAATGTTTAATTAGAAAACTGGCAACCACCATGCGAACTCTGTTGTGCATGTAACCCGTTTCATTAAGTTGACGCATTCCGGCATCGACCATAGGATATCCAGTGGTTCCCGTACACCAAAGCTTGAAATCTTCTTCATTATTGCGCCACTGAATCCCATCATAAGCCGATTTAAAGTTTTGAGTAACAACTTTTGGAAAGCTGAATAAGATTTGCATAAAGAATTCTCTCCAAATCAATTCACTCAAAAAGACATCGTTTTTATGAAATGCCCAATTAACTAATTTCCGGACGCTTATCGTTCCAAAACGCAAATGTGGTGACAGATAAGAGGTTTTATCCAATGCTGGAAAATCTCTAATATCTTGATAATTTGCAATGTATTTTAAGTTGTGAGGCTTTACTTTTATAGGACTTTCTTCGAAACCTATTTGTTCTAAAGTAGGAAAAGCAAAACTGTTTTTATGGAAATTAGAAAAAAGGGCTTCCGTATCATGTTCCTGAACCGGCGTCATTGATTTGTATTTTTCCAGCCATTTATTTTTAAAAGGTGTGTACACCGTATATGGCAATCCATCTGCTTTTGTAATTTCTTTCTCTTCGAAAATTACTTGATCTTTAAAAGAATAAGCAATGGTTTTTTTTGTTTCCAAAAGTTCACAAATCGCTGTGTCTCGTTGTATTGCGTACGGTTCGTAATCTTTGTTGAAGAAAACTTCTTTGACGTCATATTCTTGTAAAAGTGATTGCCAAACATCAAAAGTTTTTCCTTTTTTGACCAAAAGTGAACTTCCAATTTCCTGTAATTGCGTATTTATTTTTGAAAGTGATTCATGAATGAAACCTACTCGGGCATCATTTTTTGGTAAACTGTCTAAAATAGAATCATCAAAAATAAACAATGGAACTACCGAATATTTGGACTGTAAGGCCTGAAATAAACCTACATTATCTTCCAGACGCAAGTCGCGTCTGAACCAAAAAATAGAAATTTCTTGCTTGCTCATTACTTTGCATTAAACATTTCGTCCACCTTTTTTACACGGTATTCAAAAATGGATTTCAATTTATTTTTTACAACCAATGTATTCATGATTCGACCCAGAAAACCAAGCGGTAATCCGTAATGTACTACATCCGTCATTTTAGTTCCGTTTGGGGTTGCTTCAAAAAAATGTTTATGATGCCAAAAACTGTAAGGTCCAAAACGCTGTTCGTCTATAAAGTAACTATTTTCTTTTACTTGTGTGATTACAGTCATCCATGACAAAGTGATTCCAAAAAGTGGCGTTACTTTATACTGAATAATTTGTCCTGGGTACATGGATTTTTGATCAAAATCTGTGATTTGAAAACCCATTCCTTCCGGTGTGATTTTCTGAAGATTTTTTGGGTTCGAAAAAAAGGACCAACATTCTTCAACAGTTGCATTTACATGCTGAACGGTTTCTTGTTTGTATATTTTCATGGTTGAGTTTTAAAGATAAATACAGTCATGGAACACTGAGTTCGAGTGAGGGATAATAGTAGAGCTCTTTTTATAACAGGCCTCGTTTTTTTCAACGAGACCAGCTATAAAAAAGCGGGAACGGATAGCCTGACCCCGCAGTAACGCTAGTGAAAGCTGGGTCACGCCCCAATTAAACTTTATATTTTGTAGTATTTGAAAGGTACGAAAAGCATTCCGAAACATTCTCCGTGCTCCTTGCCCAAATGTTTGTGATGTACTTTGTGCGCTTTTCGCAAGCCTATTAAATACTTGTTGTTAGTGTGTTTGAACCACTTAAAACGTTGATGAATTAAGACATCATGAATCATAAAATAGCACATCCCGTAAAACATAATTCCAAGGCCGATGAAGAATTTATAATTCAAACCACCTTCAACACCATAATAAAAAAGCACAATGCTTGGAACAGCAAAAATCACAAAGAAAATATCATTTCGTTCGAAAACGTTCGCGTATTTTGGCTGGTGATGATCAGCGTGAAAGTACCACATTGAACCGTGCATTACATACTTGTGTGTAAGCCAAGTGACGCATTCCATTATTAAAAAAGTACCTAGAAAAATCAAAAAAAATATCATTTTATTCTGTATTTAAGTATAACAATTTATTTAAAAAAGCTGTAATTTAAACTAATTTCAATTTATAAGACACAAAAGACTTTGCCAATAAACCGGCTTTGGTGTAGTTAGAAACTCGGATTCTTGCGTTTCCTATTTCATGGCAAGGCGTGTTTTCTAATTTTTTTAATAGTTTTTTGTAATACACAAAAGCTGTGTATACACCAAACTTAGCTTCGATAGGAAGTTTCACAATGCCTTCGTAAGCGACTCTGAAATCTTCTTCAATCTCATTGATAATTGCGGTTTTTGCCTTTTCATCGAACGAATTCAAATCAACACCTGGAAAATAATTACGGTTCAAAACCAAATTATCATCCTTTAAATCCCGAAGAAAATTCACTTTCTGGAACGCAGAACCTAATCGCATGGCCTCATCTTTTAGTTGCTCATATCGTTTGTTATCACCAGCCACGAAAACCTTAAGACACATCAAACCTACTACATCGGCGGAACCGTAAATGTAGTCATCGTACTCGGCTTTGCTATGATAATCAGATTTTATCAAATCTAATTTCATACTTTTTAAGAAAGCCTGAATAAGATCATCTGATATATTGTTTTGCTTTACTGTTTGTTGAAAAGAATTCAATATGGGATTTAAACTTATTCCTCTATCAAAGGCTTTGTAGTATTCATCCTCAAACTCTGTGATCAAACTTTCTTTATCAAAACCGTGGAATGAATCAACGATTTCATCTGCAAAACGGACGAAACCATAGATACTATATATGGCATCTCTTATACTTGGCGACAACATATACACCGCCAGAGAGAAAGAGGTACTATAATTTTTAGTAACTAACTTGCTACATTTAAAAGATACATCATCAAATAATTCCTTCATACTATTGTTCTGAAAATTGCTTATTAATTAATTCCGACACTAATTTTCCAGAAATCAGTGCTGGTGGTACGCCTGGACCCGGTACGGTTAATTGACCTGTAAAATATAAATTCTTAACTTTTTTACTTTTTAATTTTGGTCTCAAAAATGCCGTTTGCAATAATGTATTTGCCATACCATAAGCATTCCCTTTGTATGAGTTATACTCCGACACAAAGTCATTTTTACAGAACGATTGCTTAAATATAATATTATTTTTTACACTTTGTTTCGTTAATGTCTCAAAACGATCTATTATTTTATCAAAATACTCTTCTCGCAACGATTCAGTATCATTGATTCCAGGCGCCAACGGCACAAGAAAAAAGCCTGACTCCATTCCTTCCGGAGCGGCTGTTTTGTCCGTTACCGATGGGAAATTTGCATAAAACAAAGGTTCTTTTGGCCATTGTGGTTCATCGTAAATATCTTTAGCATGTTGATAAAAATCAACATCAAAAAATAATGCATGATGCGAAATATTTTCTATTTTTTTATTAAAACCTACATAAAACAATAATGATGATGGTGCAAAAACTCGGCTATCCCAATATTTTTCAGAATATGCTCTATGTTCCTGATCCAATAAAGTTTCAGTGTGATGATAATCAGCACCACTCAAAATTAAATCGGAGGCAATAATTTTGCCATTGACCTGAAGGGCAACCGCAGTTTTATTTTCGACGATTATTTTTTCGATGTTTGAATTAGTTTGAAATTTCACTCCCAATTCTAGCGCTAAACTTTCCATTCCCCGAACGAGGTCAAACATTCCTGTTTTTGGATGCCAAGTTCCAAGACCAAAGTCGGCATAATTCATAAAACTGTAAAACGACGGCGTATCCGAAGGTTTGGCTCCTAGAAATAAAACTGGAAATTCCAAAATTTGAATTAAACGTTCATTCTTAAATTTCTTGCGAACATCTCTACTGATGTTGCTAAAAAATTGTCCCACTTTCATGGCTGTTTCCACAGTTATCAATTCAAGTGGAGAAACGCCCGGACGGTAAACCAAATCTTTGATGGCGATATCGTAATTACTTTTGGCTTCAGCCATAAAGTCATTCAGAATTTTACCGCTTCCTTTTTCGATAGCTTCAAAAGCGAATATAATATCGGGTAAATTGTCTGCTATCGTAATGAAATCATCGATTCCGTAATACACCCGGTATGCAGGAGACAGCTTAATAAGCTCATAATAATCTGTTGTTTTCTTTCCAAAATCAGCAAAGAAACGCTCGAAAACGTCTGGCATCCAGTACCAACTAGGACCCATATCAAAAGTAAATCCGTCTCGTTTTAATTGTCGTGCTCGCCCTCCAATTGTTGCGTTTTTTTCATAAACCGTAACATCATGACCGCTTTGTGCTAAATACGCCGAAGCTGCCAATGCAGAGAAACCAGAACCTATAATCGTAATTTTTTTTGTTTTTTTCATTTGTTTAGCAAATATACGAATTGTTTAAACAAGAATAGTTATATCCAGTCAACTAATTCCGTAATTGAATTAAATATTGTAACTCGATCCGAAAGCTCTTCTTTTTTAATAAACTCAACCATACGACCAATATACCATAATTCAGTTGTATCATCCAATAATTCATCGGTCATCTTTTGGATGTAACTATCTAATATATCTTTTTCAGGCTGCACCGTTAGGTACGACACAAAAACAATGGAATCAAAATGTTTTTTTAGATCTTTAAGATTTTCAATTGGCATACTTTCTCCTAAATATATGGTTTTGTATCCATGCAATAAAATTTCATAATTGAGATACATAAGTCCCAATTCATGAATTTCATTCATTGGAAGAGACAAAACAAAAACTTTATCGAGTTTAGTTTGCTTTAAAATTTGAAGCTTTTCAGTGTTTATTAATAGTTTTTGTTTAATTAAATAACTGATAAAATGTTCATGAGCTGGCGTTATAGTATCGGATTGCCACAATAAACCAAGCTCGTTCATTAAAGGAATGAAAACTTGATGAAAGACTTCTTTGAATGATTTTTCTGCGATCAACCAGTTGTAAGTATTAAAAAAAAGCTCTTGATCAAAGTTCATCATCGCCATTTTAAACTCGCTAATAGCGTGACTTTTGGCCGTTTTACTTGAAATTATTTCTCGCACTAAAGAAGGTATTTTTTCTTGAGGATAAGTCGCTATTTTCGAAATTTTATAACCGTAATCATGTAATAATGTGATATTTAACAACTTTTGCAAACTAGCTAAATCATACAAACGAATGTTAGTATCCGTACGCATCGGTTGAAGAATGTCATATCTTTTTTCCCAAATTCGAATGGTATGCGCTTTAATCCCTGAAAGATTTTCAAGATCTTTAATACTAAACACACTTTTTATATTGTTCATCGTTTTTCTGTATTTATTAAACAAATGTAAAATAAATTTTATTATAAACGTTTATAATCAGCCTTAAACTTTTTTAATTATACAATTATTTCGAATACAGTTACACACAAAATAAGTTAAAACGACTCTTACTCAAATGTTAAATATTGATTTCATGTCCAGTGTATATTTAATAATTAGTCTATAAAAAACTAACTGACAATATTTTAAGACCAATAAATTGAAACATAATTTAGTCTTTGAATCATTATATTATTAATTAACGTTTGTTTTATGTTTAAACAATAGTCATCCACAATTAGAGATTATGTTGTAATAAAATTATTCTAAAACAATAATTTGTAGAAGCAATGACAACCAAAAGTTATACTAGGTACTAATAAAAAAACAGATAAGTAACAGTTTGCACTATTACTTATCTGTTCCCCTATTTGTAAAACAGAATGTTTAAATTATTTTTTGATGATTTTTCTGCTGGTAAACCCCTCTTCATTATAAATCGTTATAAAATAAATACCACTGGAGTATGCGCTCATATCCATATTTATACTTTTGGAATCTGTTTTAATTTCATGCTGTAAAACACCCACAATATTGAACATTTTAACTCCAGTCATCGGTTTACTTGCTTGGATTTGAAGTGTACTTGAAACTGGATTTGGATAAATAGAAAGTGTGGAAGAAGCTAAAAACGAACGGTTTGCTAAAGTATCATTATTAGTAGCTACCCAACTTGACGCTAAATTGTTATCTAAAGTAGTGCTTATCAAATCCAGATACATACCACCGCCATCAGGTGTTGTGGGCCAAGGCGCCGCATCAAAATATTCTACTGAGTCTATTATATTTCCATCGGCATCAGCCAAAACAATTTTCTGAGATTTATTAGATAAGTTTCGGACAAACTGACCAAAAGGAACTATTCCGTATTTACTTTGAAAAGCTGTATTATTACTGGTCAAAAAGATTGTTTCATTTCCTCCAATAGCTGAATTGAACGGAAACTGAAACGTTAATCCTAATTGTCTAAAATAAACCCCGGAAAGATTTATGGATCGATCACTAATGTTTTGCAACGCTATAAACTCTAAATCATTACTGACCGGAAAACTGGTGGACGTTTTAGGATTGTAATTGATTTTAGTTATAACCAAAGGTGGTAACGAAACAGTAGCACAGTTTGTAAAAGATCCTATATTATTTGTAATCCAAGTGGTTCTGTCAACAATAAAAGTTCTAATTCGGTTTACGTCAACATCATGATCGTCTAGTGTCCCCCATCTTTGTTGCTCTCGCGGAATCGCTTCGCTGATGTAACTTAAGGCGTTATCCATATAAGTAATCAAGACATCTTGGTTCAACGGCTTGCCGGGTGCTTTTACCTCGTCCCATCGCTTAGCCAAGTTGCAATTAAACGACCCATTATCAAACAAATAGCTCCAAAATGGTGGTCCTATTCTATTCCCGTTATTAAATTGCCATTTATCCACATGACTACTGTTTGTAAATGTACTTCCAAAACTTTGGTTAAAATCCCAAACTGGGCCCGCTCGTAATTTTCCACCACGGTCTTTATGGAAAAAAGTACTGGATTGATATACATCTGCGTTTGAACACAATTCATTTACTAACATAAAATCGACAAAAGAAGGCACATCAATAATCGTTCTATATCCATCTTCTAAATCATCATCATAGGCGTGATCTTGCATTCTATTAAACTCAGCTTCAATATATTGAGTTTGTTCAGGTGTCGCATTTTCAGGTTTAGGTAAATCATGTACAAATTTAGTTTCGTCCATCCAGAATGCTACGGGATCGCCGCCTGTGGTTTTATCCGCTTTGGTTATATATCCGCCAGTGATATTGGGTAACGCATTATCAGTCGCTTCAATCTTTAAAACGTTAACCCTATTTTCATTGGATTTTATTTTTTCCTGAAAAACATATAATCCTTTATAATCCCCGTTAATCACAACCTCACAGTATTCCGTTTTAGAGGCATAATTCCCCAATTCTCTCGACATGTAATAGGCTAAATAGTCCCTAACTAAGGAAGGATCAAAACCCAATCCATTCAAAATCCAGTCATTTTCACTTGGCATCCCAAAAATACTTACGTTATTATTAGAAGTATTATCTGCTTTTAAAGTGGTTAAACTATACTGCTTTTTGGGAAGTGTTTGCGTGGAAGAACCTCTAATTTCGATACCAATTCTACCATTGTAATTTAAAAACTCAGCTGTGTTTTGATCCGTCAGGTAATTTCTGGTTCCGTCAGGTCTCTTGATGATCTTCATAGTTGCTAAGATTTTTGGATCATCGATAATCTCGAGAGGCAAACCAGTGTTCGGGTCATTATCGGTAGTCATAATAACAATAGGGAGATTACTATCCGTAAAAGTTTGCGCTGTAACGGAATAAGAAGTAATCATTACAATTAACAAAATAAATTTTGAAATTGTAGTAGGGCTGAAAATGTACAATTTTTTCATGATTTGATTTCTTGTTAAATTAAAGCATAAATTTAATAAAAAAAATAACATAAAATACTGATAATCAATTATTTATAATATAATTAATTACTAATGTATCCTCAAAATTTTTGATTTAGATATATGACCCAGAGCGACTTACGTTTTCCCCTTTTTCAATGAAAAAGAATTGAAATGCGAATTTCCTTTTTTGGGGTTCAGGAAAATAAATAGTACGGAACGAGTAAAAAAATAATGCATATTCTGCCACAATATTAAAAAACGGAATAGTCCATGTATACCAAACTAATAGTGACTTTATAATTTTACAGCTAAAATTTTCAAATTGTAAAACAGTATAAATTTAGTCTATATTATTGAAAATCAGTATATTTACATAAATTATTTTTTAATGTTTTATAAAAACGACCGTTATGTACAAGCAGCTATTAAAAGATAGAACGGAAGCGGGCTTTTTACTATCAGAGAAATTAAAAAAATACCAAAATACAAATAGCGTAATTCTTGCCGTTCCTAGAGGCGGGGTTCCGGTAGGATTTGTAATTTCGAAAACCTTACACCTGCCTTTAGATATTGTACTCTCTAAAAAGATTGGACATCCTAATAACAAGGAATTTGCAATAGGAGCTGTTTCCATGGATTCCATGATTCTTGATGTACATCCTGAAGTCCCAAAAAAGTACACAGACCATGAAATTAACAAACTCCGGCAACTCCTCAAAGAGAAATACGAACTCTATAGTGGCAACCGAAAACCAATTGATATTGAGAACAAAAATGTGATTCTGGTAGATGACGGCATTGCGACAGGAAATACCTTGCTTGCCAGTATTGCCATGCTCCGAAAAAAAAATCCTGCAAAAATAATTGTTGCCGTTCCTGTACTTCCTTCTGATACCGTGCCGCTATTTGAGAAAAATGCCGATGAATTTATTTATTTGATTGCATCCTCTTATTTCCGGGGAGTAGGAAGTCTATATGAAGAATTCGATCAGGTGGATGACGAGGAAGTAATTAAGATGCTGAGTATTATCAATACAACTGAATAATCAATTATTAAGCTTTAAAAATACCTAAAATTAGAAATCATGGAAAAATTAGATTTAAATATTCCGTTAGCGTCAGTTACGTTGAAAGGAGATTTGATTGTACCCGAAAATGCTACTGGAATAGTTGTTTTTTCGCACGGAAGCGGCAGCAGCAGATTCAGTTCCCGAAACAAAATGGTAGCAGAACTCATTCAGCAACACCACATAGGCACGTTCCTTTTTGACTTGCTTACGGAGGAAGAAGATGAAACAAATGAAAATCGATTCAATATTGATTTGCTCAGTGACCGATTGATAGCAACAACACAATGGTTGATGGACCAGGAAAGCACCAAAGCACTACCAATAGGATATTTTGGTGCAAGTACTGGAGCTGCATCAGCATTGCGGGCTGCTGCGCATTTTAAGGAAAAAATAAAAGCAGTGGTTTCCCGTGGCGGCCGCCCTGATTTAGCAATATCCGATTTGCCACACGTAACCGCTCCTACGCTGCTGATTGTGGGCAGTCTAGACACTCCAGTAATCAGCATGAATAAAATGGCTTATGACACATTAGAAGCTCCAAAAGAAATGAAAATCGTCCAAGCCGCAACCCATCTCTTTGAAGAACCCGGAAAATTGCAGGAAGTCGCGGATTTAGCCACTGATTGGTATAAAAAGTATTTGACGAAATAGCAAAGCAACATCCGCTAACTAAATTAGGTCTTAGATTTCAGGTCTGATTTAGTCCCTTTGAATTAAAAAAGTTAATTGATTAATCACATTAAAACTAGAATCATGGCAACAGTAAACACCTACATCACCTTTAATGGTTTTTGCGAAGAAGCTTTTCTTTTTTACAAATCCGTTTTTGGTGGGGAATTCTCTTATTTTGGAAGATTTAAAGACATGCCAATAACCGAAGGCCAAACCTGTCCTGCGGGAGAAGCCGAGAAAATCATGCACGTTTCGCTTCCTATAAGTAAAGAAACGGCGATTATGGGAAGCGACAGTTTCGAATCCTTTGGAAATGAAACCATTTATGGAAATAATTTTTCGCTTTTCCTCAATACCGAAAGCAAGGAAGAAGCAGACAAGTTCTTCAAGGCACTTTCTGTCGGTGGAAAAATTATCATGCCGATGGAAAACACTTTTTGGAATGCCTATTTTGGAACCTTGGTTGATAAATTTGGCGTCAATTGGATGGTGAATTTTGATTTGGTGGAAGGAAAATAGAATAGCACCAACAAATAAATATTATATTAAATAGTGCAACACGAATTCCACAAATTTCAAAAAAATTAATTGATGAAAATACGTGAAATTCGTGTCTGTATTTTTTAAAATTATTTCTATAACCTATAACGGTATTTTTATTTGAAGTAAGATAATAACTTGGATTATTTTATATCAAAAACACTTTTTGCATTTTTAAATATTTATCAAAAAATAAGTACTAAATTTAAATATTAATTTTAAAATTTTAAACAATAATTAATATTACAAATCAACATTTTTAAACACATTCAATTTATCCAAATTCAAGATTGTCTTTGAATTATCAGTACTTCGAGTATACATGGGTTCAAATTTTGCTCCGTAAACTACCTCATCAAAAGTATAAGAGGTCCTAGCGGCAACCGTGTTACTAAACATATCATCAAAGGTTTTAATAAAAACGAGAATCTCCCCATTTGTATTTTTAAAATCCGTGTTTGTAAATTTATAAAGTGGACTATTTTCTGTAATAGGATGAACTAGGGTCCAACTCAAAGTCAAGGCATTTATTCGATCCAATTCCAGTTCTAAAGCGTAGAATTTATTAGTCATTCTTCCATTTTCCTCGATGCTCATTCCTAGTGTCATTTTAGCTTCAGCATCTGTAAAATTCGTATTTTTAAAAGGCGTAATCCTAATCATTAATGCTGTATTTTCAGCATAAGGGGCGATTATAGCATTATGAGAAAACTTTAAAAAAGCTGTCGGTTTACTAAATCGACCAAAAAATAAACCTGTGGCAATTGCAAAACTCAGTAAACCTATTAATGCTTCCCCTGCAGAAAGCGCACTCGTAAGAAAACCTGAGGGACTTATATGACCATATCCAACCGTTGTGAAGGTTTGGGCACTGAAAAAATAAGCCTGCCCGAATTTGACCCATTCACTATCTGCATTTGAAATTCCATTGAGATGTTCAATTCCAAGACCATAATAAATTGAGGCAAATATAAAATTGATTGTTACATAGAAAGTTAGAATGACCAAGATAAATCTCCATCCTGGCATATCAATCATAGTGTGATACCAGCTAATCCGCTGCAAAACATGCATTCCACGTTTCTCTACATTAGCTTTTCCATCCTTATTTACGAAACGACCGCCATAACTGCTGGCGTTAGTTCCAAAACCGGTATTCTTGTCGGCTTTCGCTTTAGCATTAATAGTATTCAAGAGAAGAATTTTTTATTAATTATTTAACGGTAAAACTAGTTAAAATCAACTCAAAAAAAAAAGATGCTTTTTCTAATAATTTAAATTTTAAAATTACAATACCTATCAAAAACACCTTTTAGAAATACTCTTTTCGAACTTTTACCGATAAATTTGGAGTGAATTGGCTGGTGAATTTCAATTTGGTAGAAGAAAATAAATTTCACTTGCATTTTGCCATAGTCACAAAACGTACAATAAAAAATGAAATTTCCCTCCTGCAAAACAATCGCTTTTTTTCTTAAATTAGTTGAATTAAATAAATGCTATGAAAAAACTAACCAAAGAAGATATCAATCAGGAAGTATTTGACTTGTACGATGACTATGCACACAATAAACTTGATAGAAGACAATTTGTCGAGAAATTATCCTTGTTTGCGGTAGGAACGCTCACGCTTCCTTCGCTTCTTAGCTTTATGACACCCAATTACGTGGATTCTATATTAATAAAACCTGGAGATCCACGGTTGAAATCAGCATTCATCACCTATGATTCTCCCAAAGGAGGAGGAAAAATTAAAGGCCTTTTATCGCAACCCACAGGAACCAAAAAGAAACTGCCGGGAATCATCGTTGTACATGAAAACCGTGGACTGAATCCTTATATTGAAGATGTAGGACGAAGAGCCGCTGTGGAAGGATTCATCACTTTGGCACCCGATGCATTATCACCACTGGGCGGTTATCCCGGAAATGATGATGCGGGAAGGGAATTACAAAAAAAACGTACCCGTGAGGAAATGCTAGAAGACTTCATTGCAGCTTACAAATACCTAAAATCGCATAAAGATTGCAATGGTCATATTGGTGTGGTAGGATTTTGTTTTGGCGGTTGGATTGCGAATATGATGGCAGTCAAAATACCGGATTTGTGTGCCGCAGTTCCGTATTACGGCGGACAGCCCACAGCTGCCGAAGCCGAAAAAATAGAAACGCCTATCCTAGCGCAGTATGCCAGTTTAGACACCCGTGTAAATGAAGGCTGGCCCGCTTATGAAGCCATCCTTAAAAAGAATAAAGTAGAACATATTGCTTATTTCTACGAAGGCATGAATCATGGTTTTCATAACAATACCACACCCAGATATGATGAAAAAGCCGCGACTTTATCGTGGAAACGAACGATTGATTTTTTTAAGGAGAAATTGAAGAAGAAATAGTTATAATTTTTTATTATTTAAAAGTCCCACTATGGGGACTTTTTTTATTTTTTAAGAATATACTGCGAAAATTAAATAGAACCCAAGAATTTATTATATTTTAAAATAAATAAAATCTGATGCTTATCAGACAAAGCAACCCAATATAAAGGAGATCAGTCTGACTTTGTCAGGACTATTTACTAGTTAGTGGCAAGCGTGAGAAAACTGCACAATAGAACTCTTTTTAAACAACAAGATTTCAAAAACTATGTTAATTTTACATTTTAATGTAAATTAATATATATATATTTGCTTATTATTTACAATAAATACAATTATTATGTTATTGCAATTTTCAGTTAAGAACTTCAAAACGTTTAAAGAGAAAACTTCTTTAAACCTTGTTGCGTCAAACTATGACAAAGATACCCGTGAAGCCGATAATATTTATAATGACAATAAATTCGATATTAGACTACTTAAAAGTGCTGTAGTTTATGGGGCAAATGCTAGCGGAAAAAGCAAATTTTTTGAAGCGCTAAATTTTATGAAACATTTTGTTATGTCAAGCTCAAAAGATAGCCAAAAAGGAGATGAAATCGACACTGAGCCATTTAAATTAAGTAGCGAAACTGAAAATTCTCCATCAGAATTTGAAGTTGTATTTACACACAATGATGTGATGTTCCGCTATGGCTTTGAGGTTGATAAAAAAAGTGTGATTTCTGAATGGCTTTATTACAAACCTAAAACTAAAGAAATTGAACTTTTTTACAGAGATGGTGATATTTTTGAAACACATACTAGAAACTTCACTAAAGGAAAAACAGTTATTAAAGAAGGACTTGTGAGAAACAACGCTCTATTATTATCTGTTTCTGCTCAATTTAACGATAAAACTTCTATTGAAGTAATGGATTGGTTCAAAGAACTTAAAACTATCTCGGGACTCAATGAATCTGGTTATAGAGGTTTTACATTAAGCAAAACTGATGATCCTAATCAAAAAGTAAAAATTTTAAATTTGTTAAAAGCAGCTGATTTGGGAATTCAAGATATTAATCTTGAAAAGATTGATTTAGCTAATCTTCCTAAAGATATGCCAAAGGAACTTAAAGATAGAATTACTAAAGAAGTTATTGACGACAAGAAAGAAATTCTTTCAGACGTTTTAACTTCTCACAAAAAATTTGATTCTAACAAAAAAGCTATTGACTTTGTTAATTTTTCATTATTTGATGATGAATCATCTGGAACTAAAAAATTCTTTGCTTTAACTGGTCCTATTTTAGATGTTATTGAAAATGGTTACACACTAATTGTTGATGAACTTGATTCAAAACTACATCCTAATCTAGTTTGTAAAATCGTTTCCTTATTTAATTCAAAAGAATTTAATAAAAAGAATGCGCAATTAATTTTTAATACTCACGATACAAATCTTCTGAGTTCTGGATTATTTAGACGTGATCAAATTTGGTTTACTGATAAAAATAAATTTGGTGAAGCCAAACTTTATTCTTTAGCGGATTTTAAATCTGACGAAGTCCGAAAAACCGAATCATTTGAAGAAAATTACATTAAGGGTAAATATGGAGCAATTCCATATTTAGGGTTTTTTAATAATCTTGATAATATTCTGCCGTAATATGAGAATGAAGGATAAAAAAGCAGAACAGGCTCTAGATAAAGAAAAGCATAGAGCACAATTAAAAGCTAAACGTAGAGCAGAAACCAGTATTGAAAGACTAGAACCTGTATTAACCAAAAAACCAACAATTCTAATAGTTTGTGAAGGTAAAAATACAGAACCATCATACTTTAATCAATTTAGACTTACATCAGCTACAATCGAACCAGTTGGAGAAGGATTTAATACAATATCTTTAGTTAATCGAGCAATACAACTAGCTAATCAAACTAGTTACGAACAAGTTTGGTGTGTTTTTGATAAAGATGATTTTGATAATATTGACTTTAATAATGCAATTTTACTAGCTGATGCCAATGGTTTTGGTATAGCATATTCTAATCAAGCATTTGAATATTGGATTCTACTTCATTTTAATGACCATCAAGGTGGTGGAATGCACAGAGATGAGTATAACGAGAAATTAAATAAATCTTTGAAAGAATTTAATATTACCTATGATGGCAAAAAAAGTAAAATGATAACCGAAGAAATTTTTGATTTACTTGATGGAATTGATCAAAAATCTGGAAAAGAGCGAAAAATTCTAGCTATTGAAAGAGCTGAAAAAATTTACGACAGATTTGACCACAATAATCCTGCAAATGAAGAATCATCAACAACGGTTTACAGATTAGTAAGAGAATTATTAAAATATTTATAATAGACAAAACGCCAGCCACCAACAGCGGTTTTAAGAAATTGGAGTTTTCGGGCTTAATTTAAAGTTTGTTTTGTATTTGAATTAAAAGTAATAATCCGAAAGAAAAATCTTAATTTAGCCCCAAAACCCGAGCAAAGCCGCGGGGACGTTAAAAACCAAAATTAAATAAAATTATACCATTAAAAAAAGTGCTTATGGCTATTCGCCATTTTTAATATCTAAACAAAAAAAAAGCCTACACTGGCCAAATGTCTCCGAATTTGCGCCCACAATAATAATCCACTAACACAAAAAATATCCCACAAAAAAAAGCCCCAATCGGGGCTTTTCAAATATTACAAACTCAAGTTTTATTTACTCAAATACATTTTTCTTCTAGAGTACAATTCGTAGAACTGATCGTCTTTCAAGTCATCAATAAACAAGATGCTTTCTCCTGTTGATTTCATTTCTGGTCCTAATGCTTTGTTTACATTATGGAATTTGCTGAATGAGAAAACCGGTTGCTTGATGGCAAATCCTTTAAGCTGTGGGTTGAAAGTGAAATCGGTAACTTTATTGTGACCTAACATTACTTTAGTCGCATAGTTCACATAAGGTTCTCCGTATGCTTTTGCAATAAATGGAACCGTACGAGACGCTCTAGGATTCGCTTCAATGATGTAAACAATATCATCTTTTATCGCAAACTGAATGTTTATTAATCCAACGGTTCTCAAAGCCAAAGCAATATTTTTGGTATGATCTTTAATCTGTTGCATTACAAATTCGCCTAAGTTAAATGGTGGCAAAGTGGCGTTACTATCGCCTGAATGCACTCCGCAAGGTTCAATATGCTCCATAATTCCTATGATATACACATTTTCTCCATCGCAAATTGCATCTGCCTCTGCTTCTATCGCACCATCCAAATAATGGTCTAAGAGCAATTTATTTCCTGGAATGGTTTTCAATAAATTGATTACGTGTTCTTCCAGTTCTTGTTTGTTGATTACAATTTTCATTCCCTGACCACCCAATACATACGAAGGGCGAATCAATAAAGGAAAATCCAAAACATCCGCTAAAGCCGATGCTTCGTCAGCTGTTTCTGCAATTCCAAATTGTGGAAAAGGAATTTTTAAATCGGTTAAAAGTTCTGAGAAACGTCCTCTATCTTCGGCTAAATCCAAAGCATCAAAGCTGGTTCCTATAATCTTAATACCGTATTTAGAAAGCTTTTCCGCTAATTTAAGAGCCGTTTGACCTCCCAATTGCACGATTACACCTTCCGGTTTTTCATGTTGGATAATGTCGTAAATATGTTCCCAGAAAACCGGTTCAAAATACAATTTATCGGCTGTGTCAAAATCAGTTGAAACCGTTTCTGGATTACAATTGATCATTATCGTTTCGTAACCACATTCTTTGGCGGCAAGCACCCCGTGAACACAGGAATAATCAAACTCGATTCCCTGTCCAATTCTATTTGGGCCTGACCCAAGAACAATTATTTTCTTTTTATCGGTTACAACACTTTCATTGTCAACATAACGGGTTCCGTCCGCTTTTTCTATTTCGGCTTCAAAAGTCGAGTAGTAATAAGGCGTTTTTGCTTTGAACTCCGCCGCACAAGTATCAACCAGTTTAAACACACGATTGATATTCATTTCTGTACGCAACGTATGTACTTGACTTTCCAGACAACCCATCATGTGCGCGATTTGTCTGTCGGCAAAACCTTTTTGTTTCGCTTCTAATAACAATTCTCTTGGCAAAGATTCTACTTTATAGTTAGAAATTTCTTTTTCTAAACTATACAATTCCTCGTATTGTTTCAAGAACCACATATCAATTTTAGTGATTTCATGAATGCGACTCAATGGAATTCCCATTGCGATTGCATCATAAATCACAAAAACACGATCCCAACTCGCAAAAGTCAGTTTCTCGATAATTTGTTCGTAGTTAGTGTAACCTTTTCCGTCAGCACCCAAACCATTTCTTTTGATTTCCAATGATTGAGTCGCTTTATGCAGGGCTTCCTGAAACGAGCGTCCAATTCCCATTACTTCACCAACGGATTTCATTTGAAGTCCCAAAGTTCTGTCAGCTCCTTCGAATTTATCAAAGTTCCAACGCGGAATTTTCACAATCACATAATCCAAAGTCGGTTCGAATAATGCCGAAGTTGATTTGGTAATTTGATTTTGCAATTCATCAAGATTGTACCCCAAAGCCAGTTTAGAAGCAATTTTTGCAATAGGATAACCCGTTGCTTTTGATGCCAAAGCGGATGAACGAGACACACGAGGATTGATTTCAATCGCTACAATGTCTTCTTTATCGTCAGGTGAAACGGCAAACTGCACATTACAACCTCCGGCAAAGTTTCCGATGCTTCTCATCATCAAGATAGCGTAATCACGCATTTTTTGGAAAGTTGTATCAGACAACGTCATTGCTGGCGCAACTGTAATGGAATCTCCGGTGTGAATTCCCATTGGATCCATATTTTCGATAGAACAGATAATCACAACATTGTCATTTTTATCTCTCAAAAGTTCCAATTCGTATTCTTTCCAGCCCATTAAAGCCTTATCAATTAAGACTTCGTGAATTGGTGAAGCTTCTAAACCTCTAGTCAAAAGTTCATTAAAATCTTCTTTTTTATAAACAATAGCCGCTCCGGTTCCACCTAAAGTAAACGAAGGACGGATTACTAACGGGAAACCAAATTCCTGAGCAATTTCTTTACCGCGAAGGTAAGAAGTACATATTTCTGCAGGCGCAGATGGCACTCCAATTTTTTTCAAAAGTTGTTTGAACTGCTCTCTGTCTTCGGTAATATTTATCGCATTTACATCAACCCCGATTAATTTTACGCCAAAATCAGCCCAAATACCTTTTTCATCGGCTTCCAGACACAAGTTTAAAGCGGTTTGTCCTCCCATTGTAGGCAAAACAGCATCAATTTGCGGATGTGCTTTTAGGATTTCAATGATAGATTTAGTTGTCAGTGGTTTTAAATAGATATGATCAGCCATAGAAGGATCGGTCATAATTGTTGCCGGATTGGAGTTTATCAAAATAACTTCAATTCCTTCTTCACGAATAGAACGGGCAGATTGTGATCCTGCATAATCAAATTCGCACGCTTGACCAATAACGATAGGACCTGAACCTATTATTAAAACTGATTTTATAGATGTATCTTTTGGCATTGTATAGTAGTGTTGTGTAGTTGTTATTTTCAAAAGATTAAAGTTACTGAACTCAAACCCTTTACCTGTAAATCTTAAACTTTTTTTAACGAATAGGTATAAAAAAAGGCGATACTAAAAAAAGTAACGCCTTATTTATGTTTATACAAACATTATTTTTTGTGTCTTGGTTCGCAAGAAACAGTCAATTTATGTCTTCCTTTAGCTCTTCTACGCGCTAGAACTTTTCTTCCATTTGCAGAAGCCATTCTGTCCATAAATCCGTGCTTATTTCTTCTTTTTCTTTTCGATGGTTGAAACGTTCTTTTGCTCATTGCTTTGTATCTTTAAAATCTTATTTATATGTCTTCTTATTTTCGAATAACTGTTATTCTAAAACCGAGTGCAAATATACAAAGACTTTTTTTTCTCACAAGTAGTTTTGTAAAAATATTTTCAATTCATTTTACTATATTTGTGATCTTAAAATAAACCTACTATGTTTCACAGAAATATTAAACTTATTATCGCCGGACTTATTATCGCTACTGGCATTTGGCAATTTACAGAAAGTAATATCGGTAACGGAATTTTCCTTCTAATATTGAGCGCAATTCCAATTTTCCTTTACTTCAAAAATGAATTCATCTTATTGGCTTTCTTAAAACTTAGAAAACAAGATTTTGAAGGAGCTAAAAAATGGTTGGCTTACATCAAAAATCCAGAGACGGCTTTGGTACAAAAACAACAAGGATACTTTAATTACCTGCACGGAATCATGCTTTCGCAAACCAATATCAATCAAGCAGAAAAATATTTCAAGAAAGCGATTGAACTTGGATTATCAATGGATATGGATTTGGCTGTAGCCAAATTAAACTTAGCCGGAGTTGCCATGACACGTCGTCGTAAACTTGAAGCCACTTCTCTATTGAACGAAGCTAAAAAATTAGACAAGCAAAACATGCTGAAAGATCAGATTGTCATGATGAAAGAACAAATGAAGAAAATCTAGTTTCCTCCAAGAATAGCTCTAACAACTTAAAAAACCATTTGTATCCTCAAATGGTTTTTTTTATTCCTAAAATGCTAATTAACGGATATTTAAGTGGTTTACCTATTATATTATTTAGAAGCATTTTTTTTCTTAAATTTAGTTTTCAAAAAAAAAAAATGGCGAGAAAAATACTCTTACTATCCTTTTTACTTTCTTTTTTAAGTAATTACTCCCAAGATAGTATTGCCTATTTTTCTGATACCTTACGATTAAATATCAATTCTTATAATGCTGCAAGTAACCGCGCTTTTGAAAACAAAGATTTTAATGAAGGCAAACGATTATTTGACTCACTCGTACAATACAAGCTTATAGGCACTCGATTTGATGATTTTACGGTTAAGGGGTACAATTCTAAAGACGTAATCTTAAACAACATCAACAAGCCTATTTTATTAGTAACTTATACTTCATGGTGCATCTTAAATAAAGGAGATGCTCCAGCATTAAATGAATTGGCAAAAAAATATCCTGAGAACTTACAAATTATCATTCTTTTTTGGGATAAAAAACAGAACCTAAAAAAAATAGCCACTCAGTTTAGCAACGCAATCAAAATATGCTATGCTAACGAGTCCTACGCTAATGATTTCCGAATCATCGCAACATTAAAACACACGTTGGGAATTCCTACTGTATTTTTTATTGATGAAGACAAAAAGGTAGTTAACATCAACCGTATTAAAAACCATTACAAACCAAAAATTTCATTTGACACAGCTTTGACCATTAGTTATGATCTTTTTGACCAAATGATCAATCCTTATTTAAATAAAATAACTTCCAATTCCGCCATAGTCAACAACAACGATTAATAGCCCTTCAATGGAATTTCGATTTGGTATTTTTTACCAGTATCATTCACCAATTTAGTTTCCCTCAGCCAAGGATTATGGATCTTCAAAATTTTATAATTGATTCCCTGCCCTTTTGCAAAATCAGCTAAATCCGTAATCGAGCTGTCAATTTCAATTTTCTTGGTTGGTAAGATTCCATATAACTCCTCTGGAGCAATCGTAAATCCATATTTTACGGGATTTTCCATAATCTCTTTTAAAGCTAAAATTCTGAAAACATAGCGAGACGTTTCTTCAGTAAGTAATAAATCATAGTAATTAGATACTTTCTGAATTCCAATTTGCTTATTCACACCTGTCATTCCTCCGTTGTAAGAGGCTGCCGCCAAAGTCCAGCTTCCAAATTTTCCTTTGGCACTCAAAAAATAACTGCAAGCCGCTTCGGTTGACTTTTCAAGGTCATAGCGCTGATCCACATTTTCAGTCACTTCCATTCCGCGCTCTTTTGCCGTTTCCGGCATAAATTGCCAAATACCTCTTGCTCCTGCCGGCGAAACTACATTGACCAATCCGCTTTCAATAACGGCCAGATATTTAAAATCATCCGGAATACCATTCTTTTTTAAAATAGGTTCAATCACTGGAAAAGCACGATTCGCTCTTTTTATAGCCAAAATGGTGGAGGCGTGCAAATTCACATTTACCAATAATTCCCTATCAAACCGTTCCTTGACATCAGCTATTTTCAACGGAGTTTCTTCGCCAGCAAAATCAAGTTTTACAGAAAAACTATAACTAATTTCTGCTTTTACATCTTTCCCTTTTGCGTCATTTGTTGTTGCAAAAATGAATATTCCACTTGCAAAAATTACGGTTACGAGTAATATTATTTTATTAATAGCTTTCATCTTTTCCTTTTTTATCGCTTTTGTTTCGTTACAAAAGCGTCTTTGATTGTTTTTTTACTCCCAATATAATAGAAGGCAAATTTTCGTTCAACCATTTGTATTTATTCAAAATCATAATGTGCGTCCCACCTTTTACTACAATACAATCCTTGATATATTTGATTGGAAAAACATCATCCGCATCACCGTGAATGTGAATTACGTTTTCATCAATAACGGTTCTATCCCATAAAATCACTTGTTCCACAGCCCAGTTCAAATACCGAATATCCCGAACAGAAAGAAATTTTTCATATAACTTAAGGCGCTGATTTACTTTTTCTCCAAAAGAAAATTTAGCCAGACTTTCGATATTTGCAAATAAACTCATCGGAATCAGTTTATAAGCTTTGGTTGTTTTAGCGATTTTTAATCTTCGTGGAAATTCAGAATTGCATCTCACACTCGAAATAATAATTACTTTGCGTGCGTCCACATATTTTGACATTTCCTGAACTAAGATTCCTCCAAAAGAAACACCAATCAAAACCGGATTCTTATGGATTACTTTTACAGCAATTCTCTTGGCATAATCCGTCAAAGATTCGTGATCTAGCGGAATCTCCCATTCTAATAAATGGATTTCAAATGTGTCTTCGGGAAGTACGATGCGTTCAAAAATAGCAGCACTTGATGCCAAACCAGGCATTAGATACACGGGAATTTTACTCATAATTGTTTTAACGATTTTATAACAAAAATCCACTTTTTTATGGCGAATTTTGTATAAAATTAATTTTTTTATTGGAATTCGTCTAACTATCCATCTTATATTATCAATAATTTATGACTACACAACTATTTGAATCGAACACAAGAGGCAAGGCTGATTTTGGTTGGCTTAAAGCCAATTTCTCTTTTTCTTTCGGAAATTATTTTAATCCGGAGCGATTACAATTTGGAATGTTACGCGTTTTAAATGATGACACCATTGCAGGCGGATCAGGCTTTGGCACTCATGGACATGCCAATATGGAAATTATTACTATTCCACTCGAAGGCGGCTTAAAGCACCGGGACAGTATGGGAAATGAAGGCGTCATTGGTTTTGGAGAAGTTCAAGTAATGAGTGCGGGATCCGGAGTGGAGCATTCTGAAATGAATGCTAGTCAGAAAGAAGAGGCAAAAACTTTACAACTATGGGTTTTTCCTGACACAGAAAACGTATCGCCAAGATACGACCAGAAATCATTTGATATTGAAAATCAAATCAATACCTTTGTAAACATTGTTTCGCCAAATGATCAAAATGATGGCAACGCTCTTTGGGTTTACCAGAAAACCTTTTTCTATTTAGGAATATTCGACAGCAATACAAGCATTACTTACAAAGTACGAATTCCTAAAAACGGTGTTTATTTGTTTTTGATTGAAGGTGAAATAGAAGTTAACAACCAAGTTTTGAAGGCAAGAGATGCCATGGGAATTACAGATTTTGATACATTTGACATCAAGATCAGCACCAAATCAAAAATACTTTTGGTAGAGGTACCAATGAATCAGAGTTAAATATTATGGATGCAGCAAGCACTATGGAAATCAAAGACAATACTTTTTCAAGACAATTTGAAACTACGGTCGATCAGGGATTAGTTTCTGTTGAATACTCGTTTCAGGAGAAGAAGATATTTTTAACTAAAATAAATGTTCCGGAATCTTTTGAAGATGAAGAATTTATTTCAAATTTCTTGAAAAATATTATGGAAATTGCAATTGAACGAAAATTAAAAGTGGTTCCTATTCTTCCTAAAATAGTAGTGTTTTTCAAAAAAAACCCTGTTTACAAAGAATTGCTTCCTCCAGGAATTAGACTGTAACAAAAAAAAATCGGCTGTATTTTAGGATACAGCCGATTTTTTTTTGTAAAAAGTTTAAGAATATTATTTCTCTATTTCTCTCATGCTATCCATTTTCTTGTTGGCTAAGAAACCAGTAATATCTTCAAAATGTTCCACCACTCTTTTATTTCCAAATTCAAAAACTTTAGTCGCTAATCCGTCTAAGAAATCTCTATCGTGTGAAACCAGGATTAAAGTTCCATCAAAATCGCGCAATGCATCCTTGATAATATCTTTGGTTTTCATGTCTAAGTGATTCGAAGGCTCATCCAGAATTAATAAATTTACAGGTTCCAACAATAATTTTATCATCGCCAAACGCGTTTTTTCCCCACCCGAAAGCACTTTCACTTTTTTGGTCACATCATCACCCTGAAACATGAAAGCACCAAGAATATCTTTGATTTTAGTTCTTACATCACCCACGGCAATATCATCTATTGTTTCAAAAATAGTGGCATTTTCATCTAATAATGAAGCTTGATTTTGGGCAAAATAACCAATTTGTGCGTTATGACCAATTTCTAAACTACCACCATTGATTTCAATTTCTTTCATAATGGCTTTGATCATAGTCGATTTTCCTTCCCCATTTTTACCAACGAAAGCTACTTTTTCTCCTCGTTCAATCACCATATTTGCATTCGAAAAAACTACATGATCTCCATACGATTTTGACAAATCCTTAACAATCACCGGATATTGTCCGGAACGCGCTGCGGGTGGAAATTTTAATTTCAATGCCGAAGTATCTACCTCGTCAACCTGAACAATAACCAATTTCTCTAACATTTTAACACGAGATTGAACAGCATCCGTCTTAGAAAATGTTCCTTTAAACCGGTCGATAAAAGTCCTGTTATCCGCAATCATGCGTTGCTGCTCGTCATATGCTTTTTGCTGATGCACACGTCTGTCTTTTCTCAGTTCCAAATAATGAGAATATTTGGCTTTATAATCATAAATACGTCCCATTGTAACTTCGATAGTACGGTTCGTAATATTATCGACAAAAGCCCTATCGTGAGAAATTACCACCACTGCTTTAGCTGAATTAATCAAGAAATCCTCCAACCATTGAATACTTTCGATATCCATGTGGTTGGTTGGCTCATCCAGTAGAATTAAGTCTGGTTTTTGTAAAAGGATTTTTGCTAGTTCGATTCGCATTCTCCACCCTCCGGAAAATTCCGAAGTTTGACGGCTAAAATCTTCACGAACAAATCCCAACCCAATCAGAATTTTTTCTACTTCGGCTTCATAATTGACCTCCTCAATCGCATAGAATTTCTCGCTTAAATCAGAAACTCTTTCAATTAATTTCATGTACCCATCACTTTCATAATCAGTACGAACTGTCAATTGCTCATTGATTTCATCAATTTCTGCTTTCATCGCAAAAACTTCTCCAAAAGCTTTCGAAGTTTCCTCCATTACGGTTGCACCATCCGTAGTCAATAAATGCTGAGGCAAATAGGCCACAACAGCATCTTTTGGTGCCGAAATATTCCCTGTTGAAGGTTTGCTTTGACCCGCAATGATTTTAAGAAGCGTCGATTTTCCGGCTCCATTTTTACCCATCAGGGCAATTTTATCATTTTCATTTATAGCAAAAGAAACATCGCTAAAAAGGGTTGTCCCACCAAATTGCACGGAAATATCGTTAACTGTAATCATTGTAATGTTGATTTGTAGATTTGGTTATTCATTTATTCTAAAAGTTGAAAACCAAGTTGTTTTTAAAAAGTGCAAAGATAGATTAATTAAGTAATTTGTTTACTATAAAATAAAAGCCTCCAAAAAGAGAATGAAATTTCTATTTCTGGAAGCTTCTCAAAAGAAATACTCGCATTATACTTCTTTATTCTTATTGATTTCGTCCCATATCGGCACATTCATAACACCAATATTCTTTGGATAAAAAACAGGATCTTGACCTTCTTTCTTTTGCTTTTCATAATCTTTTAATGCTGCAAAAGCTGGTTTCTGCAATAGCAGAATTGCAATAATATTACACCAAGCCATGATCCCCACACCAATATCCCCAATATTCCATATCAATTTTGCTTCATTGACACAGCCGTACATTACAACCAATATCATTACAATTTTTAATACTCGGTTAAAAATCGGAGAATTCAATTTTCTGGTCAAGTATGAAATATTAGTTTCAGCAATATAGTAATAAGCCAAAATAGTGGTAAAGCAAAAAAGAATAAAACAATTGCCACAAATAAAGAGCCAAAACCAGGAAAAACACTATCCATGGCACTTTGCGTATATCCCGTTCCAGCAGTAACGTTCTGTGCTCCTTCGTATAAAAATTCAGTGGCGCCATTTGCATCTAAAACTGGGTTTTCTACATTATATTTACCTGTAATCAGCAACATAAAACCGGTTGCGCTGCAAACCAATAATGTATCAATATAGACTGAAAAAGATTGTACTAAACCTTGTTTTACAGGATGCGAAACATTTGCTGCAGCGGCAATATGAGGTGCAGTTCCCTGTCCTGCTTCATTAGAATAAAGCCCTCTTTTTACACCCCATTGAATTGCCAATCCAATAACGGCTCCATATCCCGCTTCCTGACTAAAAGCACTGTTAAAGATCAAGGAAATAATGCCTGGCAACGCTCCAAGATTCATACCTATTATAACTAATACAATTAAAAGATAGCCAATTGCCATGATGGGAACCACTACTTCAGTCACTTTTGCAATTCGTTTTACTCCGCCAAATATAATCGCTCCAAAGACGACAGCAACAACAACGGCGGTAATTCTAGGGTCCAAATTAAAAGCATTGTTCAAACCGTCAGCAACGGAATTTGACTGAATTCCGGGTAATAAAATACCTGCTGATATAACTGAAACAATGGCAAACAAGACAGCAAACCACTTTACGCCCAATCCCTTTTCGATGTAAAAAGCGGGACCTCCTCGAAACTGTCCCAAATGTTTTTCTTTATAAATTTGCGCAAGAGTTGCTTCTACAAATGCTGTACTTGCGCCTAAAAAAGCAACAACCCACATCCAAAATAAAGCTCCAGGACCTCCAAAAGTTATAGCTGTAGCAACTCCCGCAATATTTCCAGTACCAACCCTGCCTGCCAAAGACATTGATAATGCTTGAAAAGAAGAAACACCTGACTCTGAACTTTTCCCATCAAACAACAAACGGAACATTTCCTTGATATGCCGCAACTGAAGAAAACGTGTTCGGATTGAAAAATAAAGCCCTGTTCCTAAACACAAAATTATTAAAGGCATACTCCAAACTATTTCATTTATCATCCCGACAATCTCTTCCATATTTTTAATTTAAATTAATAATCCCAACATTTAATTTTGATAAAAATATACCATTAAGCCAAACAAAACTAACTAACGGCCATCTAAAACGGTACTAAATACTTAAATACCTTAAAAACAAAAGATTGAAAAAAACACTATTTTTACTCAAAAGGAGAATTTCCCCTATCCTTTTTCATATTTCGAAGAAGAATTCTACTTCTATTAAATTGAAAAAAAAATGCTCTATTCGATTGAATGGAGCATTTTCCTGTCTTTAAGAAATATAATATCAATAGCAAAAGTTATTAATCTTTTCTCCACTTTTTTGTTTCCTCGAAAACATGTTCCAAAATTGCTGCTTCTCTTTCATCAAATTCCACATCTCGACGGTTCATTACAAGTCTTGCCGTTTCAAACGCTTTTTTAGTAATATAAGTAGTAAAACCAGAAGCACCGCCCCAAGAAAAACTTGGTACAAAATTGCGAGGAAAACCGCTACCAAAAATATTAGCACTCACTCCTACTACTGTCCCTGTATTGAACATAGTATTAATACCGCATTTACTGTGATCACCCATCATCAAACCGCAAAACTGAAGACCTGTTTTAGCAAAACCTTCTGTTTCATAACTCCACAATTTTACCTCTTCGTAATTATTTTTCAGATTGGAATTGTTGCTGTCAGCTCCAATATTACACCATTCACCAAGAACAGAATTTCCTAAGAATCCGTCATGTCCTTTGTTAGAATATCCAAATAAAACCGAATTATTGACTTCGCCCCCAATTCTGGAAAAAGGACCTACTGTTGTCGCTCCATATATTTTAGACGCCATTTTTACCGATGCGTTTTCACACAAGGCAAAAGGGCCTCTGATTACTGAACCTTCCATAATTTCAGCATCTTTACCGATGTAAATTGGACCTGTAGAAGCATTTAAAGTCACAAACTCTAACTTCGCTCCTTCTTCAATAAATATATTTTCCGGCGCAATTACGTTCACACTTTTGGGAATAGGCTGAGATCTTCGATCTTCGGTTAAGATTTCGAAATCTTCCCTAATGGCAGCATCATTTTTAGAGAAAATATCCCAAGTGTTTTGAACTGTTAAACAATCATCCGTATATTCAATAATTTCATAGGAATCAAAATCTACTGCTTCTTGTTCTTCGGTAGTATAAAAAGCGATGACTTCATCGCCTCTAAAAATTGCCTGATTGGGTTCCAAATTACTAACCATTTCGACCAAAATAGCGTTAGGCAGGAAAGAAGCATTAATCATTACGTTCTCTTCTAACTCTACCATTGGAAATTTTTCTGATAAATATTCCTCTGTCAATGTGGTGGTAGTAGAACCCAGATGCATTTCCCATTTTTGACGAATGGTCATAATTCCGATAAGGATATCCGCAACAGGACGTGTAAAAGTAAAAGGCAATAAGGCGTTTCTGGATGGTCCGTCAAAAAGTATGTAATTCATAAAATTGTTGATTTGTTGGTTCGGTTAGTTATTGATTAAAATTAGCTCAAACAACTTCCCTTTTTATAATATTGACTTCAAAGTTACAAAGTTTTCAAATAAATAAAATAAAAAAGCCTTCCAAAAAGGAAGGCTTTGATATATTTGAAAACAAGTTAAAATTATTTAACGTGTTTAGCGTATTTAGTTTTGAATTTATCAATACGTCCTGCAGTATCAATAAGTTTAGATTTACCTGTGTAAAAAGGGTGAGAAGTTCTAGAGATCTCCATTTTCACAACTGGGTATTCAACACCATCAACTGTTAATGTTTCTCTTGTATCTGCAGTAGATTTAGTGATAAAAACTTCGTCATTTGACATGTCTTTAAATGCAACTAATCTGTAATTTTCTGGGTGAATTCCTTTTTTCATCTTGTTAATCTTTTTTATTTGTTAATTATAACTTGTCTTGAAGCTTTTCTTCTAACAGAAAAGGTATAAACTCCTTATAACTTTTTGTTTTACATTATTATTTTGAGTTTGCAAATTTACAATTATTTTCCAATAAACAAATCTTTGTATCACTTTTTTTATATAATCGTAAAAAGTGATTTTTCGCTCCGAATATATTGGGAATTGTTATATTTGTGGATTAATTTTAAAACTATAACAATGGTAAATGAAATCATTAAAAAGAATGGAATAACCTTTGGAGTAACAATTGGAATTGTTTCTGCATTAATTACTTCAACAATTTACGCTATTGATTTAAATTTGTTTACTTCTTGGTGGATTGGAGTCCTAAGTATTTTGGTTTACCTTACATTGGGAATTGTTTTACTTTCGAAAACAAAAAAAGAGCTGAACAATGTTTTCT
Organism: Flavobacterium sp. TS_SC_5; assembly: GCF_056156265.1. Classification (NCBI taxonomy): domain Bacteria; kingdom Pseudomonadati; phylum Bacteroidota; class Flavobacteriia; order Flavobacteriales; family Flavobacteriaceae; genus Flavobacterium; species Flavobacterium sp. TS_SC_5. The sequence continues at coordinate 1,983,396 of NZ_CM149588.1, read as the reverse complement.
CTTTCAAGGATGCTTTTACGACTTACTTCATCGCTACACTAATAGGTATTTTAATTTCAACTCTTTTTAATGTTCTTTTATTCAATTTTATTGATCCTTCTGCTAAAGAGACTTTAAGTGAATTAATGATTAAATACACTGTCAATATGATGCAAAAATTTGGCACACCAGCATCAGCAATTAATGAAGCTATCGCAAAATTAAAAGAAAACAATCCTTACTCTACATTGGAACTATTAAAAGGCTCTGTTTTTAGCATTGTTTTCAGTTCTATTTTTGGATTAATTTTGGCAGCATTCTTTAAAAGCAAATCTACACAAGAATAAGAATTAATGAATTTATCAATACTCATACCGCTTCTTAATGAAGGGGAATCACTTAATGAATTATACAACTGGATCATCAAAGTGATGCACTCTCATAATTATTCGTACGAAATCATTTTTCTGGATGATGGAAGTACCGATAACTCATGGACTATTATTGAAGGATTTGCAAATGAAAATCCTCATGTAAAAGGTGTTCGTTTCATGAAAAATTTCGGAAAATCACAAGCACTGCATGCTGGTTTTGCAAAAGCGCAAGGTGATGTCATCATTACTATGGATGCTGACTTGCAAGACAGCCCAGAGGAAATTCCGGGATTATACGACATGATTATCAATGGAAAATATGATTTAGTTTCCGGATGGAAAAAGAAACGCTACGACTCCGTGGTGGCAAAAAACTTGCCTTCTAAATTGTTCAATTGGGCGGCGAGAAAAACATCGGGAGTGGAATTGAATGATTTCAATTGCGGATTGAAAGCCTACAAAAATATTGTAGTGAAAAACATTGAAGTTTCTGGCGAAATGCACCGATACATTCCGGTTCTGGCAAAAAATGCCGGTTTTGGAAAAATTGGTGAGAAAGTGGTACAACATCAAGCTCGAAAATATGGTGAAACTAAATTTGGGATGGAACGTTTCATTAATGGTTTCCTTGATTTAATCACTATTTGGTTTCTATCAAGATTTGGAAAAAGACCAATGCATTTATTTGGCGCCATGGGATCATTAATGTTTATTATTGGGTTTATGCTTGCCGGATATATTGGTATTTCAAAATTGTATCACATGTATAATGACATGCGTTATAGTCTAGTTACAAATAATCCTTGGTTTTATATCGCGCTTACGACAATGGTTTTGGGAACACAATTATTTTTGGCCGGATTTCTTGGCGAAATAATTTTGAGAACAAAAAATAATGAAGAACGTTATAAAGTATCGAGTGAGGTTAATTTTTTATAAATTTATGTAAACAAAAAAGTTCTCGTTTGCACAATACCTAGCCCTGATAAAAGCGGCATCCCACGCTTTTTTTTTGCGTGGATATAGCGTATAGCAGGATATAGCTCCTAAAAAAAAACAATTGGATTTAAATTTCATTTACGAATTTAGAAACTAAAAACTTATACAATGGAAATCAAACAAAATATTTTGGACGCAGTAAATGAGTGGCTTACGCCAACATTTGACACCGCAACACAGGAGGCGATTAAAGAAATGATGACTACATCGCCGAAAGAACTGGAAGAGAGTTTTTATAAAAATCTTGAATTTGGAACCGGTGGAATGCGCGGTGTTATGGGCGTGGGAAACAATCGCATCAATAAATATACGCTAGGAAAAAGTACTCAAGGACTTTCGGACTACTTGCATACTGCTTTTCCTAACCAACCTTTGAAAGCCGTTATTGCTTACGATTGTCGTCATAATAGCGATACTTTGGCTAAATTAGTGGCAGATGTTTTCACGGCTAACGGAATTGAAGTGTATTTATTTTCGGAATTGCGACCTACTCCAGAATTGTCATTTGCAGTAAAACATTTAGGTTGTCAGTGCGGAATTGTTCTTACGGCATCACATAATCCTCCTGAATATAACGGTTACAAAGTATATTGGCAAGATGGTGGACAAATTGTGCCGCCGGAAGATAAAGGAATTATCACTGTTATTGAGAATTTAAATTACAATCAAATCAAGTTTACTGCAAATGAAGATTTGATACATTATATAGATACGGAAGTTGATGAAGCATTTATCAAATCAACTATCGAGAATGCAAGTTTTGGAACTTCGGCTGAAGCCAAAGAAAATCTGAACATTGTTTTCACGTCTTTGCACGGAACTTCGATCACATTAGTTCCTGATACTTTCGCGCAAGCTGGATACACAAATGTGCATATTGTAGAAGAACAGAGAGTGCCAAATGGTGATTTCCCAACTGTAAAATCTCCTAACCCTGAAGAGCCGGAAGCATTGACGATGGCACTGGCATTGGCAGATAAAACCCATGCTGATATTGTAGTGGGAACAGACCCAGATTGCGATAGATTGGGTGTTGCTGTTCGAAATAACGAAGGACAAATGACCTTGCTAAACGGAAATCAAACGATGATTTTGATGACTGCATTTCTATTAGAACAGTGGAAAAAAGCGGGCAAAATTAATGGCAAACAATTTGTGGGTTCCACAATCGTATCTACTCCTATGATGATGGAACTAGCAACAAACTACGGCGTGGAATGCAAAGTGGGATTAACTGGTTTCAAATGGATTGCCAAGATGATTAAGGATTTTCCTGAGCTGGAATTTATTGGTGGTGGTGAAGAAAGTTTCGGTTATATGGTTGGCGATGCTGTACGTGATAAAGATGCTGTTGCAGCTACATTATTGATTTGCGAATTGGCGGCTCAAGCCAAAGCCAAAGGAAGCACGGTCTACAAGGAATTACTCAAATTGTATGTAGACAACGGTTTTTACAAAGAACATTTAGTTTCATTGACTAAAAAAGGAATGGATGGTTTACAGGAAATTAATCAGATGATGATTGACATGAGAGAAAATCCATTGAAGGAAATCAACGGACAACGCGTGATTATGCTGGAAGATTACCAATCGTCAATAGCTAAAAATTTACTTTCTGATGAGGAATCCAAAATGGATATACCAAAATCGAACGTTTTGATTTATTACACAGAAGATGGCTCTAAAATTTGCGCCAGACCAAGTGGAACGGAACCAAAAATAAAATTCTATATCAGTGTAAATACGGAATTGGAATCAGTTGAAGATTTCAATGAAGTAGAAAGCATTTTGGACCATAAAATAAAAAATATTATTACTTCAATGCAATTGAATTAATTAAAAAACAAAATTGATTTTTCAGACAGACCCGATAAGTAGAGAACTTATCGGGTCTTGATGATAAAAAAAACAACTTAAATGGACTCAAATTTCAAAAAAATTATTCCTTTCACAAAACCATATCGTTCTCATATGGTTTGGAATGTAATATTCAATATTTTTTACGCACTGTTTAGCACTTTGTCTTTTATTGCATTAATCCCTATGATGGATGTCCTTTTTGGCACAAGTGAAAAAATTAACAAAAAACCTGTTTTAGAATCTATTTTTGATATTATTAAATTCTCTAAAGAATACTTATACTATAACATCACACAACTAACAAACGAGTATGGTCCTGAATTTGCGTTGCTGCTAGTTACAGGTATAGTAAGCATCACTTTCCTGTTAAAAAATCTGTTTAATTACCTTGCATCCAATCATTTGATGCATCTTAAAAATGGTGTATTGAAGGATTTGAGGAATTCAATGTATCACAAAATTATAAATTTACCTATCTCCTATTATTCTGAAAAAAGAAAAGGAGATATTATGGCTAGAATGTTAGGTGATGTAAATGAGGTTCAAAACTCTTTCTTTTCTATCCTAGAATTGATTGTAAAGGAACCAATGACGATTATATTCACGCTGATTGGAATGATTGCAATCAGTTTCAAATTGACCTTATTTGTCTTTATTTTCATCCCTCTTTCAGGACTATTAATATCAAAAATTGGCAAGACACTGCGCAGTAAATCCGAGAGAGTACAATATGAAAATGGCTATCTAATTTCAATTGTAGAAGAATCGTTATCTGGACTCAAAGTTGTTAAGAGTTACAATGCCGAATCAAATTTTAAACAAAAATTTAATGATTCAGTTACCAGAGTTTTAAAATTATCTAATAGTATCGGAAAAAAGAACAACTTAGCTACGCCATTAAGTGAGTTCTTAGGAATTATTACAATTTGTGTATTACTATGGTTTGGTGGAAAAATGGTACTTGTAGACACCCTGCCTAATGGAAAAGCACTACTTGACGGAGCTAAATTTTTAGCTTATATGGGTCTTGCCTATAACATTCTAACTCCGGCAAAAGCTATTTCTAAAGCATCTTATTCTGTAAAAAATGGACTAGCAGCAGCCCAACGTGTTTTTGAAGTTTTAGAAGTAAAAAATGAAATTACAGATAGCGAAAATGCGGTTAAAAAATCAACTTTTGAAAACAGTATAACAATTCAGAATATTAATTTTAGATACGAAGAAGAGAATGTTTTAAAAGACTTTTCACTTCAAGTTAAAAAAGGACAAACTGTTGCTCTTGTAGGACAATCCGGTAGTGGAAAAAGTACCATTGCTAATTTATTGACTCGTTTTTATGATGTGAATGAAGGTACTATAGAAATTGATGGAATTGACATCAAAGACATGAACCTACATTCGCTTCGTGATTTAATGGGATTAGTGACTCAAGATAGTATTTTATTCAATGACACTATAAAAGCTAATATCTCTCTTGGGAAATTAGACGCAACGGATGATGAAATTATCGAAGCGTTAAAAATTGCCAATGCCTATGAATTTGTAAAAGACTTACCGTTAGGAATTGACACAAACATTGGCGATAGCGGAAACAAACTTTCCGGCGGACAAAAACAACGTTTATCGATTGCCAGAGCAGTTTTGAAAAATCCTCCAATTATGATCCTGGATGAAGCTACATCAGCATTGGATACTGAGAGTGAAAAATTTGTTCAAGTAGCTCTGGAAAACATGATGCAAAACAGAACATCAATTGTTATTGCGCACCGTCTGTCCACCATTCAAAAAGCAGATTTGATTGTGGTGATGCAAAAAGGAAAAATAGTAGAGCAAGGAAAACATGACGAACTTATTGCAATGAATGGCACATATAACAAATTAGTCACCATGCAGTCTTTTGAATAATAATTGCGTTTTTAAGTATACCTATGGAATCTAATCCTAAAGAAAAATACAGATTTTGACAGATTTTTAAATCATCTAATCTTTACGTTAAAATGTACATCAACAATCCAAACATAAAACTACCTGAAGACCCAAATACTGTTGTTTGGAAATACCTGGATTTGTCAAAGTTTTTAGATTTATTAATGTCCGAAAAATTATTCATGTCACGATCCGATAAATTTGAAGATCAATATGAAGGTACTTTCAGCGAACCCACTTTTGAGGAAATAAAAAAACTTTCAATCGACAATCCTGACTTTTTAAACTATTACAAAACACATCGGGAAAAAGTAGCGATTAGCAGTTGGCATATCAACGAATACGAATCGTATGCCATGTGGCAGATTTTTACACAAAACAGCGAGGGTTTAGCGATTCAATCCACAATTGGGCGTTTGCAGGAATCCTTGAATCCGGAAACTAATTTCAATCAATATATTGGGGAAGTAAATTACATCGATTATAAAAAAGAGCACATTCCTTTTGACGATATGTTTTTTCCTTTTTTATTCAAACGAAAAAGTTTTCAGTACGAACGTGAAGTCCGCATCATCACAGACATTGGTGAAAGTGATATTAAAATTAATGAAGGCTTGAAAATCAATGTAGACATCAATCAGTTAATCGAAAAAATATACATTCATCCTAAATCCGAAAACTGGTATAAAAATCTGGTCATTCAGTTAGTAAAACAACTTGGTTTTAATTTCACCATTGAAAAATCAGACTTGGAAAGTGATATTTTAATTTAAAATCAATGCTGCTAAACTGGCTCGTAACCAATTATTTTCCATTCCTTTTTTGACAGATCGATATAGTAATAATTCACAACATCTTTCTTATCAAACTCTCCATTTTTATTAGTATCCTCAACCGTTCTATAGTACAAACGATTATTGGTTCCTATCAATTTCCAGTCGATTAATTCCTGAAAATCAGAAGATATTTTAGTGAATTTCTCACCGCTGATTTCGGATAAATACAAAGCTTTAATATCACTTATATCTAATTTCCCATCTTTATTCGTATCCATATCAACCATCGTATACACCATAATATGGTTATTGGTTTTATCAGCAACCGACTTCAAATACGTAGCAGTCATAATCAAAACAGGTTTCTCTGTCAATTTTCTGATGGAATCCGAATCAACTTTTTGAAATTTCAAATTCTGCAAAAAACCCGTAATTTCAAATTCACCATAATTTGATATTGTAAAGCTTAAATCATTAACACTTGAAGAACCATATCTCGATTTTATACCTTTCTCACGTATGCTTAAATCCGCAACGGGATGAATCAAGTAATCCGTTCCTTCCATTTGCAGCGGTAAATCGGCAATTTGTATTTGAGTAGAATCAGCTTTGGCCAGTTCTTTTGCTCTACTTGTTCCATCGTAAGTAACTTTTGGTTTTTCAACTTCTTCCTTACAACTCGTTAAAAGTAAAATTGCAATTCCTATTATTGTGATGTGTATTTTTTTCATGTTGTTGTACTATTAAAATTCAAATGTAATCATTTTTAAAAATGGTAACGGCATTCGATACTTGATTTTAACGAATTAAAATTGAGCTAAACTTTACTGATTCGTAACGATTACAACTTAGCGCTCAATTTTACATTAAAAACTCTGGTCGTCATATAATTGGGAATTGCATATTGATTCTTAGAATACACATCGCGCACCCAAGTATTTGTAATAGCATTTTGATTGTCAAAAAGATTAAAAATTTCTAATCCTATTGCCAACTCTTTAAAGTCTTTAAACAAACCTGAATTCTTTCTTACTGTTTTGTTATCTATAAAAACTTTAGAGAAACCTACATCCACACGGCGGTAATCATTCAATCTGTTTTGGTACAAATAAGGATCTGCGTACGATGGCGAACCTCCCGGTAATCCCGTATTGTATACTAAATTCAAGTATAATTTTAAACTTGGAATATTAGGCATATAGTCTTGAAATAAAAGCCCAAATTTCAATCTTTGGTCTGTAGGTCTGGCTATATATCCTTTATCATTGCTGTTTTCTTCTGTTTTTAAATAACCAAAACTAAACCACGATTCAGTTCCGGGAACAAACTCGCCGTTCAAGCGAACATCTAATCCTTGCGCATAGGCGGTCGCATTATTGTTGGCTGCATACCGAATGCGAACATTGTCAATCGTGTACGTTTTTACATCCGTCAGCGATTTGTAATACAACTCTGAAACCAACTTGAAAGGACGATCCCACATCTTAAAACTATAATCATTCCCAAAAACAACATGCACTGATTGCTGCGCTTTGGTATTAAGTTGTACCACTCCATCCACATCTCTCAATTCCCTGTAAAATGGCGGCTGATGATACAATCCTCCAGAAAGTCTAAAAACCATATCTTTCTCCCAATCTGGTTTTATAGCAAATTGAGCTCTGGGACTAACAGTAATTTGGGACATGCCAGATATATCAGAACCTATAACTTCCCAATTGTTAAAACGCAATCCGGCATTATACCAAACTTCACTCGAGCCAATATTTGATTTCAAACTCCATTGACCATAACCCGAAAATCTATTGATAGAGTTAAAATTAGTTGCTCGAATATTTTGATACGGAACAAGCGGTCCGGTGTAAGGCGAATACGGCTGATCATTTTTACGAAAATCAATAATGGGTGGATTCAAAGAAAAACCCGCTGAATCAATTACTTCCCACTCTATTATTCTGTCACGAATGGATTCTTGCGTATATTTTACTCCCCATTCAAATTGGTTTTCTTTCCAATCATGAAATCCTTTTATCTCCGTATTTACAATTAAAGCATCCAAATCATTTCTGGCATGACTCAACTGCGATCCAATTCCTCTTGTAAAAGCAACTTCTCCAAAAGTTTCAGAACCAATATTAGAATCCATTTCACCAAGACGATATTGTGCGAAAATATCAAAATATTCTTGTTCCAAAGTATGAAAAACAGAGCCGATAAATTTCAAAGTAAAATTATCCGAAACATTGAATGTTGTTTTCAATGCTCCAAAATACGTATCGTATTTATCCTTTTCTTGACCTTCATAAAAAACAGTCAATACCATAGGATTATTTATGGTTCCAAAATTAGTTTGTCTCGTTAGTGGTTGATATTGGTATTTATTTTGGGAAATATTCCCCAGAAAACTCCATTGCCATCTAGCCGAAGCTTGATAGTTTATATTGGTTTGAATATCCGCAAATGAAGGTGTAAAATTTGTTTGAGTTTCTTGACTGTTCACCAAAAGGCTGTTGTTGCGGTATCGAACTCCTGTAACTGCAGACCATTTTTTATTCTTGGAAACCGCATCAACAGAAACGCTTCCGCCAAGGAAACTCGCTTCAAGGCTTGCGCCAAATTTAACCGGTTTTCTGTAAGTTATATCTAAAACCGAGGATAATTTATCTCCAAACTTCGCTTGAAAACCTCCCGCTGAGAAATCAACATTTTGCACTAAATCAGTATTAGTAAAACTCAGCCCTTCTTGTTGTCCCGAGCGAATCAGGAACGGACGATAGACTTCAATTTCATTTATATAAACCAAATTCTCGTCATAATTTCCTCCACGCACTGCGTACTGTGTACTCAACTCATTATTAGAATTTACGCCTGGCAACGCTTTCAAAATGTTTTCGATTCCGGCATTGGCTCCAGGAATTTTCCGAATCATCTCAGGTTCAATTGCTGTAATACCCTGAATCTGTTTTCGGTTGTTAGAGGTCACAATAACTTCTCCCATTTGTTCATCCTGATCGCTCATTACTGGGTTGAACTCCTTTTGTTCATATAAATCCAAAGAAAAAATTACTGTTATTTTTTTTAACGAGACATGCGTAAAAACAAGTGTCACTTGTTGGTTTGCAGGAATTTTTAAATTGTAAAAACCATTTTCGTTGGTACGCGTACCGCCACTCGAATAAGAAACATTGACGTTTTCTACCGGTTGATTATTTTTGTCTAAAATAACTCCTTTTATTCTAGCCGTTTGAGCGGATAAAGTTAGGCTCAAAAAAACAAATAAGAATACAGGTAATAATTGATTCGCACTCAAAGTGTGTGATTTTTAATTTTTTTGACTTCTAAAAAAACGAGTTTCAAAGGTAGTTGAATTTCCTACATTATCCGTAACAACAATTTTTAAATCATTGGCTCCATCAACCGCAATTCCGTCACTGAAATAATGAGTCAATTTTCTAGTCTTGTTATCGTATTCAAATAAAATCCATTTCCCGTTTAAGTAGCCATTGTATGATTTAATCCCTGATAATTCATCGTAAATAGAGAACTGAATGGTTTTTTGCTCGCTGATCCATTTCCCTTCAACAGGAACGGCAATACTTATTTTTGGTGCAACCGCATCTGAAACCAAAGCATATTTCCCCAAGATTTTAACCTTAGTATTAAATACATTATCTTTCCTGTAGGTTGGATTGTAATTTATTTTTTTTCCTTCGATCCTGCCAATAAACATTTTTTCTTTTTGCAGTTCGGAAGATTCTGTGTCTTCAATTGAAACCGTAAAATTAGTATGCGCAGGAACCGTGTCATCATGCAAAAACATCGTATCATTTTTTACATCAAAATTCAAATTAAAATCTTCGTAAAAGGTTCCCGAAGGAAAGAAAACTGACATGTTGCCTAAAGCAAAATTGCTGTCTTTGTTCGCTCGTACGAAATAATTGGATTGCACAGGCTCCTTGCTAATTATGGTAGGTAAGATATCGTACTTAATAGGAATTGATATTGTTTTTTTATTTCCAAAAAAATCCGCAACTTCAATGCGATAAAGCGAGGCTAAATTGGGTGTTACTTGCAAAACCCCTTTGTTTTCATCGGCTTGAATAAAACTTAAATTATAGGGCGTTTTCATGAATAATTTCTGAACGCGCTGTTGCATTTTCTTATATCTTGAATAATCAATCAATGCATTAATGTACCGCATGTCATCAAAGGAATACGTGTTGAATTCATAACCGAAATTTGGTTTCCCATTATAAAAAGACTGCACTTTATAAACTCCATTATTATTAAACGAAACATCGTCAGTGTCATACGCCGAAATACCAAAACCGATTGAACCATTTGCGACAACTTTGTCTGACAAATAGGTACCGTCTTTTTGTAAAGAAACATTTAGTAATAAAGGACGTTTAGAATGATTAACCGTAGTTTTCGAATCCAAAGGATACACATAAACCCCAGAAACAATTGGTTTCTTTGTATCTTTTAAAAATTTATTAAATCCAAAAAGCATCGGATTAATTATGAATTCTGTTTTAGAATCCCGAAATTCAAAATGCAAATGTGGTCCTTCTGAGGCTCCTGTATTACCTGAAAAAGCAATGATTTCTCCTTTTTTAACTACCATTTCATTCGGCTTAAAAAACATTTCGATCTCAAACGATTGTTCTTTATAGTGCGTTTTCTTAATGTAATTTTCTATTTCACCGTTGGCCATTTTTAAATGTCCATAAACCGAAGTATATCCATTAGGATGATTGATATAAATTGTTTTTCCGTTCCCAAAAGTAGATATCTTTATTCTTGACACGTAACCATCGGCTACAGCGTATACTTTTAATCCTTCTTTTTGTTGTGTTCTCAAATCAAAACCAGCATGGAAATGATTGGGTCTTAACTCTCCAAAATTCCCAGATAATTGCATCGGAATGTCTAATGGAGATCTAAAATAATCTTTTGGATAATCAACTTGAGCAAAAACAGAGGTGCAAAAAAATAATATATACAGCGAAAATCTCATGGTTTACATTTTTGCTAAGATAAAAAAAGTATTCAAATCATCACTAAAAAAAACAGTTCGTAACCATTTGTACAACTGATATTTAATTAATTTAATGCAAAAAAAATAATAAAATATTGCAAAATTAAAAAGGAATACTAACTTTGTATGATTATGTAATGAATAAGATATATAATGAGTGCGATTGCAGAAATTATTGATACTCTTGAAAATAAAGTCGAAAAACTTTTTAATAAAATGAAAGGTTTAGAGAAAAATAATCAAGATTTGAAAAACGAATTAATAAAAACTGCATCCATAATACAAACTCAATCACAAGAGATTGAAGCGCTGAAAACGCAGTATGAAACACTCAAAGTAGCAAATACATTACTAGGCAGTGACGATAATAAAAGAGATACGAAGCTTAAAATAAATTCATTAATTCGCGAAATTGATTACTGTATAGCACAGCTATCAGATTAATAAAAGATATGGACGAAAAGCTTAAAATTAAAATATCAATAGCAGACAGAGTTTACCCGTTAACGGTTGATTTTGCTCAGGAAGAAGGCCTTAGAAGCGCTTCGAAAAAAATTGATAAAATGATTAAGCAGTTTGAAGAAAATTACGCTGTACGTGACAAACAAGATGTTTTGGCAATGTGTGCCTTACAATTTGCCTCACAAACGGAACAAAAACAAATTGATAATGCTATTGATGGAGAAGCTACCATTGAAAGAATTAAAAAAATCAATGCTATTTTAGATCAATATCTCGACAAATAAACGTTCTTTACAAAAACTAAGATACTGCCTACATTAGTTCAATTTGGTAAACTCAACACTAACAATTTAGAATGAGCAAATCATCGTTACTAAAGCAAGCCAATTCAGTTTGGAAGCTTGAACAACGAGTTAGCTCAAAACTTGTCTTTTCGAGTTTATTCAATCACTCTAATGTAGGCTTTTTTATATATAAATTTTAACAAACATGGACAACATATTAACGATTATTATTGCAGGAATTATAGGTATTGTAGCGGGTTTTGCCATCGCAAAATTGATAGAAAAAAGCAACATATCCAACTTAATTAAAAACTCAAAGAAAGAAGCAGCATCAATTTTGAAAGATGCTAATCTTGAAGCTGAAAACATAAAAAAAGATAAAATTCTTCAAGCAAAAGAAAAATTTATTGAACTGAAATCAGAACACGAACAAGTTATTTTAACTCGTGATAAAAAAGTGGCTGAAATTGAAAAAAGAGTTCGTGATAAAGAATCTCAAATTTCAAATGAATTGTCAAAAGCGAAAAAAGTAAATGATGATTTTGAGTCAAAAACTATAGAATACACTACAAAAATTGAGAATTTAGACAAGAAACAAGCGGAAGTTGAGAAACTTCATAAAAGTCAATTGCAGCAATTAGAGGTTATATCAGGTTTATCTGCCGAAGAAGCTAAAAATCAATTAGTAGAAGGATTGAAGGCAGAAGCTAAAAGCAAAGCAATGTCTCATATTCAAGATACTATCGAAGAAGCAAAATTGACTGCACAACAAGAAGCTAAAAAAATTATTATCAATACAATTCAGAGAGTTGGAACTGAGGAAGCGGTAGAAAACTGCGTTTCGGTATTCAACATTGAATCTGACGATGTAAAAGGTAGAATCATCGGTCGTGAAGGAAGAAATATCCGCGCCCTAGAAGCCGCTACCGGAGTAGAAATCATTGTTGATGACACACCAGAAGCGATTATCCTCTCTTGTTTTGATCCTGTTCGAAGAGAAATTGCACGTTTGGCATTACATAAATTAGTGACTGACGGAAGAATTCACCCGGCTCGTATTGAAGAAGTAGTTGCAAAAACAGCAAAACAAATTGATGATGAAATTATAGAAGTTGGTAAACGTACCGTTATCGATTTAGGAATACACGGATTACATCCTGAACTGATTAAAGTGGTTGGACGTATGAAATACCGTTCTTCTTACGGACAAAACTTATTACAACACTCTCGAGAAGTTTCTAAGCTTTGTGGAATAATGGCTGCTGAACTTGGTTTAAACGTAAAACTGGCTAAAAGAGCTGGTTTATTACACGATATTGGTAAAGTTCCAGATGCCGAAAGTGATTTACCACACGCTTTATTAGGAATGCAATGGGCTGAGAAATACGGTGAAAAAGAAGAGGTTTGTAACGCTATTGGCGCTCACCATGATGAGATTGAAATGAAATCATTATTATCTCCAATCATCCAGGTTTGTGATGCTATATCAGGAGCAAGACCCGGAGCAAGAAGACAAGTATTAGATTCTTATATTCAACGTTTGAAAGACCTTGAAGAAGTGGCTTACGGATTCAGTGGTGTAAAAAATGCTTATGCAATTCAAGCTGGTAGAGAACTTCGTGTAATTGTGGAAAGCGAAAAAGTTTCGGATGAAAATGCTGCAAGCTTATCCTTCGATATTTCACAAAAAATACAAACAGAAATGACGTATCCTGGACAGGTTAAAGTAACTGTAATTCGTGAAACAAGAGCAGTGAATATTGCTAAATAATTTATTGTATCTGACATATAAAAAAAACTTCTCATCACTGAGAAGTTTTTTTTTGGAATATTATAAACGAAGAATCTACTTAAAAAAACTTTGCTAATTCATTAAATAACGTAATTAAGCATTCAAACTATCGTTAAAAACAATCTTAAAAGTTGTTCCTACTCCTACTTCACTTTCGACTGAAACAGTTCCTTTCATCGATTCTATTTGATTCTTTGTAATGTACAACCCTAAACCTCTAGCCCCTTCGTGCTTGTGAAATGTTTTATACATACCAAAAAGAGAATCTCCATATTTTTTTAAATCGATGCCTAAACCATTATCAGAAATTGACAACGTTTTTTTACCATTTTCCAATGAGAAAGAATATTTTATCTCAACAGGTTTATTAGAATTAGAATATTTTATAGCATTTGTTGTAAAATTCAATAAAACACTTTCTAGGTACGCTGGATTAAAATCGATAAATATACTTTCAGGAATATCATTCATAATAGTAACTTGACTATAATTTTTTAAATTCTTGATCAATTCCAAAGTCTTCTTCAAGTATAAATTCAGGTTCAATGATTTTATCGGAATGTTCGAATTACTTTGTATTAGCACTAATTGGGTCAAATTAGCTATTGTTTCATTTAAATCATTGGAGACAGTGCGTAAATGAGATAACATTTCTGTGCTACTCTCTAAATCCTCCTCGGAATCTATAATATCTAAAATTGATTTAATATTACCGGCTTGCGTATTTAGATTATGGGATACAATATGTGAAAAATTCAATAGTCGACTATTTTGTTGACTAAACAATTCCATTGTTTTTACTAATTCTAATTCTTTTTCTTTTTGTAAAGAAATATCAGTATGCGTGCCTATAACTCGCAATGGTTTACCATCTTCATCACGCTGAATTACTTTTCCTCTGTCTAAAATCCATTTATAATTTCCGCTTGAAGTTAAAACACGATGGTAATTTTCATAAAAAGGTGTTTTATTTTTAAAATGATCCTGAATTTCAGAGTAATATTTTTCTAAATCATCAGGATGTACAATTTCATCCCAACGTTCAGGATTATCAAAAATATCTAAAGATTCCTGCTCGAGGATTTTCATCGATTGTGAGGAATAAAAAACTTTATTGGTTGTTAAATCCCAGTCCCAAACTCCAGCTGTAGAAGCTTCAAGAGCAAATTTAAAACGCTCTTCAGAAATTTTAAGCTTAATTTCCTGATCTTTCAAGTCAGTTACATCCGAGATTCTTCCGTAAAAAGCAATATTCCCATCAGGACATAATTCTGGTTTTGATGAGACTTTAAGCCAACGCAATCCCTTTTCAGGTAATAAAACCCGAAACTCGAAATCCCATCTTGCAATATTTCTTTTTGCGTCTACCAATGACTGAAAAAATGTCAATCGATCAGCTTCAAATATCCTGTCATACACAAGGAATTTATCACTGTCTACAAAATGATTTGAAGACAACTCAAAAAAATCAGTTACCGATTTACTCACTAAAGGAAATAAATAGGTATTGTCAGGAGCAATCACAAATTCAAAAATTAAATCTGGAATCTCATTAAATAATTTACTGTAAAAATCATTTACCTCTTGGCAATTTCCGTTTTGGGGAAAATCAAAAACCATATTACTTTTTATAAGATTTTAATTGACCACAATTTAAATTATATTTTTTATTTAACAGACAAATTAACTGTAAAAATCGCTCCTATTTAATGACTTTATAAACCGAATTTTAAGAAATTTAATTTACAGCTTATCCCGTAAACTCTTTCTTACCTTAACAATGTACGAATTGAAATTACTAACAAAATGTTATTTTCTGGGATGAAAAGTATTTACAACTTGCGCGAGGAACTTTCTGTCAAGATGCACATATATTTCTGTTGTTGTTATTGATTCATGTCCAAGCATCAATTGAATAGAGCGCAAATCAGCCCCATTTTCTAGAAGATGTGTCGCAAAAGAATGACGCAAAGTATGCGGACTGATGGTTTTGTAAAGATTTATTTCAAGCGCTAAGTTTTTTATAATTGTAAAAATCATCGCTCTGGTCAATTGCTTCCCTCTTCTGTTTAAAAACAAAGTATCCTCAAATCCTTTTTGAATAGTAAGGTGCGTTCTAACGGTATCCCGGTAAATTTGAATAAATTTTTGCGTCAAATCACTTATAGGTACAAAACGTTGTTTATTGCCTTTTCCGGTAATCTTAATAAAACCTTCCTCAAAGAATAAATCGGAAATTTTTAATGTTACTAATTCAGATACCCGTAAGCCACATCCATAAAGCGTTTCGAGCATCGCACGATTGCGCTCCCCTTCATTCGTAGTCAAATCAATAGCTGCGATAAGATTATCAATTTCTTCGACAGATAAAGTATCCGGAAGTTTCCTGCCCGTTTTGGGAGTTTCAATCAGTTCCAAAGGATTGTCCGTACGATAATCTTCAAAAATTAAATAGTTGAAAAAACTTTTCAAACCTGAAATTATTCTAGCTTGCGAACGAGGATTTACTTCTTTGGAAACACCGTAAATAAACTGTTGCACCGTTTCCTCACTAATTTTAATTGGAGAAACTTCGATTTCACTTATGACTAAAAAAAGGCGTAAACGTTCGATATCAAAAGAATAGTTTTCTATTGTATTCTTTGACAAACCGCATTCAATTTTGAGATACGATTGATAACTCTTTATATAACTGTCCCAATTCATGGCTACAAAGTAACTCTTTTTTAAGCATTAAAAAACCCCTACTAAGAGTGGTTTTGATATAGTAAAAGGAAACAATTATTTTCCCCATTTGCCACCACCTACATAAAATCCTAAATGAATTCCTACGTATGAATTAGCTACAGTTCCTTGATTGTTTCCATTGATGTCTTGTAAAGTAGATTCAGGCACTAAATTATATTCTAATCCCATTCTGAATTTTCCCCACTCAAAACCACCACGAACTAATCCTCCCATTTTACCGGTTGCATCTATATTTACATCATTGTTATTATTTGTATCATCGAGTTCTACATTTGCTACACTACAATAACCCGCACCAGCACCGTTGAAATAATAATCATAAGTAGCAACATACGAACCATTAGCCGCCACTTTTACACTATCAGTGGCACCAGAATCATTTATGTCACGAACAATCGCTGCTATTCCTATTCGTAAACCAACATTCATGTTCTCTCTAATATTATATTTTGGCTCTAATGAGAACAAAGCTCCTCCGCCGCCATTAGTAGGAACAACCACTAAATCTAAACCAACTCTAAATCACCTTCTTTTTGAGCATAACCCGAAACACAAAAAAAAGTAATACATGCCGACAAGATAATTTTTTTCATTTTTTATCAATTGATTATTTTTAGAAAATATAAATTATATTAAATTTAAAATAATTCTTACAATTTTAAATTATTAACATATTTATTAAAAATAAAAACCTCAATTTTTCACACTAAATGGTGAATTTATCAAAGCTTATGATTCATTTTTCTAACTTTTAAAAAATAACTATAAAAATAACTATAAAAAAAACTTCCTAAAAAAAGTGAGAAATTTAAAATTAAAACTAAAACACAAAATACTGTTTTACAACTATTTGAAACTTCAAATTTTTTATTTGAAATTCAAAACTGCATCTAAAAGAAGAAAAATCGTAATTTAGCAGTGTTTTGGATTAGTTCTTGGTATTAGAAATAAAAAAACTAACAATAATTGTTCTACAAAACAGTTTTAAGTAAGAGACAGTATTCAATAAATAGTAATAAATTTAAAAAACAAATTATGAAAAAAATAATTTTAGTAGCGGTAGTACTACTCGCAGCGTCAGTAGACATGCAAGCACAATTGGTTAAATTTGGTATAAAAGCTGGTTTAAACTATGCCAACCAAACTGGTACTGATATCACAATAAATAGTGGTAATTATGATAAAGAAGCTATTACCAGTTATCACGCCGGTTTAATTGCCGAAATCAAAGTAACTGACGGTTTTTCTGTTCAGCCTGAATTATTATATTCTACTCAAGGAGCAAGCTATGAATATGCAGCTACAGAATTCAAAAAGGAACTAGGTTATTTATCCATCCCTGTTTTGGCAAAATTTCATTTTAATAAAACCGTCAGTTTAGATCTTGGACCGCAAGCTTCTTTTTTATTGAGCGAAAGAAAGAATGTTAATATCAACGATTCTGAAACTTTTGAGTTTGGAGTTGTTGGAGGTTTAACATTAAATGTTACGAAAAGCATTTTTCTACAAGGACGCTATGTATTAGGTCTTACTGAAGCATCTAAAGATGCTGATGTCAAGAATTCAGTAGTGCAAATTTCAGCCGGATTTAAATTCTAGAAATAATAAAATTAAATTTATTAAAAACCGTTCTATAAATTGGAACGGTTTTTTTATTTTTACCAAAACAGGAATTATGAAATGAGCATATCGAATATGTAATAAAAACCAGATAAGTCATATGCGAATTCCATATTCAAATAAAAACAAATATTAACTACGTATGAAAATCAGTATCATCAACGGACCAAACCTCAACCTTTTGGGAAAACGTGAACCAGAAATTTATGGAAGCCAAACTTTTGAAGAATATTTCACCACTTTACAAATTAAATACCCTACTGTTGAATTCTCCTATTTTCAGAGCAATATTGAAGGTGAATTAATTGATAAAATTCAGGAATATGGTTTTTCATTTGATGGTATTATCTTAAATGCCGGAGCGTACACGCATACTTCCATAGGAATTGGCGACGCTGTCAAAGCCATTACTACTCCAGTTGTTGAAGTCCATATTTCGAATACTTTTTCCCGTGAAAGTTTCAGACATCAATCCTATATTTCAGGAAATGCCAAAGGGGTAATAGTAGGTTTTGGTTTAAAGAGTTACGAGCTAGCAATACAGTCTTTTTTATAGTTTTAAAATATAGTTCCCTCTCAACGAAATCTTTAACAAATAATTAATACGGTCTTTTTAAACTTCTTCTATTTTTGTGAAAGAAAAAACTTTCATGAAAAAACACTACTTACTACTGCTTTTCTTAGTTTCATTTGTCAGCAATGCACAAATAAAAGGAACTGTTTCGGACGAAAAAGGAAATCCCTTGCCTTTTGTTACTATTTTTCAGGAAGACACCTATAATGGAACCACTTCAAACGAACAAGGAAATTACGAGTTCAACTTAAATAAAAAAGGAAAACAATCGGTTGTTTTTCAGTTTTTAGGTTTCAAAACCCAAAAAGTTGCCATACAAACCGATAAATTGACTTATGTGTTGAATATCATAATGATCGAAGAAAGTTTCTCATTAAACGAAGTAATTATCAACAAAAAAAACAATCCGGCGTTAGCGATTATAAAAAGTGCAATTGCAAACAGAAAACGAAACACCGAAAAAACAAATCGATTCAACGCTGACTTTTATTCACGCGGTATTTTTAAACTAAAAAACGCCCCTAAAAAAATATTAGGGCAAAAAATTGGTGATTTGAATGGTGCTTTGGATTCTACCGGAACCGGGATTATTTCCTTATCGGAAACCTTTTCAAAAATAGCCTTTGAAAAACCCAATAACTTAAAAGAAGTCGTTACTGCGTCTAAAGTGAGTGGCAGCAACAATGGTTACAGCTACAATACTGCCCGATCTTCGTTCTATGATTTCTATGATAACACTATCGATTTTGGTGTCCAAATGATTTCTCCAATAGCGACTAACGCTTTTAACTACTATAATTACAAGTTAGAAAGCACGTTTAATGACGAGAATGCCAATATGATTAACAAAATAAAAGTGATGGCAAAGCGTGACAGCGAACCGGTTTTTGAAGGACACATCTATATAGTGGAAGATTCCTGGGCGATTTACGCAGTTGATCTGGATATAAAAGGCTACCGCATAAAAGAGGAATTTCTGGATTTGATGACCTTAAAACAAAATTTCGGCTACAACAATAGCAATAAAATTTGGCCAAAAATACCCAAAGTCTCGAAATTACAGCAGGCGCTTTTGGGATAAAATTTACCGGAAAATACAATTACGTTTATAGCAATTATGAATTCATAGATACTTTTGCTGCCAAAACATTTACAAATGAAATTACGCGCATCGAAATAAATGCCAATAAAAAAGACAGCGTGTTCTGGAATACTAACAGGCCCATTCCGTTAACACTTGAAGAAAGCACGGATTATGTTAGAAAAGACAGTATTTACAAAGTCCGAAATTCAGAAAAATACTTAGATTCAATTGATACAAAAGAAAACAAGTTCAAATTATTAAAGCTGCTGACGGGCTACACGTATAAGAATAGTGCCGAAAAACACAGTTTTAGTTACGAGGGATTATTAAATGTTGGTTCGCTAAGTTTCAATACTGTACAAGGATATAATTTTGATTCGGGATTTAAATATACCAATTGGAAAAATCAGGAAAATAAAGGAATTTACACTTCCATCAGTACAAAACTAAATTATGGTTTTGCCGAAGATCGTTTGCGTGTCACCGGACAATTTATCCACCGTTTCAACAATCAGAATTATGCCACTTTATATATGACAGGAGGAAGTTCTGTAAAGCAATTTAACCCAAATGAACCCATCAGCAAAGCGATAAATTCGATAAGTTCCTTGGCCTTCAAGAATAATTTCATGAAGTTGTACAATCTGGAATCTGCGGCAATTGGCTACAGCCAAGATATTGCAAACGGAGTGAACCTCGGCGGAAAAATAGAATACCAACAACGCAAACCATTATTCAATAACACTGACTTTTCTTTGTTTAACAAGGACGATTTTTACACTTCGAATAATCCATTGGCACCAAATGATTTTACCAGTCCGGCATTTGAAAAACACCATTTAACTAAAGTGAATTTACAGGCAAAAATCAATTTTGGAAACAAATATTCCGCCCGGCCCGATGGGAAATTTAACATCCGCAATGAAAAATATCCTACTCTTTATTTAGGCTATGAAAAAGCGATTGCTGCTAACGAAAAGAAGTATGAGTTTGACCATTTCAATACCCGATTAACATACGATTTAACATTGGGAAATAAAGGAGTTTTAGGGTTGAATCTAAAAGCAGGAAAATTTGTGAATGCAGATAATATTGCTTTTATAGATTACAAGCATTTTAATGGAAACCAAACCCATATAGGACAAACAGCGCGTTATTTAAATGTTTTTAATTTGCTCCCTTATTATTCTAATAGCACGAATGACAGCTATTTTGAAGCGCATACGGAATACAACGACAAAGGCTATATCATGAATAAAATACCTTTGTTAAACAAACTAAAATCAACTTTGATACTGGGAGCTCATGCGCTGTCTACGCCGAATAACAAACCTTACACTGAAGTCACTGTTGGGCTGGACAATTTAGGTTTTGGTAAATTTAAAATGCTCCGTGTCGATTATGTGCGTTCCTACCAAAATGGTTTTCAAGGTGACGGCGTGGTTTTTGGGCTAACGTTTTTGAATATATTGGAGTAAAAAAAGAATCTATTTGTTAGTTGCAGTACAGTCGGAAAATATTACCGCATCTCGTCTGCGCTCGATATGACAAAAGTATAACGAATTAAAAAAGGCACCAGAAAATAATTTCGGTGCCTTTTTTAATTGTATTGGATAAAAATCTAGTCATTCGGTTCCACATGAATCAACACATGTCCCAATTCCGGAATTTCTTCCCGCAAGGTATCTTTTAGTTTATGAGCGAGATCGTGTCCTTCTTTCACGGTAATATTTGAATCAACAGTAGCATGCAAATCTACGTGATATTGCATACCGGCTTTTCGAATGAAACATTTCTCGGTATCAATAATTCCATCCACCTGAATTGAAATTATTCTGATTTGTTCTATCAAATCATCGTATAAATGCTCGTCCATTATTTCGCCCAAAGCGGGTCTAAAAATAAGGTAACTGTTATACAGAATAAATCCCGAAGCAAAAAGTGCTGCCCAATCATCAGCAGATTCATAACCATTTCCTAAAATCAAAGCAATCGAAATCCCAAGAAATGCAGCCACAGATGTAATTGCATCGCTGCGATGGTGCCAGGCATCGGCTCTAAGTGACGAACTATTTGTTTGAATGCTTCTTTTCATTACGATTCGAAAAGAATATTCTTTCCAAATAATGATTGCAGCCAGAACGATTAATGTCCACGGTTTTGGCAATTGATGAGGCGTTCTAATATTAACGATACTTTCATAAGCAATGATCGTCGCCGAAGTAATCAAAAAACCTACAACTAAAAAAGTGATCAATGGCTCTGCCCTGCCGTGTCCGTAAGGATGGTTCTTATCCGCCGGCCTGTTTGAATATTTGATTCCAAATAACACCAAAAAAGAAGCAAAAATATCGGCGGTTGATTCAATTGCGTCTGCAATTAGTGCATACGAATTTCCAAAAAAACCGGCTAAACCTTTAATAATTGCCAGACAAGTGTTTCCTATAATACTAAAATAAGTCGCCTTGATTGCTGTTTGTTCGCTTGACATGTATTTTATTTATAGGTTGAAGTAAAAGTAAAATCGTTTAAGTAAACCGAATTGAATTTTAGATTCAAATTCTTTCTGGTTTACTTAAACGATATTTTATATAATTTATGTTATTTACGCGCGTACAATATTAGCTCCAATTGCTCTCAATCGTTCATCAATACGTTCGTATCCTCTGTCAATTTGTTCAATATTTTGAATTGTACTCGTTCCTTTTGCAGAAAGCGCAGCAATCAATAAGGAGATTCCCGCACGAATATCCGGTGATGACATTGTGGTTGCTTTGAGTTGTGATTTGAAATCATGTCCCATAACAACTGCACGGTGTGGATCACACAGCATGATTTTTGCTCCCATGTCAATCAGTTTATCGACAAAAAACAATCTGCTTTCAAACATTTTTTGGTGAATCAAAACATCACCTTTTGCTTGAGTGGCAACTACTAAAACAATACTTAATAAATCCGGAGTAAATCCAGGCCAAGGTGCATCAGCAATTGTAAGAATAGAACCGTCAATATCTGTTTTAACTTCATATCCATCAACGTGAGCAGGAATGTAAATATCGTCTCCGCGACGTTCCAGAGTAATTCCAAGTTTTCTAAATGTGTTGGGGATTAATCCAAGGTTGTCCCAGCTCACATCTTTTATTGTAATCTCTGATTTTGTCATTGCAGCCAAACCAATCCAGCTCCCAATTTCAATCATATCAGGAAGAATTCTATGCTCGCAACCCCCTAAACTTTCAACCCCTTCAATAGTCAATAAGTTAGAGCCAACTCCTGTTATTTTAGCCCCCATGCAGTTCAACATCTTACACAATTGTTGCAAGTAAGGCTCACAAGCAGCATTATAAACTGTTGTTTTCCCTTTGGCCAAAACGGCAGCCATAACAATATTAGCAGTCCCAGTTACAGATGCTTCGTCCAATAACATATCGGCACCTTTCAATCCTTTTGGTGCTTCTACGCCATAAAAATGATCCTCTCTGTTGTAACGGAATTTAGCGCCCAGATTGATGAATCCTTCAAAGTGAGTATCCAATCTTCTGCGTCCAATTTTATCACCGCCTGGTTTGGGGATATATCCTTTTCCAAATCGTGCCAATAGTGGTCCAACAATCATGATAGAACCTCTCAGGGAACCACCTTCTTTCTTGAATGCTTCGGTTTCTAAATATTGAATGTTCACCTCATCAGCTTGAAAAGTATACGATCCTGATCCTGTTTTTTGAATTTTTACTCCTAAATTCCCTAAAAGTGTAATTAGTTTATTGATGTCGATAATATCTGGAATATTATTGATCATCACTTTTTCGGGTGTTAAAAGAACGGCACATAAAATTTGTAGTGCTTCATTTTTAGCTCCCTGTGGCGTGATTTCTCCTTTTAGACTAATGCCTCCTTCTATTTTGAAAATTCCCATTTTTTACAGTTATGAGTTATAAATTATTAGATATAAGTTACAAATTGACGAGTTAAAAGTTACTAAAATTCATAACTGAGAACTCCTAATTGATAACGGACTTACAAAGGTTTTCTGTTTTGGTTTTTGTGCACTGGATTTGGTTTTCCCGTTTTTATATTCTTATTGCTAAGAATTTTTGGTTGGCCAACTGGCAAAATTTTATTGGAAACGCGTTTATTGGTTCGCAATAAATCTGTGGTGTTTAATAATTCCTCTGTACTTTGAATTAAATTCAATTTTCCATCGGACAGTTCGTATAAATGTTCGAAAATCACATCATCTTTTACCGTGTCTTTATTCCAACTCAAGTATGATTTTTTCATGTGATTGGCAATAACTTTCACTAGAGCACTTTTCATTTCGCCATCTTCCCATTTATTGGCCACATCAATCATATATTTGATGTTATTGCCATAAAATCTGTATTTTGGAAAATTTTGTGGGTATTTTAAAACATCCGGTTTTAGTTGTAACACTTCACGCGAAGGAATTGGATACGGTGAATCAGCCACTAATTTAAAATTAGACATAATAAAAAGCTGATCCCACAACTTGTGCTGAAAATCAGGAACATCACGCAAATGTGGATTCAAACTTCCCATCACTTGAATAATGTATTTTGCCGCTTTGTTGCGTTCTACATCATCTTCAATTTTAGTTGCCTGATCAATCAATTTCTGCAAATGACGGCCGTATTCCGGAATAATCAAATGCGATCTCTCCGCATTATATTCCAAATGATGCACGACATCATTCGAGTTTTCTTTAATATATTTTGAATTCATATTCGAATGTATCTGTTTTGATTCCAATGCTTTTTCCGAAAATTAGAACCATTCGAACGCAGCAAATCAAAAATTTTATTTTGTAATTAAAGGGAAATAATACCTTCTATTGTAGAAACTTCCAGGTATTTATCTACTATTTCTTGTGAATCTTTCATAGTAACGTCAACAGATATGCTGGTAAATTTTCCTGTTTTGGATTTTGTAGTTTTGATAACTGCTCCCATACAGTCAAATGCCAACTGCACTCGTTCTATATTATCACTTTCTGTTGGTACAATAAATTTAAATAAGTATTCTGCTGGCCAAGTATTGCTCATGTCCAACTCCACTTTTAATCTATCATAAAATTCTTCAGTCTTCTTATCCATTTTCTATTTAAAAATAAAGGCAAATATACGGTTTAGAACGTAAATTATGAATTTTGAATTATGATTTTTTGTCTAATCGCATTTTAACCGTAATGATTTTTTCAAATCCCGATAAGTTTAAGTAAATTTGCCCCTTATTTTTTAAAAGTGCAAAAAGAAATCATAGTTATCATTGGCGGTCCAGGAACAGGTAAAACCACTATTATCGACGGATTGGTCGCTAAAGGACATTGTTGTTATCCCGAAATTTCTCGGGAGGTGACTTTGGAAGCAAAAAAACAAGGAATCGAGCAATTATTCCTTGAAAAACCTTTGTTATTCAGCGAATTACTTCTTGAAGGAAGAAAGAAACAATTTCAAAATGCTTCAAAAGAGCCGCATGAAGTTGTATTTATCGACAGAGGAATTCCGGATGTTTTGGCCTACATGCACTACATTGGCGATAGTTACCCTGCTACTTTTGATGCCGCTTGCCGCGAACATACGTACTCAAAAATCTTTATTCTTCCGCCTTGGGAAGAAATTTATATTAGCGATCACGAACGTTATGAAAACTTCGAACAAGCTAAACTCATATACAATCATCTTACGGAAACCTATCAAAGTTACGGTTATGAACTTATAGAAGTCCCAAAAGACACGATGGATAACAGAATTCTTTTTATCTTAGATGAAATTTCTAAATAGTCTGCAGGTTTAAGATTTAAGCTTTAGACTGTTTTTCAATGAAATGAAATCTATACTTTATGCAAGAAGCAGTTGCTATTCTTCAAAAATATTGGAAGCACGACAAATTCAGGTCGCTGCAAAAGGAAATCATCGATTCCGTTTTAAGCGGTCATGACACCTTTGCATTGATGCCAACCGGTGGCGGAAAATCAGTTTGTTTCCAAATTCCGGCTATGATGAACAAAGGCATTTGCCTCGTCGTCTCGCCATTGGTAGCGTTGATGAAAGATCAAGTCGCCAATTTGCAAAAGCTAAACATCAAAGCCATCGCATTGACAGGCGGAATTCGATCCGAGGAAATGATTGACTTGCTTGACAATTGCCAATTCGGAAATTACAAATTTCTATATTTATCGCCTGAACGTCTTCAATCCGACTGGATTTTGGAACGAATAAAAAATCTCCCCATCAATTTAATCACCATAGATGAAGCGCACTGCGTCTCACAATGGGGACATGATTTCCGACCTGCTTATTTAAAAATTTCGGAATTAAAAAAACATTTTCCAACAGTGCCATTTTTAGCCTTGACAGCTACTGCTACGCCAAGAGTAAAAGATGACATCATCAATGAGTTGGGATTACACAAACCACAAGTTTTCGAAAAATCATTTGCCAGAGAAAATATTGCTTACATGATTTTTGAGGTCGAGGATAAACTTTTTAGAATAGAACAAATTCTAAAGAAAAACCCACAACCTTCCATAATATATGTGCGAAACAGAAAATCGTGTCTTGATATTTCCTCACAGTTAAATTCCTTAGGATTTAAAGCTACGTATTATCACGGCGGACTTTCGTCCAAAGAAAAAGACAAAAACATGCAATCCTGGATGAACGAAGAAGTACAGGTTATTGTGGCTACTAATGCGTTTGGAATGGGAATTGACAAAGCCAATGTAAAGACGGTCATTCACATTCAGCTTCCGGAAAACATGGAAAATTATTATCAGGAAGCCGGACGTGCGGGACGAAATGGAGAAAGAGCCTTTGCCGTTTTATTGACCAGCCCTTCTGATGTAATTCAGGCTCAAAGCCAATTTATCAATATTCTTCCCGATAAAAAGTTTTTGAATCTGATGTATGTAAAGCTATGCAACTATTTCCAAATCGCTTACGGAGAGGGAATCAACGAACAATTCACATTCAATTTGCAACATTTTTGTTTAAAATATGAATTCCCAACCTTGAAAACGTACAATGCCATGCAATTCCTGGACCGACAAGGAATCATTAGTCTGTCCCAAGAATTTTCAGAAAAAATTACGCTGCAATTCATGATTTCCTCCAAAGAAGTGATTCGGTATATGAGTTTAAATCCAAACGACGAGGAAATTATTTTAGCCATTTTGCGCACGTATCCGGGAATTTACGAGATGCAAACTGCTTTCAACCTGCAGCTGATTGCCAAAAAATCAAATCATAAGGAAACTGAAATCCAGGCTGTTTTACAGAAATTAAAAGAAAAAGAAATTATAGATTATCATTCGAAAAATAATGACGCCACATTAATTTTCAATGAAGTTCGGGAAGATGACAGAACCATCAATCGGGTTTCGAAACATTTAGAGAATCAAAATCAATTAAAAAAAGAGCAGCTTCAATCTGTAATTCAGTACATCAGTGAGAAAAAAGTTTGCAAAAATAAGTTGATTCTAAATTATTTTGGAGAAAAAACAACCATAGATTGCGGCATTTGTTCGTTTTGCATTACCAAGAAAATAAAGAAGAAAGATGTATCGCTGCTTTCTACAGCAATAATTGCTTTATTACAAGACGAAGATCTAAATTCGAGAGACATTCAAAACAAAACTAAAAATAGTGCGGACGAAGTTATTGGCGTACTTCAGGATTTATTAGAAAACAACACAATTTTAGTTAAACCAAATAACAAATATACTATACGATCATAATGGAAAAATTACGAATTGTTTTTATGGGTACGCCCGAATTTGCAGTAGGAATATTAGACACAATAATCAAAAACAACTATGAGGTTGTAGGTATCATCACTGCCGCAGATAAACCTGCAGGCCGCGGACAAAAATTAAAGTATTCTGCAGTAAAGGAATACGCGCTAGCTCATGATCTTACTTTATTACAGCCTTTAAACTTAAAAGATGAGACTTTTTTAGCTGAATTAAAAGCGCTTAATGCTAATTTACAAATTGTAGTTGCGTTTAGAATGTTACCAAAAGTTGTTTGGGAAATGCCATCTTTAGGAACTTTTAATCTTCATGCTTCACTCCTGCCGAATTATCGCGGAGCCGCACCGATAAATTGGGCAATAATCAATGGAGAAACTAAAACGGGCGTCACCACTTTTTTTATCGATGATAAAATTGATACTGGAGCGATGATTTTAAGTTCGGAAATTGCAATTGATGCAACCGAAAATGCGGGACAATTACATGACCGATTAATGGAATTAGGAAGCAAGACTGTTATTGACACTTTGGAAATGATTGAAAAAGGAAATGTGTCGACAATTATTCAAAAAGACACTGCCGATATCAAAACAGCTTATAAACTCAACAAAGAGAACTGCAAAATTGACTGGACAAAATCAGCTCAAGAGATAAACAATCTGATTCGAGGTTTGAGTCCTTATCCATCAGCTTGGTGTTTCTTTCAAGACAAGAATGAAGAATGGAATGTCAAAATATACGAAGCCAAAATAATTTCTGAGGAGCACAGTCAGCCGATTGGAAGTTTAATTTGTACCAAAAAAGAAATGAAAATTGCGGTAAAAAAGGGTTTCATACAAATACTTAATTTGCAGTTTCCAGGTAAAAAGAAAATGAGCACACCAGAATTATTGAATGGGATTGCTTTTTCAGCGGAGGCAAAAGTCCATTAACGCCAACAATTACGGGTGTTTCTTAACTTTAATCAGAAATTATCATTGATTTATCAACAAAAAAAATAAGTTATCAACAAAATAAACTAAATTAACATAAAACACTTGCAAGGAACGTATTTCCTACTAAATTTGTGTATTAACAATTTTTTTTAACCACAATTAATAACTATTTATTATGAACAAATCAGAATTAATCGATGCTATCGCTGCTGATGCAGGAATTACAAAAGCTGCTGCAAAATTAGCTTTAGAGTCATTTTTAGGAAACGTAGGAGGTACTTTGAAAAAAGGTGGAAGAGTATCTTTAGTAGGTTTCGGATCATGGTCTGTTTCTGCTAGAGCTGCTAGAGACGGTAGAAATCCTCAAACAGGAAAAACTATCCAAATCGCTGCTAAAAATGTAGTGAAATTTAAGGCAGGTGCAGAATTAGAAGGTGCTGTAAACTAATTTAGTCCCCCTTATATAATCAAAACCTTCCATCTGGAAGGTTTTTTTATACGTTTCAACGATTTTATTTGGCACTATTATAATAAAAAACTTAAATTTAATAAAAAATCCAATCCAATGATTACAGATAAATTAAAAAAAGGATATTTGCTTATTGCAGAGCCTACGATAATTGGGGATTTGTCATTCAATAGATCGGTAATTTTATTAGCTGACTATAACGAAGAGGGATCCGTTGGTTTTATTATCAATAAACCATTGAAGTACACCATCCATGATTTGATTCCGGACGTAGATGCTCGATTTAAGATCTATAACGGAGGCCCGGTGGAACAAGACAACCTTTATTTTATTCATAATATTCCAGACCTGATTCCCAATAGCATTGAGATTTCCAATGGAATTTATTGGGGTGGTGATTTTGAATCTGCCAAAGAACTCATCAATAAAGGAGAAATAAGCAAAGACAATATCCGATTCTTTTTAGGATACACTGGTTGGCACGAAAATCAACTAGAAAGTGAAATGAAAAGTCATTCTTGGATTATTACTGCCAATAGCTATGAAAACAAAATAATTGGTAAATCAGCAACTCATTTCTGGAAAGAGCAAATCATGGAGTTGGGCGGAGAATACCTAATATGGTCTAATGCTCCGGAAAACCCCTACTTAAACTAAGTACTACTTATCATTTCGTTAAGCTTCTCCAATAGTTGAACGGATATATCCGTCGCAAAAGTTTTTTTACGATACTGGGTTATTGGCTGAATTCCTTTGATAACATTGGTCACAAATAACTCATCTGCTTTTTGAAGGTCAAACGGAGAAATTACTTCTTCAACGACCTCTAAATTTTCTATTTTTTTAGCTAAACTTAAAATTTGCTTTCTCATAACACCGTTTAAGCATCCTTCAGAAACTGGCGGAGTAATCAATTTATTGCCCAATAGCATGAAGATATTTCCTTGTAATACTTCAACCACATTCTTGCTGTCATTTAGCAATAAACAATTGTCTAAGCCATTTTCACTCGCAAAAATACTTCCTGTTATATTGATGATTTTATTAGTCGTTTTAATAGACGACAGCAATTGTTTTGTGATATAGAAGTCTTTGTATAAATCTACTTCATATTCTTTTTTTTCGAATGAATACATGGTGTTTTTGAGTGCTACAGCATGAATTAAAAAAGAGACCGTATTACTTTGTGGCAAATAATAACCGCCATCGTTTCTGTAAACTGTAATTCGGGCCCTTGAGGATTTATCTAATGCGCATTTATTAACCAAAGAAAGAATTTGCTCCTCTAGGTATTCCATTGTAAAATTCATGGGGATTTCCATTCGGACTACACGCATGGAAGACATTAGTCTGAAATAATGATCTTCCAGAAAAAGAATTTTATTGTTTATTATTTTAACTGTTTCAAAAACTCCGTCTCCATATAAAAAAGCACGATTATGAGTCAATACATTGGTATCCTCAGATACTATAGTTCCATTAAAATTAATCATAAAAAAAGCCCTAAATTTTATTCAGGGCAAATATAAGTTATAAAATATGATTTTACTATACAGATCCAATTAGATGTTTCAAGTCAGAGATTTGGTTTTCCCACAATAATGTGGCTTCCTCAATCTCATTCTTATCGGCAAAGTCTACGACCATTAAAGAGACATCTTTAGTGAGTTCATCAACTAAAATATGTAATTCAAAAAAGTACTCGGTGTCTTTACTATTCTCGTCTACCCACTTAAATTTCACTTTTTCGCCTGTTTTCTTAGAGGCGAGCCTAGCTTTTTCCTCGGAGTCATTCCAAATAAAAGTAAAAAATTCACCACGAGAATTGACATTATCGGCAAACCACTCAGATAAACCTGACGGTGTCGATATGTATTGATACAACAATTGAGGAGAAGAATTGATGGGAAATTCGATTTCGTAACGTACTTTTTGATCCATGAGCTACATTTAATTTTTCGGAAATATATAGAATATAACTACATAAAAAAAGTGTTTTGAAAAATATTTTTTTTTATTAAAAATATGCTTGCATGCTCTAATATTATTTTTATATTTGCACCCGCATTGAGGGAGGATTATATACCCTCAATCATGGCGAGATAGCTCAGTTGGTTAGAGCGCAGGATTCATAACCCTGAGGTCCCGAGTTCAAATCTCGGTCTCGCTACCAAAGCAAGCCCTTAAACAGCAATTGTTTAAGGGTTTTTTATTGGAATTATATTTCGGAAATACAGACTTTAAAACGCTGAAATAAGGAAAGAGAGTAAGGAATTTCATCACTTGACTTATATGTTTTATCTAACATCAAACATAGACAGTATAAATGAAATGTAGTTTTTCAGGTATACCGTTTCTATTTTAGCCAAATATTTTGACTTCTAAAACCCCTTTATTTCCCGCAAGGAATCTGACAGAGTATTAGAATATTCGATTTGTGGGCTGTTCGATTGTAAATCTTCAACATTTTTGAAAATAAATCTGTTGAAAAATTTAAACCGCTGTCAATTTAAAATAAAAAGTACTACCCAGACCCAATTCACTGTCTACTCCAATAATTCCGTTTTGTGCTTCTATAAATTCTTTGCTTATAGCTAAACCCAATCCTGTTCCTGACTTATGACTTCCTGGTACCTGAAAATATTTATCAAAAACTTTAGTTTTATAACGACTATTAATTCCTTTTCCAGTGTCAATTACTCGAAAAACAACCTGATTGTTTTCATTTTTAAGTTTTACAATTATGGTACTGTTTTCTGTTGAATACGTAATTGCATTGGTTAAAAAATTAATCAAAACCCAAGCAGTTTTCTCGCTGTCTGCCTTTATATCTGGTAAATTTTGTTCCGTCTCAATAACTAGCACAATTTGCTTTTGTTCTGCTTGCACTTTTACGGCTTCAGTAGCGTAATTAATAATTTCATAGGGATTACTATTCTCAATATTCAGCTTAATATTCCCAGTTTCTAACTGTGATAATTCCAATAGTTCGCCAGTAATTTTTAATAACCGCTGACTGTCGTCTTTTATACTTTCTATTAATTGCTTTTGATCCTCATTAATGTTGCCTGTTTCTGCTTTTTCGAGCAATTGTAAACTTAATTTTATGGATGAAATTGGGGTTTTCAATTCGTGTGAAACAGTAGCAATAAAATTGGTTTTAGCAAAATCCAGTTCTTTAAAAACAGTAATATTTCTTAAGATAATAACATTCCCAATGTCAATAATTTGATCTTCTCCTGTTGGTTTAATGGTAATGTTTATGGTTTCTTTTTCGAAATAACTTTCTTTGCCATCAGCAAAAATTTTCATGGGAAGCGATTTCTGTTTTTCATCAGACAAATCATTTATTATTAGCGATTTCATCAAATCATTTGTCAGAGCAAGAGTTGTTGCCAATTTTCCAATTACTTCTTCCGTTTTTAATCCAATGATTTTCAAGGCTTCATTATTTGCAAATAAAACCAATCCTTGATTGTCTAACCCAATGATTGGATCATGCATATTGTTGATTAAAGTTTCCAGTCTTTTCTTTTCAAATGAGAGTTTATACAAATTACTATTGTTGTATTCCTGCAGTTTTTCGGCCATGGTGTTGAATGTTTTGGCCAAATCCCCAAATTCATTGTGATTCATAAAATTCACACGTTGCGAATAGTTTTTATTGGCTATTTCTTTGATACTGTCCGTGAGTTCTTTTATTGGATTGGCAATATTGTTGGGCAAATTCACTAATAAATTGAACGCTATCAAAAAGCAAAGTGTTCCTGTTACTGCAATCCAAAAATTAGCGGTCTCTGCTGTGTGTTTTGCAATATCACTTTTTTCTTTTATTGCATTCATATTCAATTTCATAATCTTGAAAATGTCTTGACGAATTTGGCTTTTCAAGGTTTCATCAGTTCTACTTTCTTTCAACAAATCGAAATTTTTCTGCAAATTATAGGTCGCTTTGTCTTCGCCAGCCTCTGTAATATTGGCAATTTGTTTGGTAATATTGGTTTCAAAAGTAATAATTGCTTTTTCTTCATTCCCGTTAATTTCATCTAA
The DNA here is from genome assembly GCF_056156265.1 of Flavobacterium sp. TS_SC_5. Classification (NCBI taxonomy): domain Bacteria; kingdom Pseudomonadati; phylum Bacteroidota; class Flavobacteriia; order Flavobacteriales; family Flavobacteriaceae; genus Flavobacterium; species Flavobacterium sp. TS_SC_5. Next base: position 1,950,652 of record NZ_CM149588.1, on the reverse strand, counting down.
CGAAAGAAGCATGTTTCGCGAATATTCTAGCGTGTTGTAATTGGCTTTTAAAATATTGTCTATATCTTTTTTTATCGAAAAAATATAAAATGCCGCTACTAATGAAAGGATGATTATCATTAGAAAAAGCAAGCCAACGCCTAGGTTTAATTTGGTTTTAATTTTCATTTTAAGATAGAATTATAAGATCAATATTAGATGACGTTAGGTTGTTCAACAATTTATTAAAAACAGTTGTCGATAAAATTACTTTAAATAAACTCAAATGCGGTTTCCCGATGCAAACGGTGGTGATTTGTTTTTGCGCGACCACCTCTAAAATAGCATTCGTAATATGAGTATTCTGAACTTTAATTACTTCGGCACCAAGTTGCGTAGCTAACTTGAAATTATTTATCAGATGCCGTTGTTTGTCGAGCGCAATTTTGTCGCTGCTTTCTTTGGGCGTTTCTACATACAAAACGCACCATTTGCTGTTGTAATAACTCGCTAATCGGGCCGTTTTTCTTATGATTGTCTTAGCGATTTTGTCGTTACTACTGATACAGGCCAATAATTTTTCATGTTTTACTGCAATGTTTCTAGGTACTTCACTTTCCACTTTTCGATTGACTTGACTCGCTACTTCCTTCAAGGCCAATTCCCGCAATTGTAAAATTTGATCAGATTTAAAAAAATTATTTAGCGCCGTAGGAATTTTATCTGAAGTATAGATTTTACCTTCTTTCAAACGGGCAATCAACTCATCTGAAGTCAAATCAATATTGACCACCTCATCCGCCAATTTCAAAACACTGTCTGGAATGCGTTCCTGAACATCAATATTTGTAATGTTTTTTACATCTGCATTTAAACTTTCTAAGTGCTGAATATTCACTGCCGAAATCACATTTATGCCTGCTTCTAAAATCTCCAAAACATCCTGCCACCTTTTTTCGTTTTTGCTTCCTTCAATATTCGTATGCGCTAATTCATCTACAATAACCACTTCTGGACGCAAATTGATAATGGCTTGTAAATCCATTTCTTCAAGCAATTTCCCTTTGTAAAAAAGGGTTCGCCTAGGAATTACCGGTAAACCCTCTAATAGTTCGTGTGTTTCTTTCCGATTGTGCGTTTCTATAAACCCAATCTTTACATCGATACCATTTTTTAACAGCGTATGTGCTTCCTGTAACATCCTAAAAGTTTTGCCCACACCGGCACTCATACCGATGTAGACTTTAAACTTTCCTTTGCGTGATTTCTGAATTAAATCAAGAAAGTGCTTGACATTATTTTCTTTTTCGTTGTCCAATTTAGTTTTAGGATTTTAAATTTTAGAAAAATTAAAATGAAATAGCTAGTGATGTAGTTAAAAATACATTTTGATTGCTTGGCAAATTGTCTTTCAAAAAGATTTCGTGTTCACTATTTAATTTTCTTGCTTCTAACCTAAACATAACATTATCAGCAATTAAATAATCAAAGTTTGTAGAGAAACCGTATGTTTTAAATTCGTTAGGTGTTGCTGTTGCTATTATCACTCCTTTTTCATCTGCGTAATACTCCGCTCTTGCTGCCAATTGGATTTTAGTAGTCGGTTTGTATTGCGCTATTAAAATCGGTGCAAACCAAACATCATATTGGTCACTTTCTGTTACTTTTTGTTGCGCTCCAATATCAAAACCAGCTGTTAAACTTGTCTTTTCGGATACTTTAAATTGTCCGTAAAAATTATTGAAATAACGCCATTTTTTTAAATTATCCGGTTGTTCATTCCCCAAATACGTACTCCAGTTTAATGTAGTTTTGGCAGTAGGTTTATAGGTTACCTGTGTACCAAAAGCCGGTGTCTGGTTGCCATCAATTTTCTGGATGCGTTGCCATCCATTTAAATACATGGCAGCCAAATACCATCGTTCACTTTTGGATGTATATCCAATTTTTACTCCTGCTTCGTAATACGGAGAATTATCAGCTAAAATACTTCTAGTCAAAGTAGCGCAGTCTTTGCCAATCGCGCTTTCAAAACCAATATGCGACGGCATGACTCCCGCATCAATCCACAGATTATGTTTTGACGAAATTTTCACACCCACATTCGCTTCATACACATTTTTAAGTAAATCCTGTTCAGGTGCCAAATTGTATTGCGAATACGTTCCGGCCATTAAGGCAAAATTCCCGCGAACATTCTCTTTAGCATAATTCAACTTCACTAATCCTAAATTCAAATTGACCTCATTGTGTTTGTTATGACTGTAAATAAATCCCGGCCTTTCATGATTGTCGGGTTCGCCAAAATCGTAACTGTAATACGTTTCCACATAACCCGAAAACGTAAAAGGACTTTGTGTTTTTTCAGTTTCTTGTGCAGCAACTGTTGTTATCCCAAAAGCTATTAAAGCGATACTTACTATATTTTTCATTTTTTTGTCATTGCGAGGAACGAAGCAATCTCACCCTCATTATTTATTTCTTGAAGCTAATCCCGCTATCATTCCAATCTTTTGTCTCGCAAAAAAACGAGACAAAAGGATTTTCCCTTCTATCGGGGCTACGGCATCTCGTTTTTAAAGACCTTATTTTTTTAATTTGCCATTGACTTTAGTATTGAAATCATTCCTATTTCAATTCATTCAAGGCCACATTCAACTCTAGAACATTTACTGATGCAGTTTCTATTACTGCGGGCGTATTGATTTTGGCTTGGACCAAAGCTTTTACCTTTTCCTCTGATAATTTTCTTTCTTTTGCCACCCGTTTTACCTGAATCAAAGCTCCTTGCGGAGAAATATTCGGGTCTAAACCACTTCCCGAAGCCGTCACCATATCCGAAGGAATCTCTGATTTTTTCAAATAAGGATGCACGATTAAAAAAGTGTCGATTCTTTTTTGCACCAATGCTAAATAATCAGGATTACTTGGTCCTTTATTGCTTCCTCCACTTCCTGCAGCGTTATAATCCACAGCGGAAGGACTTCCCCAAAAGTAGTTGGATTTGTCGAATTTTTGTCCAATTTTTTGATAACCCACCACTTTTCCGTTTACGGTAATTGTTTCTCCTTTTCCTTTATTGGGAGCCAATTGTGCTATCCCAAAAATTGCCATTGGGTAAATAACCGCTAACAACACCACCATAAATAAGGTGAATTTTAATATTGAAAATATATTTTTCATTTTTTTATTTTTTTTTATTCATCCCGACCTTCTCTACACAATCGACAGCAAACTGGTGAAGCAAAGGAGAGGGAGAATTTATAGAAGTTTTTACTCTTAATTTCGTTTATTAATTCTTAAAATTCATTTTTCACCATCCTTTTATGGAATTTCGGCTCCCTCTCCTTTGGAGAGGGCTGGGGTGAGGATTACATAAATAATGCTACAACCAAATCAATTATTTTAATTCCAATAAATGGGATGATCAAACCACCAAGACCATAAATCAATAGGTTTCGCTTTAAAATAGCACTCGCCCCGATCGGTTTATAATCAACTCCTTTTAGCGCAAGCGGAATCAATATCGGAATAATAATCGCATTGAAAATAACCGCTGATAAAATCGCACTTTCTGGACTGTGTAATCCCATAATATTTAATCCTTCAAGAGCAGGAATTGCCGTGATGAAAAGCGCAGGAACAATGGCAAAATATTTGGCCACATCATTCGCAATAGAGAAAGTAGTAAGCGTTCCTCTAGTCATCAATAATTGTTTTCCTATTTCTATGATTTCGATTAACTTGGTGGGATCATTGTCTAGATCGACCATGTTTCCGGCTTCTTTTGCTGCTTGTGTTCCGCTATTCATGGCGACACCTACATCGGCTTGCGCCAAAGCGGGAGCGTCATTCGTACCGTCACCCATCATCGCTACGAGTTTTCCGTTTTGCTGTTCATTTTTGATGTAATTCATTTTATCTTCCGGTTTGGCTTCGGCAATAAAATCATCTATACCAGCAGCTTCGGCAATAAATTTGGCTGTCAACGGGTTATCTCCTGTAACCATTACCGTTTTTACTCCCATTTTTCTCAAACGGTCAAAACGTTCTTTCATTCCCGTTTTAATAATGTCCTGCAATTCAATAACCCCTTGAACTTGACCATTTTTAACTACCACCAATGGCGTTCCACCTTTTGATGAGATAGCAATCACTGCTTGTGCAATATCTTCCGGGAAAATTGTTCCCGCTTGCAGTGCAATATTTTTTGCAGCATCCTGAGCTCCTTTTCTAATATCGGTTCCGTCTTTTAAAATAACACCGCTGGTTCTCGTTTCGGCGGTAAACTTGATTAAAGTAGCTCCTTCAATAGATAGTTTATTTGCAACTTCAATTCCTGCCAGTTCCACAATACTTTTGCCTTCGGGCGTGTCATCAGCCAGTGAACTCAAAACTGCTGACTTTATAAAATCATCTTCCGAAATCCCCTTTGCAGGATAAAAACGTGTTGCTTTTCTGTTTCCAATAGTGATTGTTCCTGTTTTATCCAAAAGTAATACATCAATATCTCCCGCAGTTTCGACCGCTTTTCCTGATTTAGTAATTACATTAGCTCGCAAAGCCCTGTCCATTCCTGCAATTCCAATCGCAGATAACAAACCACCAATCGTTGTTGGAATCAAACAAACAAAAAGTGAAATGAATGCAGCAATTGTTATCGGTGCATTCGCATAATCGGCAAAAGGTTTCAAGGTCACACATACAATCACGAAGATTAAAGTAAACGCTGCCAACAAAATAGTTAATGCAATTTCATTTGGCGTTTTTTGACGACTTGCCCCTTCTACCAAAGCAATCATTTTGTCCAGAAAACTCTCTCCTGGTTCGTTAGTTACGATAACTTTGATTTTGTCTGATAACACTTTAGTTCCGCCGGTAACTGATGATTTATCGCCACCCGCTTCCCGAATTACAGGAGCGCTCTCTCCGGTAATGGCACTTTCATCTATAGTGGCCAATCCTTCGATAATTTCACCATCAGTCGCAATCAAATCACCTGCTTCACAAACAAAAATATCGCCTTTCTTCAATTCAGAAGAACTGATATTCTTAATTTCACCATTGGCTAAAACCTGTCTTGCCGGTGTTTCCTCACGTGTTTTTCTCAAACTGTCCGCTTGTGCTTTTCCTCTGGCTTCGGCAATAGCCTCGGCAAAATTGGCAAACAAAAGCGTTGCTAACAAAATTAAAAATACTATGAAATTATATGTAAAACTACCTTGGTCTTGTGCGCCAAATAAAATGGCAATACACACGGCTAGCATAATGGCAGTTCCGATTTCAACGGTAAACATTACCGGATTTTTGAACATTATTTTCGGGTTTAGCTTTACAAAAGACTGCACCAACGCCTCTTTTACTTGCTTACTTTCGATTAATGAATTGGATTTATTGTTATTCATTTTTACTATTATTTTAATGTAAAATATTCTGCCAATGGTCCTAAAGCCAATGCTGGGAAGAAAGATAAAGCTGCAATAATGGCGATTACGGCAAAAACCATAACTCCAAAAATGGTCGTGTCTGTTTTTAAAGTTCCAGCACTTTCAGGAATATATTTTTTATTGGCCAACAATCCTGCTATAGCCAATGGCCCAATGATAGGAAGGAAACGACTCAATAACAAAACAATTCCTGTAGTGATATTCCAAAAAGGATTATTGTCTCCTAAACCTTCAAAACCAGAACCATTGTTGGCTGCACTTGAAGTATATTCGTATAACATTTCCGAAAATCCATGATGTCCAGGATTGTTCAACCAGCCTGTAGCATTTCCGCTAAACCAGTAGCCCATTGCAGTATCATTTGCAGCAAAATAAGATGCTAAAGCGGTACCTGACAATATCAATAAAGGATGAAGAATGGCGATGAAAGCAGCGATTTTTACTTCACGGGCTTCAATTTTCTTTCCTAAAAATTCTGGCGTTCGCCCCACCATTAAACCCGAAATAAATACGGCGAGAATGATGAAAATATAGAAGTTCAAAAATCCTACTCCGCAACCACCATAAAAGGCGTTGACCATCATCGCCAACAATTGCATCGAACCAGAAACCGGCATCGAACTGTCATGCATACTATTCACCGAGCCTGTAGAAATTACGGTGGTGGCAATGCTCCAAAATCCAGAAATGGCGGGTCCAAAACGAACTTCTTTGCCTTCCATCGCTCCAGTTGCTTGTGTAATTCCCATTTTTTCGATAGCGGGATTTCCGTTGAGTTCACTGATAACTGTTGGAATAACTAAAAGTAAAAATCCAGCCGTCATCACTCCAAAAACGACATAGGAAAACCTTCTTTTCTTGAGATAAAATCCTAAAGCAAAAATCATCGCAAACGGAATGATTAATTGTGCCCATAGTTCAACCGCATTGGTAAAATAAGTAGGATTCTCTAATGGATGAGCCGAATTGGCTCCAAAAAACCCACCACCATTCGTTCCTATATGTTTAATTCCGATAAACGCTGCTGCAGGTCCACGAGAAACTGCTACTGAATCACCTTGTAAGGTGGTAATTGTGTCTTTTCCTTCAAAAGTCATTGGAGTTCCGCTAAATAATAAAGCGATAGCTACAAGAGCAGAAAAAGGCAGTAAAATTCTTGTACAGCTTTTGATAAAATAATTATAAAAGTTACCCAATTTATCAGTGGTTCTCTCTTTCATTGTAGTAAAAACCATTGCTGCAGCTGCCATGCCAACACCTGCAGAAACAAATTGCAGGAACATCAATACCATTTGTGACAAATAAGAAACGCCTGTTTCACCCGAGTAATGCTGCAAATTGCAATTTACCACAAAAGAAATAGCGGTATTAAATGCCAAATCTGGAGTCATATTTGGATTATTATCTGGATTTAAAGGCATTGAACCTTGAAATAACAACACAAAAAAGCAAAGAAAGAACCAAACCATATTCACGCTTAACAGTGCTTTTAAATGCTGCTTCCAGTTCATTTCTTCCGTGGCATTGATTCCGCTGATTTTGAAAATAAATTTTTCAATTGGATTGAAAATCGGGTCAAGCAATGTTGTATCGCCGGAATAAATTTTGGCAATATACCTTCCTAAAGGAATAGCCAAAACTATCGAAACAATAAAAATACTGATGACACCAAATAATTCTGTGTTCATAAAAAATTAGTTTATTGAGTTAAAATTTTTCCGGTTTGATTAATACATAAACCAAATAGCCAAAAACAGCAATTGCAATTATAAATAGTGCTATCATAGTTTAGATTTTTTCAAAAAATTCGACAGATTTAAAACAAATCGCAAACAACAAAACAGCTAGTGCGAGTAAAAGGATTGTGATTATCATAATTGTAGATTATTGGATTATTGGATTATTGGACTTTTAGACAATTTATTTGCCTCATTATACTCCCGAGGCATTAATTTGTTTGATGTATTCTGCCTTCAATGATTTTGGGAAAAGATTCGAAATATTGCAATGACGCAATTCCATGAAAGAGGAAACTGAAAAAACATATACATTCGAAATGGCAATCTTAGTTTCGTTGCTTCCTGTTGTCAATAATCGTTCAGCAAGTGCCAAACATTTTTTTGCTCTGGAAATATTTCCAGTAATAATTGCAGTCTTGGTGATTTCAGCAAAGCGTTCTGCTTGTTTGTAAATCGTGGTGACTTGATTTTTCATATGTATTTAATATTTGTTTTTTAAAGGAATATGGTATCGCCATTCTTCGGTTTTATTTCTAATTTGAATCATGGCGATTTCATAAGAATGATTTTTATGTTCTTCATCGCTTATGCCAAAATACATTCCAAAAAGTAACCATAAACATCAAAGCATTGTCAATTACGGATTTGTGGTTTTCATGCCAAAAAAAAGCATAAAAAAAGCCTATCAAAATGATAGGCTTTTCTCAAAATAATATGATTTTAATGAATGTTGTATTCGTCTAATTTACGGTAAAGTGTTGCAATACTAATCTCCAGCAAGCGTGCGGTCTCTGCTTTATTTCCTTTGGTGTAATTCAAAACTTTTTGAATGTGGAGTTTTTCAATACTTTGCATCGAAAAAGCAGACATTATTTTAGTGCTTTTCTCTATTGGATGTTGCATTTCATAGGGTAAGAGATCAGTAGTAAGCGTTTCTCCGTTTACCAAAATTACGGCTCGTTCAATGATATTTTTTAATTCCCTAATATTTCCGGGCCAGTTATAGGTTTCAAGTTTATGAAGAAATTCAGCATCAATAGTCAATGTCTTTTTATTAGTTTTAGCCGAAAATTGAGACACAAAACTATGAGCCAATGGCGGAATATCTTTTATTCTTTCTCTTAAGGGCGGAATTTTAATTTCGAAAATATTCAATCTAAAATACAAATCCAAACGAAAACGGTGTTCTTCACTTTCGGTTTTTAAATTGCGATTCGTTGCGGCAATTAACCTAAAATTTGATTTTCTGGGTGTCGTATCTCCTATTTGTATGTATTCATTGGTTTCTAAAACCCGTAATAATTTAGCCTGCAATTCTATAGGCATTTCACCAATTTCGTCCAAAAATAAGGTTCCTCCATTGGCTTCTTCAATAAATCCTTTTTTATCTTTTAAGGCACCTGTAAAAGCCCCTTGTTTGTGTCCGAATAACTCACTTTCCAGGATTTCCTTGCTGAAAGTACTACAATTCAATGCAACAAAGGATTTCCCTACTCGGTTGCTGTTTTCATGAATGGCTTGTGCAAAAACTTCTTTTCCGGTGCCGGTTTCGCCAGTTAAAAGTACAGTAGAATCTGTTTTGGATACTCTTTTGGCCAAATCAATTACCTGTTCCAATCCTTTTGATTTTCCGATAATAGAATCAAATGAATATTTATCGGAAATTCTTTTTTGTAATTGTTGGACTTTCTTTTGCAACTGCACTTTTTCTAATGCCTTATATAACAACGGAATAATTTTGTCATTATCATCCCCTTTGACTATGTAATCAAAAGCCCCGTTTTTCATGGCTTGAACACCATCGGAAATTTTGCCATAAGCAGTTAATAAAATGACTTCTGTCAAAGGAAAAGCACTTTTTATTTTTTGTACAAAATCAACGCCGTTGCCATCTGGAAGTTTGACATCGCAAAGAACTACATCAATTTCCTTAATTTCCATTTTTTTGAAACCCGATTTTAAATCCGATGCTTCAAAAACTTCAAATCCTTCTGATTTTATTATTCTAGCGAGCAGTCCGCGAAGTTTTTCTTCGTCGTCTATGATAAGGATGTTTTTCAAAACTGACTTTATATAAATTTAATAAACAAAATTACATCTTTGCCTCTTTAGAGAGGTTATATCTACTACTAAATTTTCATTAGCTCAACCTTAAATTTTAATCTCAACAGCAAAAAATCTATACAATTGTAAAATTTTCATACCGTATAAGGGCAAATAAATAAGGTGCTTTGATGAAAATATCAAATTTATAAAACTAAGGCACGAGTTCAAATTACAGTTTTCGCTTCAAAAATTTATGTTCAAAAAATATCGTATGAATATTCTGGGAGTGAGAAAAGGGCGCGAGAAATCCTTTTAGTTGAAAGAGCTGATAAAATCATAAATAAACTTTTTTTCATAGAGTTGTAGCTAATTTTGTCCTCAGTATCAGTAGAATTTTCAAACTAAATCCTTTTTCATTTTCTTTAAAAAGGCATCAATAGCTGTGAAGTTCTTTCAATCAAAATTATGAGACTGTGAATTTTGCAACTAATAAAAGTAATTGTGTACGGAATAGATTTTACTAATTTCTAAATTTGTTCTGTGTTGACTGAAAATGTACCTATCGGTTTTAGAAATGGGAATAAAATAGCAATACTTATTCACTGATGTACCAACAGTACTACTTTATACTACTAAATTTGTACAGAAGTTTTTATATAAAGAAGAACATTTCAAATTATTGTAAAAACGGAAAATCCATTGCTAACTATTTTAAATACTATCAACTTTCTAATATGAAAAAAAAATAATACTATTGGTATTTTTAGTACTGCCTTTTTTATGTAATGCACAAGAATACATCGATCTGTTTTCTATCAATTATGGGAAATCGCAAAAGACAACTTTTGAAGATTCATCGATTAACACCGACATAGCTACGTTTCAAACGAATCTCATTTTACCAATTGTTTTAAATGAAAAATATATTGCTGTTACCGGTGTAAATTTCAGCAGCTACAACTTACAATTGTTTCCTAATGCTGAAAACAATCATTTATACTCAACAAATTTAAGAGCGGGCTTGAGCATTAACCATTCCGAACATTGGACCGGAATATATCTTTTTTTGCCAAAAGTCGCATCTGATTATATCAATCTAAGCAGTGAAGACATTTACCTGGGCGGATTAGCTTTATTGAAACATAAAAAAAATGAAAGTTTTGGTTATGGTTTAGGACTTTACGGCAGTAGTGAAGCTTACGGTATGTCCGTTGTTCCCATTGTGACTTTCTATTATCAAAATCCGAATAAACGTTTTGAAATAAATGCCTTCATGCCAAATGATGCTGACATCAATTATAGTTTGACTGATAAAACAAAAGTAGGCGTGGATTTTCTGGGTCACGGAAACAGTTACAAACTGACCACTGATAACGTTCGTTCAAATTATGTCGAAAATAATTCGATAGATTTTTCTACTTATGTACAAAGAAGCATTTTAGATAAAAAAATTCTTTTACGTCTAAAAATGGGTTATTCGTTAAATGATTTTAGAGTATATCCAATAGATCAAAAACTGGATTTACAAATTTTAGCGTTAAAATTTGGGGATAACCGAACTCCTATTTTAGATAACAAATCAAATACGCTCCTTTTGAAAATGGAAGCTATTTATCGATTTGATTTAAGCAACGTTAAAAAATAAATGCAATCTCTAAGACTTCGGTTTACAAAATATGGGTTTGCTTCATTACCTATTTTTTTTGTATGTATCGTTATTTTTGGACCGGAACAAATATTAAACTGGAAATGCGAAACTCACTTTAAATCCTCTTTGGAGCGCATTATCAAAAGTAAATGTTCCATCGATGGCCTTTATGCGAGTCTCAACATTTAGGAGTCCGTTTTTTAAATTTATTTTTTTCTGCGAAACCCCAATGCCGTTATCCGTGTATTCTATTTGGATTTTTTTCTCGATATTTTTAAAAGCAATAACTACTAAACTACATTGGCTGTGTTTCTTCATATTGACCAGCAATTCTTGAAGGATGCGATATATTGTAATTTTTTTATTGGTTTCCAAAGCTGTATTTAGCAACACATCCAACCCATTCACCATTATATTTACATTATCGTTACTGTAATTCGACATCATTTCTTTCAAATTGGGAACAAAATTAGGTCCAATGTCTATTGAACTATTTTCTCTGGAAATATTTCGTGTTCTGGAATATATGCTATCCAAATCATTGAGTAGGGTTTCTTTATTGTTTTCTGTAGATAAATCTTGCGTTTCCGCAAACGTCATTGTTTGGTACAAATCATTTGCCAACTCATCGTGAAGTTTTTTGGAAATACGTGTTTCAGTGTTATACGATATTCTAATCTTTTCTCTTTTGCTTTTATTTTTTAAAAAATTAATGATAAAAACAGAAAGGAAAACCACCAGCAATACTACAAAAGACAACAGCAGTGTATTATTTTTTTGTCGTTCTAATTGTAAGGTGGTTTGTGCTTTTTGGGCAGATAACTTTAGATTATCCGCTCTGTTTTGGTCGCTGTCATATTTGATTTTAGCAAATTGATTTTTAGCGTTGTTTCGGACTTTAACAATGCTGTCATTTAACTGTATATACGCTAACGCATACTTGTTATTCCCCCGATCAAAATTATTTTTAACCAAAAAAGATAATGATTCCAGTCTCCCATCAACACTTCCAATAGCCATTGAAGTTTGATACGCTCCCAGTACATATTCATTCGCCTTTTTAGAATCTTTATTTAAAAAATATTCTGAAAGATGCAAATAGCTTCCAAGAATTCCATAGGTGTCATTATTCATCTTCCTCATAGATAGCGCTTCGTTCATTAACCGCAACCCATCTTGATCGCGACTAACCTTAAAATAGGAGTAACCAAGATTGTCCAAAACTCGCGCTTTAGTTACATTAACGGTGTCTAAAACGTCCGACTTTATTACTGCTTCCAATATTTTAATGGACGTATTGAATTCCTTTTTCTCAATATTAACAGATGCTATGTTATTTTCAATGGAAATTTTAGGTAAAGTATCCTTGGTAATACTTTTAGCTTTATCATAATAATATAAGGCGTCATCATAATTAAAAAGTTGTTTAGATGAAATCCCTAATTGATTATATGCGGCTGATTGATAGAGTACATTGCCTTGTGTGTACGGTAGGGCTTCGACTAGATTTTTTTCACTGCCAGAATAATCACCATAAATTTGCTGAATAATAGCCATTTGAAGTAAATTATAAGCAATTTTCAAACTATCATTTTCTACCTCATATAATAACTTGGAACGGTTATAAAAATAAAAAGCACTATCAAACTTTTGATTTGCATAATTTGCCATACCTAAGTCCAATAATCTTCTCGCCTGTAAACTATTTTGTGAAAGCGTGTCTTCAGTAGCCAATGCGGCTTTAGTTTTTGAAGTTTCTGTGCAAGAACAAAAAATTAAAAGTAGAAAAAAAACAAAAATTGGGGAACGCAACATAATGGGAACTTTTTCCGAAATTAGTACTTTATAAGTACTTTTCCGAAATTAAATTATACACTGTGAATTTAGTGGCTGCATTATCAAACTAAAACCCTCCGCACTGCAGTCTTATTTTTTATTTTTAAAACAAATACATCAGTAACCCGTTAATAACTATTTATTGTTAAATGCTAACAACAAATTTTATTCTGAAGTAATTTTACAAATTGAAATTATAAAGTCGTTTCATTAGTAACTTCTGGAAAACCTACTCCGTTTTTAGAATAACTACTATTTGTTTTTAATCGCTAAAAAGCGTTAATAATTCGGGTTTTGTATTTCAAAAAATAGCCGTTCGTGTTAAATCATCTCAATACACTAAATTTAATGGAATCTGATACTTTTATTTTCTGCCTCGAAGCAGTTTCCGATGTAGACACTATTACGACAACTGAAGTGGTCAAAAACTTAGAACAACTAGCCTTTGAGCAAGGCATTACCAGTATTTATAAAACTTGTGATACGATTGAAGGATTAGAAGAAAGTTTAAGTGCGCTGCTATATGACGACCATAACTTTAAAAATTATCAAATAATCTACTTAGTCATGCAAGGCGAAGAAAACTCAATATGCCTTAATGAATATTACTATAGTTTAGAAGAAGTAGCAGAACTCTTTGAAGGAAAGATGAAAGGTAAAATAGTGCATTTTGCTAATGCAAAAGTTTTAGACTTGAGTACCGAAGAAGCACAATATTTCCTAGATATTACAGGAGCACGCGCGATTTCAGGTTACGGAACGACTTTCAACACAGTAACCAGCAGTGCATTAGATAAAGCTTTTTTTGGCTTATTTGAAGAAGAAAATGACATTATCGAGATCGTAGAAGAATTACATCAAAAACAGTATGCCCTGTGCAAGTTACTTGATTTTAGATTGTATTATTAAAGGAAAAACCACCGCCACTTTTCGTTAAAATTAATAGCATTTGATAGAAATCCAAGACAATAGCATATATTGTACTGCTCCTAAATGCTATCAAAATGAAAGATCTAAAAAAATATAATAATAAAACAAAAGCCGCTTTTGTTTTACTCGTTATTATGTTTATAATCCTGCTCAGCAATTTTAATACCCTGCAAAATTCAAAAAAAACAAATGAAGATATCAACACCATTTATAAAGATCGATTAGTTGTAGCTCGGTATATCTTTCAGTATGCTAATACACTTTATTTCATCAAAATAAATGTAGCAGAAAAGAACATAACTGATTTTCAAAAAAGGGAAGAAATTTTAGCAGCTATAGAAAAGATTCAAAACATAGACAAATTATACCTTGAAACTGTTTTGACTCCAAAAGAGAAAACATATTTCATGACCTTTGTATCTTCTTGTTCTGCTATTCATTCAGCAACGCAAAACGAAAATTGGAATCAAGTACGTTACAACAGCAATAAAGCTTTACAAACGCTGGAACAATTATCCAAAATACAAAGTACAGAAGGCAGGTCAAAATTGACACACTCCACTACTCTACATAACGATAACAATAGTATGGGCGAACTTTCAGATTGCTTTACTCGTTATTTTAGGTGGCATTACATTGTACTTATTACTGTCCAAGAAAAATAAAATAAACATCAAAATCCCTGAATCACATAGTCTGAATTAATTACTCCCTAAGATTTAAAGTCAGTTTCAAAAAAATTGTCAGCTTCGAAATGGATTTTTTTTTAAATTAAAAAAACCGCTCTACTGGAAACGGATTTAGAAAACTTGAGTTTTTTTATTTAGCATAAAGGAATTTATTTTGAAAAACCGTTCAATTGCTTTGTTATGATGCATTATAATTTAATAATTACTAAACTATTTAGTTGTAATTATAATTACGCCATTAGGTGCTTGAGCACCATAAATTGATGCCGCATCCTCTTTTAAAACGCTCACATTTCTGACATTGTAAGGAAAAAGAATCCACGAATACTTTAGCATTGGAAATAGGTTTATTGCTGTAATTCATAACTTTCCCTGTTAACTTATTTTGCGCACTACTTTAAGCCACAAATAGTACAGAATAAATACTACCGATTTAGAAATCTGTTTAACTATTTCTTAAAAAATTTATCAAATAAACGGAAAAACTACTCTGAAAGTATTCTCTGTGGAAAACAGCAGTCGTATAATTTACTGGAATAACGATTTTTTGAACGAATGACAATTAAATCGCTATACCTCTAAAATTTAAGTAAGTATTAATTAGATTTTTTAAAATATATTTGAATTATTATTTACATTTGGATTAATATCCAAAGAAAAAAAACAATTAAACAATATAAAATGAAAAAAATAGAAACATTTGTAGCAATCGCATTTCTTACGATAAATCTTAGTGCACAGGAAGTAAAAGCTGTCGCTAAAGAAAAGGCAAAAAAAGAGTCTTGTTGTGCAAAAAAAGACGCTAAGTCAAAAGGAATGACTGCAGCTGAAGTTGAAAAATGCAAAACAAAATGTAAAGCTGAAGGAAAAAAATGTGATGCCTCTATGGCTAAAACAAGTGGTAAAAAATGCTAATCTAAAAAGATTCTTATTATACTCAACAGAAAACGCCTCTAAAATTTAGAGGCGTTTTCTGTTTATTTAAATGTGTCAGTTGACTAATCTTTATTTGATTCGTACACTCCATTCAAAATCCATTTCGGAAACTTGTATTCCCTTTTCATCTGTTCCTATGGATTTCATCCAGAACGTTTGTCCTTCCCCGGTGGCAATAGTTTCTTGAATCGCTTTTTCAATTAAATGACCGTCCTTGCAGGTAAAAGTGATTCTGCCAGTCGCTTTTTTGGTGAAATTTCCTTTATTATTGGCTACCAACATCGAGATTTTCCGGCCGCTTTTTTGAATTTGAAACATCACTAAAGCTCCTGTAGAAAGCTCAGCCGCCATAGCTTGTACCGCAAAGTACATGGAATTAAATGGATTTTGGTTGATCCATCGGTGTTTCACAGAAACTACACATTGGTTCTCATCTATTGTTTTTACGCGTACTCCACAAATAAATGCCGACGGTAATTTAAACAAAAGAAATTTATTAAGTTTTGATGCTGTAAGTTTCATATTTACTAGGTTTTTTGCTAAAATACAAAAAAATAGTATGCGTACATATAAAATTAATTTGTTAATATTGTGTTAATATTTGGTACTATGCAAAACAAGATACTGTCTTTTAGACATATATTTGTATAAGAAATTACTAGGTAACCTATTTAGCATCTATTTCGGAAAGTTTTAATCATCATCAAAATCAAAAAAAATGGAATCAACAACAGAAAAAAACATCGCAACATTCACCCATTTGAGTTCATTAACGCAATATTTCATTCCTTTTGGAAATTACATTTTTCCAATAGTGCTTTGGAGTACTAAAAAAGAGGAATCTGAATTTGTAGATCACCACGGAAAGCAAGTATTGAATTTTCAATTGAGTTTACTTTTATACTCTTTACTGTTGATTATGATTGCAATTCCTTCGTTTCTTATTTCAATATTTAAGGACACTACATTTGAAACATTGGCAAATCATCATGACATTACGCTTTCAAATTTCAACTTTGAAAATAATATTGGAGCGCTAACAGTTGGATTACTTTGTGTTTTGATTTTTGGACTTTTGAAAGTGGCTGAATTCTTTTTGATTATTTATGCTTCAATCAAAACGGCAAACGGAGAAAAATATAAATATCCAATAACGATTCCGTTCCTTAAATAAGGAGCAATCAGATAAAAAGAAAATAGACGTAATAGGTAAAGCGAACGAACTAGCCCTGATTACTTCACATTTTATATATTTTCAGAGGAGTTCAGTGAATTTCATTTGCAATGGAAATCCTTTTATATTTTTTCTTTAAAAATATAAAAGATTGTAATGGAAAGCAGGAATAAGCTCCAAAAAATAAAAAGGGTATCAGGCAATACGAGATTGCTTCGTTCCTCGCAATGACAAATCATCACCCGAGCCAGAAAGGCGAACTGGCAAAACAATCAAAAAATGAACTGTTTAATCAACACAAAATCAAAAAAAAGAAATTATGAACATTGAAAACACAAAAGCCCAGATGCGAAAAGGTGTTCTCGAGTTTTGCATCCTATCTGTTTTAAAAGAAAAAGATGCGTACACATCGGAAATACTGGACACTTTGAAAAACGCAAAATTATTAGTCGTAGAGGGAACTATTTATCCGCTCTTGACGCGACTTAAAAACGACGGATTACTCAACTACCGTTGGGAAGAATCCACCTCAGGACCGCCAAGAAAATACTACGGCCTGACTGAAATAGGACAAACTTTTTTAAACGAACTAAATGGGACTTGGACTGAATTATCCGATGCCGTAAACCTAATAACCAACCAAAAACAATAGTCATGAACAAAACTGTAAATATAAACCTAGGCGGAATGTTCTTTCACATAGATGAAGATGCATACCAAAAAATGACACGCTACTTTGACGCTATAAAACGTTCTTTATCCAATTCATCAGGACATGATGAGATTATCAAAGATATTGAAATGCGTGTTTCGGAATTATTGAACGAAAAACAAAAATCAGACAAATATGTTATCGGTTTGAAAGATGTAGATGAAGTGATTGCGGTAATGGGACAACCGGAAGATTACATCATTGAAGATGAATTGAAAGGAGCAAATACCTACAACAGCAACACAACAAGAAGGACAAAAAAATTATATCGTGACCGAGAAAAAGGGATGATTGGCGGTGTTTCGGCTGGATTAGGACATTACTTTGGCGTTGATGCTGTGTGGATCAGAATCGTACTTATCCTATTGGTTTTTGCTGGATTTGGAACTGGAATCGTAGCGTATATCATTCTTTGGATTGTGACTCCGGAAGCAATCACAACAACTGAAAAACTTGAAATGACTGGGGAACCGGTTACGATTTCAAACATTGAAAAAAAAGTAAGAGAAGAGTTTGAAAATGTTTCTGACAAGATAAAAAATGCAGATTATGATAAATACGGTAACCAAATAAAAACAGGTGCCGGTAAAATAGGAAATTCTTTTGGTGACTTTATCATGACTATTTTCAAGATTTTCGCTAAATTCTTAGGCGTAATTTTAATCATCACTGGAATAACAGTATTGTTTTTTCTATTAATTGGTATTTTTACCTTAGGTTCCGGGGCATTCATTGATTTCCCTTGGCAAGGCTTTATTGAAGCAGGCAATTTTACAGATTATCCTGTGTGGGCTTTTGGACTTTTGATGTTCTTTGCAGTTGGAATCCCTTTCTTTTTCCTGACCTTACTGGGCTTCAAATTACTAGCGCCAAACATGAAATCTATCGGAAACATTGCAAAATACACGTTGTTGGCACTTTGGTTAATTGCAGTTGCATTAGCGATATCAATTGGAATAAAACAAGCCAGCGCATTTGCAATTGATGGACGAGTAGTTAAGAAAGAAACAATCAATTTGAATCCAAGTGATACGCTTTTCATCAAATTCAAACACAATGATTATTTTGCTAAAAATGTAGAAGACCGTAATGATTTCATGGTAACGCAAGATTCTACCGGAACTGATATCATTTATTCAAATGAAGTTAGTTTTAAAATCGAAAAAACAGATGAAAAACTACCTTACCTCCAGATTGAAAAAGAAGCGAGCGGAAAATCGTTATCAGAAGCAAAAAACAGAGCCGAACAAATTAAATATGCTTATAAAATAATTGGAAATCAATTACTTTTAGACAACTATTTAGTAACCGATTTAAAAAACAAATACAGAGATCAGGAAATTGAAATAACATTATATTTGCCTAAAGGGACTCTGATAAAACCAGATTCTTCCATGAGACATTATGATCGTACTGATGGAGATTACTTCTTATGGAATCCAGATTCTAACAAAGACATCTACAGAGTTGAAGATAATAAAATAAAATGTTTAAATTGTCCCGCAGATGAAAACGCGTATAATGACGTGAATGAGAATATTTCAGATACTACAGGTGATTCTACAGAAGTATTATTAAATATAAATGGAAAAGATGTTATAACGAAAACTACCTCGAAAAGTAGTTTAAAAATAAACGAAGACGGTATCATCATTAAAACCAACTAATCATGTTAAAAGTCATCACATTAATTACAAAATTCATTCTCGTTGTGTTAACTGCTTTGTTATTCGCTTCTTGCAACCACTCCATTAATTTGAGTTCCATAAAAGGAAGCGGAAATGTCACCACCGAGAAAAGAAATGTTGAAGATAATTTCAAAAGCATTGAAGTCAACAATTCGATAGATCTTGTCATAGAACAATCAGACAAAACGGAAATAGTAGTTGAAGCGGATGATAATTTGCAAAAACACATTACTACTAAAGTAGAAAATGGAACTCTTGTTATTTCTTTTGATAAAAATTCTTTCTCCAATGCTGGTTCTAAAAAAGTAACGGTAAAAATGCCTGTTATTGATGAATTAGAAGCCACGAGCAGTGCCACAATAACGAGCAAGAATACACTGAAAGGCGAAAATATCCGTTTGAATACTTCGAGTGGAGCAAGTATTGATTTAAGCATCGAATCTGATAATATTACTTGCGATACCAGTAGCGGAAGTACTATCACGATAAATGGAAAAGCGCTTCAGATGAAAACGACTGCATCAAGTGGCAGCGAAATTAATGCTGATAAATTATTAGCTAATGAGGTAACTGCCGATGTTTCTAGTGGAGCTTCTATAAGTGTTCATCCCATTGTAAAATTAGTTGCACAAGCATCCAGCGGAGGAAATATCTCCTACGCTATACAACCAAAATCGATTCAAAAGGAAACCAGTTCTGGCGGCAGTATAAGCCGACAATAGTAAATTCTTGAAGAAAATATTATAAAAATCATCCATCACAAGTGGATGATTTTTTTTATATTTGTGTAGACTCAAACCAACTTAACATGAAAAAATACACACTTATACTCCTGCTACTTTTATCAACCACATTGACATTGGCACAGAGAAAGGAAAAAATAAAAGGATCAAAAACGGTTACGGTTGAGCAACGGGAAGTAGGAAATTTTGAATCACTCACAGTTGAAGACAATCTCGAAGTATATTTAGAAAGAGGGGAAAGAACCGAATTAAAAATTGAGGCTGATGACAACCTTCATGATATTATTTCATTGGATTTAAGTGACAAGATATTGCGAATTTATACTACAAAGCAAGCTACAAATTATAAAAAAATAATTGTCAGAGTAACATATACTAATGATTTAAATCTAATTACTTCAAAAGATGAATCGACGATTAATGCGATACAAGAACTTTTACTGAACACCATTACACTAAAAGCTCATGATGCTTCCAATTTATTTTTGAATGTCAACACCAAGGATTTCTTACTTCAGGCAGACGATAAATCAAAAACAGAATTGAATTTAAAATCCGAAAATGCGACCATTGAATTAAGCAAAAACTCATCTTTAAAAGCCTTAGTTAACACCACTGATTTGAATGTAGATATGTACCAAAAATCTGATGCTACAGTAGAAGGGAGTGCTATAAATTCAATGATTCGACTAGACAACAATGCTTCATTTACGGGAAATATGTTCACCACAAAAAATGCGGATATCACCACCGAAAGTTATTCTAACTGCAGTTTATTTACGGAAACAGCCGTGATTATTGATGCCGCTAACAAATCAGAAATCCAATTGGTAGGTTCTCCAAAAATTGAAATACGAAAATTTGCCGATGAAGCAAAATTGATTAAAAAGTTGAAATAATCCTTCTCCAACCTTTTCCAAAGGAGAAGAAGAAAAACTAGATTGATGTTATATATTCTAACAATAAAAAGTCCCACTTGCTATGGCAAATGGGACTTTTTAAATATTAATTTTTCCAGCTATTATTATTCTTTAGAAGCTAAATATCTTTCAGCATCAAGAGCCGCCATACAACCTGTTCCGGCCGCAGTAATTGCTTGACGATATACATGATCCGCAGCATCACCCGCTACGAAAACGCCTTCAACATTTGTTTTTGAAGTTCCCGGAGTATTGATTATATATCCTGTTTCATCTAATGAGATAAAGTCTTTAAAAATATCGGTATTTGGTTTGTGACCAATAGCTACGAAGAAACCAGTTGCAGGAATATCAAAAACTTCGTTGGTTGTTTTATTTAAAGCCTTAACGCCAGTAACTACTTGCTCATCACCTAATACTTCAACAGTATCGTGATTCATTAATATAGTAATGTTCTCCGTTTTGCGAACGCGTTCTTCCATGATTTTAGACGCTCTGAATTTTTCGCTACGCACTAACATCGTTACTTTTTTACAAAGCTTAGATAAATAATGTGCCTCTTCACAAGCTGAATCACCAGCTCCTACAATCACGACTTCTTGATTTCTATAGAAAAAACCATCGCAAACTGCACATGCCGAAACTCCACCACCCATTTTTAAATAATGTTGCTCTGATGGCATTCCTAAATATTTAGCCGATGCTCCTGTAGAAATTATTACTGTTTCACAATGCAATTCTATCGTATCATTAATCCAGACTTTATGAATATCTCCAGAGAAATCAACTTTGGTAGCCCAACCATCGCGCACTTCAGTACCAAAACGTTGCGCTTGTGCTTGTAACCCCACCATCATTTCCGGACCAGTTATTCCTTCCGGATTTCCAGGCCAGTTTTCTACTTCATTAGTGGTTGTTAGCTGCCCACCAGGCTGCATTCCTTGGTACAAAACAGGATTCATGTTTGCTCTGGCGGCATAAATTGCGGCAGTATAACCTGCTGGACCAGAACCTATAATAAGACATTTAATTTTTTCGATTGTAGCTGACATATTGGTGTTTCTTTTGAATTTAACAGTGCAAAAATAGGATATTATTGCTGTAATACTGAACAAGAAGTATCAGTTTTAATTATTCTGGAATAAAAAAATCCCTTCTGTGAAAACAGAAAGGATCAATTTGTCGGGGTGGCAGGATTCGAACCTGCGGCCTCCTGCTCCCAAAGCAGGCGCGATAACCGAGCTACGCTACACCCCGTAACGAGGGTGCAAATATAGAACTATTTTTGGCTTATGCAAAACTATTTCAGAAATAACAAATAAATTTATTTGTACGTGAAAATGGTAGGATAAAAGTCATTTTCCAAAGCCTGGACGAAAGTGGAAAGCTACGCAGAACTCCTCTCATTTCTCTGTAATAATCTGAGCTAACATAACTAGTTTTTTTTGCATGCCCTTAAAAGATAAACTATAGCTAATGAGCAAACTAGCGGGATCATAACACACAGCTAAAATTGCTTCATAAAAACTAAAACGCTCTAAAATAGGAATCTGTCAAAAGACAAGGAATCAAGCTTTAACGAATGTTAACAAAATAGATTTTTAGAAACCATAAATAATTGTATTTTTACGGTTCAAAATTTAGAAAAATAAATGGGCAAAATCATCGCGATTGCTAATCAAAAAGGAGGAGTTGGAAAGACTACAACATCAGTTAATCTTGCTGCTTCATTAGGAGTTTTAGAAAAGAAAGTGTTACTTATAGATGCTGATCCACAGGCGAATGCGTCATCAGGATTAGGAATTGATGTTGAATCTGTTGAAATAGGTACGTATCAAATTCTTGAGCATAGTCATACGCCAAAAGAGGCCATCATAAAATGTTCTGCCATAAATGTAGATGTGATTCCATCGCATATTGATCTTGTTGCCATTGAAATCGAATTAGTCGACAAAGAAAACAGGGAATATATGCTTAAAAAAGCATTGGAAAGTGTAAAAGATGATTACGATTTCATCATTATTGATTGTGCGCCATCACTGGGATTACTTACCCTAAATGCTTTAACTGCTTCCGATTCAGTGATTATTCCTATTCAATGCGAATATTTTGCACTGGAAGGTTTAGGAAAACTGCTGAACACCATAAAAAGTATCCAAAAAATTCACAATCCGGATTTAGATATCGAAGGATTGTTATTAACCATGTTTGACTCTCGTTTGCGTTTGTCAAACCAAGTGGTCGAAGAAGTTCAAAAACATTTTAACGACATGGTTTTTGAAACTATTATCCAAAGAAATGTTAAATTGAGTGAAGCACCAAGTTTTGGCGAAAGCATCATAAACTATGACGCAACAAGTAAAGGCGCGACCAATTACCTGCACTTGGCTCAAGAAGTTATTAAGAAAAATAGCTAAACTAGTTATGGCACAAGCAATAAAAAAACAAGCCTTAGGAAGAGGACTATCGGCATTATTGAAAGATCCGGAAAACGATATAAAATCTGTTGACGATAAAAATGCCGATAAGGTTGTAGGAAATATTATTGAGCTTGAAATTGAGGCAATTGAAATAAATCCGTTTCAACCGAGAAGTAATTTCAATGAGGAGTCACTGCGAGAATTAGCAACTTCTATCAAAGAATTAGGCGTTATTCAGCCCATTACCGTGCGTAAATTAGACTTCAATAAATACCAATTGATTTCAGGGGAACGTCGTCTTCGCGCATCCACGCTTGTAGGATTGAAAACGGTTCCTGCTTACATTAGGATTGCAAATGACAACGAATCACTAGTTATGGCCTTGGTGGAAAACATCCAGCGTCATGATTTAGACCCAATTGAAATTGCACTTTCATACCAACGTTTGATTGACGAAATTCAGCTAACTCAAGAACAAATGAGCGAACGAGTAGGGAAAAAACGTTCTACAATTGCTAATTACTTAAGACTTTTGAAACTAGATCCGATAATCCAAACTGGAATTCGTGATGGTTTCATCAGTATGGGTCACGGCCGTGCTATCATCAATATTGAAGACCAAGACATTCAAACTGATATTTATCAAAAAATCGTAAGTCAAAATCTATCGGTTCGCGATACCGAAGCGTTAGTCAAAAACTATCAGGAAAGTTTAAAACCTAAACCTGCGGGAAAACCAAAGGCAGCTTCATTTGAAATCGCTGAAGCTCAAAAAAGTACTTTTACAAATTATTTTGGTACCAAAGTAGAAGTAAAAGTAGCAGGAAACGGTAAAGGGAAAATCACAATTCCATTTCACTCTGAGGAAGACTTCAACAGAATCATCAAACTAATAAACGAATAGTGAGCAAAATCATTTTCATCGCTCTATTCCTTTTTATAGTAGGAAACACTGCTGTTTTTGCACAAACGGAAACAGAAGCGGTGTTGGTCGCTAAAGACACTTTGAAATCAAATGACATTGATCCTTTGACACCGGCAAAAGCAGCTTTTTATTCAGCTGTTTTACCGGGTTTAGGCCAGGCTTACAATAAAAAATATTGGAAAATACCGCTTGTATACGGAGCCTTGGGAACGAGTATTTATTTTTATGTTGACAATAATAAAAAATACCATCAATACAGAGATGCTTACAAAAGCAGACTGGAAGGTTATGTTACAGACGATTTAGCTTTTCTGGACAACAACCGTTTGATTGCCGGACAGAAATTTTACCAACGAAACCGCGATTTATCTGCTCTGGTTACGCTGGCTTTTTATGCATTAAATATTCTTGATGCCAATGTGGATGCCGCTTTAATCCAATTTAATGTAGATGAAAACTTGTCCGTAAGACCGGTTCTTTATCCAAATGATGTAACATTAAAGACGAATGTAGGA
This sequence comes from Flavobacterium sp. TS_SC_5, assembly GCF_056156265.1. Classification (NCBI taxonomy): domain Bacteria; kingdom Pseudomonadati; phylum Bacteroidota; class Flavobacteriia; order Flavobacteriales; family Flavobacteriaceae; genus Flavobacterium; species Flavobacterium sp. TS_SC_5. Next base: position 1,926,305 of record NZ_CM149588.1, on the reverse strand, counting down.
CTAACATTTAATTATAGTTTCTAGAACCCCATAATTAGTTTAAAAACGGAATTAAATAACAAGAACAGCTCGTCATGTCATTACTTAATAAAATCGGGAAGAAATATTTTTTTATTGGAACTACAATTTTATTACTAATCACTTTAGTAAATTATTCCGAAAATAAGACATTCGATCCGATCCGAATGAATACCTTCTTTTCAGGATTTATTGCCGGAGTTTTATTAGCATTATTAGCTGCAGGACTCTTTAATTATTCGAAATTTAAAAAATAAACAAATGAAAATTGCGCTTTTAGGATACGGAAAAATGGGCCAGGTAATTGAAAGAATTGCATTGGAAAGAGGCCATGAAATCGTTTTGAAAAAAGATGAAAACACTACTTTTGATGGTCTTTCAACTGCTGATGTAGCTATTGATTTCAGTGTTCCAACAGCTGCAGTCAGTAATATTTCAAATTGTTTCCAAGCGAACGTTCCCGTAATTTCCGGAACAACAGGATGGCTGGAGAATTATGATGAAGTTGCGGCACTTTGCGATGAAAAAAAAGGAGCATTTATCTCTAGTTCTAACTTTAGTTTAGGGGTAAATATATTCTTTGAACTAAACGAATATTTGGCTAAAATCATGTCAAAATTCGATAGTTACAACGTTTCAATGGAAGAAATCCATCACACACAGAAACTGGATGCACCAAGCGGTACAGCAATTTCTTTGGCAAAAGGTATCATTGAAAATAGCTCGTATAACAATTGGACCTTAGAAAAACCCGAAGCTGACCACACGAGCGATAGCAAACTGTCGAAGCAAATTCATATCGAAGCAAAGCGAATTGGTACAATTCCGGGAACGCACACTGTAACATATAATTCCTCCGTAGACGCAATCGAAATCAAACATACCGCACACAATCGCGAAGGCTTTGCACTTGGGGCGGTTATCGCGGCAGAATGGATAGTGGGAAAACAAGGTATTTTCACCATGAAAGATGTTTTAGAATTAAAATAAAATTATTCGCTTGTTTAAGAAAATTGCTAACGAAAAAGCCTTAAACTTTAAACTTTAAACAAAAAAACAATGACACTATATCAATGGTTTGTATTTTTTCTGCTGATACAAATAGTTCACTTTTTAGGAACTTGGAAATTATATGAAGCTGCCGGAAGAAAAAAATGGGAAGCTGCAGTACCCGTTTACAATGCAATTGTTTTAATGAAAATCATAGGCCGTCCTAGTTGGTGGACTATCTTGCTATTTATGCCAATTATCAATTTGATCATTTTTCCGGTTGTTTGGGTAGAAACGCTGAGAAGCTTTGGAAAAAGATCCGGATTAGATACTTTTTTGGTATTAATAACCTTGGGATTGTACCTGTATTATATCAATTACACACAAAAATTAAATTACATTTCGGATAGAAGTTTAAGTCCGCAAAACAAAGCTGCTGACACCGTTAGTTCTTTACTTTTTGCTATTGTTGTAGCTACAATCGTGCACACCTATTTTATACAACCATACACTATTCCAACTCCATCATTGGAAAAATCTTTATTAGTAGGTGACTTTTTATTTGTCAGCAAAATGAATTATGGCGCCAGAGTTCCTATGACAACTGTTGCTTTACCAATGGTTCACGACTCTATTCCTTTGACAAAAAACAAATCATATATGACTTGGCCTCAATTGCCTTACATGAGAATGCCTGGAATTCAAAATATTGACCGCACAGATATCGTAGTTTTTAACTGGCCGGTCGATACTGTTTATAGATTTTTTGACACTTCAAAAAGGCGCGCTTACAAACCAGTCGACAAAAAATCAAATTACGTAAAAAGATGCGTGGGAATTCCGGGTGATAATTTATCAATAAAAGACGGTATCGTATACATTGATGGTAAAATATTGCAATTACCTGAACGAGCGAAACCACAATTCTCTTATAAAGTGGCTTTGGATGGAAAAACACCAATCGATTTTGAATCTTTATTTAAAGATTTAGACGTGACGGATCCTGCTGGTTTTATGGATCAGACAAAAAGAGATACACTTTTCATGAGCGCCTTAACAGAAGTCGGAGCGGAACGATTAAAAAACACACCCGGAATTACGGCTGTCATCAGACAAATTTCCCGAGAAAATGACAATGGTGTTTTCCCACATATCAACAAATGGAATCGTGATAATTACGGTCCCGTTTACATTCCGGAAAATGGAAAAACAGTTGCATTAACAACCGAAACCTTGCCGTTTTACAAAGCTATTATTACCGATTATGAGAATAATGATTTAAAAGTAAACGGTTCTGAAATTAGAATAAACGGCGAAATTGCCACTAGTTATACTTTCAAACAAAATTATTACTGGATGATGGGTGACAACCGTCACAACTCAGAAGACAGTCGTTATTGGGGATTTGTTCCTGAAAATCATGTCGTAGGAAAACCTATTTTTATATGGTTGAGTATTGATCCAAATGGTAAAGGAATAAACAAAATTCGTTGGGATAGAGTTTTCACAACTGTTAGCGGTGAAGGTCAGCCACAATCTTATTTCAAATTATTTCTGCTTGGATTAGTAATTTTCTTTGTAGGAGAATATTTTTGGAAAAAAAGAAAAGCGAGTAAAGTTTAAATAAGAAAAGTTTAAAGTTTAAGGTTTAAAGTCATATGACTGCCTTGAACTTTAAACTTTAAAATAACAAATCATCAAATGGAAATTCTCCTCCATCCCACTTATTTCCCGTCAATAAGTCATTTTGCGGCTATGGCACAGTCGGAAAATATTACGTTTGAAATAGAAGATAATTTTCAGAAACAGACAAACCGCAATCGCACTTATATTTACAGTCCAAACGGCATTCAGTTATTGAATATACCAGTAAAGCATTCGAAAGAAAGCCATCAAAAAACGAAAGAAATTAGAATAGAAACTGATTTTGACTGGCAGAAACAACATTTCAAATCACTAGAAGCAGCTTATAGAAATTCGCCTTTTTTCGAATTTTTTGAAGATGATATCCGACCTCTTTTTGAAAAAAAATATGACTTTTTGTTGGATCTAAATTTTGAAGCGTTGGCTATTTTGTCCAAATGCCTTCGCATGAAAATTGCTTATAAAACTACAACTGAATATTTTCATGATGTAGACACAGCTGTAATTACAGATTTCAGAGCTTTGGTAAACGGAAAAAAAGACCTTTCGACCTTTGAAAATTACACACAAGTTTTTGATGACAAATATGGATTTATCAACAACCTTAGTGTATTGGATTTACTTTTTAACGAGGGGAAATATGCTGCTGAATATTTAAAAACCCAAAAGCTGATTATCACATAGTTTTTTAAAGTCGGTTATTACTCTAACGATAATCTTGCCATTATAGGAAAATGATCTGAGTTTATAAAACTGGGGAAATGTTCAAAACTCTTAACTTTCATTTTTTCATCGGCAAAAATATAGTCAATTCGCGCTGGATAATACCTGAACTTATAAGTTTCTCCAAAACCAGTTCCCGCTTCCTCGAAACTATCTTTCATCTTACCTTTTATACTTCTATAGACATAAGAAAAAGCACTATTATTCATGTCCCCGCAAATAATTATCGGGTAAATACATTTCATTTTGTGCTCTTTGAATAATTCTGCTTGTTGCTGTTGCTGCTTGAACGCTTTACTAATTCTGATGAAAAGCATTTGTGATTTTTGTTGATTGATCGCATCTATATTTTCATCAATCTCGTTCACATCAGGAGAAATCTTTATAGACTGCAAATGCATATTGTAAACTCTGATGATGTCTTTCCCTTTTTTGATGTCTGCGAAGACAACATTATTGCTGGAATTAGGAAAAATAATATTCCCCTGATTAATGATTGGAAATTTAGAAAAAATAGCCTGACCGGTTTTAATTTGGTTTCCATCAGTAAAAATATACCGATGCGGATATACTTTCAAATCAATATCGGCAGAAGGCGAATACTCCTGAATGCATAATATATCAGGATTTTTATCATTGATGAAGTCTAGAATATCCGAAGGAACATCATCCCTGTCAATCCATCTAAATACATTCAATAACCGAACATTGTAACTCATTACGGTAAAATCTTTTTCTTCTTTAGAAAATTTAGGAGAAGAAAATTTGTAGAATTTATTTATAAAAGTGATTCCTATCAATAAAACCAACCCCGAAACGATCAATTGCTTCTTGAACTGTATTGCCCAATACACAAAAAAAAGCGCATTGAAAACAAAAAAAAGCGGCATAAAAAGTGTCAAAACGGACAAAAGGGGAAATGATTTTGGTGCTAAAAAAGGCAAGATATAGGCAATAAAAGTCACAAGAGTTAAAATAATATTCAAAAAAAACATCCCTTTATTAAACCATGACAAATTTTTCATTTTCTCAATTTTTTATTAGTACAAATAGCTGATAACCGATTTGAAAATTATTTTCCCACTTTGAACAAAAATTCTTTTTCTTCTTTGGACAAACTATCGTAACCTGACTGACTGATTTTATCTAAAATTTCATCGATTTGCTGTTGCGATTTATCTTTTGTAACTATTTTCGAAACGGTTTTCTCTAATGGCTTGCTGTAATTTTTGTGCACCTTTTTGAACGGTGTCGAAGTATTTTTCTTGAACAAATTGGCAAAAAAAGTAATTACACGAGAAACACCAATACTTAAATCCGTTCCATTTTGTAGCAATTTAATAAAAATAAAACCAAAAAAAGCACCTGAAAGATGAGAAATGTGTCCGCCCATGTTTTCGGAACGCAGCTGCATTAAATCAATAATAATAATTACGGCAGTTACATGCCACAACTTGACATTTCCGATAATCAATAAACGAAGGTCCATCAAAGGGTAATAAGTTGTAGTAGCGACTAAAATCGCCATAATTGCCGCAGAAGCCCCTACAATTGGCGCACTAATATTTAAAATATAAAAAACCAAAATATAACATATTCCAGCAAAAATAGCACTCAACAGATACAGCCCTAATAATTGCTTCGATGTGAAAAAAGTCATAAATAATCTACCTGAAAAGTTTAAAACAATCATATTGAATACGATATGCATGATGCCGCTGTGAAAAAAAGAATACGAAAGTAATGTCCATGGTTTCCAGAGTAACAGCGCCGCATCAGAGGATAAACTCACATAATGAAGATAATCAATATTGACACCCAACAAAGATAAAATCGCAAAAAATAACCACGGAAAAATAAACAAAGCAGCATTCCAAAAGATTAGCTGAGTCACTATTCCTCCCATCTTATATTGTAATTTCAGGTCGTCAATAATATTCATAATGTAATTGGGATTTAAAAACTAATAGTGAATTCGTCCTATTTAAATGAAATTACAATTTTAATTCCAACGGTTTTTATTAAACTGATTTTTCTTCCAGTACCACATAATAATAAAACCAAACAAAGCACCACCAACGTGAGCAAAATGAGCAATTCCGCCGCCTCCAAAAATTGATTTTCCAGAAATTCCTAAATACAAATCTACTAATACTAGACCGGGAACAAAATATTTTGCTTTTATTGGCACAGGAATAAACATTAAAGCCAATTCAGCATTTGGAAACATGAAAGCAAATGCTACGATTGTTCCGTAAATAGCTCCCGATGCACCGACAGCTGTTCCCATATAAGCACTAGTGAAATTTTGAAAATCAGAAACGGATAAGATTTCCTGCCATCTTGTATTTATTTTTCCTTCATTCAATAGCTGTAAAACCTCTTGTTTAGGAAAGCCATTTGCAATAAGTGTGTTCAAACTTTCTTGAAAGTAGTAATAATTTACACCTGTGTGCAACAAAGCAGCTCCTAACCCGCAGGAAATATAAAAAAACAAAAATTTCTTGCTACCCCAAATTTGCTCTAAAGCAGATCCAAAAGAAAACAAGGCAAACATATTGAAAAAAATATGCATAAAATTACCATGCATAAACATATGCGTCACCGGTTGCCACAACTGGAAACTAGGATTTTCAGGAAAATATAAGGCCAATATTTTGTAGGCAGCATCGCCTATAATCAAAGTACCTACAAAAAACAAAACATTGATAATAATTAATTGTTTTACGGTTTCAGTTACATTTCTCATATTGCAAATTTTTTATCTAAATCTTCCACACGCATGGTGATGAAAGTGGGTTTATGAAATGGGGAAACATTTGGTTCTTTACAGGCAAAAAGTCCGTTGACCAAGTTTTCCTGCTCTTTTTCAGTTAAGTGAGTTCCTGTTTTCACGGCTAAACTTTTAGCCATGGATTTGGCAATCGTATCGTTCTGACTGAAACTGCTTTCTGGAATTCCGTCCTGCAAGTCACTTAATAATTGTTCTAAAACCAGTGAAACTTCACTTTCCGTTACGTTAACCGGTATTCCGGAAATAACAATATGATCCGTATTATTTTCTTCAAAAATAAACCCTGTGTTTCGTAATGACAATTGCAGTTCAGCAATAAGTTCCATTTCGCTTGACGAAAAGAACAGGTTCAGAGGAAATAATAATTGCTGACTTGAAGCCTGATGAACGGTCATATTTACCAAAAACTGTTCGTACAAAACACGTTGATGTGCCCGTTGCTGATCGACAATTACCATTCCTGATTTGATTGACGAAACAATATATTTTTTATGTATTTGATAGGTTTTATGCACCGAATGCTCTACTTCTTCATCATTGAATAAAGAAGAAGTTACTTCTTCATTCTCGAAATTCATTTGTCCTATTTCATCCGTATCTTGTTTTAAACCAACATAAAGACTTTCCCAATTAGCTGTTGGTTCCGGTTTTCTGTAACTGGAAAACTGCTTGCTGGGTTTTTCCTCTGAAAACGGATTGAAAGTACCGTCTACCTGAATTGTAGGCGTTTCTCCAGTTAAATCTTTGTAATGATACGGTGTATCTAAATTAGAATCGCGATCAAAATCCAAAACTGGCGCTACATTAAACTGACCCAAACTATGTTTTATAGAAGCTCTCAAAATAGCATACAATGCATGCTCGTCATCGAACTTAATTTCCGTTTTAGTGGGATGAATATTGATATCAATGGTATTTGGCGGTACTGTTAAATATAAAAAATAACTGGGCTGAGCACCGTCCTTCAAGATTCCGTCATAGGCGGCCATAACAGCATGATGCAAATAACCACTTTTTATAAATCGGTCATTTACAAAGAAAAACTGTTCGCCACGATTTTTTTTGGCAAATTCAGGTTTGCTTACAAATCCCTGAATAGTCACTATCTCTGTTTCCTCTTGAACTGGCACCAATTTTTCATTGGTTTTACCCGAAAAAATATTTACGATTCGCTGGCGTAAAGTTGATGGAGGTAAATTGAACATTTCACTTCCATTGTGGTAAAACGTAAAATGAATGTTAGAGTGAGCTAAAGCCACGCGCTGAAACTCATCAATCACATGACGGTATTCGACGGTATCCGACTTCAAGAAATTACGTCGCGCTGGAATATTAAAGAATAGATTTTTGACTGCAAATGAAGTTCCTTTTGGCAAAACAGCTACCTCTTGCGAGACAAATTTACTGCCTTCAACGATGATATGCGTGCCCAACTCTTCTTGGTCTTGCTTGGTTTTCATTTCTACATGCGCAATCGCTGCTATCGAAGCTAATGCTTCACCACGAAACCCTTTTGTGTGCAACGAAAATAGATCTTCAGCTTGACGTATTTTAGAAGTAGCATGACGTTCAAAACACAAACGAGCATCCGTTACGCTCATTCCTAAACCGTTGTCAATTACCTGTACCAAAGCCTTTCCGGCATCTTTAATAATTAATTTGATATCTGTCGCTTTTGCATCAACCGCATTTTCAAGCAGTTCTTTGACAACCGAAGCTGGTCTTTGAACAACTTCTCCAGCAGCAATTTGATTGGCAACATGATCAGGAAGTAATTGAATTATACTCGACATTAAAAAATTTAGGTTTAAAGTTTAGCCCTTCGACTGCGCTCAGGGTGACAATAGTTTATTATAAAACCAAGAGGTACAAATTTAATAAATTTCTATTGGGAATGATAGCTTATTTAATCATAAAAAAAACAAAAAACCTATACTATTTTTGAGATAATATAGGTTTAATAACTTGTATTTTGATTGTTTATTCCTTCAATTCTAAAGGCGTACCTTCTTCCAATTGTATTGCACCTGCAGACAATAAATGTTGATTATCTATTTGATGTGACAATGATGATTGTTGACGTATATAAGCCATTTTTATCGCCGCAATAGCAGCTTCGGTTCCTTTGTTTCCATGAATTCCTCCGCTTCTATCAATCGATTGTTGCATCGTGTTATCAGTAAGCACACAAAAAATAACCGGAATATCCGTTTGAACATTCAAATCTTTTATGCCTTGCGTTACACCTTCACATACAAAATCAAAATGCTTGGTTTGACCTTGAATGACGCAACCTATAACAATTACGGCATCAACATTTTGAGTTTGCAGCATCTTTTTAGCACCATAAACAAGCTCAAAACTTCCAGGAACATTCCAACGAATAATTTGCCCAGCAGGAACTTCGTTTTCTAACAGTGTTTTGAAAGCACCATCAAAAAGACCTTCGGTGATGGTTTCGTTCCACTCAGCAACTACAACTCCAAAACGAAAATTTTTTGCGTTTGGAACCGTGTTTTTGTCATATTCGGATAAATTTTTATTTTCGGTAGCCATTTGATTTTAGAATTTGATTTTAAAATTTTGATTTCAGATATTAAAGATAGCATTTTGAAATCAAAATTCTACAATCTTAAATCACCAATCTTATATCATTTTTTACTATTGTGCTAATCCTATCAAAACGTCAACTGAAGCAGCTTCTGGAGTAGCTTCGTAATTTTCTTTGATATCAGTAAAATATTTCAATGCATCTGATTTATTTCCTAAAGCCAAAGCCGTTTTTCCAGCTTTCAATAAGAAACGTGGCGTAGTGAAATCATTTTTATTACTACCAGCAGCTTTTATATAATTTTCTAAAGCTTCTTTTGGTTGATTTTTTTGAGAATATGCATCTCCAATCGCTCCTTTTGCCAAGGCACCTAAAACAATATCATCTGATTTGAACTTGTTTAAATAATCAATCGCTTCTGTATATTTTCCTGTATTCAAATAAGCAATTCCAGCATAATAATTTGCTAAATTTCCTGCATCAGTTCCAGAATATTCATCAGCAATTTTCAAGAATCCAAATTTCCCTTCTGAACCATTCAATGACAACTTATATAAGGAGTCGCTTGCTACTCCATCAGTTGCTTTTTGAAAATTTTGTTGTGCAACGAACATTTCATCAGCTGCTTCGTCTTCTTTTGGAGCAGCAATAAATCGCTGATACGCTAAATAACCAATTGTAACTAAAGCAGCAACGGCAACTAATCCAATAATAACTTTTTGGTTTTTAGCAACAAAATCCTCCGTTATTGTAGCAGATTCATCTAATTTTGAAAAAACTTCAGCAGTTGTACTGTCTTTTTCGTCAATGATTACCGCTTCAACTCCTTCTTCTTTAACTTCTTTTTCTTTTGGTGCTTTATATCCTCTTTTATTGTAAGTAGCCATTTAAATTTAATTTAGTGAGTCGCAAAAATAAAATTTTTATTCAAACCCACACAAAAAATATGCTTTTATATTAAAAAAAAATATACTGCGGAATTCTTGGTTTCCAAAGACAAAATAATTCTCAGAGAAAAAATAGAAACGAAGGTTTTATCGATAATTTTCAATAATTTGCACCCACTTTGAAAAACCCGTTCAAAAACAGCAAAGTTCTCAATACCAGCAAGCCTTACCCATGTATTTAAAAAAGATTTCATTATTCAATTATAAGAATTTCTCAGAAGCAAATTTCGATTTTGACAGCAAAATAAATTGTTTTGTAGGCAAAAACGGAATTGGTAAAACAAATGTGCTGGATGCTATTTATCATTTATCTTACGGAAAAAGCTATTTCAATCCGTTAGCGGTTCAAAATATCAAACATGGAGAGGAATTTTTTGTCATTGATGCTGAATTTGAAAAGAACGAAAGAACAGAACAAATTGTCTGCAGTCTTAAAAAAGGCCAGAAAAAAATATTGAAACGCAATGGCAAAGCGTACGATAAATTCTCAGATCACATTGGGTTTATTCCTTTGGTAATTATCTCTCCTGCCGATAGAGATTTGATTGTGGAAGGAAGCGAAACCAGACGAAAATTCATGGACAGCGTGATATCCCAACTAGATTCCCATTATTTGCAGCAACTCATTCAATACCAAAAAGTAATGAGCCAGCGCAACGCCTTATTGAAATACTTTGCATTGAATCATGTTTTCGAAACTGACACGCTGTCTATATATAATGAGCAACTGACCGGTTTTGGACAATATATTTTCGAAAAAAGGAAAGAATTTATAGAACAATTCATTCCTATTTTCAATACTCATCATCAAGCTGTAACAGGTTCGCAAGAAACAGTTCAACTCGTATATCAAAGTCATTTATTTGAAAAAGATTTATTGACCCTTTTGCAGGAAAACATCAATAAAGATCGTGCTTTGCACTATACTAGCGTGGGAATTCACAAAGACGATTTGGCCTTTGAAATTGATGAACATCCAATAAAGAAATTTGGCTCGCAAGGCCAACAAAAATCGTATTTAATAGCTTTAAAACTAGCGCAGTTTGAGTTTCTAAAAAAACAAAGCGGTGTAAAACCTATTCTGTTATTTGATGATATTTTTGACAAATTAGACGAAAGTCGGGTAGCCAAGATAATCGAAATGGTCAACAGCGATACTTTTGGACAGCTTTTCATTTCAGATACCCATCCGGAACGTACCGAAGTGATTGTAAAATCGACGCATCAGAGCTATAAAATTTTTAACTTATAACTTTTATTTAGTACTTTATAAGGTCTGAAAATTGAAAAATTACCTAATTTAGCGTATTCAAATTTAAATAAAAAAACAATGAAATTTCATCCAATATTCCTCATAATCATATCATTTGTGATCTTTTCCTGTAACGGGCAAACTTCAAAAAAAAGCCAAACAATCGATGCGAAAGCTTTTAGCGAAAAAATCGCTGCTACTCCAAATCCACAAATTCTGGATGTCCGAACATCAGAAGAATTTTCCGCTAATCATCTTGACAAGGCTGTAAATGTAAATTGGTTAGGAGATAATTTTGTTGCCGGTACCGAAAAAATGGATAAAACAAAACCAGTTTTCGTGTATTGCAAAAGTGGCGGAAGAAGTCAAAGTGCCGTTGAAAAACTGGAAGAACTTGGCTTTACTAATGTTTATCAATTGCAAGGCGGAATATTAAAATGGGATGCTGCAGGCTTGTCTAAACCGGATAACAAAATCACAGGAATGACCATGCAGGAATACAACAAATTAGTCAACTCTGACAAAAAAGTATTGATTGACTTTTATGCGGAATGGTGTGCGCCCTGCAAAAAAATGAAACCGTATCTTTTGCAAATGGAGAAAGAATTAGCAGATAAAGTAACTATTATTCGTCTTGATGCTGACAAAAATAAAACCTTGATGACCGAAATGAAAATTAGTGAGCTCCCTACTTTATTGCTTTATGAAAATGCAGCAGTACAATGGAAACATTCCGGTTTTATAAGCGAAGAGGAATTAAGAAAACAAATACAATAACTCAAGATGCTTTCAAAAGAAACACTGCAATTTTTGGATGATTTAAAAGCCAATAACAATCGGGACTGGTTTTTAGAAAACAAAAAACGCTACGAAGCTTTCAAGAAAGATTACCAGCAATTAGTTGCTGATTTACTGGACGCCATGAAACCGCTGGATCCATCGCTGGAAATGCTGGAAGTTAAAAATTGTACGTTCAGAATCAATCGCGACATTCGGTTTTCTAAAGACAAAACACCTTATAAATCACATTTGGGAATTTGGCTTTCTTCCGGCGCCAAAGGGCTGAATCGTTCTGGCTATTACATTCACCTTGAGAAAGGCGCGAGTTTTATTGCTGGCGGATTGTACTGCCCGGAATCTGAAGATTTAAAAAAAATGCGCAAAGAAATTGCCTATTTTTATGATGATCTGGAAGCTATTCTTGAGGAAAAAGATTTCAAAAGAGAATTTGGCGATTTTGATAGAAATGAAAAAGATACTTTAAAAAACCCGCCAAGAGGCTATGACAAAGAACATCCGGCGATAGAATTATTGAAATTAAAAAGCTTTGAAGCCTCTCAAAAAATTGATTTCAGCGCAGCATCCAAAAAAGATTTTGTTGCCGTTATGAGCCAAAAACTAATTGCGCTAAAACCGCTGAACGATTTCATCAATCGCGCCTTAACGTCGGAATAATTACAATGAAAAAAAGGAAAATACTTTTTCTTGGAGAATCCTATAGAGCCGATGCCATCACTTGGATGAAAGGACTTAAGGAATTTGGCGATTTTGAAATCATCACTTGGGAATTAAAAACACCTAATACTAGTTTTAAAAACAGAATTTTAAGGGTTTTAGAATTTGAATTAGCCATTTTTAAAATCAGGAAACTAATAAAAGTTCAAAAACCGGACATGGTTATTGCGGAAAGAACCACCAGTTATGGTTTTCTTGCTGCATTATCCGGCGTAAAACCAATAGCAATAGCACAACAAGGCAGAACCGATTTGTGGCCTGAAAAGTCTATTTCACTTCCGCTAAAAAAAATGATTCAGCATTATGCTTTCAAAAAAGCAGATTTAATCCACGCTTGGGGTCCCGTGATGACTATTTCTATGATGGAGGCAAAAGTTGACATGAGCAAGGTGTTAGTATTACCAAAGGGGATTGATTTAGTGCAATTTGGAAATCAAAACACGGCGAATCCAGAAAAAATTTGCGCCATTGTAACGCGTTCTTTACTACCGGAATACCGACATGATATTATTCTAAAATCATTTGCCATTTTAAACCAAAAAGGCACAGATTTCGTTCTTACAATTGTAGGAGACGGAACACAACTTGCTACATTAAAAGAATTAGCAAAAAAATTAAACATCGAAAATAAAGTCAATTTTACCGGACGAATTCAAAACACCGTTTTACCAAAACTATTACAAGAATCTAACATTTACATCAGTATGCCCATAACGGAAGGTGTTTCGGCATCTTTATTTGAAGCGATGGCTACGAATTGTTATCCAATAGTGAGTGATATTGCAGGGAATCAAAGTTGGATTCAACATCGAAAAAATGGTCAATTAATTCCTGTTGACAACTATAAAAAACTTGCCAAAGAATTAATCTGGGCTTTTGAAAATAAAGAATATAGAGAAAAAGCAGTTTCTGAAAACAGAAAATTTGTTGTGAAAAATGCAAATTACACTACTAATATGAAAATTATTGTCAATAAATACCACGAGTTAATCGATGGATTAAATGTAAAATAAGCTGTTTCTGAATTAATAGATTCTGTCTGATTATCAAAAATAACCAACAACTACATTTTAATCCTTACTTTTGACGCAGGATTCAACAATACAAAACGCACTTTCTTTTATGGAAATACTATCCAATTTTTCACTAAAAAAATACAATACATTTGGCATTGAAGCCAAAGCAAAACAGTTTGTGGCAGTACATTCGGTGCAGGATTTGAAAACTATTTTACAAGAAAATAAAACGCAGCAAAAATTTATTTTAGGTGGAGGTAGCAACATGCTTTTGACAAAAAACATTGATGCGCTTGTTATTCATATCGATTTGAAAGGCAAGAAAATTATTGAAGAAAATGATGATTTTGTTTGGGTCGAAAGTCAGGCTGGCGAAAGCTGGCATGAATTTGTGCTGTGGACTATTGAACAAAATTTTGGTGGATTAGAAAACATGTCACTTATTCCGGGAAATGTGGGAACCACGCCGGTCCAAAACATAGGAGCTTACGGAACCGAAATAAAAGACACTTTTGTTTCCTGCGAAGCAATGACGATAGAAAGTCAAGAAACAAAAACGTTCACTAAGGAAGAATGTCATTTTGGATATCGAGAAAGCGTTTTCAAAAACGAAGCAAAAAACCAACATATCATTACTTCGGTTGTCTTTAAATTGACAAAAACAAATCATAAAATCAATACTTCTTACGGAGATATTTCATCTGAATTAGCCAAAAATAACATCACAAATCCAACTTTAAAGGACGTCAGCAATGCCGTAATTACCATTCGACAAAGCAAATTACCGGACCCCGCAGTACTAGGAAACAGTGGTAGTTTTTTTAAAAATCCAATTTTGTTAAAATCAGATTTCGAAAAAATTCATCAGCAATTTCCTGAAATGAAATATTTTGATATTTCTGAAACTGAAGTAAAAGTACCTGCAGGGTGGTTAATTGAACAAGCGGGTTTTAAAGGAAAACGCTGTGGCGATGCCGGAATTCATAAAAATCAAGCTTTAGTTTTAGTGAATTATGGCAATGCTACAGGTCAAGAAATTTTGAATGTTTCTAAGGATATTCAGGAGACAATCTTTAAAACGTTTGGCATTCGTATTGAAGCGGAAGTAAATGTTATTTAACAAAAAGAGAGTGTTTGACTCCTTAGATTAGCGGATAACAAATTGATTAATTTTATGTTTAATCAAATAAAAAAAACTAAGTTATTAAATTATGTACACTCCAGATATCTATAAAAACGAAAATCAAGAAGAAATCAAAAAATTTCTTCAAGAAAATAGTTTTGGTATTCTAATCAATCAAACCAATGGGAAATTGTGCGCCACACATATTCCGTTAGAACTGGAAACCAACGAAGAAGGCAACGAAATTTTGTACGGGCACATTTCTAAAGAAAATCCACAATGGAATGGCTTTATAGACAATGACCAAGTTTTAGCAGTATTTACAGGACCACATTCCTATATTTCTTCTTCTTGGTACGATCATGAAAATGTACCTACTTGGAACTATATTGCCGTTCATGTTTATGGAAAAATTAGAATTATCGAGGGAGAAGCTGTCATCGAATCCTTAAAAAAATTAGTGGATAAGTACGAGCAAAATTCTAAAAACCCGGTTCGTATAGCAGATTTATCGAAGAAAACCATGATGCAAACTCGTGGCATCGTTGCGTTTGAAATTGAAATTACTGAAATTCAAGCCACGAAAAAAATATCTCAAAACAGAGACGAAAAAAATCACCAAAACATCATTTCTGAGTTAGAAAAAACAGAAGATTTCCAAGCCATTGCTGTTGCAAATGAAATGAAGAACTGTCCTCGATAAATTATTGCGAAATTCACAGATAGTATTTAACAATTCACAATTCTATTCATACCTTTGCACTCTCCTGAAATTTCGGGATTAAAAACTCATTAAACTCAGATGCTTATACTAATTTTTTACTTTTTTATTTTTATCGTTGTCGTTCAAATTTCGTACTATCTCGGTGTTTTTGGAAAATTTGCTTTTGCTAAAGTGCAAAAATTCACCCCAAAAAAAATTCCGATTTCAGTGATTGTTTGTGCCAAAAACGAAGAAGAAAATGTTGCGAATTTTATTCCTCTGCTTGCAGAACAAAACTATCCTGACTTTGAAATTGTTCTGATTGATGATGCATCAAGTGATACTACTTTGGATATTTTTGAACGTTTTGAAAAGCAATATCCAAATGTAAGTTTGGTAAAAGTGGAAAACAACGAAGCCTTTTGGGGAAACAAAAAATACGCTTTGACATTAGGAATAAAAGCCGCCAAAAAAGAATATTTATTATTCACCGATGCTGATTGTTACCCTACTTCAAAAGAGTGGATTACCGCGATGAGTTCTCAATTTACCATGCAAAAAACAATTGTTTTGGGTTACGGAAAATATGAAAAAATCCCTAATTCCTTCCTGAATAAAATAATTCGTTTTGAAACTTTATTGACCGCAATTCAATATTTTTCATGGGCAAAAATTGGACATCCCTACATGGGCGTTGGAAGAAATTTAGCCTATAAAAGGGAAGAATTTTTCAATGTAAATGGATTCATCGAACACATGCAGATTCGTTCTGGAGATGATGATTTATTTGTAAACCAAGCTGCAAAAGCCAAAAATACAACTATTGCCTATAGTCCGGAAAGTTTTACGGTTTCTAAACCCAAAACATCTTTCAAAGACTGGTGGATTCAAAAAAGAAGACATGTTGCTACGGCAAATTATTACAAACCTTTTGACAAATTGCAGTTAGGAGCATTCTACTGCTCGCAATTGTTATTTGTTTTATTGCCTATTGTACTGCTTTCTTTTCAATTCCAATGGATTTTAGTGCTCTGTTTAATAGCACTGCGATATATAGTAACTTGGATCATCGTTGGATTTTCGGCAGGTAAATTAAAAGAAAAAGATGTTGTATATTGGTATCCGATACTTGAATTGGTCTTGCTCTTTACACAAATCAATATCTTCATAGCTAATATATTCTCAAAACCAGTACATTGGAAATAAACAAACAAATAGAAAAAGCAAAACAAGGCGATCAGATAGCCTTTACTTTTCTATTGAATTATTATTGGAATGAAGTGTATGGTTTTATGCTGAAACGCACCGAAAATGAAACCAATGCCGAGGATATTACCATCGAAACGTTCTCAAAAGCTTTTGATAAAATAGCCATTTACAACTCGGAATTTCAATTTAATACTTGGCTTATTGCGATTGCAAAAAACGTACACATCGATTTGTTACGAAAAAAGAAATCAAGTCTTTTTGTCGAAATTACCGACGATCAAGATCAGCAAGCCTATAATATCGCCGACACCACTCCATCTGCAGAAGATGAATTGATTACTGAACAAAATCTTTCTCAATTACTGCAATTTATCAAGGAATTGAAACCACATTATCAAGAAGTGATTCAACTGCGCTATTTTCAAGAAATGAGTTACCAGGAAATTTCTAATAAAATTGGTGAACCTTTAAGTAATGTGAAAATTAAATTGCTTCGCGCCAAAAAACTTCTGGCAGAAATTATTCAAAATAAAAGGTAGTATTATTTTAAAAAATCAGCATCGATTCTTAATTATCTAAAAGCAAAAAAGTGATCTAAATTAATTTTAGACCACTTCGTTAAATCAAAGTAATTATATTTCTAAAAAATCATCTAACAATTCTTTCCGGATAATCCGTAATAATACCACTTACTTTAAGTTGTTGTAAATTTTTAATATCTGCAGGTTCATTGACGGTCCAAGGATATATTTTAAAATTATTCGCTTTCATTATCGCAACATTTTCTGCCGTTAAGGTTTTAAAATAGGGATTTATTGCCTGTGCTTTGAGTTCTTTTCCTGTTTTAATAACAGTCTCAATAGGATCTTTATAGGTAAGCAACCCAATAGCTACTTCAGAACTCAAAGACCTCATTTTTTGCAATTCCCCTATTCGAAAACTGGATATAAAAAAATCTTTATTTCTCCACCCTTTTTTCTTGTATTCTTCTATAATTCTATACGTATCCGTTGCGGTGTTAGTTCCTTTCAACTCAATATTAAGAACTGCTTTTTTATCTATTGTCTCAATCACTTCTTGTAAAGTTGGGATTTGATGTTTCCCGGCAACCAAAACTTTTCCCAATTCTTCGAAAGTATATTCTTCGATTTTTCCTTTTGCGTTCGTTATGCGATCCAAATCATCATCATGAAAAACTACCAATTCACCCGTTTTAATTTTAAAAACATCGATTTCTAACATATCAGCTTTTAATTCCATTCCCTTTTTTATGGATGCCAATGTGTTTTCGGTTTCGTGTCCCATCGCACCTCTGTGCCCACAAACCACAAATTTATTCGAACCGCAATTCGATAATAATAAGGCTGCTGTTGAAGCCAATAATAGTGTAGTGAATTTCATAATGTTCATTTAAGTTTTGTAGTAAAAATAGATGAACCGCCAGAATCAAACATTAAGAAAGAATTAAATTAAGACTATTTTACCTAAAGAAATTCGATCCTTCTTGGTCATGTTTGGTTAACAATATCTTAAAAAAGTCGTTTTAATACTCGGTTTTTAAGGTTTCATTAACACAAAAGTATTCTACAGTTATTGTTAAAATAACAGCCTTTTTTCGATTAGTCAATTCCTTTGTGAGCACTAAAAAACAAAAAAATAGTATTCATGAAACAACTCCAATTATTTTTATTAACGATGGTACTGACTGTTTTTGTTGGCACTACAAATTTTGCCCAAACAACTCAAGCCTCTATTTCAGGTATTGTTTTAGGCGATAATTCAGAGCCTCTTAAAGATGCAACAGTTCAAATCCGAAATGAATCAACAGGATTTAAAACCAATTCATTATCTAATTTCAAAGGTGTTTTTACCTTCAAAGAACTTCCTTTAGGCGGACCGTATACCATCAGCGTTAAAGCCTTAGGTTTTGGAGAACAACAGCGTTCCGGTTACACATTAAATCAAGGGGATTTAATAAATATCGAAATTCTGATGCAGGACGACATTCAAAACTTAGAAGTAGTTGAAGTTGTTGGACGAGGTTTGAAAAACAAAACCGGAAATTTAGGAGCAGCTACAGCTGTAACGGCACAACTAATCAACGCGTTACCGGTCAACGGAAGAAATTTTACCAGCTTAATGGATTTATCTCCTTTAACCAGAGGCGGAAATATTTCAGGACAACTAGCTTCCTCTACAAATTACACATTGGATGGAATGAATGCCAAAAACCCAACTTCAGCGGGGTCTACAACCAGTCGAAGCGGTGCACCGTACTCGATTTCCATTGAAGCCGTGAGAGAATTCAAGGTTGTTACCAACCAATATGACGTAAGTTACGGTCGAAGCGGTGGAGGAACAGTAAGTGCGGTGACTAAATCAGGAACAAATGAATTTACAGGAAGCATGTTTGCTTATAATCGTGCAGACTGGTTGTCAAGTCCGTACGATATTAGAGGAAACAGACGCCAAAATGATTTTTCTACGTCCCAATATGGTTTCACTCTTGGCGGACCAATCATTAAAGATAAATTACATTTTTTTATAGCTTGGGACCACCAACAAGATTCGCGTCCCTTGATCATCGCTGATGTTCAATCCCCGGAGGACGAATTGCGTTTCAATGTTACAAGAGCGACATTAGATAATTTTGTGACCATAGCCCGCAATAAATATGGTGTTTCAGACTCGCCACAATACGGAACATTTGATAAAAAAAGGAATTCGGATGCTGCTTTCGCTCGTATAGACTGGCAAATTAACAGTAATAATTTATTGACTGTCCGTAATAATTTTACTTACGACAACAATAAACTAGGACTACAAGATAATACGACCATCAATTTATATGAATCATTTGGTGATGATTTAAATATTGACAACAGTATTTTAGCTTCTTTGCGAACAAAAGTCAATTCAAAAGTTACAAATGAACTGAAAGTACAAAATTTATACACTTTTCAGGACAGTAATCCGGGCGATCAATTGCCTTCTTACAATATCCCACGTGCTATTGTAGAAAATGTGGCTTCAACTATTAATGGAGCAGTGAGAACTACAAACATCCAAATTGGTGGACATCGATTTGCGCAGGAAAAATTCACCAATAATGTTTTTCAAATTGTTGATAACATCTACTACAACACGGACAAAGTGAAATACACTTTTGGTTTTGATTTAATGCAAACCAATGCAAAATCATTATATGGCAGCGAGGTAAACGGTCGTTTTCATTTTAACAGTGTTGCAAATTTCAACAATCAAACACCCTATCGTTACTACAGAGAAGTACCTTTAGTAGCTGATCCTACTGTGATTTCAAACATTTTAAACGCTGGAATTTATGGTCAGTTGCAAACTAAAATTGGCGTGGGATTAGACCTGACTGTAGGTTTGCGATTTGATTATGCCAAGTATCCAACAGCCACCTTTAATCAATTAGTTTTTGATGAATTGGCTATTCGTACGGATAATAAACTTCAGTCAGCAATTCTTCAACCAAGAGTGCAATTGTCTTGGGATGTAAATGAGAACCACAAAGATTATATTCGCTTTGGAGCTGGAATTTTTGCTTCTGATTTAAATAATTATGCGGTCATCAACAACTTATATTTTGATGGAAATCACACTGCGACTGTTGATGTGAGATCTCCAAATGTTCCTTTGCCAAATTTCATAGATTATCGAAATAACTATGCTAGTATTCCAACTTTGGATGCGTTCCAATTACCTACTATTAATTTCACTGGAACAGATGCTAAAGTTCCGGTTGTCTATAAAGCAAATGCATCTTACTCGCATTTTTTCACTGATAAATTGAAAGCAGGGATTGCGGGTTATGCTACTTTAGGACGCAATAACTATGTTTATGTAGACCGCAATATGGTTGCGAATCCATTTTTTACTTTGGCAAATGAAGACAATCGTGGCGTTTACGTTCCAGCAAGTTCAATGCCTGCAAATGGTGCTGGAGACTGGATGCAAGGGCGTATCAGCAATAAATTAGGACGTGTTTTAGAATTAAACAGCGAAGGTAAAGTCAATCAATTTGCAATGGTGGTAGATGCTACGTATCGCTATTTTAAAGATGGTGAAATATCTGCCAGCTATACCTTGAATGATACCAAAGACAATACTTCATTTAACGGAAACGTAGCCAATACAGCAACTTTAGTTTTACCGGTAGAAGATGATCCAAGAGACTTGAGCAAAATGAGTTATTCTGATAATCATTTCCGTCACAAAGTAGTGTTTTACGGAACATTACCTACTTTTTATGGTTTCAATGTTGGTGTTCGTTATTCTGGTATTGGCGGTACACGCTACAGTTTATTATCAGGAGGAAATACAAATGCCGATTTTGTCACTTCATCCAATGATTTAGCGTATATATTTGATATTAATAATCCTGCAGTTCCCCAAAATATAAAAACAGGATTACAAACCATACTTGATAATCCGGCTGCCAGCCAAAGTTTGAAAGACTATATCACTAAATACTCTGGTAAAATTGCCGAGAGAAACGGCGGAATAAATGACTTTTATGGTCTTGTTGATGTCAGAATCAGCAAAAAGATTGCGCTAGACAAAAAACAATTCGTGGAATTTACAGCAGATGTATTTAATGTTGCCAATTTATTAAACAAAGAATGGGGTGTAAATAAATCGTTGGGAAGTCAGTCTTTATATGCTTTAGGAACACCCGCATCAGGAACAACAGCTGCAGTTCCAGGATTTGACAGCACCAGACAACAATTTAATTACAGAGTAAACAATGCAGGACTTCCTTCGCTTTCAGGAAATCCATTTCAAATACAAATTGGATTTAAATATGCTTTCTAAATCAAATTTATAAAACATTTACACAATTGCAAAGCGCATTCATTAACTTGAATGCGCTTTTTTTATTGATAATATCGCCTAAAATCAGCATAGCTAATAATTATTTACTCTTTTAGTTAAATAAATAAACATAAAATCAATTTAATAAAAAATAAACACTAAGTTTATATACTACAATTCCTATTTTATACGTTGTGAAATAAAAACATCTTTCGCTTATGATTTAATTGTACTTAACCTCTAAATCCATAAATTATGTCAAAACTAAGCATATACGAAACCGGCTGGATTAATCTTGTTTTTCAAGATAGAAACAAAGAATATGGAGCGTATCAGTTGCGCCAAGAAGCCACTAAAACTTCTTTAAGAGCACTGTTTATGGGAATACTTCTATTAGCCTCGATTTTTAGTCTACCAACATTAATTAGTCATTTTAGTCCGAACAATAGTGTTACAGCCATAATACCTGATTTTTCTAATACAGTAGTTCAATTATCGGATATTGTACCAAACCAAATTTTGGAAACCCAAAAACAAGTTTTGCCCGAAATCAAAAAACAAAATCCAGAAACAGCTGTTGAAAGTGCCCAACTTATTAACCCTATAATTACACAAGCGTCACAAGCTAATCAAGACATTGCTAAAAACACCGATAATACCAGTGTGACAAACACAATTACAGAGGGAACAGGAACCGTAGGAATTAATCCAACCTCTACATCGGGAGTTGGAACGGAGACTGCAATACCAATTGTGGATTCAGGAAATACTATTGTCAATAGCTTATCATTAGATAAACTACCTGAATTTCCTGGCGGAATTAATAAATTCTATAGTTATGTTGGTAACAATTTTGAAAAACAAGAAATAGATGGTAGCGGTTCGATTCGAGTGTATGTTTCTTTTGTAATTGAAAAAGACGGAAGCATGACAGATATTGAGGTAAAAAGAGATCCTGGTTATGGTTTGGGGAAAGAAGCTGTTCGCGTATTGAAATCCTTGAAAACAAAATGGTCGCCGGGAATGATTGCCGGAAAACCAGTGCGAACTGCGTATAACCTTCCCATTAATGTACAGATGAATTAAATATAGAAAAGCTTCAATTAATTTTGAAGCTTTTCTTTTTAATATCTTTTTATTTTTTTTCCATTTTATACTAAAACAACAAAAGGTCCTAATCTAGCCCTGATTGCAGTGATATCCCATGCATTTTTTTTGCATGGATATAATGGAAAGTAGGACGACTATTTACTAACAACAACAAAATATCGTGCTCCTAAAGCATCCGTTTCTCTTTATTCAAATAAACAGCTAAAGAAATCTACAAACAAACTACATTCATTATCTTTGTGCTTTGAAAATTGATATATGGAAACTGTTTTAGAAAATACTTTAGCTGTAGGAAAACCGAAATGGCTGAAGGTAAAACTCCCGATAGGCCGAAAAATACACTGAGCTGCGCGGCTTGGTTGACAAATATAGTTTGAACACGATTTGCACCTCAGGTAGTTGCCCCAATATGGGTGAATGCTGGGGCGAAGGAACAGCTACATTCATGATTTTAGGAAATGTATGTACGCGTTCTTGTGGTTTTTGCGGTGTAAAAACCGGAAGACCGGAAACCGTGGATTGGGATGAGCCGGAAAAAGTGGCACGTTCTATTAAAATAATGAACATCAAACATGCTGTAATCACTAGTGTTGACAGAGATGATTTGAAAGATGGCGGTTCTATTATTTGGATTGAAACCGTAAAAGCCATTCGCAGAATGAACCCAAACACGACACTGGAAACGTTGATTCCCGATTTCCAAGGAATTGAAAGAAACATTGACCGTATCGTAG
This sequence comes from Flavobacterium sp. TS_SC_5, assembly GCF_056156265.1. Taxonomy (NCBI): domain Bacteria; kingdom Pseudomonadati; phylum Bacteroidota; class Flavobacteriia; order Flavobacteriales; family Flavobacteriaceae; genus Flavobacterium; species Flavobacterium sp. TS_SC_5. The sequence goes on along the minus strand of NZ_CM149588.1, from coordinate 1,903,134 downwards.
AAGCAAATCCGGAAGTTGTTTCTCATAATGTGGAAACCGTTCGCAGATTGACACGGGAAGTACGAATTCAGGCAAAATACGACCGAAGCCTGGAAGTGTTGCGTTACTTAAAAGAAAAAGGAATCAATAGAACAAAGTCAGGAATTATGCTAGGTCTTGGTGAACAAGAGGAGGAAGTGTACCAAACAATGCGAGATTTGCGTGACGCAAATGTTGATATAGTTACGATAGGTCAATACTTACAACCAAGTAAAAAACATTTACCGGTAAAAGAATTCATAACACCGGAACAATTTGCGAAATACGAGCAATTTGGTTTAGAATTAGGCTTCCGTCATGTGGAAAGTGGGCCGCTAGTTCGCTCCTCTTACAAAGCACAAAAACATATTCTTTAAAAAAATATTTCAGGTTTAAAGTTTCAAGTTAAGCAACTTTAAACCTGAAACTTTAAACAAAAAAATATTGAAAACAAGAATTGCCATAAATGGTTTTGGAAGAATTGGCAGAAATTTGTTTCGATTACTTTTAAACCATCCCTCTATACAAGTAGTTGCCTTAAATGATATTGCCGACAAAAAAACAATGGCGCATTTAGTAAAATACGATAGTATTCACGGTGTTTTACCTTTTGCAGTTAGCGATGATGAGAAAGGAATTCTGGTAGATGGAAAACATTTTTTATTTTTTCATGAAAAAAGCATTTCAAATCTGGATTGGAAAAGTCTAGACATTGATTATGTGATAGAATCTACGGGGAAGTACAAAACTTTTGAAGAACTGAATTCCCATATTATTGCTGGGGCTAAAAAAGTGATTCTTTCCGCACCATCAGAAGTCGACACTATAAAAACGGTAGTACTTGGTGTAAATGATTTTATATTGGATGGCTCGGAAACTATTATTTCGAATGCTAGTTGCACGACAAATAATGCTGCACCGATGATTAAAGTAATCAATGAACTTTGCGGTATAGAACAAGCCTATATTACGACTATTCACTCCTACACCACAGACCAAAGTTTGCACGATCAACCGCATAAAGATTTGCGCAGAGCTCGCGGGGCAAGTCAATCTATTGTTCCTACAACAACAGGTGCAGCAAAAGCATTGACAAAAATATTTCCTCAGTTCGAAGGTAAAATTGGTGGTTGTGGTATACGAGTGCCCGTTCCTGATGGTTCTTTGACTGATATTACTTTCAATGTAAAACGTGCGGTGACCATTGATGAGATTAACGCAGCTTTCAAAATTGCCGCACAAACAAATTTAAAAGGAATTTTAGACTATACCGAAGATCCTATCGTTTCCGTCGATGTAATTGGCAATAAAAATTCATGTATATTTGATGCACAACTTACCTCAGTTATTGATAAAATGGTGAAAGTGGTGGGCTGGTACGATAATGAAATAGGATATTCCTCAAGAATTATTGATTTAATTCTATTGACCAATATGAAAAACAACCAATAAAAATCAGTTACAAATGAAATATTTTTTCGTTTATGTACTTTTTTTTACCGCACTCTTGTATTCTCAACCAAATGAGAAAACAGACAGTACTGCGTATTACAGCAGTTTGAGCAACTCTAATATCCAAAATAACAATTATAAGGACGCATTATTATATACCCAAAAAGCGATACTTTTCGCAGAAAAAAATAAAAATATTCAAGATCAGGCAGCTCAGCACTTAAACCTTGGAAAACTATATTACGATTTAAAAAAATATGATGATGCCATTAAATCATTACGAAAAAGTTCTGATTTATATACAGACTTAAACCCGAGTCACAATGAAGCGGGCACATACTACTATATGGGTTTATGTTACATGGCAAAACAAAATTTTGATAGAGCCGCAATGTCCTTCCATGAGGCCAAAACCATTCAAACTTTATTAAAATTTTCAGATACTGCTGAGTTACTTACCCTGCAAAGGGGAATGATTTATAAATCTAAAAATAAATTAGATTTAGCATTAGCGGTTTTTAAAACAATAATTGCAAAGCCTGACAACCCTAATTTATCAAATACTAAAGCGGAAGCTTTATTTCAAACAGGAAGTATTGAATCCCTAAAAAACAGGAATAATTTAGCTTTGAACTATCTTAACAAGGCATTAGACCTAAACAGTAAAGCCGATAATCTGGAACAAAAATCTAATATTTTACTTGCCTTAAGCAACGTTTACGAAAAAATGCTGGATAAAAATAATGCCTATTCCTACTTAAAACAACATCTCAATTTAAAAGAACGAATTGCAATTCTAAACGACAAGAGACTAGGCATTGATGATTACACAAAATTCAAAGAATCCGAACGCTTAAAGGAAATTATACAAACCGATAATCAACTCAAAGAGCAAGAAAAAGCAAGCAAGTTTTCAAAACTAATCAGTATTCTGGCCATTGCTTTAATTTCTATTTTATCGTTATTAAGCCTGTCTTTGTATAAAAATAATATTATCCGAAATCAGTCTAATTTATTGTTGAAAGAAAAAAATAAAGAGTTAGAAATCGCGAAAGACAAAGCAGAAAAAGCATCCAGAGCAAGATCCGAATTCCTTTCGACAGTTAGCCATGAACTCCGAACGCCACTGAATGCCATCAACGGAATTACTCATTTACTACTGGAAGAAAATCCTAAGAAAACCCAAATGGATTATTTGTCTTCGTTAAAATTTTCTGGAGATTATTTGACGAAATTTATCAATGAAATTTTAGAAATAAATAAAATTGAGTCCCATAACATCGAAATAGAATATACCAGTTTTAACGTAAAACAGCTTTTGACTGACATTCAAAATTCGTTGAAGGAACTGGCTTTTGTCAACAACAATAACTTTATACTTGAAATTGACCCTGCGATTCCTGATTACTTAATTGGAGATCCAACTAAACTCTCACAGATCATATTAAATTTAATCAATAATGCGCTAAAGTTTACTAAAAATGGTAATGTCAGTATCATTGCAAAACTAGAAAATTTAGACCATCCAACGGCGACATTATATTTTGAAGTAACAGATACTGGAATCGGAATACCAGAAGACAAATTAATAAGCGTTTTTGACAGTTTTTCTCAAGGATCCATTGAAGTCAATAGAAAATATGGCGGTACAGGTCTGGGATTAACGATTGTAAAAAAATTAACTCAAATTCTTGGCGGACAAATAGAGCTTTCAAGTATCGTGGCCAAGGCTCCACCTTCTCATTTGCATTAGCGTTTAAAATTAGTGAACAACTCCCAACGGCAGAACCAACGCCAAAAATAGACTACGATTCTAAGTTATTGAACAAAAAAATACTATTGGTGGAGGATAACAAAATCAATCAAATGATTACTAAGAAAATGCTTCTCAATAAACAAATAATTTGTGAGGTAATTGATAATGGTGAAGATGCAATTGATTTAGTAAGAAAAAACAAATTTGATCTCGTCCTTATGGACGTGCATTTACCCGGCATCAACGGAACTATTGCTACAAAAACGATTCGAAAATTTGATACTAGCACTCCGATAATTGCGCTTACCGCAATATCACTGCATGAAAATCGTGAGATGCTATTATCATTTGGCATGAACGATGTAATCACTAAACCGTTCATACCAGAAGAATTTTACACTACCATTGCTGAATATATTTAGATTCAATAATTCAGAATCAATTCCTTAATCAGGCTTCTCACTTTTGGCTCTGCTTCTTTAGCGGCTTCCAGAACTTCATCGTGAGAGATTGTTCCAATACTTTCTTCGTTACCCATATCGGTAATTACGGAAATACCAAATGTTTCCAAATCCATGTGACGCGCCACAATTACTTCTGGAACAGTTGACATCCCCACGCAATCAGCGCCCAGAATTTTTACCATTTTGTATTCAGCCAAAGTTTCAAAAGTTGGACCTTGTAAACCAAGATAAATTCCTTCATGAACCTCGATATTCAATTCTTTAGCTAATTCAGTTGCTTTCGCAATCATTTTTCTCGAATACGGTTCGCTCATATTTACAAAACGAGGTCCAAAACGTTCGTCATTTTTTCCACGCAAAGGATGTTCAGGAGTCATATTGATGTGATCTGAAATCATCACAATACAACCTACTTTGTAACTTGGATTTACACCACCTGATGCATTTGAAACTACAAGTTTTTTAACTCCTAAAAACTTCATCACTCTTACCGGAAAAGTTACCTCGGTCATCGAATAACCTTCATAAAAATGAAAACGTCCCTGCATGGCAACAACTTTCTTGTCTCCTATTGTTCCAAAAACCAATGCACCTTTGTGTCCTTGCACTGTTGACACCGGAAAATTTGGAATTTCATTGTACGGCAACGTATATTCTACTTTCATTTCGTCCGTAAAACTCCCTAATCCTGAACCTAAAATCACACCGTATTCTGGCGTAAAATCAATTTTTTCGGTAATGTAACTAACTGTTTCTTGTACTTGTTCCCACATATTTTAATATTGTTTTATTAAAATTATCACTTCCCGAAACGAAAGAACTTTGTATTGGTAAATAAAAAAGTTGTTCGCTTGGCAAACTTCCCTTTAAACGCACATAATCTTTTTCGGTTGTGATAATAATGTTGTTTTGAGCTAAATTTTTAATTTCTAAAATGTCTTTATCGGTAAAATTATGATGGTCTGGGAAAGACAAACAGACATCATTAGAGTTTTGCAAATAGAAAAAAAACGGTTCCGGTTTTGCAATTCCTGCTACCAATACTTTAGCAGCATGTTGAATTTCAGCAACCTTTATCTTTCGATTTTTTCCATATATACAATCATTATATGCTATAAAAGTAAAGTATAATTCTTGGCTTTTCGAAAGTTTTAATCTCTTTTTAATGTCTTCTTGTTCCTCAAATGAAAGATTAAAAGGACATTTGGTTACAATAATCACGTTCGCTCTATCTGCTCCGCTCCAGCTTTCACGTAAATTTCCGGTTGGCAAGACAAAATCATCCGAATACAAATCACCGTAGGATGTCAATAAAATATAAAAACCCGCTTTTACTTTTCTGTGTTGAAAAGCGTCATCAAGCAAGATAATTTCTGGTTTTTCTGTTTGCGAAAGCAATTGTTCTATCCCGTTTTTTCTATCGGCATCAACTGCAACTTGTATCGATGGGAATTTTTGAAAAAATTGAAAAGGTTCATCACCAATAGTTGCGGCATTTGAATTGGCTTCCGCCAAAATAAAACCTTTAGACTGTCTTTTATAACCTCTACTCAATGTGGCAATTTTATATTTATCCGAAAGCAACCGAATCAAATATTCGATTTGAGGAGTTTTCCCCGTTCCGCCAACACTAAGATTCCCGACAGCAATTACAGGCAAATTAAAAGAGTACGATTTTAAAATACCTTTATCGAAAAGAAAATTACGAATACTCGTTATCAGACCATATAAAATGGCAAACGGAAACAGTAATTTTCGTAGTAAATTCATTTTACGAAAGTAGAATAAATTATCTTTGGTTTAAAATTTTGTTTCTTCTGTTTAATGTTTAAAGTTGATTAAGACTAAACAGGAAACCTTAGACTTTAAACTAAAAAAAATGAAATCGAAGATTCACGAACACCTTAAAAATATAAAACTGTGAGTAAAATCAAGGAAATAATTTCCGTACTCGAAGAAATGGCTCCACTCGCCTATGCTGAAGATTTTGACAATATCGGATTGTTGGTTGGAAACCAAGACGAAGAAGCAACCGGAATATTAGTTTGTCATGATGCTTTAGAAAGTATAATTGACGAAGCGATTGCAAAAAACTGTAATATGGTGGTTTGTTTTCATCCGATATTATTTTCTGGTTTGAAAAAAATTACTGGAAAAAACTACGTGGAACGAGCCGTCATTAAAGCCATAAAAAATGATATTGCCATTTACGCCGTTCATACCGCACTAGACAATCATCAAGAAGGCGTAAATAAAATATTCAGTGACGCATTAGGATTAGTAAATACTAAAATCCTGATCCCGAAGCAAAACTTCATTCGGAAATTAGTAACATATACTATTCCTGAAAATGCAGAAGAAGTGCGAAATGCACTGTTTGACGCCGGGGCGGGAAATATTGGAAATTATGAAAACTGCAGTTTTAATTCGAAAGGAATTGGGACTTATATGGGAAATGAGCACAGCAATCCACAAGTTGGAGAACAATTTGAGTTTGTGCAAGGCGACGAAATAAAAATCGAAGTCACTTTTGAAAAACATTTGGAAAACAAAATCCTGAAAGCCTTATTCAAAAGCCACGCATACGAAGAAGTCGCATACGAGATTTATGAGTTGCAAAACCAACATCAAAATATTGGTTTGGGAATGATTGGCGAATTGAAAAATCCCATGAATGAAAAAGAGTTTTTGCTTTTTGCAAAAGAAAAAATGCAATGTGGCGGAATTCGACATTCAAACTTTATTGGAAAGGAAATTAAAAAAGTAGCTGTTCTTGGCGGAGCAGGAAGTTTTGCGATAAAAAATGCGATTCAGACGGGAGCTGATGCATATTTGACTGCCGATTTGAAATACCATCAGTTTTATGAAGCCGAAAACAAGTTACTTTTAGCCGATATTGGACATTTTGAGAGCGAACGCTATACAAAAAATTATATTGTAGAGTATCTTCGAAAAAAAATCCTTAATTTTGCAGTTATTTTATCAGAAGAAAATTCAAATCCAGTTAAGTACTTATAGAATATGGCGAATACGAAAGAATTAAGTGTTGAGGACAAGTTAAGAGCAATTTACGATTTACAACTTATTGACTCTAGAATTGACGAAATCAGAAACGTAAGAGGAGAACTTCCTTTAGAAGTTGAAGATTTAGAAGATGAAGTGGCTGGTTTAAGCACACGTTCAGAAAAATTGAAAGGAGAACTTGAAGTTATCGAGGATCTAATCAAATCAAAAAAGAATGCAATTGATGAGCATAAAGAGGCTATCAAAAAATATACTAAGCAACAAGAAACGGTTCGCAACAACAGAGAATTTAATTCGTTGACTAAAGAAATTGAATTTCAAGAATTAGAAATTCAATTGTCAGAAAAACAAATTAAAGAAATGAAAGCTTCTCTCGAACACAAGAAAGAAGTAATTTCAAGTTCTAAAGAAAGATTGGAAGCAAAATCAAATCATTTAAAGCACAAAAAATCAGAGTTAGATGCGATAATGGCTGAAACTGCAAAGGAAGAAGCATTCTTATCTGAGAAATCAGCAGAATTCCAAGCTTTAATTGAAGAAAGATTATTGAAAGCTTACACAAGAATCAGAACTAGTGTTCGTAATGGTTTAGCTGTAGTATCTATCGAAAGAGGAGCTTCTGCAGGATCATTCTTCACTATTCCACCACAGACACAAGTAGAAATTGCTTCCAGAAAGAAAATCATAACTGATGAACACTCCGGAAGAATATTAGTCGACAGTTCTCTAGCCGACGAAGAAAAAGAGAAAATGGAACAATTGTTTTCTAAATTCTAATTACATTTAAGTCCCGATACACATCGGGACTTTTTTTTTATGAAAAAAACAGTATTTTTTATATTCACTAAAGCTATTGGTTTATACATTAACATTTTGAGTTTTGTATTTCCAAAAAAAGCATCGCAACTAGCGTATGGTTTTTTTAGTGAACCCCGAGAAGGGAAATTATCTAAAAACAAACTCCCGGAAATTCTACAAGAAGCACAGCCGGAAATGTTCCAACTTGAACAAGATTCCTTTCATACGTATACTTGGAAAGGAAATGAGACCGTAATACTTTTGGTTCACGGCTGGGAAAGCAATGCCTCTCGCTGGGAAAATTTACTGCCATATCTAAAAAAATCCGGAAGCACCATTATTGCTATTGACGGTCCTGCTCACGGGTTATCCAGCGGAAAAGAATTCAATATTCCCCAATACGCTGAATTCATTCATATTACCGTTGAAAAATTCAAACCACAATATCTTATTGGCCATTCCATAGGCGGAAAAACATGTTTGTATTATCAATCCGTTTATCAAACTGATGCTGTAAAAAAAATGGTGATATTGGGAGCGCCAAGTGATTTCAAAATTATACTGAACAATTACATCACATTATTAAGTCTTAATAGTAAAATTTCAAAGTCTTTGGAGGCGCATTATCTCAATAATTTCAAATTGAGTTTGGAACAGTTTTCAGGTAAAATATTTGCATCAAAATTAAATATAAAAGGATTAATCGCCCATGACATTGACGACTCCGTAGTTTTATTTGAAGAAGGGAAAAAAATTGCAGCAGCTTGGAAAAATGTAATTTTCATTGAGACCAAAGGCCTAGGTCATAGCATGCACGACGATGAGCTGTATAAAAAAGTATCTCGTTTTTTATTTGAAGAAAAATGGACTTCTTAGATGATATGAACTTCTGTATTAAATCTAAGAAGACTAAATACAATCCATCAAACTTACCTTTCTAACAATCCAAAAATTTAAGAAGTCTAAAATCTAACAAACAAATTCATTACTTTTGCAGTATGGAAGAAAATTTAAAACGCCTCAATAAATTCATAGGAGAAACTGGTTATTGTTCCCGCCGCGAAGCTGATAAAATCATTGAAGAAGGTCGTGTGACCATCAATGGAGTCGTTCCAGAATTGGGCACAAAAGTTTCACCAAATGACGAAGTGCGTATTGACGGTAAATTAATCCGTGAGAAAAATGAAAAACCTGTTTATCTTGCTTTCTATAAACCTGTAGGAATCGAGTGTACCACAAACCTTGATGTTCGCAATAATATTGTAGATTATATTAATTATCCAAAACGAATTTTTCCAATCGGGCGATTGGACAAAGCCAGTGAAGGATTGATTTTTATGACCAATGACGGCGATATCGTCAACAAAATTTTACGCGCGCGGAACAATCACGAAAAAGAATATACGGTAACCGTAAACAAACCCATAACTGATCGTTTCATTGAAAGAATGGGAAATGGAGTTCCGATTTTAGACACAGTTACCCGAAAATGTAAGGTTGAACAAATCAGTAAATTCACTTTCAAAATTATCTTGACGCAAGGTTTAAACCGTCAAATCCGGAGGATGACCGAATATTTAGGGTATGATGTTACGGCGCTTAAACGCATCCGAATTATCAATATTTCGCTGGATATTCCTGTGGGACGTTACCGTGATTTGACAGATGCCGAAATCAAAGAATTAAACGAATTGATTGAACCTTCGAGCAAAACCGAAGAAGCTAGTTTACCCAAAACCGAAGCGCCAAAAAGAAGAACGGAATTTATCAAAAGAGATGATCCCAGATTTAAAGGACGAGGCGATTATTAAAAATATTAAAATCCCATTCGTTTCTGAATGGGATTTTGCTTTTATTTACTCGGTAAAAATTCATAATACAAAGCTTTTGATAAAAAGGACCTTGATTGCATTCGACTAATCTCCTTCTCTCTTGAAATTTCAAGGTATTGTCCATCTAGTTTATTTTGTAAAAAATAGTCTCTACGCACTTCATCATTGAAGTTTAATCCGGATAAAAAGGGAGGCTCTACTCCTTTGTTTACCGAAATATTATAATTGGTAATCAGATTTCCCCAATTTACAAAACTGCACAGTAAAATCGTTCCATAGAAATACCAAATCATTTGATTGAAAAGAAAAGCATTTGTTTTTTGCTTCGTGATTTTTATAAAAGAAATAACCAATCCGATTATGGCTAGAATCAAGAAAGCATAAACACCTAACCTTCTATAAGTCAATCCGAAAAAAGAAACATATTCTGAGTTTTTGATAATAGTGCTAAGGATTAAAATTGCATTTAGCAGAATCCAAATCTTAGCTAATTTTTTAAGGTTTTTGGCTTTTTCATCAAAATTAAACCCTCCCTTAAAATAGAATAAAATTACTCCAACAGCCATGATAATTGAAAAAATAACGGCAGTTACTCTTTCGTGTGTATCAGAACTTAAGTTAGATTTTTTGACAACCTCAAAAAACTGTTCGTAATTATAAGTCGCAATGAAAACCAAAAGAAGCACATTCAAAAGAAACAACGTAATCTCTCCACCTCTTCTTTCAAAATCAATATCCAGAAATGAAAATGAATTTTGATTTTGTGTTTTGGCGTCTTCCTTAAAATCATTGTCCAGTAAATCATTCTTTTCATAAAAAACCTCAGGAATCCAATAATTCCAAAAAGTGAACGAAATAAAAAATCCTAAAGCGGTCAGTACAAATACTTGCCACGCATCGATATCTAAATAATAATCCGTAAACAAAGAGGAAAAATGATCGCTCCCAAAAGAGTATACGATTAAAAAAAATCCAAGAAAAACAACTGGAATAACAAAATAAGCAATCACTTTTTTAGCAAAACCGCTATTGACTTTTCGCTTAGGAAGGTATTGACTGAATATCAATATGCGACCTAACGAAGCGATTCCGTTGATCAAAACCAAAGGAAGAGCCTGTAACAATTTAAGTTTTGGTTCCTGGGTTTTGAATTGTAAAAAGATAATCGACAAAGCCATAGCAAAAAATGATGAAAAATCTCCGTACCAAGCAAACGCAAAGCAAGACAGAACCGATGTAACAACTAAAATCAGATGTGCCCTACTGGTAATTTTCTCTTGGAAGAAATAACATATTAAGGCGGTTTGCAACATCCCGAAAATAGCCCAATTGAGACCCAAATCTTCCTTGTAAAAAAGCAGTGTAAAAACCAAACTGCTGACTAAAATAAAATGTATTTTTTTCATAATTAATAATTTAAAAGTACTTTGCATTTCAAAGTATAAAGTTAAAAAAAAGGGTTATTTCGATTTGATTAATTTTTCCAGACTATTTAAGTGTGAAATAAAAGCAGCTCGACCAATATTGGTTACTCGATACGAAGTTTTTGGTTTTTTACCTACAAACTCTTTTTTAATTTCAATATATCCCGATTTTTCTAACGCCGAAGAGTGACTTGCTAAATTACCATCAGTGATGTTCAATAAAGATTTCATTTCCGTAAAATCAATCCAATCGTTTACCATTAGAACAGACATAATGCCCAATCTAACCCGACTTTCGAAATCTTTATTTAATTTGTCAATGATTCCCATTTCTATTTGTATTTTTTGAACACAATTATTCCGTACAGGATGTGCAAAATTCCAAATCCAATTGCCCAAAAAATGAGTCCAAACCCAAGATAAAAAAGGGAAATACATCCTAAAACAATCTCACATGCACCCAAATACCTAATATCAGAAAAAGTATATTTCCCAGCATTAATCAGCGCTAAACCATAAAATAATAAAGTAACAGGAGCAATAAGTGCAAATAATTGATGGTATAAAAGTGCTACACAAAATACGCCTCCAACCATTAAAGGAATTGCTAGATTCAGTAACATTTTTTTAGTAGTACTCGTCCACACCGGTAAATCAAACTTTTTACTTTTTCTCAAAGTAAAAAATATACCCGATCCTAAAGCTAAAATCAAGATTCCGCAAGCAACGAAAACTAATTCGAATATTAAATCATTGCTATACATCTTTTGCTTTCCATCAAAATATTCAATACCATTGTTTTTAAATAATTTATATGCATAAATTGATCCCGCTAATGCGAATAAGCCCGCAAAAACTCCTGAAAGGCCACTTAACGAAATAAATCTGGAAGATCGCTCCATCATGGAACGAATATGCGATAAATCTTCTTGGAGTTTTTGACTCATAAATAAAGTACTTTGAATTACAAAGCTAATCATTATTTTTATAAATCAAAATAGAAACGCATTTAAATTTGATAAAAAATTAAAATCAAATGAAAATATCTTCTTTTAAAAGAAAAAGACTCGTTTTCTCAAAATCTATTTTGAGCCTGCTTCACAACCTCTTTGAATCTTACCAATAGTGGAATCCCAGTCGTAGATTGTTTGTATAATAAAAAGGGTAGCAAATCCTAAGAAAAATATTTTTCTGTCTCTGTTTGAAATTTTCATTTTTATGGTATTTAATCATTTGCTTAAATATATAAAATTAATTGAATCAAAAACCGAAAAAAGTAAGATTATTATTAATTAAAAATCAAAACCATCTTTTTCTTTTGAACAAAAACACATAAAAAGCGGATAACAAAACAGATACGGAAATAAAAATCTATATTCCATAGCGATTATCTTCTAAATCATTAGGAACGTTCAATCCATACAAACTGGCAATCAATGTTAGTATTAAAAGTATTTCATCCATTTACTAAAATAAAAAAAAGCCTTAAACGTCAGTCTAAGGCTTTCAATCAAAACTATTTTTCTCTTTATTTATTTCTTTTCATTTCTCTAGCCAAAAGCGTGTTTTTCAACAACATTGCAATGGTCATAGGTCCTACTCCACCTGGAACCGGAGTAATAAACGATGATTTTTTACTTACATTTTCAAAATCAACATCACCCGTGATTACGTATCCTTTTTCGTTATTCTCATCAGGTACACGAGTAATACCTACGTCAATAACCACAACTCCCTCTTTTACCATATTTGCTTTCAGGTAATTTGGGACACCAAGAGCTGTAATAATGATATCCGCCTGAATGGTAATTTCTTCAATATTTTTAGTGTAACTGTGCGTTAAAGTAACTGTTGAATTTCCAGGAAATCCTTTTCTTCCCATTAAAATACTCATTGGTCTTCCTACAATATGACTACGACCAATAACTACAGTATGTTTTCCTTTGGTTTCTACACCGTATCTTTCTAACAATTCTAAAATTCCGAAAGGTGTTGCAGGAATAAAAGTAGTCATGTCTAATGCCATTTTTCCAAAATTCTCAGGATGAAATCCATCGACATCTTTACTTGGATCAACTGCCATTAAAACTTTTTGTTCATCGATTTGTTCCGGAAGCGGCAATTGAACAATAAATCCATCAATAGCTTCATTCTCATTCAATTCCTTAATCTTCTTTAGCAATTCAACTTCAGTAGTTGTACTTGGCATTTTTACTAAAGTAGATTCAAAACCTACTCTTTCACAAGCTTTTACTTTACTACCTACATAAGTTAAACTTGCACCATCATTTCCAACAATTAGGGCTGCTAAATGAGGAACTTTCTCCCCATTGTCTTTCATTTTTTGTACTTCTACAGCAATTTCACTTTTAATATCCTCCGCTGTTTTTTTTCCGTCTAGTAGTTGCATTGTTATTGGGTTTAATATATTAAAGCCGAAAGTCTTAAAATCATTACAACTTTAAGACTTTCGGCTTTTTACTCATTTTATTTCATTCCTGGCATTCCGCCTTTCATACCGCCCATCATTTTCATTAGGTTTTTCCCTCCTGGACCCTGCATCATTTTCATCATCTTGCTCATTTGGTCAAATTGCTTCATCAATTGGTTGACTTGCTCGATTTTGGTTCCGGAACCTTTTGCAATTCTTGCTTTTCTTTTTACATCAATCAAAGCCGGCTTACTTCTTTCTATTGGAGTCATCGAGTGTATAATAGCTTCGATATGTTTGAATGCATCGTCTTCAATCTCCACATCTTTCATGGCTTTTGAAGCACCTGGTATCATGCCAACCAAGTCTTTCATGTTACCCATTTTCTTTACTTGTTGAATTTGAGAAAGGAAATCATCAAAACCGAATTCGTTTTTGGCAATTTTCTTTTGAATCTTTCTTGCTTCTTCTTCGTCAAATTGCTCTTGAGCTCTTTCTACCAAAGACACAACGTCTCCCATACCCAAGATTCTTTCGGCCATACGAATTGGATAGAACACATCAATGGCGTCCATCTTTTCTCCTGTACCTACGAACTTAATTGGTTTATTAACAACCGATTTAATCGAAATTGCTGCTCCACCACGAGTATCACCATCTAATTTTGTTAAGATAACCCCATCAAAATTTAATCTTTCATTGAAGGCTTTTGCTGTATTTACAGCATCTTGACCGGTCATCGCATCCACAACAAATAAGGTTTCTTGTGGCTGAATCGCTTTATGAACGCGTTCTATCTCGTTCATCATTTCCTCATCGACAGCTAAACGACCCGCTGTATCGACAATCACTACATTGAATCCATTTGCTTTCGCATGTTTGATTGCATTTTGAGCAATTTCCACTGGATTTTTATTTTCTGGCTCTGAATACACCTCAACTCCAATAGAATCTCCAACTACGTATAATTGTTGAATCGCCGCGGGACGGTAAATATCACAGGCAACTAATAATGGTTTTTTATTCTTTTTTGTAAGAAGATAATTCGCTAGTTTTCCAGAGAAAGTGGTTTTCCCAGATCCTTGCAAACCTGCCATCAAAATAACCGATGGATTTCCCGAAAGATTGATTCCGGCAACATCGCCACCCATTAATTCCGTCAATTCATCTTTTACTAACTTCACCAATAATTGGCCTGGTTGAAGTGTTGTCAATACATCCTGACCAATCGCTTTTTCTTTTACTTTAGTGGTAAAATCTTTGGCAATCTTAAAGTTAACATCCGCATCCAGTAAAGCTCTACGGACTTCTTTTAGCGTTTCGGCTACATTTACTTCGGTGATTTTTCCGTGACCTTTAAGTATATGAAAGGCTTTATCTAATTTATCGCTTAAATTATCGAACATAGTATTGATTTATTTTGAAATGCAAATTTAAGCATTTGATTTTGAAGTTGTATTCATAATATTATAAAAAAAACAGCCTTTTTAGACTGTTTCGAAGTTGTATTTGCTGATTTAACTTAAAATAAACTAATTCTTTTCAAATGTCAAATAATTCATTTCAGCATTACCATTCTTTAAAGCTCTTAATCTTATTTGTGTAGTAGTGATTTCAACAACATCCCATTCCTCAGATAATGCGACAAAAGCTAAAGGATTTGAAAACGAAATAGCAAAATCGATATCATTATTTGGATTATCATCCGCGATATCTGATTTTGTGATTGTCCATTTTCCGCTGTAATCTACATTGGAATTATCTGCCATTAAAATATCATTTGGTCCAAAAGTAAAATTATAGCCTGAAAAAGAACTCGATTTATTTGTTTTAGTATCCAAAAAATAAGTGACTTTCCAAGTTCCCTGATTTAAAGTCGCCAGTATACTTTCCGGACTTTTAGCTACAGTATTTGATACTATTGCGTCATCATCGCAACATGTACCTGCAATGTTTAGCAAAAAAACACAAAGCACAAACGGGAAAAGCACTATTTTTTTCATAATACATTAATAATTTCGTTTAAAATTACTAAAAATATTATATTTTTCGTATTAAAATCAACTTTATTTACATTCTTTCAGGAACACTAATTCCCAACAATCTAAAGGAGGCTGCAATTGTATCGGCTACTTTTTTAGACAATTGAACTCTGAAAATTTTCTTTTCTAAATTTTCTTCGCCCAAAATAGGAACCGCCTGATAGAATGAATTATATTCACGAACCAAATCATAAGTGAAATTTGCCAGCAAAGCAGGACTGTGATGCTGTGCTGCATTTTGGATAACTTCAGGAAACAACTCTAATTGCTTAACCAATTCTTTCTCTTTTTCATGCAACGTCGTCGTTTTTGTCTTATTCGAAAAGTCAAAATTTGCTTTACGAATAATAGATTGAATTCTGGCGTATGTATATTGAATAAACGGTCCTGTATTTCCTGCAAAATCTACCGATTCTTCCGGATTGAATAGGATTCGCTTTTTAGGATCTACTTTCAAAATATAATATTTCAAAGCGCCTAAGCCTATCGTGCTGTATAATTTTGCTTTTTCTTCAGCAGAATAAGAGTCTAATTTCCCTAAATCTTCGGCTATTTTCTGTGCGGTATCTGTCATTTCCTGCATCAAATCATCGGCATCAACTACTGTTCCTTCACGGCTTTTCATTTTTCCCGAAGGTAAATCCACCATTCCGTAAGACAAATGAAATAGATTTTTAGACCAGTCAAAACCTAATTTTTTTAAGATAAGAAACAACACTTTAAAATGATAATCTTGCTCATTTCCTACGGTATACACCATTCCGCCTACATCTGAATAGTCCTTCACACGCTGAATCGCTGTTCCAATATCTTGTGTCATGTAAACCGCAGTGCCGTCTGAACGCAATACTATTTTACGGTCTAGACCTTCTTCCGTCAAATCTATCCAAACCGAACCGTCAGGATCTTTTTCGAAAACACCTCTGTCCAAACCAATCTGAACGACATCTTTCCCTAATAAATACGTGTTACTTTCGTAATAAAAACAATCGAAATCAACACCGAGATTTTTATAGGTTTTTGCAAAACCATCATAAACCCATTGATTCATAGTTTTCCAAAGCGTAATAACGGCTTCATCTCCAGCTTCCCATTTTAGCAACATTTCCTGTGCTTCGAGAATGATTGGCGCTTGTTTTTTGGCTTCTTCTTCTGTTTTGCCCGCACTAATTAATTGCGCTATTTCTTCTTTGTATGCTTTATCAAAAGTAACATAATAATTTCCAACTAGTTTATCTCCTTTTAAACCTGTTGATTCCGGCGTTTGTCCGTTTCCGAATTTTTGCCAAGCCAACATTGATTTGCAAATATGGATTCCTCTATCATTAATGATTTGAGTTTTATACACTTTCTTACCCGAAGCTTTGATAATTTCGGCTACTGCATATCCCAAAAGGTTATTACGCACGTGACCTAAATGCAAAGGTTTATTGGTATTTGGCGAAGAATATTCTACCATTACCGCTTTATCTTCTGGATTTGGAGTAACGAAACCAAATTTAACATCATCTTTTATTTCTCCGAAGAAATCCAAATAATAATCATCTGAAATAACAATATTCAAAAATCCGGAAACTACATTAAAACGATTAACCTCAACTAAATTTTCAACTAAATAGTTCCCTATTTTATTTCCCAATTCTACAGGATTACTTTTAACAACTTTCAACAAGGGAAAAATAACCATCGTGATATCTCCTTCAAATTCCTTCCGTGTGGTTTGAAATTCAACTTTTTCAATAGTAATGTCAAATAAAGCTTTTACAGCTTTTTCAATAGAGGGCGTAAGAATCTGTTGTAATGTCATTTCGTGTATTGGTTTTAAGGGGGCAAAGATAGTCATATTGCAGTAATTTGAAAATTGGAAAACAAGATAATTTGCACCTAAAAATGAAGCTTTTAACCTAGTGTAAGGTATAAATCAATATTTTTTTGAAAAAATGATGTAACAAAATCCTTGTTTAGAAGTCTATTAAGTAAATTTTACAATTTCGTATTTGTTAAAAAATGTTAAATATTATTAAAAAATGTATTATGTTTAACATAGTATTATGTAAAACAATACATTTGCTTCATCAATCAATTAAATCAAATCAATCATGAAACTTAAATTAATCTTAATCTGTTTTATCGGAACGTTGTTTTCGATGCAGGCACAAACTTCCGTCAAACCGACGATTCTGGAAAACACAGGAATTATTTCTGGAAAGATCACTGACAAAAAAACCAATGAACCTTTACCGTATGTGAATATTGTGGTAAAAGAAAACAACAAAGTTATTACTGGTGAAATCACATCTGATAAAGGAACTTTTCAAATAAAAAATTTAGCCTTAAAAGATTACATTGTTGAAAT
This sequence comes from Flavobacterium sp. TS_SC_5, assembly GCF_056156265.1. Lineage (NCBI taxonomy): Bacteria > Pseudomonadati > Bacteroidota > Flavobacteriia > Flavobacteriales > Flavobacteriaceae > Flavobacterium > Flavobacterium sp. TS_SC_5. Next base: position 1,885,537 of record NZ_CM149588.1, on the reverse strand, counting down.
CCAGTTTATGGGATATAAGACCATTACTAAAGCAATTTCACTGACAAACGAAGCAAAAAACGCAAATCTGAACACGATTGCTATCGAAGAAGATGCCATTGAATTAAAGGGCGTAAATATAATTGCTGAACGCTCCACAATTGAACAAAAAATTGACAGAAAAGTAATCAATGTAGGAAAAGATCTGACCACCGCAGGCGCAACAGCATCCGAAATCATGAATAATATTCCTTCTGTAAATATAGATCAAGATGGGAAATTATCATTACGCGGTAACGAAAACGTACGTGTTCTGGTAGATGGACGTCCAAGTAATATTGATGCGTCTCAGTTGTTGAAACAAATCCCATCAACTTCCATTAAAAAAATTGAATTAATCACTAATCCAAGTGCCAAATACAATCCGGAAGGAATGTCTGGAATCATAAACATTGTTTTACATAAAAATGCCAATGACGGATTTAATGCCAGCATCAATACAGGTCTGACTTTTGCACAAACACCAAAGATTAGCAATTCCCTTAACATGAACTATAGAACCGGTAAAGTGAACTTTTTCTCCACTTATGGAAATAATTTTGGCAAAAGATTCAATGAAGGGCGAATTTCAAGACTTGACGACAACTCCAATCAAATGTTCGATATTGTGAATGACAACAAATCTCATTTGTTCAAAATTGGAATGGATTATTACATCAATGACAAAAACACTATTTCTGCCTACACGAATCAAAACATATTTGTTGGAGATGGTATAGTGGATGTGAATATTGTAAATCCAGATGCAACGCAAAATTTACTATTAAATTCTAAATACTTTTCAGATAATACGGACGGTACTTACAATGTAGCTTTCAAACATCTTACAAAAAAAGAGGGTGAAACACTGGATTTAGAAATAAATCACAGCATCTATTCTGAAAATCAAGACGCTAGTTTCCTAACTACTTTCAACAACCCTAATATCCCCCGCAGTTCCTATACTGATAATCTGGGTGATAAAAGAAAAAATTCAACCGTCAATTTAGACTATGTGAATCCGTTGAATGACAAGACTAATCTAGAGTTGGGTGCTGAAAGCAGAATTATACGAACAGAAAACAATTACAGGACTAACAGCAGTGCGTTATCAAATTCTGATTACAGCTATGATTTAGATATCTATTCTGCTTACGCTACATTTGGACAAAAATTTAAAAAAATAGGATATCAATTAGGCGCCCGTTTTGAAAGTTACAAGGTAAACGCAATGTTAAACGGTGCTACCGCTTACAAAGATGATTATTTCACCGTGTATCCTTCAGCTTCGATGACTTATTCTCCTACGGATAAAAATCAGTTCCAAATCAGTTTAAGCCGCCGTGTAGACAGACCTAGTTTAGACCAAACCAAACCTATCAGAGAATTCAGCACACCTAGAATAACCTCCATTGGAAATCCTGAATTAGACCCACAATTCACCACGTCTATTGAATTAAATTATACTAAAACAATTGCTAAAGGATCATTCAGTACTGGTCTTTTTGTAAGAAGTATTTATAATGAAATCAACAGAATTCTCTATCCAGATCCACAAAATCAGGACCAACAAATCATGAGTTTTGACAACTTTGACAATAATACAGCCTATGGTTTTGAGGCCTTTTAAACTACAAAATCAATAGTTGGTGGGACATACAGCCAGCAATAGATTTTTCTAGTATTAACCAGAAAGGATTGGTTTCAGTACTTAATTCAACCACCAATACATTTGATTTGGTTTCCAAAGAAGTAACTGCATCAGCTTTCAACGCCCGTTTCAATAGTAATTTCAAAGCCACTAAAAGCCTTCGTTTCCTTTTATTTGGATTTTATCGTTCCGGAGTTGATGGTGTACAATTTAACGGTAAAGAAATGTATAAAATTGATACCGGTGGACGTTATTCATTTTTAAAAGACAAAGCCACCTTAAGTGTTCGTTTCAATGATATTTTTAATACGATGAAAGCCGGTTTTGACGGACAAAATCCATATCCGCAAGTCGGTCAGTTTACTTGGGAAAGCCAATCCCTTTATCTTGGTTTCAACTACATCTTTGGCGCAGGGAAAAACAAAAACTTACAACGCAAACAAAGAGATAACAATACCAAACAAGATGGCGGAGGATTGTTTTAAACAAAAAAAATAAAATGCCTCAATAAAAATTAGTTTTAATAGTTAGTTACCAAAAGAAAAACCCGGAGTATGCCAACTCCGGGTTTTTTGATTTTAAAATACTTTTTTAAATCTAGAGAATTATTTTACCATTTAATAATTGCGCTTCCCCAAGTAAAACCACTTCCAAATGCTGCCAAAACAACAGTATCTCCTGATTTTATTTTGCCTTGTTCCCATGCTTCAGTCAATGCAATTGGAATAGAAGCTGCAGTAGTATTTCCGTATTTTTGAATGTTATTATACACCTGATCATCTGTCAAGTTGAATTTCTTTTGGATAAACTGAGAAATTCTCAGATTTGCCTGATGTGGAATCAACATATCAATATCGGAAACCTGTAAATTATTTGCCTGCAATCCTTCATTGATTACTTCGCTGAAACGAACCACAGCATTTTTAAATACAAATTGTCCGTTCATATACGGGAAGTAACTTTCGTCATCCGGATCATTATCTGCTAAAATATCTGTTAGCCAACGGCCTCCCATTCCCGGAGCTTTTACAATTAGTTCTTCGGCATGTTGCCCTTCAGAATGTAAATGTGTAGATAAAATCCCTTTAGACAAATCTTCTTCTCTGCTCAAAACAGCTGCTCCTGCCCCATCTCCAAAAATTACCGAAACGCCACGTCCACGGGTCGTCATGTCCAATCCGGTAGAATGAACCTCAGATCCAATAACCAATATGTTTTTATACATTCCAGTTTTTATGTACTGATCTGCTACTGACAAAGCGTAAATAAATCCAGAACATTGATTTCTTACATCTAATGCGCCAACAGTTCTTAAACCCAAATCACGCTGTACTAAAACTCCTGGTCCAGGGAAATAATAATCAGGACTTAATGTCGCAAAAACTATAAAATCGATATCTTCTTTAGCAACACCAGAACGCTCTATCGCAATTTTAGCCGCCTTTACACCCATAGAGGTGGTTGTGTCCTCTCCTTTTATAATGTGTCTTCGTTCCTGAATCCCTGTTCTTTCCTGAATCCACTCGTCATTGGTGTCTATAATTTTGGATAAATCGTCATTAGTCACTACGTTTTCGGGAACATAATAACCCAATCCTGCTATTTTTGAATGATACATATAATTGTTATTTTATTAAAATAAGAGTCAAATTTAAAACATACTTGAAAATATGAGCCGACAAATTACCACTTTTTTAGCAATTTACAAGTTTTATGCCTTTTGTAGACCTTTACAGCTATCATCAGTCATAAAATTATGACAGAACACAAATGAAAATAAAACTACAAGAACACAAACTCAAACCAATGCAAAAGTTAAAAAGAGTTTTTTATTTCCAAATGTAACAACATTGAATTATTTTAGACTAATTATTGACACAGCCAACACTAATTTAAAATCATTCAAATTATGAAGTTAAAAATTCCATTTTTTTTATTTCTAGGACTAAGCTTAACCACTTTTGCTCAAGAAAACTTAAGCTATCAAAAACCATCTCAATCCATTTTGGAATTGGCTGATTATGAAAGAGCGCCATCGGTTTCAATGGATACCAAAAAAGAATACATGCTATTGACGTATAGAAATACTTATAAATCACTAGACGATTTAAACCAAGATGAATTGCGTTTGGGCGGATTGCGAATTAATCCAATTACGAATATTTCAAGTACAGTTACGTATGTGAACAACCTGAAATTACGTAAAATAAAAGATAAAAACGAAGTACAGGTTGCAGGTTTGCCAATGAATCCTCGTATCAGTACTATCGCTTGGTCACCAAATGATAAAAAAATCTCGTTCTCGCACACCACGGCCTCTGGTGTTGAACTTTGGGTTATCGATGTTGCTTCGGCGAAAGCCACAAAATTAACAGAAGCGACAGTGAATGCTAATATTGGAAGTCCGTTCAGTTGGATGAATGACAACGAAACGATTTTGGTGAAAATGTTACCAAAAAACAGAGCAGCACTTTTAGATGCCAAAAAAGATTTGCCAACCGGTCCAATAATTTCGAATGCTGATGGTGCGAAATCCCAAAACAGAACCTATCCGGATATGTTGAAAAACAAGAATGATGAAATCAATTTTGAAAACATCATGACTTCTGAACTATACAAAGTAAACCTCAACGGAACGGCTACTTTGTTCAAAAAAGCTGATATGTATGCTGGAGAAAGTTTCTCACCAGATGGGAATTATATCATGCTAACTACGATTCAAAAACCATTTTCATATATCGTACCATTGAGTCGATTTCCATCCAAATCTGTGGTGTATGACAAAGCCGGAAACGAAGTAAAAGTGGTCAATGAAGTGCCGCTTACTGAAATTATCCCTAAAGGTTTTATGGCGGTTCGAAAAGGAAAAAGAAACATGAACTGGAGAGCAGACAAGCCTGCAACATTAGCGTATGCTGAAGCTTTGGATGGCGGAGATCCTGCAAACAAAGTGGAATTCAGAGATGAAGTTTTTCTTTGGAACGCACCATTTGACATAGCAGCCACTTCATTGGTAAAAACACCTCAACGTTACGACCGTATGATTTGGGGTAATGACAATGTTGCCATTGTTTCAGATGAATGGTACGATACCCGTAATACCAAAACATATATTATCAATCCTTCGAATCCAAGTCAGGCTCCAAAAGTAATTTTTGACAGAAATTCTCAAGATGTATATGCAGATCCAGGAAATTTTGAAACTAGAAAAAATGAATACAACAGATATGTTTTAGCTGTTGAAAATAACAATGCGTATTTACTTGGCGATGGTTTTACTAAGAACGGTCAATTCCCTTTTATCAGTGAATTTAATTTGAACACCTTACAAGCAAAACGTTTGTACACTTCAGCCTATACAGATAAAAAGGAAGATATTTTGGAGATTGAAGACTTCAAAAAAGGAACAGTTTTAGTCCAAATCCAGTCTAAAAATGAATATCCGAATTATTACCTAAGAAACATCAAACAAAAAAATAAACTGACGCCGATTACAGCATTCAAAAATCCTTTTGAAAATATCAAAAACGTGAGTAAGGAAGTGATTAAATACAAACGTAAAGATGGTGTTGAATTATCTGGAACCTTGTATTTACCTGTAGGTTATGACAAGGTAAAAAAAGAGAAAATGCCATTGTTGATTTGGGCATATCCAGCAGAATACAAAGACAAAAATTCAGCGGGACAAAGCACACAAAACCCGAATGAATTCACGTTTCCTAGTTATGGATCGTTTGTCTATTGGGTCACTAAAGGGTATGTTGTTCTTGATGATGCTGCTTTTCCTATCATTGGCGAAGGAACAACGGAGCCGAATGATAATTTCATAACGCAATTAGTAGACAATGCAGAAGCAGCGATAAATGCCGTAGATGCTTTGGGATACATCAACAGAAAAAAAGTAGCAGTTGGTGGTCACTCTTATGGTGCTTTTATGACCGCTAATTTATTAACGCATTCTAATCTTTTCGCTTGCGGAATTGCTAGAAGTGGTGCGTACAACAGAACGCTGACTCCTTTTGGTTTCCAAATGGAACAACGCAACTACTGGGAAACTCCTGAAGTATACAATACGATGTCTCCTTTCATGAATGCGGATAAAATGAAAACGCCAATGCTATTAGTACACGGTGAAGCCGATAACAATCCGGGAACATTTACTTTGCAAACCGAACGCTATTTTCAAGCTTTGAAAGGTTTAGGCGCTCCGGCAAGAATGGTGATTTTTCCAAAAGAAGCACACGGTTATGTAGCCAAAGAGAATATTTTACATTTGCTTTGGGAACAAGATCAATTCTTAGAAAAATATTTGAAGAATTAATTCCAACTTGACCTAAAAGTAAAACCCCGAAATCATATTGATTTCGGGGTTTTCTATTTTTACGATAACATCAAGAACACTTCCTGATTAGGTTCTAATTCCGAATCATGCTCAAAGAAAATCGCTCTTCTTTCAAAAGCTGCTTTAACTAAATAATGACTTCCTTTAAAATAACATTGTTTCACAACAGCTTTCATCAAGGCATTGTCCACCACTTTTAATTGATGTGGATACAGCAAAAGTAAGGCATCTTCATCATCCTCCAAATCTATTAACTGCGATAATTTCAATTCGTTTACTTCCCCAAAAAGAGACGCAATGTATTTATTTGCTGGGTTTTCATACAAGGATTTGGAATCCCCTTTGGCCACTACTTTTCCGTTTTGGACCACAATGGTTTCATCAGAAAAAGACAACGCATCGGTGCTGTCATGCGTGGCAATAATACAGGTTACCCCTTTGTCTTTTAAATATCGAAACAAATTACGGCGCAATGAATTCTTCCTGAAAGAATCAATTTGACTGAACGGTTCGTCGAGCAAAATAATTTCGGGTTCCAAAGCCAATACTCTTGCCAAAGCCACTCGCTGCTGCTGTCCGCCACTTAAGAATTTCGCTTTTACTTTTGCGTAAGTAGTCATTTCGACCATATCCAATAACTCTTGAACGCGGGCTTTCTTTTGTTCAGGATACATATTGGACAAGTACTTACCTACATTTTCTTCTACAGTTATGTAGGGCATCAAATCGAAATCCTGTGCTAAATATTTAATGTAATCTTCTCCTGGAACCAGATTGTATTTAGGACCCAAAATGGGTTTTTTATTATAGGTAATTGCTCCGCTATTCAAATTATATAATCCGTATATCAGTTTAAGTAACGTACTTTTGCCGCAACCGCTTTCGCCTATAATAGCGGTGTTTTGGCCTTTGGAAATTGTGAAACTAACATTTTCAATGACGGGTTCATCAATGTAAGTAAAGGATATGTCTTTTATCTCTAGCATCATCTGTATTTAAGAGTGCAAATTTACGATGTTTAATTCAAATTTATGCACAAAAAAGGGCTGCTTCTTGACGAAACAGCCCTTGTTTTTATAGTGTTTTTTGCTTAGTTTTTCACTTCAGCTTCTGCATCTTTAATCATTTTTTCATTTGCAGTGATAGCAAATTCAACACGACGGTTTTGACTTCTACCATCAACTGTTTCATTAGAAGCAATTGGATCAGCAATTCCTAAACCAGTAACTTGAAATCTACTTGAAGACACTCCTTTGCTGGCTAAATAATTTCTAACAGCAGCTGCTCTTTCTCCAGAAAGTTTTAAGTTATAATCAGCTGGACCTGTACTGTCTGTATACCCGTAAATAGTAATATCAGTATCCGGATATTCCGCGAAAACTGGAACTAACTTATCTAAATTTGCTTTTGCACTAGCAGTCAATGATGATTTGTTAGTATCAAAACGTACAGCATTTTCATTCAAAACTAATTTGATTCCTTCTCCAATACGAACTACTTCAGCTCCCGGAAGAACAGCATCAATTTCTCTTGCTTGTTTGTCCATTTTATTACCAATAACTCCACCGGCAACTCCACCAACTACTCCACCTAATACAGCTCCCATAGCTCCTTTTCCACCTTTTCCAAGGTTGTTTCCAAGAACTCCACCAAGTACTGCTCCGGCAACTGCACCAATACCAGCACCTTTTTGTGTGTTGTTAGTGTTTTTTATTGCCTCACAACTTGTGAACATAGAACCCATAACCATTATTGTTGCTATTGCAACTATTGAAATCTTTTTCATATTTGTATTTTTTACTTATTAATTAACTTTTTGAAACTGATACACAACATCAGTCATTTTTCCTGCTACGTCAATTTTATCAATCAATTGAAAAGACGATTCTGTTTGGTTGGCTACATATAAAATATAACCTTCTTTCACTTTTCTAGCTTTTTCTCCAGCATTAAGTACTTTTAATACAAATTGCCCATCGTTATTGACAAACCATGTAATTGGCGAGCTAAATGCCATACAATTCGCTTTTGTTAAAGCCATAGTTCCTTTATTATTATTCGAAACAAATTTCCAATTACTTCCTACGAAACATTCTGAATCCGCTAATTGAAAAGAATTTACTTTTACATATTGTGAACCTGGATACGTTACAGAACTAATTACCCAATTACCTTTCATGGCAACCTGAGATTTTCTATCGGTGTTTGTGCTTGTTGCTGACGTTGACTTACATGCAAACATCAGAACTGCTAATGTGCATAATAAAATAACTTTTTTCATTTTCTTAAATTTAATGAATTAATACTTACACAAATATACGAAGCAATTAAACACGTTTGTTTCAGAATTAAATTATTTTATATCATAATTAACGCTTGCGACAATTTGTCACTTTCATTATAATTGGTATTACATTTGAAAGAATTATAACTATCAAAATAAACCAAAAAATTCAAAATATGACAACAGGTAAAATTAATGTTTCGGTAGAAAACATCTTTCCCTTAATCAAGAAATTCTTATACAGCGATCACGAAATTTTCTTACGTGAATTGATTTCGAATGGAACAGATGCCACACTTAAATTAAAGCATTTAACCAGCATTGGCGAAGCCAAAGTAGAATACGGAAACCCAATTATCGAGGTGAAAATCGATAAGGAAGGTAAAAAACTACACATCATTGACCAAGGTTTGGGAATGACGGCTGATGAAGTAGAGAAATACATCAACCAAGTAGCGTTTTCTGGAGCTGAGGAGTTTTTGGACAAATACAAAGATTCTGCTAAAGATTCTGGAATTATTGGACATTTTGGTCTTGGTTTTTATTCTGCTTTTATGGTTGCCGAAAAAGTGGAAATCATCACGAAATCGTTCAAAGATGAACCTGCTGCACACTGGACTTGCGATGGAAGCCCAGAATTTACATTAGAACCAGCTGACAAAACTTCTCGTGGTACAGAAATCATTTTGCATATCGCCGAAGATTCTTTGGAATTTTTGGAAGAATACAAAATCAAAGAACTGTTGAACAAGTACAATAAGTTCATGCCGATTCCAATTAAATTTGGAACTAAAACAGAAAAAATAGAGCAAAAAAAGGGTGAAGAAGTTGCTGAAGAAGATAAAGACAAAACTTTTACGGAAGTTGAAGTAGACAACATCATCAACAACCCAAATCCGGCTTGGACGAAACAACCAACGGAATTATCTGCGGAAGATTACAAGAATTTCTACCATGAATTGTATCCAATGCAATTTGAAGAACCTTTATTTCACATTCATTTAAATGTAGATTATCCATTCAACTTAACCGGTATTTTGTATTTCCCAAAATTAGGTTCTGACTTACAAATTCAGAAAGACAAAATCCAATTGTACCAAAATCAAGTGTACGTAACGGATAATGTGGAAGGAATTGTTCCTGAGTTTTTAATGATGCTGAAAGGTGTTGTGGATTCACCGGACATTCCATTGAACGTATCTCGTTCTGGATTGCAAGCCGATGCTGCAGTGAAGAAAATCTCGAATTACATCACGCGTAAAGTTGCCGATAAATTAAAGTCGTTATTCACTGAAAACCGTGAAGATTTTGAACAAAAATGGAACGACATTAAAATCGTTTTAGAGTACGGAATGCTTTCTGAAGATAAATTCTACGAAAAAGCAGGTGCATTTGTTTTGTACCCAACAGTTGACGGTAAATATTTTACTTTAGAAGAATTAAAAGAAAATCTTGCGGCGAATCAAACGGACAAAGACGGAAAATTAGTGGTTTTATACGCTGGGAATAAAGAAGCGCAACACTCGTATATCGAAATTGCAAAAGACAAAGGATATGAAGTTTTATTGCTTGACTCTCCAATTATCTCGCATTTAATTCAAAAAATTGAAGGCGATAACAGCAACATGACTTTCGTACGTGTGGATTCAGATCATATTGATAATTTAATCAAGAAAGAGGAAACTACAATTTCTAAATTATCTGAGGAAGAACAAACCAACTTAAAAACAGTACTAGAAGCTATCGTTCCTAAACAAACCTATTCTGTTCAACTGGAAGCTTTAGACAGTAATGCTTCGCCATTTATCATCACGCAACCGGAATTTATGCGTAGAATGAAAGAAATGAGCCAGTCAGGCGGTGGTGGAATGTTCGGAATGGGAAATATGCCGGAAATGTACAATTTGGTCGTAAATACTAACTCTGAATTAGCCACTAGCATCCTGAACAACAAAGACAAAGACGCTCAGGAAAGTTTGGTAAAACAAGCACTTGACTTAGCCAAGTTATCCCAAAACCTATTAAAAGGAGAAGCATTAACCGCTTTCGTGAAAAGAAGTTTTGAGATGATTAAATAAGATTATTAGACTTTTAGATCGTTAGATTATTAGAGTAAACCTGCAAGCGACCCCGAAGTATCGGGACTTGCAGGTTTTTTTTTGGAGCAGAACGATAGTTTTTCAAAATCACTTTCGTCCCGCTATGCGCTACAATCTTTGCTTTTGGCTACCGCCACAGCAAAGGATTTTCTCTACTATCGGGGCTATTTAGGATGTTTTAGGGTTATAAATTCGTTTAACAAAAGGAATAACCAATTCATAATTTGTAAAGGATTATATATATATTTGTAGGCAAACCGCTATTTAACAGCGACAATCTATCCAATTTTGGGTGTATATGCGCTATTTTGTAGCGCATACATACAAGGTTATGTGCAATTTAACCTAGACGACCAACAATAACTGACATTCAGAGAAAAAAGTATGACGCCATTACAAAATCTATTTTACTACATAAGGGACTTGTACAATTCATCGGACACTTGTTTTGACTTTGAAAAAGACAAAAACAATCCGAAGTCAAAGAATGTAAACTTTTGGGAAGTTGGAGAACTTTTGACACTTGCTAAAAAATGCGAACAGAAAAACATTCCAGAATTTAGTTTAGCGATTAACAACAATCTAAATCCACTTGACTTTTTACTAAAGTTAAGAAGAATTGCAATACCTGACGAACCCAAACAGCCAAAAGAACTTGAAAATTGGATTGAAATTAATAAAAGTAACGAAATTCCAATACTTACAATTAAACAAGAAATTGAAACAGTTGAGAAATTTGAACAATCAACCCAAAGAATAAATGATTTAGAAAAATACAAGGAACAAAGATTAACGACTTTGTTCGATGTATTACCAAAATCTTTAATTGACTGGATAGATGTAAAAGACAACAAAATTATACAAAAAGCAGAACTTAAAGTTAGAATAGTTCTTGTAGACAATCCTTCAATATTAAAAATAGCAAAAAACTTTCAAAAAGAATTTTCAGAATACTATCAAAAATTTGAACTGCCTTTTAAGACAAATCGAATTTACGATGCCTTACATACACTACATTACGAATTAAAAGGAAAAGACAACAAAAGAATTTATATATCATTTGGTTTAGTTTGTGGAAAAATTGGAAACCAAGATTATAAAAATTTTCTTTTTAATGTTCCATTAAAACTAACTCTTAAAAGCCAAGAATTCAAATTAGAGTTTGACACTTTTTCAAGTAAAATATTTTGTGAACAATTTTTTGTGGAGTTATTAGACAATCATTTTCAAAATGAAAATCAATTAATAATTGAAGAACGCAAAAAAGATGTTTTACTAAATATTGATAATTTCAATTCACAGCAACGTGAATTTATTTTTGAAAGTGATTTTATAAGAACTGAATATTTTGACAAAGGTTTAGAAATATTAAGCGTTTTTGCAAAAAAACAATATGCCTTTTTCAATGAAGAAACATTAAATTACTCTTTTCAAAAAACACCAATTGAAAATCAATTAACTTTTAGTTTTTCGCCAATAATTCAAACTAAAATTGTTGAAAGTAAACTTGCTATTTCAAAAGATGCAAATAATATAATCAACAAAATAAATGAATTACAAGCAAGTGGAAATCTTCAACTAATTCCAGATTTTTTCAAAAAACTATTTTCAATAGATGGTTTAGAAATTGAAATAGAAACACAATCAAACACAAACCAATTTCAAAATAATGAAAGTAAATCTCAATCAGCAGATTTTGGAGAAGTAAAACATCGTTCCTTGTTTCCATTACCTTACAATGAAGAACAATTTGAAATTGCAAAACGATTAAACGAGCAAGATGCAGTAACTGTAAAAGGACCACCAGGAACAGGTAAAAGTCATACAATTGCAAACCTAATTTCTCACTTTGTTGCACAAGGAAAATCTATACTTGTAGTTTCACATAATGCAAAAGCATTAAGCGTATTAAAAGATAAATTGCCAATTGGAATTCAAGAACTTGCTGTTTCGTTAGTAAATGAAGGCAAAGGAAATGAAAGTTTAAAAGGCTCTGTCAATGCTATTATTAGAAATTTGGCACAGAGATATGAAGAGACAAAAGCTACAGAATTAGAACGGCAATTAACTAATTTAGAAAGTAATTACGCAAACACGTTAAATCAAATTTACAATGCAGTTCAAGCAAACACTTTAACGCTTAAGATTTTCAACCCAATAACAAATGAGCTTGAAAATAAATCAGCTTACGATTGGGCTGTTTACCATTTTGAACAAACAAATTACGAAAATCAATTATTAAAAGATACAGTTTCTTACGAAACTGAAACAAATGGCATTGCAGAAAAATTAGTTGATTTAGTAGCAATTGGAGACAATCTTAAAAGAGATGATTTTGATTTAATAAACTTTCAGTTTTTAAATGATAATGCTTTTATTGACTTAAATGAGATTAGGAAATATGATATTAAGCTAAAGGAAATTAATGAAAAAATTAATCCATTAGATTACACAAACATTCCAACAAATTCAATAGACGAAAATCTAAAAAATATTATTCTTAATTATGAAAATATTTTTAGAGAATTCAAAATAAACTTAATTGCTGAACAGGTTTATAAGCATACTAATTTTAGGCTTGATGTATTAGTTAATATCATAAATGAAAATGATGGGTTAAGAAAACAGATCGAAGTTGCAAATAATAAACTTTTGTCTTACGAAGTTGATTTGTCAGTAGTTCAAGATACTGACGCTGACATTTTACATCAACAAATAAATCAAATAATTGTAAAATTTGGTCAAAACAAAACACTTAATTGGTTTACTAAAAGCACATTAGAAAAACCATTAAAACGTTTTTTTGAGTGTAAGCTGAATTTCAATCCAGTAACTGAAATTGACCAATTCAAAATATTAGAAATCGAGATAAACAGATTAAAATGTTTAAAACAACTTTCTATAACTTTTAATAAATACCTAAATAGCTTTGGTATTACGAAGCAAAATAATATTCAAGAAACATTAAAAGAACTTGATTTTACAGTAGAATTTGCAAAAGAAATAATTGAATTTAATTCGCAATTAAAAACAAGAAATTTACCACAAGTTTCAATCACATCTGACGATTTAACAGAAAAAATTAGCTACATCAAGAATGTGAATTATTATGCTGAATTTGTTTCAATCTCAACCTTTTTACAAGAAACCAAACAGAAATTAATTACTCATTCAAAACCACATCCTGTAATTTATAAAATTGCAGACGCAATTGAAAATACGGACAGGTCAAGTTACGAACTCTATTTAGACGAATATAGAAAGTGTAGAGAAAAACAAAGTCAATCATTAGCGTTTGAAAAACTCTTAAACGAAATTAGTAAAACGCTACCTCAAACAGCATTGTTTGTAAAAAATAAATGTTTAATTGATGACCAATACACGATTGATAAAAAAATAATTGAATTGGATATTTTCAATTTAAAACTAAATGATTTTCTAACTTTTGTAACATCACAAACCAATGGTTCGGAAAAACTTTTAGCCAATCTTCAAACTTTGAAACGAAGTATTGAAAAACAAACAGCAGAAACAATATCATACAAAACTTGGTATCATAAATCAAAAAAAGTTAGTGATACACAAAAAGCGGCTTTAAATGCTTGGTTAAATGACTTAATTAATATTGGCAAAGGTTACGGAAAAAATACAGCAAGAAATATTGCATCAGCAATAACAAATATGCAAGTAGCAAAAGGTGCAGTTCCTATTTGGATTATGCCACAAGATACAGCAGTTACATTTTTTCCTGATGCTTCACCTGAACAATTTGACTTATTGATTATTGATGAAGCAAGTCAATGTGATATAAGCAGTTTGAATTTAGTTTTTCGTTGTAAAAAATGTTTAATAGTAGGCGATGAAAATCAAACTTCTGTAGTTGCAGACAGAAGTCTATTTACTATTGATAGAACAAATGAACTACTTGACAAATATTTAATATCACATAGATTTAAAACACAGTTTGACGTAAACAATAAAAACAACAGTATTTACACAATCAGTGGAGTTATTTATCCAAACATTGTAACACTTACGGAACATTTTAGATGTTTACCCGAAATAATTGGTTATTCAAACAAGTACGTCTATAATTCTGATATTGTTCCCCTAAAAACAGCGACTGAAAAAACTTTCGGAGAACCAATAGAAATTCATTATGTCGAAGATAATTTAGACGATGAATACAAACCATTAATTGTACAAAAAGTAATTGACGAAATCGAAAATTACATTAATCAGTTTCAAGCACAGCAAATTAAGAGATTGCCGTCAATTGGAATATTGACTTTAGACAGCAGTAATATAAAACACCAAAATCAACTTATTCGTCAAATATCACAGAACGAACTAATAAAACAATTTGAAGACAAACTTGAATTATTAATTGGTACATCAAGAGAATTTCAAGGCGATGAAAGAGATATTATGTATATGACAATTACAGCCAGTCATAGCATTGTTGAAAAAGAAAATCGTTTTGAGATTAAACCACCAAGAGCTGCAACAACCGAAGAATATATGCGAATTTTCAATGTTGCTGCAAGTAGAGCAAAAGAAAAATCTGTTGTAATTCATAGCATTCATCCTGATGCAGTTGGCATTATGAACCAAGATTGTTATAGAAAAAAGTTAATTGACTATTACGTTAATATTCAAAATCAAACGAACAAACCTACTTCGACAAAAAATCTACAATCACTATTAAATAAGACAGATGCGAATTCAGGCGACTTTGAAAAAAGCGTTTGCAAATTACTTTACAATAATGGATTAGGAGATTATCTATATCCTCAATTTGAAGTCGGAAAATATTGTATAGACTTTGGACTTATTATAAACAATAAAAAAATAGCAATTGAATGTGACGGTTTCACTTATCATTCAGGCATTGTGAAAATTCAAGAAGATATAAACAGACAACTGATTTTAGAAAGAGCAGGTTGGAGATTTTTCAGAATACAAAGTACAGATTGGTTTTATAAAAACTCAAAAGTAAGTTCAGACTTAATTCAATGGATAACCGAAAACACAACTGAATAAAAAATAAACTACGCACAATCGAGTAGACGGCTCCACAGGCTAGCGCGAGCGGAATGTCATTAGTTAAGAGTATATTTGTCATTCCGACGAAGGAGGAATCTCTGTTTGTTGCTCACGTTTGTTGCCATTCCTCCTTCGTCGGAATGACAAAATCATGGGGATTATTCCTTAACTTAATGACATTTAGCTCGGGCGTCCCGCTCGTGAACATTCTAAGTAGTAAATAAACATCAATTCTAATACGGATACGCAGGAATTAATCACATCATTTAAAACAAATAAATTATGTCAAGAGTTGTAATGGCAATAGGTTTAGTAATCGCTTTTATAGGTTGGATTTTATACCGACTAATAATTAAAAAAGACTTACATAAAAATTTAAATAACGTATACCTTGGACTATTTTTTATAATAATATGGGTATTGTTTTATTTTTTTATTGTTGAATCTTTTTAATCATCGTGAAATAATGACTATGCATACTCAAGTAGCGCGAGCGTTCCATTTGTATACATTCTCATAAATAAATATTTATAAATTAAACCTACAAGCTTAAACTTGCAGGTTTTTTTGTTTCAAATACCAACAATTATACTAATTCACTTTATTAACATAGTTTATGAAGCAATCTATATATTCTACTCATTTAGACAAAGCAACTATTTAAAGGTGACACAATACAATTGAGAAATAAATGGGCATTCCAAAAGTAATGTTAAAAGGAAACGTCACTGCTAAAGCCATGGGCAAAAAGATTCCTGGATTCG
Organism: Flavobacterium sp. TS_SC_5; assembly: GCF_056156265.1. NCBI lineage: Bacteria > Pseudomonadati > Bacteroidota > Flavobacteriia > Flavobacteriales > Flavobacteriaceae > Flavobacterium > Flavobacterium sp. TS_SC_5. Next base: position 1,869,333 of record NZ_CM149588.1, on the reverse strand, counting down.
CCTTTGGTACTGCAATTTTCATGGCTGCCGGAACTGCAATGTAGGAAGCGCTTGCCGCTAAGACTGCAAAAATAAAACGGTTCCCAACATCATCTGTAATAAATTGACTTAAAAAAGCGACGATACAACCATTGATGAGCGGAAAAACAACTGCAAAAAATACGCTGAACCAGCCACTTTTAAAAAAATCATTTAATTTTCGGCCACTTACAATTCCCATATCCAATAAAAACAAAGCCAAAAACCCTTTGAAAATATCTGTCGTAAAGGGCTTAATTCCCAATGCCTGCTGATCACTTGCTAAAAAACCAATAACTAAACTCCCCAGAATCAAAAGTACACTTCCATTGGTAAACGAATGTTTAATGATAGTACTCATCTTGGTCTTTTGAACACCTTCTTTACTGAATAACCGTATTAAAATCACTCCTATAATAATCGCAGGAGCTTCCATAAGTGCCATCACAGCGACCATGTGACCACTAAAACTGTAGTTTTGAATTTCTAAAAAAGAAACGGCTGTCACAAAAGTCACCGCACTCACCGAACCATAAGCGGCAGCTATAGCCCCAGAATTCTCAATACTAAACTTCCTCTTCAAAATAAAAAAAGTGTAGAGGGGAATTAATCCTGCAATCAACACACCAAAGAGTATCGACCAAAGTATATCCGTAGTAAAATGACTGTGAGCCAATTCTTGTCCGCCTTTAAAACCAATGGAAAAAAGAAGGTATAATGATATGAATTTAGAGGTGTTTTCAGGAATTTCTAAGTCACTTTTGACATAGACCGCTATAATTCCTAACACAAAAAACAATAGGGCTGGATTGGTTAAATTATCGAACAATAAACTGAAATTCATATTTGATTATATTTAAAATTATTTTTTGTTTTTGGATTATCGAATCCTTTCAAACTGTAATCTTTTCCCTCTAACATCCGTCTGGACAAATCCTTTTTCATAGACTAAAGTTCCATTGACAAAAGTAGAAATGATGCTGCTTTTAAAAACTTGCCCTAAAAAAGGAGACCACTCGCATTTATACAACAGAGAATTAGTCGTTATTTCCTGTTCATTATTTAAATCGACTAATACCAAATCTGCAAAATAGCCCTCACGGATGTAGCCCCGTTCTTTGATTCGATATATTTCGGCTACATTATGGCTCATTTTTTCCACTATTTTCTCTAAAGGAATTTCACCGCGATGAAATAGTTCTAAGATTGCTAAAAGGGCGTGTTGTACCAAAGGTCCGCCTGAATGTGCCTGAAAATAATTACCTGCTTTTTCCGCAATAGTATGTGGAGCATGATCCGTAGCAATTATATCAATGGAATTATTTAGTAGTGATTGCATTAAACCTTTTCTATCGTAATCTGTTTTTATAGAGGGATTCCATTTAATTTTGGAGCCCAGCCTATCATAATCGGCATCTGAAAACCAAAGATGATGCACACAAGCTTCAGCTGTGATTCGTTTTTCTCTGATTGGTATATGATTACCGAATAATTTGGCTTCCGCCAAAGTTGAAATGTGAAATAAATGTAAGCGAGTATTGTGTTTTTCAGCAATTTTCAATACGCGTTCAGTAGCACTTAAGCAAGCTTGCGTATCCCGGATTAGCGAATGATAAAAAAAAGGAATATCATCCCCATATTGAAGTTGAAACTTCTGAGTATTCGCTTTTATAATTGCGTCATCTTCGCTGTGCAAGGCGACAAGCGTATCCGTTCTTGAAAAAAGTTGTTCTAAAAATTCGGGATAATTGGCTAAAATACCGTCATCATTGTTAAAATAAAGGCCGTCATCCGTAATCCCACATACATTTTCAGTATCTGTTTTTAAAGCTTGCTCTAAATTGTTTTTAGAAATCCCCATGAAAAAAGAATAATTAGCTACTGATTTCTCAGCTGCCATCCGGTACTTCTCTTCTAATAATTCCTGAGTAAGCGTATTTGGAATCGTGTTTGGCATATCCATAAATGAAGTAATACCACCCGCCACAGCCGCCACAGATTCCGTGAAAATAGAACCTTTATGAGTTAATCCAGGATCTCTAAAATGAACTTGATCATCAATCACGCCGGGCAATAGGTAAAGTCCGGTTGCGTCAATCTCCTTGTATTTTTTTTGAGGATCTAACAGCCCAGGAGGTGCTATTCTTTCAATCCTTTCTTGCGATATGAGTACATCTAATTCAAGTATCTGTCCCTCGTTGACAACTTTCGCATTTCTTATTATGACATCCATATTTTATTTTTGAGTAGCTCTTTTTAACCGGTCATTTATAGTTTTGCCCAAACCAAAATCTGGAAATCGTTCGGCTATAATGCAATCGAGATGGGAATTATCCAACCGATGCAAAGCGGCATACAGTTGTGAAGCTGCTTCTGCTAAATTTCCTGTCGGGGATAAAACTTCTTGTTGTACAATTTTGGGATCATTTACCTCGTTTTGGAATACGATAACTCCAATTTTTTGATCTGGAAACGTTATCAGCTTCTTCTTCACATCGGCTGTCAAAAAAGTTGTCGTTAAGGGTGCATAATGCTTAGAAAGCATACCTGGTGCCACTGGAGCGATATTATCATGGGTAATCATTTTCACCGGCCCCACAACTGCTTCAATATCCTCTACGGACAAAGAACCAAGACGGTATAAAATAGGTTCTCCATTTTCAAATCCTATGATAGTTGATTCTATTCCTCTTTGACAAGCTCCCCCATCCAAAACCATTAGTAGCTCCTCTGCAAAATAGTCGGCGACATGTGTTGCCGTAGTGGGGCTGATAGAGCCAAACGGATTAGCACTTGGAGCCGCTAAAGGATAGGCTAACTCATTAAGCAGGGCTAAGGTTTCTGGGTGGTTTGGAACTCTGACCGCAACGGTATCCTTACCAGCGGTAACCAAATCCGGAATGCCAATTTGCTTTTTTAAAACCAAAGTTAAAGGTCCCGGCCACAAAGCTTCCGCTAACAAGGCCGCTTTTTCAGGAATGTCTCTCGCTATTTCAGAAAGCACAGTTGCGGATTTTATATGAACAATTAACGGATTAAAAAATGGTCTTTGTTTCATCGTAAAAATACGCTCGATGGCTTTTGGACTATAGATATTCCCTGCTAATCCATAAACCGTTTCAGTAGGAATACCTATAATTTGATCTTGATTTAAAAGTGCAACAGCTTTTGGAATCGAATTACTAATTATACTCATATATTAAGGGTTACAGAAATCGCAGAATCCTGGTTCTTCTGTTGTTTTTTGATGGGGATGCATTTTTTCGGAACTAAAAGAACACTTTTTACAACTGTAAATAAAACTCAATGTTGAGCGAGTGGGCGCTGAACACCAGGAACAAGGCAAGCCTTGTTTCGCATCAGTCACACTAAAACCGGGAGTTTTACAACTGGGACATTCGCTTTTTATCGCGTCTAATAATTTTTGTGCAGCAATTTTGATGACACCCATTCGTGTGGGATTGTAAAGTGCACGCATATCGGTTTCAGCATAAACACTTCCATGAACACGCATTAAAAGCTGGAACGAATCCTCCAAATGACTGTTTGTGGTAATTCCTTTAACTAGTCCTGTGATGTCATCAGGCTTGGTTCTCAATAGTATGGCATGTGACGGGAACTGTACTTTATTTGCAAAATCCAAGAGCATTTCTGTATTGAGGATGTTTTCTGCGTAAAAATTAGTATTCAGACTTAGTTCGCGGACCACTATTTCCAAATCATTTTTTTTATCGATAAAAATTAAAAATTCGTCGTCTGCTTGTGCAAAAAAAATAGAAGGATGTGAACCAAAAGAACCTTCGCTGGCAACTCCCAGATCACAATCAAATTGTACCATAGCCGCTAGACACTTTGCCCTTACGGTTTCCAGTGCTGTATCTTTTCGATCTATTTCTCCGGAAAAAGTTCCAAAAAAATCCGTGTCATAGTTTTCAGGTACAAAGCACCGTACTCCTAGTCCTTCCTCCAGAATCGGAGCGATCACTTGTTCTTTTTGATGCTTAGTTGCAATCAATATTCGTCGGCCTTCAAACATTGCTTAATCCTTATTTTTGGGTTTAAGCACTACTTGAATAACACCTTCAATTTGCAAATCCATATCCTTTACTGCCGCTTCCTTTATAAGCTCCTTAATGTACGCTGATGCATCTAAAAGTGTCTCCTGCCTTATTTTTGAATGCGGATTCTCTTTATTGAACCGAATCTGATTGCTAAATATTTCTAAATTATGATAGTTAATCTTACTGTTTATCAAAGAAAACAGTACTTTTCCTGCTTCTGATGGTGAAAACTCCCCTTCAACCAACTTAAATTGATATTCTTTTTTCATATTGCTTTATAATAAAATTTTGTTTTTTTGTAATGTATAGGTCGTGAAAAATATTCCTAAACCTAGAAACAGTGTGAAAAATAAATTGTTAGGTTCTAGGATTGTCAATAGTATTCCAACAATTAGCCAAATCACCGCAAGGAGTAAACTAATTTTTATTTTTTTATTTATCATAGGGATTAGTTTTTTTATTTTTACTTAATGGAGCGCGTTAGGAATACCCCTCCTCTATTATTTTTTTTCTGAATCAATTCCAGAAGTCTTGCTTTTAAATAAACTTTTTCATCAAATTCAACCTGCGCACCCGCTGCTTTAATAGTTTTTAGAGTAGCATCCATGATTTCAGGACCTATTCCGTCTCCTTTTGCGATTGTTATTCTTTACATCTGTTTATGGTTTACTTTTTTTCTGACAAAGGTATATTGGGCTATTCATAAATTTTTATTTATATTTGTAATGATATACATTAAAATAATTTATGAATTACACACTCCATCAGTTACAGGTATTCTTAAAAATAGCACAAAACGAAAGTATTACAAAGGCTGCAGCAGAACTTCATCTTACACAACCCGCAGTATCTATTCAATTAAGAAATCTCCAAGATCAATTTGATGTTCCATTAACTGAGGTAATCGGAAGAAAACTCTACGTAACTGATTTTGGAAAAGAAATTGCCATGGCAGCTGAAAAGATTCTTAATGAAGTTCATGCTATCAATTATAAAACAATGGCATTTAAGGGCCAACTTACGGGAAGATTGAAAATTTCTGTGGTATCCACAGGTAAGTATGTTATGCCCTACTTTTTATCTGATTTTCTAAAAATGAATCAGGGTGTAGAATTAATTTTGGATGTAACAAATAAAATAAAAGTCCTGAAAAGTTTAGAAAGAAATGAAGTAGATTTCTCTTTAGTATCTGTATTGCCAGATTCTATACAAATTGAAAAAGTTGAGTTAATGCCAAATTCGCTATATCTTATTGCTAATAGTGACCAAAAAACAACAACAGGAATCCAAGATCAAAATATTGTCGAAACCCTATCAATTATCTATCGGGAAGAAGGGTCAGGGACAAGATTCGTAATGGAAAAATTCATTGAAAACAATCAATTAACAGTGTCAAAAAAAATGGTACTCACTAGTAATGAAGCTATTAAACAAGCGGTTCTGGCCGGACTTGGATGCTCAATTATGCCCTTAATTGGAATCAAAAATGAACTTAATAATCGTGATTTACAAATAATCCCTGTAAAAGGATTACCACTTCAGTCAAACTGGAATTTAATATGGCTAAAGGGTAAGAAATTTTCGCCGGTCGCTGCTGCATATTTAAAATTCATACAAGAAGAAAAAACAAGAATTATCGAGCAAAAATTTAATTGGATAAATGTAATAAAGGATGTTAATCACACTTAGAACGAATATGAACTATGACAAAATGATTTTACAGAAGAAAACTTTAGCATTTTTTTAGTTTGTAAATTTACATTTCTGTCTCAAAATCGATTTTGACTACCGCGATCTTGTTAAGACCATAAAACAGGCACCAATCTCGCTGATTGATAGCAGCTTTCTTCATCCAAACTTTCTACGTTAATTCATTTCCATCTTTATAAATAGTATCGGCATTCACTTTGTAGGCTTTTAGATATTTAATCCCCTCAATTTCAGCGGTTGTAATTTCTGAATTATCCGAACAATGATTCGTTTCGTAATGATCTAAAACTCCTTTTAATTCCAAAGCTTTAATTTGCAACTTAGCTTCTTGTCTAAATCGAGATAATTCTCTCTCTACAATTATTAATTTTTCTTTTGATATTTTTAGCTTCCCTTTTTTGTATTGTGACAAATTATAAATTTCAAGTAAATCCATTTCTTCAACTTGCTGGATTAAAATTTTCAAATTGAAAGGGTTTTCAACTAATGGTAAAATAACCCTGATTGATCTGATAATTCTTTTTACAACGGTTGGATCTTCTTTTCCCCACTGAAAAATCTGATCGTAGCAAAAGTCAATAAATTCCTCAAAATTAAATTCATTAACTTGTATTTTTTTGGACCCTAAAGTCCTAGAATCTGTTGAGGGAAATTCTCGTATGGCTAATTCTTTTGCTATTTCCCCTATTTGATCAATACAATTCAAACAAGTTGTTGGGTCATTTACCGCAGGAGAGATGGCTTTTATGGCAATATCTACCAGTTTTCTGACACCAAAATTCACATCTTGCGTATGGCTTCTGAACAATTTAACTTTAAAAGTAGTGCTGACAATCGTTCCTACTTCTTTCTGCAAACGAAGTACCTGATTCATTTGGAGTTCCTCGCTAAAAACCAATACGATAAGTGTAGTGGTATTTTTCATAATAAATTCACCAACAATTGGTTTTTGATAAGCGTCTTCAAAAAATACGCCCACATCAGAGCTACTGATATATTCCGTTATTTTTTCCAGTTTTTTATAATTCACGCTATCTAAATAACCGGTTTCAAATGGACTTACGATTTTTACTTGAAATTTATCCGGGTTAATTTTGGAACGTTTGTAAAGAAGGTTCTTTCCTAAACTCCAATTTTCCTGATACAAATCATTGATTTCTTCAACCATTTCCGTTTTGATTCCATTTGTAATACTGGAAACATTCATGTTTATACTTAAATAGCTAATCATATTAGGATAAGACCATACCAGACAATAAAAAGCAAGCAGAGAGCCTGTAGTAAGTGTTAAAAGAAAAGAAGTTTGGTAAAAAACAGAAGCTAATTGCGGTAATACACACAACGAAATGGTACCCACAAACAATCCGATAAATTGTTGCATCTTGATGTTATTTGACAAAAAATGTCTCAAAATTCGGGGTGAAAACTGAGAGGATGCCAACTGCATCACAACAAAAATAACAGAGAAAGTAGTTAATGAAATTCCAATAAGAATGGAGATTAGAATAGTAGAAACCGGAATCAGCCGGTTGTAAATATCCATTTCATTGATATTGAATCTCATTCCAAAATCCACATAATAGTCAATCGCCAATAAAACAGAACCAATAATAAACGCATAAATACCACTGGTAAAGGTACCCATATGTTTGATCTGATGTTCTAACATACTCTTTACCCGCTGTCTTAATTTTTGTATCATAATTTTAATTTCAATAGATAAATATAGCCTAAATATGTCTTTTTCCGAATGATTTGGCTTGCTTTATACATCAAACAGAAAAGTAGTTGATACAGTACACTTAGCAAGAACTTATCAGAACTGATAAAAAGTAGAAATATTGGCGGCTTTCGTAAAGAGAAGTTTCCAGATCATTTGATAAAATTTTAAACCATAAAAAACCTGCAAGCGTAAACTTGCAGGTCTTTGTGTTTAAAATTAAAGAAATAAAATTGTACCGTTATTGATTCAAGATATTTCCTTCTTCTTTTTTCTCTTTATTTAATAAATTAGGGTCTTCTTTTGCCAATTTGTTTTTAGTCGGGATTTTGTAATTTACACTGAACCCAAAACGGCGTGTATCGTTTTTGTTTGCTAATAACAAAGGCGTACCAACAGAACTAAACACAAATCGGTTGGAATTAAAGATATCATCCGCACTTATGGAAACGGACAATTGGTCCTTAAAAAACTTTTTAGAAAATGTCAGATCAAGCGTATTATTAAAAGGTTTCTCCGCAATGAAATAAAAATAATTCCCCTTCGACATGATGTAATTAAAGTTAGCTACAAACTTGATGTCTTTTGGCAACACAATTTGAGACATCAAATTAAACATCCAGAAACCATTAGTATTAATTTCGGGAATCTGATGAAACTGATACGCGGTATACACATATAAAAAATTCATTTTATCCGGATTAATATTCATTTTCATGGTTTCTTTAAGGCCTTCTGTAAACAACATATACGGAATTGGCAATCCCACATTAAAGTTGTGAATTTTGATTTGCGGGACGTTTATATTTGTATTTACAACAACATCATCTGTTAGTAATACTCTGTTGATTACCTGATTTTCCGCAGAACTTACATTATATCCGATAAAAGCATAATCAAAAGCACTCAGTTTTGCTTCATAATTGTCAAAAATAGTAGGCTGCAAATTCGGATTTCCCGAGTAATCTATATTTGGATTCTGATAATTGGTGTTGTTTGGATTTAAAGCAGAAGTGCTTGGCAAACTTATTTTCTTGTTGTAATTCACATTAAAATAAACCGAATTACTGAAATTATATTGAGCACTGACATTTGGAAAAAAACGGAACTGCTTGAACGGAATTAAATCAGCGGTGTTGGTTTTTCCGGTAATATTGTAATCTTCTGCTCTACCGCCCACAATAAAATTGAACTTATCAAATTTAGTTTGCAACTCTCCATAAGCAGCTGCCGTTTTTCGCTGATAATCCAAATTGACAATTTCCATGTTTTGGGTTTCAAAAAGAAGCGCTTCATACAAGCCACCAAAGCTTATTTTCCCTTCTTCCGAAAATGCAATAGGTTGCGAATAATCAAATTTAGCATTATACAATTCCTGCGTCGAAGCATTATCTAATAGTGTAGCATTATTAGTTCTAGAATTCAGTGTGAAATCATTTTGGTTGCTGTTATAATTGAATCTAAAATCTAATTTTTTGGATTTATCCTCAAACTTTTTTTGGAAAGTAACTACAAAATCCTGACGTAAAGCATCTGTAAAAGAGTCATCATTAGTACTAAAGCCGGGACCATTTCCTAACGTATTGCTATTATTGTTGCTGTAGTTTACATCGTAATTAAACAACAATCGGTCGTTGCCAATATCAAACGTCAGGGCAGATTTTACAAAATTAGTACGCCCGAAGCGATCCGCCTCAGTAGTGGAAAGTAGCGAAGTCGTATTATTTTCATTTTTTGTAAGTGAAGTCCACACCGCAGATTCTCTATAATTTTGTCCAACATTCAATTGCCAACCAAAATATTTATTCTTGGCATTCAATAACAAACTATTATTGATTCTCCATCTCAAGTGGTCGTAACTCGTAAAATTAGTACTGTTGGTATAGGTAGCGCTTAAATAATTTTTAGCGTTTTTATTCGTGATGATATTCATAATCGCACCACCTGAAGTAGCGGGAAACTCGGCTCCCGGTTGGGTGATGATTTCAATTTTTTCGATGGCGTTCGCAGGCATTCCTTCCAGAAAAGAATTTAACTCATTTGAGGTAATATTAAGCGGTCTTCCGTCCATAAAAACATCCAACTGTTTGCCCTGATACATCATCCCGGCAACATCTGAAGCGATAAGTCCCGGCAGTTTTTTTATACCTTCTAGCACGGATCCTGAATTCAAACTAGGCTGCCCGGAAAAATCAAATATGGTTCTGTCCGCTTTTTGTTCAATTGCTTTCTTAGTTTTTACAATCGCAACTTCATTCAATTCTACAGCCTTTTTGGGCTCTTCTTGGGCTGAGAGTGTGAATATTGCTCCTAAAAAAAACATACTTAAAAAATAATTCTTTTTCATCGTTTCTATTTGTGTTACTCCTTTAGTAGCACTATAATTCTAAATGTTACCAAAAAATGAACTGATTTTGGAAAATTGTTATATTTCACAAGACTAAAAGATCGATTTTAGCACAGAATAACGAACTTTGCAACTCATTTTCAACTGCAATTCCAAAACTAAATCAAAAATGATTTTACAAATAGAAACTCCTGCATTACTTTTTGGCGCAACGTCGCTGATTTTATTGGCGTATACCAACCGGTTTTTAACGATTGCCACAATCGTCAGAGGTTTAAAAAAAACCTACAAGGAAAAACAAAGTGATGTGATTTTATTGGAAATCAACAACCTTAACTTACGATTGACTTTGATTCGCAACATGCAAATGGCGGGCGTTTTAAGTCTGTTTTTATCTGTTTTTGCCATGCTGTTATTGTTCTTGGAACAGCAAACAGCCGGAATATATCTTTTTGGTCTGAGTTTATTAGGATTATTAATTTCATTGGGATTATCGTTTTGGGAAATCAGTATTTCGGTAAATGCATTGCGATTGCATTTGAGTGATTTAGTCGAGAAAGAAGCGAAATGAAACCTACATTCATCTAAAACACCTTAGTTCATACTTTAACCACCTCACTGCGAAGCGAAATCAAAAGAGAATAACAGTCTCAAATATTAAGTACCAATTTATACCTCATAACTAGTAACTAAACCCTATCTTTGCCCGCTTTTTAAAATTGAAAAAATGATTAAGAATAATGTTCTAAAAGGAGTTTTCCTAGTAGGTCTTGGCGCAACGAGTTATGGAATGCTGGCTACTTTTGTAAAAATAGCCTACGGAGAGGGTTTCACCACACCCGAAGTTACCATTGCACAATTTGTGTATGGAATCACGGGAATGCTGCTGATTAATATGTTCCAAAAAGCTAAAAAAGGAAATAACGTTGTAAAAGCATCCAAAAAAAACATCACGCAGCTAATGCTGGCGGGAACTTCGCTGGGAATGACGAGTATCTTTTATTATTTGGCCGTTAAATACATTCCTGTTTCGATTGCTATCGTTTTATTGATGCAGACCGTTTGGATGGGCGTTTTATTCGAAATGATTTTAGAAAAGAAAAGACCTTCCACTCAAAAAATAATATCGGTAATCATCGTATTATTTGGAACGGCGCTTGCCACAAATTTGATTCAAAGCAAAGTAGAATTAGACTGGCGCGGCATCGTTTTAGGACTTTTGGCTGCTACTTCCTTTACAACAACCATGTTTACCGCAAATCGAGTAGCCACACATATTTCGTCAGCGCAACGCAGTTTATTTATGCTCCTTGGTGGTGCAGTAATCGTAACCGGATTTGCAATTGCGACACAAACGACTCCTTTCAATTTTGAGATTTTCATGAAATGGGGAATAATACTGGCTCTTTTTGGAACTATAATTCCTCCTTTATTATTCAACGCAGGTTTCCCACTTACCGGAATTGGTCTGGGAAGCATCGTTTCGGCACTGGAACTTCCCGTATCGGTACTGATGGCGTATTTTCTTTTAAGCGAAAAAGTAATTCTGCTTCAATGGGTTGGAATTGTTTTAATCATCTTGGCAATTGTGATAATGAACGTGAACTTTAAGAAACAAGACTTAATTTCTATTTTAAACATTTGTGCTAATTTCATTAAAAATTTTATAAATTCGTGATAAATAACTTTATTATGAATTTACCTTGGCATTTATATGTGATGGCTTTTGTTTACTTTATTGCAGGATTAAACCATTTCAAAAACCCGAGATTATACCTGAAAATCATTCCGCCTTATTTTCCGAATCCAAAATTATTAAATCACATTAGTGGTTTAGCCGAGATAATTTTAGGGATATCATTGTGTATTCCGGTGCTTTCTAGCTACGCTGCGTGGGGAGTAATCGCTTTATTGATTGCCATTTTTCCGACGCATTTATACATGTATTTTGATGAAAAAGCAAGAATGGGTTTGCCAAAATGGGTTTTGCTTTTGCGAATGCCTTTACAATTAGTTCTCATTTTCTGGGCGTACCAATACACATAATCCAGTGAAATCACTTTTCGAATCCACATCAGAACCCTTATTTCTTGATTTGCCAGACGCTGAAATTATCTATTACCCTCAGTTTTATGACAAAGAGCAAGCGGATATTATTTTTGCCGAATTAGCAAAAGAAATCCCTTGGCAACACGATGAAATTCGGGTGTATGGAAAAATTCATCCACAACCTCGCTTAACGGCTTTGTTTGGAAACGAAGGAAAACCCTATTCGTACTCGAATATAACCATGCAACCTCATCCTTGGAATTTGCTTTTGCAAAAGCTAAAAACGAAAATCGAAAATGTTTCGGATACCATTTTTACAACCGTATTACTCAATCAGTATCGCGATGGAAAAGACAGCAACGGCTGGCACGCCGATAACGAAAAAGAATTAGGAACAAATCCTGTGATTGCCTCGTTGAGTTTTGGCGCCGAGCGCACTTTTCAATTGAAACATAATTTGGACAAAGACCTAAAAAAAAGTATCATTTTACAACATGGAAGTTTGCTGCTGATGAAAGGAACCACGCAGCATTTCTGGAAACACCAAATCCCGAAAACAGCAAAACCCATTCACCCAAGAATAAACCTTACTTTTCGCGTTATCAAATAGATATTTTATAAAAATGTATTAAATTTGAAATAAATATTCCCATTATGAATGATATTATTGCTTATTTTTCCACAATTCCATCATCACACCGAAGCTTAATTCTGGTGGGTGGAATCACTTTTTTTTGGTTACTTGAAAATGCTTTTCCGCTTTTCAACTTTACCTACAAAAAATGGCAGCATGCGGGAATAAATATATTTATGACCTTTACTACTATTGTAGTCAATTTTTGTCTCGCATTTATTTTATTAAAAACTGCCGATTGGACTATTGCCAATAATTTTGGGATTTTACAATGGCTGCCTAAAATGTCATTGTGGTTTTACGCTTTCATCGGATTACTTTTATTGGATTTAATTGGTGCGTATCTGGTGCATTTAGTGGAACATAAAACCAAATTCTTATGGCGTTTTCATTTGATACATCATACGGATACCTGGATTGATACCACAACAGCAAACAGGCATCATCCGGGTGAAAGTGTAATTCGGTTTGCATTTACTGCTTTCGGAGTTTTAATTATTGGAAGTCCCATGTGGATGGTTTTCCTGTACCAAACCCTATCGGTTGTGGCAACGCAATTCAATCATGCTAATATTTCACTTCCGAAAAAAGTGGATACTGTTTTGAGTTATTTCATCGTTTCTCCAGATATGCATAAAGTACACCATCATCATGTTTTGCCGTACACGGATAGTAATTACGGAAATATATTTTCAATTTGGGACCGACTTTTCGGGACTTTCATGACGCTGCCGAAAGAAGAAATCATATATGGCATAGACACTTACCCTGATCCGGAAGACCACAATGAATTAAAAAATTTATTAAAAATACCCTTTCAAAAACCACCATTGAAAGAAATTAGGCGAAAAGCATAAAAAAAATGACCTTTTGAGAAAATCTAATTATTTTTTTTCTTAATATTGGTATCAAATTAGAAATGTAATTTATTAATCATTAACAACTTATTTGAATTAATTTTCACGTGATGAAAAAGAGTAACCGAAAAGAATTGAACTGGGAGCAAACAGAAAAACTTGTTACAATGGCTTTAGAAGAAAAAAATCCTTTTGAAATCATAAAAAAAGAATTTGGTCTTGCAGAAAAAGAGATTCTTGAGATCATGAAGAAGAAGATGCCCGCAGAAAAATTTGAAATGTGGAAAAAGAAAGCGACTGCAAATAAACCAAAACCAAAACCCGTTAAAATTGATGATTTTGATGAAGATTTGGATGGCAAATATTATATAAAAAACAAATTAGATTAACTTGTAAACTCCTTCTAAGGAGTTTTTTTGTTCTGTAACAAACCGTAATGTAACCGTAAAATTGAATGTTCAGTCAACCCCTTGCAAAGCCACTTATTTTACTTGAAATAAAAATATATGTTGAAAAAAAGACAAAATATAGAAAATAGTAAACGTGTTTTGACACCATCTGTTACGCATGCAATACGTAACTTGATGTTTTTATCGTATCTTTTTTTATCGTTTACTGCGCATGCCCAACTACCTGATAATGCACTACACGGACACTACAAAGCACAAACCGACTCTACTATGTATTCTTTTTTTGAGTTTGATGGCAATGGCAAAGCTAGCATTATGGGTATGGGAAATGGAGATTATTTTACAAAAGGAGATTCCCTAATTATATTTCCTGACAAAAGTATTTTTAAGTTTAAAATCACAGAAAACTCATTAATTGGCACATCTGATTGGGTTACTAATGGTGTTTGGATTAAGAACGATTCGATAGTAGAGAGTCAAAGAAAAGACGAAGTAGTAGCAAAAAAGACAGCTTCATTACTTCACGATTATTACATCCTTACCAAAAATGGAAACCCACTAGAAGCACTTCTAGACAGTGCCGAAGGGGAATATACTAAAAAAATTGCATCCCTTTGTGAACAAGGATTGAGTAGAGCTTGCATGGATTATTTTGGACTACAATTAAGCCAAGATAATACTCTTATGGGAGCAATTCTCAAAGGTGAAAAAATGAATACAAATGCCGTCACACCAAACCATGAACTGATAAAATTAGGTGAAAAAATAATTGCACTAGGAGAATATGAAGGTCATACACTATTAGGATATTATTACTTTATTACGGGCAACAAGAGTAAAGCTAAAGATGAATGGGAAAAAGGATCCGAAAAAGGAAGCATGAAAGCAACGCTGTCATTAATGCAAATAAGTGATGAGCATGAAGAACAAGAAGATTAATAAAAAATATAATCAAATCATTCAAAAAAAGAGGTCTTTTACAAAGTTTGCAATAATCCCAATTAATGAAGAATGAATTTTAAAACAGTACTTTTAAATAAAATATCATGGTACAGATAACCATTAACAAAAGTAGTTTTGTATTCGAAATAATGGGTTGGCACAAACTGTGGAGCCTTAAAAGCAAACTAACCATTCCTAGAGAAAATATAGTAAAAGCCTATCAGGATGAATCTGAGATTACATTCTGGAAAGGTCTAAGAATGCCAGGAACAGAAATTCCAGGTTTGATTACGGCGGGGACTTTTTATAAAAACGGACGAAATTTTTGGGATGTATCCAATAAAAAAAATGCCATTGTAATCACCCTACGAGACCACTATTATAAAAAACTCATTATTGAAGTTGAAAATCCGGAATTGACAATGCAAGAACTAAATGCAAAATAAAATGAAAAAATCTCTCCTCCTAGTACTATTGTTGTTTTCTATAATCGGTTTTTCTCAACAAGAAAAAGCCACTACTTCTTTTAATGAAGAAGAAATCGCTATAAATCCATTGATAACTGGTTCGCTGTATTCCCCAATAAAACAAAATAAAAAGACAAATCTTGTGCTACTTATTGCAGGTTCAGGTCCAACGGATAGAAATGGAAATCAAAAAGGATTAACCAATAATTCCTTAAAATATTTACCTGAAGAATTAGTAAAAAATGATATTGCCGTTTTTAGTTATGATAAAAGAATCATTTCACAAATGAAAACACGAACCGTGAATGAGGCCACGCTAACTTTTGATGATTTCATTACTGATGCGACATCTGTTTTGTTATTTTTTAAAAATCAAAATAAGTATAACAAAATTATAATTGCCGGACACAGCGAAGGTTCATTAATAGGAATGATAGCCGCAAATGGCAATGCAGATGCTTTCATTTCATTGGCAGGAGCCGGAAGAACAATTGATGCCGTTTTAGTTGAACAAATCTCAAAACAGGCGCCGTTTTTAAAAGAAGAAACACAAAAGAATCTTGATATCCTTAAGAGCGGAAAAACTTTCGAATTAAAAAATTCGATGTTAGCTTCCCTTTTTAGAGAAAGCATTCAGCCTTACATGATTTCATGGATAAAATACAATCCGCAAATTGAAATTGCAAAATTACAAATGCCAATCGTAATAATAAACGGAACCAAGGATATACAAGTTTCAGTACAGGAAGCGGAGCTGCTAAAAAAAGCTAAGCCAGAGGCTGAACTCATTTTGATCGAAAATATGAATCATATCTTTAAAGAAATCAAAGGTGATGACGCTGAGAACATGAAATCCTATACTAATCCGGATTTACCAATAGTTCCAAAATTGACAAGCACAATAACTGCCTTTGTAAAATCATTGTAAACTGTAACATTTTTATAATTGGGAAGACTAACAGATAAAAAATAACAACAAATGAAAAGAATAATTTTTGCATTAGCATTTGCTTCAGTTCTTTGGAGCTGTAAAACTGGGACCTCAGCTGTCACCGCTGTAGCAAAAGAACAAGTGGAAGTTGCCATTAATTTAAATGACATTAAAGAGGACAGAGTGATGGTTACCATTACCTCGCCAAAGATCAACACCGAAGAAGTTACATATAGCGTGCCTAAAATTGTACCTGGAACGTATTCTATTGATGATTACGGGAAATACATCGATGATTTCAAAGCATTTGACAGCAAAGGAAACGTACTTTCTACCACAAAAACCGATGATAACACTTGGAATATTAAGAATGCAAAATCATTAGTAAAAATTACATATTGGGTAAACGACACTTTCGATACTGAAAAAGGGGGTGGTTTTGGTCAAAACGATATTTTTTCTCCAGCGGGAACCAATATTGATGCGGGTAAAAACTTCATGCTAAACATGCATGGTTTTGTAGGTTATTTTCAAGACAAAAAAGATTTCGCCTACACCGTAAACGTCTCACATCCTGAAACACTTTGGGGTGCAACATCAATGACTGATTTGGATGCAAGTACAACCAACGATGTTTTTAAAACGCAGCGCTATGCTGAATTAATCGAAAATCCAGTTATGTACGCTAAACCGGACTATACTACTTTTACTGTAGATGGTATGGAAATCCTGATTGGCGTCTATTCTCCAACTGGGAAAGTAACTGCCGAAAGCATTACTCCGGAGATGAAAACAATGATGATTGCTCAAAAAACGTTTTTAGGAAAAATCAATGCTACTAAAAAATACACTGTATTATTATATTTATCAAGCATGACACCTACTGATGCAAAAGGGTTTGGAGCATTGGAACATCCTACAGCTACGACAGTGGTTTTACCGGAAATGATGCCTAAATCAGAATTGGTTAAATCAATGAAAGATGTGGTTTCACATGAATTTTTTCATATCGTAACTCCTTTAACAATTCATTCTAAAGAGATTCATTATTTTGATTACAATACACCTAAAATGTCGGAACATTTATGGATGTATGAAGGGGTGACGGAATATTTTGCCAATCTTTTTCAAATAAACCAAGGGTTAATCACCGAGGAGGAGTTTTACACTAGAATGTCCGAAAAGATTGAAAACTCAAAAAAATTGAATGACACGATGCCCTTCACCACAATGAGCGCAAATGTATTGACAGAACCATACAAAGCACAATACTTGAATGTGTATGAAAAAGGAGCCCTTATTGGAATGTGTCTCGACATCATCATCAGAGAGAAAAGTAATGGTGAAAGAGGAATTCTTGATTTGATGCAAAAATTATCTAAGGAATATGGCGCTTCAAAACCATTTAATGATAATGAGCTTTTCGCTAAAATCACTTCATTTACCTATCCTGAAGTAGGCGCTTTTTTGACTATTTATGTATCTGGCGCGACTCCAATCCCGTATGAAACATATTTAGCTAAAGTAGGAGTTACAAAATCAACAGAAAAAGTACCTGGAAATGTATTCCTGAAAGGACAATCTCCATACATCACTGTGAATCAAGCTACCAAAGAAATTTTAGTTATTCCTAATATGGAGTTGAATGTTTTTTATACCAATTTGGAATTAAAAGGTGAAGATATTCTAGTTGCAATCAATGATAAACCATATTCATTAGACAATATCTATGAAATGATCACTGAAAGTCAGAGCTGGAAAGAGAACGATGCTATTACCGTAAAAATAAAACGTGATGGTAAAGAACAAATAATCAAAGGAAAAGTTCAACTTCCTTACGAAGAAAAAGAAGGGCTAAGAGCAACAGATGCAACAAAAAAAGCGTTGAAAGAAGCTTGGTTTAAAGCCTAAATTTAAAAATAATTTTAAGAAATCCCAATTTAGAAATAGATTGGGATTTTTTTTCGTAAAATTTGAATGCGTTAGCAAAATCATTCCAACAATTTTCTTTATTTTGCGCCAAAATAAAAACACCAATTAAATCGCAATCGTTCCAATAAGAGTAGAACAATAATGGCGATTCCCTATTCTAAACAAATTTTAACTTCACATGAAAAAATCAATTATTGCATTCGCTACAATTATCCTGATAGCCTCTTGTAACAAGAATGAACCTAAAGGCAATGTTCACATTACCGGAAATATTAAAGGATTAAAAAAAGGAACTCTTTACATTCAAAGAGTTGTTGACACAAGTTTGGTAGCCATCGACACCATAAATATTGATGGAAGCGCTGTTTTCGAAAGCAATCTTGACCTCCAATCTCCAGAAATGCTTTATTTGTTTTTAGACAGAGGTGTGAGTAATTCTTTAGACAATAATATTCCATTCTTTGCTGAACCGGGCAACATCAAAATTGAAACTAGCTTAGACCGTTATTTGTCTGATGCCAAAATCACAGGATCAAAAAATCAGGAGATATATGAAGAATATAAAAAAATCAATTCCCGTTTCACAGATGAAAATCTTTCGCTGATTGAGAAAAAATTCAATGCCATTAAAAGCAAAAACACAAAAGCGGTGGATAGTCTGACTGCAAAACAGGATTCTAATATCAAAAGAAAGTATTTATTCGCTACAAATTTCGCCTTAAACAACAGAGATTACGAAGTATCGCCTTTTATTGCGCTATCTGAGATTTACGATATCAATGTAAAATATTTAGATACCATTCAGAAATCAATGTCTCCAAAAGTAGCAAAATCACTTTATGGAAAAAAGTTAACGGAATATATTGCAAAAATTAAAGCCCAGA
This sequence comes from Flavobacterium sp. TS_SC_5, assembly GCF_056156265.1. Taxonomy (NCBI): domain Bacteria; kingdom Pseudomonadati; phylum Bacteroidota; class Flavobacteriia; order Flavobacteriales; family Flavobacteriaceae; genus Flavobacterium; species Flavobacterium sp. TS_SC_5. The sequence goes on along the minus strand of NZ_CM149588.1, from coordinate 1,850,371 downwards.
AATAATAAATTTAATTCCAGTTTAAATATAAAACCCGTCTTGTTTATTGAAACAAGACGGGTTTTTAAAATATCATAGAAATCTGGTGTAACATATTCATATAATATTTGCTATTAATAGTCTATCAAGGCTTTTATCTTCAATTAAGTTTAGAAATATTAAAGCTATTTTTGTTACAAAAAGCAAGAAACCAATGACTTAAAAAACTTTATCCTATTTCAATAAATTAAACTACTAAACATTTCATACAAAACTCAACAATTACCTACAAAGTAAATTTGCTCCTTAATCACCTATGAATTAGACAAATTAAAGAACTATAACCCAAACTAATTTATGCGTATTTTGCTTTAGTTGTTTTTAATCATTCTTACAAAAACACTTTGTTTACTGTAAATTATTTGAAAAATTGTTTTACAACAAGTGAAAATGATAATTAGAGCTTTCAACAACTGCGTATTTATATTCATTTCTCGCTTCTTAAAATGTAATATGTACTTCTCTATTCTCGAAATTTATAAAAAATTAAGTCAATATTTAAAAAATTGATTTTCATCAGAGTTTGTAATTTAAGAGATTTTTATAATTGTTTAAAAGGTTGAAAGAAAAATTTTTTTCAGTATCTACTAAATTAATCACCTTTGAGTTTTACCCCATTAAAAGCAAAAAAGAAGAGAAACTTTTAAAAAAAACTTTTATATTAAAAAATTTATAGTAATGCCGGGAAAAAGAATAGACTAATGACAATATCTATTTTTTATATCCTATTTCAATAAAAATCAAACATCCTAATTATCACACAAATAATAGTAATGATATATTTTTTGGTCCAACGCTAATATTAAGAAACCATTAATAAGCTTTATTTTAACGCTTTATGTATTTCAATTTTATTATATTTAAGAAAACTAAATAATTAATATTGCCTTTTTAAAAAATAATTTTGTGGGTATGGGAGAATTCGATCAATTATTGCAATATATGTGTCAAATGGTTGATTTTTCAGAAGAAGAATACAAACAGTTTATGGCCTTTTTAATTGTACATAAATTAAAAAAAAACGCTATTTTATTAAACGAAGGTGACACTTGTCAAAGCCTTTATTTTATAAATAAAGGACTTGCAAGAGCGGTAAATTTTCAACCAGATAGTTCTGAATTCACTCAATTTTTTTCTGCAGAAAATACTTTTATTACCGAACCTATTTCCTTTATTTCTAAAGTGCCTTCAGCTTATAGCATTCAATGTATTGAAAATTGTGTTGTTATCGAAATTTCTAGGAAAACAATTGAATTTGCCTATGAAAACATACGAGAAGGAAATAAATTTGGAAGACTTGTTGCTGAACATTATTTTATGGTGTTTATGAATCACACTATCGAAAGACAAACTTTAAGTCTTTTTCAGCAATATAACACTATCAATGCAAATTTTCCTAACATTCAACAAAGGGTTTCTCAACGTATGATAGCTTCCTATTTAGGCATTTCTCCAATACATCTTAGTCGTCTTAAATCTAAAAAGAGGATTTAATAATGAAAAACGTTAACAAATGTTAACGTTTTTTTATAACTCATGGTTTAGTTTTGAAAAATTTATTTTTTTAAAAACTATTAACCAGAAAATCATGAAAAAAACAAATTACTTTAAAAATTTATGTCTCTTGGCAGCATTAGTGATTACTTCATTAGGAGTAAATGCTCAATTAAAAATTGGTACGGACGTAGAAATCGCTAAAAACCTTACCGTTAAAGGAGATTTGATTTTTGGAAATGGCGGTACAAAAACACAATCTAGAAACGATGCAGGACTACGAGGAGATGCGGGAGCAAAGAGTGGTTTTTTTGAAACCGATGCACCGCTTAACTACCCCGCGGGTGCAGGTAGTTGGTGGCATCTTCTAGATACACGTCATAGTAATATAGGAAATAATTATGCAATGCAAATAGCAGGAAGCTTTTTTGACCAAGAACTCTATTTCAGAAAAACTAATAATTCAGCTACCACAGGTTGGAATAAATTTATTTATCAAAACAGCACAGGAAAAGTAGGTATAGGAATAACCACACCTGCTGCGAAGCTAGATATAGTTGGAGCAGGAGGTAATTCTATTGACCTGAAAGTAAATGGTCGTATAAAAACGGGGGATGCTAGTGGATCTGGTGGTGTTTGGCTAAATACAGCTGAAAATTCTTTCGTAGGAGATTTTGGGCAATATATGGGGTTATGGACAAATTCTGCCACAGTTGGAGGAGTTTTAGGCCTTGCTATTGAAAAAGCAACTGCCAATGTTTTTATTCATAAAAACTTGACTGTTTCAGGAATACTCACAACAGCAGGATTAAATTTGACTGGCAATGTGGGAATAGGAACCACTACGCCTAAAGCAAAATTAGACGTAGTAGGTCAAAGTATATTTTCTAGAGATGCGGTGGCAGAATGCTGTTCAGGAGGAAATTATACAGTAGCAATTGCAGAAAACACAAATGCAACAGGGCAAACAGCATCAATCTCTTTTCATAATGCTGGACAAAATGAAGGAATAATAGAACTATCTAAAACATCACCGTTTAGAGCAATAAAATTTAGAGACACTCAAGGAGTCAATTTAGGAATTGATGTTACAGGAAGTGCAAAAATAGATGGGGATTTGCAAGTAGCTAAAAATGCAAATATTAGTCAAAACCTCACTGTTGGTGGAGATATAATTTTTGGAAATAACGGCACAAAAACACAAAGTAGAGATAATGCAGGACAGCAAGGAGCTACTGCAAAAAGCGGTTTTTTTGAAACCGCTGCCCCAGTTAATTATCCAACAGGAGCAAGTAGCTGGTGGCATCTTATAGATACACGTCATAGTAATATAGGAAATAATTATGCAATGCAAATTACAGGAAGCTTTTTTGACCAAGAACTTTATTTTCGAAAAACGGCAAATTCTGCAACCACAAGCTGGAATAAATTTATTTATCAAAACAGTTCAGGACGTGTAGATATTGGAGCTCCTACTACTGCAGGCAACGGTTTTAAATTACATGTAAACGGTGGCATTGGTGCAGAAGGAGATTTAGGAATTACTGGTAATGTATGGGCAACTGAAATACACGGAGGTGGTTTTTGGACAATGGCCGGGACTAAATTTGCTGATTATGTTTTCGAAAAATCATACAAAATAAAATCGCTTGCAGAAGTAGAACAGTACATAAATGCAAATCGCCACTTGCCAAATGTACCTTCTGCAAAAGAAATTGAAAAAACAGGTATGAACATAGCCGACATGACAACAAAAGCATTTGAGAAAATCGAAGAACTTACTTTATATATGATTGAGATGAACAAAGAAATACAACAACTAAAACTAGAAAACGCTCAATTAAAAAAACAATAATCATTTATAAATAAAAAAATAAGAAATTATGAAAAATATTCTAAATAGAATTTTAATAATGATAATGCTTGTTTCTGCTGGGGTTTATGCACAACCACATGCGATACCGGCAATAACATTAACAACTAGCGTTGTCGACTTACCTAGCGGCAGCTGGATGGGTAGTGTAGCTGGGGATACAAACATTGGTTCGTTAGCCGCGACAGTAGGTCAAATAAATATGGCTGCACCTAATGGGGTTTATATTGCAAAAGTTGCAGGTTATAGCAATGGTAATCTTGCTGTAGATGGTACCGTTCTTGCTCAAAGAGTAAAAATCGCGGCTGTTGGAGGTGCAAATTGGAGCTGGGCAGATTATGTTTTTGCCGACAATTATAAGCTAAAACCACTTGCCCAAGTTGCATTGTTTATACAAGAAAACAAACATTTAGAAGGTATGCCAACAACGGCAGAAGTAAATCGTGACGGAATAGACATGGCTCCAATAACCGCCAAGATGCTCGAAAAAATTGAGGAACTCACTTTATATGTAATTGAACTTAACAAAAAAAATGAGGAGCAAAAACAAGAAATAGAATTATTTAAATCTAAAATTGAAACTATTTTAATAAAAATACATTAAAATGAAAAAGATATATTTAATATTATTCGTTTTGCTATGTTTCAATACAAAGGTTATCGCTGGACCAGTACCTGCAATTAACCTTTCAATACCTGGAGCGCGCTCTGAACTTCCTGCAGGAGTTAATCTTGATCCAAGCTCTCAGTTTGTCATGCTAAATGGACAATATTTGAGATCTCCGAATGGGAGATATTTTCTTCTTGTAAATTGTGCATTTACTCCTGCAATAAAACCAGCTTTGGTTCTTTGGGATAACGTTCTAAAAAAAATATTGGTAAAAACAGATTTAATATTCCCCTTGGGATATGAGTGGGCTGGCAGTACTCGTTACTTTACAGGAGTTTTAGTATTTGATTTTAGAACTGATGGTGTCCATAATATTCCAGGCGAACAAATTTTTCCACATTTAAACTACAGATTAATAACTCAAACAAATTATTGGCACCTATATCCAGGGGAAACTCCTTTCTGGAATTTTTTATGTGGTGGGTTTGGAGATTTATCTAAAAGCTGTATGAAATTGAACCCTAGTAAAACTATTGCTAATTCTACCACATCTAATGGAACAATAAATAATTACGTTAACGCATCAAATTTTGATTATATACTGGATAAGACAATATTACAACAGGACACCCCAAAATTATTAAGAATTAGGGATGATGGTAATCTTGTTATTGTAAATGCTGCTGAACAAATATTATGGCAAACGGGAACAGCAATCCAGCAAATCGAAGCTTTAAAGAATGTGCAATATTCAGATATCGTTGCTTCATTTAATGGAGGTACAGCATTATATAATGGCATAGGCACTACAGGATTTAACAACACTAAAATTATACAAAATGACAATCTAACTGTTTTTTCAAAAAAAGCGATTTTTCTTACAAATACAAATGGTGGCGTTAGCGATTTTATTGTTAATAAGGACGCTGTAATTACTATGCAATTAATTCCTGAAATTGTGGGTAGCACCTTAAAAATAAATTCGTCAAAAACTCAAAAAGCACCAACAGAAGCAGCTACAACTCCTACAAAAGCTCTTCCTCCAGAAGTAGATGATTTGTCTTGGTTTAAACCCCGCTCTTTTGATGCTTATTTTGATTATTATGTTAATCAAGAGAAGAATTTTATAGAATACCTTCTAAAAGCCTCTTCTGCTGTATATTTTGAAAAAAACAAAGGGATAGAATCAAGCAATATAACCGAACAGGGCAAAGTAGTAGTATATCCTAATCCTACAAAAGGATCATTAAATATTGAGTTTAGTAGGAACGAAGAGAAACTAGATGTTTTGTATGTTTTTGATTCAAACGGCAAAATGATAAAGCAATTTTCTAGCGATAGTAATCTTGATTTAAGTGACCTTGCAAATGGTATCTATTATTGCAATATCATATCGAATAAGCAAACTTATGTATCAAAAATTATTAAAAATTAATAATCTTAAAATAATTACAATGAAAAAATATATTATTGCGTTATTATTTTTCTTCTTTTTCCAATTTAATTTTGCCCAAGGAGATCAAGTACTTTGGAATGATTTAACAACTCAAATTGCAACAAATATAAGCAGTACAGGAGGAGGTTCTGGCCACCCCATAATACAACCTAAAGGTATTTTTTCAGATATTGGAAACGCCTTCATAAGCGGAGCTAATGCTATTGGAAACACCTTTGGTCAGGCTTATACTGGTGTAACAAATTTTTTTTCTAGTTTTACTGGAAGCTCATCTAGTTTATCTGGTAGTGGCATTAGTATAAATAGTAGTGGCGAGGGCTATACTGTTAATTCCTTATCCACAGCCAATAGAGCATCAATAAATAATTATTTAACAGGTAACTTGGGTGCTACGCTTACCAATTCACAAAGTATTTCTAAAGCCTACAATACTTTTAATGCCACTTCCTATATAACTCCAACTATTGGTACTGCAATTAATGGTTTAGTTAATTCCGCTATTAATACTACAAGTCCCAATTCTGATGGTAGTACTTATTATGAAATTGCATCTAGTTTAATTCTTTCAGGTGGGTTTGGTGGTTTATCAACTACTAAAGATATAATTGGTGAAAACGGGAAAGTTTTCACTGTAAATACAAGTGTAATAGATTTATCTTGGAATAATGGGATTAAGCAACTTGCACCATCTTTAGACAAATCATTTAGAACAGCCTTTGAGGCAAGTTCACCACAAGCATTCAAAAGCAATCGTTATAATACAGATGTTAATGCAGACCCAAATATAGTTAGTCTACTAACCACTTTTATAAATGCTAAACCTGCTAATGCAGGATCCCTTATGAATTATAGAAATGCGGTTGTTAGTACAGGAGTGGCTATTCCTGTTACAAAAAATCCAGATGCAAATAGTTCAAGTTTTGTATCTCTCATAGCATCACGCCAATTATTTAATGCAACTAATTCGGTTTCTCTAAACATGAGTAAAATAGGGCCTAGTGAAAAAGGACTTACTGTTAGTTATCAGTACCAGTACAATGATATAAAACCAGAGCAGGTTAGTGTATACACAAATCTTGGAGTTACAAAAGCCACAGCAACTTTTAACATTACTGACAATACATCAAAATTAGAATTTAATAATGGAGCTTGGAAAAGCGCATTAAATTTTGGTCAGGATAGTTTTACTAATTATACTTTAAGTACTAATGTAGCAGATGGTTCACGTCCAGACAATAGTACTAACTATGCACTTAATATACAAGTAAATCGTGATGGTAGTTTAGAGAGCTTTATTTATAAACCAATAATTAATTTGACTTATGGTCCAGGAGCTGGCAATAGTATAAATTCGGGAGTAAAAGTAATAAGCGGATATAATCCTGATGGTAGCATTAAGCCTCCTACGATTACAGGATCTGTTGGCTCAAATATTGCTAATACAGGTTGGTCAAATCTTACTGCAACTTTTGGAGCAAAAGGAGAACTAATACATGCTGCCAACTATAATGGCTATACCTATTCAATTTTAAATCAAAAAGTTGGAGTTGAATTTAATGGAGGTGTTAGTGGTAACCATCCATTTGCTGGAGTTAAGTCAACATTATCTATTGACGGCATAGCAAGTCTAAAGGATACTAATGGTAATCCTTCAGATAATTTAAATGTACAAATTGGAGGAACTTATTCAGGTGAAAATGGCTTTGGAGGCGGAATAAATTTTACTTTATCTCCAAACCCAGCTTATAATAACACGCCTGTACCTTACACTCCTGGTATGTAACTCTTGTTTAGGTAAACCTCAACATATAGATTGTAAACTTGCATAAACCAACGATAAACACCACATCTGTAGTAAAGTTGTGGTGTTTTGCATTTATAAATAGGTGTAGATTCAAATTCTGTATAAAACTGAAATAAACGCGTTTTAGAATCCATAAACAGATTAAACAGTACTGGAAGCAATTCCTGCAACAATCATTCCTACAAACATTAAAAGGTAAAGAGAGAAAACAACCACAGTCATGATTCCAATGTATTTGTAATGTGATTTTAGATATTCTAAGGAAGTTGTCAAGGTATCGGAATCGTTGTTTTTGAAGGCCGCTTTAGCATTTGACGCAAATTTATTCAAGTAATACACCGGAAAGAAATAAAGCAATGCAATTAGAAAGTACACCACTGCCATCACAATCCCAAAAGAAGACCCCATCGCGCCCATGGCAGGATTCATTTTGCCCATAGCGGAGAATAATGTCCCGGCGAATAATGCCGCAAAAATAATAAAACCTATTCCTATGAAACCCAGGATGGATAAAAAATAGGCCCACTTTGCGGTTTCTTTCAAAAAGTCTTTCGCTGACTCACTTAGTTTCATCTCGAAACTTTCAATAACTGAATGCTCTTCCATAACGTATTTGGTTTTAGGTTAGATTCCAAATTTAACCAAAAAATTAGCACATTACATAAAAATACAATTAAATTGTTATTTTGTCTAAAACAAAAAACCACTTAACAAAAGTTAAGTGGTTTTATTAAAGAGCCGGCGGAGGGACTCGAACCCACGACCTGCTGATTACAAATCAGCTGCTCTAGCCAACTGAGCTACGCTGGCGACTCATTACGGGTGCAAATATAAGTCTGAATTTCTATTTTCCAAAACAAATTCAAACTTTTTTTGCGTTTTTTTTGACTACAATTCGTTGATTTTAGCAATCAATTGATTAGCAGTTTGTTCCAATTCAACATTGATTTGTTTGAAGTGAGCTTTTTTATCTTCTACATTTTTAACGTTCACTTTAGTGATCAAAGTGTCAAAAGCAGCAATAGCTTCGTCAATTAAAGCGTTAGTTTCTGTTGTTGGTTTTCCTGTAGTAGAAATTTCGAACAAGTAAACTGCTTCAATAATATCTCCTAAAACGTAGTTGATGTCTTTTTTTAAATTCTTAATGTTTGCCATTTTTATTTTTTTAAAATTTGAATTTTAATTTGCGTCTGCAAAAGTACACATAATCTTTCTATAACCGACTATGAAATGTAAATTTCTAAAATTGAAGCTTTTCCACTGAGAATGAATGCCTTCATCGCAGCAGGAATCAAAACAGTGTCACCTTTTATATAGTGCGTTTTTGAGTTGTTGTATTCTATTTCAAAGGATCCCTCAACACACATATAAACCGTAAAGCTTTCTCTTGATTTAGAAACTGAAATTGCTCCGTCCAAAGGAATATAGTTAGTGGTAAAATAAGGACAATCTACCACAGTATTGGATTGATTGCTTTTATTGGTATATGATTTTTTAGTTTCTACCTTATTGTAATTAATTGCCTCCAAAGCCAAATCAACATGCAACTCTCTGGTATTCCCATTAGCATCTACACGGTCAAAATCATACAATCGATACGTAATATCTGAAGTCTGTTGAATCTCAGCCACCACAAGCCCCGCACCAATAGCGTGAACAGTTCCGGTTTCTAAAAAGAAAACATCTCCTGATTGTACTTGTACATCATCTAGAATAGAAAGTAAGGTTTTATTTTTTAGGTTTTCTAAATACGCATCAGCATTTGAATTTTCTTTAAAACCTACAATAATACGTGCATTATCATCTGCTTGCATGATGTACCACATTTCGGTTTTACCAAAAGAATTATGGCGTTTTTTTGCCAATTCATCATTTGGATGAACTTGTATGGACAAATCCTCTCGTGCATCTAAATATTTAAAAAGTAATGGAAATTGCTTTTCAAAACGAGCATGAACAGCAGTTCCCAAAATTTCATCAGGGAACGAATTGATTAATTCAGTCAATGATTTTCCCTTCCATTCTCCGTTTGCAACAATACTTACGTCACCTTCTACGGTAGAAAGCTCCCAGCTTTCTCCTGTGATAGTAGAAGTAATTGGTTTATGAAGTAGCGTTTTTAGTTTTTCGCCACCCCATATTCTCTCTTTTAAAATGGGCTCAAATTGTAAAGGATAAAGTTTCATTCAGATGATTTTTTTGAAGTCGTAAGGTATAAAAAATCCATATTGTTTAAGACAAAATAAATCTCCATTTATAGAAACCGGGAAATAACGAAAAGACAAAGCATAAATTGACATCCGTCAGAATCGGTTTCCGGTAGCTTTCTGCAATAAATCACACTAATTTTTTAATGGCTTCTAGCGCTTTGGGAATATGTTTTGTTGCCAGCATACTGTCAAAAATCATTTGGACCACTCCATTTTTATCTGTTACATAGGTCACTCTTCCCGGAAGCAATCCGAACATTCCGGTGGGAACACCAAAAAGCTTTCTTATTTTTTTATCTGAATCCGACAAAAGAATAAAAGGAAGCTTGAATTGCTTAACAAATTTTTGATGTGAGCCAACACTATCACTGCTAATTCCTATCACTTCCGCACCAAGATCCTTAAAATCCTCGTACTGATCTCTAAAACTGCAGGCTTGTGCGGTGCAACCCGGCGTATTGTCTTTTGGATAAAAATAAATAACAAGTGGTTTGTGGCCTACTACATTTGCACTGTCAAAATCAATTCCATTAGTATCTTTAGCTCTGAAATTGGGAATTGTATCCCCTACTTTTAGTTCCTTCATTCTCCTTTATAGGTTACAAAATTGCGAGGCGTTTCATAAAGCACCACTTCTAATTCAAATTCCGACTTGATTTTTTTTCTGATTTTATTCCAAATAACCACCACAATGTTTTCGGCCGTTGGATTCAAATCCTGAAATTCAGGAACATCCAGATTCAGGTTTTTGTGATCAAACTGATTCTCAACCTCGTCTTTGATAATATCACTTAAAAATTTTACATCCATTACATATCCTGTTTCAGGGTCTATTGCGCCGGTAACACTAACAATCAATTCGTAATTATGCCCATGGAAATTAGGATTATTGCACTTCCCAAAAACAGCATCATTTTGCTCGAAAGTCCAATCTTTCCTATATAATCTGTGAGCCGCATTAAAATGGGCTTTCCGTGAAATGGTAACTTTCATAAATTTTATGAATTATAAGTTATTTGGGGACAAAGGACTTTTGTGTTCTTCCAGAAAATGATAAAATTCTTCAAAAATAATTTTGAACCAAACCGTGTATAATGTCGGCTGAAGGACCATATCCATTTTCACGTCTTCAATTTTCATCCATTTCCAATCCTCGACTTCCTCCGGATTGATAACCGGCTCCTCATTATAATAGCCAATCATCACATGATCGAGTTCATGTTCCGTCAAACCGTTATCAAAAGGAGCTTTGTAAATAAAATGGAAAAGTTCTCTAAGTTCTGTATTAAAACCCATTTCTTCAAATAATCTTCGGCTTCCAGCCTGAACATTTGTCTCTCCCTCACGCTGATGACTACAACACGTATTGGTCCACAACAAAGGGGAATGGTATTTTTGATGTGCCCGTTGTTGCAACATGATTTCGTTTTTGCTGTTTAAGACAAAAACCGAAAAAGCACGATGAAGGACGGCTTTTTCATGTGCTTCAAGCTTAGGCATCAATCCTATTTGCTCATCCTTCTCATTAACTAATATTACGTTTTCTTCTAACATATCGATGTATTTCAGGTCAAAAATACAAAAAAGATAATTAGGGACGGGGGCTTTAACGTTCTGTTTCGTTTTGTTGAAGCGGAAAAAAATTCACAACCAAATTTTAAAAAATTAAATAAAAAAAACCGTGAATATCACGGTTTTTATAATAAAAAATTAAAAATCTTAAGATAACTCGTCAATTCCTTTAATTTGTTTTGTTTTCATAATTGGTTTATTTGAATATCCAATATTAGTAATATTAATTTAATTACAATATTTTTTTTAAATAATTTTTCGTTAATTGTTTCTTTCAAAACTCATACCAAAACCTTGATATGGCAAAATTACGTCATTTTTATGACTTCTACTAATTTGATTTTTTATTTCAGTATGTTGTTTTTCAAAGAAATTAACATTCCCAACATTAAAAAATGAAACACAAACATTTTCAGGATAAGATATGGTTACATCCATATTTTTAGTAAAAGTATTCATCCTAAAAAGTTTATAATTTTCTGTCTTTAAAGAATATTTTCTTCTAAATTTTGAATGAATTTTAAAAGGACCTTTACCATTCAAAGGAATAGTAAACTTTTTTGCTGTATCATCGTCAAGGGTAGCATCATCCTCTTTAGGAGTTGCATCTTCACCATTAATTTTAAAAAATTCTAAATCATTTTGAATTCCAGACAATCCATCTAATTGTTTAATTGAAGTTTTAAGAGTTAGATTAACTTTACTTATATCTTTATCTAATATCACATTATACTTACATGTTTGGGTATATGTAATTTCAAAATCATCACTAATACCTTCAATGTTAATAGTAACTACATAATCTTCATAATAATAATCAGAATTTGTAGGAAAATATGTTCCCAAAATTCGATTTTCTAACTCATCACTAATATTAGGAAATTTTCTTTTATAAATTTCCTTAGAAATTGAACTCCATAATTCAGGTAAATCTCTCCTGTTTTTAATAAAATCAGATCCTAAAATAACTTTTTCTATTTCTTCTTTAAATAAACCCGTAAACTGAATTGATTTCAATACTACAGCAAAAACTCCCGAGGATAATAATGCAAAAGCAAGTTTTTCGACCAAACTGTTTATCTTATCATTTTCAACAATTTTAGAAAAAGACAGTATCAATAGCGATAATGATATTGCCATAAATAACCATCCCAAATTTCTATAAATCCATTTTTTAATTTTATGCCAATTACTTTCACTTTTCATAAATAATATTTTACAACAAATATAAATTTATATTGTAAAAAAAACTTCAAATAATAATTTATGATAGCATCTTAATTATCGAACTAGCATCCTTAAAGTACATTATTATATAAACAACAAACTTTGCTTGCCAAAAACATATTATTAAAAACACTTTTAACGTTCTGTTTCGTTTTGTTGAAGCCGAATTATTTTATAGCTGTCCAATATAAAATTGACACTCCACTTTCAAAGATTCTTTTGTATTTTTATAACAAATTACAAACAGTACCATGCACACTATAACTATCCGAAAAGCACATCCAAACGATTTAGAAAAACTCCTTGAATTTGAACAGGGAATTATTACTGCCGAGCGTCCTTTTGACCCTACTTTAAAAGAAGAAAAAATAAATTATTACGATATTGAAAAAATGATTTCAGCTCCTCATATAGAAGTATTAGTAGCCGAAATTGATTCAGAACTCATAGGTTCTGGATATGCCCGAATAGAGACCGCAAAGCCTTATTTGAATCATCTAAACTACGCTTATTTAGGATTTATGTACACGGATGCTAATCACAGAGGAAAAGGAGTAAACGCTAAAATTATTGAAGCACTCAAAAAGTGGTGTAACCTTCAGGATGTATTCGAAATGAGGCTAGATGTATACAACGACAATACTTCGGCAATAAAGGCCTATGAGAAAGCAGGCTTCAAAAAACACCTTATCAACATGCGAATGATTCTATAATGATAAGATTTTGTTAATTCTAAATCCAGAACTGTCTTTTACCCGTAAATAACGATAGTTAAAACTTACTTAAATAACTATTAATTTGCAATGTAGACGACATATTTTGATTCAAAAGCACTTTACATTTGTAGTATAAAAAGAAAATTATGAGAACAGCAAGCCGTTTTTTAAGCCTATTATTTTTGCTCCCTTTATTCATCTTCACTGCCTGTGGACAAACGACAAAAAAACAAGGAAACACAAAAAAAACAATCGCAGTGGAAAATACTATAAAAAAACCCGGAAATCCCTATTATTCCAACATGGATACAACAAAACTCAACGTAAGTGATGCCGAATGGAAAAAAGTACTGCCGGAAGATGTATATGAGGTAACTCGTAATGCGGATACGGAACGACCTTTTACAGGAAAATATTGGAATACTGATGACAAAGGAACCTATTATTGTGCGGCCTGCGGCAACAAACTATTTCGTTCAGGCGCCAAATTTTCAAGCAATTGTGGCTGGCCAAGTTTCTTTGAACAAGACAATAAAAACAGTGTGGTTTATAAAACCGACAATTCTCTCGGAATGGAAAGAATTGAAGCGCTATGCGGAAGATGTGACGGTCACTTAGGGCATCTTTTTGATGACGGCGGAACCAACAAAAAAAGATATTGTATGAATTCTATCGCGCTTGACTTTATTCCTGATACCAAATAACATGAAGAGACTATTTTTAGTGTGCCTTTTGGCAACAACCAGTTTGTTTGCCCAAAGTAAAGCACCCAAACAATCCAATCTTGAATCCATCACTTTAGCCGGCGGTTGTTACTGGTGTGTGGAAGCAGTTTATGAAAATTTAAACGGAGTGCAATCAGCAATATCAGGTTACGCAGGCGGTAAAAGTGTGAATCCGACCTATGAAGATGTATCCACGGGAAGATCCGGTTATGCCGAAGTGGTAAAAATCACATATGACAAAAACGTAACGAATCTCGACGAAATTTTCAAAGTATTTTTTACCGTGCATGACCCAACGACATTGAACCGTCAAGGTGCCGATGTAGGAACACAATACCGTTCTGCCATTTTTTATAAAAATGAAGTTCAAAAGAAAGCTGCACAAACAGTTATTAATGACCTGAAAAAAGCTAAGATTTATGACAGCTCAATAGTGACCACAATAGAACCCCTGACCAAATTTTACAAAGCAGAATCCTATCATCAGAATTACTATGAGAATAACAAAACTCAGCCTTATTGCAAGATGGTAATTCAACCCAAAATGGAAAAATTTGAAAAACTATTTAAGACCAAATTAAAGAAGCAAAAATAAATTCGTAAGCTGCCGCCTTGTTCTCACAAACAAGGCGGTTTTTTTTTATATACTACTCAAAAAAAGATACTTTACGCCACAATTTAAAATTCCCTTCAGGCAAAATAATTTTACTATATTTGTTTCAAACCAACTTTATTTAATACCAAAATAGGCTAAATTTCAATTAAAATAAAGCTGTTACCCAACCAAAATTCAAACCACAATTAATGAAAAAAACTATTATTTATGCTGGCATATTTACGTATTCCATTTTTGCTACAGCGCAAAATTCCGAGCTAAAAATCAAAGTAGCTCAAAAAGCAGCGACATTAGAACCCAAAGTTATTACTTGGAGAAGAGATTTTCACCAAAATCCAGAATTAGGAAATAGGGAATTTAAAACAGCCGAAAAAATAGCAGCGCATTTGCGATTGTTGGGCATAGAAGTACAAACTGGCGTAGCCAAAACGGGTGTTGTAGGTATTTTAAAAGGTGGAAAACCCGGTCCAGTAGTCGCTCTTCGAGCCGATATGGATGCATTACCCGTAACCGAAAGAGTAAATATTCCTTTTGCCTCTAGAGCAATGGGAGAATATAACGGTCAGCAAGTAGGTGTCATGCATGCATGCGGACACGATTCGCATATTGCCATGCTGATGGGAACAGCTGAAATCCTCGCTTCTATCAAAAGTGAATTAAAAGGAACAGTAAAATTCATTTTCCAACCTGCTGAAGAAGGGCCACCCGAAGGTGAAGAAGGCGGAGCTGCACTAATGGTTAAAGAAGGTATTCTGGAAAACCCAAAAGTTGATGTGATTTTTGGATTACACATTAGCGCTGATACTGAAGTCGGCAAAATCAATTACCGCCCAAAAGGAGCTATGGCTTCATCGGACTGGTTCAAAATAAAAATAAAGGGAAAACAAGCGCATGGAGCCAGTCCATGGCAATCCGTGGATCCTATTGTTACGGCTTCCCAAATAATTTTGGGTTTGCAGACTATTGTAAGTCGCAATGTAGATCTAACGGAGTCAGCAGCTGTGGTCAGTGTTGGGAAAATTACTTCTGGTATAAGAAGCAATATTATTCCAGAAGAACTAGAAATGGCAGGAACAATTCGGACCTTAGATAAAAAAGTACAGGAAATGATTCACAACCGATTGAAACAAATAACCACCAACATTGCAGAGAGTGCGGGAGCCACCGCTGAAATCAGCATTACAAAACAAACATTGATCACGTACAACGACCCAATACTAACCGAAAAAATGATACCAACACTGGAAGCTGTGGCCGGAAAAAACAATGTGATATTAGCACCCGCAGCAACTGGAGCAGAGGATTTTTCGTATTATCAAGATAAGATTCCCGGACTTTTCTTTTTCCTTGGCGGAATGCCTAAAGGCAAAAATCCAGCTGAAACAGCCTCACATCATACGCCTGATTTTTATATTGACGAGGGCAGTTTTGTATTAGGAATGAAAGTGATGTCTGACTTAACTATAGATTATATGGAAATGAATGCTAAAAAATAAAACCTTTTAACAGAAAATTTTTAAAATTTAAAAAAAACAACAACCGAAAAGAGATTTTCGGTTTTTTTATTCCTTTATATGAAGATAAAACTATAAACAACTGATTTACATATATTTAAATAAATTTTTAATCATTTTTTTGTAAATTTACTTAAATAACTTGAACTGTTTTTACACAAAGGATTTAAAGACCGTATAAGGAATTTATAGAAAATCAAATCAATTATTAGGCTGTGACATGAAAGAACTTCTAACATATTTTAAAACCAGAAAAAGTGCTTTGAACCTCATTTTGGAAAAAGCACCCGAATCATATACTGTCGAAAATTTTCATGAACTCCGAGTTGAAATCAAGAAAATGAAAGCACTATTTGAATTAACTGACTTTTGCAACAAGAATTTTAAATCTCGAAAAACCTTTAAACCTTACAGCATTATTTTCAAACAAGCCGGAAAAGTAAGAGAACTTCAACTGCAACAAATCATTCTTGAGGAACAACCCAGTTTTAATTTACTAAAAAAATATCCTAAACAACTAAAAAAACTTGAGACCAAAGAAGTACAAAAATATTTCATCCTCGCAAATAAACGCTTAATCAAAAAGTTAAAAGAAAAACACCAAATAATAACCGATTTTCTTGCAAAAACATGTAAAAATAAAGCAAATCGCTACCGAAATAAAACGAGAAAGGAGATAAAAAAACGAATCCATAAAGAGGCTTTTAAAAAGAATGAAATGCACAATTTTCGGAAACGATTAAAAGTGTACCAATACAATGAGAAAATCTTCCCTACTGACCCATCAAGAAAACTGATTTCAACTCAAACGGTATTGTCGGAAATGCTTGGAGAATGGCATGATTACGAAGTTGCTATCCTCAATTTAAAAAAAACAATCCCGTTCTATAAGACCAATTCAAACGAAAGAAAGCACCTTAAAACCATCAAAGCGGTGATAACTTCAAAAAGAGAATTGTTATTTCATAAAATAAATGCAGCTTTAGTTAAAAATAGAATTTAAAAAAACTATCAAACAAGTTAATCCTGCGGTGTCGTCTTAAACAATATCAAAATCAACAAAAGCTTGCACTAAAACGGAATTACACGCAGGATTATTCAGAGCAGTTATGCTTGAAATTGACGAACCGCTGCGGAATAAGATTAATAATCAGATCTTAATAATTATCTATTCTGCTACTAAACTTTCTAGATATGCCAGGAATCTAGATATTATACCTCTACTATTTTCGCTCGTCAAATTTTTTTTTTCAACTTTTTCAAATTCGTTAAAAGTAGAGATAAAGAACGCCACAAAGCATAAAATCACTACTACGGTCATGATAATTAATTCTATATTTTCCATATTACTTTTTGAGTTTAAGATTTAAAAATATCAAAAGACCTAGTATTGTTGGAGGCCACAAACCAATAAAAATAGCACGCTGTGGATCTTTTAAAACAATATAAAAATATTCAGAAGTAAAAATTAACGCAATAACCAATAATAAAATTAAAATTTCAGATTTTTTAAATTTTTCAAACATATTTATTCTTTTTATGATTTCTTATTAAATCTACTTTCTAAAAGATAGATTCGGTAGTAAAATTAAAGTGCTTTAAAAATAAATCAATTATTATTTTACTAATAACTATAGATTGTAATCGAAATAAACAAAGAAGAAAATGTATAAAAATTAGGATTAAAGAAAAACATAAATACGGATGATCATCAGTAGACAAAATTATCGTCTTGTATTATGGACAAAAAAAGAATACTGATAGTCCACAGCTACCTATACAAACAGGGAATGAATAATTATTTTGGAAAATAAAAAACAGTAGAGGTACTAAATCAATCATTATTAGTCTTTAGTATCTAAGAATCTAAAGAGCTAAAACATAACAAAAAAGCATAACATCAAATTTAAAAAAACTAAAAAAACACTATAAAAAAGCGATAGATTTAGTAGAAAAACTTAAAAGTATATGATGATTATAAAACACCATTTTTGTCTCAAAAAATAAATTATTTCAACATGTCTATCTTAATATCAATTACTTGAGATAATTCTTGAATTCGCTTCATTTCATTAATATTAGCAGCAAAAAACAAATAGTTATCGCCTTGAGTATCAAAGCTCATTAGCTCTAAATCATACTTTCTTAAAGCTGTTTGTATGTATGGGAACAAATTATGACTGTAAGTTTCGGTAGGATGTTCGAAAGTAAAATCTTCTTCTATCATTTCAGAGATAAAGAATTCTGCATCTTCTGGATCAAACTTCCAGTCACTATTCCAGCAGTTTACATTCTCTAAAAATTTATAATTATCATCAAAGAAATTATCGTCTTCTGATGGTTTTTTGTATTTGCCAAACATTTTCTTAGCTTGTTTTTTTATGACTTTTTCATCAATTTTATGTCGAGTAATTAGGCGTATTAACTCTTCAAAATGATTTTGTGTTACTTCTTCGGGTAATAAATTTGAAGTTAAAATAGTTTTTGGTAATTCAATTTTTAAATGTTGACAAATTCCGATTAATACGGTTTCAAAATCTTGAAATACTTTTTCTTCAATTTCATTTTGAGGAATGTTGTTTTCTATAAATTTTGTATCGAGTAAATTTCTAATAAAAAAGGTAAAATAGCGATTGTTTGAATACAAAAGTCTAAATCCATTTGTCTCTGAACTTCCTTCTTCGCAACAAAAAAAGAAGATAAAATTTTGTAAAATATTTTTTGAAGTAGAATTTACACCGATTATATCACTGTAAAATTGAATATGGATAAAATCTACTGGATAATTTTCATCGATTAACTCCTGCGAAATGGGGTCGATATTTATTTTTGCATAAAGTTCATTCAAAACTTCATAAATAGTGGTAAAGCCACAACTTTTTAATTCGCTTTTACTTTTTGGGTTGTCAAATGATTCTGGGAAATTGTATCTGTTAATATAAATTTTATCAAAAAACCCTTTTAGCTTAAAATTTACATTTGGGTTTTCATAAAATAAATAAGAATAAATTTCATTCAAAAAATCAAATGAAAGTAACGATTGATCTTCAGTGGACTTATTATTGAATAATCTAGAAAAGAATTTTTTCATTATAAATAATTATTTTAAAACTTCAGCGATTTTTAAAGCACATTTTTCGCCATCAATAGCGGCAGATATAATCCCACCCGCATAACCAGCACCTTCTCCGCAAGGATACAAACCTTTTATTTGAACATGCTCGTAAGTCAATGAATCTCTGGGAATACGTACAGGCGAAGATGTTCTCGATTCCGGAGCATGAAGTATCGCTTCATTTGTCAAATAACCACGCATTGATTTTCCAAATTCAGTAAATCCTTCTCGCAATATTTGTGTTAAAAATCCAGGAAAAACCTGTCCCATTTCTACCGAAGTTGTCCCTGGAACATAAGAGGTTTTAGGAATATCTGATGAAACCCGGTTTTGCGTAAAATCAATCATGCGTTGTGCAGGAACTTTTTGGCTTTCCCCTGCCAAATGCCAAGCTCGTTGTTCGATACTTTTTTGGAATTCCATTCCGGCCAAAGCACCAAATTTTGCAAAAGGCTTAAAATCTTCCAGTTGCAATTCGATTACAATTCCGGAATTGGCGGTAGCCTGATCCCTTTTAGATGGTGACCAACCATTCGTCACCACTTCGCCGGGACTCGTGGCACAAGGTGCAATTACACCGCCGGGACACATACAAAATGAATACATTCCCCTTCCTCCTACTTGTTTCACAATAGAATATGGAGCCGGAGGCAAAAATTCCCCACGATAATCGCAGCTGTACTGAATACTGTCTATCAACGATTGTGGATGCTCTGCCCGTACGCCCAAGGCAAAAGGTTTGGCCTCGATAAAAATCTGTTTTCGATCCAATAATTCGAAAATATCACGAGCAGAATGTCCGGTGGCCAAAATAAGTTTATTAGCAAGAATCGTGTCGCCTTTTTGGGTAACAACACCTTGCACTTCATTATTTTTTAGTAAAATATCAGTCAATCGAGTTTCGAACAAAACCTGTCCGCCAAATTCGATGATTTTCTCCCGAATATCCTGAATAATTTGTGGTAATTTATTGGTTCCAATGTGTGGATGTGCTTCAATCAGAATATCGGCTGAAGCTCCAAAAGCAACAAATAATTCCAAAATTCTGGTTACATCACCTCTTTTTTTAGAACGGGTATATAGCTTCCCGTCCGAATAGGTTCCTGCTCCGCCTTCGCCAAAACAATAATTGGAATCTTCGTTCACAAGATGATCTACATTGATGGCTTTCAAATCGCGTCGTCTGCCACGAACATCTTTCCCACGTTCAACAACAATTGGTTTCAAACCCAATTCTATCAATTGCAAAGCAGCAAAAAGTCCGGCAGGTCCTGCGCCAACAACAATTACTTCTTGAGCCGAAGAAACGTTTTTATATTCTGGAAGTTGTAGTTTTTGCTCTTGAAAAGGTTCGCCCTTCATAAAAATCAAAACCTTAAGATTAATTTTAATGGCTTTTTGGCGGGCATCAATCGATCTTTTTAGGATGGAAACATGCTGAATTTCATTTACAGAAACGTTAATTTGTTTCGATAAATGATTTTTCAGCAAAACATCATTTGCTGCAATTTCTGGAGATACTTGTAATAAGAGTTCTTGAGGCATTTTCTAGATTATTCGATTTTTAGATTGTTAGACTTTAATAAACCGTCCAACAATATGGATACAAAAGTAGTATTTTGTAGTGAATTCTTGTTATTGAAAGTAGATTCCGTTGTTCAACTCTTCAAATTAGCTTGTTTTCAAATTAGACTTTGTAACTTTGTCCTTAAAAACAGGTAAACATTTAAACCGTTCACCGATTAATATTAGAAAAAATGTCTAGAAAAATAAAACTGATTTGGGATTTTCGTGGACCCGCTTCCGCAAAAACAGCAGAACACCACGAAATCCATTTGAAAGAATATATAGCAATTGAAAAACTACCGTTGAACATTACCGGTTTTGAAATTCAAAGCGAAATGCAAGCCATCGCTTTTATGGTAGTAACGGATGAAAACATGATTCAGGTTCGAGATGCTTTGAAACCGCATCGAGGAGAGTTATATGTAGTCTAAAGTCATAAAGTCGAAGTTCTAAATGTCACAAAAAACACCAAAACGGTAAAAATTTTGACTTCAAGACTTTCGACTTTACGACTAGTTTGCCACTTCACTGATAAATTTGATACGCATCAGACGTAACTCGTCCAAATCGTAATCTCCATCAAATTCTTTTAAGGCAAATTCAATGCTATCGGATTCAGATTCCATAAAATAATCGTGAATTTCTTCCTGCTGATCGTCATCAAGCATATCATCAATCCAATATTTGATATTCAGTTTGGTTCCGGAATACACAATCTGCTCCATTTCTTTAATTAGAGCATCCATGTTGATTCCTTTAGCGGAAGCAATATCATCGAGAGATAATTTTCTGTCAATATTTTGAATAATATAAAGTTTATTCACTGAATTGACGCCGGTCGATTTCACTACCAAATCTTCCGGACGCGTAATGTCATTTTCAATTACATAACGGCTTATTAATTCCAGGAATTCCTTGCCATATTTTTTGGCTTTCCCTTCTCCAACCCCATGAATATTTATCAATTCTTCTTGAGAAACGGGATATTTTAAAGCCATATCTTCTAGCGATGGATCTTGAAAAACCACAAATGGAGGAACACCAACTTTTTTGGCTACTTTTTTACGTAAATCCCGCAGCATACCCATCAGCACTTCATCAGCAACTCCTGTAGATTTAGAAGCAGTGACTATCGCTTCATCCACTGATTCATTGTACTCGTGATCTTCAGACATCATAAACGATTGCGGATTTTTTATAAAATCCAATCCTTTATCCGTAATTTTTACAATACCATATGTTTCAATATCTTTAGATAAAAATCCGCCAACCAGAACTTGTCGCAACAAGGCCATCCAATATTTTTCATCATGTGCTGAACCACATCCAAAAAAGGACTGCGTATCTGTTCTATGAGCTTTGATAACCGCATTAACGCGACCAATCAATGTAAAAACGACTTCTTTTGACTTGTATAAATGTTTGGTATCTCGCACTACTTGCAACAATTTCACCACTTCATCTTTAGCCTCAATTTTTGTTTTCGGATTTCTGACATTGTCATCCATATCAGCTCCTTCGCCAGTAACATCGTCAAATTCCTCACCGAAATAATGCAACAGGAATTTTCTTCTCGACATCGAGGTCTCGGCGTAAGCCACGACTTCCTGCAATAAAGCAAATCCTATTTCCTGTTCGGCAACTGGTTTCCCCGACATGAATTTTTCTAATTTCTCGACATCTTTATAGGAGTAATAGGCTAGACAATGACCTTCGCCACCATCACGACCTGCACGACCCGTTTCCTGATAATAACTTTCCAGTGATTTAGGAATGTCATGGTGAATTACAAAACGCACATCAGGTTTATCAATTCCCATCCCAAAAGCTATTGTCGCCACAACCACATCCACATCTTCCATCAGGAACATATCCTGATGTTTGGCACGGGTTTTAGCATCCAATCCCGCATGATACGGCACAGCACTAATTCCGTTCACCTGCAAAACTTCGGCAATAGCCTCCACTTTTTTACGGCTCAGGCAATATATAATACCTGATTTCCCTTTATGTTGTTTGATAAACCGAATAATATCCGATTCGATATTCTTCGTTTTGGTTCGTACTTCGTAATATAAATTAGGTCTGTTAAATGATGCTTTAAAAGTAGTCGCATCAGTCATATCTAAGTTTTTCAAAATATCTTCCTGCACTTTTGGTGTCGCTGTAGCAGTTAGACCAATAATAGGAACATCACCCAATTGCTTGATAATATGCTTTAGATTGCGGTACTCCGGTCTAAAATCATGTCCCCATTCTGAAATACAGTGTGCTTCATCAATGGCCACAAAAGATATCGTGACGTTTTTTAGGAAATTCACATATTCCTCTTTGGTCAATGACTCAGGGGCTACATATAACAACTTAGTGAGTCCAGAAGTAATATCTTTTTTTACTTGAGCAATTTCAGTTTTAGTCAGCGAAGAGTTTAAAACATGCGCCACACCATTTTCAGAAGACAAACTTCTGATGGCATCCACCTGATTTTTCATTAAAGCAATAAAAGGAGAAACCACAATGGCGGTTCCTTCTTGAATTAGAGCAGGCAATTGATAACAAAGTGATTTTCCTCCACCAGTGGGCATGATCACAAATGTATTCTGTTGATTCAGGATGCTTTTTATGACTTGCTCCTGTAATCCTTTAAATTGGCTAAAGCCAAAATACTTCTTTAATTCTTTGTGTATGTCAATTTCGTTTGGATTCATTCTTTATTATGTGGTATTTTGTATAAATTTGCAACACCTAAAGGTACAAATTTCTTTTACACATACAAATTTTAATCATTCTGTTTTGATCACTAAAGAAAATATATTGGCTAGTGCCAAAAAAACCATCTTGTCGGAAAGCCAATCTATAGCTAAACTCACTGATTTTCTGGATGAAAACTTTATTGAAGCGACACAAAAAATCTATAATTCTAACGGAAGATTAGTCGTAACCGGGATAGGAAAAAGTGCTATTATTGCTCAAAAAATGGTAGCTTCTTTTAATTCTACCGGAACGCCGTCACTTTTTCTACATGCATCTGAAGCTATTCATGGTGATTTAGGCATGATTCAAAACGAGGATGTTATTATTTGCATTTCAAAAAGTGGTAACAGCCCTGAAATAAAAGTATTGGTTCCGCTATTAAAACGTTTTGGAAATACCTTGATTGCAATAACCGGAAACATGACGTCTTTTTTAGCTAAAGGTTCTGATTTTGTTCTGAACACCACAGTCGATGCGGAATCTTGTCCGAACAATCTGGCGCCTACAAACAGCACCACTGCACAACTTGTAATGGGAGACGCACTTGCCGTTTGCCTGATGGAAATGCGCGATTTCAAACCCGAAGATTTTGCAATTTACCATCCAGGAGGCGCATTGGGCAAGAAATTATTGTTGCGCGTCAAGGACATGTTGGAACACAGCCTAAAACCAATGGTTTCACCAGATGCATCCATCAAGAAAGTGATTTTCGAAATTTCTGAAAAACGTCTTGGTGTGACCGCGGTAGTTGAAAATGACAAAGTAATCGGAATTATTACCGATGGTGATATTAGAAGAATGTTGAGCGACAGAGACACTTTTGCCAATTTGACCGCAAAGGACATCATGACAAAAAATCCAAAAATAACAACTTCCAGCGCTATGGTAGTAGACGCATTGAATATAATGGAAGATTTTTCCATCACACAATTAGTAGTTGTAGACGACAGCGAATACAAAGGCGTATTACATTTACATGATATTTTAAAAGAAGGAATAGTATAATGACAAAAAAAAACTTAAACGAAATGTCGTTTTTAGATCATCTTGAAGAATTAAGATGGTTATTGGTTCGAAGCACGGTGGCAATATTAATCTTGGCCACCGTCACTTTTTTTATAAGTGATTACATTTTTGATGTTGTTATTTTTGGTCCCACAAATGCTAATTTCATAACCTATCGTTTCTTTTGCGACCTTTCCAATCAATTGGGTTTTGCTGAAAGCATTTGCGTGACAGATATGCCTTTTATTATCCAAAATACAAATATGGAAGGCCAAATTAATGTTTTGATTTGGACTTGTATCACCGCAGGTTTCATTCTCGGCTTTCCCTTTATACTTTGGGAAGTTTGGAAATTCATCAGCCCTGCTTTATACGATTCAGAGAAAAAACATGCGAAACTTTTTATTTTTTCGTCTTCATTATTGTTCTTCTTGGGTGTATTATTTGGCTATTATGTAATCGTACCGATGTCTGTCAACTTTTTCGCTACTTTCACCATCAGTGATGTAGTAAAGAACCAATTTAGTATTGATTCCTACATAGGTCTCGTAAAAACAAGTGTGATCGCTTGCGGGTTGTTCTTCGAATTACCAATAATCATCTATTTCCTAACCAAACTAGGCTTAGTAACGCCGGATTTCTTAAGAAAATACTGGAAATATGCCGTAATTATCATTCTGATTGTGGCCGCAATTGTAACGCCTCCGGACGTGGTAAGCCAAATCATTGTAACCATTCCGATGTTGTTAATTTATGAAGCGAGTATCTTAATTTCAAAAATAGTAGTAAAAAATCAAAAAAAAGTAAATGGCTGATATAATAGAAGAATTCAACGAGTACCGTTCTAAAATGAACGAAAAATTATTGGCAGACAATAATAAAATTGTAAAACGTATCTTTAATTTAGACACCAATGCATACGCCGCAGGAGCTTTGGATGTAAAAACGAAAGAATTACTAGGGTTAGTAGCTTCAGCAGTTTTACGTTGTGATGATTGCGTAAAATACCATTTGGAAACCAGCCACAAAGAAGGTGTTACCAAAGAGGAAATGATGGAAGCAATGGGAATCGCAACACTTGTTGGCGGAACTATTGTGGTACCACATTTACGTAGAGCCTATGAATTTTGGGAAGCATTGGAAGAAAACGCAACCAAATAATTTGTTAAGAAGTTAAATCGTTTAATTGTTTATTCGTTTATTTGACACGATTAAACAGTTAAACGAATAAGCAGTATTACAGTTTAACGATTAAACCAAAGAATATGAAATTAAGAGCCGAAAATCTGATTAAAACTTATAAAGGACGCAGTGTTGTGAAAGGCATTTCGGTAGAAGTAAATCAAGGTGAAATCGTGGGACTTTTAGGTCCAAATGGTGCCGGCAAAACGACTTCTTTTTATATGATTGTGGGATTGGTAAAACCCAATTCAGGCAATATATTCCTGGACGATTTGAACATTACGGATTACCCGATGTATAAAAGAGCACAGCAGGGAATTGGGTATTTGGCACAGGAAGCTTCCGTTTTTAGAAAACTAAGCATTGAAGACAATATCCTAAGTGTGCTTCAATTGACTAAACTATCCAAAGCCGAACAGGAGGCAAAAATGGAAAGCCTAATTGCCGAGTTTAGCTTAGAACACATTCGTACCAACAGAGGTGATTTACTTTCCGGTGGAGAGCGTCGTCGTACTGAAATTGCACGATGTCTAGCCACTGATCCAAAATTCATTTTACTGGATGAGCCTTTCGCTGGTGTCGACCCTGTTGCCGTAGAAGATATCCAGAGAATTGTAGCACAGCTGAAAAATAAAAATATCGGTATTCTAATTACCGATCACAACGTACAGGAAACTTTGGCGATTACCGACAAAACCTACCTAATGTTTGAAGGTGGAATCCTAAAAGCGGGTATTCCGGAAGAACTTGTCGAAGACGAAATGGTGCGTCGTGTATATCTTGGACAAAATTTCGAGTTAAGAAAAAAGAAATTGGAGTTTTAGAATCCCCCTTATGCACTTTTATAGCTTTACAATAAAGGTTTCAACTATCACTAGTTTTTCATTATCACAAAGAGGTTTAAAAGACTAATCGACAAATTCTCATCTTTTTTTTCAGCATCTCGTATAGATATTTCTTATTTTACAAGTCAAAAAATTTATTGTAATCAGCGGCTTTTTTCGAATCGCAAAAAAAATATTTTTCGTTGTAGCAAAATCTATTATTCCATCTAGAGAAATTTGAAAGTTTATATTTTTGTATTTTTCTTTTAATTACTCTCTGCTGTCAATTCTGCAAAACCTAAACCTAGAAAAAAGTTTTATGCTGTAGAATTAGTATGTAATAGATTTATAAATGAAATTACTATTTTTGATTCTGCCCTTAGAGATACGTTTGTCATTAATTTAAACGTCGTCATTGGATTACTAAACTCATTGGAAATCATCAAAAAACAAAAAACCATAAGTATCACATATAAATTAACATGTGTGTTTTTTTTTAAGCAATTAATCTATAATACAACTATCGATTGTAATACAATTATAAATTTATTTGCGATTAATGGTGAAAATTTAAGGACAATATAAAAAACACGTCAATTCTTTTACTACATTGGAATCTAAAGAATTTGATCATCAATAGATTATTTACAGCCAAAACATGGGGACTCGTTTAACCAATGTTGAAGTACCTATGTCACAAGTAAAACTTCACACTATTGCACTAATAAAGAAAGCTAAGGTAAGAAAAGGTCGTTAGTGGTCAAAAATGACGGAAGTAAGACCGAAAAAAAGCTTAAATCTAAATACAGCAGGGAAATAAAACATTTTGATATTTGTATTTCGAAATCAGAAATAAATACAAAATTCTCACACTGAACTAATCAAATTATTAGCAGCATAAACTATGGTCAAATACTTTGAACGGTCTTCTTATAAAAAAAAGAGTAAAAATACTTTATCTTTATTTATACGACGTCTATTCAATTCATAAAGAAGAAAGACCAAACGTTGAGATCAAAAGGACTCTCGACTAGATTTTAGTTTATTACTTCCATATTCATTATTCAACAGCGAACTCCATACCATTTTTAACCTACAAAGGTGCGAAGGAAAAAGGATTTCATAGTTCCTATAATTATTGGAATTAAAACGAATACTTAATCTCTATAACAGACAAAATATTCACAAAAAAAATCGAAATAGCAATCATCGTGGATACAAAGATGGGATGGATTGTAAAGAAATGTTTTCCACATAGGACAAGTAATGGACTACTTCCATATTCAAAAACTTAACACAAAAGCTTTACAAGATATCTGAATCAAATATTAATTGTAAGCTAAAGACCTAGAAAACGAGCTTATTTAGAAAGACAAAAAATTTTAGAATCTAAAATCTTGACTAATGGAGACACGCATAAAACAATAACTAACCAAATGATGCTACTTATTGTACCAAAACAAAGAAAAATGGTCAGAAAACTGCTAGAATGAGCTAATTAATTTTATTCTGACATCTAAAAACACACAAATTCACACAAGCCTAGCACTCAATGTTTTTGAAAAAAGA